>NZ_KI391946.1:0-1149 GCF_000162375.2 Acinetobacter sp. RUH 2624 | reverse complement strand
ATTAAAACGAGGTTTACCTTGCATTAAAACGAGGTTTACCTTGCATTAAGCGAGATAATTGTATAACCTCGTCTTATTGAATTAAAAATATAATCTTTTCATATGAAAACAGAACTAGTTGTTAAAGATAATGCCTTAATCAATGCTAGTTATAACCTCGATCTAGTTGAACAGAGGTTAATTCTCCTAGCTATTGTTGAAGCAAGGGAATCGGGTAAAGGGATAAATGCTAATGATCCACTAACAGTTCATGCTGAAAGTTATATTAATCAGTTTGGTGTACATCGAAATACGGCTTATCAGGCGTTAAAAGATGCTTGCGATGACCTGTTTGCAAGACAATTCAGTTATCAGAGTCTTAGTGAAAAAGGTAACATTATTAATCACAAGTCGAGATGGGTGAGCGAGGTGGCTTATATTGATAATGAAGCTGTCGTTAGACTTATTTTTGCCCCTGCTATTGTGCCTTTAATTACTAGGTTAGAAGAACAATTTACAAAGTATGAAATACAACAAATAAGTAATTTAACAAGTGCTTATGCTGTTCGTTTATATGAAATATTGATTGCATGGCGTAGTACTGGAAAAACTCCTCTCATAACTATGTATGATTTTAGACAAAAAATAGGTGTACTCGAGACTGAATACAAACGAATGTATGATTTTAAAAAATATGTTTTAGACATTGCATTAAAACAAGTAAATGAACATACCGATATCACTGTCAAAGTTGAACAGCATAAAACAGGTAGATCTATTACTGGTTTTTCATTTAGCTTTAAACAGAAAAAATCAGCCACGCATTCAGTCGAATCTAAAAGAGATCCGAATACATTAGACCTCTTTTCAAAAATGACAGATAAACAACGCCATCTATTCGCCAACAAGCTCTCAGAGCTTCCTGAGATGAGTAAATATTCACAAGGCACAGAAAGCTATCAGCAGTTTGCTGTACGTATAGCTGCCATGCTGCAAGATGCAGAGAAATTTAAAGAGTTACTCCCTTTACTCAGAAAATTAGGATTTCAATGACATTGTTAATTGAAATTGTTAAGTTAACAGTCAGGTATTAACACAAGTTGAAAACTGGTTTACATAATGAAAAAACTGTCAGTTTCAGAGTTAGCTAAGCTTTATGGATATTCAAGA
>NZ_KI391945.1:0-3753 GCF_000162375.2 Acinetobacter sp. RUH 2624 | reverse complement strand
GGCAACAGAGGTTAAGTATTCAGATAGAAATGGCTTTCATCCCCACCTGCATATTTTGCTGTTTTTGAATCGTGAATATCAGAAAGAGGATATAGAAAGAATTGAGGGTGAGATTTACGAGTTTTGGGCTGAGAAGTGTGTCAAACGTGGGCTTGGAAAGCCTAGTCGTAAACATGGTGTAGACCTGAAAATGGAAAAAACAGGTGAGCAGACCTATGCAAGTTATATTGCAAAATGGGGTTTGGCTTCTGAGCTGACCCAATCACATATGAAGATTGGTAAAAAAAATATGTCCAGTTTGACTATGTGGGAAGTACTGGATTTAGCACAAATGGAAGTGAGTACCTCTGATAAATACAGCCGAATTTTTAGGACATATGCTAAGGCATTTAAAGGTGCAAGACAGATTCGGCCAAGTAATGGTTTGCTTGAATTATTAGGATTAAAAAATTTAGAAGAAGATGAAGATTTGGCTAATCAACAAGAAGAGGAATCTAGCCAGGTTTATGATGCATTGGCTTTAAGTTCACAAGACTGGTGGACTATTTGTTATCACAAAAAACGTGTCGAGTTTCTTGAACTCGTGGAATCCGATTTTGAAAAAAATGGGATTCAGACCGACTTAAAATCCGTGAAGGATTTTCTGTTCGGGCTTAAAAACGCATCGCGTTTTTCGAGGGGTCGAGGGGAGAAATCTCCCCCGCTCATGGAATAATTTGAAAACGTAGTTTTAAAATTGTGTAGTGAGTACACATTCCGCTTCGCTAATGTTTTTCCCTGTGGCACACTGGGGGAAAACTAGCGATAGGATGTGTTTTATGAGTTATGCAATTCTTCGAACAGAAAAACTGAAAACAATCGGCAATATTGCTGCTTCTTTGAGCCATAACTATCGCAATAGACCAACTCCTAATGCTGACCCATACCGCACTGTTAATAATGAACATGATTTAAAAACAGCAGGACAGGTGATGGATGGGGTTAAAAATCGACTTCCTGAAAAAACGCGTTCAAATGCGGTTTTGTGTGTTGAATATTTAATAACAATGTCTCCAGATTGGTCGGGATTAGGGACAGAAAAAGAAGCGGATTTCTTCAAAAGATCGATTGAATGGTTAAAACAAAGGCATGGTGCTGAAAATGTTATTAGTACGTCGATCCACCGTGATGAAACTACCCCGCACCTTGTCGCATACGTTGTTCCTATTGATTCACAGGGGAAATTGAACGCTAGGGAATTTTTAGGCGGCAGGGCAAAATTATCAAAAATGCAGACTGATTTTCATGACCAAGTGAAAGATTTAGGGCTTGAAAGAGGGCTGGAGGGATCAAAGGCAGAACATACGACAATTAAAGATTTTTATGCTGAAATTCAAAAGCCTGATAATGAAAAATATTTAATTCAAAAACCAGCATTAAAAACAATTACTTATAATGATTCTACAATTCATATGTTGGATGGAAAACCTTTAAAAGATGAGAAGTTGCAGAAGTATTTTGGAAGTCTTTTTGATGAGCAGCATGAATACTATCAAAAGCAGTCTTTAAAAGCCCAAGAATCCCTATCTGTAAAGCTTTCAGAGCAAATTATTAAGACAGAGAAAGAAGCAGAAGCCCATAGAAATGCAGTAAAACAGATAAAAAAATTAGAAAAAAAGATTGATAAAATGCTTGATGAATTTTCTCAAGTTATTGAATTTAAAGAGCTTTTTCCAAATGATTACAAGGAAATAGAACAGAGCTTAAAAGATCGAATACAAGATCATAAAAATCAATTGATTAGAAAAAGGGAAGAGGATGCACGATTTGAAGCGCAATTAAGGGCGCACCGTGAACAGTTAGCAAAAGAGCAGGAGCGACAACAGGCAATAGAATTTAGGAAGGTACTGGAAAATGATCGTAGAACGCAAATAGAGGCTGATAGAGCGCATTTATGGGATAAAGTAGGCGAATGTACCACTGAGCCTGAAAAACTGGCTTATAACGCAATACAGAGCAAATTAGAGGGTGTTATCAGAGAGGGGGCTAACTATACTGCTTTGCTTGATAATAATGAGCCTACAACTAACCCATATGCTGAGATACTTAGGCTAATGAATGATAGAGAAGTATATGATTTTAAAAAGAAATTAGAAATTATATTAAATCAATGTGCAGATTCTAAGAGTAAAGATTATGACGATACTTTTAGGAGTTGGGGAACAAGACCAAGTTACTATGATAATTTTGATTCATCTGCAAAATATATTGTTGCAATTCAAAGTATTATAGATGATCAAGTGCAAGAGGGTGGTGTATGGGCTTATGAAAAAGCGAATGAGGTAAAACGTGCTTTAAGTGATGTGTTGGTTGGTAAGTGTAAAAATGAATATGACGTACTTTTAATTGATGAGAAGTCAAAAGAAAGACAGAGTAAATATAATGAATCTGTCGAACTATCTAATAAAAATCAATTAGATAGTGGTGTATATTTTGAAGAGCAAAAGAAAAAGGGTAATGATTTTGAGATGTAGGTTTTAATTAATAGAGATACTTATTATGGAGTTATAATAATATTTCTATAAATTATTAATTTTGAAGGGATAAGTAAATGTTAGAACTAAAAATTTCAAATATGTATATTGATTCTTATGTTGATTTTCAGAAGCAAAATTTTGATAGCACTTTATTAGAAATCAAACCAATACATCAAGATAATCATGGGATGGCTTTTGATAGTGCATTGTTAGATGCGGTTGCTCAAATTAGTGATGCCAGTACATCAGTTGCTATAAATCTTTTTTCTAGCTGGCTGATTACTCAAGCAGAAAAAAATAATATGACACCTTCATTTAGGCTGAATGGTAGAAAGTTACTTGAGGAAGAGTTGAAGAGTAAGGAACTGCTTAATAAAATTCTTGAAGAGGAATTAAAGACAATAAAGCTAAGAAAGAAAATAGAAAAAGAAAAAGAAAAAGAAAAAAAATAGATGTGTAATCGAAATTTTAGGTGAACGAGTGTCTACGAGTGGCACAAACTTCATCCGATTTAAGATGTTTTTTCCCTGATTACAAGCTCCCTTTTGATTTCAAACGGGAGTAACAGAGCATCCCAACGGGTGCGAACAACTTAGAAAACAATGGCTTAGAGATTTGATTAGAATAAATATTTAGTGTAATTTTTACTTTAAAATCAGCTATTTGAATAACAGAAATATTTAAGTTATATTACTTTTAGTTTTTTACAGACCAAAAAAAAGCCCCATATCTTGGCGGATCAGGCTTTTGATTGGCTACTTTCAGCGGCTTGAGGTGCTGATTTCACAATGTATACGGATAGTATAAAGGTGATTTCCTCCCCCATCAAGCCTGAATATAGGCTTGAGAATGCAAAACAGACAAAACCCTCAAAAAACAACATCTTTCATTAAAAGCGCTCCTGCGCTATCTGCTGTCGTCCCTGCATCTCGAAAAAATCGCCTTGGAACAATTACTAAATTCTGTTCCAACCAGTCACAGCAAGGCTTACAGCAAGATGATACCCAGTACAAAGAATACAGAAAACAAACTGAGCAGTTAAAAGAAAAAGCTGGGCAGATCCTCTATACCCCGAATGCAGAAAAACAGGAATTCCGTGTCTGTTACTGTGGCAAGTTGCGTATTTCTGAAAAAATGCCGGTTGGTGTTCGTTATGACTCTGCTAAAAAACGTGCAAGCTATGACAATATTCAATATTGTGGCAGCGTTTGGACGTGTCCGGATTGCTCAAAAAAAG
>NZ_KI391944.1:0-5295 GCF_000162375.2 Acinetobacter sp. RUH 2624 | reverse complement strand
AAGCCATATATGCACATATAAACAAAGGAAATTTATCTAAAGGATCTGATGGCTTAATTGACTTTTCAGAGGCCCTAAGAGTTTTTGGGGAACCACAAAAAAAAGAGGATACAGTCAATCAAAGTCAATCAATTAACAGTCAAAACTTGACAGAAGTTGACTTACTAAAACGTCAAGTTGACATACTGGAAAAACAATTAAATCAGGCAATACAGAGAGAAAATCAATCTTTAGAACGTGAATCGTTTTATCAAGAGCAGATTGAAGCTATGCAGCGCTTACTAGAAGCACCAAAAGCCAATATGACTACGTTTACCGATCAGAGCTTTAAACAGGATATAGCAACGGATCCTCGGTCGGAACTAGCACCGAACTATGACGAATTGACTACTCCTCAGCAAGACAATAAGCGTATTCCTATCCCGGAGCATGTTGAACCAGAACCGAAGAAGAGAGGCTTCTTAAGCCGCTTTTTCCTTCCATATGGTTAGCCAGGACTCCAATTTTTTGATGAGCCAATTTCAGTGCAAGCACATGAAATAATGACTCATCAAAAAACCGGATAATGTTTATTAAAACTGAATAAAACCGTGGAACATTGATCAAAGAATAAGCGTGGAACATGAAAAATCATAAAAAAAGCCCACCTTGGGGAAGATGGGCTATCAACTAGAAACTACAGCATTGATTTCTAAGTGGAATTATAGCGTATTTCGTATAAGGTGTATTATGTTAATTTTAGCTATTTTTCATAATACAGCTTTTCGTAAGGCTCACATTTAAACACATTTGTTCTTTATGATTATTCGCTCAAATAAAACTTCCTTATATACAATATTATTAAAATTCAAATATTTACTTACAAATAATATAAAAATATGTATATGCTTATTAAGCATTTAATATTTGGAGCTTGATGTAATGAATACTCTTTTTGAACCAGAATTAAACGATTTAGAATCCTTAGCTGAAATTTTTAATGCATATAGGGTTTTTTACCATCAAGAACCAAATATAGATTTAGCACGGAAATTTATTCATGAGAGGATTACTCAAAAGGATTCAAAAATTTTTATAAAGAAAGATGAACTCAATAACATTCTTGGTTTTATCCAGCTTTATCCCACGTTTTCATCTGTTTCAGCAGGAAAAGCTTGGATTTTAAATGATTTATATGTACATGAAATGAATCGTAGACAAGGTATTGCTGAAGAATTAATGCAACATGTAATTCAATTTGGTAAAAATACGAATGCTAAATATCTCGCTTTAGAAACACATTTTGATAATGTACCAGCACAAACACTTTATAAAAATATGGGATTTATCGAACAAGATAAGACAAAGTTATTTGAATACTCTTACTAATCTATCTCTATTTAACATAATGGCGATTATACGAAGTACACTTGTATATTAATATAAATATCAGATACTTATTTAAGCCATAAAAATCTAAAAATGCCCCAAAAGCCGATTTTGAAACAAATCGGCTTTTTTATGAGCAGTTTTGATACTTCTTGCCAATAAAATTGTTTAAAAAATAGTCGATTTTGCGATTTTTCAAATTTTATCAATGCCTCAATGTCCAAAATTATCCACATTTTTTGTGGATAAAATTTAGGCTATTTTGTACGCCCTGGCGCACAACAATCTCGGCTCTTTGCGGCTACCTGGAACAGTGGAATTTTACGATATGATAAGCTAAAGTGTAGCTATGAGGGGGCAGTTGCATTAGCTTGTATATTTATTTGGCTACCTTTATCGGGTAAATTCTATACTTGAAATGTCAACAGACCCTAATCGTATTAAAAATTTTTAAAATTTTCATTAGACTTCTTGCGTTAGTCAAAATTTAAACAGCCCAAAGCTACATTTTATAAGGTTTTAGCCAATTCAAAAATTAGGTAAAACGATACTTTCGCAAGAGGTCTATTAAGGCAAAAGCTATGAATGACTTTAGACTACTATATGTAAGTAAGATCAAAAGTAATATTAATCCGGTAAATGATCTATATGATATTTTGACAGAAGCCGTAGCTTTTAATAGCCTAAATGAAATTTATGGTGTTCTTTATTATGGAAACGATTACTTTATTCAATGCGTAGAAGGTCAGAAAGATAAAGTAGAATATCTATTTTATGAAAAAATTTTAAAAGATCCACGTCATAAAAACTGTGAAGTTTTATCTTTCGAAAATATCGAAAAATATTTATTTTCTGCATGGCATATGAAATATGCCATGATTCATAAAGAAGTTATTGATTTCTTTAAGCATTATCATAATGATGAATTTAATCCTTATTTACT
This sequence comes from Acinetobacter sp. RUH 2624, assembly GCF_000162375.2. Lineage (NCBI taxonomy): Bacteria > Pseudomonadati > Pseudomonadota > Gammaproteobacteria > Moraxellales > Moraxellaceae > Acinetobacter > Acinetobacter sp. RUH 2624. The sequence goes on along the minus strand of NZ_KI391944.1, from coordinate 2,984 downwards.
GAATAGCTCTACTATTCCAGCTTTTATAGAGCTGTTAAGCACACATGGAGATAGCTTTTCTATCTTAAAAAGTAAAGCTTTAAAAAAGTAAAGCTTTAACTTAACCAGTACAAAAATTATTTAGAATAAAATTAATATAATAAAGTGCTTTCAAAAGACTTATGAATTAAGTCTTTTGATCATGCATTTAACATAAAATCTCTTATGCGAAATTACATACCAACTTTAACCACATTGTGGACAGGTTGAAGTTTAGAGATAAGAAAAACCTCTAGAGCATTTGCTAAATAAGCCCTATCACGTTCAAAGCCTATCGTAATGATGGATCCGGCATCTTTCAGTCTTGGATCTATCGCAATATATTCAGTTTTATCTTCATTCCATCGGCAATATTTCATTACCCTGGCGCTTAAGCCATTACCACGGTAACGGCCAGCACCTCTAGAAGTCCCAACACCAATATAAGTCACTAGATCCCCTTTAATAAACGCATATACACCTTGTTTATCGTAATTAGGAATTTTCCCAAAATTAAAATGTACTGGTGACCATTCAGGGGGCTTTCCTAATAGATCTACGTTCCAGTGATGTTCAAAAAATAGTTTTGTCTTCTGTATTAACTCATCAAGTGTTGGATCTTCCACAACTCATCTCTCAAAATTTATAAATTAAAAAGCTTACGATCTCTTTCATCCGTTAAATACTTATCCATTTGAGCAATCAGTTTTGCCCGAGCCTGTTCATCTTCTTCAGTGATTTTCAGCATGCATGACCCAATCAAAATCTTACGTCTGGTATCGTCCTTTCGTGCCTGTTCTTTCTCTTTGGCACGTTCTCTTGCCAATGCTGCCTGTCTTTGAGCCTTAAGCTGTTTCAGCTTCTCTTCCTGTGCCTTAATCTTGCTATCTAAAGTTTCAGTAACGCTCATTCATTCAATACCATCATCCTGGGAAACCATCCCTAACATAAGCGCACTTGAATATGCATTCAAGGTGCTATATGTATAGTAATGTTTTCCTCGAAGAGCGCACTTATGCAAACTTCGTTTGCAAGTCCGATTGGGGGGACCCCAATACCCCGACAACCGTATACACGGTTGTATTTCACTACGTGAAAATTTAAAAGCGAAAAACAGGCATGGCGATTTACCACTTTTCAGTTAAAACCATAGCACGATCTGCAGGGCGTTCCGCCACTGCTGCAATCGCCTATCGGGCGGGTGAAAAGATTTATTGCGAACGTGAAGGCCGGGAACATGACTACAGCCGAAAGACTGGTGTGGAACACAAAGAGATTTATTTACCTGAAGGCGCACCAAAGCATTTAAAAAACCGGGAAAAACTCTGGAACGAAGTTGAACAAAGAGAAACTCGAAAAAATTCCACAGTCGCCCGGGAGTTTGAAATTGCCTTTCCCCGTGAACTGAACCAGGAACAACGCCTGGCCATGCTTGAGGATCTATGTTCTAAAATCGTAGAAAGGCACCAGGTGGCGGTTGATGCCTGTATCCATGCACCGCATACCGGATCCGGCAGTGATGAGCGCAATTATCACGCCCATATTCTGATGAGCACACGTAAACTCACTCCAGAAGGTTTTACAAAGAAAACCCGGGAACTCGATCAGAAACACAGTGGAGAAATCGAACACTGGCGTGAACAGTTTGCTGATATCTGCAATATGCACCTGGATATGGCCGGATCCACCGCCCGAGTCGATCATCGCAGCTACAAAGACCAGGAGAATGGTCTGGAAGCGACTTTGCATGAGGGACCGAAAGTGACCGAACTGCGCCGGAAAGGGATTGAGACCGAAATCAGCCGAAGCAATGATGAAATCAAACAGAGAAATCAGGCTCAGCTGCAATACGGCAAAAATATGGACATGCTGATTGCTGAAAATGAGATAAAACTCAGCAAACTGAAAAAAGAACAGCAGATTCAAATCAAACATAGCGCTAGAACGCCACCAATTGACGAAAAAGACGTGTTTGAGGAAAAACAGAGGGAATCCCTGGCTAAAGTACTTCAAGGCGAAATCAGCGCAAAAGACGCGAATCTGGATCTAGGTTTCATGCAAAGCAGCCTTGAAAAGGCCACAAATACCCTAAACAAGCTGCAAAAGCATCAAAATGAGTTCGCACAAAACCTGGCCGAGGACATTATCCGGACAGAATTAAAGAAAAGCCGGGACCAATTACAAAGCCTGGTTGAGCAACATGCAGAACTCAGCAAAAAGAAACCGCTGCTATTTGGGAAAAAAGCCTGGGAAGAACAGCGTGAAGATATTTACCGAAAACACCAGCACTTAAAAAGCCAACACGAAGACAAGAAACAACATGGTGTAAAAAACTTACTGGGTAAAGACGAGTTTAGAACCTATGCCTGGAAACAATACCAAAAACATCACCCAGCGAAAGCTGAGCAATATCAGAAGCTCTACAGCTCCTATCGTGTCATCAAAAAACATATCGATGAAATCAAAGCAGAACAACAGCTGAAACTCAGACAAGAACAACGACTCAAACAACAGCAAGTACCAAAAATGAAATCTCGTGGCATGAGTCGTTAAACAGAGCGAGTGTCTACGAGCGAACTGAAAAAATTCGCGCCTCGACTTCCTGAAAAACAGCTTTTTAGGCAAGTTAGCCTAAGAAAGCGTTCATCACATGCAGAAAATTGAACCTAGACCGAGCGAAGCGAGCATAAAAAACTTATGAGCGAAGCGAATTCCGAGTTGCTTTTGCTTTTTCTAAAAGTCACGCAAATATTAACCAAAAATTGCCCCGACGAATCGAGCGAAAGCGAGATTCAATAGAGTTTGAGCGAAGCGAAAACCAAGGGCAATTTTTCATTCTCTGGGCTTTTAATTATTTTTAAGCTTTTAAATGCTTTTAACTAAGCTGTAATCCTTTATTCATAATGGTTCTAGAGATATTAAAACGAGGTTTACCTTGCATTAAAACGAGGTTTACCTTGCATTAA
>NZ_KI391943.1:0-8170 GCF_000162375.2 Acinetobacter sp. RUH 2624 | reverse complement strand
GGGTCGATAAACCTAGTTTTATGGGTCGATAAACCTAGTTTTATGGGTCGATAAACCTAGTTTTATTAACTCTAAAACTATTATGAATAAAGGGTTACAGCTTACTTAAAAGCATTTAAAAGATTAAAAATAATTAAAAGCCCAGGTAAAGAAAAATTGCCCTTGGTTTTCGCTTCGCTCAAACTCTATTGAACTTCGCTTTCGCTCAGTTCGTCGGGGCAATTTTTTGGTAAGCACTTACGTGATTTTAAAAAAAGCAAAAGCAACTCGGAATTCGCTACGCTCATAAAACCTTTTTACTCGCTACGCTCGATCTAGACTCAAATTTCTACAACTTTTCTATGCTTATTTAGGTTTCACAGCCTAAAAAGCGGTTTTTCAGGGAGTCTAGGCAAAATTTTCCAAGGATCGCTCGTAGACACTCACTTTGTTCTTATCGGTAAAATCAAATGATCTCCAAAATACTCTAATTTGCGTTTAGAGCACTCTAATTTTTTTATTGATGGGGAATATAGGTTTAGGCTAAAAAAGGCATATACGGCTTCAACAGTGTATTTAAACCCTATTATTTGAGTCAATCTAAGCTTTATTGAAAGGATTCCTTGGATCTTCTTTGGCTTGCTTAATCAATTTCTCCATTTCATATAGCGATTTAGCCGATAAAATATCTGTTTTTCTATTTTGATCCAGGCTAAATGCATTGTTCTTTTCTGCTCCGGATTGTGCTTGCTTAAATAAATCGAGCATTCGATCTAAATCTTGGTTTGAATTTGATCGCTCTAAACCGCTTTGTTCCAATAAGTTTAAATATAGTGATCCGATAAAATATTTAATGTGGTCTTGCTGTTTTCTTAAAGATTTACTAAGGGGGGCCTGGTTATATTTCTCAGGGTTTAAAACTCGTTCGACCTTCGCTGTAATATTCTTTTCAGAAGTCTGATTTCTTTTAATTTTTAAAACTTCATTTAATGCATCATGCATTGCAAAGTAAGCATCAATATCTGTTTTTTTACTTAATTCTAGAATATTCAATTCTAATTTTTTTAATTTCTGTGGCTCGGTTTTTTGGATCAGTTGTAATTGAACTATACGTTTATTATAAGTATTGCGCTCATAACGACATCGTTGAATAAGTTTTAAATCTTCTTCATTCAGTTGTTTCATTGATTCTCGTTCAGAAATCATTGCTAAAAAAGCATCTTGCATTCGTCTTTTAAACGGCAGCGCTCGAATATGTTTATCCAAATCGATGATTTCTTGTTGTGTTAAGGCAAATGTTTTTCTACCGGCCAAAGCGCATTTCCTGATTTTGGGTATCTAAATTGATGTTAGCGGAATTCTGATGGTGTTGAAACAATATTTTATGTTATACATAAAATATTGTTTATCTCGTTTCCGTGTCTTTTTTTAACAATGATTGCTAAAGCAATCATTGTTAAAAAAAGACACTTCTACTCGCTCCTGCGGAGGCTACACAACCCACTGATTTAATTATTAAATTATGAGTTTTTCTTCGGGTTTTAACGGTATTTTTCTTAATGGTGAAAAAGTAAGCAATGTCTGCCGTTACAAGAAATGGGAAAGGGGTGCAACAAGAAAAACAGCGAATTTTAGACGAGTGCAACAAACTTTTTTGATGAAATATCGATGTTTGCAACAAGAAGAGACTGCTCTCTGCAACAAGAATTAGCCCCTTGTTACAAGAAAATTTGCTGTTTCGTTACACGTAATTTGTTTGAGGTGAACTGATGTTTTATTTAAATCTAAAGCATAATATTAAAAAAGAGCAGAGTTCTCTGAATGCATTCCATTATTTAACTCGGACGGCACATTTTGAAAATCAAAAAGACAATGAAAAATTAGAGTTTATACGGTATGGAAATATGCCCAAATGGGCAGAAAATAAACCAAAACTTTTTTGGAAAAGTGCTGATCAATTTGAAATTTCCCGGGGAAGAACAAGCTCTACTTTAACCATTGCTTTACCAAAAGAGTTAATACTAGAACAACGAGCAGAATTGGTTCAGAAGTTAATAGATCAGTTTGCCGGACAATATCAATTTCCTTATACCGCGGTCATTCATAATCATCCCAGTGAAATTACTGGAGAGGATCAACCACATTTACATTTGATGTATTCAGAAAGAACAATTTCAGATGATATTGAACGACCACCAGAGCAGTTTTTTAAACAGTATCGTCCTAAAAATCCAACTCAAGGTGGTGCGCAAAAGTTAACAGCTGATGCATTAGGTTTTGGGCGAAATCAGGTCAAAGTATTCCGTGAAAAAACTCAAGAATTAATGAATTTGTTTTTAGAAAAATATGCACCAACTAAAAAAGTAATGGTCTATGGTATAGAAATTGAAGTGAAAAATCAGGTCAGTTGCCTATCTAATGACGATTTCAATCAAAAATTCGGGACCAAATTACAGGATGTACCACAAATCCCTCGATGGAAACTTTATAGCGCTGATCCAATTATTCAGCTTGATGTTGAAGCTCAAAAAAACACAATTAAAAAAATTAGAAATCAGAACAATGCTGAACTTTATGGCAAGGAATATGATTTAGAAATATCTAGACGCCATGTGCTTACTCAGAAAAAAGATCCAGGCTTTAGCTTAGATTGATTTTTATAAGTGGAAAATTTGTGTTTTTGATTCAGATCCATAAGGAAAACCTAGATTTTTGCCCATAAATGTAAAATCTAGGTTTTTCGCATAAGGCGTAGTATGTTAATAATATAAATTTTTAAAAGCATATTGATTTAATAATAGAAAAATTATCAGAGTAGGGTATGTGTAAAGTAAACGTTCAATTATCAACCAACAATGATTAAAGATTTATATCTTATATGTGTTAATTTTATTAACATATATCTACCAAATTAATAATGCCTTAAGTGAAATAATATGCTAGGTAAACATCATCATTTTTTAAAAAAATTTTCGATCAGTGATGCTGCTATAGCGTATAAAAAACCTCGCTCGACTATACTTAAATATATAAGAAGCGGAGATTTTGAACTTGACTACAATAACTTGATTGAATATAGCCAGTTAGTTAAAAAATTGGGTGAAATTACTTCCCCTATACGGGACGAAAGAGATGAACAAATCAAAAAACTAAAAGATGAAATTATGCATTTAAAAAAGCAACTTAATTTTTTTAAATATACTTCAATCTCAAACAAAAATAGATTATTAATTTCTCATAAAGACCCCATTTAACATAATGGGTATTATCCGAAATGGCCCTTTAAGTTTACTTTAAGATCAACAACTTACATTGAGTTAAACCCCTGGAACGATCTCGTTTAACCGATTTAGAAATAAATCGGTTTTTTTATATTCAATTCTGATACTTCTTGCCAATAAAATTGGTTAAAAAATAATCAAAAATACCAATTCCATAGAGTTTGTAAGCCTTTTTTACCCAAAAGAATCCACAATTTATGCGGATAACCATTGGGATAAATTTTGATTATTTTTTGTACGTTTTGGCTTACAGCGTTTCACGAAATTGTCTGTATCTATCCCCCGATGAAGCTCTTATGATCGATCTATATGGACAGGATGTTCAATGACTTAAAACAACAATAATAATCAGTCAGGCACCATGACCATCAGGTAGTCAGCCCTACCTATGCGCTCCATACCGAAAAATCCCGACATGACGTCGGGATTTTTTATTGCCATTTGCAAAGTCATTCAATCAGATTTAATATATAGACTGTAATCTATATTGTGATTGTAATATGTGGACAGTCATTACAACGGATCTGTTTAATGAATGGCTTGAACAGCAAGATGAAGCAACACAAGAGAAAGTCTTAGCTGCATTGGTTGTTCTACAACAGCAAGGGCCTAGTTTAGGTCGTCCTTTAGTAGATACCGTCTACGATTCTAAATTTACCAATATGAAGGAACTACGTGTTCAGCATCGTGGTAAACCGTTAAGGGCATTTTTTGCATTCGATCCCCTAAGACAAGCGATTGTGCTGTGTATTGGTGATAAGAGTAATAAAAAGCGTTTTTATACAGAGATGCTAGCAATTGCAGATGAGCAATACGCACTTCATCTCTCAACTTTAGGAGATCAATCTAATGGCTAAGAGCTTACAAGAATTATTGGCTAGTCGCTCTCCAGAGAGTCAAGCTCGTATTCAAAAAATGGCTGATGAATTACTTTTAGAAAGTCAGCTTCACCTTATCCGAGAAGAGTTAGAAATTTCCCAGAAAGAACTAGCTGCAACCCTTGGAATTAAACAGCCGTCATTATCAGCAATCGAAAATCGTGGTCATGATCTTAAAATTTCAACGATGAAAAAGTATGTTGAAGCAATGGGTGGAAAACTTCGTATTGATGTAGAGCTTCCAACAGGAAAACACATAGGATTTAATGTCTAATAATAAACCTTTGAAAAATAGTACTAAATTACTTGTTAATCTGGACAAGTTTATATTTTTAGTCAATGCTGCCGATAGCCTAGAAGAAATTGAAATTATTAGAGATTTATGCTGTGAATATTTTTCACATTGTAAGAGGCCAAGCTATTACATTGATATTTTTGACAATGCTTATTGGATAAAATATTACGAAATAGCTTAATCCTTCTAGATTCGCATAAGAGTTTTTATGTTAAATAGCCCTCAACAGAGGGCTATTTTTAATACTAAAAATTACATGCTTTTAAGACATAAGGATTTAATGCATTTGATATAGAATCATTAATAGTAAGTTTTGCAACCACACGATTATTTTTAATTACTATCGGTGGATTTAAAGAGTATGCATTAAATGGAGAATAGCTATTGTACTCATTGCCATATTTACTGTAGGTATTCCAAATAGAATTTGAAGAATATTCCCCACCATACTTTCCATATTCGTTGAAAATAGAATCACTGTCATAAGATGAAGATATTTTTCCTAAGTATTTTTTCTCAGTATCAGAGGAAATAATGATAGCCCCTTCAATATAATCACAAAATTCTCTCAAATCAGATGCGTTACTTTGTAAACTGATTAATAATCCAAGTGTTAAAGTTAGTTTTTTCATTTTTATTGCTTAAAAAATTTATAAGATTATATATCAATATAGAAATTGTATAAAATATCATTAAATTTAGCTATGGCTAAGAAGCCTGATACTTTTACTTTAAGGGGTGGGATATGAGAAAAATTTATTTATTACTTAGTTCTGCAATCTTAACTGGTTGCTCTACTGTAGGATACCAAACGGCTGGACATAACGGAAAACTATATTATATACCCACACAATGTGAAAAGTATTCATATTCCTATGATGATCCAGATACTATTTACTGTTATCACAAGGGAATAGCAACTGGAGAAGTTGTTAAACCAGCAGATAGTCAGCAAGTTGAAAATTATTACATACAACGAGAAGCTAATCGTAAAGCTTGGGCAGATCTCAATGAAAGTTTAAAAAATTTAGCACCTAAGACAACGAATACAAATTGTTATAATTATGGCTATGCTGTAAATTGCACTTCAACTACTTATTAATCTGAATTCATTTCGAATTGAAAACTGTTTTGCTTAAATAGTATGTAGTAGTTTTTTGAAGATTTCCTAAAATTAACATAATACACGTTATATGAAGTTGAAAAATTAAGACTAAATATTTGATTTTTACATATTTTTTAAAATTTAAAGCCTAGACTTCGGTTTAGGCTTTTTTCATTTCTTATAACAACCATTATGTTAAATCAGGTTTAAAACTTAATATCATGTGAATTAAAGTAGGTCGGATCAAACTCTATCTCTCCTATTTCATCCTCGATAATTTGCATGTAATCGTCATATCTTGGATGTTTGGGTTCTTGTAATGCATCTAAAATATCAAGATATCCAAAAATTCCTCCAATATCTTCAAATGGAGCATGATTTTGACCATCTATACAACATGGATATTTTTTATTTAAATCAGGAGATTGTCTGCTTTCTACAGTAATCAAATGTTCCCAACAATCGCCAAAATCATATGTATATATAATTTTTTTACCTACACGTAGAACTTCTTTCAATTTTTGTCTTTTATTGATCTTTTCATGCTTAATAGTCGTGAATTCATGTAAATGGCTATCTTCCCAATCAAAAGCAGATTGAATTGCCTTATGGAGCCTAGATAAAGTAGCTGCCGATGAAATTTGAATAGTTCTCCAGATTTCAGGATCACTGCCTAGCAGACTAATTTTTAATTGAAAAACTTCATCAGAAGATTTGAGCTTTACAGTTCCCATAACAGCCTAGTTCTCAAAAAATAGTTTTAGTAAATCTAAAATTAACATAATACACCTTATACGAAATGCGTTATAATTCTCTTGAAAATTCAACGCTGTAGTTTCTTTTTTGCCCAACCTCCCCAAGGTGGGCTTTTTTTTTATGATTTTTCACGTTCCACGCTTATTATTTAATCAAAGTTTCACGACTTTATTCATATTAATTAAACAATCGTGGTTAATCATAGGGTCTAAAAAAACGGCTCCAAAAGCCTCTTTTCTCAGGCTCTGGTTCAATGTGCTCTGGCACTGGAATCCGCTTATTTTCCCTCCGCTCTGGAGTAGTCAATCCGTCATGTTTAGCTTCTGCTGTGTCAGGTTCGGGATCTGGTTTGGCTATGCTGGGTTGCACTAATTCTTGATCGGTAAACGTAGTCATATTAGGTTTTGGGGCTTCTAATAGGCGTTGCATCGTTTCAATTTGGTTCTGATAGAAAGATTCCCGATCTTTGGCATCATCAAGCTGGTTTTTCAGCATGTCTATCTGCTGTCTAAGTAGTAAAACTTCTGCCGAATTTGGACTGTCTATTTTTACAGGTTCTTTTACATCCTCTTTTTTGACAGGTTCCCCGAAAACACGGATAGCCTCGGCTAGATCGATCTTATTCTGGGAATTTTTACTTAAAATTCCTTTCTTTATGTTGTTGTAAATCGTTTGTCTATTGATATTGTAAAGCTTAGAAAGCTCGAGAACTGTAAGGCTTTTCATGTTGTAAATCTATGCCTAAACCTGTCAAAAGTTGTTGTCTATTAGACTGTCTAATAGACAAATGATCAAGTTTAAATTTTAGGCAGGTGCAAAGCCAACTTTTTGAAGATAAGGGAATAATTCTTGGAATTTTTGATAATCTTGGAGCATTTCTGCAATGCGTATAGCAAATTGTTGGAAGCTTTCGGTGCCTTCTGAATATTGCCCCATCTCAGGTAATTCAGAAAGTTTGTTGGCAAAGAGATGACGTTGTTTATCACTCATTTTGGTGAAAAGGGCTAATGTATCCGTTCCCTTAATTACTTTGTCAGAGTTGGTTTTTTTCTGCTTAAAACTGAAAGAAAAACCGGAAATTGAACGTCCTTTTTTATGTTGTTCATATTTAGCCGTTATATCGGTTAACTCATTTACTTGCTTGAGGGCAAAATCTAAAACATACGTTTTAAAATTACTCATTGTTTTGTATTGATGAGCTTCGACACCAAGTTGTTGTCTAAAGATCGATAGATCAAAAATTGGCGTTTTACCAGCAGATCTCCATTGAATTAATAACTCGTATAACCGAATAGCATAAGAGCTAGTTAATCTCGAAACCTGCTCCAATTCATATTTAGTAAAGTTTTCTTCCAGTCGAGTTATGAGTGGAACAATGTCTTGCGTGAAACGTAGGAAAACGATCCCGGATTGAGGTTCATATCCAATTTTATCGACCCAACGACAGTGAAAGCTACGATCCTTACCAGTCTTAGGATTAATGTCATGATACGTGACATAGCGATCAAACAAGCTTTTAGATGCATCCCGAAGCACGGTATAAGCAGTGTGTTTCTCGACATTAAAGGTATTGATATAACTACTTGCATGTACTTCTAAAAGGCTATTTTCAGTTATCCCGTGCCCTGTTTCCCGAGCTTCAGCAATGGCTAATAGGATCAGCCTTTGTTCAACTGTATCTAGGGTATAGCTAGCTTGAATTAAAGCATTATCCTTTACAATTAATTCACTCATTTCTAATAATAAATTTATAATTAAACTAGGTTGTACAATAGACTATTTTAATTGAATTGTAAATCGACTTAATTTGGGGTCGATAAACCTAGTTTTATGGGTCGATAAACCTAGTTTTATGGGTCGATAAACCTAGTTTTAT
>NZ_KI391942.1:16401-61599 GCF_000162375.2 Acinetobacter sp. RUH 2624 | reverse complement strand
AGGTATCACCTTGTGTGCCACCTTCAAGATAGTCATTACCCGTGCCACCAATCAGGATATCTGCACCAGCTCCACCATACAGTTTGTCATTACCAGTACCTCCAACCAGAGTATCGATACCAGCATCGCCATTCAACGTATCATTACCCTTACCACCCAAGAATATTTCTGATTTCGCAGTTCCATTTAAGATGTCTGCATCATTAGTACCTGTAATATAGTTAAGAGTAGGTGAGTATTGGGTTAAGAAAGTATTTATTTCAAGTAAGGTAATATCATCAAAGTCTTCATATTTTTTATAGAGTAGAATTTGGAGACCTTCAAAACTCTCTTTAGGCACATCCTTGTAAATGTTAATAATATGATCTGTAAACTCAACCAATTCAAAAAAGGTATTTTTATTATCTAAAGAAAACTTGCTTTCAAATACCTGTTCAACATTCTTAAAATTGAGAGTAAAACTAATATCACCGTTATCTGTCAAAAACCATTCTTTCGCAATTTTATCAGCATAATTCTTATAAATTGCTGTTTGCCCATAAAGCCCTTTATAAATAGAGAAAGTGATGTTTGAATAAATATTATTGATCGACTCAGTTGTCTTCAAAATATCTTTTTCAGCGATATAAAACAGTTTTTCAGTTTTCGTCCCTAAGAAACTATCAATTACACCTATTTTAGATTTAGCATTGCTGAACGCAGCTTGAATAGCTGGGTCAATTTGATCAAAGCTAATTGTTGCTCCTCTATTACCACCAGCAACTGCGACCCCCTGACCGCTTGAACTCACCATTGAAGCCCAGAGACTTTCTGTATACTCATGGTATGACGGATCTGTTTTCGCCCAAGCTTTTAATAATTCAGGTAATAGACCTTTTTGCTCTTCTGAAGTTTGTGCTGATTCGTACTGTCTTACCAATTGCTCCAAATCAGAAGATAAAGACATGGCCTCATGCAAATCGCGTACTCGTCCATAACCTTTCAGCTCTGGTAAGTCTTTAATTTCTTTACTTACTTCAATTCTATTCGTGAATTCACTGTAGATTGAATCAAAACTGAAATTAACATCCCCCATTTTAAGAGTAGAGCCATCTGTTTTTTCATACGAGCTGACTTGTACTAAAATGTTATTTCCGGCTAGAGTAGTATTAGTATTGTTATAGGCTACATTTAAAGATTTGATACCTAAATCTGCTAAACCAAACAATTCATTTTCTTGACTTTTACCGTCTTGATTTAAGTCTCTCCAAACTTTTAATTTGGCAAAATCTTCATCATTCGCATCAATTTTTCCATTTTTATCTGTATCTAAATCAGCTAAAGCATCAAAGCCGTGTTCAGCTTTTTCACCATTTTTTAAGTAAGTATTATCACCAAAAACTTCTGTACCATCATTAATAATGCCATCCGCATTACGATCAAAGACTAATAAGCCATCATGAGGACTTACCCAACCTGTTGCAGTCTTAAGCCCATCCGCATCGTTATCAAACAGCGCGCCATTTAGCTTATTATGTGCAACCGTTTCAATACCATCACCATCTAAATCTAAAATAAGTGGATCATAGTAATAGTGATGCCCTTCACGATTTAGGCCTAACCAGTCTTTAATAAAGTCAGGTGTAACATCATCCATCCATTTTGAAATATTGTTCGGATCAAATAATTTATCTAAACCAAATGGAATAGGAATACCATGGTCAACAATGTGATCATAAATTTTATATAAAAGCTCACCAATCGCTTTACCACCTTGATAAGCACCGTATACAAGCAACCCACCTAAAACAACTTCACCTAAAACAGGTACACCAAGTAGACCAGCTACGACAGGAATTAATTCGGCACCTGCTGCAAATAGAACTGTACCAACAACTGCTTGTGGGCCATATTCTATTGCCTGTTCTTGAAATGGTTGCCAATTTCCAGTTTCAAGCCCAACTACCAATCCTTCAAATGTATTGTTTAGGAAATCTGCCGCCATAACACCAGCGCCAACTTTCCCACCAATTAAACTTTCACTGAGGTATTTGCCTAAATTATTTGACATTTCAGGATTAAGTTTAATTTGACCATCTACAATATTAAGCATACTATTTTTAACAATATCTTTAATATCTTGATGGACGGTTTCTTTAGTATTCTTTAATGAATCATATAAAGGTTGAAGATCAACATAACCAGCTTGTGAATGCTTCAAGCCACCCAAGCTTAATTCAACTTTAGCAGAATCTACAGTGCCCTGAAGCTTTGTAATAATATTATCTAAAAGTACTTTTTCACCTTGCAATCTAGAAATTTCATTCTGAATATTTGATTTTTCACTATCTGAGAGGGCCGAGTTCTTCAAAGATTCTGTTAATTGATTGGTTTTTTGTTCATTCTGCAATAGATCAGCAGATGAATTAACCAATTTTTCATAAACACCTGAAGGTGGTTTGTCGGTAATACCATTTACATACGCTTTAACATGATTAAAATTTTCTATAATTTGCTTTTTACTTGAATCAGACAATGCTTCTCCATTAATTAACTTTTCTAAATTATTTTTCATTAAATTAGTTAAAGGAATGGAGTCGTACGACTGGGTTTTTATTATCTCAATAGCTTCGGCAATAGCTGTTTTAGTAAATTCAACATTTCCAGCACTTGTTTTACCATCAGTAACCGTTACATTTTCATTTGCAACTTTTGCATATTTTATGTCATTTTCGGCATGAATTTCCAATCTAGTTTCAGCTTGCTTATAGCGCTCACTATCAGGATTAGATAATTGCTCGAGCGTTATAGTATGTTTATTTAGATAATCATTAATACTTTGTTTAGCGTTATCACCATGTAATATAATTTCGCCTGTGGTTAATCCCTCTTTAAGCGTTGCTTGTAGATCAAAAATTGCCAGTTTTTTTTGTTCAGGTGTTAAATTAGAATCAATAATAATTTCTTTAACCCATTGTTTAACAGCCTTATTATACTCAGGATGACTAGTGTAATGCTGTGTCGCACCAATCGGATTATCTGAGATGGGATGTCCACTGTCCTGTAAAGCTTTTGCCATTTCAGCGCGATCAGCATCTGAATATAGAGCAATTCGATTATTAAATGACTGTAAAGCTGTATTTTTAAACTTATCGTCCGTAACACGTGAGGTATCACTACCTAATATTTTGTTTATTTCATCTTTAAATTCAGAGTTAAATAGTTCAACAGGTAATATATGATGTACTTGGAAAGAATTTGCCATTTTATTTATTCCTAATATTATTTATTTTTTGTTATTATTTCAGATCGCATAAAAATAATTGCCAAGCATCGCTAAGCTGTGCGTCATCTAAAGCTTTCTTAAGCTCATCAGACATAAAAATTGAATTATCAAGTTCAGGATCTCGCCATAAGTCAACCTCACATTCAACAGCCTCCTTTTTTATGGCAATAGCATGATCCACATAATCCGCATGGTATAACTCAAAAAGTTGATAACCTTTATGCCGAGTATTTCTATATTTTGTTAATTCTTCTGTACTAAATTCTGGACATAAATAACTTCTTAATTCAGCAATATTAAGAAAATAATATGTTTGATCATTTACCGGTTCATTTAATTTAATATCAAAAAAAGATAATGGATAAAGAGCACTCTGCCCCAAACGAAATTTTTTAAGGACGTTAGCACATGCCTCTGTCAAAATTACAAACCCTTCCTGAGTACGAAAAAAACTTGGTAATTGGACTGTTTTACCAAAGCCATGTGCATATAAAATAGTAGGAGCATTTTCAGATAATATTTTTTCAGCTAAATGATATCGTTTAGTAATTTCTATTCGAGCATCAAGCAGTTGTAATCTATGTTTTTTTTCTTCTACTGTATCTTCTTTAAGTTTATAAAATTCAAGATAGTCAAACTTATCAGGAAAAGTTAAACCAAATACCCGATAGTTTTCATCAAACATTATAGTTGTAGTCCATACATTGTTAGACATAATTTTCCCCTGTGTGTTCACAAAATTAAGTTGAAGATATTAACAATTAAAATGATTTTTTATTAGACGAAAAAACCAATAAGCGACAAAATTTGTCGCTCAGATAGCTTTATTCAAATTAAACTTCACTACAAATTAAATTTATAGTGAAATCCCCAATAAAAAACGAAGTAATTAAACTAAATTTTTATAAAATTTAAAACTATTTAATTTTAAATTTATAGTTAAATAAATCACAATCATTCCCCTCATATTTAGATAAAAAAATTTATAAGAAAAATATATAAAAAAATTTATTCATATAAAAATTTGATTTTTTCCAATGGAAATTAATCTAAATTAGATAATAGTTAAGATGTTCTTAATTAAATTGATATATTGTTCAAAAAAGTAGACATTCTAATTATTCTTCTAAAAATATTATCATCCCCTCCCCCAAAACCGTTCCAACACCACATCCCGTTCATTCAAACTGGTAGAACTTAAAACCTGTAGCAGCAAACCATCGATCAGGTTTAAAACCATGTCTGCATCAAATTTGAAAGCACGGGTCTCACAGCTAAAAATCAGGTCAAAAAGTTCCCGATGTAGCCATTTTCGGTATTCAACTGCCATACGGTAGGCTTGCGGATACAGTCGTTTTATTTCAAAAACTGCTTTAAGCAGCAAATGGTATAGGCTGTTTAAATTGACGTGTAAAACAATAATTTCTTTGAGTTTATCTTTTTGGGTGTAGTAACGACTTGAGTAAATAATCGAGAGCACTTCTTCTCTGAGTAGACTTTTTTGAAAGGCGATGCACATTTCAATTAGGCGTTCTTTTGAGCCAAAATATTTATAAAAGGTGGTTTTGGTTATTTGGGCCTTTTCAACAATGAGGTCTACCCCTGCATTATGGAACCCATACGTAGTAAAGAGTTGGATGGCAGTTTGAATAACCTGTAATTTTCTGGAAGATATTTCTAAAGTTGGCATAGTTTTACCGTTATAAATTCTTGTTGTTTCTAAATGAGATAAAAAGCCTGTGCCCTTTCTGGGAGAAAAAAAGGCACAGCAAAGCCGTAAGACGGTGCTTGGAACATCTCAAATTTTGTTTTGCTAAGTTTTAAGTAAAAATGACTTTAAGCCTGAAAACCCTACGGCGTTCAAGCTGCTGTAATTTTTTAAGCTGTGTTGTTATAGCTTTTGGCGCGGGGTGCCAAGAAATGATGGATGTGCATAGCCAACTCCTAATTTTGGGAGTTCTGCCAAAGCATTCATTTGGAATTATGGTGGCAGAACGAAAGAGGGTTAGCAGACTGGCTTCGAGAACCCAGCACACCCGAAGGTGTCCCCCTTCCGTCCTACCGCTACAAAAAGGGAGACGAGTGGGTCTACATCAAAAAAAACGTGTTTTTTCAATGTCCTCAAAGATCGGTCTGCTAAAACCGGCTGGCAATGTGGCCAGCACGCAAAGCATAATCTGAGAGTTTGGATGTGTCAATGTGGCTTTAATGACAAGTGTTTAAATTTCTTTTTGTTTTTCATTAGATTAACTTAATTATTATTTAAGATATTATATTTAATTGTATTTTTAAAATTAAACAGAAGCGATCCATGCTTATTGATTTCTTAATGAGTCTTTTTATATGAAATAACGAAATGATAAGTAGGATTAGACAATCTCAGTCTGCCCTACTTGGTGATAAGCACGGTTAAAGTAAACCAAACTTTGGTCATGTTGGCTTTGTTTTATCGCCACAATCGGACATATAAAAATCGTGTGTGTGCCGACTTGTTGAATTTGTTCAATCTCGCAGTCAAAACTTACTAAAGCATCTTCCAACACAGGTGAACCTGTTTCTAACTCAATCCATTCGCCATGTTTAAAGCGTTCTTCTGGTGTGAGCTTAGATGAAAATGCTTTTGAAATATGTTCGTGGTGCGCGCCTAACACATTCACGGTTAAGATTTTGTTATCTAGGAAATGTGCATGTGAGCTCGCAGCTTGGTTCATACAGACCAATAATGTCGGCGGTGTGTCAGTCACACTACAAACAGCAGAGGCAGTAAATCCAAAACGGCCAGACATGCCTGCCGTGGTCACAACGCTAACCGCACTTGTGAGTAAAGACATTGCATTTCTAAAGTCTGTTGCTTGAACCATGACATTATTCCTAAATTGAACCGTACCTTTTCCTGTGTGTTTGCTATACCGCCCAACTCCATCAGGAAGGTACTATCGACATGCGATCTGATTAGAGCGACATGTAGTAAGTAAAATGAGGGTTACTTGTTTGATTATCAACTACCATCAAAAAAGTAACCCTTTATACCACTTATTGGTAAGTATTAAGCAGTAAGTTCAAAACCCGTAAGTTCTCTGCGAACGATTTCTGCACCTGCCGTTAACGCATTTAACTTGCCACGTGCCACTTCACGAGAAAGAGGCGCCATACCACAGTTTGTGCAAGGGTAAAGCTTGTCTGAGTCTACAAACTGAAGTGCTTTACGCAGTGTGTTAGCCACTTCTTCTGGTGTTTCAATCTGGTTAGATGCGACATCAATTGCGCCGACCATGACTTTTTTACCACGAATGAGTTCAAGCAAGTCGATTGGCACACGCGAGTTGTGACATTCTAACGAGATGATGTCGATGTTAGAAGTTTGAAGTTTCGGGAAAGCTTCTTCGTACTGGCGCCATTCTGAACCGAGTGTCTTTTTCCAGTCAGTATTGGCTTTAATACCGTAACCATAGCAAATGTGCACCGCAGTTTCACATTTTAGACCTTCAATTGCACGCTCTAAAGTTGCAATACCCCAGTCATTTACTTCGTCAAAGAATACGTTAAATGCAGGTTCGTCAAACTGGATAATATCTACACCAGCAGCTTCTAACTCTTTCGCTTCTTGGTTCAAGATTTTGGCAAATTCCCAAGCAAGCTTTTCACGGCTCTTGTAGTGACCATCATAAAGTGTATCAATCATAGTCATTGGGCCAGGTAACGCCCATTTAATAGGTTGATCAGTTTGCTGACGTAAAAACTTCGCATCCTCAACAAATACAGGCTTTTGACGAGATACCGCACCAACCACAGACGGTACACTTGCATCGTAACGGTCACGAATACGAACTGTTTCACGCTTTTCAAAATCTACGCCATTTAAGTGTTCAATAAACGTGGTCACAAAGTGTTGGCGGGTTTGTTCACCATCGCTGACAATATCAATGCCCGCACGTTGTTGTTCGTGTAACGCTAAACGTAACGCATCTTTTTTACCTTCAACTAAGCCTTCGTTTTCAAGTTTCCACGGCGACCAAAGCTTTTCAGGTTCTGCAAGCCAAGACGGTTTAGGTAAGCTGCCAGCAGTTGAAGTCGGTAATAATTTTTTCATGTTAAATGACCTGTATGTTGATTAATTAGGAGCGTAATTCGCAGACCACTGCTCAAGAATCGCTTGGTATGGTTTGATAAATTGCTCTTCAACAAACTTCCCCTGCTCTATAGCCAGACGGCTACGTTCTTCACGGTCATACACAATTCGAGTAAGTGAATAATCTTGGTGCTTCAAGCTTGGTTGATAAGATTTTCCAGCCACTGAGTTTGCGTTGTAAATTTCAGGACGGTAAATCTTTTGGAATGTTTCCATCGTACTAATAGTACTAATCAACTCAAGGTTGGTGTAATCACTCAACAAATCGCCTGTAAAATAGAACGCTAACGGCGCAACGCTATTTGGCGGCATGAAGTAGCGAACTTTTAAGCCCATTTTTTGGAAATATTCATCGGTTAATGAATAGTCTTCTTGCTTATATTCCACACCCAAAACAGGATGTTCGTTTTCAGTACGGTGGTACTCTTTAGTTGTTGAAACGCTTAGGCAAATCACAGGCGCCTTTTTAAAGTTGGCTCTGTAAGTTTCAGAGTTAATAAAGCTCTTAAATAAGTTGCCGTGCAGTTCACCAAACTTTTCTGGCGTGCTAAACGTAGACTTATTTTTGTTGTGATCTAACAACAACACACTAAAGTCATAGTCACGTACATAAGACGAGAAGTTGTTACCTACAATACCTTCGATGCGTTCATTGGTCTTTTTATCAACAATATTGGTTTTCAATATTTCGATTAAAGGAAGCCCGCTAGTACGGTTTTCGGCATCAATATTCATTTCAACAGAAATGATTTCAAGTTCAACGCCATAGCGGTCGCCCTTAGGGTTGTCCCAATGAGCTAAGGCATTGAAACGATTGTCGATCATCCGTAATGTATTGCGCAAATTTTCTTCGCGGCTCATCCCTCTCGCCAAGTTAGCAAAGTTGGTTGTAATACGCGTATTGTCTGCTGGACGATAGTTCTCATCGAAACAAATACTCTTAATCGTAAATGTAAATTCTTTACTCATTGTGATCAGTACCCTAATTTCTGAGATAAAACCTAAATAAAAACTTTTTGCTCTTTTTAAACTTTCCAGACTTGTCAGATTTGTGCCTTATGGTCTTATCAAAGTGAATTACTGGAGCGCTTCAGAGCATGAATAGATTTATACCGCAATCAAAACATGAATAAAAATGATTTAGTCTCATTCAAAACTGAGTGAAATTCATGTTTAGAGTTTTATAAATAAGTAGGGAGTTAAATATTTTTCATCTTAGTTTTTTTTAGACAGCAGAAATTCAATATACGGCACTCACGTTTTAGCACCTGTAATTTTTAAATTTATGATTATTTTCAATCAATTAAATAATTTTTCTTTAAATAAAACAGCTCAACCTAAAGCAATTTATGTTGACTCTCATTCATCTCTGTTTTTAGCCATTCTAAAAATATGGTTTTGCGTGGATCTTCCTCAAAAGCACTATGAGAAAGTAAAAAATAGGCTGAATTATCTTGAACGATTGGTGAAATTTTCTGTATTGCGTTCCACTCAAGCTCTTTTTCAATTATATAAATTGAGATGACCGTCGCGCCGAGTCCCGCCAAACAGCCTTCTAAACATAGATAAAAATGCTCGAGTTCAACTTTGGTGTAGCCTTTTAAACTTTGCTTTAGCTCAGCAATGCGACTCATGCTTTTGAAAAAATTCGGTCTAGAGGTCGAAATCAGTAAGTCGTTTGTTTCCGATGGCTTGGTTGCTTGAACTAGAGCGATATATTCATCGGCAATCTTTTCGCTATAAATATGCTCTCCCCAATCAAAGTCATTTCGGCGAATTGCGATATCAATATTATCTTTTTCAAAGTCGACCACACCGCCTGCTGTGAGTAGCACAATCTCAAAATCATGCCCGAGCTTTTTAAATTTTGATAACCGTGGAATGAGCCATTTCATGGAAAGCGTCGGTTCACACGACAAGACCAGTTGTTTGTTGTGAGTTTTAGGTTGGCTTAGTTCTATTAAACATTCATCAAGCTGACCAAAAACTTGATGGCAACAACTCATTAAAATTTCACCCTGCTTAGTCATCACAAGCGTTTTATTTTTTCGGTCGAACAAAGTCGTATTTAAAGCTTCTTCTAAATTATAAATCTGTTTACTGACCGCACTTTGCGTCACAAATAATTTCTTTGCAGCTAAAGTGACGCTGCCATACTTCACCACAAAGTAGAAAAATTTTAATGAATTCAGCGATATTCTTTCAATCATTCCAAAAACTCATAAATGTGTAGTCGTTTTTATCGATTTTTATTTTTAGATTTCTGTTCAAAATAAAAATCATCTTTATTAAACCCCATTTTAGATGATGAAAAACATATTGAATATCGCTATCTATCTTCATAAATGTAAAGCCCCAATCTTCCTCACCAAAAGAATAATAGCTTTAAGCAAAACAGCTCCCCTCTCAAATACATTCCAAAAAGTACAGATAAAACTGTTCATTTGTAGTGTGGAGGCAAAATAATGGCAGAGTTCATTGCAGTTATTCTCATTACGATTTTGGCAGTGATTAGTCCCGGAGCAGACTTTGCGATCGTGACGAAAAATAGTTATCTGTATGGCAGAAAAATAGGTGTGTTCACTTCACTCGGAATATCGCTTGGCGTGTTGGTGCATGTGACCTACACATTAGTCGCCGTTGCCTTTGTGATGACTTATACACCGCAAATTTTGAATATTGTTAAGTACATTGGTGCGCTTTATCTGATCTATATTGGCTATAAAACTTTTACTCAAAAACCAGTTTTAGACGCTGTTGCTTTAAACGCTATAGGCAGTATTCAAGCCATAAAATACGGCTTTTTTACCAATGCCCTCAACCCTAAAACTACACTATTTGTGATTAGTACCTATACGCAAATTGTGAGTTTAACGACACCGAAAACTATTCTTTTGGCTTATGGCTTTTTTATGTCTTTTGCGCATTTCATATGGTTTTCACTGGTGGCGGTGCTGTTTTCATCCATGCTGCTGAGACAAAAAATGTTAGCCAAGCAAGTACAGATTAATAAGGTGATTGGTTCAATCTTATGTGTCTTAGGTGTGATTTTGCTTTTTACTAAGTTTCAGTAGAGCCGCTTAATTTTCAGAAACTTTTTACACATTGCTGTTAATATAAAAATACATGATAGATTTCCCAATCCTTCATATCTCTATAAATCAAGGATGATGAGCGAATACATTTATTATGGAAATCAAGCAAATAAAGTATTTTTTGACGGTCGTTGAATCAGGCAGTATCGGAAAAGCTGCCCAAAAGCTCGATGTCGGTGCTTCGGCGATTAGTCAGCAAATTAGTAAGCTCGAACAAGAGTTAAGCATTCGTTTATTACAGCGTAATGCTTTTGGTGTGACCCCAACCCCAGCAGGTCTTGCCTTTTTAAAACACTCGCAACTTATTTTGCGTCAGGTGAACTTTGCCATAGATGCTGCACATTCGGCACGGTTGTCTGGTCATGTCAGCCTTGGTTTTCCACCGACCATTACCGCTTTAATCGGTATCCCTTTAATGAAACTAATGTCTGAACGTTATCCAGATATTCGTTTAGAGATTGTGGAAACCCTGTCGGGGAACCTGATTCAGTCGATTAATTCACGTCAGCTTGATATCGCTATTATTTTTACTAATGAGATTGATAAACAATGGTCGATACAGCCATTAGTACGCGAACAAATGTACTTGATGGCGCGCAAAGAAGTGCTCGAAAAATACGGCCTTAGCGAATGTATTAAAAGCGGAATTATTCAGTCGCAGCAAATTGGCGATATTCCTTTAGTACTACCACGTCAGCGCCATAGCTTACGAAAGCTGCTTGAGCACAAGATTGGACAGCTTAATGTCGTCTATGAAATTGATGGCTTGCATTTGCTTATGGACAGCCTAATTCACCTTGACCTTGCAAGTGTGAGGCCCGGAAGTGCCTGCCTGCAAGAGTATAAACATAAGCTGCAATTGCTTAAGGTCGTCGACCCAGAAGTTGAACGAATTAACTACTTGGTAAGCCTTGCCGAAGAAGAATTATCACCCGCTGCACTTGCTGCCAAGTCAGCCATTAAGGCCTGTGTTAAAGAGTTAATTCAAAACCAAATTTGGCCATGTTCTGAAATTATTGTTTAAAGGGTCATTAATTTTTCTAAATACCTAATTAATTTTCGCCTCTCACTCCTCCCTGCTTTTTAAGATTACATTTTCCTTCGAATGATAAGTGGTTTTCTGTTTATCGAAACATAGATGTGTAGTTTGAACTGGAAACAAGGCATCACATTTTCTACGAAGGACACCTTTAAATCTCATCTCTAACCCATTTCCTATTTAGGTTTATTGATTGAATCAATTTACGTCCAAACTTTGAAGATCGTGAATGTTTCCATTTTGTCAGGCCAAGGAGGTCTCCAATGGATGTCGTTAATAACCGTAGGGCTACTTTTAAAAAAATATTAAACGTAACGAGTGGCAACTTTTTAGAACAGTACGATTTTTTTCTTTTTGGTTTCTATGCCACCTATATCGCAGCAAAATTTTTCCACTCAGATAATGAATATGTCTCTTTAATGATGACATTTACCGTGTTTGCTGCGGGCTTTCTTATGCGTCCTCTTGGCTCTATTTTCTTGGGTGCCTATGTCGACAGAATTGGTCGCCGTAAAGGGTTGATTGTGACTTTAAGCCTGATGGCTATTGGTACGATTTTAATTACCTTTGTACCGGGTTATGACACCATCGGTATTATGGCCCCTATTTTGGTGGTTATTGGCCGTCTGTTACAGGGCTTCTCGGCAGGTGTTGAATCTGGCGGCGTGTCTATTTACCTTGCAGAAATTGCAACCGATAAAAACCGTGGTTTTATTACTAGCTGGCAGTCTGGTAGCCAACAAATTGCGGTCGTGTTTGCAGCGTTATTTGGTTATTGGCTCAACACCGTTTTAACTCATGCACAAGTGAGTGAATGGGGCTGGCGTATTCCGTTCTTAATTGGTTGTTTGATCATTCCTTTAATCTTCTTATTCCGCCGTACTTTAGAGGAAACTGAAGCATTTAAAGCACAAAAAACTCATCCTTCAACCAAAGAAATTTTCAGTACATTGGCAAGCAACTGGCGCATTGTACTTGCAGGTATGATGATGAGTGCGATGACCACAACCACGTTCTATTTCATTACGGTTTACACCACAGTGTATGCAAAACGTACTTTAGAAATGTCGGTCACAGATAGCCTTTTAGCAACCGTGTTTGTAGGTTTATCGAATTTCTTCTGGTTACCAATGGGTGGCTTACTTTCAGACAAAATTGGTCGCCGTCCAGTATTAGTAGGTATTACGACTCTTGCGATCTTTACCAGCTATCCGGTTTTAAGCTGGTTGGTGAGCGACATTAGCTTCTCAAACCTACTTATTACTCTTGCTTACTTCTCGTTCTTCTTTGATATGTACAACGGGACTATGGTCGCAACGCTTGCCGAAGTAATGCCAAAACGTGTTCGTACCGTTGGCTTCTCTTTAGCGTTTAGTCTTGCAGCCGCGATTTTTGGTGGTATGACTCCAATGGCGTGTACTTTCCTAGTAGAAAACACTGGCAATGCAAGCACACCAGCGTTCTGGCTCATGCTTGCTGCGGTATGTAGTCTCATCTCAAGTTTATATCTATGTCGCGGTTCTAAGCAGAACAAATCTGACGCGATTGCTGAACCTGCAAAGGTTAGCGCTTAAAACAACTAACTACTTAACCTGAAATTTTAATGAACAGTACGGCAGATCTTAAGTCTCCGTACTGTGCTCTCCTGTCATTAAAAGTGAGATACTATGAAAAAGTCCCCTATCTTCATGACCATTTGCCTAGCTGGTGCTGGCTTAGGTTCAACGCTTGCTAACGCAGATACGTTAGAAGTGATTAGCTCTGGCGGTTTCTATTCATCTATGGAAAAACTCATTCCAATATTTGAAAAGCAAACTGGTCATACGGTTCACCTTTCGTCTGGTTCATCTATGGGTGCATCGCCAACTGCAATTCCAAACCGTCTCGATCGTGGTGAACGCTTTGATGTGGTGGTATTGGCTGCTCCTGAACTAAGCAAACTTGCAGAAAAAGGTTATGTCGACCCAAATTCACAAAGCACTTTAGTCAATTCAAGCATTGGTATGGCTGTGCCTAAAGGTGCACCAAAGCCAGACATTAGCTCTGCGGCAAAATTTGAAAAAGTTTTATTAAATGCCAAGCACATCGGCTATTCAGCAAGTGCGAGTGGTACACATCTTGAAAAAGATGTTTTCCCAAGCTTCCCACCTGTCGAGTACAAAGTGATTGCTGGTAAAGCAGAAAAAGTAGTCGGCGACCGTGTTGCAAAACGTATTGCCGAAGGTCAGTTTGATATTGGCTTCCAGCAAATTAGTGAAATCAAACCTTTCACTGGCCAATATGGGCAAGTTGAGTTAGTTGGTCCAATCCCTGCGCCTTACCAAAAAGTTACCGTGTTTGCTGCTGGTATTGGTAAAAATTCGGAACATGCAAAAGTCGCAAAAGAACTTATTCAATTTGTGAAATCGCCTCAAGCGACACGAATTATTGAAGAACAGGGTCTTGAGCAGGTTAAACAATAAAAGCTCTAAAAGGCAACGTCTTGAGCAGGTGTTGCCTTTACTCTTTGAACGGTTTACGCAGCAAAATAGAACAAAATATAGCGTAATAAACCAGTGTAGAATAATTAACAAAGGACAAAGTAGAATTTGCCGTGGAACTTAAACAATTAAAGTACTTTATTGCAGTGATCGAGTCTGGAAGCTTGGGTAAAGCTGCAAAAAATCTCGATATTGGAACGTCTGCATTAAGTCAGCAAATTTCAAAATTAGAAAGCGAGCTTTCTATTCGCCTTTTACAACGTACTGCTTTGGGTACGGTTCCTACTCCCGCGGGTTTAGCTTTTTTTCAACAGGTTCAACTTGCGCTTAGGCACCTAGACCATGCGGTAGACTCTGCACATTCTTCACGCTTAAGTGGTCATGTTATCGTCGGTTTTTCACCAAGTGTCGCGTCTGTTATAGGCACGCATTTTTTAAAACTCATGAGAAACCGTTATCCCGATATTAAAGTCCGTTTAATCGAAGGGTTATCGGGTGACTTAAAAGCTTTAGTTAATGCAAGGCAGCTCGATGTGGCTATCATCTTTAGTGACGATGTCGACCCACAGTGGGCCATACAGCCTTTAGTCAAAGAGCAAATGTTTTTAATCTCGCCTAAAGAAGTGCTGAGTCAGTACCATCTTGAAAGTTGTATCGACACTCAAACCATTACTCATTCACAGCTTAAAGAACTTCCGCTGATTTTACCGAGCCAACGACATGGACTACGTTTGTTGCTCGAACAGAAAATTCATCAACTTAAAGTGGCTTATGAAATTGATGGGTTGCATTTGTTAATGGAAAGCATTAGCCAACTCGAAATGGCAACTATCCAACCTGCGGGTGCATCATTAAACTCGCGACAAGACCTATGTTTGCTACGCGTTGTAGAGCCTGCCATTGAGCGTATTAACTATTTAATTAGTTTGTCTGAAGAAGAGCTCTCACCTGCTACTTTAGCCACCAAAGTAGTGATTCGTGCTTGTGTGACTAACTTAATTAATGAAAAGCGCTGGCCAGGTGCGGAACTCATAAACACTTAAGCGCTTAGTGTTTATTTTTACTAAACACCCATTCAAGCTTAGCCTCTCACTTCACCTTCCTTTTTAAAGCTACATTAACCTTAGCTGAGAAAGGGAGAAATCCATGCATGATGTTATTGTAATTGGTGGTGGGAATGCCGCACTGTGTGCCGCGCTCACGGCAAAAGAAAGCGGCGCTTCTGTGCTTGTCATAGAAGCAGCACCTAAAGAATGGCGTGGTGGTAACTCACAACACACCCGTAACCTTCGCTGCATGCATGATGCTCCTCAAGATGTATTAGTCGATGCCTATCCCGAAGAAGAATATTGGCAAGACCTACTTAAAGTCACTGCTGGAAAAACTAATGAGCACTTAGCTCGTCTGGTCATTCGTAGCACGGCGACTTGCCGCGACTGGATGCGTAAACATGGCGTGAATTTTCAGCCACCGCTCTCAGGTGCTTTACATGTTGCACGTACCAATGCCTTTTTTATGGGGGGCGGTAAAGCTCTTATTAATGCGTACTACCGTAGTGCCCAAGAACTTGGCATTGAGATTTTATACAACACAAAAATTAAAGATCTAAAGTTAAACCAAGGACATTTTGAAGCTGCAATTGCCGAAGATGGCCGTGTGTTTAAGGCGAAAAGCTGTGTATTGGCCGCAGGTGGTTTTGAGTCAAATTTAGAATGGTTAAGAGAAGCATGGGGACAAAATGAAAACGGCGAATGGCCTGCCGATAATTTCATTATTCGTGGTACTCGTTTTAATCAAGGCAACTTACTCAAATTTATGATAGATCAAGGCGCCGATATTATTGGTGACCCATCGCAATCGCACTGTGTGGCCGTAGATGCACGCGCACCGTTATATGATGGCGGCATCTGTACCCGTATTGACTGCGTTTCACTGGGTATTGTGGTCAATAACAAAGCCGAACGTTTTTACGATGAAGGCGAAGACTTCTGGCCAAAACGTTATGCGATTTGGGGCCGCCTTGTTGCCAAACAGCCACAGCAAATTGCCTATTCTATTATCGACTCAAAAGCCATTGGTCGCTTTATGCCACCTGTGTTTGCGGGCGTAAAAGCAAATACCATTCAAGAATTGGCCGAAAAAATCGGGCTAGATGCAAAAACCTTATGCCACACCGTAGAAGAATTTAATCAAGCCTGTGTGCAAGGCACCTTTAACCATACCGTTTTAGATGACTGCACCACCGAAAATATTGTTCCCAACAAAACCCATTGGGCGGTTCCTCTCAATCAGCCACCTTTCTATGCCTATGCCCTTAAACCCGGCATTACCTTTACCTATTTAGGTTTAAAAGTCGAAGATGATGCTGCGGTGCGTTTTAACAATAAGCCAAGCCGCAATTTGTTTGTCGCAGGTGAAATGATGGCAGGTAACGTACTCGGTCAGGGTTATACCGCTGGGGTCGGTATGTCGATCGGCACAACCTTTGGACGCATTGCCGGAAAAAATGCAGCCCACTATGCACTTTCACAAGGAGTTGAACATGAATGCTAGTACTAAAGCCCTAATTCCAGTTGTTCAACTCTCTGACCATGAGCAGGAAGTTCAAAGAGCCCTACAAATTTGTAATGCTTGTCGTTACTGTGAGTCATTTTGTGCTGTATTTGCGGCCATGACCAAACGTCTTGAGTTTAATCAAGCCGATATTCATTACCTCGCAAACCTATGCCATAACTGTGGTGCTTGTTTACATGCTTGCCAATATGCCCCGCCACATGAGTTTGGTGTAAATATTCCAAAAGCGATGGCGCAAGTACGTTTGGAAACTTACCAAGAGTTTGCGACCCCTCAGCCTTTAGGCCGACTTTATAAGTCTGTAGGAATTCCTTTTGTCTCAGCATTATCAGCTATTTTCTTTTTATGCATGTTAGCTGTGGTGTGGTACAAAGGCACTGACCTGATTGCAGGCTATCAAGGTAATTTCTATGCGATTTTCCCGCATAACTTTTTAGCTCTACTTTTTGGAGTGACCTTTACAGTTGCGATTGTTTTGCTCGGCATTGGCATTAGTAAATTCTGGCGTCAAACCTCTAAAGTTATTCATGGCAAAGTTGAGAAACCAGATCTAGTTCAAGCTACCCAAAATGTATTAACGCTTAAATATTTAGATGGTGGACATGGCAAAGGCTGTAATGAGCAAGATGACCGTTACACACAAATTCGCCGCGTGTTCCATCACCTCACCTTTTATGGCTTTATGCTTTGCTTTGCAGCCACAGGCGTAGCGACTTTATATCACTATTTCCTTAACCTGCATGCACCTTACCCTATCTTTAGCTTGCCTGTGATTTTGGGTACGTTGGGTGGGTTTGGCTTAGTGATTGGACCATCTGGCTTGCTCTATTTAAACCTTAAACGCCACCCATTACATGGTGACCGCGAGCAAAAACCTGTAGATCGAGGCTTTATTTTCCTTTTAATTTTAGTCAGTGCTTCAGGTTTAGCTCTCATGGCATTTCGTAATACCCCTTACATGGCACTTTTACTGATTTTCCATTTAGCTACAGTCATGACCTTCTTCATTACCATGCCATTTGGAAAGTTCGCACACGGTTTTTACCGCAGTGCTTCTTTACTCAAATTTGCCATCGAAGAGCGTATTTCTAAAAAGTCATAAGTTCAAGATTAGAAAAACTTCCTAATAAAAAACCGCTATAAAAGCGGTTTTTTATATTCAACTACAATGATAATTGAATGGCCATATTGAAAACGGTAATAGCTTAAGCAATTTTTCCATCAATAATGCCCTTCTCTTTTAATGCAGCAAGCTCTTCTGCTGTTTTAAATCTCGATAAGATTTGAGCGGTATGTTCACCCAACTCTGGCGGTGCATGATGATATTCAACGGGAGTATCAGACAACTTGATGGGTGAGCCTATGGTTTGAAAGTTTTCATTTAAACGATGAGGAATATTCACCACCAAATTACGATGGACGATTTGTGGTTCAGCCAAAGCATCTTCAATAGAGTTGATTACACCTACGGGTACTTTAAGCGCATGAATCATGTCGACCCACTCTTTGGCAGTTTTCTGCAAAAAGTGCTCCGACAATAAAGGAATCAATTCATCTCGATATTTGACGCGGTCTTGGTTACGCACAAACTTTTCATTTTCGAGTAGTTCTGGATAACCAATCGCAACACACAAGTCTTTAAACTGTTTGTCATTACCACAAGCAATAATAAATTCTTTATCTTTAGCCTTAAAAGTTTGATAAGGCACAATGCTTGGGTGTTGATTACCCATGCGCTGTGGGGCCTTACCTGAAGCTAAATAGTTCATTCCCTGATTTGCCAGTGCCGCGACCTGTACATCAAGGAGTGACATATCAATATATTGACCACGTCCCGTTTGCGAGCGTGCAATCAATGCGGCTTGAATGGCAATGGTTGAATATAAACCAGTTTGAATATCAACAACAGCCACGCCAACTTTTTGTGCACCACCGCCGGCAACATCATCAGGCTCGCCGGTAATGCTCATTAAGCCTGACATACCCTGAATAATAAAATCATAGCCGGGTTCTTCTGCACGTGGGCCATCTTGCCCAAAACCGGTAATCGAACAATACACAATGTTCGGGTTCAGCTCACTTAAGGAAGCATAGTCCAAACCATATTTAGCCAAAGACCCTGTCTTATAATTTTCAATCACCACGTCGGCAGTCTTGGCAATTTCATAAATTACGGCCTGACCTTCGGGTGTAGTAATGTCCACCGCAACCGAATATTTATTGCGGTTGGTACACTGAAAATAGCCAGATTCACGGGTCATGTTTCCGTCTTGATCGGGCATCCATGGTGGCCCCCACATACGAGTGTCATCACCAACTCGAGGACGTTCAATTTTAATCACTTCCGCGCCAAGGTCTGCCAAGATTTGCCCGCACCAAGGCCCTGCAAGTACACGACTTAAATCTAAAACTCGAATTCCTTGTAATGCACCCATAACGATACCCTTATCTTTTTAGAAGGTACTAATGCACCTCCCTGTCATTGTTTATGATTGTCTTTGTGGATCGTACTGACGATCTTTAATAAATAAGCCTGGCAATACCCCTGCAACAAAATACGCAGCACCCATCACAATAAAGGCCATGGCAAAAGTTCCACCCGATGCCAAGAAACCAATGGTGGCTGGTGCAATCGCTGCCCCGACACGACCAATGTTATAAGCACCGCCAATGGCTGTTCCGCGTACATCGGTTGAAAAGCTTTCAGCCATATAAGTCGCATTTACACCGTATGGAATGCCATATAAGAAGCCAAAGGTGATTAATAAATACAAAATATTGTCAGGGGTATTGAAGAAAATAATGATTGGCAAAAACACGGCGCTGGCTATTGTTCCAAACACAAAAACAGCACGGCGATTAAATTTATCAGCAAGATAACCCGCTAAAATTTTGCCTAGAATCATTGCTGTATATGAACCCACCATATAACTGGTTAAGTTTTTAAAGTTCATATGCACTTCTGTTTCTAAATAGCTTGGCATCCAGTTGTTAATGCCGTAATAACCAAACTGCAAGAAGAATGCTGTGGTCATCCATAACAAAAACATTTTACGGTGCTTAAAGTTATTAAAGATTTGCTTATAGATACTGCTACTTTTCGGCTTTTCAGCCACCACCATTTCTTTTGGTTGTCTATTGCCTTGTAAGCTTTCAATTTTGGTGAGCTGCCAAGATTTTGGCTCTGGCACAAATCGTTGCAGGAAAATATTAACGAAAGCAGGTACTACGGTCAGAAAGAACAAAACACGCCAGCCATGATCTGGAATAATTGCGCCAGCTAATAGGGTCGCTGCAATATAACCTACAGTCTGACCCGTCTGTAACGTGCCCAAGACCGTGGTACGGTAAGTGGTGGGCACATATTCAGCCATTAAGGTATTACAAGCCATATAGAGTGCTCCGATTCCTAAAGCACCAGTAAAACGTAAAGCCATAAATTGCTCGAAGCTTTGCGTAAAGCCCAATAAGCAAGTTGCTACAGAAAAGAAGGTCACCGAGTTGGCAATGGTTCGTACACGACCAAACTTGTCACATGCCCAGCCACCCAAAATCCCGCCAATACCCATACCTGCTAAAGAAGCACTACCTAAGGCACCCGCTTGAAAGGTACTTAACCCAAACTCTGCCTTTAAACTGGTCAAGCTATAAGACAGCAGCATAATATCAATGCCATCGACCACCATCGCAAAATAAGCAAATAACAATGCCCATTTCCATGTATTCGGTCCGATCTTTTCATATGTTCCAAGATTGCTTGGAAATGTAGTTCTCAATTCTTTCGATATTACTTGAACGTCATTGTTCATCTTTAGTTCCTCATTTTCCCAAATGAGTCATCGGCAGCCTACTTATGTTTTCTGTATGACTTAATCTTTTACATTTTCATCATCTTACATTTGGTTTTAAGTACACAGAGGTACATCTTCACATGAGTATCCTTACGATGAATCTTGTCATTTTCCATAAATTTTTGCGTAAAAATCCCTACAGGTGCTCCCAAAAGAACACCTCTATTTTTAAAATGAATGAGTTAGTTACTAAATGCGGCTATGCCTGTTTGTGCACGACCTAAAATCAAGGCATGAACGTCATGTGTGCCTTCATAAGTATTTACGACTTCAAGATTGACCAAATGACGTGCTACGCCAAACTCGTCACTAATGCCGTTTCCACCCATCATGTCACGTGCCATGCGGGCAATATCAAGTGCCTTTCCACAGTTATTACGCTTAATTAGGGACGTGCCTTCAACTGATGCAATGCCTTCATCTTTCATACGGCCGAAACGTAAAGCTGCTTGTAGACCCAAAGCAATTTCCATTTGCATATCTGCCAGTTTCTTTTGAATCAGCTGATTTGCAGCCAACGGACGACCAAATTGTTTACGGTCCATGGTGTATTGATGTGCAGTATGCCAGCAGAACTCAGCAGCACCCATTGCCCCCCATGCAATGCCATAGCGAGCGCTATTTAGACAGGTAAATGGGCCTTTTAAACCTCGAATTTCAGGAAACGCATTTTCTTCAGGTACAAAAACGTTATCCATCACAATTTCACCTGTAATCGAGGCACGTAAACCGACCTTGCCATGAATGGCAGGCGCAGATAGACCTTCCCAGCCCTTTTCTAAAATGAAGCCTCGAATGTCACCCACATTGCCTTCCGCAGAAACTTCTTTTGCCCAAACGACAAATACATCAGCAATTGGACTGTTGGTAATCCACATTTTTGCGCCACTTAAACGGTAACCACCGTCAACTTTTTTAGCACGAGTAATCATACTGCCCGGGTCTGAACCATGGTCAGGTTCAGTCAAACCAAAACAGCCAATGTATTCACCAGTGGCAAGTTTAGGTAAGTACTTTTGCTTTTGTTCTTCAGTACCAAATTCATGAATTGGAACCATCACCAATGAGCTTTGCACGCTCGCCATAGAACGGTAGCCCGAGTCGACATATTCAATTTCACGCGCAACCAAACCATAACTCACATAGTTCAAACCCGCGCCGCCATATTGCTCAGGAATGGTTGGCCCCAGTAAGCCAAGCTCTCCCATTTCACGAAAAATAGATGGATCTGTTGTTTCATGACGAAATTGTTCAAGTACACGTGGTTGCAAACGTTCTTGACAATAGGCATGAGCCGCATCACGAATCATGCGCTCATCTGGGCTAAGCTGTTGCTCAATTAAAAATGGGTCTTGCCAGTTAAATTGAACTTTTGCTTTTTTTGTTGTCACCATGTGATTCATCGCATCCTCTGCTTGATTTGATCTTCTTTATTTAACTCGATGTTATGCGTGAAAAATTCAGTAATCAAACGATAAATGTTCATGCAGATATGCAACTTACGCATATTTAAAATAAGAAGGTTTAAATTTAGATATTTAATTCATTGTATTTCATTAAAAATGGCTTATTTTTATACTAAACTCGGATATTTGCATGTAGGTCATATGCTGTTTTGAAATATGATGACAAATAAAAGGATTTATTTATGCGAAGAAGCATCCCATCCATTCAGGGCCTGATTTGCTTTGAAAGTGCAGCAAAACATCTAAGTTATACCTATGCTGCGCAAGAGCTATGCATTACTCAAAGTGCAGTTTCGCGCCAAATTCAGCAGTTAGAAGACTTCTTGGGCGTTGAACTCTTTATACGTACTCGGCATGGTGTTGAACTCACCATTGCTGGTCAACAGTATTTTAAAAGTATTAAACCTTACTTATTAGGCTTAGAGAAATGTACGGCCGATGTGATTTCTCATAAAGGTTTAGGTGGAACATTAAAGTTAGGTGTAGTTCCTACCTTCGCAACGCGATGGTTATTACCCAAGCTCCATCTTTTAAATCAAAAACACCCTGAAATTACGGTTCATTTAGAAACCAGTACCAAGCCCTTTTTATTTAATGACAATATTTTTGATGCTGCGATTTTTGCAGGTACGCAGCAGCAGATTGACCACTGGCCCGGCATACAAGCACATTATTTAATGGATGAAGAAATTGTACCTGTGTGCTCACCAAGACTCATCGAAAAGTATTTTCCAGATGCTGTGATGATTAATGAGAATACTTATGATTTAAGCCCTGAAGATTTGCTGAAAATCCCCCTACTACAACAAACCACTCGGCCTAGTATTTGGCAAGAATGGTTTCTGACTCATCACATGCAGCACCCGAAACCTTTTGATGGACAACGTCACGAGTTATTTTCAATGCTTGCGGTTGCTGCGAGTCATGACATGGGAATGGCTTTAATTCCACAAATGCTGATTGAGTCTGAACTACAAAAAAAAGAACTGGTGATTGTTTCCAATAAAAAACTAAAAGGCAGCCGGAAGTACTATCTCATTCATTCGAGCCAAGACATCTCACCGACTATTCAAAAATTTGTTGAGTGGATTTACCAAGAACTAGAACAACTAAAGACTAATACGAATTAGCTCAGCAGCTTTCATTTACACTCAATACTCATAAAAGGTTGTGATTAATCAAATCACAACCTTTTTAGTTAAGCGTTAATGGCTTTGAAATTAATGACTCATTAATTGAATATCTGAACCGCTACGTTTAGGGTCAATCAAGATTTTGGCATGCTGTTCAGGATCACGTAACGCTTCAAATGCATTAGTTACACCTTCTAGGCCAACAACACCCGTAATGAGCGGTGAACAGTTCACTTTACCTTCTGCAATCATGTGTAGCGCATCTCTAAACTCAAGCGGCGTGTATCCCAATACAAACTGAATTTCTAACTCTTTATTAATCGCAAGTGCTGGTTCTATTTTGTCACTTTGCATGCACACGCCCACCCCAACAATTCGGGAAAATAAAGGTGCACCTTCAATAATTTGCTGTAAAACGCCCGGTACGCCAACACACTCAAAAATAACAGGGCGTTTTGGCAGAGCGCCTAATTTATCAATCATGCGCCATCCATGCCACCACGGTAAACGAGTCGCTTGTAACTTATCAAACAGCCCCATGCCCATGTTAATGGCATCCGAAACATTGCCAAGTAAACCAAACTCTTTCCAGTTGGCAAATGGCGATGTCTCTTTAGGGTCTACCACAATATCCGCACCACATTGCTCGGCAAGCTTACGGCGGTTTGGAGAAAAGTCACTGGCAACTACGGTTTTAACCCCCGCTGCTTTAAGCATTAATATGACACCTAACCCAACAGGACCACAACCGACCACAATCGCAGGCTCACTTGTTTTTACACGGCTACGGCGAACAGCATGCAATGCAACTGCCATCGGTTCAGTCATGGCAGCACTATCTGCATCTAGACCATTCGGTACTTCAAACATCAAGCTTGATTGAGCCAATACTTGCTCGGCATAACCACCCGAAGCATTTGGAGAAAGGCCTGTTGACAAATAACCATGCTGATCTACATTTAAAAGCGGCATTGCACAAACGAGTGTATCCGCTTTAAATTTATGGCGTGTTTTTGGGCCGTAGTCTAAAACCTTGCCGCAAAACTCATGTCCTAGTACAAACGGGTCTGTGGACTTCGCTAAACCATTAAACCCTACACGTGCAGCCAAATCATGCATGTGGTCGCAGTGGTGCTGCATATGTAAATCTGAACCACAGATCCCGCATCGCACCACTTCCAATAAAACTTGCCCTTTTGCAGGTGTTAAGTTCGGTTGCTCCACGACTTGTAATGTTGCTTGATGACAAAGTACCGACTTCATTTGAGTGCTTCCTATTTCTTCTTTTTCATTTACTTGCCAGAAATAGATTTCTACAGATAAATTAATCGCTTTATCGGTTTGGTCTTTAGCAAGCCTTTATTCATCTTTACAAGTAAAAGCCAAAATACCAATGACCATTCTTCAGCCAATCTACTCTTGAAGAGTCAACAAAAAACAGGCTCAGCGAAATTAAAAACAATAAAAATCTTTATGCTCGTATCTTACACAGACTGGGTTGTCTTCTTAGGCCAGAACAATGTCATCAAAATTAAAACTTATACAAATATAGTAAGTTCAAAAAACTCAACTCAACGCTTTTCACAAAAACATAGCAAAACCAAACTATTATCAGTGGCTCTAAACAGGCATGATGAACTGATACGAACAGATAAGAAGAAATCCATGATTGCAAAAACGCTTCCACTTACAGATATACACCGCCACCTTGATGGAAACATTCGCATTCAAACCATTTTAGAGTTGGGGCAACAATACCATTTAGATTTACCTGCTTACGACATTGAATCTTTACGACCACACGTACAAGTGATGGATAACCAACCAGACTTATTAAGTTTTTTATCGAAGCTCGATTGGGGCGTAAAGGTATTAGCGAGCCTAGATGCCTGCAAACGTATTGCTTTTGAAAATATGCAAGATGCAGCACAACAAGGCCTAGACTATGTAGAGTTACGTTTTTCACCGGGTTATATGGGAATGACACATCAACTTCCACTTGAAGGGGTTGTTGAAGCAGTTATTGCTGGCGTAAAAGAAGGCAGCCAAGCTTACGGGGTAAAAGCGAATTTAATTGGCATTATGAGCCGTACTTTTGGCCAAGAAGCCTGCGAAAAAGAATTAAATGCCCTACTTGCCCATAAAAATGATATTAAAGCGCTGGATCTCGCTGGAGATGAGCTTGGTTTTCCGGGCAATTTATTTATTGAACACTTTAAAAAAGCGCGTGATGCAGGTTGGCACATTACGGTACATGCAGGCGAAGCTGCTGGCCCAGAGAGTATTTGGCAAGCCATTGAAGAATTAGGTGCAGAACGGATTGGGCATGGTGTTAAAGCCGTTCAAGATTTAAAACTTCTAGATTATTTGGCTAAACACCAGATTGGTATTGAATCTTGTCTCACCTCAAATATTCAAACCAACACAGTGCCTTCTTTAGCAGAGCATCCATTAAAGACTTTTTTAGAACATGGTGTGCTTGCCACTATTAATACAGATGACCCAGCGGTTGAAGGTATTGAAATACAACATGAATATTTAACTGCTGCCCCACTAGCAGGTTTAAGCCCAGAGCAAATTTATACAGCTCAACAAAATGGACTTAAAATCGCATTTTTATCAGAACAAGAAAAAGATGAGTTAAGGCAGAAATATCAATAACAGAGAACAGAACTTATTTAAACAAGTTCAAATATTGGAGTGTGTATGAATTAAAATTTAAATATATAAAAACAAAAAAATTCCTTCTGTCTGTAAGACTAGAAGAAATTATTTTCAATATTTGGGATATTTTAGAAAGCTTGAACGCTTTTAAATATGGTCGGAGCAGTAGGATTCGAACCTACGACCCCCTGGTCCCAAACCAGGTGCACTACCAGGCTGTGCTATGCTCCGAAATTGGGGTGAATGACGGGATTCGAACCCGCGACAACTGGAATCACAATCCAGGGCTCTACCAACTGAGCTACATCCACCATCAAATAAGTTCTATGTACCAAGCTACCAAATGGCGCGCCTGACAGGATTCGAACCTGTGACCATCCGCTTAGAAGGCGGATGCTCTATCCAACTGAGCTACAGGCGCTTAACCGATGATGCTTATCATGCGATACTTCGCCGATCTTAAAATATTCTTTTAAGTGGTCGGAGCAGTAGGATTCGAACCTACGACCCCCTGGTCCCAAACCAGGTGCACTACCAGGCTGTGCTATGCTCCGATCTATCTCAGCTTTTGCTGTATCGCACATCGTGCGGTACGGTGTGCATTCTAGGCGCGACGCCCTCAGACGTCAACACCTATTGTCAAAAAAAGTTAAAAATCCTTATCAAATGTATATTTAACAAGCATTTTGAGGCTTTTTAACGTTTTAACGATGCACTAAAGGCTAACATTCGATCTAAAGGCATTTTGGCACGTTCAGCTAGCGCTGGATCAACGTGTATTTCTTGATCGCCTTTTTGTAAAACTTCTAAAATTCCGTCGAGTTCATTCATTGCCATCCACGGACAATGAGCACATGAACGACAAGTTGCTCCCTCACCCGCTGTTGGAGCTTCAACTAAAATCTTATCTGGTACTGCTTGCTGCATTTTGTAGAAAATACCACGGTCAGTTGCCACAATGAGTCTTTCATTTGGCAAAGTCTGTGCAGCTTTAATGAGTTGAGAAGTACTACCTACCGCATCGGCAATTTCTACTACCGACTCTGGTGACTCTGGATGTACCAATACAGCCGCATCTGGATACAATGCTTTCATGTTGGCAATGCCACGTGCACGGAATTCTTCATGCACAATACATGCGCCATCCCAAAGCAACATATCTGCACCAGTTTTCTTTTGAATATAGCGACCTAAGTGCTGATCTGGTGCCCAAATAATTTTTTCGCCCAAACTGTCTAGGTGCTCAACAATTTCAACTGCACAGCTGGAAGTCACTACCCAATCCGCACGTGCTTTAACAGCAGCCGATGTATTGGCATAAACCACTACGGTGTGGTCAGGGTGTTGATCACAAAATGCTGTGAACTCATCGACTGGACAACCTAAGTCAAGTGAACAAGTTGCTTCAAGAGTCGGCATCAGGATTGTTTTTTCAGGAGACAGAATTTTAGCTGTTTCTCCCATAAACTTAACACCAGCTACAACCAGTGTAGAGGCTGCATGATCTCGTCCAAAACGGGCCATTTCTAAAGAGTCAGAAATGCATCCACCTGTTTTTTCTGCAAGTTCTTGTACATCGGGATCGCAATAGTAGTGAGCAACAAGGACAGCATCACGTTTTTTGAGCTCTGCTTCGATCTGTGCAAACTTTTGTTGTTTTGCTTCTTCACTTAGGCGGTTGTCTTTTGGTTCACCTAAACGG
Source organism: Acinetobacter sp. RUH 2624 (assembly GCF_000162375.2). NCBI lineage: Bacteria > Pseudomonadati > Pseudomonadota > Gammaproteobacteria > Moraxellales > Moraxellaceae > Acinetobacter > Acinetobacter sp. RUH 2624. Next base: position 34,201 of record NZ_KI391942.1, on the reverse strand, counting down.
TCTAAATGCGCTTGTACAATGTTTTTTGCATCGTTGGCAATTAAAGTCGCATCACTCATAAAACGTCTTCTCTATCCTTCATGCTGGCATACCTGCTCGCATATAACGTTACTGCTTAAATGATTTACTAAATTGAATCATTTAATATCAAAAGATGGGGCTAATAAAAAAGCCTCTTTGTCGAGGCTTGATTATAACTGAATATTTACGAACGGTAATCTGCATTAATCTTGACGTAGTCGTAAGATAAATCGCATGTGTAGACTGTGTCCTTGGCTTGACCGCGACCTAAATCAACGCGAATGGTAATTTCGGTTTGTGCCATAACGCGCGCACCCGCTTCTTCGGTATAGTCCTCGGCTGCACCACCATCTTTACAGATTTGAACGTCATCTAACCACACCTGAATTTTAGACACGTCTAAGTCTTTCACTCCTGCATAGCCAATTGCCGCTAAAATACGTCCCCAGTTCGGGTCAGATGCAAACAGTGCAGTTTTAACGAGTGGAGAATGTGCAATGCTATACGCAATGTCACAACACTCTTGAGTATTACCACCACCCTCTACAGCAACAGTAATGAACTTGGTCGCACCTTCGCCATCACGTATAATTAACTGTGCTAAACGGTTCATGACACGAGCAAGCACTTCTAATACTTTTGCGTAGCGCACATCGCTTTCCGATGTAATTTCAGTGCCACCAGCCTGACCAGTCGCCACAAAAATACAAGAGTCATTTGTTGAAGTATCACCATCAATGGTAATACGGTTAAATGAATGCTCAACCGTTGTCTTTAATAGCTTTTGGACTAAATCGCGGCTAATAGGCGCATCTGTAGCAACAAAGCTCAACATGGTTGCCATGTTTGGACGAATCATTCCAGCACCTTTACTAATACCAGTCATGGTATAAGTAATGCCATCAAGTTCAAATTGTTCAGATGCACCTTTAGGAACTGTATCTGTCGTCATAATGCCAGTTGCTGCATCATTCCAAGCAGCATCTTGTACGCTATTTAATGCAGGTTGAAGACCAGCAAGTAAACGTTCCATTGGAAGCTGTTCACCGATCACCCCTGTAGAAAACGGAAGTACTTCAAAACTGTTCACACCAGCAAGCTCAGCTAACTTCGCGCAAGTAGCTTGAGCATTTTTTAAGCCTGTAGGTCCAGTACCTGCATTGGCATTACCTGTATTAATTACTAAATAACGAGGATTGCCTTCGGCAAGATGAGCTTTAGAGACATGAACAGGTGCTGCACAGAAGGCGTTTTGAGTAAATACACCCGCAACATTTGAACCTTCTGCAAACTCAAAAATGACTAAATCTCGTCGGTTTTGGTAACGTACATATGCTTCTGTTGAGCCAATTTTTACACCTTTTACCACATGCATTTGTGGCATTGTTACGTCGCCGACAGCCATTTTTAGAACATCCAGAGTTTGTTATGAAAAGATCAATATTTCAGAAAATAGCGAGGTCATAAAACCCGCTTTATATGAAATATCAGTATTGACAGCTTATTAGAAAAGCCTGAAAAAATCGAGCGCTAAAAATAGCTTATTTTTGCTCTAATTTTAATAAAATATCTTTCTTATCAAGACCACCAGCAAAACCCACTAAAGCGCCACCCGCGCCAATGACTCGGTGACAAGGTGCAATAATCGAAATTGGGTTTTTACCATTGGCAGCCCCTACTGCTCGCACTGCTTTTTCATTTCCAATTTGAACAGCAATTTCTTTATAACTTCTTGTTTCGCCATAAGGAATGCTGAGTAATGCGGTCCACACCTGTTTTTGGAATGCTGTACCTTCAAAATCTAATGGCAATGTAAATTCACGGCGTTTGCCTTCAAAGTATTCTTTTAACTGTTGCTCAGTTTTTAATAAAACCGGATGCTCAGCTTGTTCGACCAGCTCTGCCAGTCGAACACGTTTTGGATTTTCATTGTCCCAAAGTACTGCCACCAAAGCATTTTCATTCGCAACTAGTTTTAATTGCCCAACAGGCGAATTGATATACTTATAAGACAGCAACATACTTTATCCTTTTAAGATGGAGACGAAATTTTCATTAGAACCAGTCCCGATACAATCAGTACAGCGGCAATCATTCTCATTGCACCAATAGGTTCATTGAGAAAAAATATACCCACTAAAAATGATCCAATTGCACCTATGCCTGTCCAAACCGTATAAGCAGTACCAAGGGGTAAAGTTTTCATTGATATTGAAAGCAGAACCACACTCAAAATCATAAAAACTACGGTAATAACACTAGGGGTTAAACGTGTAAAACCTTCAGACATTTTCATAGAATATGCCCAAATGATTTCAAATACACCTGCTAAAATTAAAATAGCCCAAGCCATAACATTCACTAATTTTTATAGTGTCAGGTCGTCCTGACATGATTACCCATTATGGGGGAGGTCGTTCCTCCTTATGTGAAGACTCAGTTTACTTTAAAATAAAAAATGAAGGCAAACCCGAACTCAAGCTTGCCTTTATCAGAAAATATTATTCATTTTTGAGTTGTAGAATTTTCCGAGCACCATTTAAAACAAACAAAACAATAATCAATCCAATAATTAAATCAGGATAACGAGAGCCAGTGATTGCAACTAATATTCCCGCAATAATGACACCTAAGTTTACGATGACATCATTGGCAGAGAATATATAACTCGCCTTCATATGTGCCCCACTCTCCTTATGATCTCTCATTAAATAAAGACAACTAACATTGGCTGCAAGCGCTAAACCGCCAATTAAAATCATGAGAATTGAAACAGGTTCACTGCCGTATATAAAACGACGTAATACATCAACTAACACAATCATGGCTAAGCCAAACTGAAACCATCCGGAAATATGTGCAGCCTTTAATTGAGCATTGAGGTTTTTACCTACCACAAATAAAGCAATTCCATAAATTGCCGCATCGGCAAACATATCGAGTGAGTCAGCAATTAATCCTGTTGATGACGCAATGATGCCTGCCATAAATTCGATAAAAAACATCACTGCATTAATAAGTAACAACCATTGTAAAACCTGTTTTTGTGCTGCATTAGCTGAAGAGCTAACACGTACCTTTTTAGGCTTTTCAACGGGTTCATAGTGAGGTTGAGTTTGCTGTAACTCTGCCCCTAAACCTAGGCGTTGCAGGGTTTGGGTAATTTTTTCAGCTTCTGTACTGTGATATACCGCTAAATGCCGAGCAGGCAAATCAAAATCAAGTTCTTGAATATGTCCAGCATAAGGTGCTAACGCCATTCGCACCATTTGTTCTTCGGCTGCACAATCCATGTGAGGAATATGGTAATAACTCACCCATTGGATTTTATTTGCCATAAGTTCACTCGGCATAGAATATTCCTGAGTTACTACGCTTGAACACCCACAGCTTGAGCAGCTTTTATTTACATTTATTTGATTCTCTTGTTTTTCTAAAGCCATCTTTGCACCATAACTGACACAAAAAACAATGCCATCAGTATAAACCAATGGCATGTCATTAAGCTTACTTTTTGTTCGGCAATTAGAATTTTAGTGTTAACCCAGCTCCATAATACCAACCATGTTCTGAGTCGGTTCCAGTTTGCCAAGCGGTTTGTTTTAAACCTTTTTCATAACCATAACCGACATCAACAAATGGCATGACCTTTTTATTGATTTCATAACGGGTTTGAAAACCTGCCTGTAAACTTGATAGCCCCGTTTTACTGGCATAGCGAGATTCATCTTGCAAAACAACATTTGCTTTTAAATAGGGCTTACCAATCAACTTTTGGGTAAAGAGTAAGTCCCTTTCGGTCTCTAGGCTCAACTTCCATAACTGATCTTCACCTGCATAAAGATAAGCATCGGTTTCAAAAAAGTAAGGCGCCATGCCATGTAAACCCACTACACCAGCCCAACGTTCTTGCTTTTCGTCTTCCCGTTGTAAACGTTCATAGTTTACCCCAGCCTGTACATCCCAATAATCAGCTATATTGCGGCTATAAAGTACTGAACCGCCATAATTGGCATCTTCCGACTCGGCCTTTTCAACATGGGCTTTAATGAACAATTTATTTTCATCCGTTCCCACCCAGCTTTCCAATTCAGAAGAAAAACTGCCTTCACCCTCTTCATTTTGAGTCCAGCCAGTATCAATCTTAGTTGCTTGATAAACCTGTCCACCATGTTCGCGTAAATGATCGTGTGTTAAAGGTTCTTGAGCAAAAGCAAATAAAGATATACCCGAGAAAGCACCGCAACATATCATTTGAGAAAATAACTTAGTGATGCGCATGACTAGCTCCTTTCTCATTTTCAGATTGAACAGGTGGCTGTGATTGAGCTGGTTGTTGGCTGTCATTTACTTGAGCAACAATCAACTTATTCATCATCCCCGCACTCATGTGATAGAGCAAATGACAATGAATCGCCCATTCTCCCAAAGCATCGGCTGTCAATAACGCAGTAACGGTTTTTCCGGGTGGAACAATAACGGTATGTTTATTTGGTAAGTTTTCAGCTTGTTGACCATTTTCCAATTGCATAAAAATGCCATGTAAATGCATTGGATGAGCCATCATGCTGTCATTTACAAACTTCAAGCGAATACGTTCGCCATATTTAACTTGTAATGGTTCAGCTTCGTTAAATTTCTTACCATTAATAGTCCAGATATAACGTTCCATGTTGCCCCCTAAACGAATGACTAATTCACGCTCGGGCGCACGAGTATCTGGCTGCGGTGTTAAAGACTGCAAATCACTATATTGCAGTGCTTTCATACCTGCTGGTGTTGAAGCATTTGCCCAGCCATAAACGGGTTCATCATTTTTAGGCTTATTCTCAGATTGAGATGGCATCTCATGATTCATATTCATCATAGCGTGATCATGTTCGCTAGATGACATAGTCTGCATATCATGATTTATTTCAGACATGGCCGACATGTCATGCTTCATGTGCATCATGGAATGATCATGCCCGTCAGATGACATATCTTTCATGTCATGGTCCATTTTCATCATTGTGTGATCATGATTAGCCTGACTCGTCTCTTTTTTCATCTCAGGCATAGCCGACATGTCATGCTGCATGTTCATTTGATGGCCAGCATGTTGATCGCTTTTACCCCCATGACTCATGCCCATATCGTCCATGGTTAATAAAGCACGTGGGCGCGGCTGTGGCATTTGAATTGGCCCTACAGCTTGGGTGTTTTCATCATGCAGAGTACCAATGGCAAAACCACTGCGGTCAATAGACTCTGCTTCAATCTGATAATTTGCTTGTTTAGGTTCTACAATGACATCGTAAGTTTCGGCTGTACCAATACGAAACTCATCAATTGCAACAGGTTTAACTGGCTGTCCGTCTGCACTCACGACAGTCATTTTTAAATTTGGAATTCTGACATCAAAAAAAGACATAGCTGAAGCATTAATAAATCGTAATCGAACCTTATCGCCCGCTTTAAAGTTACCTGTCCAGTTTTGCTCTGGTGTCTTGCCGTTAACTAAGAAGGTATAACCCGTCACATCAGACATATCGGTTTTTAACATCCGCATCTGATTCCACATCGAACGATCTTGCCAAGTTGCTTTTAAGCCCTGTGCTTTCACTTGCTTCCAAACATCAGATACGGTTTCACGGCGGTTTTGATAATACTCAGCAGATTTCTTTAAATTCTTTAAAATACTATCGCTAGAAGACTGATGAAAATCTGAAAGCATCACCACATAATCACGGTCAGTTTTTTCATGCGCTGCAACGGGTATTTTTCCTTTTGGATAAATCACGAGTGGTCCATATAGACCATCTTGTTCTTGGCCTTTACTGTGGGCGTGATACCAATATGTGCCATTTTGTTTCACCTTAAAACGGTAAACAAAATCTCCGTTTGGCGCGATTCCTTTAAAACCATTGAAACCCGGCACACCATCCATTAACCCCGGTAGTAACAACCCATGCCAGTGTAAAGAGGTATCTTGATTCTTTAATTGGTTATGAACATGAATAACAGCCTCATCCCCTTCCTCAAACTCAAGAAGTGGGGCTGTAAACTTGCCATTTACGGTAATTCGTTTAAGGGGTTTTCCCGTAACATTGACCTGTTGTTCATTAATATTAAGGTGATATTCCTTAATTGCCGCGAGGGTCCATGGTGAAACCAATAGACCAAATACAGCGACGAGGCTGCTAATTGTTTTATGAGACATTGCTGTAATCCTTTTAACTAAAAAAATAATTAAGAAAGGATTAAGCTTTTGGTGGACGTAAGATTTCTTGCCAGTATCCAGCTAAATGCTGTGCCTGATAAATACTACTAAATTGAGATGTACTAGGAATAAATGATGTTTCAATATCTGGTACAGCTTGCTGTAAAGCCAGATTCACTATTTGACAATGGACTGGGTTACAGTCTTGGCAGTGTTCACCATGTTGATGAGAAACTTTAACCATAGATTGATGACACATCGCTTGATCATCAGCTTGAACATGCATAGTGTGATGTGTCATTTGCTTACTATGGCATGGCATTGTATGAAGATCATGCTGCATAGGCATCTGAGCAACAGACACGCCACTCCACCCAATGACCAAAGTCATTAGGAACACAAACCAAGCATACTTGCGTAAGTGTTGCAGCGTCATCATTTATTGCCTTGAGCAATCCATTTATCTATGGGGTATAAGCATAACCAAGTTTTAAAACAGATACAATTTTACATCTTAATTGATTGTTTTTATGGTCATTAAGCAAACGGAGGTTGATGCTGAAGAACTAAATCAATCACTTCTAGTGCACCTTCTCGTTCATTACTTCGTGTTGTATAAGGTGCTACTGCTTTTAAAGCTTCAATAGCATTTTCAACCGCAAACCCATAACCTGCTGCTTTGATCATCTGGATATCATTATTGTTATCGCCAATCGCAACCACTTGATTGGCTTCAATCTGCCATTTTTGTAGTAATAGTTTCAAACCATGCGCTTTATGTTGATCTGGAAGGATCAAATCAATAAAACCAAAGCCACTAGAAACAGGCACTAAAACCTTATCTGCTACGAAGCTTTGCTTCTGAAAATGTTCAAAAATTGCAAAACTTTCGTTTTCCTGAGCAGTAAAAGTAATTTTACACACCAGATCATCTAACGTATAAAAGTCATCGATAACTGTCAGCTTCTCAAAATATCGAGCGACTTTAGCGTAGTCCTCTGCATTCATACTCCTATGTACATAAGCACTCTGTTTCCCACAGATCACCATGGTCGAGGTATACGCAGGGTCAATCGCTTTTAGAATCTTACCAAACTGTTCTTTGCTTAAATGAGCAAAAGCGAGTTCTTGCCCTGCATCTACAACATGTGCTCCATTTTCTGCAATGAAAGCAATTTCATGATTAATTTCTGGAAAATAAGTAACAAGCTTTGCAAGTTGGTTACCACTGGCCACCACAAAATGAATATTATTTTGTTTTAGTTGTTCATACTGTTTTAAAAAACGTGCTTTGTTGTACTGCTTCTTAGAATTAAGAAAAGTCCCATCCATATCTACCGCTAAAATTTTTACTGTCATTAATGATCTAGGTCTCTTACTAAAATCTTATTAAATCAAATTTAGCTTTACTTTTCATGACACTTTTACAGTTTTCTATTTATTATGTTTTAAAAGTTTTACACAGCTCCATCTCATTTTTTGCACAGGTCATTTTTTAGCAAAGCTTAATAAAAAAACAGACAATAAAATATCCAATACGTATAAAAAAAGAACCCCAAAGCGTTCTTTTTTTATATATTTTGTGTAGAGAGTAATCGGTTGATCTCTTTTTGTTTATTTTACCAACATTTTATCCATACGGTTATCAACACAGTTATCCATAAAGTTATAAACAAAGTTATCCACAAGTTTACTCTCAGCTTAATAAGCTTTTTTAAACGCTCACAGTACCAACTCTAGCAAGCTCTGCACGCATTTGATCAATTACAACTTTATAATCTGGTTGACCAAAAATTGCTGAACCAGCAACAAACATATCTGCACCAGCTTCTGCAATTTCACGGATATTTGCAGGACCAACACCACCATCTACTTCTAAGCGAATATCTCGACCACTTGCATCAATAATTTTACGAGCTTCACGTAATTTTTCTAAAGTCATTGGAATGAACTTTTGTCCGCCAAAACCTGGGTTTACACTCATTAATAAAATTTGGTCAACTTTATCAAGTACGTAGTCCAAATAATGTAATGGGGTTGCTGGATTGAAAACTAGACCTGCTTTAGCACCACCTGACTTGATAAGTTGCAATGAACGGTCAATATGGTGAGATGCTTCTGGGTGAAACGTAATAATATCTGCGCCAGCTTCTAGGAAATCGCCAATAATACGATCAACTGGAGATACCATTAAATGCACATCAATAGGAGCTTTAACACCATATTTTTTTAGAGCCTTACACACCCCTGCACCAAAAGTTAAGTTTGGAACATAATGATTATCCATAACGTCAAAATGCACTACATCTGCACCTGCAGCTAACACTTTGTCTACATCTTCGCCTAAACGAGCAAAATCGGCAGATAAAATAGAAGGAGCAATCAAATAAGGCTTGGACATAGGTGGATGACCTGGCTAGAAGTTTAAGGAGAGGCTAAAAATTATAACAAAAAAGAACCTAGTTGGCCCGCTCTTCCTTGCTTAAATGGCAACATTTCAAACTTGCAACGTAACGTTGCTACTATAGAATGCTAAGTGCCAAACGAATTTGTTAAGGTACATTAAACCAATGTGAGGATTGATAATGAAAAGCACAACTCATCTATTAACAAATGATGGTAAACGCATTGCAAAACGTCTAGTCAATCATTGGAAGCACAAATTTGAAGTACAAGAAACTGATCAAGATTTTAAAATCTTCATGCCTAGTGCAACCATTACACTTGCACCTCAAACAGAGCAATTAAATGTTGCTATTGATAGTCAGTTAGATGATCACGACCACTTGGAAAAAGTTGTCCTTGATCACCTAAACCGTATGGCTCAACAAGAATTTCAGGTGGAATGGCAGCACTAACTCGCTGATGTTACCTTTTCTAACTGGATTGCATGAAACTGCAAGTGCTCATCCATAAAGGTCTGGATAAAATAATAGCCATGATCATAGCCAGCATGTTGTCTTAAAGTTAAGGGCTGTCCTGCTTTTAAACATGCTTGCTTAAATTTTTCAGGGTGAAGTTGTTCATAAAATTGATCATCCAATCCCTGATCAACCAAAATTTCGCTAAAAACTGCACCATTTTTTAAGACTAAAGCTGTAGCATCATGAGCCAACCAGCTATCGTGGTCTGTACCTAAATAATGGCTAAATGCTTTTTCACCCCATGCACATTCACTTGGCGCGCAAATCGGTGCAAATGCAGATACCGACTTAAACTTGTCAGGATATTTAAAAGCTAAAGTTAAGGCACCATGGCCACCCATCGAATGTCCGAAGACACCAACTTGTTTAGTATTTACCGGAAAACTTTTTAAAATGAGTGGATATAACTCATCAATTAAATAGCTTTCCATCTGATAATGCTCAGACCAAGGCGCTTGCGTTGCATTAATATAAAAGCCAGCACCTTGCCCTATATCCCAATGGTCACCTACAGCGACTTGTTCACCACGAGGAGAAGTATCTGGTGTAATCAGTATGAGGCTAAGCTGCGCGGCCATGTGTTGTGCATGGGCTTTGATTGCAAAAGTTTCCTCAGTACACGTTAAACCCGCTAAGTAAAACAAAGTTGAGCAAGGTTTACCTTCCAAAGCTGCAGGTGGCAAATAAACACCAAACTTAGTAGAGCCCTTTAATAATTGAGAATCGAACTGGTAAGTGCGCTGCTCACCTTCAAAGCAGCGGTTTTTTTGCAGGAGTTGCATCGTTTTTAGCCTCTGTTTGTGTTTGAGCAATATTTACACTACCTGTGCTTTGCTGTGGGAAAAGATATTTTTCCAACTGAGGTAGCATAAGCTCCATATTCTTACCAATCATCCATTGCGGCTCTGAAGGTTCTACACCTTGAGCGACTTCCCATTTGGTTACGGTTTGCTTAGCGGCATTAAACGAATCTTTCATTGAAGACTGCTCTCGCATCGCCAAGTCAAAGAAAGCTCGTCCAAAATACGTATAATCAGCTTCGTTATTACAGCCAAAAGAAGTTTTATCTGCAGCAGATGCAGTAATAATTAAAGTATCAGGCGACTGTAATGCAGGAATAAAACTTCCTGAATAACAAGCAGAAATGACAATTACACGCCAACGAATCCCCGCTTTATCAAGCGTTTCACGTAACCATTTCGGATCGACTTGCCCCAAATCTAGCGGTGCATTTTCAATTTCAAAATGGTTTTGTTCACCGTGCGATGTCATATATAAAAATAACACATCACTATCACGGTTCATTTGCTGGCCCATACGGCGTAGAGCCAACTCTATACTAGTTTTAGACGCAATCGGAATTTCGGTTCGGGTATCTGGATTATTGACTAGCATCATCGAACGTCCGACAGTACCGAAACGTGTATCGAATTGTTCTTTAATACGAACCACTTCCGATTTAAAAACGTCTTGGTAACTGTCGCCCGCAACACCTAAGAAATACCAGTGGCTTTTCGCTAGCTCACCATATTGGACTTGCTCTAACGCATCATGAAGCAACTTACTTTGTGCATAGAAAGCATCTTCGGCAAAGGTAGGTGGAGAATCTTCCACTTTCCAAATAGGCTGATCTTTTACAGAAAGCTGCCAAACAACCATAGTTGCAATGGTCGCAACCATGACCAATGCCCGCTCCCACCAAGGCCATTTCAGCTCACGCGAGAAAACCCAAATAACTGCCAAACTTTGCCACACAAAAAGTGCCACAAACAGACTCGGTAAAATACCGTTATAAATAGCGTCGGGAACAAAGTTCAAATAACCATTAGAGCCCAGATATTGAATTAAACATTGAATTAATAAAATATTGGTATCTAAAACTAGCCACAGTAAGGCTGGGACTAACATTAAACGCGGCTGATTAATACGCTGTGATAAAAAAATACCAACAATAAGCGCAATAAAAGGCCATAGTGCATACCCAATTAGGCCTTGGGAGTTAAAATCACCCATTTGACCAGCTACGAGCCAGCTATAAAGTGAGTTGGTACATCCGCCTAATATTCCCCAAACTATAAGTTGAAGAATAGAGGGATGTACAATCTGTAAGGAACGTCTTGACCCCAAAAATAACCACATTCCGGCAAGCTGGTTACTTTTAAAATCATGCCAAAAGTTAATGGAAGGTTTGAGATCAATCATAAAAAGGTTTCAAAAATTTCGTTTTTGTCAGGCATCATAAGTGTATGCCTGCTAAGAATTTTAGCAATCATGCTTTTGAACTATATCACATATATTTGTGCATTATTCAAACAATAAAACTTATCCTTACATAAGCTTACTGAAAGTAAGCATCAAAACGACAAGCATCCCCCTGCCACTGATGAGCTGGCTCTTGATTTGCTAAGAAAACAGCATGACGTGGACGTTTTACAATCACTCGCTTGGCAACTTTTTTGGCCAAATCAAGCAAATTATCTCCCAAATCCATTTCTCCATCTTCGGGTAAAAGTAAATGCAAAAGTTGCATCTGCTTTTTGACCTGGGCTTGTTTTTTAATTGCTTGTTGGTTTTGGTCGCGCTGTGGGAACATCGGGTCAAGGTAGACTACATCAACCGTTTGTGCGTCTTGATCTAATTGCTGTAAATAGCTTGCGGAATCGGCAAAGATTAGTTGAATACGATCTATAAATTGACTTAAAAATGGATCACGCTGTGCCTGAGCTTTTGAATCTTCAAGTAAAGTAAATAAAATCGGATGACGCTCAACAAGCTGGATTTGGGCACCCAGATAAGCCATAAGTAAGCTGTCATGACCTAAGCCCGCTGTAGCATCGACCAGTACTGGCTTTTCCCCTAACTGACAAGCACGAGCAATCATTTCCGATTTAAGACTTGCTCGTTTTAAACGTGGGATTTCAGCTTTCCAGTCAGGCTGCATTTTCATGCCGTTCGCAGATAACCAAAGTCCGTTTTCATCTACACAAAGTGCTAATTCAGGATTTAAACGTAAAAAACGGGCATTGAGCTTTTCAATCGGCTGTAAATCGGCAGTCACGCCTCTAGAAGAAAGCACAGCTTGGTAATGCTGTGCTTGTTCTTGAAAATCCACTTCAAAATATATATGCATGCGCAGTGCCTTTACTTTGCTTTACCCTGATCCGCAATTTTTTTCCATGCATCATCACGCAAGTAAACCGGTAAAGCATGTTCAGCATCAACCCACTGCTTTTGGGCAGCATAGACACGTGCAATCGAAGCAATGTCCTGTGCAGTGGCAGTGATTGTTTGATACTCTGCATCAGCTTGAAGAAGTTTAGCACCTGAACCAATCAAGCAATGCTTTGCATAGGCAGCCGCTTGCTCGTAGTTCATTAATTTTTCTTCATCGATACACTGCATGATGCCTTGCTCATCTAGAACAAAACTTGCAATGTAAACTTCGTTCATACGTGCATCGAGTACCGCAGTTACCTGCTCTAAACCTTCAAGACGGTAAGCCGCTTGTGCGAGAGCTTGCAAGGTAGAAACGGGAACCACAGGTAAATCTTGTGACCAAGCTAAAGCCTGAGCAACAGCAGCATTAATTCGAACACCACTAAAAGAACCTGGCCCTCGGCTAAAGGCAATTGCATCTAAACCAGTAGCGTCTAGTCCAGTTTGCTCTAAGCCCTGCTCAATCATTGGCAGAATGGTTTGAGTTTGTGCTTTCGCTCGCGTATCAAGTTGGAAAAATAGTTCTTGGGTTTCATCAATTAATGAAATGGAACATTGCTCGTTTGCAGTTTCCAACGCCAGCAGTTTCATGCACAACCTTAGTATTCAATCAGATTAAAAACGGAAGTAATGATACCCCACTCGGCCCTGTTAGGCGAGTTGTTCCTATCTAAATAAAAATGCCAAGCGAGTGCTTGGCATAGAAAATATCTTACTAAAATTTTAAAAGTGAAATTCTTTTAAATCAGCATAGCTTTTAAAGTGTTCAGCATAATGTAGTGCGCTCAAACGTATTTTTGCCGCGCCATCTTCATCCAAAGTTTTCACAATTTTTCCTGGTGAACCCATCACTACTGAGTTATCTGGAATCACTTTACCTTCTGGTATTAAAGCATTAGCACCGATAATACAATTTTTACCAATCACAGCCCGATTTAAAATTACGGCGTTCATACCAATCAAGCTATTATCACCAATCGTACAACCATGCAGCATGACTTTATGTCCGACCGTGACATATTCACCAATATTTAGCTCAAGTCCAGCATCAGTATGTAATACCGAATTTTCTTGAATATTAGAAAAATTACCAATGCGCACTATACAATTATCGGCACGTACTACAGCACCAAACCAAATGCTGACCTGACGGCCTAATTCTACTTGTCCAATAAGCGTTGCAGTTGGAGCAACCCAGCCATCCCATGGCTCATGTAAGGCTTTTGGATGCTGTCCTTAATAGCTATACATCATAATTTATCAGTCCTGATCTTTATTTTTTATGAGAAAATTTTGGCATTCCAAACGTTGGTGAGTTCAGTAGAAATGGCCACTCTTTTTGGTAGCCTAAACCATATTTAAATAAGGCAATTAACATCCGCGCTGTGAGCCCCCAAATAATTTCATTATCAATCTGCAAGCTTGGGAAGTATAAAGATTGATGAGCATATCGCACTTCATATGGCGTCGGACGCGTCTCTATAAGTTGCTGTAAAGGCACAAAGAAAATTCGATCAATTTCGGTGGGCTGAGGAATTAAAGTTACCTCAGGAGGAATAAGCCCAACAATCGGTTTTACAGACAAGCCACTTCTTGCACGTTGCATAGGCAGATCACCTAGCAACTGCACATCAAACGGATTTAAAGCCGTCTCTTCTTGAGCCTCTCTTAGCGCTACAACAATATTACTTGTATCACTAGGGTCACGTTTGCCACCCGGAAAAGAAACCTCCCCCGCATGGTTGTTCATATGTATTGAACGGCGTGTAAGCAGTACCTTAGGATTATTTTCATTTGTAATCGCAATCAGTACTGCAGCTTGTGCTTCTTGTATGCGGGTGGAAAAGCGCAATCTTTGCTGTAACTTTTGTGTTAGCAAGTGCTCTTCCATACCATTCACCTATTATTCTGTCTCTCTTTGCATCATATCTGAAAATCAAACTTAGGGAATAGAGTTGATGCGTAAGTCTAAAAATTCAGTTATGCTGAGGCATCTCTATACTCGATGATAATTATGAGTTTCTGTGTAGCGTGTGGGCATAAAACCGAACAAAAAATTCCTTTAGGTGATCATAAAGTACGCCGTGTTTGTACTCATTGTGGAAATATTCATTATGAAAACCCCAAAGTAATCTGCGGTGCCTTAGCGTTATGGGAAGATAAAGTACTCCTCTGCCGTCGTGCAATTGAACCTCGTTATGGCTTATGGACTTTGCCGGCTGGTTATATGGAGTTGTTCGAAACCATGGAACAAGGTGCGGCGCGAGAAACTCGTGAAGAGGCAGAAGCCGAAATTGAAATAGAACAACTTTACTGTATGTACAATATTCCTCGTATTGGTCAAATTTATGTACTTTTCAAAGCTCAGCTAAAAGATGGACTTTTTGGTGCGGGTGAAGAAAGCATAGAGAGCCGATTATTCGAAGAGCATGAGATTCCATGGGGTGAACTTGCCTTTCCGAGTGTCGAACACACACTCAGACATTATTTTGAAGATCGTAAAAAACAAGTTTTTCCAACGCACCTAGAAACACTAGGAACTCGTTTAGACCATACAGGTTAATTTAGTTAATAAAAAAGACCGCTTTCACGGTCTTTTTTTATGGTTTTTATTTTGTCTTAATTTGATAACAATCAGCCGTTCTAATCGTTATCGTTCCACTCATTCGCTCAGCTAAAGCTTTATCCTCTTCTGTAGGAGCTGGGCTCACATCCTTAATATTATTATAGACTCGTTGATAGAAGGCATATGGATTTAACCATGAAACTGTCTTGTTATCATAAGTTGTAAGGTTAATACCATTTAACTGCCCTTGTAATAAGTTGGCAACGTTAATTTTTGCCCCACTTACAATCAGTGTTTGACTACCAGTTGCAGTAGTACCTTGAACAACATTCGAATTTAAACCAGCCAAAATACCATTGAGATTACCGAGCTTCGGTTCAGCAAAAATCATTTTTACTGTAATTGATTTGTCATTTGAAGAAGACTCTGTACCACCGGTTGTCCCTATACGATACTGTTGAACGCCATTGTTATCAATTAAAGTGTTATCTGAGACCACTCCACACTGTCCAGACATATCTGTTGCTGTTGCATTAGGTTTAATATCAGTACGAATGTCACCATTTTCATCAATCACAATACCTAAATCGATTGGTGAAATTCCAGCAGTATCAAATTTAATATTTAAAGTACCATATAACGGGAAAATATAAGTTTGCCCTGAGCTCACATTTTTTGAAGTTCTAAAGATATCTTTTGCAAGATAACTTGCTGGAGTTACTTTATAGATATCTAGCGAACCATTATAGTTTTGATTACCTATACTCTGGCGCCATAACGCATATTGTTGAGGATTTGGTGTTTTACTATTTGTTGCACCTAAATAAAGACTTTCGCGACCAGCAATAAATGAATCATTTAATAATTTACCTTGATAAATCAGTAAATCTTCAGCGCTATTAGCTGAAGCTTTTAAATGGAAGGGTTGCGTCGATTTAATCTCAGCTTGTAATGGATCGAGCCATGTGGTTTGAGCATTCGCTGTAAGTTGAGCTGGCTTAGATTTAGTTAATACTTCCATTACTGCTGTAACTGTTGAGTTACTTGTAGTAGTACTTGTACCTTTCCACTGTAAGCCGTAACCAAATGTATAACCTTGGCGATCTGAGAGTAAAAATAAATTGCCTATTACGTGTTGGGTATTAGCAGCATTTTTTGGACAATCCGCTAAATTAGCTAAATTACATCCATAAAAATTTTCTGAAATTAAGTTTGGTTGAGCTAAGGTCAAGTAATCTGACTGATATAAACCTACCAAACTCAAATGAGTCAATTGAGTTACTAAAGCAAAAGCCTGATTATCATCAATTTGGCTAACATCTAACCAAGGTTTCAAGATACTGGCGTATGCTCCACTTTGCCATTCAGCAGCAGTAATATTTTGAAGTACTACATTTAGCGTATTTTTCTTATCTTCGGTAAATAGTGTAGGTTGTATATCTCCCACTACATTATCACCACGCTCTAAACCAACGCTTTGAAAGAGTTTAACCAAGGCCATTGCTACACGGATGGTTGGATCATTTGGACTTAGTGAAGCTGGTGCTACACCTGTTAAAGCCGTAGCCATATCCATAACTTTCAAACGTGGCGGAACGACCACCTTAATCTTTGAAATATTATCTAATTGAACAGAACCTAAATCGATCTTTGTTTTAGTTTGAGTGCCTTGTAAAAAGAAATTTGCTGTATCACCAAGTTTACATGTACCAACCACACTGTTTCCTGAAGCTTTAGTAACAAAACTCTGATTTGCAGCACTACTACAGGTAAAATTAAGACCAGCAATGGGATAATCGAGTGAAAACTGTAAGCAGTCACTATTTGATGCATCACAACTTCCATTTGCATTTGAACTACCAGAACCACTTGTAGGATCTTCATTAATGGTTGAGCTACCACCGCCACAACCATTCAGCATGATTGCTAATGTGGTTAATGCAAAAGGCCATAATAATTTTTTATTCATTAGATACCCTACTTATTTTTAACGTAATACTGAAATTTGAATCTGTCCCTGATTTGATAACTCTTGTTCTGCTACATCTATCGAAGAAGATAAAGGAGTTAACATCATATAACGCGCATGAGGCGGCACTCTTAAAGTACCTTGAATCGATGCATGTTGTAATATCGTAGAAGGATAAGACTTGCTCTTGAAACCACTTGCCCCTTCTAAAATACAGCCCTTCTCATCTAAGAATATAGCTAAAGGCCAATAATATAGAGGTGCGGAATTACTCGCTGCAAATGACATAAGTTGTAAATGTTGTACAGATGGATCTAGTTTTACCAACTCATATTCAAACTTTTCTTTTAATGGCTTTCGAGGCCATAAATTTACTTCTTTTTTAGCTCCAAGCACTTTGATTGACTTTTTATAGCCTTGAACAAAACATTTATCTTGCTCAAAAGTCGTTTCTAATTCTTTTTGAGACAGTCGTATATAAGTTGGAGCTAAAACAATCGCTCCTTGATCTTCCTGAGATTGCTTATTAAACAATTGTTCTAAAGTAGACTTGCTTACACCTTTTTTTCTTTCGATAAACTCTGTTCTTCCAAGTCCATCCGGCATAACATAAAAGCGTTTTTTACCTTCAAGATTAAATTCCTGATCTTCAAGATATTCATTATTTACATACTCTACGCCATCAATACTTGTAAATTTAGATCGATCATTTGAAGGATCTTGTATTGAAACAGTTTGAGAAGTACTTTGTGAAGATGAATAAATTTTTGCTGGAACACTTTCTGTCTTAACGCTACTAGTCTGTTTTTTAACTTCCTCCTTCTGAGCTTTACTCATTCTTAAAGGAAGCTCCGGTGCAGTCGGTGCAGTCGGTGCAGTCGGTGCAGTCGGTGCAGTCGGTG
>NZ_KI391942.1:12399-16301 GCF_000162375.2 Acinetobacter sp. RUH 2624 | reverse complement strand
CGGTGCAGTCGGTGCAGTCGGTGCAGTCGGTGCAGTCGGTGCAGTCGGTGCAGTATTTAATTTTTTTGTAGGATGTGGTTCAAACTTTTTAAACTCTTTTGAATTCTGAACATTTTCTTTAGATGCTTCTTGAACAGGTGTAGCATTTACATGCGGTTGTACAACTTGTTTTGGTGCTTCTACTTTACTCTTGGATTGCTTTTGTTCTACTTTTTTACTGGGTACAATCATTGGACGACCATCTGGACCAATGATTGTAAAGAAACCATCTGCATAAGATACAGAAACGCTTGCTACCGCAATACATAAAGTCGAGATAGCAAATTTAGGTCGAAACATCGATTTATATTGTTTTACCATTTTGTTCTATAGCTCAAACCAAGCACTGTGATTTTTGTATTCGTTTTTACATCTAGGCCCGAATAAGGGTTTAATAAAATATTATCGACACCACACTTATTCGACAATGTACTCGTACAGGCTGGAATATTGTCACGACTACGCAAGAAACCCACTGAAAGGTCTAGATCTGTATCTGCGTCAAAACGATAACCTAAGCCAAGACCAAATAATTGTGCATTATTGATCGGAACCATGGTATTACGTTTATCATCAGGTATCGAACTAGCTCGAGGCTCGTAACCGGCCCTTAATTTCAAACGATCGGTTGCTGAATATTCAAGACCAATTCCCCAACTCCACGGCGAGGTAAATTTCAATGGCAATGCCAATGAATTATCGGTAACGTCATTAGATAAAAGCTTAGCCACTTTTAATAGCGTAATTTGACGGTCGAACTCAAACTTAAACTTATTCCAAGCAGAATAGTCAGTCCATCCTACGTCAAAATTAACTTGCAAATCGGGTAAGATTTTATACTTAATACCTGCTTGAAAATGTGCAGGGTATTCAAGATCCATAGCGACTAAACCAGACTCAATATTAGGTACATTGCCCGGTAGACCTAGAATTGCAGCTAAAATTTGTCCTGTAGCAGATGAGTTAAGACCCTTGATAAGTTCTTGAGGTGCTCTGGCATTATCAATCATATACTTGCCTTTTAAACGCATTTTGGCAGCACTTTGATAAACCATACCAAAGCCAAAATCATCAGTTGGCTCCCAGAGTAAACCTAAGTTATAACTTGGGCTTAATGATTGTTCTAAAGACACTTGTAATGCACCCATTTTATTAAATGGATTCATGCCTTCTTGAGCATTACACATACCAAATAATAGTAAGTCCGTAATCATGTCACTATTATTTTTAAAAGGTGCACATACCACTTCATCAACCATACGCAATACACCAATCATCTCATTGGGAAAACGTAGATCGGTTTTCAGTGCGATCGCGTTATAGGACATTCCTACTGAAGCACCAAGTGATAAATGGTCATTTACTTGATAACCAAAAGATGGTGATAAATAGGTAATTCTCTCTACTGCAACTTGCTGCCCCATATAGTTACCAGGGTTACCATTCTCTGCTCCAAACCCTGCTACCAAGGGTGCATATACTGCTGTCGCATAAGTAACTTTTGAACCAGGTGGCTTATAGGCGATTCCGGCTGTAGGAGCAACTAGAGGATATCCTGCTCCAAGATCAACCATTTTTTTTAGGATCGGCACATATAAGCTTGCGTACTCGACGTCACCATGCACTGTCCCTTTGAAATCTGTACAGATATTAGCAGAAACTTCCGGACCATCATTACAAACGAGAGGGTCATCTGAATAACCAAAAATGTTATAACCAGGGGGCGCAGAAAACTCACGCTGAATATCAAAGTTAGCAAGAATTCCCTGAACATCGGTTTGCAACCCATCAATTTTTGCTAAGGCTGCGGGGTTAAAATGAACTGCACTAATACCTGGAGGATCTGCAGTTACAGCATTCCCCATCGATAGTGAGCGAATATCAACAGCTAAGTTTTGTCCTAATTGAGCATTGGCAAAGCTAGAAAAACCGGAGATAACAATTGCCGCCGTTAAAGGACATAATTTAGGATATTTCACCTGCTTATCTCCTTATTTTCGTTTTTTATTAAAACCTAAAATATCTAACGGGAACGACAAACCAAGTGAAACATCAGGTGCATCCTCAGTTAAACCAAAGCCAACCGTACCGTTAACAATGGTATCTGGCGAAACACGTACGCCTAAAGCAAAAGCCATCATTGCGCTACTTTGGTCTGGTGATTTATAAGATTCACCATTATTGAATTGGAACTCAGAATTAAAGTTAAAACTTTGCTGATATGACATCGTTAAAGACACGTCATAGTTAAATGAGTACGCAAAACCGAACGAGAACCCACCACTAATCCCTGGATCAAAAGATTCTAAAATACGTGAACCGCGTGCTTGGTTAAGACCACTTTCTTTAAAGCCATAATTGGCAGAAACAGAAGCGAATAGCACAACAGGATCAATATATTTACGAGTACTTGCCCCTACTCCAACTGAGTAATAACCTTTACCTGTTGACAGCTCATCTAAACCAATCTCATAAGGGCTATCACCTGTTTTAGTTGAGACACTACCAAAAAGCACGAGTGGTAAACGCCCTTGCTTTAATGGGAAAGGTTCCCAACGTGCTCCCAAAGAAATATCACCTAAACCCGCTGTGGTTGAATCACTAGCAATATCAGATTTAGCAACAAAAGGTAATGTTGCTGAAAGTGTTAAATTATCTAAAACGCCATATTGCGCAGTAAAACTATTTGTCAAAGTATGTTGAGCTGATGTGTGCTGAAAAAACAGGAGGTTTTAACTTGGTAAACTAAACACACTCATCAGGAGTTTACCATGAGCAAGAAACACAAGACTTACACCACAGAATTTAAAGCTGAAGCCATCAAATTAATTGAAGCCAATCAAGGCAATGTCTCGGAAACAGCTAGACAACTTAGCATTTCAATGCAAACTCTTTCAAATTGGAATACCAAAGCAAAGGCTGGAACTTTAGCAGGTACAAAACAGTATTCACCTGATCTAAACGCTCTACTCGAAGAAAATAAAAAACTCAAACAACAGCTCAAAATAGCTGAAATGGAACGTGAATTTTTAAAAAAGGCAGCAGCGTACTTTGCCAAAGAAAGTCAGTAAGGTACGCCTATATGAAACAAAAAAGATATTCTTTTCCAATTACCTTAATGGCTCGATTACTTCATGTTTCAGTTTCATGTTTTTATGATTGGCTCAAGAGAGGCGTGAGCAAAAGAACGATTCAACGAAATCAACAGACGATATTGGTGAAAATAGCCCATGAGGAGACAAGGCAGAGCTATGGTTATATTCGATTAACCAAATACTTACAAGCTCAGGGTATAAAAATGAGTATGTACGCTGTACGTCAGATAAAAGCGCTGAACCACCTGTATTGTAAGCGACACAAGCGTTTTAAAAGGACTACGAATAGTGACCATAATCGAGCGATCTATGAAAACCTGCTGGAGCAACAATTCTCAATGACTAGACCAAATCAAGCATGGTCAAGTGATATTACGTACATATGGACTGTTGAAGGATGGCTGTATTTAGCAGCGGTAAAAGACCTTTACACGAAGCAAGTGGTTGGCTATAGCTTAAATGAGCGCATGACAACACAGCTTGTTTGTAATGCGCTAAATATGGCTATTCACAATCAAAAACCAACCAAAGAACTGATTGTGCATTCAGACAGAGGAAGTCAATATTGCAGCCATGAATATCGAAATATACTTGAGCAATATGGTTTTCAAGGTTCAATGAGCAAGCGCGGAGACTGTTACGATAATGCACCGATTGAAAGCTTTTGGGGAATACTGAAAAATGAGTTAGTGCATCATGGCTTTGTTGCATAAACATTCAAAAGCTGAGTTCTCCCCAATCCATTCAAATTTAAGACACAACTTGGGT
>NZ_KI391942.1:0-10509 GCF_000162375.2 Acinetobacter sp. RUH 2624 | reverse complement strand
GTTTTAAGACACCAAATCAAATGGCCGAAGACTTTTATAAATTGGCTGCCTAGAATCTCCCAAGGGAAAGTCTCCTGATAATTCAGCGTATATCATGAATCGGCAGTCTCTGTATAATAAACAGTTCCCGGCGGCTTTTTTTCTATTTCGAAGGCTTCTGTCGCAAAGTAATACATCAATGCTGAGCCTAAAACTATCTCTAACATAAGCACTTGGTCTAAATGGTGGCCTAACCGGCCTTATTCATTTTATTCTTAGAGCAATAGCTCTACATCCCTGTGTGTTGAAGATACCTTTTTTTTTTGTAAAAAACAGCTTTTTTTTAATCTTTTTGATGAATGCATAGTTTTACATTTATAAACTGTTAATTAATTCTCATTTCAAATGTTTTATATTCTTTCTTATTATATAAGCTAATATTATTTAAATAGAAAAGTATAGATATTAGTTTTATTAAGATAAATAAAAAAGCGCGTATAAACGCGCTTTTTATCAGTCTTTAAATTAGTGACCAGAAATAGTAATTGTAGAAGTTCCTACATTTAAACCTTGAATTTCTAAATCACCAATTGAAGCATTAGCTGCCGCACCTAGGTGTACGCCCTGTGCATAAACGTTCATACCTTGTGTGCTGTTATTTTGGATACGTAAACCTGTAGGTACAACAGAAATATTTGCTTTGACATCCAAATCACCCGTTGTATTACCTGAACCACGAACCATTACTTTGTCTAGGACAATTTTACCACCACCAGCAGCATCATTAATACCAAAGTTAGATAGTGTTAAACCACCTTGCAAGCTAGAGTTCACTTTGATCATTGCGCCTTGCGGAGTTGAACCTAACTGAACATTTGCAGAAATTTGCCCCAAAGATAAATCTAAACCAGAGATAATTTCAGTTGGAGCAGTTTCAGTAATACCACGTACAGCCGTAGTTGTATTTAATGTACCAGAAGTACCTACACCAATTGAACCAACATGCACGTCAACCGCACCTACTGTTGCTGCAACGTTTAAGAAAGCACCATTTGAACCTGAAGCACCATTTGTATCAATCGCTAAATCTAAAAGGTTACCTGTACCTTTTTGAGTTACCGTAACGCCACTAATTGCGATTGAACCTGCTGTACCTGAAGCGCCAGTAATACCTGTTGATGTTGCTAAACCATCATTATCGTGTAGGTATAATTTATCGATAGAAATACCACCAGAACCCAAAGCAATACCGATATTAATACCGTCTTGACCTGTAGCAGCACTAAGCGCTGCATCATCCATTGATTGCATTGCCATAGCATTTGCACTGATAGCTAAAGAAGAAACTAAAGCAAGTTTAGTGAACATTTTCATTGAGCACTCTCCCAAGAGCATTTATTTTTTGACTTAACCACTCTTACTGTCTCAAGTTGCATTTTTCTTTTGTGGCAACCGAAACTTCCAATCCTTGAGTAGTTTTGCTTAGCAATTACTAAATTACAGCTACGTTAATTTTTGTTCAACTACTGTAATGCATTTTTTGCCAATTACCCGACAAACGGTACCGATATTGATTGCCCGTTCGAATTCATAAATTATTAGCAAAACTGAAGAATTGTTCGGTTGTTTTTTCCACGAAATATTAAACTCTTTCGACTCATCCGTTTGATGGACTAGAAGTTGTAGTAAACTATGTCACCTCTTCCAAGTACTTATATGTTTAAAATGTCTCAGTTAAAGAAAAAAATCTCTTTAGAAAGCTCTCAATCTGCTGCCGATATTTTAAAAAAATTAGAAGAGTTAATCGGGCTTGTATATCTTCATGATGACAAAAATCCGGTTATTGGGTTTCTTCCAAATAAATATTTAATTATTCAAAATTATAAAAATTTTTTATTTAAAAAATCGGACCTAAATAATTATCAAACTTCATCTGATATACAGAGTCTTATAGATTTTTCTCAATTTCAATCCCCAGATCTAAAAAACAAAAATATTGAAACTATAAGCTTTAATGGAGGATATATTGGTTTTATTAGCTATGACTTCTCTGCGAATCAATTTATAAATAATCAATTACATGAACAACCTTCTTTATTTATAGGTTGCTATCATTCTTTTATTAAAAATATAAATAATGAATGGTATTTTTTTAGCGATGAAAATAATGCATTAGAAATTTTTAAATATATTTCAGATTTACTCA
Source organism: Acinetobacter sp. RUH 2624 (assembly GCF_000162375.2). Classification (NCBI taxonomy): domain Bacteria; kingdom Pseudomonadati; phylum Pseudomonadota; class Gammaproteobacteria; order Moraxellales; family Moraxellaceae; genus Acinetobacter; species Acinetobacter sp. RUH 2624. The sequence goes on along the minus strand of NZ_KI391942.1, from coordinate 8,324 downwards.
AAAAACCTTCTTCTAAACTAAAAAATAATATTTTTAAATTAGAAGAAAATATTCATCCTCGTTGGACTAAAAATAAATACTTAACTGCCTTTCATAAAATACAAGAATATATTAAAGCAGGAGATTGTTATCAAATTAACCTTACTCAAGAATTCAGTGCAAATTTTACCGGCTCATTATTAAATAAAGCAGAAGAGTTGTGGAATTTAACTAATGCTCCATATGCTGGTTATTTGAAGTTAGAAAATTTTGAGTTATTAAGCTGCTCTCCTGAATTATTTATTGAGTTTGATGTAGATAAGCAAATTAAAACCAGACCGATCAAAGGTACTATGCCTCGTTTTAAAAATGAAGAACAAGATTTACTTTCAAAGCAAACCTTAAAAAACTCTAAAAAAGATCAAGCAGAAAATGTCATGATCGTTGATTTATTACGTAATGATTTGAGCGTTTATGCCAATACTGGCTCGGTAAAAACAACGAAGTTATTTGAAATTGAAAGTTTCAATCAAGTTCATCACATGGTAAGTGAAGTTACGGCTACACTTAAAAAGGATATTAATCCTATGCAAATGTTACTCACTGCTTTACCAGGAGGTTCAATTACAGGAGCTCCTAAAATTCGAGCAATGCAAATTATTGAAGAGTTAGAAGGTGCGCCAAGAGGAGCATATTGCGGGACTCTGGGGTATTTTAATTTCGATGGCACGGGACGTTGGAATATTTTAATTCGCAGTTTTCAACAATATCAAAACCAACTCTCTATTTGGGCGGGTGGCGGTATTACGATTGCCTCAGAAGCTGAGGCTGAATATCAAGAAAGTCTTGATAAAATCTCTGCTATGCTGAACTTAATGAACAGCACAGCAGAATAAATATTAAAGAATATCTTGCTTCAATGTTTGAACTAAACGCGCATTTTGTTCATCAGTTCCAACCGTAATACGTAAAAACTGATTAATGCGAGGCTTATTGAAATAACGGACAATAACGCCCTGCTCACGCAACTTTTGTGCTAATTGCCCAGCATCATATTGCGAATGAGTAGCGAATATAAAATTCGCTTTCGATGGCAAGACGTTAAAGCCAAGTTCCGTTAAATCACGAACAAGTTTTTCTCGACTTATAATGACCTTTTGACACTGTTCTTCAAAATAGGCTTGATCTTCAAAAGAAGCGACAGCCGCTGCAATAGCAAATCGATCAATTGGATATGAATTAAAACTATTTTTTACCGCTTCAAGTGCTGCAATCAAATGTGACTGAGCAATCGCAAATCCAACGCGTAAACCAGCCAAAGAACGAGACTTTGAAGTTGTTTGGCACACTACAAGATTTTCATAACGGTTTATCAAACTTACAGCTGACTCAGCACCAAAATCAACATAAGCTTCATCAATCACAACCACACGGTCTGGATTAGCTTGTAACACTTGTTCAATCTCTGCCAAGCTTAACGCAATACTGGTTGGTGCATTTGGGTTGGTAATAATAACTCCACCATTAGGCTGAGTATAATCTTTGACATCAATCTCGAAATTCTCATTGAGTGGAATTTCTTTTGTTTTTGTTCCAAAAAACTGGCTATAAACTGGGTAAAAACTATAAGTGATATCTGGATATAGAATCGGTTCTTCTTGAAGGAAAAATGCTTTAAAAATATGAGCAAGCACCTCATCAGAACCATTACCTACAAAAACTTGAGATACATCAATATCCTGTTGCTTAGCAATCGCTTGTTTTAAAGCTGTAGCATCCGGATCTGGATATAAACGAAGCGCATCAGCTTGTTCATGTAGTACAGCTTGAACTGCTTCTACTACTTTGGGTGATGGCGGATATGGATTTTCATTGGTATTTAATTTCAATAAATTCTGGATTTTAGGTTGTTCACCTGGCACATAAGGCTCTAACTCACGAACCTCAGGACTCCAAAAACGCATTTGTGCTGTAGATACACTCATAGTCTTATCTCAAAAAAGGGCTGAAAGTCAGCCCTGAATAATCATTAAAAATACTAAAAGGCTTAAAGCTTATTGATAACGATAACGAGCCGAACGTGCATGGGCATCAAGATTTTCTTGAACAGCAAGGACATCAGCCGTCTTAGCTAATGTTTTAACGCCCTCTTTTGAGCACATAATCAAGCTAGAACGCTTTTGAAAATCATATACACCAAGTGGCGATGAGAAGCGCGCTGTACCAGATGTTGGTAATACGTGGTTTGGACCAGCACAGTAATCACCAATTGCTTCAGGTGTATAGCGTCCCATGAAAATTGCCCCTGCATGACGAATGTCTTCGCTCATTGCTTCAGCATCATCAAGACATAACTCCAAATGCTCTGGTGCAACCTGATTAATCAAATCAACAGCTTCTACACGGTTTTTTACTAAAACTAAAGCCCCACGATTTTCAATCGATGTACGTGCAATATCAGCTTTTGGCAATTCACTTAAATGTTTTTCAATTGCAGACTCTACAGCTTCTAGCAATGCTTCATCTGGAGTAATGAAAATAGCTTGAGCCACTGTGTCATGTTCAGCTTGAGATAATACATCCATCGCTAACCATTCAGCGTTATTTACACCTTCTGCATATACTAAAATTTCAGAAGGCCCAGCAATCATATCGATACCAACCTGACCAAATACAGCACGTTTTGCTGCTGCTACAAATCGGTTTCCAGGGCCCGTAATTTTATCAACACGTGGAACGGTCTGAGTACCATAAGCTAAAGCAGCAACAGCTTGTGCACCACCAATAGTAAATACTCGGCTAACACCAGCTAAATAAGCAGCAGCTAAAACGAGTGGATTTAGTTCACCATTTGGCGCAGGCACCACCATAATAATTTCAGGTACACCTGCCACATGTGCAGGCACTGCATTCATAAGTACAGATGAAGGATAAGATGCAAGTCCGCCTGGTACGTAAATACCAACACGGTCAAGTGGAGTCACTTTTTGTCCTAGGGTGTTACCTAAATCATCTACATAAGTCCAGCTATCTTGTTTCTGAGCCTCATGAAATGTACGAATACGATCAGCCGCGAGTTGTAAGGCTTCACGAATCTCTTTGTTTAAACCATCAAAAGCAGCTTTAAGTTGTTGTTGAGACAATTCTAGATCGGAAAATTGATGCGCTGGATGTCGATCGAACTGTTGAGTAAGTTTTAAAACATGATCATCACCATGCTGACGAACATCAGCAATAATTTGATCTACTGTTTGAACTAAATTAGGATCATTAACAGTTTCAAAAGCTAAAAGCTCGGCAAAAACCTGTTTGAAGTTCTGATCTTGAGTCGATAAACGTCGCATCAATTTACCCACAAGGCGAAAAAGAAAAACCAAGTTTACTCTTTTTCTAGACTCTTGTGGGCATCATATCTACAACTATCGCAAAAGCATGATAGGAAATTACTTTTAACGTGATTGAACAGCATGTTCAAGTTGGGAAATGATAGGGTTTAATAAGCCTTGTTTACGTTTAAAGCTCGCTTTATTAACAATAAGGCGTGAAGATACTTTACAAATTTCTTCTAATGGTTCAAGACCATTTGCTCGCAAAGTATTTCCGGTATCCACGACGTCAACAATATAATCACCTAAACCAACGAGTGGTGCCAGCTCCATAGAACCATAAAGCTTAATAACATCCACCTGCTCACCTAAGCTTGCATAGTATTGACGAGTTAGATTGACGTACTTAGTCGCAATTTTTAGACGACCTTTTGGACGTTCCATTCCTACTTTACCAGCAGTCATTAATTTACATTTCGCAATCTGCAGGTCTAATAGCTCATAAACATGCTGAGCACCATGTTCCATAAGCACGTCTTTACCGGCTACACCTAAGTCAGCTGCACCATTCTCAACATAAGTTGGCACATCAGACGCACGTAAAATCAAAATACGAACTTGCTTGTGAGTGGTAGGAAAAATTAACTTACGCGATTTTTCCGGGTCTTCAAGTAGGTTAATACCTGCTGTAGCAAGTAAAGGTAAAGTTTCTTTTAAAATACGTCCTTTACTCAGTGCCAAGGTCAAACCATGATCAAAATTACCCATTACGTTAAAATTAGGATCATCGTTTCTTACGTCATTCATTAACTTACTCGCTTAATTTTGGCACCTAAACCTTGAAGTTTTTCTTCGACATGCTCATAACCACGGTCAATATGGTAGATACGGTCAATTAATGTATCACCTTCAGCAACCAAAGCCGCTAAAACCAAAGAGAATGAAGCACGTAAATCTGTTGCCATTACAGGTGCTGCCTGTAATTTTTCAACACCAGTCACAACAGCATCATGACCTTCAACCTGAATATTAGCACCCATACGTGACAATTCAGGAACGTGCATGAAACGATTTTCAAAAATGGTTTCAGAAATCGTTGCAAAGCCACGACCAATTGCATTTACGGCCATAATTTGTGCTTGCATATCAGTCGGGAATTCAGGATGCGGCAATGTTCTAAAGCTTACTGCTTTAGGACGCTTACCCAACATATCCAATTCAATCCAGTCGTCGCCACGGGTCACTTCAGCACCCATTTCTTCAAACTTGTCTAAAACAGATTCAAGTAATGAAGGATCTGTATGTGTTGTTTTTACACGACCACCAGTAATAGCCGCTGCAGCCAAGTAAGAACCTGTTTCAATACGGTCTGCAACAACTGCATACTCACAACCATGTAGACTTTCAACACCAGTAACAACGAGTGTATCGGTATCTATACCTTCAATTTTTGCGCCCATTTTAATAAGCATTTGGGCAAGGTCAGTAATTTCAGGTTCACGCGCAGCATTACGAATTGTAGTTATACCATCCGCTAAAGCAGCCGCCATTAAAATATTCTCAGTACCACCGACAGTGACCATATCGAAGACTACTTCACCGCCTTTAAGTCGACCATCTACAGTCGCATGGACATAACCATTTTCGACTTCGATATGAGCACCTAACGCTTCTAAGGCTTTTAAGTGTTGATCTACTGGTCGAGAGCCAATTGCACATCCGCCAGGTAATGAAACTTTGGCATTTCCGTAACGCGCTAATAATGGTCCTAAAACCAAAATAGATGCACGCATTGTTTTTACAAGTTCATAAGGCGCAAACTGGTTATCTAAAGTCGAGGTATCAGCTTTGACAGTATCGTTCTCATAACTGATCGTGACGCCTAAACCACCAATTAATTTCACCAAAGTATTTACATCTTTAAGATTTGGGACATTGGTTAATGTAATTGGAGAGTCAGCAAGAATCATTGCCGCAAGTAATGGTAAAGCCGCATTTTTAGCACCAGAAATGCGTACTTCCCCTTCGAGCTTAACACCGCCCGTAATTAAAAATTTATCCATTAATATTTAAGCTCCGAAAAGGCTTGCTTTGCGCCATTCATCTTTGGTCATCGCACGAATTGTTACGGCATGAACTTCGCCACTTGCAATATAAGTATTTAATGGTGCATAAACTGCTTGTTGACGGGCAACAGTACGCTTACCTTCAAATTGATCATCCACAATACGGAGGTCAAATTTTCCAGCCTGTCCGCTCACCGCTACTTCCGCTTCAGGAAAAGCTTCTTTTAAAATTTGAGTGAGCTGTTCACTATTCATTGCAAAGACCTCTGGCACAACCTACGGTGTAAAACGAAGTATTTTACTATAACTTTTTCAAAGAATTCAGTACGTGTTTATATTTTATCAATAAAAAAGAGGCTATATTTCAAGCCTCTCTCAATTATTAAAAACTTATTAAATAGAAACAGCAACTTGCGAATACGTACATTGCATTTTCCGATATTTTAACAATTGTTTTTTTAGTTTTTCAGTCAGTTTTTTAATTGAAGTATACATATCATCTGCTGTTGCTTGAGCAAATAGTTCAATTCCCGGTAACCGGACTATTGCTTCGGCCACATGATTAGAACTACCTTTATGCGATCGCTTATCAATCTGATGATCTTTGGTTAATTTAATCTGCATACTATTCACCTGATCAAGATGTTTTGTTAACTGATTAAATTTTGCTTTAATATTTTCTTCTATAGCTGGTGTAATTGCTAAATGATGTCCACGAATCGTTATTTGCATAATTCTATCCCTCACCTTTTTGGGTTATATAAAGAAGAACTAAAACGATTTAATGCAATCTAAAAAAGATGATTTGGGACAATTAAATCATTCTAGCTACTCCTTTTGGTGAAATTGAAATTTCATTATTTCGTCATAATGAATATCTAGAATAGTCATACTTCAAAATCTAGATCAAGACTTTTCTTTCGGATGACGATGGAATATGTAACGATTCTCGATATTTTGCTACAGTCCTTCTAGCCACTTCTATCCCTTCATCTTTTAACAAAGCAGCAATTGCATTATCAGACAATGGTTTACGTGGATTTTCATTGGATACCAACTTTTTAATCATAGCTCGAATGGCGGTAGAGGAAGCCTCCCCGCCTGCTGTTGTTCCCACGTGACTAGAAAAGAAGTATTTCAACTCAAAAAGTCCACGTGGTGTTAGCATATATTTATTTGTTGTGACCCGAGAAACTGTAGACTCATGTAATTCCACTTCCTCAGCAACGTCCCGTAGTACCAACGGTTTCATTGCTTCAGGACCTATTTCAAGAAATGCTTTTTGATGCTCAACAATACAAGTCGCAACTTTTAATAAAGTTTTATGGCGCTCATCAATGCTCTTTATAAAATTCTTGGCTTCAAGCATCTGATTACGCAGATATAAATTATCATCACTCTGATCTGCCCTACGAATCATACTCGAATAAAAAGAATTAATTCTTAGTTTTGGCATCACATCAGGATTTAACTGAACTTGCCAATGTAAATCCTTCTTAGCAACTACTACATCAGGAATTTGATATTCTGATTCTTGCTTTTCAAAATCCATACCTGGGTAAGGCTTTAGTGTTTTTAGCAAATCAACTGCAAACTTTAACTGATCTTTAGAAAGACCTGTTTGTTTTAATAATTTATTGAGATCGTTCGCAATCAATAACTCATAATATTGAAGAAGATTTTTAGCTTCTTTTAAATATTCAGTTTCTTTAGGTAAAAACTCTAACTGAACTTTTAAACATTCGGCAAGATTACGAGCACCAATGCCAATTGGATCAAGCCGTTGTATATGCTTTAAAACAACTAAAACTTCATCTTCCTCAACATCTTCCTCAATATCCATATCATTTAATAGATGTTGTACAGCTAAGATTATCTCTTCTATCTCAGCATCTAAAAATCCCTTATCATCTAAGGCATCCACAATACAATAAGCAATCAACTGATCTATTTTTGAAAAATGCAATAAATTGACTTGTTCTAACATATGCTCTTTAAGTGTCATCTGAACTTGACGGTTATCCTCACGCTCTTCAAATTCAGGTGTAGCCAGAGCTGTAGACTGATGGGTATAAATGTCATCCCACTCAGTATCGACAGGTAAATCATCAGGTAAATGGTTTGCATTTAACTCTGTAGTAAGATCATCTGCCTCTTTTTTTTCTAAAGTAGATAAACTTTCTGCTATTGATTCATCTTCCACTTTTTCAAGTAATGGATTACTATCTAATTGAATTTGAATTTCTTGCTCTAATTCTAAACTTGAGAGCTGCAGTAAACGGATTGCCTGCTGCAATTGAGGTGTTAACGATAAAGAGTTCGCAACTTTCAATCCAACAGATAATTTCATATATTTCTCTTTCCAAAAAACAAGCAAAAATCATGCCTATTCATTATTTATAGCATATAGTAATGGTTTATCCTATATATTGACTCAGCATTTCATGAGAAAAGTAGTAATTTAATCTTCTAAAATAATATTAAGGTTATTTTGAGTTATATCTAATGATCGATTGAGGATAATCAAAAAAGATGATGTGTGCTGAAAAAACAGGAGGTTTTAACTTGGTAAACTAAACACACTCATCAGGAGTTTACCATGAGCAAGAAACACAAGACTTACACCACAGAATTTAAAGCTGAAGCCATCAAATTAATTGAAGCCAATCAAGGCAATGTCTCGGAAACAGCTAGACAACTTAGCATTTCAATGCAAACTCTTTCAAATTGGAATACCAAAGCAAAGGCTGGAACTTTAGCAGGTACAAAACAGTATTCACCTGATCTAAACGCTCTACTCGAAGAAAATAAAAAACTCAAACAACAGCTCAAAATAGCTGAAATGGAACGTGAATTTTTAAAAAAGGCAGCAGCGTACTTTGCCAAAGAAAGTCAGTAAGGTACGCCTATATGAAACAAAAAAGATATTCTTTTCCAATTACCTTAATGGCTC
>NZ_KI391941.1:75326-93246 GCF_000162375.2 Acinetobacter sp. RUH 2624 | reverse complement strand
GGCACTGTTGCAAATAGGGATCTGAGTCAATGATTTTCCCTTCAAAAAAGCTTAGAGACCGAAAACTCTATTTACTAGCCAAACTTCTCCTAGAATATTACCGTTATAAAATAATGAAGCTTGTCCTTTGCGTAGAGCACGCATAACCTCAATTCCTTTAATTGTGGCATAAGCCGTTTTCATAGACTTGAATCCCAACGTAGCCTTGATGATCCGTTTGAGCTTGCCATGATCACATTCAATCACGTTATTCTTGTATTTAATCTGTCGATGGTCCAGGTCTTCAGGACACTTTCCTTCCTGTTTTAGTCGCGACAAAGCACGGCCATAGGTATGAGCCTTATCAGTGTTTATGACTCGTGGAATCTGCCATTTTTTGACATGATTCAAAATCTTACCAAGAAAACAATAAGCTGAATGGGTATTTCGTCTAGCAGAAAGATAGAAATCAAGAGTATGGCCACGTTGGTCAACTGCACGGTATAGATATGCCCATTTGCCATTCACTTTTACGTAAGTTTCATCCAGATGCCATAAATGTCGATCTGTAGGATTACGCCAATACCAACGTAAACGTTTTTCCATTTCTGGAGCATAACGCTGAACCCAGCGATAAATTGTGGTGTGATCAACATTCACTCCACGTTCAGCGAGCATTTCCTGAAGTTCACGATAGCTGATGCCATATTTACAATACCAACGAACAGCCCAAAGAATGATTTCACCTTGAAAGTGCCGACCGTGGAAGGGATTCATCTGCTGTATCTCGAAATAAATAAGATATTTAGCTTATCATGTCAGCCTATTTGCAACAGTGCCGATTTTGAACGTCTGGCTAAACTGCACCACTCTGGGCAAAAATTAAGATCAGCCACCCGCTGGGATCAGTTTGTTGCCATATTAATGTCCCAACTTTCTTGTCGGCAAAGCTTAAGAGACATTCAATCCAATCTCGAATCCCAGCAGGAAAAGCTCTATCATCTTGGCGCGAAAAGAATTGCGCGAAGCACCTTAGCAAGACTCAATGAAGAACAGCCCGCCAGCCTGTATCAGCAATTGTTCACACAGCTGCTTCAGCGCTGTGAAAACTCTAAAACTGCACATAAATTTAGATTCAAGAATCCGCTGTATTCACTAGATGCCAGTCATATTGATCTTTCACTGTCATTGTGCGAATGGGCAAAAGTGCATGAATCCAAAGCCAGTATTAAACTAAGTGTTGGCTTAAATCACAGCAATACCATTCCTGAATTTGTAGCGCTTGGGGATGGTATTGAAAATGATATGGTGCAAGGCAGAGCATTTAAATTTCCTGCTGGCAGCATTATCGTCTTTGATAAAGGATATGTTGATTATCAATGGTTTGCTCAGTTGACACATCAGAAAGTCAGCTTCGTAACTCGGCTACGCCCCAAGACAGTTTATCAAGTTAAATCAAGCCGCAACGTATTAGCGACTAAAGGCATTATTGCGGATGAATGTATTGAATTGAGCAGTGCGCACGCCAAGAAAAGAGGTGCCCCTAAATTATTAAGGCGTATAGAGTTTTATGATACAGATAAGAAAAGAACATTCGAATTTCTGAGCAACAACTTTCATCTGGCAGCATCCACCATTGCTGCAATTTATAAAGACCGCTGGAAGATTGAGTTATTCTTTAAAGCCATCAAGCAGAATTTAAAACTGAAGTCATTTCTAGGTCGAAGCCGCAATGCGATACAAACGCAAATATGGATTGCATTAATTGCCTATTTGCTGGTGAACTTCGCTAAACACATGGCACAAGAAGGATGGAGTGTTCAGCGTTTATTGAGAATTATTCAGGTCAATTTATTTGAAAGGAAACTTTTAAGGTCACTCTTTGTGCCTGATAAAAAATGGCGAAAACAAGAAGAACCTCAATTGAGGTTCTTCTTGTGATATTTGTGGGACAGCAGTGATCATCAGGGCCACATTAGGATTCAAATCTATGAAGACTGCTTATGCCACAATTAAAGGTATTGAAGTCATGCGTGCACTACGTAAAGGACAAGCATCGTCATTTTATTATGGTCAGCCTCAGGGTGAAGTGTGTCTAATCAACAGGGTTTTCGGTCTCTAAGCACTTTTTAAAGGGAACTTCATCGACTCAAATCTCTATTTGCAACAGTGCCCTCTTTTTTATGTTTTATTCAAAATGAAGTTGATATTTATCCGTCGTAATCTTGATCTTGAGGTTCTTATATTTTCGTTTTGTGGCACTCAGGGCTGAATCTGTCACTTCTGCATAAAATTTAGGGTCATTCATTAGATCATTAAATAGTTTATATCCAATCAATAACTTACTAGATTTTTTCTTTTCCTTTAGATCATTTTCAATCAACTGATCCAATTCTTTTACAGAAAAACTATGCATATTACCCTCTATAGTATCTTTCTGATAAAACAGCATACAGACTTAGCAAGAGGATTTAAAGCTTATTAGATAATTGATATTTATGAAATTGTGAGAAAGATAATATATTAGATTTATCTATTTAAGTTAAGTTTTTCTAAAAATAACATAATACACCTTATACGAAATACTTGATATTTATCATTAAATTTCAGTATATTAGATCAAGCCGTTGTGGGGCATAGGGTACCAGAGCGGCTTTTTATTGATTATTTATGTTCCACGCTTAAAATTCGAACAATGTTTCATGATTTTTATAAGTTAAACTAAATTTAGTTGCCAATCCCAATAAGCTATTCACTAACTTGTAAATATCGGTATACCGCCTGACGACTAATCCCAAAAGCTTTTCCTAATGCCATTTTTGATGGATACTTCCCTTCCCTCCATGCTTGTCGTAAAGCTTCAGCTTGGTCAGGCTTTAGTTTATGCACCCGACCTTTGTACTTCCCCTGAGCAGAGGCGAGTTTTATTCCTTCCTTTTGCCGCTCTAAAATTATCTGGCACTGTTGCAAATAGAGATTTGAGTCGATGATGTTCCCTTTAAAAAGTACTTAGAGACCGAAAACCCTGTTGATTAGACACACTTCACCCTGAGGCTGACCATAATAAAATGACGATGCTTGTCCTTTACGTAGTGCACGCATGACTTCAATACCTTTAATTGTGGCATAAGCCGTCTTCATAGATTTGAATCCTAATGTGGACCTGATGATCCGCTTTAGCTTGCCATGATCACATTCAATCACGTTATTTTTATACTTAATCTGCCTGTGCTCAAGGTCTGGTGGACATTTACCTTCCCGTTTTAACCGTGATAAAGCACGTCCATATGTGGGTGCTTTATCCGTGTTGATCACTTGTGGAATTTGCCACTTCTTCACATTATTTAAAATTTTTCCAAGAAAACAATATGCTGATTTGGTATTACGTCTAGAAGAAAGATAAAAATCAATGGTATCGCCACGTTGATCGACTGCACGATACAGATAAGACCATCGTCCATTCACTTTTACATAGGTTTCATCAATATGCCACGAGCTCAGATCTGTAGGATTACGCCAATACCAGCGTAAACGTTTTTCTATTTCAGGAGCATAACGTTGAACCCAACGGTAAATAGTCGTGTGATCAACATTCACACCCCGTTCGGCCAGCATTTCCTGCAGTTCACGATAGCTAATGCCATATTTACAATACCAGCGCACAGCCCAAAGAATGATTTCGCCCTGAAAATGCCGACCATGGAAAGGATTCATATGCTGCACCTTTAGCTAAAACAGTCTTCAGCTTACCATTCGTGGTTATTTGCAACAGTGCCGTCGGAAAAGGAGCCGCTAGTGGGAAAGAGGAGGGTAAATTTTCAGCGTTGCTGGCTCCCCGTCAGCCGGATTGGGTTGCATCGCAGGGGTGTCGAAAGAGTCAACTGCGGTCCAAAGCTGTTGGACTTGGGTGAAAAGGGCGTTTATTCTTCCTATACGTTGTCGGCAGCGGGCCAAAAAGGAATACGTCCATGCCCATCGAGGTGAAACCGGCTGTGAGCGCGGGTTCAAGCATATAGCCCGACAGGCGCGTATCCTTGCCGATCACGACACGATGGCGGTGGTCACCGCGACGAAAGACACGGCCAGCCGCCATGCCGACGCGCAAGGCGGTTTCCGCCGTCATCGCGCCTTCGTTGGCTTTGCCACGAATACCGTCTGTGCCGAAATATTTGCGCACCATAAGGTCGATTATCCTGTCGTCGGGTCGCCCTCAAAGGGGACATGCCTGCTGAACCGCGAATATAGAGAAATATCCCGAATGTGCAGTTAACGAATTCTTGCGGTTTCTTTCAGCGCCGCCAATACCGCCAGCCCGTCGCGCAAGGGGCGCGGCTCGTGTGTGCGGATGAAGTCAGCTCCACCTGCGGCGGCGGCAAGCTCTGCAGCGAGTGTCGCGGCCCCGACATCCCCCGGACCACGGCCTGTGAGCGCGCGCAGAAAGGATTTGCGCGAAACAGACAGAAGCACCGGCAAATCGAAGCGCAGCCGCAATTCATCGAACCGCGCCAGCACCGAGAGCGAGGTTTCGGGAGCAGCCCCCAGAAAAAACCCCATGCCGGGATCAAGGACAAGGCGGTTGCGTTTGATACCGGCACCCGTCAGCGCCGCGATGCGCGCGTCAAAGAACGCCGCAATGTGATCCATGATGTCGCCAGCGGGTGCCTCGCGCCGATCTGCCTGCCCGTCTTGCACCGAATGCATAACGACGAGTTTGGCAGATGATTTCGCCAATTGCGGATAGAACGCAGCGTCTGGAAAACCGCGAATATCATTGAGATAGGCCACACCACGCGACAAGGCATAGGCTTGCGTCGCGGGTTGATAACTGTCGAGCGAGACGGGAATGCCATCTGCCTTGAGCGCGTCCAGCACCGGCGCGATACGCGCGATTTCTGTGTCGGACGAAACAGGCGCGGCGTCGGGATTGCTGGATGCCGGACCGAGGTCGATCACATCTGCCCCCTCGGCCATCAGCTTACGCGCCTGCGCAATGGCTGCGTCTGGCGCCAGATACCGGCCTCCATCGGAGAAACTGTCCGAGGTTATGTTGACGATGCCGAAAATGATGAGCGATTTATTCATGGGGGCTTCTATAATAATCTCTGTACACGACAAAAATAGATAACTCATTGAAATAATGTCACAATAATTGTTTTCTAACGACGAATACTATGACACATCTCAATGAGTTATATCTTATCTTAAACAAATCTCTAAAATGGAACAAGTCACATTTAAAGTGCTTTGCGCTCATCATGCTTGTGATTATTTTAAAGCAAACATGTAATCTTTCTTCTGCATCTAAAGCCTTGCCCATCAAGTGTTTACCACAATCATTTTATCGACGTATGCAGCGCTTCTTTGCAGGTCAGTATTTTGATTATCGTCAAATTTCTCAGTTGATTTTCAATATGTTTTCATTCGACCAAGTGCAACTGACTTTAGATAGAACCAATTGGAAATGGGGAAAACGAAATATTAATATCCTGATGCTCGCAATCGTTTATCGTGGAATAGCGATACCTATCCTTTGGACATTGCTTAATAAACGTGGAAATTCAGATACGAAAGAGCGTATTGCTTTGATTCAACGCTTTATAGCCATTTTTGGTAAAGACCGTATTGTGAATGTGTTCGCAGACAGAGAGTTTATCGGTGAGCAGTGGTTTACATGGTTAATTGAACAAGACATCAACTTCTGCATTCGTGTTAAAAAAACTTCATTGTCACCAATCATTTAGGAAAGAATCATAAAATTAGTGATTTATTTCGCCATCTTAAAGTTGGTCAAATTGAATGTCGTAAACGACGGATTTTGGTTGGTCGGGTGAAACTATATATAAGTGCACTACAGTTAGAAAATGGAGAGCTTTTACTCGTCGTTTCTCCTCAGTTTAATGCCAATGCTATTCAGGATTATGCATTACGCTGGGAAATTGAAACCTTATTCAGTTGTCTCAAAGGACGCGGGTTTAATCTTGAAAATACGCGCTTGACAGACCCTAGACGAGTGAAAAAATTGATTGCGGTGTTAGCTATAAGCTTCTGTTGGTGTTACTTAACGGGTGAATGGCAACATAATCAAAAAAAAGCGATAAAAATAAAGAAGCATGGACGACTCTCAATGAGTTTATTTCGCTATGGTTTAGACTATGTTCAAATGGCGATTCAGCGTTTAATTGGTTTTGGGAAAAAAGAAGAGTTTAAGGAAATTTTGGCAATTTTAAGAAAGCAGAATCCTGATAGGATAAGGGTTCTGTGAAATTTGTCGTGTACAGAGTATAATAATAATAATCGAGCATGAGTCTCATACGGATGCTCGGGTCGAAAGGGAATCCCCAGGCGAGTAACCTGTTTGCGGTGATCCATTAGCTGCAGGAGCAGAAGAGCATACATCTGGAAGCAAAGCCAGGAAAGCGGCCTATGGAGCTGTGCGGCAGCGCTCAGTAGGCAATTTTTCAAAATATTGTTAAGCCTTTTCTGAGCATGGTATTTTTCATGGTATTACCAATTAGCAGGAAAATAAGCCATTGAATATAAAAGATAAAAATGTCTTGTTTACAATAAAGTGGGAGTAGTAATTTCGTTACTTTGTTTAGAATTTCTTCAGAAATATTTCTTAATAAATCGTGTTTTTCAACAAGCGTAAAATTACTTTCTAAAATCTCTTGTTGTTTAGCTCGAGTTTGGGTATAAGCCCCATAATAAAATTGACGAGGATCTTTAAGCACGTACCAATCTTTCATTTGGATTACAGTACGGCCCTTATCGTAAAGATCAAATTCAGGCTGCCATAAAGGTTTGTAATGAAAATTAATTTCTTCCTGAATATCGTAGGTCGCTTCTTGATAACGTGAAGCTGGTTTATCACCAAATCTTTTTTCAATATAAGCATAAGTATTTCTTAAAGGCTTAACTGAAGATGTTTTAATATCAATTTGCATATAAATCTTCCTGATTTTTTAATAAAGACTAGAGTTTTTATTCTCTAATACCGGCCTGTCCAAATCGCCACTTCATGCGGTCATATTCAATCTTTGCAAAATCATCCGTACTTAGGTGCTGTACTTGATGGTGTGCGCAGAATTCTTCAAAAGCCTTGACTGGCATAATCATTTCTACAGCTAACTCTGGATCACCTATCGAAAATTCAAATTCGATATATTTGTCACGCTGAGTCCCTGTAACATGAATAAAGCAAGGAGGCTGTTCTACATTGAGTTGCTGCATACCAAAATCCTCATATTCTCCATAAGATTATTGCAACTTGCATGCCAATTTTATTTATTATTATTTTTCAAATATTTATGATTTTCTCTTTTTTATTTCATACAATGTTCTTTATCAAATTCTTAAGTCACAATGTATGACTTAAGAAAATTCTCAAGTGTTTTATATTTTCTCAGTTGTATAAGCACTTATAGATGATCAAAAAAAAAAGAAGCCAAAGCTTCTTTTTTTGATTTTCCAACTCGCATTGATAGCCCCTATAATTCAATCAACTGAACCGTACCGGGTTTGTCGGAGAGTTTTTTATTTAAGTTAGGCCACCTGACCTAACGGGTTAATCTTATCATAGTACATTGCTTCAAAATCAAAAGGTGATACATAACCTAGTGCACTATGTACACGCTCTTTATTGAACCAATCTACCCAATTTAGTGTCGCAAGTTGTACATCCGCTAAACCTTGCCAATCTGCTTTTAGATATTCAATCACCTCTGTTTTGTATAAGCCATTCACCGTTTCAGCCAAAGCATTATCGTATGAATCACCAGTCGTACCGACTGATGCTCGTAAATTTGCTGCTTCTAAACGATTGGTATAGCGAATGGAAAGATATTGCACACCTCTGTCGGAATGATGAATCACATTCTTTGGCATGCCTCGATCATGCAATGCTTGCTCCAATGCATCGAGCACCATATCTGTATTCATCCGTGTCGATACTTTCCATCCAACAATTGCTCGTGAGAACACATCAATAATAAATGCAGTATAAACCCAGCCTGAATTTGTTTGAATATACGTAAAGTCACTCACCCACAGTTGGTCAGGATGATCAGCAGTAAAATTACGTTTTACCAAGTCATCCGCTCGTTTTTGATCATCTCGGCTACGGGTGGTTTGTTTGTTCTTACCACGCCAAACACCTTTTATACCTAGCTTTTGCATTAATCGAGCAACAGTACAGCGCGCAATAATATAGCCTTCACGTTTCAGTTTTTGCCAGACTTTACGTACACCATACCGACCTGAACTTTCCTTCCAAATTCGTTTAATCTCCTCAGCATGATGCAAGTCATGTAAATCTCGCTTTGCTCGATGTTCTGGATTTTCACAGAGATCTAGAGTCCGGTAATAGGTTGAAGGTGCGATCGGTAAAATTCTACAAATCGCCTCGACTCCGTACAGCTCTTTATTATTATGGATAAAATCCACCATTATTTGTGTGGGCGGTCGAGCTCCGCCTGGGCGAAAAAAGCGGCTGCTTTACGTAGAATTTCATTGGCGCGTTGCAGTTCTTTATTTTCGCGTTCGAGTTGTTTGATACGTTCTTGGTCTGAAAGCTGCTGTACTTTAACTGGATTTTGTTTATCTAAATATTTTTGATACCAAACACGTAGTGTTTCAGGAGTACAACCCTTGCGCAGTATACTGCTCAGGGAGCAATAGCGGTGATCGCAGCCCAATTCGATGGATAATCTTTCTCGGATTCAATCAATAATTGAACCGCTCTTTCTCTGATTTCAGGGGTATATTTTACTTTTTTCATCGGGACATTCTCTCAGAAAGCTTGGTCTCCGACAAACCCGGTACGGTTCAAAAATCTTCCATTGATTTATTTATATCTGTTAAACCAGTCGCATTATGAAATGTAATATAAGTAGAAATTTCAGTATAAATGGTCATGATCTTTTCTAAATTTGAATATCTAAGCGTCTTCATTAATCAACCTTATTGATTATTAGTTTCTTCTTTTAAAGCTCTTTGTACTGTTGCTATCCCTACTTTAAACTTTTCTGCAACACCTCTAAATGTTGAATTTTCTTCAGCCATTGCTTTTCGTATTTCAACATAGTCAACCTTCCGCTTTCTTCCCTTATATAAGCCCTTCGCTTTGGCTTTTGCAATTCCTTCCTTTTGACGCTCACGGATCATGGAGCGTTCAAACTCTGCAAATGCAGCAAGCATCTGAAACATGAGTTTATTTATTGCCGATTGTGCTACATCATGACTGAAGGTCAAATTCTCTTTATGAAAAATAATGGTTATACCACGATCATTCAGACTATTCACAATTTCGTTCAGATCATTTGTATTACGTGCCAGACGATCAATACTATGAACATGCACCGTATCACCTTCACGCAGATAGTCGAGCATTGCATTTAACTGAGGACGTTCACGGCTACCACCGCTTGCCTTTTCAGTAAAGGTCTTATCCAGGCTGATTCCATCTAATTGACGTTCAGTATTTTGTTCAGTTGAACTGACTCGAATATATCCGACCTGATTAGGCATTCTGTACCGTTAGAGTTTAGATAATTAAATACATATTGTACCGAAATTAAATATTAAGTCTATAAATACGGTTTTTGAGTTGCTTTTTAAGACTTTATTTTGTTCCGTTAGGCTATACTCTATAGTTACATAAATTTAGATATTAAAAACTTCTCTCCGATAAACCCAGTACGGTTCACCTAAACAGATTGCTACCCCTGAATAAGTTGAATCCGAAAAAAGAGGCTTTTGGAGCCGTTTTTTAGACCCTATGATTAACCACGATTGTTTAACTAATATGAATAAAGTCGTGAAACATTGATCATTTAGAGGTCGTGGAACGTGAAAAAATCATAAAAAAAAGCCCACCTTGGGGAGGTTGGGCAAAAAAGAAACTACAGCGTTGAATTTTCAAGAGAATTATACAGCATTTCGTATAAGGTGTATTATGTTAATTTTAGAAAATCTTTAGATGGCTTTGTTGCATAAATATGTAAGTATCTGATTTAAATAAATTTAATTTTGGATCAAAAAATAATCAAAACTTTTAAAATCATATAGTTATGAAATCTTTGTGCAACAAAGCCCGTGTGGTCAATGAAGCAGGCGAGGGTGATGCTGTGGTGATTATGTCGAATGGTGGTTTTGGTGGATTGCATCAAAAATTAATCATGGCTTTAGGTCAGGAATGACGTTTTGACAGAGGAAAAGGGCATCAATAGATGCTCTGATTCATTTTTTAAGTGTTGTTGATATTGAAAAGTCACGATAGAAAGTGATTTTTCATGCAAATAATTGTGAATTACACCACAATAATGTGTTTTAAGCTAAAAGATGTAACCAAATATTTTATTTTCACAATAGATTTTTTTTACCAATAAGTTGATTTAATATACTGAAAACAAAAATATTTAATAAATATGTAAGCAGAATTAAATTTAATATTTTATTGTTCGGTAAAAGATATCTCTAAACTACATCAATTATAAAATAATTCAAAAGCAAACAATTAGCAGTAAAACCCCTATTTACGTGAATGGTGTCGTACTTTTGTTGTTTTATGTGATGTAGCATAATATTTAACAGTGGTTATGAAAACCGACCAAAGAGTCAAAACTTAATTAACCAGTAACCGCAAAAAACAGTAACCCGTTTCAAATCAATAATCATACTTTATTTTAAAAACAAATGGGAGCACCACCAATGAATACTCTAGTTAAAACTGCGTTATCCATCATCGGCTTTGGTATAGCGATGTCTGCTGCACACGCTACAGACACCTATACTCCCCCTACAACACAATACCCACAAGGCTGTACAGAATTATGTGGTCAAGCCTCTATTCCAATTAAATTGGAAGTACCTAAAAAATGTGAACTCAGTGATGTGAGTGGCAGTATTGTACTAAATAGCAATACAGGCGCAGGTACAGGTGGATTTAAAGTTGGCGCAAATGCACCTTATAATTTACTGGTTACCACAGACAACCAAACTTCAACGACTGCTTCGGCAGTAAAATTTGGAGCTAACTCTATCCCAACCACCGTGACGACTACACGCGGCTCAACTCCGATTTTGTTAGGCACTGTAAAAACCAATGAACCAATGGCATTGGTTGTGCCAAATGCTTATAACATTGCAATTCAAGCAGGTGGTTCTTGGGGCGTTAGCAAACCCGCAGGCACATACACCGACAAATATAATATTGCGGTATACTTCTAAGTCGAAATCGGCTAAATTTTATACAGCATGGTTGGTTTTATCTTTTTGATAGAACCAACTTATTTTTCATCCGATAAGAAATAAAACAATAATTTAGTACATAGATATAACAATACAGGTGCCATATGAAGAAATTATTATATTTATTGGCGGGGAGTGTTTTGGGTTTTTCTCATGTAGCATGGGCAGGGCTATCCATTAGCCCAGTCCAGCTTTATTTGGGCGAAAAATCGAAACAAAAAAGTACCACCATTGTCATTAGCTCGAAGGACTTTACGACCAGTAAAACTTTTGAAGCCTCGGCGGTGAGATGGGCTCAAAATGAACAAGGTGAAGATATTTTTGAACCTGATCCGAATATGATTATTAATCCGAAAAATTTTATTATTGCGCCAGATTCAAAACAAATTGTACGTGTTGGCTTAAATCAGGCTGTGGTAAATAACGATCATCCTGAAAAAACGTGGCGAATTATTTTCCAAGAAGTTGCACCTCCAGCACAGGATAATACGGTTAATTTTTTATTTAATATTTCGGTACCCCTCTTTGTGGGTAGGCAAGCACCCATCAATTTGGATATTCAACCCAAATTAGACACACCAGATTTAAATTTAAGCATAAAAAATAATAGTCTGTCACATATACAAATCTCTAAAATTACCTTGCTTGATGCCAATAAAAAAGAAATTGAAACCAATCATGAAATGAAATATTTATTACCACAAAGCCGTTATCATTTTAATTTTAAAAAGAATATTCCAGTCGTTGATTTTGGGAAGTATAAATTATTAGTTCAAACGGATAAACAAGATCAACCTCTAGAGTTTAATTTAAAGGAATGATCAATGATAAAAAAAACCATATTAACCGTACAGATCGTGTGTCTTTGTACGGTGGGGTATGCATACGCAAATGTTGAGAATGAACGTCTAATTTTAGCCAATATCTGGGTGAATGGGTTAGAAACCAGTACGGAAACATTGGTACTACAACAAGACCAGAAAAATTATATTGAATGTCGTGTGCTCGAATCCCTCACCTTAAAAGCATCCCTATTTCAGAAAAATAGTGAAGATAATCAATATTGTTTGGTCAGCACGCAAGAGATTAATTCTAAAATTGATCCTTCGAGCCAATCATTAAAAATAACCATTCCAACCCAATATTTTATGGGCTATGCTGACCGAACTTCAATTTTACAACCACATAAAGCCTCGCTAGGTGCCTTCTTAAATTATGATTTTTTTTATAATAAATACGATGAAGGCTCAGACTTTAATAGCTATTATGAATTAGGTGTCTTTAAAGATTTTTGGCTTTTGAATAATGCCTTTATTTACCGTGAAAATAGTGAAAATCAAACCCAAAAAGTTGTCCGATTAAATACTTCTTTAGATATTGATTTTCCAGAGCGTTATACACGGTTAACCTTGGGGGACAATGCAAGCCTTTATAATCCATTGATTAATTCGTTCCGTTTTGGCGGATTAAGTTATGGCACTAATTTTACGGAACGATCCGACTTTATTTATTGGAACACGCCAGTATTAAGAGGAAGTGCTATTGTTCCATCTACCATTGATTTATATATTAATGGAATTAATATCTATCGGCAGAATGTGACACCTGGTGATTATACATTGCAAACAGGTGCGAATATTCAACAGGCAGGGACAGCCCAAGTTGTGGTGGAAGATATTTTAGGCAATCGCTCGGTACAAAGTTTTCCCGTATATATTAATAATCGATTATTAAAAAAAGGGTTGAGTGAATATAATATTTCGCTCGGGAAATTGCGCTATAACTATGATTATGATAGCAATGATTATCGCGATTTTTTTAGTAATTTATACTTTCGTAAAGGTATAACAGATTCTACTAGCCTAGGTTTTAATGCTGCGTATAGTGAGTCAATCAAAAATATAGGACTAATGTGGACGCAGTCCTTATTTCATTCGGTTCTATTGGACACGAATGCTGTCGCGAGTTCTGCCGAAGGTCGGTCAGGTTACTCTCTCGGGATTGCAATGAGCGATAGTTTTGATAGTTTTAGTGTGGGTTTCAATAGCAAATATTCTTCGCAAGATTTCCGTGCTCTTGGTTATAGTGATCAAGTACAAAATCCAAGATTTGAACATTTAGGCTATATTTCATTTTTTAAAATTCCTTATATCAATAACTTAAATTTGAATTATATTGAGAGAAACTATTATCAGAATACGGAATTTCCTTTAAATGACACCAAAATGTTGAGTGTTGGATTATCGAAAACCTTTACACCTAAACTCTCAATGGGGTTGTCCTATTTTAAAGATTTTGGCAGCTCAGATGATACGGGAGCATATTTTAGTTTGAGTTATAACTTTGATCAAAATAGAAGTGTTTATTTTGACCAGTCTTCTACGCCAAGTACTCGTCTGACCTATGCAAAATCTTCTTCAGAACAAGTTGGTTTCGATTATTCGGTGGGGGTGGATCATAATAATGGCAATGAAAATTATAATGCGTTTGGTTTGCTTAAAAACACTTTCGGAGATCTGAGAATTCAGCATACTCAAAATGATGAGCATTATAATTCTCAAGTGAATTATCGAGGTGCTTTGGTTTGGTTAAATCGCCAACTGAATTTGAGTAAGTCGGTAGATAATGCATTTGCATTGGTGAAAGTTGGAGATACATCGAATATTGACGTATTTCGCTCGCTCGCTCCAATTGGACAGACCAATAGAAAAGGCTACGTTTTTATTCACGATATTTTACCGTATATTAATTACGACTTATCGTTTGATCAGGATCAAATTCCAATTGAATATAAAGTAGATAATCCAATTTATAAAATCGTCGCCCTTAATCAGCGAGGTTATTTTGTTGATTTTCCTGTGGTTCATACGCAACAAGTGATTGTGAAGCTGAAGGACAGGAATGGCAATTTATTTCCACGAGCGAGCAAAGTTTATATTAATCATGATGAAAATAACCCTTATCCCGTTGATAAAGAGGGCAATGTCTATTTATATGGTTTGGTTCCCGCCACCTATCAATTGAACATTCAAGGCGATACACCTTGTCAGGCTCCTTTATCGATCCAACCACAACCAAATTCGACCGCTACGGTACAAAGCATTGAATTGGTTTGTCAGTAAAGGAGTATGTGGATGAAAATTTTATTGGCCTGTCTAGTGAGTCTAGGTATTAACCTTGCGCACGCCGATCAATGTTCGATGGGAGCTTTGACGGATTCGCAAATGCGATTAGACAATTATTATCATAGCCAAGCTGCCACGGCTTTTAATGTGTCCTGTAGTCGAGCATACAGTATACGTTTTAGTAGTATGAATTTACGCAATCGAGAAGGAGAAAGTTATCTCTCGAATGGACCGTATAAAGTAGCCACACGCATGACCATCAATGGACCCGTGGAGAATTTATGGAATGTTCCGTTAAGTGTCAATGCACGTGGTAAAAATAAATATATTATTTCCGTGCATTTGGAACAACAGCCGACCACCCGATTTCCTGCAGGAACTTATCGAGATGTAATTTATGTCAATTTGTCTTTTTAATGCTCGATCTATCTAAAGATTATGAAACGGTTCAACTCAGCATGGTTTGCGTATCACCACAAAATATGTAATGCTATACGCAGAATTGGATGTCACCATCCATACCAAATTCGTTTGACAAGGGGAGTAGCCTCCTCCAAACCTAAGTGTAAAGCAATAAGTGCTTAGGTGTCAGAGTTTCGTCATTACACTTTGCAAAAAGTCGGACTCTGAGCATCATCCTTTATGATGATGTAGGCAAGACCTTGATCATGTTGAAACAGATGTTTTATTTAATTCATCTGGCAACTGGTCAAGGTTTTTTTATGTCCAGTTGCCAGATAGGGAGTTGTGATGGAAACTATTGGTAATCTATGGCTGTATGTCGTATTCTTCGGCCTTGTCACAGTCATGCTTTTGGTCGATTTTTTAGGCTTTAAACAAAAACAAAATCAAGATGTTCCAATCAAGCAAGCCGCTTACTGGAGTATTGCTTGGGTCACTGTAGCAGTGCTATTTGGTGGGGGCTTGTGGCTCTATCTACAGCAAACAGTAGGACTCACCCTTGCGAACTCTGTACACGACAAATTTCATAGGGCTCTTCTCCTATCAGGCTTTTTCTTTCTTAAAATTGCGAGCACTTTCTTAAATTCTTCTTTTTTTCCAAAACCAATCAAACGTAGAATAGCCATTTGAACATAGTCCAAACCGTAGCGAAATAAACTTACTGAAAGTCGTCCATGCTTCTTTATTTTTATCGTTTTTTTTTGATCATGTTGCCATTCACCTGTTAAATAGCACCAACAGAAACCGATCGCTAGCACTGCTATCAATTTCTTGACTCGTCTAGGGTCTGTTAAACGAGTATTTTCAAGATTGAATCCACGTCCTTTGAGACAACTAAATAAGGTTTCGATTTCCCAGCGTAATGCATAATCACGAATAGCAGAAGCATTAAACATAGGAGAAACAACAAGTAAAAGTTCTCCATCTTCTAATCGTAGCGCACTAATATACAGTTTTACTCGACCAACCCAAATACGTCGTTTACGACATTCAGTTTGACCCACTTGAAGATGACGAAATAAATCACTAATTTTATGATTCTTGGCTAAGTGATTGGTCACAATAAAGTTTTTTTAACACGTATACAGAAGTTGATGTCATTTTCAATTAACCATGTAAACCATTTCTCACCGATAAATTCTCTGTCTGCGAACACATTCACAATACGATCTTTACCAAAAATGGAGATAAAGCGTTGAATCAAAGCAATACGCTCTTTTGTATCTGAATTTCCACGTTTATTGAGCAATGTCCAAACAATAGGTATCGCTATTCCACGATAAACGATCGCGAGCATCAGGATATTAATATTTCGTTTTCCCCATTTCCAATTGGTTCTATCTAAAGTCAGTTGCACTTTGTCGAATGAAAACATATTGAAAATTAACTGAGAAATTTGACGATAATCAAAATACTGACCTGCAAAGAAGCGCTGCATACGTCGATAAAATGATTGTGGCAAGCACTTGATGGGTAAGGCTTTAGATGCAGAAGAAAGATTACATGTCTGTTTTACAATTAATGCAAGCATAATCAGTGTAAAACATTTTACATGTGACTTGTTCCACTTTAGATATTTGTTTAAGATGAGATCTAACTCATTGAAATGTGTCATCATATTCGTCGTTAGAAAACAAGTATTATGCCATTATTTCAATGAGTTATCTTTTTTTGTCGTGTACAAAGCCTTGCGAATCAAAAAACCATGGAATACTTCGCAGGTTATCTACTGGAAAAATCACTGGCGATTGACAACGTCTTCGTCTGGCTGATGATCTTCGCAGCATTTGCAATTCCACCTGCGCTGCAACGTAAAATCTTACTCTATGGCGTATTAGGTGCAATCGTATTAAGAACCATCTTTATCTTCATTGGGGCTTGGTTCGTACAAGAATTTTCTTGGGTACTTTATATTTTCGGTGCATTCCTTGTTTGTGATAGATTTTACAGAGAGGTGCTATATATGACATATCAAGAATTTCAGATTGAACTTATTAAAATTGGTTTAACAATTAAAGAATTAGCTACCTTGATAGGTATGAATCCGAATTCTATAACTAACTATAAGAGCAAAGAAATTATTCCTTTAAATTTAGCAATTACAGTCTCATTGATATCTAGCTTAAAAAGTAATGGCATTGATCCAGAATTGGCTATCAATGAAGTAAAAAGAAACCATTTTAAGGACTTTCTACAGTCCAACAAAAATAAGGAAATTTGATTGTATGTAAAAATTCTAATTAAAAATAAAGGTCAAGAAATTTTTGGATTTCTTTTAAATGTAACTCTTACAAATTCGAAATAATTCCCATTTCAATTTATAAGAAGCGTTATTAATTAATATTTAGACATATAAACGTCGTGTTAAGCGAGCGATTGTAATATTATAGTCTTTGATTTAAAAACTTAGATAACATAATGAATAGCTTAGGAAATTTAAAAGGTCTAATTGAGAGATATAATCAGGATATCGAATTTTACCGTTCTACTCGATATAATGAAACTCAACTACGTACTGATTTTATTGATCAATTTTTTGCCATTTTAGGCTGGGATATAACCAATGTTACTAGAAAAAGTACTCATGAACGTGAGGTTTTGGTTGAAGAAGGAATTCGATTTAAGTCTAATGAAAATACAAAAAAGCCAGACTATACCTTTCGTCTCTTTTCAGAGCGTAAATTTTTTGTAGAAGCTAAAAAACCAAGTGTTCATATTGATATCGATCCTGAACCAGCAAAACAAGTCCGTCGCTACGGATTTACTGCAAAGTTGAAAATTTCAGTCCTTACCAATTTTGAATATATAGCGATATATGACTGTTCGAACCCTGTTTCTGAAAGTGATTTAGCATCAACTTCTCGAATCAAGCTTTACCATTACACGGCTTTGTTGCACAAAGCTATTCTTGAAGGCTTCTTCAGTAATATAATTTCCAGATGAAGAAGCCTACACCTAAAATCTATCGTACAACCAATTGGTCCTCGTATAACCAAGCTTTAATCAAGCGAGGAAATATTTCAATCTGGTTTGATCCTAAGACGCAATGGTATGCACAACCACAAGGCAAGCAAGGACGAAATCAAACTTATTCCGATACAGCGATT
>NZ_KI391941.1:11975-74181 GCF_000162375.2 Acinetobacter sp. RUH 2624 | reverse complement strand
ATCATGATATGTCTTCTATGAAAGGCATGAATCACGATATGTCTTCTATGAAAGGTATGGATCATGATATGTCTTCTATGAAAGGTATGGATCATGATATGCCGATGAATAGCGCTACTGTTAAGGCGGCTTCAGACAAGAATGATAATACCGTATTTGGATGGGCAAATGCTTCAACACCTGAAGGTAATAAAGCATTGCAATATAGTGATTTGCAATCGTTAGATCCTCAAAAAGACACTCGTGCCCCTGAACGTGAAATGGAAATCCGTCTTGGTGGGAATATGGAGCGCTACATTTGGACAATTAATGGTAAGAAGTTTAATGAAACAGAACCATTCAAAGTGAAATATGGGGAACGTATACGCTTGAAATTTGTGAATGACAGTATGATGGCTCACCCAATGCACTTGCACGGTATGTTTATGCAGCTTGAAAATGGTCAAGATCCAAGTAATATGCCAAATAAACACACGATCATTGTGCCACCAGGGAAAACAGTTACAACTTTACTTACTGCTGATGAATTAGGTGAATGGGCTATCCACTGCCATTTGTTATATCACATGGCAGCTGGAATGATGAACAAACTCATTGTGGCAAATGTAGATAGCAATGATGTTGATTCAAAAAGTATCGTTGCCCAACCCCATGCAAATGATAAGGGAGTGAATCAACATGCAAACCACTAAAAAACTTTTTTCAAAAACACTTTTATCAGTTGCTTTAATTGGTTTAGCAGGTATGGCATTTGCTAATGATAATTCGACTGAAAATCTAAATAAGAGTACGTCAAGTATGAATGTGCTTTTAAAAGAAGCTGGAGGATTAGGCTATGTTGAACGTAATGTTGCTCAAAATACTTCAAAAGGCAAATTAGCTCTTAGCCAAAATCATGATAAACATCTGAACGAGCATGGTGGACAGATTTACCAAACAACTAAATTTTCCAATGAGTGGGTAATTGATAACGATGGTAAGGGTAGTTTAGGTTCTAGTTTCGAAACATTGATTGGAACAGATGAGAATCGAGTATTTGTTGAAGCCAATCTGAATAAAGCAGAGAGTAATGATCCCAATTATGATGTGTCTGCACTTTATAGCCGTAATGTAGCACCATTTTGGGATGTACAAGCTGGTCTAAGATACAGCGAGGATAAAAATAACAAGAACAGCGATCGAGTCGATGGTGTTGTTGGTATATTAGGTCTTGCTCCTTATTTCTTTGAGACCAAAGCTTACCTTTATGGTGGAAAAGACAACTTCTGGGGAGCTAGTTTTGATTTCGACCGTGATTTATTACTCACTCAAAAGTTGATTACTCAGCCATATATTGAAGCAGATGTTGTGTTTAATGATAATTCTGACTTTGCATCAAAGACGGGATTGTCAGAATTGAAGACAGGTATTAAAACTCGTTATGAGATTACCAAACGTATCAGACCATTTGTTGATATAGCCTATCAATATGAGAAAGGAAAAAAATCAACTCCTTTTCAAGAAGCAACAGATTCTGAAAAGGGATGGCTATATGGTGCAGGTATTGAATTAGTTTTTTAATTTGTCTCGATATTAAAATAGCAGCCTTAAGGCTGCTATTTTAATGAATAAAATTGCTAATTTTTTCTAAATCTGTAAAACTAAAAAAGCTTAAATTTTGGTCATGACATTATGCACTGGTTAAAAACATGCCTTTCGCTGTTTTTATCATTTGCTATCCTCATCGTAGGATCGGCAGCAGTAGCTTCATCTGTACATAGTCCATGTTTAATGTCATCTCAAGATATGCAATCCATGCAAATGATGAATTCTGAAGATCATGAAAAAGCAAGTGCTATGCACATGGATTGTATGAAAGCTGAAGTACAGATTAAGAAGCAATTACATGATCCATCATGTATGTCTAAGCAAGATTGTATTATGTCATTTTCTAAAATTGCATATACATCTACAGCACTAGGTGTTTTGCAATCTATGGTTTCTTCCCCTGTGGAACAGTCTGCTTTTTCTCCATTAAATCAAAATTTCACCTCATCTGATCCTTCCAATTTATGGAAACCCCCACGCTCTAATTAATTTGATGACTAATCATCATTCATAGAGTTTTCTATGGATGTTCTGCACGTGCGCGTGTACATCATTTTAGAGCTAAAAATATGAACTTTAATAAAGAAAAGCTGTCCCTAAAATGGGGTGGATGGTCAATAACCGCAGTTTGCTTTCTCTTGAGTTATGGTCATGCTTATGCCGAACCACTAACTTTGGATACAGCCTTAAAACTTGCGGAGCAATATGCACCTACCCTTAGAGCAAATAGTGCTCGAATTGAAGGGGCTGAGAATGTAGTTTCAGCTTCTGGCATTTTACCCAACCCTAAATTATTTTTCGGTTTGGAGAATTATCCTATAGCTGGTGATGCGTCATGGTCAGTCACACAAGATGGCATGACCATGCAGAAAATTGGTGTTATGCAAGATTTTCCAAACCGCGCCAAAAGACAAGCCGAGGTCGAGTTAGCAAAAGCTGAATTGGGTTCAGCTACTGCTCAAACTGAGATTCTACGTATTGAGTTACGTCAGAAAGTCGCATCTGCTTGGCTTAAACGCTTTTATCTTGAGCGTAAATTGGCGCTATATGATGAACTGTTTTCAGAAAATCGATTACTTTCTCAAATCACACAGACACAGGTCACATCCGGTCGGACAATTGTTGCTGATGCACTTGATCCAAAACAAGAAGCCACTGTATTACTTGACCGGAAGGATGATTTACTTCGTGATTTAAATAAAGCCAAACTAGAATTACATCGGTTGGTCAGTGTAGAGCAAACTGGAAATCCCTCTCAAATTGAAACCTTACCTGACCAAGCTCCATCCATCCATCTTGATACATCAAAGCTGTATCATAACTTGCATCAGCATCCTGAATTAAAAGCTTTTCAGGCTGAAAAGCTAACTGCTGAAGCAAAATTGAAACAAGCTCAGGCTTTACAAAAACCTGATTGGGGTATTGAGCTTGCATACCTGCATCGTGCCCCAGAGTTTGGCGATATGATCGGTGTACAACTGACAACTGAGCTTCCTGTATTTTCAAAAAAACGTAGTGGTCCCCTCATTCAGGCAGCCCTAGACGAGCAAAACAGGATTACTGCGGATCAAGAAGCCCAATACCGTGAACATCTCACGAAGTTAGATGACGGGCTATCCGATCTCGATGCGCTTGATCAGCAAATTAGACGTGCAATGCAAATAAGTATTCCACTCGCTAAACAAAAAGTGGGTTTACAGTTGGCAAGCTACCAAGCTGGTAAAAGCAATTTGTCTGATGTTATTACTGCCCGACAATCTCTTTTAGAACAACGTTTGCGTCTCATTGATCTCCAACAACAACAGGCTGTGACTAAAGCCCAACTTTATTTTGCCTTTGAAGAGCCGACCTTAAACCATGCTGAGGAGCAGCCATAATGTTAAGAAATAAATTGGCAGTGACTGTCATAGGAGTTGCCACAATTAGTTTGGTTGCAGGTGGTGGTGCTGGATATTGGATAGCACATCAGAAAGACAATCCTCAATCTACTTTAGCGGGTCAGCAACAGGATGCCAAAGTGTTGTATTGGTACGACCCAATGAAGCCTGAACAGCATTTTGATAAGCCAGGTAAGTCTCCATTTATGGACATGCAACTGGTACCTAAATATGCAGACGAAAATACTGCGATGACGGATGAAAGTCGTCCTACAGTCAAAATAGATCCATCTCTTCAACAAAATTTAGCCATCCGTTACGGCACTGTTGAACAGGCTGTAATTGGAAATGCCATGTTTACTAATGGCATATTACAAGCAAATGAACGGCAAACAGCTATTTTACAAACTAGAGCAAGTGGCTTTGTTCAGCGAGTGTATGGGCATGCTGTTGGAGATATGGTGACCGAAGGAAGCCCTATAGCTGATATTTCAATACCCGAATGGACTGGAGAGCAAACTGAATTTTTAGCTGTGCTCCGTACTGGAGATCGTTCCCTTATTCAAGCAAGCCGTCAACGTTTGCAGCTTTTAGGAATACCACAAAATGTGATTCATCAAGTTGAGCGAACTCGTCGAGTGCAATCTAATATAACTTTGCAAGCTCCCATTAGTGGATTTATTGATTCACTAGAAGTCCGCAATGGTATGGCTTTGGCTATGGGACAAACCTTGGCCACAATTAAAGGTATCAACCCGATTTGGCTAGAGGCAGCCGTTCCTGAAAAACAAATTGCTGGAATCAAACGAGGTATGAGTGTAGAAGCCAATTTTGCTGCTTTTTCTCAAAAAGTAACTGGCAAAGTTATCGACATTTTGCCTACCTTAGATACAACATCAAGAACTATTAAAGTTCGGATTGAATTACCAAATCCTAGTGGTCAACTTAAGCCAGGGATGTTTGCTTCTGTCAATATAATAAATAATCCCCAAAGCAGTTTGGTTATACCAGAGCAAGCTGTTATACGTACCGGTACTCGGAATGTTGTCATTGTAGGGCATGAGCAAGGACGTTTTGAACCTGTTGTTGTACAGTTAGGTCAAAGTGATGGCAATAAAATTGCAGTCCTGCAAGGGTTGAAAGCTGGTCAGAAAGTAGTGATTTCAGGACAATTTCTGATTGATTCTGAAGCAAATTTGCAAGGCGTATTGGATAAGCTCAACACTGGGCAACCAATTGCATCATCTCAAACGATTAAGAGGTCAACATATAAAGGTCTTGGTAAAGTTGAAAAAGTCACAAATCAAGATATTACCATTTCACACCAAGCTATTCCTGAGTTGGGCTGGGGTGCTATGACCATGAGCTTTAAACAGCCCGTACAACCATTTACCCGAATTCGGCAAGGTGACCAGGTCAACTTTAGTTTTACAAAAGTTGGAGATGCTTATGTCATTTCTGACATTTCAAAGATGTCTATGGCATCTTTGAAGAACTAACGGGAGAACTATTATGATCGCCCGTATTATTCGTTTTTCAATTTTGAATCGTGTATTTGTCTTATTGGCAGCTTTAATTCTGGCAGCTTGGGGTGTTTGGGCTGTAAAAAATACTCCGGTTGATGCTTTACCAGATTTATCTGATGTGCAAGTGATTGTCAGAACTAATTACCCAGGTCAGGCACCACAAATTGTTGAAAATCAGGTGACGTACCCTTTAACAACAACGATGTTATCAGTACCTGGTGTTAAAACTGTTCGTGGTTATTCTTTTTTTGGTGATTCATTTGTATATGTCATTTTTGATGAACATACCGATCTTTATTGGGCCCGTTCGCGTGTATTGGAATATCTAAATCAGATTCAGGGAAGAATTCCTGCAAATGCGAAATCTTCATTAGGGCCAGATGCCACAGGCGTTGGCTGGGTTTATGAATATGCGTTAGTTGATCCAACAGGACAACATGACCTTTCACAACTGAGAAGCATACAAGACTGGTTTTTAAAGTATGAACTAAAGACATTACCCAATGTGGCTGAAGTTGCCACGATTGGGGGAATGGTGAAGCAATATCAGGTTGTTTTAGATCCAAGTAAAATGGCCGCCTTAGGAATTACTCAAAACAATGTCATTGAAGCGATTCAAAAGGCTAATCAGGAAACTGGTGGTTCAGTCCTTGAAATGGCTGAAACTGAATATATGGTACGAGCTTCTGGTTATTTAAAGACATTAGATGATTTTCGCCAGATTCCACTACGAACAAATAGTTTGGGTGTTCCTGTTTCTTTAGGTGATGTTGCAACTATTCAACTCGGACCGGAAATGCGTCGTGGTATCACTGAGCTGAATGGACAAGGTGAAACTGTTGGCGGTGTTGTGATTTTACGGGCCGGTAAGAATGCACGTGAAACGATTACTGCTGTGAAAGCAAAACTGGCTGAATTGCAACAAAGTTTACCTAAAGGTGTGCAGGTGGTTCCCGTATATGATCGTAGTCAATTGATCGATCGGGCTATAGAGAATCTCAGCCATAAATTGATTGAAGAGTTCATTGTGGTGGCTTTAGTCTGCGGACTGTTTCTATGGCATTTACGTTCAGCAATGGTGGCTATTGTTTCTCTACCACTTGGGATTTTATCGGCTTTCCTGGTCATGTATTATCAGGGGTTAAATGCCAATATTATGTCTCTGGGTGGTATTGCCATTGCGATTGGGGCCATGGTCGATGCTGCGGTTGTGATGGTTGAAAATGCACACAAACATATAGAAGCTTGGCAGCATGAGCATCCTGATCAAATCTTAGCACCACAAGAACGTTGGGATATTATTGCTCGGTCAGCCAGTGAGGTTGGTCCTGCTTTATTTTTCTGCTTACTTATCATTACCTTATCTTTTATTCCTATTTTTACTCTACAGGCACAAGAAGGACGCTTGTTCTCGCCATTGGCGTTTACCAAAACCTATGCCATGGCAGCGGCAGCTGGTTTATCCATTACCCTGATTCCTGTTTTGATGGGTTATTGGATCCGCGGGAAATTACCCTCAGAACAGCGTAATCCATTGAACCGTTTCCTCATCAAAATATACCGACCTATGTTGGATCAGGTTTTAGCTCATCCAAAGACCACTTTATTTGGTGCGTTGCTAATTTTCCTTATTAGTCTTTTACCTTTAACTCGATTAGGTGGAGAATTTCTACCGAATATGGATGAAGGTGATTTACTGTATATGCCTTCAGCTTTACCAGGATTGTCCGCAGCTAAGGCCTCAGAACTGTTACAGCAAACAGATCGAATGATTAAAACGGTTCCAGAAGTTGCGACAGTATTTGGTAAAGCAGGGAGAGCTGAGTCAGCAACAGACCCTGCGCCTTTAGAAATGTTTGAAACCACGATTCAGTTCAAACCACGGTCTGAATGGCGCTCAGGTATGACACCTGACAAATTAGTAAAAGAACTGGATAAAGCAGTTCAAGTACCGGGTTTAACGAATATTTGGGTGCCACCTATTCGTAACCGGATTGATATGTTGGCAACTGGGGTGAAAAGTCCAATCGGGATTAAGATTTCAGCAAATGATCTGCAAGATATTGATCGGGTAGCACAGCAAATTGAACAAGTGGCTAAACAGGTGCCCGGAGTTAGCTCGGCTTTGGCTGAACGACTCACAGGTGGTCGATATGTTGATGTCGATATTAACCGTATGCAGGCTGCACGATATGGCCTCAATATCAACGATGTGCAGCAAATTGTATCATCTGCGATTGGCGGGGAAAATATTGGTGAAACTGTTGAGGGATTAGCAAGATATCCTATTAATGTACGTTATCCACGAGAGATTCGAGACTCATTGGAAGCTTTGAGAAATTTACCGATTGTAACTGAATCTGGACAACAAATTGTATTAAGTAGTGTTGCCAATATTCAAATTACAGATGGCCCTCCAATGCTGAAGAGCGAAAATTCCCGCCCTAGTGGTTGGGTTTATGTAGACGTACAAGGACGTGACTTAGCTTCGGTTGTGCAAGATTTGAAGCAGTCTATTGATCAAAAAGTAAAACGCTCCTCTGCCATGAGCATTAGCTATTCAGGGCAATTTGAGTTTATGGAACGTGCTAATGCGCGTTTAAAAGTCATCATTCCAATTACATTGATGATTATTTTTCTACTGCTCTATTTGATTTTTAGACAAGTACAAGATGCAGTTCTGATTATGGCAACGCTACCTTTTGCTTTGATTGGTGGTATATGGGCCATGTATTTGAGCGGTTTTCACTTTTCAGTTGCGATTGCAGTTGGTTTTATCGCACTTGCAGGTGTTGCTGCTGAGTTTGGTGTAGTCATGTTGTTCTATTTGAAGCAAGCAGTTGAACATGCACAGCAAAACCTATCTTCTTCAACGACATCCTTAACGAAGCAACAACTCAATGATGCAATCCGAACAGGAGCTGTACTACGCGTTCGTCCTAAAGCCATGACGGTTGCCGTCATTTTGGCAGGCTTAATTCCTATACTTTTAGGGACTGGGACAGGTTCTGAATTGATGAGCCGTATTGCTTTACCTATGGTTGGGGGCATGATTTCAGCTCCTCTACTGTCAATGTTTGTTATCCCGGCTGTATATCAGCTTTTAATCAAAAGAAAACTATCAACACATTGATCGTTTTATTATTTCGTCTAAAGAGGTTTTATTATGTTGAAATTCATGAAAATTATTGCTCTTGTTACCACTATTGCTGCATTAAGCGCATGTAGTAAAAATGAAGCATCAGAGCAGAAGAAAGCAGACGCACCTATGGAGCAGATGAATAAGGAGTCTTCTACCGCTACAACGGCTCAAGCCGTTGGCGTGATTACTGCTATTGATACGAAAGAAAATATTTTAACACTCGACCATGAAGCAATTCCTGCGATTAATTGGCCAGCAATGAAGATGGGCTTTAAAGTTGCTGACCCATCCTTATTAAATGGTTTAACTGTAGGAGATAAAGTTGACTTTGAATTAAAAGCAGAAGGAGAAAATTATATAATCATCGCTGTAAAGCCTAAGAATTCATAATGTACTAGTATATGGTGCCAATAGTGCTATATCCTTTAGACGCTATTGGCATTTTTATAGGCACTGTTGCAAATAACCACGAATGGTAAGCTGAAGACTGTTTTAGCTAAAGGTGCAGCATATGAATCCTTTCCATGGTCGGCATTTTCAGGGCGAAATCATTCTTTGGGCTGTGCGCTGGTATTGTAAA
Organism: Acinetobacter sp. RUH 2624; assembly: GCF_000162375.2. Taxonomy (NCBI): domain Bacteria; kingdom Pseudomonadati; phylum Pseudomonadota; class Gammaproteobacteria; order Moraxellales; family Moraxellaceae; genus Acinetobacter; species Acinetobacter sp. RUH 2624. The sequence continues at coordinate 65,469 of NZ_KI391941.1, read as the reverse complement.
TATGGCATTAGCTATCGTGAACTGCAGGAAATGCTGGCCGAACGGGGTGTGAATGTTGATCACACGACTATTTACCGTTGGGTTCAACGTTATGCTCCTGAAATAGAAAAACGTTTACGCTGGTATTGGCGTAATCCTACAGATCTGAGCTCGTGGCATATTGATGAAACCTATGTAAAAGTGAATGGACGATGGTCTTATCTGTATCGTGCAGTCGATCAACGTGGCGATACCATTGATTTTTATCTTTCTTCTAGACGTAATACCAAATCAGCCTATAGTTTTCTAGGAAAGATCTTCAATACGGTGAAAAAATGGCAAATTCCACGGGTCATCAATACAGATAAAGCAGCGACCTATGGCCATGCTTTATCACGATTAAAGCGAGAAGGAAAATGTCCAGTAGATATTGAGCACAGGCAGATTAAGTATAAAAATAACGTGATTGAATGTGATCATGGCAAGCTAAAGCGGATCATCAGGGCCACATTAGGATTCAAATCTATGAAGACGGCTTATGCCACAATTAAAGGTATTGAAGTCATGCGTGCACTACGTAAAGGACAAGCATCGTCATTTTATTATGGTCAGCCTCAGGGTGAAGTGTGTCTAATCAACAGGGTTTTCGGTCTCTAAGTACTTTTTAAAGGGAACATCATCGACTCAAATCTCTATTTGCAACAGTGCCGTCCATTGCAACTCTTTTCATAGCTAATTTGAATATCAATATGCTTTTGTCTTCTGCGAATGGTTGAATAATCCAGAGCTGTCCAATCTAATCCGCAAAGTTTAATCAAGCTTTGGACAAAGCCAGTCACCATGCATACAGAAAGACGAAATAAGGATTTAATCATGAGATAGCACTGAATGGCTATGTCAGAATAAGTTTGATTTCGACCATGTTTTCCTTGTGACTGCGAATATCATTGAATCTTAGTATCAAACCAAATTGTAAAATTACCATGATTGATCAAAGCATGATTGTAGGATGACCAATTCGGTGTACGATAAATTTAGGTGTAGGCTATTGCTGTATAAGACCTTATCGGTAGGTTTGCGCAACAAGGCCTCAAAATCCCACCTTAAAATGCAAATAGCAAAAAAACTCTACCATTCGATTGATTTCATTTTAGAAGTAATGAAATTAGTATCTGTTTGTAATGATATTTTATAAAATTCAATATTAGATCTGCAGAGAAAAACTTATCAAACTAAGTATTGGCTAGTCTTTTTCTTCGAAAAACTTATCAAACGAAGTATTAAGTTAATCTTTTTCTTCAACTTCTTCCTTAAACTCAAACAAATCATTCATCGTACAGTTAAAGTACTTACACAACTTATCGGCGACTGGTAATTCAATACGTACAGCACGGTCATAATACATACTTGTGAGCGTGTTGCGATTGATACCTGTTGCATGCACCACTTCACTTAATTTTAAAATTTTTCTATCGCCCATGAGGCTAGATAACTTACAAGTAATCATATTTAAATTAATTTACAAAAAATAACTTGCTGTGGGTTATTTGAAGTTGTTGACTGAGTAATACTTTGCTAAAATTAACCTACAGCAGGTTATTACAACTTATAGAAAGTATATTTTATCCATTTCAACTAAATTATAACTTTTTAAATATAAGGATTGAACCTGCATTAGATTATTTTGTGGAGATGACCGCCGTGTTACCAAATGAGTTATTGATCAGCCAGCAAGCTCGTGACTTAGGAAATCAATTAATTAAAGAAATGAACATCAATAGAAGTTATGGAATGGCTAATTTTCTTGGAGTAAATACTTGCTATGATAATCATCAGGCTGTACTTATTTGGACATTTCAACTGCTTGAAAGGGAACCTGCCTTAAATGAATTAGCAGAAATTAAAAAATATTTTCTTTTAATCTTTCCAGATAGTGTTTATCAATTAGCCTAAGTTGTTTTTAAAATTAATTTATTAAATAAAAAGCACTAAATCAAAGAAAGCTTTATTTAAAAATACCTATTAATTCAAAAACATACCATTTACTGAATATATGAAGCATAGGTTCCTGCTCTATCACTCACTCGTACTAAAATTACATCGCTCTTTTTACTGATACTAAACAATTTATGTCCACGCCACGTTCTGCGGCTTCGAGGGCTAGTTTTTGTTGAACCACTAAGAACAAGGACAACAAACTGCCTACTATATTTTCCCGGAGAGTGGTGTAGGAACTTTTTCATTATTGCTAATCATATCAGCGACAACATCAGCAACGAGCTCCTCTATTCCTGAGAATGCTTTAGACTGATCCGCATCAAGCCAAGACAATGATGGAAACTCAGCACACAACCCAACATACTCATTATATTCTGCTGACCATGTAACACGGCAAGTATATTGTTTACTATCCATTTGAAACCCCATAATGTTTTAAGTCTATGTATAAAAGTACGATTTTCACTTAGCAGTACTTAAATAATCACCCCACCACTGCATCATTTCAGTCCGCTGGGCTAAATAGTCAGCGTGATTATAGCTGGCACGGGTACGGTTCTTATCAATATGTGAAAGTTGTGCCTCAATCCAGTTATCCTGGAACAAACCTGAGTCATTCAAAATGGTACTAAAAGTGGAACGTAGTCCATGAGAGGATAATTGATGTTTTCCATAGCCCATCTTACGTATAGCCATATTTAATGTATTAAAATGAATCGGTTGATTATGTTTCCGTGGGCTAGCAAAAATGTACTTTTCACCGTATGACCATTGCATGACGTCTTTTAAAATATCTAAAGCCTGATCTGAAAGTGGAACTAAGAAGTCGGGAATCTCATGGCCTAATATGACTTTTCGTCGAAACTGTTTAATATGCAAGGCAGGTATTTTCCAGATTTTTTCATTTAAATCAAAATGATGAGGCTCAGCCAATAACAATTCAGCCCCTCGCACGCCAGTATGTAATTTGAACAGCAGTGCTTTTTTAATAATCGGATGGGCATCCAATTTTAATAAATTTTTCTTAAAATCTGATATATCCTCCGCTTTCAAATACGGATAATTCTTCTTGATTTTACTGTTAATGGCGATTTTATTTAAACCATGCGCGATGTTGAATTCACAATAACCCATCGCTACAGCGTAGTCATAAATTTGGTTCAAATAACTACAAGCTTTCTTGACAGGTTCTTTTACTTGGCGTCCCTCTATTTTTTTGATTACTGAAACCAGGTCATAACGCTTGATGTTTTGAAAAGGTAAATCCTGAAGGTCTGGATAAATATCTTGCTGTAAACATCTTTCTGCTAACTGTAGTACACCGCAGCGGGGTGAATCATTAAATGCATTTTTCAGTTTGAACTGCAGCCACTCCTCCCCTACCTTACGAAAGGTGATGACATTAGAGACAGTATCATGCTCAAAACAATAATTATTGTCTTTAAAGTCATCTTTGACTTGTCGTGCCTTTTTCAGCGATAAATCAGGATAAAGCCCCAACTGAATGCGGCGACGTTTTTTTGTTTGTGGATCTGTATAGCGATAGCACCAAGATTTTCTTCCAGTCGGCTCAATCTTCAGGCTAAGTCCATCTTCATCGGATAAAAAACAAGTTTTTTCCTTGCAATGAGCTTGGCGAACTTTAATTTCAGTAAGACTCATGAAATTTAAATGAAACCTATCAGCGGATTGACGAGATCCATTATATCAAAATAGAAGAAAATATATATGATGCGTATGATACGCATCATATATTTTTATAAGTATTTGTTAAATAAAGTTTATATATAGATTGGCTATTCCTTAGTGACCAATTAATTAACCATTGATTTCGCAAGTCTTAAATTAACATTTGAAGTGCAACTCTATGTTATGACTATTCACAGTTCTGTTCCATGATTCATGGTTACTTATTACTTATGTTACTATGTCAGGGGCGATACAAGAATTAAGGTAACCTTATGAAAATAGCGAATACGAAATTACTAGCTGGTGCTTTTATGACCCTAACTTTAACTATGCTTAGCCCTGCCGCACTTGCAAATGATAACAATGATATACGAAAGACTGTTGTAGTTAAGTTTGCTAAAAAAGCTTACTCTGCAAATTATTACGGAAGGATAGATGGATACAAGTATGATTCCTACAAATTTTATGCTAAAAAAGGGCAAAAGTTAAAAGTGAGGTTGACTGGAGGAAATGTTGAAACTTACTTATGGGGTAATCAATTAAAAGACTCCATCAATCTTGGAGAATATTCTCCAAAGCTTGATGATAATGGTATTTATATTTTACCTGCTTCAGGTGAGTATGAAATTAGAGTATTACAACCTAGATCACAGGCAAGAAAAGATAAAAAACCTCAATACTGGATGAGTATTAACATTAAATAAAGACTTGCTAGATTCGTTTAAACTTTTATACAAGGGTTCAAAAACTATTGCCAGTTAAACGGGGCGTGATTTTTACGTATATGCGTTTATGTTAGTAAAATGATGTAGTTTACTTGTTTAATACCCCGAGGAATAATTTAATCTTGCTGTGCGTTAGTCACGTTTCTTTCTTTCAGAAGTTGATTATATCTTTCAACGTAACCGTCGTGATATTCAAACTCTTTTGATAGGAATTTGATGGGAAGAATAGGCGAAACTTGTCTTAAATAATGGTAATTCCTTATCTTTAAAATAGAGAACGCCCGATGAAATTCATTAGGCGTTTAATTTAAATAAGTGTCAGCTTATTTTATAACTAGATGTACTTGACAATCACGATTCTTTTTCTAAATTGCCTTTAAAAAATCAATCTTGCTATTTTTGACTTTTCACACCATTTTGTTCAATTTGTACTGCGGCTTGCCAGCTAGGTAGTTGGCTTAAACCTGCTACATAACGTTGGATATGGGGATAATTTTCACCTTGTCCCATATGATAAACTAAAGCATGTAGTCCAAAGCCCATCATAAAGTCAGCACCGGTTAAACGGTCTGCCACTAGAAATTCTTTATCTTTTAAATATTCATTTAAATGGCCGAATACTTTATCGAACTCAACTTGAGTATAATTTTCTAGAAATACCAACTTCGTACCCTGCTTGGTTTCAATCGCATTAAACGTTTTTAATAAAAATGGCAGCATGGCAGAGCTTTCTGAGAAATGAATCCACTGTAGATAATCGACATAGGTAGGTTCATCCATATCTGGTGCTAAATGCGGCGCAAGTTTCTGAATTAATAACTCAACGATTGCGCCTGACTCTGCAATAACTTTGCCATCCCATTCCAATACTGGAGATTTCCCTAAAGGATGGATGTTTTTTAAAGATTCAGGGGCCAAATGCGTGCTTGAGTCACGATAATAGCTTTTCAGCTCATAGGGCTGCTTGATTTCTTCAAGTAACCACAAAATGCGAAAAGAACGTGATTGATCTAAATGATGTAGTGTAATCATAATATTCCTATTTTTTTAAATTTTTACAACCACTTTGCCAAAGTTTTTGCCTTTTAACATACCATTGAAAGCATTGATCGTGTTATCTAAACCTTGCACCATATGCTCTTTATATTTGATTTTTCTGTCTTTCAACCATTCAGACATTTGCTGATTGAATTCCGGATACTGATTGCCATAATCATCAAAAATAATAAAGCCTTGCATGCGAATACGCTTTCTTAAAAGAGTGGAAATAAAGCCAGGTAAACGGTCTGGCCCTTGTGCTTGCTCGGTAGCGTTATACTGCGAAACCACACCACACACCGGTACACGTGCCGCAGAGTTAAGCAATGGCCATACCGCATCAAACACTTTACCCCCTACATTCTCATAATAAATATCAATACCGTTGGGAACTGCTTGTTGTAATTGTTCTGCAAAATTTTCATCATGATAATTGATACAAGCATCGAAGCCGAGTTCTTGTACTGCATAATGGCATTTTTCAGCCCCACCTGCGACGCCAACCACGCGACAACCTTTAAGTTTGCCAATTTGTCCAACTGTAGCACCAACAGGTCCCGTTGCAGCTGCAACGACTAAAGTTTCACCGGCTTTAGGCTGACCAATGTCCAACAACCCCATATAAGCAGTAAAGCCAGGCATCCCCAAAATACCCAATGCCCAAGATGGATGTTCGGGTTGCATACCTAAGCTTTGACATGCAGTCCCATCAGAAATTGCGTAGCCCTGCCAACCATTTCCAGAAAGAACCCACTCGCCTTCTTTGAATTTTGGGTTTTTAGAGGCCATCACTTGACTGACTGTTCCACCGACCATCACTTCGCCAATTTCAACCGGTGCTGCATATGAGGGAGCATCACTCATGCGACCACGCATATAAGGATCGAGTGACAAGTAAATGGTTTTTAACAATATCTCGCCTTGTTTAAGTTCATTGAGCTCAACTTGCTCAATACGAAAATCGCTGTGTTTTGGCTCACCCACTGGCCGTTTAGCTAAAACGATGCGTTGATTAATAACTGTTTTCACACATATAACTCCATGTTTTATTTAAAAGTATTTCTCTTCATAATCAAAAATTATGATTAAAATTTCTTTACATCCATTGTAGATGAGCTCTGTACACGACAAATTTCATAGGATCCTTGTCCTATCAGGCTTTTTCTTTCTTAAAATTGCTAGCACTTTCTTAAATTCTTCTTTTTTTCCAAAACCAATCAAACGTAGAATAGCCATTTGAACATAGTCCAAACCGTAGCGAAATAAACTTACTGAAAGTCGTCCATGCTTCTTTATTTTTATCGCTTTTTTTCGATCATGTTGCCATTCACCTGTTAAATAGCACCAACAGAAACCGATAGCTAGCACTGCTATCAATTTCTTGACTCGTCCAGGGTCTGTTAAACGAGTATTTTCAAGATTGAATCCACGTCCTTTGAGACAACTAAATAAGGTTTCGATTTCCCAGCGTAATGCATAATCACGAATAGCAGAAGCATTAAACATAGGAGAAACAACAAGTAAAAGTTCTCCATCTTCTAATCGTAGCGCACTAATATACAGTTTTACTCGACCAACCCAAATACGTCGTTTACGACATTCAGTTTGACCAACTTGAAGATGACGAAATAAATCACTAATTTTATGATTCCTGGCTAAGTGATTGGTCACAATAAAGTTTTTTTAACACGTATACAGAAGTTAATGTCATTTTCAATTAACCATGTAAACCATTTCTCACCGATAAATTCTCTGTCTGCGAACACATTCACAATACGGTCTTTACCAAAAATAGAGATAAAGCGTTGAATCAAAGCAATACGCTCTTTTGTATCTGAATTTCCACGTTTATTGAGCAATGTCCAAACAATAGGTATCGCTATTCCACGATAGACGATGGCTAACATCAAGATATTGATATCTCGTTTTCCCCATTTCCAATTGGTTCTATCTAAAGTCAGTTGCACTTTGTCGAATGAAAATATATTGAAAATTAACTGAGAAATTTGACGATAATCAAAATACTGACCTGCAAAGAAGCGTTGTATACGTCGATAAAATGATTGTGGTAAGCACTTGATGGGTAAGGCTTTAGATGCAGAAGAAAGATTACATGTCTGTTTTACAATTAATGCAATCATAATCAGTGTAAAACATTTTACATGTGACTTGTTCCACTTTAGATATTTGTTTAAGATGAGATGTAACTCATTGAAATGTGTCATCATATTCGTCGTCAGAAAACAAGTATTATGCCATTATTTCAATGAGTTATCTTTTTTTGTCGTGTACAAAGGTAGATGAGTTATAATAAAAAACAATACGACTGGTCTATTTTTTTTACAATAGAGTAAATAATTAATATGAAGCCTACTCCTATTAAAAAGTCTGAAGCGAAGCGCTTACACATTCTTAACACCAGTTCAGACCTGATTTTGCATAAAGGTTTTACTGGCGTAGGATTACAGGAAATTTTACAGAGCTGTGAAATCCCTAAAGGCTCGTTTTATCATTATTTCCAATCCAAGGAAGCTTTCGGATGTGAATTGGTACAGCATTATGTAGATAATTACCAAGTCCGTTTAAATGATGTATGGCGTAGTGATAAATCCCCTTATCAAAAGCTGATTGAGTATTTTAATTTATGGATAGAAGATCCTGAAACACAGTGTGGTTGGGCGGATAGCTGTTTAATTGTGAAACTTGCCGCAGAAGTTGCCGATCTATCTGAAGATATGCGCTCCATTATGTCCGCTGGCGTCGATGATGTAATCCAACGGATTGCTGGTTTAATTGATTTGGGAAAACAGGATCAGTCTATCCAAGCAGATACCGAGGCCTCGACGTTGGCACAAGTACTTTACCAAATGTGGTTAGGTGCAGCATTACTGAGTAAGTTGCAAAAAGATAAAACACCATTACATCAAGCGCTGAGAGCAACTAAATTTCTATTAAAAAGTAAAGATTCATAAAAATTAATTAAATATCAACCACATAATTCATAATAGCAGTCCAATGATTACATATTATTGTATTGCTATTAGATCAATTTACAATCCATGAATGAGTATAGCGCACAATGAATTCTTCTTCTAAAGCCCTCATGACTCGTATTTTAGTCGGATATTTAGGCTTATATCCCACACTATTACTGGTACTCACTTTATTAAAGCCAATTACTGAGCATCAAAGTTTCCCGATGATGGTGTTGATTGAAGTCATAGTATTAGTGCCAGTAACGCAACTGATTTCTTTCCCACTGGCAGGTTGGCTCATTACACAGCTAAGAAATTTTAAGAACTTGTTTTAAGAAGAAATTGTGCTGGCAACAGCAATCCTAAGTCCTTATTTTGCCAACCACAAAGGTTGGCAAAATAACTCATTAAGTCAATATTAATCTGCGTAAGCTGGATAATCAATATAGCCTTTTTCCGTCCCACCATACATAGTGCTTGCATCTACTGTATTCAATGGCCAGTCATTCGCGATGCGATCGGGTAAATCCGGATTCGCAATAAATGGGCGTCCAAATGCAATTAAATCGGCCAACCCTGCCTCTAAAATTCGAGTCCCTCTTTCTGCCGTATATCGACCTGCATAAATAATCTGACCACTGAAAGTGTCTCTGACATCTTTACGAAAATCATGAGGAAGTTCTGGTGCATTATCTCAATCAGCTTCTGCAATAGATAAGTAGGCAATCCCAACTTCTTCAAGTATTTTTATGGCTTCAATATAAGTTACATGTGGATCATCTTCAACCAACCCCATGTAAACACGATCTTCCTCTGTACTTTCAAATAGCGGGGCAAAACGCACTCCTAAACGATCTGCACCAACCACCTCAGCAACGGCCTCTACTACTTCACGTAAAAAACGCAAACGATTGTTTAGTGATCCACCATATTCATCTTCACGGTGGTTACTATGTGCAGAGATAAATTGATTTACCAAATAACCATTTGCACAATGAATTTCAACTCCATCAAAACCAGCAGCCAAGGCATTGCGTGCAGCTTGAGCATAGAGTTGCACTAATTTTTTAACTTCTGCATTGCTTAAAGCACGTGGCATTGAAGGATCAGCCAAGGCACCTGCATTGGGCCCGGTCTCAATAAAGACTTTAACATTACTATCAGCCTTAATAGCCGAAGGCGCGACCGGTGATGCATGATTGGGTTGCAAAGATGTATGTAAAACACGCCCAACATGCCAAAGTTGTGCAAAAATAATGCCTCCTTTAGCATGCACTGCTTCCGTCACTTTACGCCATCCAGCAATCTGTTCAGGGCTGTGAATACCGGGAGTCCAAGCATAGCCTTGACCACGTGGCTCAATTTGCGTACCTTCGGTGACCATAAATCCTGCCCCGGCACGCTGTTGATAATAGGTTGCCATCAGTTCATTTGGAATATTCCCTGGCTGAGTACTGCGCGACCGCGTTAATGGTGGCAATACAATACGGTTTTGCAAAACATAAGGGCCTAAGCTTAAGTTTTGAAAAAGTTTACTGTCATTCAATTCATTGTATCCAAGTCATCATGACTTAATTGATCTAAATTAAATACCCATCCTTCCTGTATATAGAAAAATAAAGGAAGGAAAGCTATTCACTCAGGCCCTTCACCATTAAGTGACGATTATTTTGCTTGTTGCGCCAGTTGCTCAAAGTCAGAAGTTTTATTCACTGCAAAGCACCACAACAGACACTAGCTACTCTTTATTTCAACAATTGAAGTAATGCTGTAGCGGTTGCAGCAGAAGAGGCTGGATTTTGTCCAGTAACCAGCAAGCCATCTACTTGAACATGTACTTGCCAATCTTCTACTTTAGAATAATGACCACCGTTTTCTTTAAGCATGTCTTCAACTAAAAATGGTACAATTTTAGTCAAACCTACAGCCTCCTCCTCAGTATTGGTAAAACCAGTCACCAATTTACCTCTGACTAAAGGCGCTCCATTACTTGCTTTCACATGACGAAGAACACCTGGGGCATGACACACTGCTGCAACAGGTTTGCCAGACTGAATCGCCTGTTCAATCAGAGAAATTGAAATCGGATCTTCTGCTAAATCCCACAATGGGCCATGCCCGCCTGGATAAAACACTGCATCATAATCAGCTACAGAAATTTCGCTAAGTTTATGCGTCTGTGCCAATGCTTGCATTGCAGTTGGATCAGCTTCAAAACGATGAGTGGTTTCAGTTTGCGCATCGGCCAAATTACTTTTCGGATCTAGTGGTGGCTGCCCACCTTGAGGCGACGCCAGCGTAACTTCAGCACCAGAGTCAATAAAGGTGTAATACGGTGCAGCAAGTTCTTCTAGCCAGAAACCTGTTTTCTTACCAGTATTGCCAAGTTGATCATGTGAGGTTAAAACGATTAAAATTTTCATGTTATTTCTCCGATATTTTTCAGGATTGAGGAGCATTGTTGCATGATCACTTGTCGTGTAACGTGACCATGACAGATACGCTTATTTAGATACTCGTCTCGAGAATTTGGCGACTGATCTCTAATGAAACAGTTTTATGTTCGCCTAGCTGTGTAAGATTGTGTGATTTAAGTTGCGTAATGATGATCTCAATATCTGTCTCCCCCAGTCCATAATCGCTAAGACGAGTCGGCAATCCAAGTTGCTCAAAGAAGGCTCGAGTACGAGCAATAGCAGTATCAATACGTTGTTCTTCATCACCTTCGACAATCTGCCAGACTCGAGCTGCATACTGTAGTAATTTTTCTCGCTTCTCTTGACGACGCACTTGTAGATTGGCCGGCAACACAATGGCCAAGGTACGAGCATGATCAATACCATGTAAAGCCGTGAGCTCATGCCCAATCAAATGAGTTGACCAATCTTGTGGTACACCAGCTCCAATTAGCCCATTCAGTGCCATGCTAGCAGCCCACATCAAATTCGCACGCGTGTCATAATCTGCTGAATCTTCCAAGATTTTCGGTCCAATCTCAATCAGAGTTTGCAATAGACCTTCGGCAAAACGATCTTGTACTTGTGCATTGACAGGGTAAGTTAAGTACTGTTCCATGACATGAACAAATGCATCGACCACGCCATTTGCTAATTGGCGCGTCGGCAAGCTAAAAGTTTTATTCGGATCCAGTACGGAAAATTGCGGAAAAACATAGGGGCTGTTAAATGACAATTTGGCTTGGGTCGATTTTCTGGTTACTACCCCACCGCTATTCATTTCTGAACCAGTTGCCGGAAGGGTGAGTACACTCGCAAAAGGCAAAGCTTGAGTAATTTTAGTACCATGGGTTTCTAAAATCTCCCATGTATCCCCTGTATAATTGACTGCTGCTGCAATAAATTTAGTACCATCAATTACCGATCCGCCACCGACAGCCATCAAGAAATCTATCTTTTGTTCTCGAATCAGCTCTACAGCTTTCATGAGGGTTTCATAACTCGGATTCGGCTCAATTCCGCCAAATTCATGAATTTCTCTTGCACCTAATGCTTCACGCACCTCAGCTAAAGTACCATTCTTACGTGCACTTTCACCACCAAACAACATTAATACTTTTGCTTCTGTAGGCACATAGTCATTGATTTTAGCTATTGTATCGCCACCAAAAATAATGCGAGTCGGATTATAAAAGTTAAAATTCAACATATTTTTATCCTAGGATGATCAGCTAATTGATTTGAAAAACCACCGTTATTCATCAAATAAACTTTAAAAAAATTGGACAACACTGCGGCTTTTGACTGCACTATGTGCTAACTATACACAAAAATAGACCAGTCGTCTATTTTTATAAAAATTATTTCAGCTTGCCGACCTTAGTGATGGTTAAACACATTCAGGCTTGTTCTATACCACTTTTATTATTGATGTATTTTCACGAGCGATTGTTGAATGGAAGGTATCAACACGCATGACTACTGACATGGTCGTGAACGCATTGGCTAAAGCAGTGAATGGCTCATACAAAATAGCAATGATTAAATATTTTAAAAGCAGATTGGCACGGTTTAGCAGATGTACAAATGCGACAGTAAATTAGATAGATTGGTTCAATATAAAGCGTGTAAATAGTTGCATTTGTTTATTTACCCTGTTTTGGATATTGACCCTTGTAAATGATGAGATTAAGCCATTAAATAAAGTAGCCCAACTTGAATAGAAAGCCTCTGACAAACATCATAGGGTTGAAGTGCTGCCTTACATTCAAAATTTCAGACAGCACCCTCATACATTTAAGCATCGGTTTAAGCTGGTAGTTTACTCGCCAAAACATCTACTTTTTCAATAGACGGTGGCTCTGAAAATAGCTCTTCGGCCTGAGCCATCAACGCAGCTGCAACCTTGCCAGATAAATGCGCTTGGCGACCCGCCTCATCAGGAAATGCATCAAAAATACCAAATGTTGTAGGTCCAAGACGTAGGCCAAACCACGCAACTGTCGCAGGTTCTTCCATTACAATAGGTAAACCGGCTTTAAGAAAAGCTTCCACTTCGTCTTCTTTACCCGGTTTAGCTTCAAGACGGACATATAAAGCTGTTTTAAGCATGACTAAAACTCCATAATTGATTAGAATTCAAACTGATTCTGACATTGCTAATGTATGCATGTCAGAAAGTTTTGTTGTATAAAAGTTAGAAAAAATTCCCATAGCTGAGCCAAAATTTAGGTTTTTATTTCGACATAATGCTATGAATTTATTCAAGTTAATATCATTAACATTTGAATCAAAAAATCAAGATATGAGATGATTAAATTCAATCTTATTTATATAAGGATCAATTGACTCTACCTTAGCTTTATAAGCTGACCTCTTCATCTGGAAATTATATTGCTCAAGAAGCATTCAAGAACAATATTGTACATCCTCATATCTATGAAAGTTATTTAGCTAGGAATTTGCTGTGAAACTCTATATGTTTCTCTATAAAGCTCGCAATGAAGTAATAGCTATGGTCATACCCTTCTCTTAGGTTAAGTGTAAGAGGATATTCTTGTTCCAAACAAATATCACTAAGAAGCTTAGGCCTTAACTGTTCTTCAAGAAAATCATCAGCTGTTCCTTGATCGACTAAAATAGGTAAATGAACTTCAGCGTTTTTGATTAATTCAATCGCATCATAGCTTTTCCATAAAGTTTCGGTTTCACCTAGGTAGTGTGTAAAAGCCTTTTTCCCCCAAGGTACTTGGCTAGGTGCAACAATTGGTGCAAAAGCAGAAATACTTTTATACAGCTCAGGATTTTTTAATCCAATTACTAATGCACCATGACCACCCATGCTATGACCCATAATACTTTGGACTTGATTGGTCGGAAAATTCAGGTCAATCAGATTTCTGAGCTCTTCCACAATATAATCATACATTTTGAAATGCTGCGACCAGGGTGCTTGTGTTGCATTCACATAGAATCCTGCGCCTTGGCCTAAATCATAATCTGCATGATCTGGTACATCCTCTCCACGTGGGCTGGTATCTGGTGCAACAATAATGACTTTATGTTCAGCCGCATACTTTTGTGCTCCGGCTTTAGTAATAAAGTTCTGTTCGTTGCAAGTCAATCCTGATAACCAATATAACACTGGCAACCGCTCATCTTTGTCATGAGGTGGCAGATATATTGAGAATTTCATTGAACAGTTTAATGCTATTGACTGATGGCGATACACTTCTTGCGATCCACCAAAAGAAGCATGCTTCTCAATTATTTCCATAATCAATTACCTATGTTGAGCAAGACTTCATGAGAAATCAAGTAAACAAAGAGTCTTACATTCTCCACAGAGAATAGTGATAAAGATTTAAAATGTAGGCAGGTTTATTGAACCTATACACGATGCCTACACAGATAGATCTGTTTTACAGATGATGTGCCGTTTTAGAGGATTCCATGCATGTCATTCATGATGCACATGCATGGAAAAGTATAAGGTCTGACGCAATTATTCGTAATGAATTACAGTACGAATTGACTTACCTTCATGCATTAGATCAAAGGCTTCATTGATCTGATCCAAGCCCATCGTATGTGTCACAAATGGTTCTAATTGAATTTTACCTTTCATGGCATCTTCAACCATTCCTGGAAGTTGCGTACGACCTTTTACACCACCAAAGGCAGAACCTAGCCATTTACGACCAGTAACCAGTTGGAATGGACGGGTAGAGATTTCCTGACCTGCGCCAGCTACACCAATAATTACGGATTGTCCCCAGCCACGGTGTGCACTTTCAAGGGCTGCACGCATCACATTCACGTTACCAATACATTCAAATGAATGATCTACACCCCAGCCAGTCATTTCGACAATTACTTGCTGGATTGGTTTATCGTAATCTTTAGGGTTCAAGAAGTCCGTTGCACCAAACTCTTTTGCCAGCGCAAATTTATCTGGATTCATGTCAACCACAATAATACGCCCTGCTTTAGCTTGACGTGCGGCTTGTACGACTGCCAAACCAATACCACCTAAACCAAAGACCGCAACACTATCACCTTCTTGTACTTTAGCCGTGTTATGTACTGCACCGATACCCGTTGTTACCCCACAACCCAGTAAGCAGACATGTTCGTGATTGGCTTCAGGATTGATTTTAGCCAATGATACTTCTGCCACTACAGTGTATTCACTGAACGTTGAGCAGCCCATATAGTGGTAAATCGGTTGACCGTTGTAGGAAAAACGAGTGGTACCATCTGGCATTACGCCTCTACCTTGAGTTTCGCGAACGGAAATACACAAGTTCGATTTTCCAGATTTACAGAATACGCACTCGCCACATTCAGCAGTGTAAAGTGGAATTACATGATCACCTGGTTTGACGCTAGTCACGCCTTCACCAACCTCAACTACAACACCAGCACCTTCATGCCCGAGAATAGCGGGAAAAACACCTTCAGGATCATCGCCAGATAAAGTAAATGCGTCTGTATGACACACACCGGTATGGGAGATCTTGATTAATACTTCACCTTTCTTCGGTGGTGCAACATCAACTTCAACAATTTGAAGAGGTTGACCAGGACCAAACGCAACAGCAGCACGTGACTTCATGGAATAATTCCTTATACAGATCTATTTTAAATATGATTTTAAAATCTTGGCGATTTCAGCCAATTCTTCTTTTCGTTGTTGTTCTGTGGTTTCACCTGATACTAAAGTGTCCTTTAAATGAACCTCCAACATTTCATTCATTAAACCATTAATAGCACCGCGCACAGAGCATATTTGTTGCAGAATTGCACCACATTCCACATTGTCTTCTAACGCTTTTTCAATCGCTTGCGTCTGACCTTTGATCTTTCTGACGCGTAGAAGAATCTTTTTTTTGTCTTCAACCTGATTAGGCATCAGACCTCCTTATTTGCTAGTGTTAATACTATAGTACCCTATAGTATAAAAAAGAACAATATTTTTTTATAAATCGAAAAGGCTTTGTACGAGATGACCAAAAACGGGCAGTTGGCTTGGTGAACCGTAATTTTAGTGCTGATCATCCTGACCCTTGCGAAGCAGTGCTTTTTGTATGTCAGGTCGCAGACTTCAGCTATATTCAAACAAATTCAGGCTAGGTCTATACCGCCCTTATTATTGATGTGTTCTCACGCGCAATTGTTGGATGGAAAGTATCAACACGGATGAATAGAGATATGGTGCTTGATGCACTGGAGCAAGTATTACGTGACCGATGTATGCCAAAGAATGTAATTCATGATTTAAATAGAGGTGTGCAATATCTTTCTATTCGTTTTCCTGTTAGAGGCAGCAAATTTAGGAGCATCAGTCGGTACAACTGGTGATTCCTATGATAATGCTTTGGCTGAAACGGTGAATGGCTTATACAAAACTGAGGTGATTGACTATTGAAAAGCAGATGTACAACTTGCGATATTAAATTGGGTAGATTGGTTCAATAAAAAGCGTGTACACAGTGCATTGGTTATGTATCGCCTTTTGATTTTGAAACAAAGTATTATGATAAAATTAACCCGTTAGTTCAGGTGGCCCAACTTAAATAAAAAGTCTCCTACAAACCCAGTACGGTTCACTCTGCTATCAAAGGCTTTATGCAACAAAGCCTCATGGAAATAAAGACAAAAGTGACTTTTAAATCTGAAAAAATCAAAATTGTGGTCTCAAAATTGCTTTATAAAAATATTGAAAAAAGTGAAGAACATTAAATTTATGTTACAAAACTCTAAGCGTATTGGTTTTTTATTACTCGATAACTTTT
Source organism: Acinetobacter sp. RUH 2624 (assembly GCF_000162375.2). Lineage (NCBI taxonomy): Bacteria > Pseudomonadati > Pseudomonadota > Gammaproteobacteria > Moraxellales > Moraxellaceae > Acinetobacter > Acinetobacter sp. RUH 2624. The sequence continues at coordinate 48,811 of NZ_KI391941.1, read as the reverse complement.
CAATGATTGCTTTCTCAAACATGGTTGAAGTCTTGCGTATGGCTAATTATGTTACAGAAGACAATTTATACCAATGGAATGTAACGGGTTTAGATGGTCATCATAGCTGCGCAAGCAATGGTCTTCAAATACAACATACCTGTGTTTGGTCACATTTACTGAACATGGATATAGTTTTTATTTGTGGTGGTTTTCAACTTTATAAAAATATGACAGTACGCTTAAAGAATTTTTTATATAGGTTGGATCAACAAAAAATTGCTTTAGGTGGTTTATGTACAGGCGCTTATGTATTAGCGAAAGCCAATCTACTAAATGGCTTTCGTGCTAGCCTTCATTGGGAAAATACCTTAGCGGCACAAGAAGAGTTTCCATTAGTACAGTTTACCCCACATATTTTTACCATTGATGCGAACCGTTTTACCTGTTCTGGTGGGCTTGCAGCGATTGATTTAGGCTTGGCACTTGTTGAAATACACTATCCAAATATTGCTAAAAGAATCTGTGAGCAATTTATTGTTCATCAAGTGCGTGAGAGCAATGAAATTCAACATCAACCTATTGCTGAACATAAGAAAAAACTTGATTTTCAGATTCAAGAAGTATTGCGCTTAATGGAAAATAATATTAATGAGCCTTTAACTATTGCTGAAATTGCACAGCATGTAAAAATTCAACCGCGTACTTTAGAGCGCTTGTTTAAAATGAATCTACAATTGGCTCCAAAAGAATATTATTTAAAACTAAGACTCACCTATGCACAGAATCTACTTAAACAGTCTACGTTAAACATTTCAAATATTGCTTTGGCATGTGGTTTTTGTAATGTATCTAGTTTTACTAAAGCCTATAAAGCTTTTTTTAACTATTCCCCCAAATTTGAACGTAACATTCTGGATTTTGCTCATTAGTGTTTTTTAGTCTTGTCGGTTTTTGACAACTTTTTGACGCTTTTAGCAAAAATCCCTATTCATATTCTGCATAAGCTTAGCTCATTGATTACATTACATTGATCTAGGAAAATATATGAATACTTTAGTAAATAATTTTGTTGCTTCACAACTACCATCATTATTAACCATTGAAAATGGTGAAAAAGTTTCTGCAACATTTTCATTATCTGAGTATCAAAATAGACAGAGCAAGTTACGCCAACTAATGGAAGAGCTAGAAATTGATCATATTCTATTTAGTTCAATCCATAACATTAACTATTATGCAGACTTTATTTATTGTTCATTTGGGCGCTTCTACGGTCTGGTGGTTAGCCCAGAAAAAGTGGTGACAATTTCAGCAAATATTGATGCTGGGCAACCTTGGCGTCGTACGATTGGCGACTATAACGTAGTTTATACTGACTGGCAGCGTGATAACTATTTTAAAGCGGTTACACAAGAAATTCCAAATAAAGGCCGTGTAGGAATTGAGTTTGATCATTTACCTTTAGAACGTTTAAACAAGTTAAAAGCAGTTTTACCGAATGTGCAGTTTGTGGATATTAGTGCCGCATGCATGAAGCTACGCATGATTAAATCTGCTGAAGAAATTGCACATATCACCCAAGGTGCTGCAGTATGTGATATTGGTGGTTTTGCAGTGACTGCAGCAATTCGTGAAGGTGTGCCAGAGCATGAAGTGGCTTTAGCCTCTACTCAATCCATGGTACGTGAAATTGCCAAACGTTTTCCAAACTCTGAACTCATGGATACGTGGACTTGGTTTCAATCAGGCATTAATACGGATGGTGCACATAATCCTGTTACAACCCGCCAAGTCCGAAAAGGTGATATTTTAAGTTTAAACTGCTTTTCTATGATTGCTGGCTATTATACAGCTTTAGAGCGTACACAGTTCTTTGATCACTGTGATGATGCTTCATTACGAATTTGGGAGGCGAATGTCAAGGTGCATGAAGCTGGCTTAAAACTCATTCGCCCAGGTGCACGTTGCAGTGATATTGCTAAAGAGTTAAATGAAATTTTCTATGAAGAAGGTTTATTGCAGTACCGCACATTTGGTTATGGACATTCCTTTGGTGTGTTATCACATTATTACGGTCGTGAAGCCGGTTTAGAATTACGTGAAGATATTGATACGGTGATAGAACCAGGCATGGTGATTTCAATGGAACCTATGATTATGATTCCGCAAGGAATGGCTGGGGCTGGTGGTTACCGTGAACATGATATCTTGGTCGTTACAGAATCAGGAAATGAAAATATTACCAAATTCCCATATGGTCCAGAACATAACATTATCAAATAAAAGATTTTAAATAGGCACTCTGAAAATGAGTGCCTATTTAATTAGGAGTAAATAGAATGAAAAACAATCATCAAATAGAGCAAAAAAATACTCTAAGACGTGTTGCTAGCGCCAGCTTTATTGGTAATTTTGTGGAGTGGTTTGATTATGCTGCATATGGTTTTTTGGCAACAGTTATTGCAGTGGTTTTTTTCCCGAAAAGTGACCCTTTAACCGCATTAATGGCTACATATGCGATCTTTGCAATTTCATTTATTTTTCGTCCATTAGGCGGTATTTTTTGGGGGCATGTTGGGGATAAATTTGGTCGAAAAAATGCACTATCGTGGTCGATTATATTAATGACACTGGCTACGGTATGTATTGCACTGTTACCAAGTTATCAAAGTATCGGTATTTTTGCACCGATTATGTTATTAATATTCCGGATGATCCAAGGCTTATCCGCTTCAGGTGAATATGCTGGTGCAGCAAATTTTCTTGCAGAATACGCCCCTAAGGGAAAAAGAGGACTTTATACCAGTTTAGTTCCTGCAAGTACTGCAACGGGTTTACTACTCGGCTCTTTAATGGCAGCGGCGATGTTCGCTTTCATGTCAGAGGCGTTTTTACACGAATATGGTTGGAGAATTCCATTTTTATTGGCAGCACCAATAGGTTTAATCGGGTATTATATCCGTGTAAAGTTAGAAGAAACCCCAGAGTTTTTAGAACATCAAAAAAATAGCAACAAAGAAATTTTTCCAATCAAAGCCTTATTTACTCAGTATCAACCAGCACTTTTTAAAGCATTTGCAGTTGCATCTTTAAATGCCACCGCCTTCTATCTTATTTTTAGTTATATGCCAAATTATTTAGCTACAGAGTTAGGTGTAAATAAATCCCAAGCCTTTATATCAGGGTCAATTTCATTGCTATTTTATATTGCTGTAGTTTTTGTGATGGGCAAATATTCAGATCGAATTGGACGTAAGAAAATGTTGCTTTGGGCAGGTCTAAGCTTTATCGTACTGACTGTACCCTTGTTCTACTTACTTTCAACTGCCAGTTTTATTGAAATGGTGATCATTCAGCTCGTGTTCTGCACATTATTAGCAATGAACGATGGGAGCTTACCTGCATATTTAACAGAACAATTCCCTATACAAGTGCGCTATACCGGTTTTGCCTTTAGTTTTAATACTGCTAATGCACTATTAGGTGGAACAGTTCCTTTCGTTGCAACCTGGTTAATTCAACAAACAGCTAATACCTTAGCACCTAGTATCTTATTAGTTATAGTTGCAATTTTTGCAAGTATAGCTTTATTAGAAAGGAAATCACATCATTTAATCAATGCTAAGGCTTAATAGGAATAGGTTATGCTTTTAAATGCTCTCCCTACACTCAATAGAAATATATCTACTTTAATTGGTCTTACAGCCGTCATATTTTGGAGTACAAATGTAGGCTTAATGCGTAGTGTCAGTGAGAGCTTTGGAGCTGTAGCTGGTGCTGCTCTAATTTACAGTGTCGCATCCATGATTTTAGTTTTCATGGTTGGTATGCCTAAGTTTTCTACCATCCCAAAATCCTATTTATGGTGGGGAAGCCTTTTATTTGTTGCTTATGAATTATGTTTTGCCCTTTCTATTGGCTATGCGCAAAACAGTAGACAAGCAATCGAAGTTGGCATGATTAATTATCTATGGCCAACATTTACTCTACTATTCGCAATTATTTTTAACAACGTTAAGGCCAATATTTTAATTATTCCTGGCTGCATATTCGCTTTAGTTGGAATTTGTTGGGTACTAGGAGGAGATACTGGATTTGATTTTTTTCAGATATTTACTAATTTAAAAGCTAATCCTCTTAGTTATGGTTTAGCTTTTGCTGCTGCTATTTTGTGGGCTGCATATTGTTCTGTGACAGTAAAAACATCTCAGGGTAAAAATCTAGTCACTATATTTTTTGCCTTGACTGGAGTTGTACTATGGATCAAATACCTTCTCATGAGTGGGTCAGCTCTTAATTTTACTTATGACAATACACTCACTCTGATTATGGCAGCTGGTGCTTTAGGTTTGGGATATGGTGCTTGGAATATTGGAATTATTTCAGGGAACATGACGTTAATGGCTGGAGCTTCTTATTTTATTCCCGTGTTATCAGCTTTGTTTGCGGCATTAATTCTAAGTACGTCCTTATCTTTTATCTTTTGGCAAGGTGTTGCAATGGTGACAGCAGGAGCAGTTTTGTGTTGGTTAGCGACTCGAAAGAAACAAATTATTTAGAGTTATACTAAAATTAACATACTAGACTTTAAGCGAAGTCAAGATATTGAAACTGTTTATCTATTAAGGCGTGTCCTCATTTGAAAAATTGATTTTAAAGATTTAAAAGAATGATTTAACCTCTTTTTATTTGTATATTTTTCAATGGCACGAACTCTACTCACCGATGATATTTGACAACAAATCCAGTCTACGATGCAATTTCATGGTTGTTATTGTTCAAAGAACAGTAGAAATATCATGGAAGCCATCTTATGGAAATTATGTACAGATGCAACATGGCGTGATTCCTGAAGAATTTTGTCCTTGGAAAACAGCATATAACCGCTTTAATCGTTGGGCGAGTAAGGGCTTGTGGGGTAAATTTTTTTAAACTATGAGGCGTATTGGATCAAGAATGGGTATTCATTGAGGGAAGCTACATACGCGCGCATCAGCATGCAAGTGGAGCTCGGCACGGTTTCAAGCGAGCAATTGGACGGTCTAGAGGTGAAAGAACCACAAAAATTCATCTTGCAACCGACGCGAATGGATTACCGATTGATTTTAAAATCACTGGAGGTGAACTCTATGACAGCCAAGTTGCGGAGCAGTTGATTGGTGAGGCAGATTATCTGATTGCAGATAAAGGTTATGATTCGGAAAAAATTAGGACATTGCCAAGAAAGCAAAATATTGTGCCGATCATCCCAATGAAATCAAATAGTAAGAGAGAAAATAAAGAATTTGATCGGTATTTATATCCTTTAAGTCATCTAGTTGAAAATGTCTTTGCGAGATTAAAACATTTCCGAGCGATAGCGACCCGATTTGATAAGCTTGCACGAAATTATCAGTCTATGATTTACATTGCTTGCATGTTAATTTGGTGCAAAGCCAAATGAGGACATGCCCTAGACATCAGACCTCCTTATTTTTTAGTTTTTATACTATAGTGCCCCATAGTATAAAAAAGCAATATTTTTTTATAAATCGAAAAATCAAAAGGGTCTTTAGCGAAAATTTTCTGTCTCTATTTTTAATTTTTTTAAATAAACATAGTAGAGCTTATGCGAAAGTCACAAAAAAATGGGAGCTAAAGCTCCCATTTTTTTTATTTTGGCTCATGTTCTTTGTAATGCTATGCTGTGACCTTTTAGAATTATGTTTCCAACTTTTAGCCAGTTTCTAGATATTTTGAACGTATCACACCTTAAAAATACTACCGATAGTTTAGATTAAAAATGCCTTTACAGACTGTACTAGACTATTTTTAGTAAGCGGATGATATTTATTATTCATTATTTAGGAATTATTAAATCCTATAAATATCATTTATTGGATTATTTTACTTTGGTACTGTGCATATCATCCCCCAGTTAAGAATAAGGAACAACTATGAATAAGATGATGAATGCTCTTATCCTAGAAAATTTTGGTGATCATGAATTTAAACGTGTAGAACTGCCTATACCTCAACCAGAGGCTGGGCAAGTTCTAGTACGTATTCATGCTAGTGGTGTAAACCCTATTGATTATAAAATTCGTCTTGGTGAAGCACCATATGCTATGCCAGAGCTTCCTGCCGTGTTGGGAACGGATATGGCTGGGGTTGTAACTGCTGTTGGTGAAGGTGTCACCCACTTCAACGTCGGAGATGAAGTTTACGGTCTGATAGGTGGCGTTCGTGGTATTCAAGGCTCTTTAGCAGAATATGTTGTAGCAGATGCTGATCTGATCGCATTAAAGCCACGGAATATCTCTATGCGCGAGGCAGCAGTACTACCATTGACATTCCTCACCGCTTGGGAAGGTTTAGTGGATAATGCGAAGGTCCAACCAGGGCAAACTGTACTGGTTCAGGGTGGTGCTGGTGGCGTTGGTTATATGGTTGTTCAGCTTGCAAAAGCACTTGATGCAAATGTTTGGGCGACTGGTCGTACAGCTGATCAATCACTGATTTCAGAACTCGGTGCAACACCTCTCGATTACACAACAGCATCTTCCGATGACATTATTGCTGCAAGCCCTGAGGGTCAAGGTTTTAACATTGTTTACGACACTGTGGGTGGTCCAGTACTCGAAGCTTCACTTTCCATGACAACTCACTATGGCCACATTACCAGCTGTGCTGCATTTGGTAATCATAATTTAGCGAGTTCATCTCTACGGTGTGCCACAGTGTCTGGCGTATTCGTCCTAATGCCGATGTTAACAGGCAATCGCCGTGCTCATCATGGTGATATCCTTAAGATCGCGACTCGTCTCGTTGAGGAAGGTAAACTGCGTCCTATTGTTGATCCTCGTCATTTTACTCTAGACCAAGCGATTGAGGCTCATGATGCTGTTCAAGATCGCTCTGCCAATATTAAGGTCGTGATTGATGTCATTTAACGCACTTCAGGCCAAGACTTGGCGCTTCAATAGTATTGGAGATACAGATGTTCTGACATTAGAAACACTTCCTGTTGCTTTACCAGCAGCAGGAGAAGTTCTAATCCAGATGAAAACGATCGGACTCAACCGGGCTGATGTAATGTTTCGGCGTGGTACTTATATTCAAAAGGCAGTATTCCCTTCTCGTCTGGGATATGAGGGAGCAGGCATAGTTCTGGCAATAGGTGAAGGTGTACGCCAATTTTCTCCAGGAGATGCAGTATCGATTCTTCCGACTGACAATCTAGCCAAATATGGGACATATGCGGACAAACTTCTGATTCCAGAAACTTTTTTAGTTCACAAACCCGATAGTTTAAGCTGGGAAGAAGCTTCTTCAATCTGGATGCAGTATTTGACGGCTTGGGGTGGTGTAATCAATGCTGGTGGAGTTTCGAAAGGAAAAACGATCTTGATCACAGCAGCTTCAAGTAGCGTAGGACTAGCTGCGATACAGATAGCTGAAGCAGCGGGTGCTAAGGTCATTGCAAGTACACAGACGATAGAGAAAAAGCAACGTTTACTGGATCTCGGTGTTAAAAATGTTATAGCCACTGAAGATGAACCAGATTTGTATGAGGCGCTTGTTTTACGTTTAGGTGGAGAACATCTTGATGTCGCCTTCGATGCTGTAGGAGGGCCTCATATTGAACAGATTGCAAAAGCGATGTCTGTAGGAGGAACTATGGTTATGCATGGTGCACTTAGCCCTGAGATCACACCATTTCCCCTTAAAGTTGCATTACGCAAGAGCTTAACCATGCGAGGTTTTTTGTTCCTTGAGGTTCTCCATGATCCTGTTCTAAGGGAGCAAGCCAGACGATTTATTCTTAGCAGTATAGGTGCAGGATATCTTCGTCCAGTGATCGACTGTTGCTTTAACTTTGAGGACATGCATGACGCTCAGCGCTATCTTGAATCAAATCAGCAAATAGGAAAAATTGTAGTTACTCTAAATACATGATGGTCTTATCTGATTTCTACTTTCTAGAAAAAAGTTAGTTCCATCTGATTCAGGTTTCTATATGGCCCAACACTTCCGCTAAGTAATCAAACAATGCTCGGATTCGCAAAGGTGTCGGGCCCCGCTGTGGACGATATAAATACAGGCGCCAAACGGGAGAGGTTTCCTTATGAAGTATCTGAATGAGCTTACCACTCCTAAGCCACGGCAAAACTAGAAATCCAGGCATGTGTCCGAATCCAACTCCAGCGAGAATAGCTTGAAATTCAGCTTCTAGATCATCTGTAATAAAACGAGGCTTTGATGGCGTGAAGCTTCGACTTTCGGTGAATGTCCATGGCCAGTAACGCCCTGTTTTATGATCGAATAGTGCTGTTAGAGGGTATTTATCAAGGTCAATAATTTTTTTAGGCATTCCGACCTTATCAATTAACTCTGGCGTACCCACAGAATAAAAGTTCACTTTAGCCAATTCCCTTGCCACATATCGATTGTCCGGCAAAAATCCAAATCTGATCCCGATATCTATCCGCTCATCGATCACATCCGAGTGTGAATCTGTTAGCACACAATCCACGACAATATCTGGATAACGTGTGGCAAATTCTGCTAGTGCGGGTACTACCAATTTGCGCCCTAACACAGACGACACAGTAAGACGGACAGTCCCATGCATTTCATCTCGTTTTTCCTTGGTGTCTTTTACAAACAAAGCATCGATCGATCCCACCGCAGAGCCTGTAAATTATTTTGTGTAAGTTCCATTTTTTATAAATGATCTTTTAATCGATCATCGAACTGAATCGTAAACCAATTCATTGCTAAACGCCAATTTTGAATTGGCATCGTCCATTTCTTCGCAGCATTTGATGTTGCTAAGTAAATGACCTTCTTTACTGAGTCATCAGATGAAAAGATTTTCCTTTTCTTCGTTGAATGGCGTATTACGCTATTCAACGACTCAATCGCATTTGTTGTATAAATTGCATGACGTATTTCGGCTGGATAGCTAAAGATCGTTCGGATATTTTCCCAATTGGCCCGCCAGGATTCTCCAATTTTGGGATACTGGTGATTCCATTGATCACAGAAGATGTCTAGGGATTTTAAAGCATTTTCCTCTGTACTTGCCTGATAAATCGCTTTCAGACCCGACGTAACAGCTTTGTAGTCTTTCCAGCTTACAAATCTCAGGCTATTGCGTACAACATGCACGATACACAGTTGAATATCAGTATGAGGGTAAACAGAGGTTATCGCGTCAGGGAAGCCTTTTAATCCATCTACACAGGCAACAAGAATGTCCTGTACTCCTCGATTTTTTAGCTCTGTCATGACTGACAGCCAGAATTTGGCACCTTCTGTCTGAGCAATCCACATACCCAGTAATTCTTTTTGCCCATCCATATTGATGCCTAAAGCAAGGTATACGGACTTGTTAATCACATTGGAGTGCTGACGGACTTTGACAACAATACAGTCAAGATAGACAACAGGATAAAGGCTATCTAAGGCTCTATTTTGCCACTCAGTCACTTGCTCAATCACAGCATCGGTAACTTTGCTGATGAGAGATGCTGACACATCGGCATCGTACATTTCTTTGAAGAAGGCTACAATTTCCCTATTAGTCATTCCTTTTGCATACAGTGAGAGGATTTGGTCATCCATACTGGTGATGCGTGTTTGGTGCTTTTTTATAATTTGTGGCTCAAATGAACCTTCTCGATCACGGGGAATATCTAAAGCCAGTTGTCCATCTTGAGTTGTAATGGTTTTAGAACTAAACCCATTACGGCTATTTGAGCCTTTCTTGGGCTGATGCTTTTCATAACCGAGATGGTCTGAAAGTTCAGTATTGAGTGCAGTTTCAATCATGAATTTTTTAAAGACTGCTGTCATTTGGTTTAAGTCTTCTGGTGTTTTTAGACCTTTAGCCAATTCGGCAGCCATACTTTTGATTGTTGCTTCATCCATGTGAAGTACCTTTTGTAATTATCCTCTGAAGGATAAATGAAAATTAAGTACTTACACAAAATTTAGAACAGTCCCAGCCGTGGCTGATTTGATTGTTCACTTGGGCTTATTTGTATTAGTTCAGACTTGATCGTACATTCTTCTTGAAAAAGAGAAAGTTACCCGTACTTTCTCGCTATTCCAGCACTTGATTTCAAAGCCATCCGATGAGAAGCACTGCTTCGTAAAGCGGCTATTTGACGTGCATACAACAACCTGACCGTCATGCGTCCGGTCATTCTTTAATGGCTCAGCTCAATATGTTTGGCAATCAGCTTTCACGACTACCTGAATTTTCAAACTTAGCAAATGGTAATGAGAGCTATGATAGCCTAGCAGCAAAAATCAAAGAAATGCTGAGAGATCCAATACAACAAAAGCACTTCTTACCCCATCTAAAGAACCTAGGCTTTAAAGCTTGAGTGTATTGAAGAATACACATATTGTATTCTTCAATACAAAATCAAAATACACCTGAATACACAGATAAAACAGTTGTAGAACTCAAAAGCCAAATCGATTTTTTAAAAAAGCAGTTAGAAAAAGCCGAAGATCGTGAAGCCAAGGCAAACGCTCGCATAGATACACTGCTGACCCTCATTGAAATGAAGCCTCCACAATCCAATATGACTACGTTTACCGATCAGAAACCAGACCCGGATATAGCAACATATCCTCGGTCAGAACTTGAGCCGAAAGATGACGGATTGACTACTCCGGAGCAGACAGAAAATAAGCGGATTCCAGTGCCGGAGCACGTTGAACAGGAACCGGAGAAAAGGGGCTTTTGGAGCCGTTTTTTTAGACCCTATGATTAACCACGATTGTTTAACTAATATGAACAAAGTCGTGAAACATTGGTCAAAGAATAGGCGTGGAACGTGAAAAATCATAAAAAAACCCACCTTGGGGAAGATGGGCTATCAACTAGAAACTACAGCATTGATTTCTAAAGATAATTATAACGCATTTCGTATAAGGTGTATTATGTTAATTTTAGAAATATTAAATAAATAGTTAATTGGAGTTATAGCCAAATCTTCTTGTTAATAACATATTTTTCAACCAACTCTCTCGATTCAATATAACTTTATCGTCTGTTTTAGCTTTAAAAATATCAAGAATTGAATAATAAAAGTTATTTTCAATATGCTCTAACGGCAATTGCTGTAATTGAACATTTCCCCCATGACGACTTTGTGCATAGTTTTGCCATCTATTAAGAAGCATATTTTCAGCATAAGCTGAACCAACATACTTTTTCCCATTAGAAATATCTGTAATTAAATAAACTGCCTTTTGATTCTGTAATGCAGTCTTCCAAGAGTCTGTTCTAATTACTCTGGTAAGTTCTTTCCACGATAGATGAACGTTTTCATAGCCAGGAAATTTATCTAGGGAGCCTTTAGGCAATATTTCAATAACTTGTTTATCAGAGGTATAGTGCTGATGCCAAGATAGAGTAGCTCTCCCCCAGTCAACTACCACTCTGAACTTAAGCTCACTAAATTGTGGCATCTCTTCTAGTTCATATTCATAAAGATTATTTTCACTATATTTTTCATTTACGACCTTGAATACTCCCCAAAATAAAGATTTTTGTCCTTCTGTACCCAAAAAAGATATTATGTAATCAATATTTTTAAATACACTTTTACTTTGTATTCTCTGGTATTCCTCTAGCTCAGCAATATTCAAGAATACATTATCAAAAAGTTCTGAAAATTCTCCATTGCTCTTGTGACGTACATATTTAATTTTAGAAATTTCATTCAGCGGATTATTCTTTATAAGTGACATTAAGCCTTTAAAAGTCAGTCCAATTTCCTGATCTAGCATATAAATAATTTCTTATGTTTCATAAAAAATGTAGTTTAAACAGAAGAATTTTTTACAGCTATAAGAACTTATAAAATAGATGTAATCTCCTCGATTTAACATAATGGCTGTTATATGAAATTCAGTGCCTCAGGCCTAAAGAACCAAGTTTATGTCTTGCAAAAACGTATCTTATAGGATACATTTTGCTTATGTACTCAATATATACCACAGAAGCCTTTGATGATTGGTTTACCAAGTTAAAAGATCAACAGGCAAAAAGACGCATACAAGTCCGAATTGATCGGGTTGAAGATGGGAACTTTGGAGATACTGAACCAGTCGGTGAAGGTGTTTCTGAGTTACGTTTCTTCTTTGGACCTGGCTATAGGATTTATTACTGCAAGCAAGGGCAAAGGGTCGTTATTCTCTTAGCAGGCGGAGATAAGTCTACGCAAAGTAAAGATATAAAACTTGCCCTACAATTAGCACAAGATTTAGAGGAGGAGCTGTAAATGGCTATCAAACTTCGTAAATGGGATAGTGCTGAGCATCTTAAAACAGAAGAAGATATGCAAGCTTACCTACAAGCCTGTATCGATGAATCTAATGGTGATGCTGCATTCATTGCTAAAGCTTTAGGTAACATTGCTAAAGCTAAAGGAATGGCTCAATTATCACGAGATACAGGTCTAGGCCGAGAAAGTCTTTACAAAGCACTTTCTGGTGATGTTAACCCTAGTTTTGATACTGTGATTAAAGTTGTAAAAGCACTGAATTTACGCTTAGCGATTTAAAAAAAGTTATTTAAAAATGGAGCTTTAAGCTCCATTTTTAAATTTCATATAAGGTGTATTATGTTAATTTAAGGAAAATTGAAGAGTCAAAAATGTAAAGTAATTATAAATAAGCTTATGAAATAGCTTCTATATTCATGAAACTGAATTATATTTCTGAGATATAATCTTCTATTGATAATCAAACTATAAGAGAGTTCTACATGTTTTCCTTTTTTAAAAAATCGCTTTCTGCCGTAGAGCTGTCTAAATTAATTATTGATGAAAGTGGTCAAGAAGAATGGTTTATTAATCATTTTCATAGAGATAGCTCACCATTTTTTGGAGATAATCTTGAAGAAATTTGCGGATCAATAAAAACAGCAATAATCAGACATTATTTAATATCTAATAATTACATTTCTAAATTACTCTTAAAAAGAAAACAACTAAGATATATTGATTCTTATGGTGACTTAGTAGAAGAGGATTGGAATAAAGAAGTCAAAAAATTCACAAAAAAAAGATCAGGTGAAATCCTTGAATTTATTATAAATCATACACCTGAAGTAATTTATAAAGAATTAAAAAAACAAAAACAGTATTATTATCTTGATTCTGAGAATTTTTATTATGAGATTTTATCAATAGTTGACTTGAACGAAGTTTACGAATGTACAGATTTAGAAGATAGGATAACCTTATTAAAAAACATCGATAATGTTGATACAGATAACTATTTAGTAGATGAACAAAAAGACTATCATGAGTATGAATCTATAGTTAGTAACATGTTTGAGATACTAGGTTGGGATACATTGATTACCCCCAAAAGTGGTGATCAAGGTGCTGATATTATTATAGAAAAATATAATATGAAATTTGTCGTTCAATGTAAACTATATAGCCAACCTGTTGGAAACAAAGCTGTTCAAGAAGTTATAGCTGCCAAAGGATTCTATGAGGCTTTCGGGGCTATTGTCGTTACAAATAATGACTATACCAAATCTGCAAGACAGCTTGCAGAGTCTCATTCAGTAATATTATTACATGATTCCCAAATATTTGAATGGAATAACATATTTGATGAAAGCTAACTAAAAGGGATATAAGCTATAGAATATTACTTTGATATAGCTTAACTATATTTGAATAGAAAAAAATCAAATACCACAAAAATAATGTTCATTTAACATAATGTGCGTTATACGAAATTAACAAATTGAAACATATAAAAATCAAAAACTTATGCTATAAATAATTTGCTCGACGATGTCGAAAAGCTGACTTGGAAACAAGTCGGCTTTTTTATGAGCAGTTTTGATATATTTTGCCAATAAAATTGGTTAAAAAGCGATCAAATCGTAATTTCCTTCCGATTCCTTAAGGCTTCCATTTCTGAATTTATCCCTATTTCTTGCGGATAAGCTTTGGGATAATTTTTGATGATTTTTTGTACGCTTTGGCTTACAGCATTTTACGAAATTGTTTGTATCCAAGCACCAGTGAAGTCCCTATGATCGATCTATATGAACAGGATGTTCAATGACTTAAAACAAGAATAATCAGTCAGACACCATGACCATTAGGTAGTCAGCCCTACCTATGCGCTCCACACCGAAAAATCCCGACATGACGTCGGGATTTTTTATTGTCATTTGAATAATAATTCAATTAAGCATAAAATATAGATTGTAATCTATATTATGGTTGTAATATGTGGACAGTCATTACAACGGATCTGTTTAACGAATGGCTTGCACAGCAAGATCAATCTACACAAGAGAAAGTACTCGCAGCGTTGGTCGTTCTACAGCAACAGGGACCAAGTTTAGGTCGTCCTTTAGTAGATACCGTCTATGACTCCAAATTTACCAATATGAAAGACCTACGTGTTCAGCATCGAGGTAAATCACTGAGAGCCTTTTTCGCGTTTGATCCTTTACGACAAGCTATTGTGCTGTGTATCGGTGATAAAGGTGGTAAAAAGCGTTTTTATAAAGAGATGTTAGATATTGCCGATCAGCAATACGAAATTCATCTTTCAACTTTAGGAGATCAATCTAATGGCTAAGACCCTACAAGAATTATTGGCTAATCGCTCTCCAGAGAGTCAAGCTCGTATTCAACAAATGGCGGATGAATTATTGTTGGAAACTCAGCTTCACCTTATTCGTGAAGAGTTAGAGATTTCTCAAAAAGAATTGGCTGCAACCCTTGGAATCAAACAGCCTTCATTGTCAGCAATCGAAAATCGTGGTCATGATCTTAAAATTTCAACGATGAAAAAGTATGTCGAAGCAATGGGCGGAAAACTTCGTATTGATGTAGAGCTTCCAACAGGAAAACACATAGGATTCAATGTCTAATAATAAACCTTTGAAAAATAGTAGTAAATTACTTGTTAACTTGGACAAGTTTATATTTTTAGTCAATGCTGCTGATAGCCTAGAGGAAATTGAAATTATTAGAGATTTATGCTGTGACTATTTTTCACATTGTAAGAAGTCAAGCTATTACACTGATATTTTCGACAATGCTTATTGGATAAAATATTACGAAATAACTTAATCTTTCCAGATTCGCATAAGAGATTTTATGCTAAATAGATATGAGAAAGGCCATAAATTGTGACTTTCTCATATACGAAGAGAGAGCTGAGAACTTTCGTTTTATTGATTTATTCAAAATGAAGCTGATATTGATGTGTGGTGATTTTAATTTTTAGTTGCTTATATTTTCTTTTCGTAGCGCTCAGAGCTGAATTAGACACTTCTGTATAAAATATAGGATCATTCATCAAATCAGAAAATAATTTATATCCAATCAATAATTTACTGTATTTATTCCCATCTTTGAGATTCGTTTCAATTAATTGATCTAGAAAAACTATACATATTAGCCTCGATAGAGTGTTTCTGAACGGACACCATACAGGGTTGGCGATAGGAACTAAAGTTAAATTAGGTATTGATATATGCAATATTATTGTAAAAATAATAGATTAAACTTATATCGAGGCTAAACTTTACTCCTTTAATAGTAAAAATCTTATTCAGGATCCAAGATATATCCTTCTAAAAGACTTTAGTCCTTCTCTTTTTCAAGTCAAATTTACCCGTAATTCTGGCTAGAATACTCTCTCAAAATTGCATATACCCTATATTTATCTTGATATAAGGTCTTTTCTATAATTTTTTGGATATCTTCACTAGTCCATTTTTGCTACTTAGCTTTAAAAATGAACTGTGATTGCAGAACAAATGAGTGTTCACCTTTTCTTAAATAAAGATTCTTGACTTTTTTTTGCATAAGAAACAATTCAATAACCTATACTCTTAAACTTTATACTAGTTGGGAAAAATTTACTTTTAATTATAACTTAATAAAACACTTAACTTGTAAAAAAAACTAAATTTCAGTTACTTAATAGACAAAAAAATATTATTATTTTTGTATCAGTAATGTTTGATATTCTTTGGATTGTATGTTGTGGGTTCTTATAGTATTTCTAGGTTTAATCAGTACACTATTAATTATTTCCATATTAAAAGAGTATTTTAAGAATCCTTTCAAATAGAAGAATAAATTCTAGTTTGTTAAGGCTTTGTTGCACAAAGATTTAAAAGTTAAGACTTCTCATATCTACTCAAATTTAAATGACAACTCGGGTATGTGGTCTGCCTAAGTCCGTAAATTTATTTAATACTGCCATACGTGCATGAATCTCATTGACTTGGCTTTGAAAATTTCTCGCACTGAGTTTATCCCCCAATAATTTGATGCAATGCATCTTGGTTTCAACCAAACTTCGCCGATGATAGCCTGGCCATTTCTTCCAAATAGTTCTTCCTAAACGTTTAACTGTTCAAAGCAACTCATTGCGTTCTAGCGAGCCCATCTTTTTATCTTTCCATGGCTTCGCATTTTTTCTTGGTGGAATCACTGCATGTGCTTGCCGATCCGCAATGACCTGTCGGCACTGTTTGGTATCATAAGCTCCATCGGTATAGACGGAGTCAACTCTCTCATCTTGTGGAATCTGATCGAGTAAATCACCAAGTACCTGTGAATCACTCACATTGTTGGTCGTGAGCTGAACAGCGCGTATTTGTAAGGTTTTAGCATCTATACCAATATGTAATTTACGCCATTGGCGACGATATTCAGGCTGATATTTTTTACGCTTCCATTCACCCTCATTTGTGGACGCAATAAAGCAATTTGACCTTCTGCCTCAACTTGATCGTCACCTAGAGTAAAAACTCCTTTAACGGTATTTTCTTGATTGAAATTACGATCAATAAAATCTTTATTATAGACTAGAGTTTTTATTGGTTCTTCACCAAGCCATTGAAGTAAACAATGTGTGTAGCCTAATGGTTGATCTATAATTCTACAATTGTAGTTTTTCCTGACCCATTTGCCCCAAATATAAAATTTATCTGCTTTAAACCATCTAATTGTGTTGGTACACTATAAGTAGCAACATTATTTATATAGACTCCAGTAAGCATAGCTTTCCCTATTTTTAATTTGCACGATTTAAAATTTATTTTTTTAGATTATATAGTTACATACAAATATCATCTACTAATTTTAGAAATATAATAGCCCCATAATAAATAACGGTCGTTTTCTTACATTCGGAACAATATTCTAAAGTGATTTAATTTTTGCCATCCAGTATAAGGTCTTAGATATGAGTCGATTAACTTTTATAAACGGTGCGATTGTTTCTGCGTCTGATGTTCGCAAATCTTGGAGCAAAATTGTTCAATGTGTCAAAGAAAGTCATAAACCTGTTTTTGTTTATACGAAGAATACGCCCGAAGCTGTTGTTCTGAGTTTTGAAGAATTTCAAAACATGCAGGAAATTGTTGAAGCCGTCCGGCGTGAACAGCTAGGACAACAAATGGTTTATGATCTTTTGGATATTAATCAGCTCACTGGTCAACCGATCAAACACATGCTTTTGAACCCCAAAGGTGTATTTGAAGAAGTAAATGGACAAGAAAAATAGCTTTTGAGGATATTAGCGGATTCGAGATTAGAGACAAGCTGATTTAAAAGTCATCTTATATTTATATTCGTTGCACAATGAGCTTTTATTTTCGTGAAATAATAGGAAGTGAAAACATTTTCGTAAGTTAAGTAGCCCTGGTGACATAGAGTTGACTAAGTTTATTGAAAATTACAAAGAACGCTTGGATGTCTATAGAACTATATTAAATAATGCACTGGGTAAAGTAATAGACTCACCCCCGGCGCAAACTTAGGAGAATCTCACACATTACCAATGAGTAAAGGACTATTTGAGTTGCGCTTAAAATCTCAAGAAGGTATTGCTCGTGTTATGTATTGCACACTAGTCGGTAAACGCATTGTAATGCTCCATAGTTTTGTTAAGAAAACCCAAAAAACACCTAAGCAAGATCTAAACCTAGCACTTGACCGCATGAAAGAGGTGAAAAATGCGAACACATGAAGAAATGAAAGCACTTGCATTATCTCGTTCAGCAGTGCGTACCGAATACGAACGAATTGAACGTGAAGAAATGCCCTTGCTCGATATGGTACTTACTGCACGTCGAGAGGCAGGTCTATCCCAAGCGCAAATCGCGGAACGCGTGGGAACAAATGTACCTCTGCCGTTTCACGGCTAGAAAAAGCATTGATCACAGGCAAACCATCACCATCTATTGCCACATTGCAAAAATATGCTGCGGCAATTGGTAAACATGTTGAAGTGCGTTTTGTCTAAATAAAAAAGCACCCTAGGGTGCTTTTTACCAATTCACTAATCAATCAACTTTACACATTTAGCAACAACATCCTGTGCCTATAGACCCTTATCTTTGAAATTACTGTTATACGCACGATCAATATCTCTTAAGCCTTCTTGAATTTCTGCTTTTGATGCATTTTTGTCTGTTAATATTTCATTCCTTAAGCTTTCCTTGGAAACCCCTTTAAGCCTTGCATCCATTATAAGAGACTGATTATATGCATCCTTTACACACTCATTGCGCTCTTTTAAAGATAATTTATTTGGAGTGCAGTGTGCTTCCCAAATTATTGCAAATTGAATAACCACCGTAGCTATTCTTAGAATTTACCTCTCCGCAATATCCTTTTATATTTTGGAATTGGGCTGAATCAGGATCTTTTAAGGTGCTTAAGATAGCTTCTTTTGACTCTTTTTCCACCTTTGAGCAACCATTAATCCCTACCAAACCAAGAACTAAGCTTAAAAAATAATCTTTTTCTACTATGCGAATCGCTTCCTCTTCATCTGCTTGGTCAATAAAATCAGTTGGAGGAAATGGTCTGATCTGATCCATTAAATATTTGCCTCTTTAAATTTTTTAGCCATTCACTAGCGTATTCAGTCCGTAACTGCAAAGGTCCAGACTCATCAATGCGACATCTTGAAGCTGTCTCTATGCGAACTACGGTGTAGCCCATCTCTTCAGCCACATCGTAACGATCAAGACTACAAGCTTTATTTTTAAGTTTGCCCTTACGACCGCCAGACCATGGACCACCCGCAATTTCAACTAGTATTCGATACTCAATTAAATGAAAGTCAAACCGCCAGTGCTTAGTAGACTTAAACTGAAATTTCTTTTCATATTTAATTTCCAGATTATCTAAAGTTTCAGTAAATTCTTCTTCTGCCTCTAGATATTTTTGTGTAGGCTTTGGCAGTGGCCGGCTTTTAAGTTTAGTTTTAGGTTCTTTTTTCCGAGTAAGCCAAAAGTATTCTGTAGAATCCATTATTCTTACCCATAAAAAAACCGCCCTAAGGCGGTGGCTAAAAATAGAGACAACTAACTATTATTTCTTAAAAGTTGCCTTATAAAGCTTTGAATTAAAGTAATCCGTAATTTCTTTACCTTCGGTTTGAATTTTTTCCTCATTTAAAGGTAAAAAATCTAATTCATATTTCAAGCTCATATACTCTGGAATAAATTTCTTTATAGGCGGAGGTGGTTTAGGTCCACCTTCTGTAATTTTTTCGATAAATCCAGCTAACCATAAAATATACTCACCTTCTGAATTATGAGGAGGAATCAAACTCACATCTATTTTTACTTTACATTCATCTAATTGTTTACTAAACAATTCAACAAAATCAATAAAATTATATTTTAATTTAAATTCTGTTCCCTCAATTTCTCTGCGTATACATGTCATAAGTAAGTTCATATTTTCAATACAGTCATGTGAAAACAATTCCTCATCTTTAATTTTGTTATAAATATTTTCCGCAAACATGAGATACTGTGGCATTTCGGCAGCTCCTCATTTTTATAAAGTATTTTTCTTAAGGTAGTCCTATTATAACAATGTTGCAACAAGAAATTTTCCATTTTTAGTTTAAGGAAATTTTAAAAATTATAAAAACGATTATATTCAATAAATTAGTACGAATAAAAGCTAGGGAAGTTTGATTTTTCTATTGAGCTTTAAAATGGATTATTGTGTTTAAATGGCTTTGTTGCACAAAGCTATTCTTGAAGGCTTCTTCAGTAATATAATTTCCAGATGAAGAAGCCTACACCTAAAATCTATCGTACAACCAATTGGTCCTCGTATAACCAAGCTTTAATCAAGCGAGGAAATATTTCAATCTGGTTTGATCCTAAGACGCAATGGTATGCACAACCACAAGGCAAGCAAGGACGAAATCAAACTTATTCCGATACAGCGATTCAATGCTGTTTAATGATCAAATCTCTATTCCTTCTTTCTTTACGTATGGTTACTGGCTTTGTTCAAAGCCTGATTAAACTCTGTGGCTTGAATTGGACAGCACCAGATTACTCCACCCTTTGTAGACGACAAAAGCATATTGATATTGCGATAAGCTATCAGAAAAGTCATGATGGGTTACACCTACTTGTCGACTCTACGGGTTTAAAGTTTTTAGGTGAAGGCGAATGGAAGCGTAAAAAACATCAGCCTGAATACCGTCGGCAATGGCGTAAACTGCATATTGGTATAGATGCTGAAACACTGCAAATACGTGCCGTTCAGCTTACTACAAATAATGTCAGTGATTCACAAGTACTAGGTGATTTACTGGATCAAATTCCACTAGATGAGCGAATAGATTCTGTCTATACCGATGGCGCGTACGACACGAAGTGCTGCAGAAAAGTGATTTCAGATCGTCAAGCACATGCAGTAATTCCACCCAGAAAGAATGCCAAGCCCTGGAAAGATTCTAAAATAAGTTCAATAGAACGAAATGAGTTACTTCAAACGGTTAAACATTTAGGCAGAACCCTATGGAAAAAATGGTCGGGTTATCACCGTCGTAGTTTGGTGGAAACCAAGATGCATTGCATCAAATTATTAGGTGATAGGCTGACGGCAAGACATTTTCAAAGTCAGGTCAATGAAATTCATGCGCGTGTGGCAGTTCTGAATAGATTTACGGAATTAGGTAGACCTCGCACCCAAGTTGTGTCTTAAATTTGAATGGATTGGGGAGAACTCAGCTTTTGAATGTTTATGCAACAAAGCCTGTTTAAATTATCAATTTAAAAAGCTTGCCTAGTAGGCAAGCTCCCCCTTTTTTGATATTTGCGCTGATCAATAAGGTTTAGTGTTACTTAAAGCAACACACTGATAATACTGAAATATTTAAAAATAAAAAAGCCCACTTCCTATTTTTATTCAGAAATGGGCTTAGCGAAAAAAAACGCTTAGACCTGAAATAGGAAATATCTATTCGGAAATATCTCCAACTTCATATTGGCATAATATTTAAGCACTAGCAATAGGGACTGAATTAAAAATATCAAATATTCATATTTAAATAGATAAAGATTTCTTTTTTTGAATGGTTTTATTTTTAGCCTACATAATTTTTTTACTTATCAAGACTTATAAAGAATATGTGCCCATCAATAGGTAATACTTAATAAGGTCTTATGTGTAGTAACCATTAGGCTCTAGAGAGTAAGAAATCACACTGACTAAAAATAAAAAATAATTAATTTTCAATATCAATGATCATATACTGCAAAGTTAAGTATATTCCAACTTCTCCATTGTTGAGTGCCTCATATAAGTCTTCATCAACAAAATCTCCAGATTCATCATCTAGCCATTTATGAATTTGAATAATTTGTATATTCCCTTTTTTGTCTATTCTTGCTATTGGGTCTATTACGGACCGAACTATCACCTTCTTCTTCGTCTCAACATCAAGCAATGTGATAATTGTCATTTTAAAATCCTTATAAATATCCTGTATAACAACTATGCTCAATCAATAAAGATTTTTATATTTAAATTACTTAAATAGCAATCTTTTCAATCTAAAAAATAAATAAAAAACACTTTAATAGTATGTGCCTATTAGAAAAGGTACCTTAAATATTCTACTAGCAATAAAAAACCGCTTTAAGGGCGGTTCATATTATTCATCAATCTGATCATGCAGTTTTTTGATAAACTCTAATAAGCTTTTCTTTACTTGCATCATTAATTGCAACTAAACCCGTACTTGCTGCATTATTTAAAACCGCTACTGTTATATCGCTTTTCGCTTTGATTTTCGCACTTTCAACCACCGCATCATATTCAATATTATTCATTACCATTTGTTAGTTTCTCATTTTATAAAGTGAGAGACATTAATAATATGAAATCAGCAACTATTCAAGCACCTACTTAAGATCATCAGGCGTTTCCAAATAACACCCGTTTTTATTACAGAAAGCATGAATGTCGTTTAAGTATTCGGTTAATTGAACTGTACTTGCGTCTGTAGTGCTCATTAGCTCACATAGGCCACTTGCTACATCTTGGTAGAGAGGATGATTAGAATCTTTCAACTCTCTTACAGCCTTGAATGTTTTCTTGTATTGGCCAACGTCATCGCAATCATAGATTTTTGCTAAGAAGTTTTTCTTAAAGAACAGATGCTCGTAATCTTTATCTTTACCTTGACTTTTAGCCCATTGATTAAGCCAATCCAGTACAAACGGTTTTGAGCCTTCGAACGATCTTTCTCTTGTGGTGCCATCAATACAACTAACGGCTTCCCTTCATTCGCTGCCTTAGCATGATTCACAGTAAGCGTCCGCTGAACCCCACTTTTTCTAACTCATTAATACCGCGATAGTGTCCACTTAAATTTAAGTGGACACCTATTTATGGATTTAAAGACAGTTATAGACAGTGCACCAACGCTAAAAAAGCCCCGTCGAACCTTCACAGCTGAATTTAAACATCAACTTATTCAGCAATGCCAGCAGCCAGATACATCAGTGGCCAAGGTAGCAATGCAACATCAGATCAATGCCAATCTGCTACATAAATGGATTCGTCAGTCCAGATCAATGCCCCCTGCATTAAAAACCCCATCCATTCCACAGACTGACTTTCTTCCGGTCATTCTTCACCCGACTCCAGTCAAACAAGAAGCACCTCTACCACCTGTGCCAGAGAAGAAAGCTGTCGCTCATATCAGGATTCCATTACATGAGGCACCAAGTTCCGCAAGGGATCAGATGATCGAGATCGACTGGCCGGTGGAGTCAGTAACTGAATTACTGTTGCTGATCCAGGGTTTGACTCAATGATTCGTATTGATGAGATCTGGTTGTCTACCCAGCCGATGGACATGCGTGCAGGGATGGATACAGCCATGGCTCAGGTGCTGAGAGCCTTTGGCTACATCAAACCGCATTGCGCTTACCTGTTCTGTAATAAGCGTGGCCATCGTATGAAAGTGCTGGTGCATGATGGACTGGGTATCTGGCTGTGTGCCCGGCGGCTGGAACAGGGGAAATTCCACTGGGCTAAAGTTCACCAGGGTGAAAGTATGGCGATCAGCCCGGAGCAGTTACAGGCACTGATCCAGGGTTTGCCCTGGCAAAGAATCGGACTGCAGCAAGTGGTAACAATGCTCTAAACCAGGCTCATCCATTCTGCTATTCTCCAAACGTTCTATTTCCTCTGCATCATGACCTCAGGCATACTGCGGTCATGAATACGCTGCCTGATTTAAGCCAACTGACCCATGAACAACTGCTGGAATTTACCAGACAGTTGGCGATGCAGCATCAGTCTCTGGCACAATCTAAACAACAACTGGAACAATCAAATCAGCAATTAGATGCCAGAGTTCAACATCTTGAAGTCACCAATCAGCAATTAGATTCTAAAGTTCAACATCTTTCTATTCTCAATCAAAAATACGAGCATGAGCTTGCACTATTTAAACAGCATAAATTCGGCAGTAAAAATGAACATCTAACCGCAAAACAAATCCATCTCTGGGATGAAGCGGTTGAAGAAGATATTGCAGCGGTTGATCTGGAACTGGAACGACTGAATGCAGATAAAACCAATGCAGCTGCACAGAAAGCCCCAGTCAACAAACCTAAACGTCGGCTGTTGCCAGATCATCTACACACCCTCCGTATTGAGCATGAACCTGAATCAACACAATGCAGTTGTGGCTGTACCTTGCGTCGTATCGGTGAAGATGTCAGTGAAAAACTGAATTTCAGACCGGCACAGTTCTATAAGGAACAGCATGTGCGTGGTAAATGGGTCTGTGATCAGTGTGACACTCTGACTCAGCAAGCGATGCCAGCCTATGTGATTGATAAAGGCATTGCTTCACCTGAATTGCTTAGCCATGTGCTGGTGTCAAAGTATGCCGATCATTTGCCTTTGTACCGTCAACGTCAAATCTTTCTACGCGCAGGTGTTGATCTGTCTAGATCAACGTTATCTGACTGGATTGGCCGCTGTGGGGTGGAACTGGAACCTCTGGCCAATGCCTTAAAACAGGTGGTACTGCAACAGCAGGTGATCCATGCAGATGAAACACCGGTGACGGTCATGCAGATGGGTGAAAATGAGAAAAAGCCCAAAAAAGGTTATGTCTGGGCCTATGCCAGCACACAGTACAATCCAGTTCAGGCAGTGATCTATGACTTTCAAGATAGCCGTTCTGGCCAGCATGCTGAAGACTTCCTGAAAGGCTGGCAGGGTCATTTGGTCTGTGATGATTACAGTGGTTATAAAGCACGCTTTAGATCAGGTCAGGTCATTGAGGTGGGCTGCATGGCACATGCACGTCGTAAATTCCATGAACTACATGTGACCAAGAAAAGTCAGGTCGCTGAACAGGCATTAGTGCTGATTCAGAAATTATATGCGATAGAAGCAGAATTAAGAAAAAAGACGGATGGTACAGCGGAAGACCGCTGCGAATACCGACAACAGCATAGTCAACCGGTCATGCAACAACTATATGAATGGCTCAACCAACATCAACTGACGGTGCCATCGAGTTCTCCAACCGCCCGGGCGATCAATTACAGCCTAAAACGTTGGACTGCTTTAAGCCGCTATCTGGATGATGGCAATCTACCCATTGACAATAATTGGATAGAGAACCAAATGCGTCCCTGGGCCTTGGGGCGTAAGAACTGGCTATTTGCAGGTTCGCTGCGCAGTGGTCAACGAGCTGCCAATATCATGACTTTAATCCAGTCAGCAAAGCTGAATGGCTTGGATCCGTATGCCTATTTAAGTGATGTGCTGAAAAGGTTGCCAACACATAAAGTGCCTCAAATAGAAGAATTACTACCTCACCGCTGGAAACCTGAACCCCGTTAAAACTTGGCGATGGCGTTCAGCGGATGCTTACGATTCACATTAAGAAAGTTAGTTACTGGTGAAATGTCGCAACAAAAAACCACCCGTGGGTGGCTTGATTTTTTTTGATAAATTAATCAACAGCTCAAAAATGGGTAACTGTCAGATCGAGTTTGGACTACAACACTTTAGCTCATCGATTTACCAAAGTGCTAATCTTTACACTATTGTCTAAAATCCAGTGACCAAATTGTGATGCTAAAGCTTTTAAATTCCCTTTATTATGAATCAAAGTTAGTATGATGCTTTTCATAAAGACAGTTTACTTATAACCAGAGAGATTTTTAAACAATTCCCCTTTTAGTTTGCTTAGGCTATTTCAACCAGAGTTCATCTTTTTGCATCATTTTTAACATTAAATTAAATATAACCAGCGGAGTAACATTTTTTTTGTTAGAGCCGACAACTCTTTGAAAACTAAATTTAACGGTTCGCTCAGGAGCATCCAAATTAACTGGGTAGTTTTGTTTTTCTAAATACAGATGATCTCCTAACATTGGCTCTATACCAGTAATAAAATTAACAATTTGTTGCTCATCACCTTTCATTCGGCATTGAAAATGTAGAAAATTCTTACGCAGTTTTCCAAATAATAATAATATTTTAAGCGCCTTAACCATGTTCTTTTCTTTCAGTGCATCTTGCTGCCTATCATCTTTATAATGAAAATCAAGGAGAGGAATTATTTCATCTGGACGAGTCAGTTTTTTAGCCTTTTCGTAAAGTTCATCAAACCAACTCTCTTCTAAATTCTTACTATAAACATAATTCGTTTTTAAATTAAATTTTTGGCGATCCATCCATTTAGTGCTCATCCATTGACATCGTTGCATCCATTCTTGAGCTTGGGTATCTTCGCTTAAACGACCTTCTCTAAAACTTATCAAACGTTGAAAAGGTGTCAG
The DNA here is from genome assembly GCF_000162375.2 of Acinetobacter sp. RUH 2624. Lineage (NCBI taxonomy): Bacteria > Pseudomonadati > Pseudomonadota > Gammaproteobacteria > Moraxellales > Moraxellaceae > Acinetobacter > Acinetobacter sp. RUH 2624. The sequence continues at coordinate 22,680 of NZ_KI391941.1, read as the reverse complement.
AGTACTCTTCTCTATACTAAACTTCTTTTCTTGTCGGCCAGCCATCGTAACTGGCTGTGTTTGCTGATAAGAATTAAACCATTTCTGCTGCTGAGTATAACGATTTAGGTTTATGTAGTCTGTACTTGACTTCACTGGACTAAAACACTGTTCTAATACTTTTTTTGAAATGATACACGGCGAATTATAAATTCGATCGACTGCTAATAAATCCAAAACATGAAGGTAATTTGAAGCCGTTTGCTCAATACTGCTATGCCCCATCCAAGAGGCGAGCACCTGCCATTTATGTTGAATAATCTCTTCTTGAGCACGTGCTTTCATACCAAACAATAAATCCCTCATCTTTTTTGCTTTTACCCAAGGACAATCTGTGTAGGTCTTGATCATTTCTTTTGAACCGAGCAAAGTTATTGCTAGATAGTTAGCAGCACTGTGGCGTAATGTATGAAAACTAAAGCCATGATGCATACCTAATATTTGACTAAACAAATCTACTGTAATTTTGCTGATACATTGATCAGTTAATACACGATGATTCACACTAAAAAGTAGATCATCCTGCTGATTAACCAAATATTGCTCATAACGATGTTGTATGTAACGTTGTACTACTAAAAACTCATGTTCTGACAATGCAATTTTCAATGGTATTTGACGATTCGCACTTCGCGTTTTCAGACGGCGATATGAATTGTCTTGGATATGAAGCGTGATATTATTAAAAACTGTATTTTCTTTTTCTTTATAAAGTAGCTCTGGGCAAATAATATCTTGTATTTTAAGACAACGAACTTCATTTAATCGAAGTCCAGTTCTATAACTTAGTAAATACATCAGCTTTAAACAACTCAGATGATCGACCCACTCTGATGCCGTTGGCTCTTGACTTAAATTTTCTAGTTTTTCCAATAATTTGCCAAATAGCAAAGGACTCACTAGCCGTGCATTGCAAATTTGTAAATGCTTAAAACTTGAATTCTGTAACACCAATACCCCTGGAGCATCATAATTCTCTATACAGAATTGATGAAAATCTTTTAGGCGACCAAAACGGTATTCTGCGCTTTGGTGCATCTTACGAGAGGTTTTTCCTTTCACCGAATCTCGTTGAACTGCTTTTTCATCACGTTCACTGCTGTATTTCAATAGCTGCCGATATAAATCCTCATAGTCATCTATGGATTGTTGCTTTAAATCTAATTTATTGAGCCAAATCTCAAATATAAATTCTTTGCCAAACGATCCTAAGTAGCTTTCAATAGTTGATAATTGAAGCCCTCGTTTTTTTAAATGCATTAACCAGTGAATTAAGCGTAGTTGAGCATCAATTAAAGACTTTTCCTCCGTATTAGCATCAACTATCTTCTCCTCTAACACCCTTCTAGTTTCTTGCCAAAAACGTAGCGTGCGTTCTTCTTTATTCCTCTTTTTATCTAAACGCTCAACTTTTTGACCTTTACGTTTCTTTTGACCAAACAACATCAACTCATACGGAATCGTTTGTAATTTGCTTTGAACAGTCGGAACTTCAGGAAGTAACTGCTCTTGTTCAAAATGAATAGGGCGATTATCTGGTTCTGTGACTTGATTGTAATCATTATTCCACAGCAATCTAAATTCGGATGGCCTTAAAGCAACAGTATTAATCTCTTGCTGAAGCACATTACTCAAAAATATATCTATGCTGAGGTTTGGATTAAATTCGAGTACCATTTGCACATCATTAAATGCACGAAATCCACGGCGTTTAATTTGATATTGCAGATCCCCAAGACTTTTTTTCCTGCCTATCTTACTCAAGCTTTCTAAAATACAATCTTCAACTGAATGTTGCAGACAAAATTCTTTCTGAGTAGCTTTCAACTTTTTTAAATATTGCAAAATGAACTGCGCATATGGGTTAAAAAAAACATGTTTCCATTGGTACAACTTTCCCTGTTCTACATCGTTGCCATATTGAGAGTTTTCAACACGATAATGTAGTAACAATGGATTAGTGATTTTTTTGTAGTCCGAATGGTATAACCGAAAACAATTCAGATCTGTACCAAGCTCAATGGCCTCCTGCAATTGCTTCTGAATAGCAATCAAATGCTGTTCATCTGCACAGCCTGAAATATATATAAAACTTAAGCATAAATTTCCCCATAAGTACTTTGGTTCATTCCAATATTCAAATGAATCTTGCCAATACTGCCTTAATTCCTTAAGTACATGGATATGTAGATGCCCCTGTTCTAACCGTGACTCTGTACTCTCAATTTTTCTAGGCAGTACGATCCGTTTAGTATGTGGATTTAGCTTAATTCTGTATGATTTTTTATCTACATTCTGGTTGAATTGCTTCCTTCTTTTATTAAATTCATCTTCAGTAAATTGCATCAGTTTTGATTGTTCGTCTCGGCTCAACTTTTGACTCAAACAATCAACACTATCTTTAATGTCATGCCATTTTTCAGCGATCTGCTGATCAAGTTTTTGCTGCATTTCTTTCGTCAATACTTCAGGTGGAGAAGGCTGTCTATCTAGCGACTTTTTCACCATTTTATGAATATCAACAAATAGATCATCTAGTTGTGGTTTTATTAGTTCTTTGATTTTTTGCATACAACTATTTTCGCTCTAAGTGTTTAATCGATAAAGATTTGACATTATCTTGCAATTGCTGGCGGGCTTGCTGTACATAGACATTCGGGATAAGTGAAGAATGCGGATGAAAAGCCTCTCGGTCACGTTGGTCATGACCATACAGGGCCTGAATTAAGTGAAAAGCTAATGCTGGTTTACCCTCTTGCTGCTCATGCATCAAAAAGTTCATGTCAAAATGACGTAACCAATTCGAATACATATTCTTTGGAAAGACTCCTTGCATATATGAATTCACCCATTTTCTCGATAAAGGGATTAACTTAATTTTCCTGCTCTGCCATTCTTTGACAGTTATCGGCAAGATATCTTTACTAAAAATGACCTTACCAAAAAGATCATTTACAGTTATCTTCTTCTTTGCAAAGACTTGTCTAAAAAATGAACCGTACGCTTCAATAATTTGTTCTAAAAAGGCAGTGTAATTTTGCAGTGTTTTTATGAAAAAATCAGATAAAGGGATAAAACGACCATCTTTTCTTGCTTTACTATTTTTTTTATCATTCACATATAAAAGCTTGAGCTCAACACAATAATCATCCAAATTCCCCAACAGGTTTTTTTTAGGCCGACTTGCCAAACTCAACAAACTGATATGCCACATCCAACACGCATATGCATTAAGTTGATTAATAATGTGCTTATCTTCTTGGATGTTTTCGTGACAATGTCTATGTAAAATATGGAATTGCTCTTTCACAAAATTGGGTTCAAGTGCCAGTTGGCTCCCTATCCTTCCTATAGATAATGCAGATTGCACTTTGAATTGTTGTTGCAATATTTTTAGTTCAGCCGTGTCTTCAGTAAAATGTGTGGAATGTGGTGTAAGTGCTTTTTCTAAAAAGGCTAGATATGTGCTACTGAGTTGAGTTTTCGGTAGCCCGCCATAATAGATACCAGGCATGTGATGCTGACTATCCCGCCCAGCAATTACATGAGCAAGATATTCATTATATGTTTCATAATATATATGAAAATATAATTGAGCCTGCAGTTTTTCTACAGTGATCGAACCTACAATCCGATTATCAAGCCAATTCTTAAGTTTCGTATTAATGTGTGTTGATGAAATTAGTGGATTCGATGCTTGTTCTATATAGTCAAACCAAGCAGAAGGTAAATGTAGTTGATGTGTCATCACTTCATTCCACCGCACATGATTTAAGCTCTTAATCTTCTGCTCTGTAATTTTAAGATTTAATTTGAGTAAATATTCGCGACGTCTACTTGAACCATTCTGGATCAAAATTCCATCTTGAATAAGCTCGTTAAAATCCATCAGTGCGACGGGTGATAATCCCGTCAAAAGTGACAATAAACATGCTGCAGCGATTGCAGCATCCCTCCAGTGCCCGGATAACTCGGTTCTCAACACATAAACAATTTGCTTCAGTATATCTGGCGCCAAATAATGTGGATTTGTAACAAAAGGAGCATGACGGCGCTGGCGATGCCGCATTAGATGCGTCGCATTATCGCTGAGTATATAATTTAAATTTTTAGACTTTTCATCTTCTGAATAAAACTCCATTTCAGGATCTAATAGATCAACTTCACCCTCTTCATCTTTGTGAAGAGCGGCATCATAAAAACTGATCTTTGCGTTATGTCCAATATCTACTTGCTTACCCGTTTTAATTTCACGAAATTTTTTGAGTTCATTTTTCGTCGGCCATTGCAAAACTTTACTTTTTTTTGACTTACGCTGACGATGAACAACACGACGATCATCAAGTCTTTTAAAAATTATTAATAGAGCCGATAAATACTCTATGGCTTGTACTTGTTTGAAATCTTTAATATTAAAAAGTTGATTACGATCCTCCTTTTTCAAGTTACGTTCGTACATGACATAGCGATTTAGTAGCTCACTGCATTCTTGAAATAATTCAGCATGATTAGAATCCAGAACATATCGTGATACATAGCGAAAGAGATCACAAACATGTTTTTGCTTATTCTCAGCTTTATCAATTTTTGCAAATTCTTGATACTGCCGATATGTTAAAAAACTCGCTTGTAGAATCAAATAACGTTCAGACGACAGCTCTTGAGTATTACTAGTAGTCGGGCATGCAAAATAACTTAAAGAAGCTAGATAATAATATTTACCTAATTGTCTAGAACTAGATATATAGCCATATATCTGTTGTGCTTCCTTATATAGAGCATGGGCTTTTTCACGTAAATCATCTGATAGATCGACAAATTGTGTATTCACAACATGATTGCGTAATAAACAATAATCTTTTTGGAATTTTTCTGCTAAATCTAAGAATTGCTCTTCTGTTTCAATCTTTGGCATATTCGCTTTCGCTTAATTTTTTATCAAATTGCATTGGTTAAATTCATTACGATCTGAACAATTTGGTAAAAGTTGATCTTTTATTGAACTCTTTGTCAGCTTAAAAAATCTAGCAAAAAATTTAGCATCCAGCTCTTTCTGAGCTTTTCTCTCAAAGCACAAGTGTTGCTGTGATTTTTCGATAAAATCATCAAGATTATGTATCAACTGTAAGATTGCAACATAATTAGAATGTACACGTAAGCATGGCTCCGTTTGCATTAATAGCAATATTTTTTGCCAAATTTTCACATAGATTATTTTGAACTTTGCTTGTACTACTACTTTCTGGCTCTGTTTAATCTTTTTGATTTTCAGTAGTTCTGAGTTAATTTTTACTATCTTAAATTGAACATTTTGTCGCTCAAAGCAAAAGGGCATGATAAATTGCCCCATAAATATCTCTATATTTTTTACTAAATAGTCAAATTTTAACATTTTTATCGATATAAAAAATGAGCATATCTTTGTATATTAAAATTCATTTAATTTATCAACTAAATTTTCTCAAAATTACAATTATCAACAAATACATATGGTTTACTTATCATGGGTGGTCTAAATTTTAAAAATTCTTCCACTTTTTTTTAGTTTTCTGTTATTACATGAAACAATACCGTTGTATTACATTTTGAAATGCTGTGTATGCAGCATTGATCAAAAAGATTCTCTGCTATACTTACTTCACGTGTAGCATCAATGGAGTTTCGAAATGCTCAGAACCACTGAACAGAAAAAAAAATATATTCAAGCGACACGTGCGCAAAACTATCAAGCCAGCCTAAAGCTTGAAGGCATTACAACGACAGCTCAAACAACTCAACAAAGTAAAGCTGAAATCTTGCAAAAATATAAGAAGTATTCGCAACCCGAAACTTAGTCAGGTGCATGTATGGATAAATATGGGGAAATGGGTGACAGCCTGTATTGTTACCCTGGCACAAATATCCTAAAGAACAAACTCAATATTCATGATGAACAAATTTTAGAACAAGCTGAACTAGAACTGTCTGGATTGGCAAGTAACTTAATTGAATATGCTGAACCACCTTACGACTTACAATACTTAAAATCAATTCATGCGCAGCTCTTTGGCGACTTATACGACTAGGCAGGAAAGTTAAGACAAATCGATATTTCCAAAGGTGACACCCGTTTTTGTAATTTTTCCCGTATTGAAATTGAAACCAATAAACTACTCAAACCGCTTCAAGAAAAAAAATACTTTCAAGGCTTAGCACCACAACAACTGATTCCTCAACTTGCCGACTTGTATTGTGAGCTTAATGTGATACACCCATTCCGTGAAGGTAATGGACGTACACAACGGATTTTCTTTGAGCATCTGATTGCTCATTGTGGTTATGGTATTGATTGGTCTCGCATTGACTCTCAACAACAATGGATTCAAGCCAATATTGAAGGTTTTTATGGTAATTTAAATCCATTAATTAAGATTTTTGAAATATGCTTTATTCAAAATACCTAAAATTTAAGTAGTCGAAGCCCACAATCCTTAATGAGCCATCATCTTTGCTTCAATCCACTGATTAATTTCCCAAATAAACCAACAATCACGATTCTTAGAAATCTTAATACTCTTCGGGTAATTTAGGATCGTAATATTCAGATTACTTATCCAGAATTGAATAGATCGTTAACTTAGATAGACTTTTAAGCAATGTAACTTGCCGCATGTTTATCAACATATGTCTCAAAAAAGTCTGCCCATACATAGATTTATGGCGTTTAGTGCTTAAATTTCAGATTAATCTTCGTCTGATGACCTGAATGGATGTTACAGATTACATGCAGGTGAATTACTCTGTGGCTGTATCATGGCTTTTGTGCAATCCAATCCATTTGATCCGAATGTTCTCTTTTGCAATAAAGCAGCCTCTTCTGCTTTTCCTGAACCAACGAACTATGTCATTGATTTGATTCAACCGACAACAGTGATGCTGAATCAAATCTCCAAAGAAGGGATTAAATGCAAGAAATGTGGTAAGAAAAAGATAGGGGATGGAAGTTATTATCCGTCTAATTTGAACCAGCCCATGAGTCGAGATCAGTTGAGTAAGAATCATTTTAAATGAATAAGAGAAGGATGGCTTACCTCACTTCTCCGAATAACAATGCTATGCTTTTCAACCAAGGTTATAAATTGGCAACTACATTTCATTCTTCTTCATGCTGGTCCTATAGCCTGTAGACAATTACTACATCATTTGCATTCAATGCTCAATACAGCCTGTCAGCAGAACCGCAGCGATACTCTTTTTCGTGCATACATGTAGTGTTTAAATCCATTCATTTTTCAATGATCCTCTGCCGTTTATCACATTTATGGTCGATCTTTAACCTTGTGAAAAATGCACATACCGATCCCTTCAAACTGTCAAATTTATGTATGCGTGACATTTAAAGAAAATTATCTGATCAATTTTTTTAGGTAAAATTCATCAAGAAAAAGTTATTATTATTCATAACATCACCAATAACCACATAAAAACAATAATTTAATAAATTATTCTTCCAATTTTTTTATATTTAGTGTTATTACCTCTAAATCCATGTTTACCACCTTCTATTACATAAGTAATTTAGAAGTATCCACGATATAAATTGCTTGCCCTCACACCTCTCCCCTCTCACGCCCAAAAAATTTATACTGAAAGGCAGATTAAGCCCGTTCGAGTTACATATAGCCGCATGCTATATTGAAAGCATTAAGAAAATATCCTCAATATTTATAGGATTTTTAAAGTATGAACTAATTTTCGAAGAACCCTTTCTAAGTAATGTGACCTATTAGGAAAAATGAAAATACTGAAATCTCCGTATCAACAATCAGTCAAAGTACATCCTGATGATTTTCTGTAACCGATACCCAAGGACTATACCTACCCTTCTGCTGTGCTGTGCAACAAAGCCCTCCTTAGCCACACTATAGCTATAGATTAATTCCATTATTTTGTGATTTAATTAAATTATTCATTCTTAAGACCCAATTTAATGGATTTATTTTTCACTAAACCAGAAGAAGTTGTGACTCTTTTAGGTGAGCGTTTACGTAAGCAACGACTCTTTCTGGAGATGTCTCAAACTGAGGTAGCAGCACGCGCTGGTGTCGGCGTGAATACAGTTTCGAATCTTGAAGCGGGACGAAATGTATCTGTTGAAAATTTAGTCCGTATTGCAATGGTCTTGGGTCGATTAAACGAACTTCAGGAACTATTTAAACCTCAGCTTAACAGTGTGAATGACATTCTTCGCTATGAGAGTCAAAGTAAGCGCCACCGTATTAAGAGGAAGGGATAATGCTCAATAGACTTAATGTTTATTACAACGGTTGGGGCGAATCATGGTTATGGGGAACGCTGATTAGTTCAACAGCCACGACAGGTAGACCCACCATTGCTTTTGAATATAGTCCAGAAGCAATACAGCAAGGTGTTGAGCTCTCTTCTTACTTGCTGCCTTTAAAAGGTCTACCATTCAGACAAGGTTTTCCTACTCATCAAATGGGACTCCCAGGTCCAGTCTATGACGCTTTACCAGATGGTTGGGGCATGATGTTGATGGATCGATATTTCAAAAAAATTGGCTTAAATTCAGCACGAATTGGACCTTTGGAGCGTCTGACCTATATTAGTAGTCACGCAATGGGTGCCCTCTCCTTTGAACCTTGTGTTGCTGACATGCAAACCTCAGAAAATATCCCTTTACAACAACTGGCCCAGGAAGTTCAAGAAGTACTCAAAGGTGAAGGTGGTGAATTTCTACAGCATTTATTGGTCATGGGTGGCTCCCCTCAAGGTGCCAGACCAAAAGCGTTGGTTTACCGAGATCCTGTCAATTTAGAGTTTTCGACTCAAGATTCTGATCAACATGAAGCCTGGCTGATTAAGTTTCCTGCTCAGCAAGAGCATCCTGAAGTCTGCGCCATTGAAGCCGTCTATGCAGAATGTTTGCGACTTTGTGCAATTGAGACTCCAGATACCCATTTCTTTAATTTGCCCAATGGTTTAACGGCTTTTGCTTCTAAACGATTCGATCGTCAAAATGGTATGCGGATTCCAATGCAGAGTTTGGCTGCATATACAGGAGCAGACTATAAAGTTCCAGGTAGCCTAGACTATCGCAATTTTCTCCGGGCAACCTTGATGTGTACGCAAGATGTACGAGAAAGATTGCATGCTTTTAAACGTGCTGTGTTTAATGTGCTTTTCAATAATCGGGATGACCATACTAAGAACTTTTCATTTCTCATGGAGAAAAATGGTCAATGGAAATTGGCTCCAGCCTATGATGTGACCTTCTGCGAGGGTCCAGGTGGTTATCATCAAATGGACATTATGGGAGAAGCGCTCAATATTTCCCGAAATGACATACATAAACTCGGTACTTCAGAAGCTAATCTGACTACTCTAGAAGTCGATGAGATCATCTTGACCATGCGTGAAATTGCACTTCAATTTAGTCAAATTGCGCAGCGCCTGTATCCCCATCAAATTCGAGAATCTACCCTACAGATGATTCAATCACGGATTCAACAGAATATTGATTTTTTAACTGAAACCTAAGCGTAAATATAAACTAAGCGCCAACCATCAACTGCAAATAGACTTTGATATAGTTAGTCGCTACATAATCTGTAGAACCTGTGAATTAGCTCTCTTTATAATCACGAATATTAGATGGATCACCGCCAAGATATATTCTGCAAACGTGAAATCACTACATCCAGATCGAAAATCACTAAGAAAAAACTGTCACCAAAAAAAGGTCTGCACTATGGATAGATGCAGACCAAACTCTGGATAACTACCAGCACGAGAAATATGTCGCAATTTTGCATAGACATGAATTTGATAAAATCAGCCCAGAAAGCCAGAAATTCATAAAAACTATTTCATCAATCCCCTATAACTTAATCACGTTCATGGTCGATCTTAAATCTTGTGAAAAGTACTCATGCTGACCTAGCCAAACTGTAAAACTCATGTATTCATAGCCTTTAAATGAATCTTTCAATCGGTATATTTAAGGTAAAAACTAGTAATCAGAAGTTATTATCACCCCCATATAAAACAAGGATCAACTTAAAAACAATAACTTAGTAAATTATTCTTCCATTTTTTTTATATTTAGTGTTATCTCATTCACTTGGCTCTGAAAGTTTCTCGCACTGAGTTTATATGCGGACCAATTCGTTGTACGGTAGATTTTAGTTGCTGGCTTCTTCATTCGGAAATTATATTGCTGAATCAGACCTTACAAACAGCTTTGTGCAACAAAGCCGTCTTTAAGTACTTTTTTTAAAGGAAAAATCATCGACTTAAATCTATATTTCCAACAGTGCCACTTTTATCGCTTTAGCACATCAACTTATTTAAGTGGCGTAACTTACATAACTTATGCATCCCATTTAAGTGACCTCAGTTATAGTATTCCGTGTCAGGAATTTGTCCACTTATTCCAATGATGATGAGAACTGCAGCATTGACTTAGATCGCCAGTGCTCAGTACTGGCCATCATGTAGCTTTTATCGCTTTAGCGCCTTAACTTATTTAAGTGGCGTAACTTGCATAACTTATGCATCCTATTTAAGTGATGTAAGTTATAGTATTCCGTGTCAGGAATCTGTCTACTTATCAGCGTCCGCGGAACTGCAGGATTTCTGCTTTGTTGTTCGCAACGAGGGCTAA
>NZ_KI391941.1:4865-8295 GCF_000162375.2 Acinetobacter sp. RUH 2624 | reverse complement strand
AACTGCAGCATTGACTTAGATCGCCAGTGCTCAGTACTGGCCATCATGTAGCTTTTATCGCTTTAGCGCCTTAACTTATTTAAGTGGCGTAACTTACATAATTTATGCATCCTATTTAGGTGACCTCAGTTATAGTATTCCGTGTCAGGAATCTGTCCACTTATTCCAATGATGATGAGAACTGCAGCAATAAATTATAAAGGCAGGATAGGTGGTTACTTAACCAGCATAAGTTATGTAACTTATGCTAATTCATATTAAAATCACATGAAAGCAATCTTAATTAAAAACTTAGTATGAGAGGGCGTGGTCTTTTGTTTAAAGTGACAATTAACTAAAGGGTTACTTCTTGTATTTAGGAGCATAACCAACTTCTAACAAATAAGAAAAATACTTTCTAACATTATCGCTATCAAGAAGATCACTTGATATCCTTTCCTGAAAGTCTTCTAGAGTCTCTCCACGATGTGCGAAATCATTACCAAATTTTGGATAGTTAGTAATATCACATAGCTTTTTAGCAAAGAATATACATTGCTTAGCTGTCAATTTATAAGTTGGCTCTAAAGGAGCACTTGTACTCGTTTTATTTTGTTCTTTTTCTTCAAACATGAAATGTAATTCTGAAATATTTCTTCCCTCCTTTTTTTGTATATAAGAAACAGTAATATCCGTAAATTTGTTAATTTGATTTAAAGCTACGGTAAGAACCCTTTTTTTAAAGTCTCCCATCTTTTTATATTCATCTTCTATCAATCCGAGTTTTGATCTAAGCTCATCTATAGAAATATATAACTTACCAGTTGATCTCCAACGTATGAGTAACTCATACAGGCGAATAGCATAAATGCTTGTAAGTGGTGAGATTTGTTTAAGTTCATATCTTGTGAACTTTTCTTCAAGTTTTACAAATAAGGGGATAATATCTGGTGCAAAAATTAGTTGGACGCATCCCTCTTCCTTAACATAACCAACTTTTGAAACCCACCTACTTTTGTATATTCCTATTTTTCCAGTTATAGGATCTACTGCTTTATAATTCAAATGCCGTTCAAAAAGATTATCACATGCAGATTGTAACGCTTCATAAGATGCTTGACGTCCTAAATTAAACTGTTTCATGTATTCAGAAGCATGAATCGTAAGTATAGTATCAGAAGTAAGTTCTTTCTCAATTTCTCGAGCAGCAATGATCGCAATTAATATTAGCCTTTGCTCAGATAGATTTAGTGAATACGATGCTTCAACCAAATTATTATCTTTATATACTATGTTACTCATAGGGAGATATATTAAGGAAAATGTTATAAATAGATATATTGACAATACTACTTAACGTCCACAAATGAAAGTATTTTTAATAAAAGAATTTGTCAACTTATGCACAGAATTTGTCAACTTAGAAACAGGAAAAAGTCAACTTATTGGTAGGAATATGTCAACTCAGAAACAGGAAAAAGTCAACTTATTGGTAGGAATTTGTCAACATATACTTCCTGTATCCCTTTGCTAGTCAAGCTTTGAGCAGAGATATAAATAATAAATTTAAATAAATATATATAAATTCAAAAAGACCATTCTTTTGTGGATAACTTTTTTTTAATTTTTTTTTTCATGATAGTTGATTACTTCATAAATCACCGTTAAATTATACACAAACAAACTTACGTAACTTACATAAATTATGATTATCTTAGTTGGTGGTGAAAAAGGCGGTGCTGGTAAAAGCTGTTTAGCTCAAAATCTTGCAGTTTACTTACAACAAAGTCAAAGAGACGTCCTCTTATTAGATGCTGACCCTCAAGGAACAACAACAGATTGGGTCAAAGAAAGAGATGAAAACGATGAATTAAATAATATTCCATCAGTACAAGCATCAGGGAATATACGTTCAGTTTTAAAAGATTTAGATAAAAGATACCAAGATATTATCATTGATGCAGGTGGACAGGATTCTGAAGCATTACGTTCAGCAATGACTATAGCTACACATATGTTATTGCCGTTTAGACCCAAACGAAGAGATCTAAAAACTTTAGATCATATGGAACAAGTTTTAAAATTAGCAAAGACAGTAAATCCAAATCTGAAAGCTAGAGCAATTATTACTCAGTGTCCAACTCTTCCTTCTCAAGTTCAAAGAATTTTAGATGCAAAAGAGGCATGCAAATCATTTGGTATTGATGCATTGAATTCAATCACAACAAATCGAAATGTTTATGATGATGCAGATGAAAATGGGCTTTCGGTTTTTGAAGTAAATAGTGATCCTAAAGCGAAAGCTGAAATTGAAAGTATTGCAAGAGAGTTTTTAGGAGTATAACTATGGCTGGTTTAACTGGGCTAAACAAAAAACCTGAACCTACTGAACAAGATAAAATGTTAGATGCATTTATATCTGGTGCAGAAAAGAGGGTAAAGGCTTTAGAATCAAGTGAAAAAAAATTTATTCGTTACACTTTTTCTCTCAATGAAGATATTAGTAAACTAATTGATGAGCTGGTTGTAAAAGGGCAAAATGCAAGAATAAATCGTTCAAGTATTGTTCGAGCAGCTATAGAAAATTTATCGACATATAGTGCAGATGAATTAAAAGAAATATTAAATAAATAAATTAAAAATATCCCACTTTTTTAAGGGGGATATTTTTTATCCAAGTTAAATTTACTGTAAGTCCCCGGTGAACCCTATAGATATTTTTAAATTCAGCTCAGGCTCTAGCAGTGTGGTGGTAATTTATCTATTTGAGTTATTTTATATGAAGGCGTCCTTTTCTGCACAGACACGGATCTAGGCTATTCAGCTTGGCTGACTGAATTGATGTCATGATGTTTGATGCACATTGTCAAATTCTTTATCAAGCGAAACTCTGAATCAATGCTTGTAATTGTTTCACTATGATGAGTTTGAGTCCAGTGAAATGTTGCTTGTTTCAACCGTAGAGCTTTGAATACCCAGTCCATCATGTATCAACACTTTCATACAATTACCACGCTTATTCCAAAACAAGATAACCTCAATGTTGCGATTTGACATGGTCAAAGGCTTTTAGGACATGAGAAAGAGCAGTATAAGTAACTGCTCGCATATCCATGGGCTGAGTAGAAAGCCAGATTTCATCAATGTGAATCTTATTGTGAGCACCTTGGGGAATTCTGCCAAAGCGATTGCTCCTGATACCTTCCGTTTCAGCCCAATCGCTATGTTCGCATCAGGCGTCGTTATTGATTATGCCTTATACGGAACTCCAGAATTAGCCCTCGTTGCGAACAACAAAGCAGAAATCCTGCAGTTCCGCGGACGCTGATAAGTAGACAGATTCCTGACACGGAATACTATAACTTACATCACTTAAATAGGATGCATAAGTTATGCAAGTTACGCCACTTAAATAAGTTAAGGCGCTAAAGCGATAAAAGCTACATGATGG
>NZ_KI391941.1:0-4565 GCF_000162375.2 Acinetobacter sp. RUH 2624 | reverse complement strand
TTAAACTTATTAAACTTATTAAACTTATTAAACTTATTAAACTTATTAAACTTATTAAACTTATTAAACTTATTAAACTTATTAAACTTAAATTGCTTAGGTGGTCTAACTAAAATTTTTAGCAGAGTGATCTAATAATAAATGTATTAATAGACCATGCTTCAATCTGACGGCTGCGAACCGCCAGGGACAGGCGCAATGTCAGATTCTGTCGCGGCCTTGGCGCGTGCCTGGAAGCGTTCATAGCAATCCAGCCCGCAGAAATGTTCGACGTATTCCGCGCCTTCCGGGGTGAAGGCGGCATCGAGCGGAATTTCTTTGCAGCATACGCAGCAGGTGGTGCAACTGGCAGTGTTCGGGGCGTTTGCGTTCATGGTGGTACTCCTCCAGATTGGTAGCGAAGCTCAAAGCTGCCCACTCTCGGCTGGCTGGGAAGCGGTCATGATCTTCCCTTGAAGGCCCGCAGCAGCCGCGTCACAGACAGGACAAACAAGCCGGTCAGCGTGAGGGCTGCAATACCCCAGTGCTCCCCGATGAACGCGCCGGCCGTCGTGCCGGCTAGCACAATGGCGAGAATCGGCAAATGGCAGGGACAGGTGAGCACGGCCAGCGCGCCCCACAAGTAGCCGGTGATCGGTTTGTGCGTCTCAGACGGCAAGTGCTCTGGGCTGTTCATGGCAGACTCTCCGCGTGCTGTGCCGGTTCGGTTGGCATGGCGGCCAGTTGCATTTCGAGGCTGGCCAGGGCCTCGCGCCGACGCTCGACGAGTTGCCGCAACACGGCAAGCTGCGCAGACGCACCGTCACCGTCCGCAGCATCCAGCGCCCGGCACAGCCGCGCCAGTGCGTCCAGGCCGATACCCGCTTCGAAGGCAGCCCGCACAAAGCGCAGCCGTTGCAACGCGGTGTCATCGAACAAGCCGTAGCCGCCCGTGGTGCACGCGACCGGCCGTAGCAATCCGCGCAGCAGGTAGTCGCGCACGATATGCACGCTCACCCCGGCATCAAGGGCCAGCCGGGACACTGTGTAGGCGCTCATTGAACACCTCCTTTTCCTCATCCGGCGCAGCACGAAAGCTGCTTCACGTCCTTGCTGAAGGTCTGCGCCGCGAGCTTCAGCCCTTCGACCATGGTCAGGTAGGGGAACAATTGGTCGGCCAGTTCCTGCACGGTCATACGGTTGCGAATGGCGAGCACCGCCGTCTGGATCAGTTCACCCGCTTCCGGGGCCACCGCTTGCACGCCGATGAGCCGTCCGCTACCTTCCTCGATGACCAGCTTGATGAAGCCGCGTGTGTCGAAGTTGGCAAGCGCACGCGGCACGTTGTCCAAGGTCAAGGTGCGACTGTCGGTCTCGATCCCGTCGTGATGTGCTTCCGCCTCGCTGTAGCCCACGGTGGCGACCTGCGGGTCGGTGAATACCACGGCCGGCATTGCGGTCAGGTCCAGGGCCGCATCGCCGCCAGTCATGTTGATCGCAGCACGGGTGCCGGCCGCTGCCGCCACATAGACGAACTGAGGCTGGTCGGTGCAGTCGCCAGCCGCATAAATGTGTGGCGTACTGGTGCGCATGCCCTTGTCGATGACGATGGCCCCCTGCGCATTGGCAGCGACTCCCGCCGCTTCCAATGCCAGGCTGCGCGTGTTCGGTGCCCTGCCAGTGGCGACCAGCAGCTGGTCGGCGCGTATTTCACCGTACCCGGTGGTCAGCACGAATTCGCCGTCCACATGCGCGACCTGGCTGGCTTGCGTGTGTTCCAATACCTTGATCCCTTCGGCACGGAACGCGGCTGTAACGGCCTCGCCGATGGCAGGGTCGTCGCGGAAGAACAGCGTGTTGCGAGCTAGGATCGTGACCTGGCTGCCCAGCCGGGCGAAGGCTTGCGCCAGTTCCAGCGCGACCACCGACGAGCCGATCACGGCTAGGCGTTCGGGAAGGGTGTCGCTGACCAGGGCCTCGGTCGAAGTCCAGTAGGGTGACTCTTTCAGGCCCGGAATCGGCGGCACGGCCGGGCTGGCACCCGTGGCGACTAAGCAGCGGTCGAAAGCTACCACGCGCTCGCCACCATCGTTTAAACGGACGACCAGGCTCTGCTCATCCTTGAAACGCGCCTCACCATGTACAACGGTGATGGCCGGGTTGCCGTCCAGAATGCCTTCGTACTTGGCATGGCGCAGTTCTTCGACGCGCGCCTGCTGCTGGGCCAGTAGTTTGCTGCGGTCAATCGCAGGCACAGTCGCCGCGATACCGCCGTCGAACGGACTTTCCCGACGTAAATGGGCGATGTGGGCGGCGCGAATCATGATCTTGGACGGCACGCAGCCGACGTTGACGCAGGTGCCGCCGATGGTGCCGCGCTCGATCAGCGAGACGTGCGCGCCTTGCTCGACGGCCTTCAGTGCTGCCGCCATTGCCGCGCCACCGCTACCAATGACGACGACCTGCAACGGGCGTTCGTTGCCACTGGGCTTATCAGCGGCCCCTATCCAGCCGCGCATCTTGTCGAGCAGGCCGGCGCGGTTGTCCGTCGGTGGCGCATCGGCAAGCGTTGCCTCGTAGCCCAGTCCGGCCACGGCGGTAGTCAGCGCATCCGATGACGTGCCCGCCTCAATGGCGAGTTGCGCTGTGCCCTTCGGATAGGACACCAGCGCCGATTGCACGCCGGGCACTTTCTCCAAGGCTTCCTTGACGTGAGCCGCGCACGAGTCGCAGGTCATCCCGGTGATTTTCAGTGTGGTCATGTATTTTTCCTTTTCTGTGGTGGCTACGGCTGTTGCCGTCAGCCACGTTGTTCTGGCAATTCACAGCTGTCCGGCCCGCAGCGGCGATGTGCTGGCGAGATGAAATCCCAGACCGACACCCCAACCATCAAGGCCAGGCCGACATAGAGCAGTCCACCGCTCTGCCAGCCGTAAGCCCGCATTAAAAACACCGCTGCCAGCACCAAGATCGGGCCTATCGTGCCGAGCGCCGTGCGTCGCCACTGTCGATGATTGAGCCAAGCGATAGCATTGGCGAGTAACGTGATGCCGGCGAACATCGGCAGCAGGATGCCAATGAATAGCCCCTCGTACTGGCTCAAGAAGCCCAGTCCGATGGCCGCGCCAAAGCTGGCGATGGCAGGAAAACAGGCGGCGCAGCCCATCGCGGAAACGACGCTGCCGAGCGCGCCGGTTTTGCCAGCGATGCGCGTGATGAGTCCCATGTGTCGCTCCCGAGTTCGGTTAACGGATCAGCGTTTGAGGCTGGACGGATAGCCCGCGTCCTCGGTCGCCTTGGTCAACTTCTGGACGTTGGTCTTGGCATCGTCGAAGGTGACGACGGTCTGGCGCTTGTCGAAACTTACGTCGGTCTTGCTCACGCCCTCAACCTTGGAAAGCGCGTGCTTGACAGTGATCGGGCAAGAGGCGCAGGTCATGCCAGGCACGGACAGCGTGACGGTCTGAGTGGCGGCGAACACGGGGGCAACGAAAGCGGCGAGAGCGAGGGAGGCAAACAGCTTTTTCATGATGAACTCCTGATTAGTAGAAAAATGGCATGACGTAGGGAAAACCAAGCGCGACCAAGACCAACACGGCGACGAACCAGAAAATGAGCTTGTAGGTGGTGCGCACTTGCGGAATCGCGCACACCTCGCCCGGCTTGCAGGCTGCGGTCGGTCGGACGATGCGCCGCCAGGCAAAGAACAGTGCAACCAGCGCCGCGCCGATGAAGATCGGCCGATACGGCTCCAATACCGTCAGGTTGCCGATCCATGCCCCGCTGAACCCCAAGGCGATCAAAACCAGCGGCCCCAGGCAGCAGGCCGACGCAAGAATGGCGGCCAGCCCACCGGCGAAGAGCGCGCCGCGCCCGTTTTGTGGTTCAGACATACGCTTGTCCTTTCAAATTTGGTTTGGATAGCTTAAGCTTACTTCCGTAGTTATGTACGGAGTCAAGCGATATGCAAATTAATTTTGAGAATCTGACCATTGGCGTTTTTGCCAAGGCGGCCGGGGTCAATGTGGAGACCATCCGGTTCTACCAGCGCAAGGGCCTGCTGCCGGAGCCAGACAAGCCCTATGGCAGCATTCGCCGCTATGGCGAGGCGGATGTAACACGAGTGCGGTTCGTGAAATCGGCCCAGCGGCTGGGCTTTAGCCTGGACGAAATCGCCGAGCTACTGCGGCTGGAGGATGGCACCCATTGCGAGGAAGCCAGCGGCCTGGCCGAGCACAAGCTCAAGGATGTGCGCGAGAAGATGGCCGACTTGGCACGCATGGAGGCCGTGCTGTCTGAACTGGTGTGCGCCTGCCATGCGCGGAAAGGGAACGTTTCCTGCCCGCTGATTGCGTCACTGCAAGACGGAACGAAGCTCGCTGCATCGGCGCGGGGGAGTCACGGGGTGACTACGCCTTAGCGTGCTTTATTTTCCGAATTCTGAGACGACCCCTAGATGCCTGGTCAAGACTGCATACTTGCAGTTTTGACGGCACTGTTGCAAATAGGGATCTGAGTCAATGATTTTCCCTTCAAAAAAGCTTAGAGACCGAAAACTCTATTTACTAGCCAAACTTCTCCTAGAA
>NZ_KI391940.1:82675-484040 GCF_000162375.2 Acinetobacter sp. RUH 2624 | reverse complement strand
GTCGCATCGCCGGGTAGCTATGTTCGGAAGGGATAACCGCTGAAAGCATCTAAGCGGGAAGCCTACCTCAAGATAAGATTTCCCTAGGAATTTATTCCTCTAAAGAGCCGTTCGAGACTAGGACGTTGATAGGTTGGATGTGGAAGCATAGTGATATGTGAAGCTGACCAATACTAATTGCTCGTGAGGCTTGACTATACAACACCCAAGCAGTTGTATACAAAGCATCAATCGATTCATAAATCTACAAACAAACTTGATTTAGTTATTCCACTAGATAAAATGAACACAGTCAGATTCAATCAGCCCAATCTGTAAAGATTTGGAACACGCTTCGGCAGTCAATAAGACCAAAGCAAGTATCCATAAACAGTTGTGCTGGCGACCATAGCAAGAGTGAACCACCTGATCCCTTCCCGAACTCAGAAGTGAAACCTCTTAGCGCTGATGGTAGTGTGGGGTTACCCATGTGAGAGTAAGTCATCGCCAGCTCATTATTCTAAACACCCCCATTCTAAAGAGTGGGGGTGTTTTTTATTGCACGAAATAAAGTGAAAACACATAACTAAAAATCAGATTTGCACAGCTGCTCTGTTTCAGAGATATAGGGTCTTAGTTCAATGTAATAAAAAAACATTTCATAATATTTCAATCTTTGCTTAATCTATAAATAGTTAAATTTGAGTTTTCATCTATGCAGTTCAAAATTATCGCAGCCCAAGATCTAGATAAAAATCAACGCCATCAAATTGCTGAATTATGTTTTGCTGCTTTTGATGAAGATCCTTGGAGCCAATATGCTTTCATGCAAAAAGCATTTCATGTCGTGGGTATATTAGATGATCAAATTGTTTCACATGCCTTATGGACGGATAGAGTTTTTACTATAAATGGTAGCTCCAATGTAAAAACTGCTTATGTAGAGTATGTGACTACTAATTACACGATGAGAGGTAAGGGGCTTGCATCACAATTACTAAAATATTTAGTTGAAGCATTAACTGATTTGGAATATGAACTTGCTGCATTACAACCAGAAGATGAAGCGTTTTATAAAAAATTAGGTTGGACTACTTGGTGGGGAGATTTGTACATCAAACAAGATACATCTACTTATCTGACTGATGACTATGAAATTATGCTATATCCTTTGAGTATCTCTATGAAAGATCTACTATTGCATCGCTCACAGGGCGATAGTATTTGCGCAGAATGGCGAGAGGGTGAGGTTTGGTAGTTAGAATGGTCTAATAATTTTATTATTTTTTTCTAAGTCTAATTTAGATGTAGTTGTCATTTTTTTATATTACTTAACTTTTTCTACTTTCCTGTTTATTAGACAAGCCTATAATGATTCAGAATCATTCCAAATCTAATAAGGATATAACATGTCTACCGACCAGCAATTTCCAACTCCCAACAATTTAGGTATCGCGGTATATTCCAATAATGCCGAAGCTATTGGTAATACACCTTTAGTACGTATTAACCGTTTGATTAAAACGGGCGCAACCGTATTAGCAAAAGTGGAAAGCCGTAACCCTGCATTTTCTGTGAAATGCCGTATTGGCGCGGCACTTATTGCAGATGCAGAGAAACGTGGTGTATTAAAAGAAGGTATGCATATTGTTGAGCCAACCAGTGGTAATACTGGTATTGCATTGGCGTTTGTTGCTGCGGCAAAAGGATATCCAATAACTTTAACTATGCCTGCAAGTATGAGCCTTGAGCGTAGAAAAGTACTGAAAGCCTTAGGTGCTAATTTGGTTTTAACTGAACCCGCAAAAGGTATGAAAGGTGCAGTTGATGAGGCTGTACGATTAGCAACTGAACAGCCAGATCTTTATTTCTTGCCACAACAATTTGAAAACCCAGCGAATCCACAAATTCATGTAGACACAACTGGTCCTGAAATTTGGCAAGCTACAGGTGGGCAAGTCGATATTTTAGTTGCGGGCGTCGGTACAGGCGGTACGATTACAGGTATTTCTCGTTACTTTGAACAGGTTCAAAATAAACCTTTGTATTCAGTAGCAGTTGAACCTGCTGAGTCTCCAATTATTACTCAAACCAAAAATGGTGAAAACATTACACCTGCACCACATAAAATTCAGGGAATTGGTGCGAACTTTATTCCAAAGAATCTTGATTTGGACCTTGTGGATGAAGTCTTACCAGTGAGTAGCGAAGAAGCAATTCAATGGGCGAGAAACTGTGCAACCCAAGAAGGTATTTTAGTGGGTATTTCAAGTGGCGCTGCCCTGGCTGCTGCTGCAAAAATTGCAGAACGTCCTGAAAATGCTGGTAAAACCATTGTTGTTATTCTGCCAGACAGTGGGGAGCGTTATTTGTCTTCTGTCTTATTTGAAGGTTTATTTGACGAATAAAATTAATCGCATAAAAAAGCCCATCCATTGATGGGCTTTTATTTAAGCTTATTTATAAGGCACTTTTTAAGTTTTTTTGATGGTGCTTAATAGATCGAGCATATTTTTTCGCTTTGTGGCGGGTCCAGAAGCTTCGCTCATATCCTGTTGGCCCAACATTATAATAGGCCGTGGCTTTGAACCAGCTATCTGCTGTTTGATAGTAATGATTTAAAATATAAGCACCACATTGGATATTTGTAGATTCATCATATAAATTACCAGCACAAGTTTGTTGCCAATAGCTTGGAATAATTTGAGTTAAACCAACAGCCCCAGTCGGAGAGCGGGCATTACTATTATAGTTCGACTCTTGTCTGATAACTGCCGCGAGTAAAAGTGGAGGAACATTATATTTGTCAGCACTTTGAATAATCATAGGAGATAATCTATTCGCTGTACTCGGTGGAACGGAATAAGCTTTTTGTAAACCAGATGATAGCTTATTTGAACGCCAAGTAAATGAGCCACTATTAGGGCCTAAGCTTGTACATCCTGTCATTATGATCATCAAGAAAATTATGAAAAATTTCAGACCAAGGATGTGTAATTGTGATGGTTCAAAACGATTTTGGGTTAAAGATGGGGTAAGCAAAATACAAAACCAATAATGAAGTTTCAAATAAAGTGATGGTATTTAGCCGTACTTATAGGATCAATATTAGTTCTGTTGCTCAGCACATCTAAAAAGTAAGAATTTTGTATAATTGAAATGAAAAAACCCCGACATCCTGTCGAGGTTCCTTCGTATTCAGCTTTATGTAGCTAACTCCTGTCAACTACCGCTTCCTGCGTTCTTATTCTTCTTCAATGAGACATCCTGTCTCTCTATGATTCATATATTATGAAATAATACTAAAGCTGAATATCCGCAAATCACCGCAAGTTTTGTAAGTTTTAACTTACAGACGTACTTTTTTAACATTCTTAAATACAAGGTCAACGAGTTTCTGGGCTACAGGAGCACAAATCAATACACTTGGGAAAGCCAATATCCATGCAATAATCCAAGCTGATATCCACAATGAAACGAAGTAATGATTTAGTCCTACTACTTTAAAAGTTGAAATACCTGAAACGATAAAAGACATCATTCCCGATAAAATTAAGAGGAATAAAAGTTTCTGTGCTTTCATGGTTTTATATTCCTTGATAAGCACTTAAGGTCAATGCAAAATTTTCTCCAAACTGTTGAGCAGTTTTAATATCTCCTTCATCAAACCTATCGGCATTACTGCCATGTTCAGCCTGAGCCATTAAGCCTGACCATGAACCAAGACGATTGGCTGCTTGAATATAAGGAATACCGTGGTGTTGCTCGGGCAGAATCGGGTTGCCGACCCAGAGCATGCCGTGTTGCATACAAAAGGTAAAAATCGAAATTAGTGTCGATTGTTTATCACCAGCGGGAAGAGAGGAAACGGTAAATCCAGCTGCTAATTTTCCTTTAAAATTCTGCTTTTTCCATAATGGCCCTGTTGCATCCATGAGTTGTTTTAATTTGGCAGATACGCCACCTAAATAAGTAGGAGATCCCCAAATTAAGCCATCATATTGATTAAGAATTTCTGGGCTCTCGATAAGATCTTCAGCATTAAGTAAATCTACTTCAATATCTTGATGGCTTAAAATACCAGTTTGAATTTGCTGAGCAATAAATTGGGTATGTCCTTGGCGACTATAGTAAATAATGGCAACAGTTTTCATGATTATTTTCCTCTTTATCTAAATTTGAAATATTTTTGCAGTGAGATATAAACCACAGCCAAAGACACTATGGTTCAGTAAGCTTTTTAAGCAGTTCAGAAAAGGGTGCGGGGTTTTTGATGAAGCAAAACCACTACCCATGGCCGGTTGCATAATAAAAAAGGGAATTAGAACAGTGACTACACCAAAGATTAGTGCTGAGTAAAACTGAGGATGAATGAGCCAATCTGAGCCGATAATGAGAAGAAAGCTCAATGCAAAAATAATCCCGACACTATAATGAGCAATCCAGCCCAATAAATATTCACCCTTAATTTGAGGGCTTTGAGCGATAGATTGATGGATGAGTTTTCCTTGAACTATCCAACCTACCCAGCGTCCGAGAAAGGAAAAATTTAAGGTCGGGATCTTAAATATTTTTAGTATTAACAGCCATATATCCATAATAACTGTTGCACCAATACCAAGACATAAAGCTTGAAAGAACAATGTAGAGGTATTCATTTTTACACCTTGCTTTTATACGTATGAAACGTGATAAATTTATTGTGCAAGTTCAAGTTCACTTGAAGTCAAGAGGATGTTATGGATATTGGTGAAGTTTCTAAGAAGGCAAAAGTCACAACAGCTACGCTACGTTTTTATGAAGAGAAGGGGTTAATTAAGTCAATTGGGCGGCAAGGTTTACGTCGGCAGTATGGTAAGCAGGTACTTGATCAACTGGCACTTATTGCTTTAGGACGTGCTGCGGGATTTTCTTTAAATGAGATCGCTACTATGTTTGGACAAGATGGTAAGCCTGATCTTGATCGTCAGAAACTAAAAAATAAAGCTGAACAACTAGAGCAAATGGCAAAGCGATTACATTTTATTAGTCAAGGATTACAACATGCAGCTGTCTGTCCAGCCGAAAATCATATGGAATGCCCAACCTTTCAGAACTTTTTGAAAGCAGCAATTGCTGGAGAATATCAGCCAACAAAACTTTAATTCGTTATAGTGAAGACATTTAATTTATGTTTGTATTGAGCAGTGGGCTTGTCATATTTTCGCCATAAAGATTTCATCTTTTTGAAGCAAAAACTTCATATAAGCTTGATTAAATTTGCTTAATTTTTTACCAAATGTATAAAATCATGAGCAAAAAAACTTTAGTCGCATTATTATGCTGTGCCAGTTTAGGATTGACGGCATGTAATGATGATAACGATCAAGAACAAACTTCACCTGCAGAAAACGTTACCGAACCAACTTTAATTTCTTTTGCCAAATTGCCTGTAGAAACCTATGCTGCTGGCCCAGACTCTGGTGCATATGTAAAAGGTGCAAATGGAATTTATCCGCCATTTAAAGGCCAGCCTGTACAAGGTTTTTCGGCTGCATTAAAAAATGAAGATGGTAGCTATATGGCAATGGCCGATAATGGTTTTGGTACCCAAGATAATTCTTCTGACTTTTTGCTTCGTATTTATAAATTAAAACCTGATTTTAAAACTAAAGCCAAAGGTACAGGGCAAGTCACTGTACAAAGCTTTATCCAATTGCGTGATCCAAACAAGTTAATTCCTTTTAATATCGTGAATGGTAACACGCCTGAGCGTTTATTAACGGGTGCTGATTTTGACCCAGAGTCAATGCAACGGACTAGCGATGGTACTTACTGGATTGGGGATGAGTTTGGCCCTTATTTACTTCATTTTTCAGCGGATGGTGTGTTATTAGATGCCCCAATTCCTTTACCAAATCCGTTAAATCCGACTCAAGAATTACGTTCACCACAAAATCAATTTAATAAAGCACAAATTAATTTTGTAGAACCTCTTGTTCAACAAAGTGGCGGTTTTGAAGGAATGGCGATTTCGCCAGATGGGCAGTATCTTTACCCTCTTATAGAAAAGCCAATTAAATCAATTCGGGAAACAGAAAGACAACTGTTGATTTCCCAATTCGATATTAAGAAAAAAGCGTATACAGGAAAATATTATTGGTTCCAGCTAGACAGTAAAGCTACCAATATTGGTGATTTCCAACTCTTTAATAATAATGAGGGTATTATTATTGAGCGTGATGCAACTCAGAATAATCTAGGTGGCTATAAAAAATTAATTCGTATTAAATTGAATGAGTCAGGCCAGCTGGTCAGCCGTGAAGATTTAGTCGACTTAATTAAAATTGCTAACCCGAATATGTTGTATGGCACAGCTAGAGCAGGGGATATTGGTACGGGACAGGTTTTTGCCTTCCCATTTGAAACTATTGAAGATGTAATTATTGAAAATGGTACAACGCTGACGGTTTTCAATGATAATAACTTCCCTGGGTCGACAGGACGTAATGCAAAGTTGGCCGATGATAACGAGATTATTCAGATTCGTTTACCAAAAGCTCTCTTCTAAGCTATATAAATAAATGAGTTCAATTTGCGGCGGATTTTATTCCGCCGTATTTAATCTAAGAATAAAATATTGAGCAAACTTTAATCAAATTAATTTCTATATTATTGTTTTCGCGTGTTTTATAAACAAGGAAAATGAATGAAATTCATGTTAAAATGATCGGCTTTCATCTTTAGATGTCTCTCCTCCATCTGCTAGCCGAGATTCGCAAGCCATGTCTACCGCTTATACTATGCAAACTGCGCCAAAAGCGTTGTTTGATTACGACAAATATTGGGCGTCGTGTTTTGAACCAGCACCATTTTTGCCGATGTCACGAGAAGAAATGGACCAACTCGGCTGGGATGCGTGTGACTTTATTTTAGTCTGTGGCGATGCTTATATTGATCATCCATCATTTGTATCGGGTGTGATTGGACGGGTATTGGAAGCGCAAGGTTTCCGTGTCGGTATTATTGCACAGCCAGACTGGACCAATGTTGAAAGTTTCCGTGTATTGGGTAAGCCAACGATTGCTTGGGGAGTGACTGCGGGCAATATGGATTCGATGATCAACCGCTATACGGCAGATCGTAAAATCCGTTCGGATGATGCATATTCTCCAAACAATGAACCGAACAAACGTCCTGACCGCGCAGCAACAGTTTATTGCCAACGTTGTCGTGAAGCATTCCCAGATGTACCTGTACTATTGGGTGGTATTGAGGGTAGTTTACGTCGTATCGCGCACTACGATTATTGGTCAGACAAAGTCCGTCGTTCAATTTTGATGGACTCAAAAGCCGATATGCTTATGTATGGTAATGGCGAACGTGCCATTATTGATGTGATGCACCGTTTGGCTAAAGGTGAAAAAATCTACGAGATTACAGATGTTCGTGGTACAGCATTTATTATTAATAAACATAACAAAGCGGCTAAAGCAAAATTTGTTGAAATTGCCAGTAATGATGTAGATACGATTGGGCGTGTTGACCCAATTATTAATCCATATGTCATGACTGAAGATATTGATGGTTGTGAAATTGAGAAAGATAAAGGCAACACATTAGCTCAATATCAAGGTTTTCAAAAAGAAATTGTTGCAAATCCGATTGTACGTGAAGGCGACCAACTTGATGAAAATACTCAGATTGTCCAGCTAAAGCCTGCTCAGTCAAAAGCGATTAAACACAAGTTACCTCCGCGAGAATTGGCTGTAATTCGTTTACCTTCTTTTGAAGAAGTAGCGAATGATCAAGTACTTTATGCACATGCAAACCGTATTTTGCACCTTGAAACCAACCCGGGTAATGCACGTGCTTTGGTTCAACGTCATGGTGAGCGTGATGTCTGGATCAACCCACCTCCAATTCCTCTAACCACAGAAGAAATGGATTATGTATTTGATTTGCCATATGCACGTTTGCCGCATCCTGCATACGGAGATGCACGTTTCCCTGCATTTGATATGATCAAATTCTCGGTCAATATTATGCGTGGCTGTTTTGGTGGTTGTACATTCTGTTCAATTACAGAACATGAAGGCCGTATTATCCAAAACCGTTCTGAAGATTCGATCTTACGTGAGATCGAGAAAATTCGTGATACGGCGCCGAACTTCACCGGTATTATTTCAGACTTAGGTGGTCCAACAGCAAATATGTACCGTTTGCATTGTAAAGACCCTGAAATTGAGAAGAACTGTCGTAAACCTTCTTGTGTATATCCGGGTGTTTGTCAAAACTTGCATACCGACCATGCCCCTTTAGTACAGCTTTATCGTAAAGCACGTGCGATTAAAGGGGTGAAGAAGATTTTGATTGGGTCGGGATTACGGTATGACCTTGCAGTATTAAACCCTGAATATGTCAAAGAGCTAGTACAACATCACGTTGGTGGTTATTTAAAAATTGCACCAGAGCATACTGAACAAGGCCCGTTATCTAAGATGATGAAACCGGGTATTGGTACGTATGATCGTTTCAAACAAATGTTTGATCGCTTTAGTAAAGAAGCAGGAAAAGAGCAATATTTAATTCCTTACTTTATTGCTGCACACCCAGGTACTTCTGATTATGACATGATGCATCTTGCGATCTGGCTGAAGAAGAATGGTTTCCGTGCCGATCAGGTACAGACGTTCTATCCATCACCGATGGCAACTGCGACAACCATGTATTATTCAGGGAAAAACCCACTCGCAAAAGTGGCGCGTTACACTGAAAATGTAGACATTGTAAAAGGTGAAAAACGCCGTCGTCTGCACAAAGCATTCTTGCGTTACCACGATCCAAATAACTGGCCATTACTTCGTGAAGCACTTAAAGAAATGGGCCGCGCTGATTTAATTGGTAATTCAAAGCAACATTTAATTCCAACTTATCAACCGAAAGGGGCGGAAGGAGAATATAAATCTGCGCGTAAGAAGAACTCGACTGTTGCGGGCGATTCAGTGAAGCGTTCAGGTCAAACAGTTCAAAATAAAAATCAGCATAAACGACCTCAAAAAGGGCAGGTACTGACTCAACATACGGGTCTCCCTCCTCGTGAAACAGGTGAAAAGAGACCTTTTGGTGGTAAAAGTAAACCAAAATCAAAAGCTCGTGGATAACGATAAAAAAGGCTCTGCTTAAGAGCCTTTTTTATTTCTAGAGTGGGTGAATAAATCATATGGTGAGATTTTTGAGCATTTTTTATGTAAAAAGTGTAATGAAAAATGATAAAACCTAAAAATCTGACGAGCTGCACTTGATTGTTGCTGAGTCTGTGTTTATAAATAATGTGAGGGTGGCTAAATTTAAGCCAAGCTTGATAACTACAAGTGAAATTACTAAGTGAACCTTTTAAAGAACGGCTGTGTCGTTATCAATTAAAACAAAGCGTGATCTAGCAAAATCATTATAAAAAACTTAAAGGATGGACCCATGTACTATTTAATTACAATCTTATTACTATTTTTGACCGTTGTTATGGCGGCGAAAAGCCTCTCAAGAAAGCACCAACAAGACAGTGCATTAAAGCGCCGTGCCGTGTTAAGTAGTCATGAACAAATGACATTAACTCGTTTACAGACAGTATTGCCTAAATTTACTGTGTTAGCTCATGTTTCATTTGATGCATTATTAACAACGAAATATGCTCACACTCGTCGCAAATATCAAAATATGACAGCTGACTTTGTTGTGCTTGATCAAAATTATCAAGTTTTTGTAGTGGTTATGCTTGAAGAAAGTGGTTTACGTCGAGCACATCAACAATATGAGCGCCGTTTATTACAGCTTGCGGGCTATCGTGTATTAAGTTACAGCAGTGTGCCAGATTATCATGAGTTAAGAAGAGATTTATTAACCCCTGAATCAGAGATGGCGACTTTACATGCAACGCCTCAGCTAGAAAGAATTTCAAATGCTTTTGTAAAGTCTTAGAAATTAGGTCTTATAGTGATTTAATTTTAAGCCTCATTAAATAATGATTTTAAAAAATGCTGATATTATTATCTTTAAAAATATAAAAACTGAGCAATATCGATCATGATAGTGCTCAGTTTTTTATAGATTAAAATGAATAAGAATTAAGGGAGTACCGCAACAACGGTCATTTCTACAAGTACATCAGGTGCATAAAGTTTAGATTCAACACAAGTACGAGCAGGTGGATGCTCTTTGCTAATCCACGCATCCCATACTGCATTCATGGCTGCATAGTCCTTATCAATATCCTTTAGAAAAATCATGACAGACAGGATATGACTTTTGTCAGTTCCAGCTTCAGCCAATAGACGGTCAATATTATCTAAAGTTTGTTGGGTCTGTCCTGTGACATCTGCGCTTGTATCATCTGCGAGTTGCCCAGCTAGGTGTACCAAATTACCTGAAATCGCAACTTCACAGTAGCGTGAAGTCACGTGTAAGCGTTTTACCGTCATAAAAATGCTCTAAAGTGTCTTTATTGAATAGTTCGATTTTATGAAGAGTTCGTGGGCAGGTGCAAGCAAGTGCAAAAGAATTTCGGTAGATTATTGTTGTGATTTATAAGAATGGGCAAGCTCCATGTACTCTAAGTGCCCTGTAATATTCGGATTTGGTCGTCGCGCCAATCACAGGACGATATGCCGAAAGTAAAGGTTGCTTTGGCATGTTGCAAATACATGGGTAATGAATATGCGCTGATTAGATTACTTCAAACTTTAAGCAAAAGGGAATAGATTTTGTTTAAAAGTTGTTCTTTTGTATAAAAAAACAACACTCATAATAAAGACAGTTGAAAGTCGTCAGCTTTAGTTTGTAATTGATAAACCCCAATACCAATAAGACGAAATTGGAAGTTTTCGGAAATATGCATCTCATTTAAAAGTAAGAATAAAACTTGAATGAGGTCTTGTTGAGAGTGAATTGGATTCTTAAAACTTTTACTGTGTTGCAAAGTCTGGAAATTCTTAAGTTTGAGCTTAATATTTACACCACGAGCATTAAGTTGCTTTTTCTCTAAGCTTTGCCAGACTTTTTCGGCTAGGCCATGCCAGTAGGGTTGGCACTGTGCTAGGGTAAAGTCACTATCAAATGTGGTTTCTTTTGAAATTTGCTGACGAGCACGTTCAGCTTGAACGGGCCGGTTATCGATGCCTTGAGCGTATAAATAAAGCTGTTGGCCATATTTACCAAAGTGGTGAACTAAAACAGCTTCTTCAATTTTTTGTAAGTCGCCTAGCGTATGCAATTCTAGCTGTTGGAGTTTTTCTTGAGTAACTTTGCCTACTCCTGGAATTTTCTTTAAGGGCAAGTCCTGAATAAAACTGCCTACTTGAGACGGTTTTATAACAAACAAGCCATTCGGTTTATTCCAGTCGGACGCAACTTTTGCCAAGAATTTATTAGGTGCTACACCAGCCGAAGCTGTCAGTCCGGTTTGCCTGAAAATATCTTCCCGAATATGCATAGCCACTTCGGTCGCACTCGCGATTTGTTTTAAATTTTCAGTGACATCGAGATAGGCTTCATCTAAAGATAAAGGTTCAATAAGAGTGGTGTATTGTTGAAAGATACTATGAATTTGAGCCGAGATAGCACGATATTTTTCAAAATTAGGTTCAATAATAACAACGTGAGGACATAGTTTTCTTGCTTGGGTCATAGACATAGCAGAGCGTAAGCCAAACTCACGGGCAGGGTAAGAAGCTGCCGCAATAACAGCGCGTGGATGATGTGAAGATATAACGACGGGCAGATGCTTTAGATCAGGACGTTCTCGCAATTCGACCGATGCATAAAAGGCATCCATATCGATATGAATGATTTTGCGCATATTATTGTGCTTTCACGATGCCTTGCTGCTGTAAAAATTGGTGCCATTCTTTGACTGAACCCTCATAAACATTTAAGTCTACTGGCTTGGTCATACCTTCAATTTTACCTTGATTACTATGTTGCCAAAAGAGCCATTTTCTTTTGTCTTTAAGCTCAGGTTTTCCTTCGTAATCTCTGACCCACAGAGGTGTATTAGGGAAACTACCTATTAATACAATGTGGTAAAAAGTTTTGGAAATATAAAAGATAGGCTGTTTACCATAATGCTGTTTTAAGCGGTCATGCATGATGCCTATTTCTTTAAGTAGTTGTTCTTTGGTGTGCGCATTAATACAGTTGCCGTCATATTCCAAATCAATAACAGGGGGAAGGGCATCGGTCTTGTTGGGCACAGTGGCAATAAAATTTTCAGCTTGTGTTTTACCATCACGGCATAAACGATAAAAATGATAAGCCCCGACATGAAATCCATGTTCGCGTGCTTTTAGCCAGTTTTCTTGAAATTTTGGGTCTTTATAATCACCGCCTTCAGTTGCTTTTAAATAAACAAATTGGAATTTTTTTGGGGATATTTTTTTCCAGTTGATATCTTCTTGATGATGAGAAATATCAAAGCCTTGAACAGGGTAATCTTGAGCGATTGCTTTTTGTTGGTAGAACAGACCAAAGTAAGTCAGAACCCCCATAACACAAGCTAAAACAATCCCAATTAGGGTATTGTAGCTTGGTGCAGAAAAGGTTTTTGCCAGCTTGGTCATGCAAAACTCAGTATTGATATGAAGCCCACATCATAGCGTGATTTAAGAAATATAAACCATGCTAAAAATGCAACTGCTTACACAGGTGTATTTTTTGGAATTTGCCAAAAGATAAGCGCAGTAATGACATTAATACAACCTAAACAAATAAGGGTGACATGGAACGCTGTTGTTACATGGGCTGTACCATAGTAATTGGTAAATACATTGATGAGTGTACCTGCTAGCGCAACGCCAATACTCATTGAAAGCATCATAATCATTGATAAAAAACTATTCCCACTACTCGCATCTTGCTGAGGCAAATCTTTTAAGGTGAGCGTATTCATTCCTACGAATTGTAATGAGTTTAATGTACCAAATAAGAAGAAGTGTAAAGCTCTAAACCAAGTTGGGGTGTCGACAGTCATAATTGCAAAAGACGCAATACATAGTCCCACTAAAGTTGTGTTAATTAACAGAAAACGACGATAACCCAGTTTCTGAATGATCGGTCTAACAATCGGCTTGGAGAAAAGCGAGCCTAACACTAGCGGAATCATCATTAATCCCGCAATGAATGGCTCAAAACCAAAAGCGACCTGTAGCATGAGTGGTAAAACAAAAGGTAGGGCATTACCACCAAAGCGGGCGAAGAAATTACCTAAAATACCAATCGCATAAATTTTATTTCTAAAGAGACGGCTACGGAATAATGCATTTTGATGTGTATGTGAATGATAGGCATACCAAAGCGTTGCGATTACTCCCACCACTAACAGTGAAATACTGAACCATTTGGAGTATTCAGGCGAGGCAATATGTTCAATACCTAAAGACCAGCCAATCATTGCAACGACTAAGAGCACAAAACCAATAAGATCAAAGGATTTTACTGTAGGTTCTTTTACATTTGGCATGACTTTTAATGTCATTAATATACCGAGTATACCCATTGGAATATTAATAAGAAAAATCCAGTGCCATGTTGCAACTTCAACGAGCCAGCCTCCGAGTGTGGGACCTGCCAAAGGACCAAGTAAACCTGCCAGACTCATAAGACTCATGGCAGCTAGGAACTGAGTTCGGGGAATAATTTTTAAAAGTGATAAACGACCAACGGGGAGTAATAATGCCCCCCCAACACCCTGAATGACACGGAAAAATAAAAGTTCATTAAGGCTTTGAGAAAGACCACAACCTAAAGATGCAAGCGTAAAAATAACAATTGCTGATAAAAACGTATTTCTAACACCAAAGCGGTCGGCCAACCATCCACTTAAAGGAATACAGGCCGCCACAGATAAAACATAAGCTACCACCACGCTATGCATACGTAATGGATCTTCATTTAAATGATGTGCCATTGCAGGAATAGCTGTATTTACAATTGTTGTATCTAATGCCTGCATAAAAAAGCCAATGGAAACCAAAAGAACCAATAGGCGATATTCAGGTTGCAAAGCTTGATGAGTCGGCGTGGCATTCATAACATTTGAAAATTAACGTTTTCGCTTAGTGTAAAACAAATTGAAAGTAAAAAGAGTAAGGCAATGTTGAGTACCCCTTTACTAAATCTAATTGCTTTTGAAGGCAACGGTGAAAATAGTTAAAACAAAAAAAGCGGAAGAACCGCTTTTTTATTGAGATAAGAGAGTTTACACAACAAATCTTTTTGGCATTTTTAAATTTTTAATGACGTTATAAATTTGATCGATTTCTTCACATACAATTAATTTAGCTCGATGCTGAAGAGGAAGGAAACCTTCTTGGACTGCATGGTCTAACTGAGCAATTAATGCATTATAAAAACCATTTACGTTATATAAAATCATAGGTTTTTGATGCTGATTGAGTTGACCCCACGTCGCAATTTCCAAAATTTCTTCGAATGTTCCCAAACCACCAGGTAGTGCGATAAAAGCACTCGCACGCTCTGCCATCATGGCTTTACGTTCATGCATGGTTTCGACCACATGCAGTTCGGTCAATCCTGCATGAGCCACTTCATAATCAAGCATAAATTCAGGAATGACACCTACAGCTTCTCCACCATGCGCAAGTACGCTTTCTGCAACTTGTCCCATTAGACCAATGCTGGCACCGCCGTAGACCAAACCAAAACCTTGTTCAGCAATTCCGCTGGCTAACTCAATTGCCTTTTCGCGATAAATCGGGTTATTTCCTGCTCGTGAGCCACAATATAATGCAATAAGAGGTTGTGTTGTTTTTACAGATGTTATTGGTGAATCATTTACTGCCATTGTTAATACGCTATTCATTGCTTTATTTTCACCTTATCACGTTCATATTTCTTGTCTACACTAAGCAAAAAATATGACAACTTTATAAGCAGTTTTATAGGAAAGATTCATGTTTTGTATGGGTTTGGTGAATACATATAATGATCAAATAAAAATGATGAATTTATGTTAAATCTTGCCTATACTGAAAATTCGTTTAACAACATATGAACAAATATGGGTAGTGGTTGTAGTCGCTCCGTTTTAATTTCTTGTCCTAAAAAAACATTATTCCCCCTTTGTCTAGGCACGCCTGTTGCGTTGCCCAATAAAGATAAAATCCACCCAGCACAGGAGCAGGATCAATGATCTTTGAATGGATGTCTGATCCGTCTGCTTGGGTAGGCTTAGCTACATTAATTGTTCTTGAAATCGTACTAGGGATCGATAACCTCGTCTTTATTGCTATTTTGGCTGAAAAGTTACCGCCAGAACAACGTACTAAGGCACGTATAGTGGGTTTAATACTCGCTTTGGGAATGCGTCTTATTCTGTTAGCTTCAATTGCTTGGGTTGTGACACTCACCCAACCACTTTTCCATATTTTTGACCATCCATTCTCTGGCCGTGATTTGATCTTGTTATTCGGTGGTGTGTTCTTGTTATTTAAAGGCACCATGGAATTGCATGAGCGCATGGAAGGTAAACAGCTCCATAAAGAAGATAATCCAGTTCATGCTGCGTTCTGGATGGTGATTGTCCAGATTGTAGTGCTTGATGCCGTATTCTCACTAGACAGCGTAATTACTGCTGTAGGTATGGTCAAAGAGCTTTCAATCATGATGGTTGCTGTTGTGATTGCTGTGGGTATTATGCTGTGGGCTTCAAGACCACTCATGGACTTTGTAAATAAGCACCCAACAGTCGTTATTCTGTGTCTTGGCTTCTTAATGATGATTGGTTTCTCGTTGGTGGTGGAAGGTTTTGGTTTCCATATTCCGAAGGGTTACTTATATGCTGCGATTGGTTTCTCGATTTTAGTCGAAATGATCAACCAAACCATGCGTCGCAATCAAGAAAAGCTAGTGACGACTACAGATTTACGTTATCGCACAGCTTCTGCGGTTTTACGTATGTTAGGCAGTAAAAATAGCGGTTCTACTTCAGACGCTCAAACGGCTGATAAAGAAGATGTATTGGCTACTCAAGCTTTTGCCGATGAAGTCTTTGATGAAGAAAATGGTGCTTACCATAGTGTGCTTGTACAAGGCGTACTTGGGTTATCTGAACGTCCAGTAAAGTCGGTGATGACTCCACGACCTGAGCTTGAATGGATTGACTTAGATGATGAACCAGAAGTTTTGAAAGAACGTTTAATGTCGATGACACATTCACGTTTAATTGTTGCTCGTGGTGAACTTGATAATATTGAAGGTATCGCGCTTACGCATAAAGTTCTAAATGGCTTCATTGAAACAGGCGTTGTTGATTTTCAAAAGTACTTACGTGAGCCAGTCATTGTGCATGAAAATGCTCAAGTGCTTATGGTGATGGAACAATTACGTCAGGCTCCTTTGCAAATGGCGATTGTTCTAAATGAATATGGTTCAATTGAAGGTATTGCGACACCAATTGATATTTTAGAAGCAATTGCGGGTGAGTTCCCTGATGAAGATGAACTAGATGCAGCAGCTGAAAGCTTAGAAGATGGTTCGTTAATACTTGAAGGTTCAACCGATATTCGCCATGTATCGCTTTTACTCGGTCGTGATTTGGTAGATGAAAGTGAACAGTACTCTACTTTATCGGGTTATTTGTTATTCCATTTAGGTCGCTTACCTGAAAATGGTGAAACTGTTGAAGCGGATGGTTATCGCTTTGAAGTTGTAACCATGGAAGGCCACAAGATCGAGAAAGTTCATATTGTTTCTATCGAACAAGATGAATCGAAAGATTAAATTGCGTGTCAGATTTAGAAACATCATAAAATAGCTCAACTTTGAGCTATTTTTTATTTGAGAAGTATCGAATGACCCAACAAACTTGTCCATGCGGAAAAGGTAGCTATGCAGAATGTTGTGAGCCTTTACATTTAGGCACAGTAAAAGCACTCACAGCAGAGCAGCTTATGCGTTCGCGTTATAGCGCATTTGCATTGCAGCAAATCGATTATATTGTGCAAACGACGGCTTTAGGTCAGCAAGCTGCTCTTGATAAAGAGGCGATTGCCGAATGGAGTAAACAAAATCAATGGCTCGGTTTAGAAGTCATACAGGCCAAAGAAAAATTAGACAAGACTCATGCACAGGTCGAGTTTAAGGCTCATTATCATGATGGAAAAAGTGCTCAAATCCATCATGAAGTTTCACATTTTGTATATCACCAGCAGCAATGGTTTTTCCTTGATCCAACGGTCGATATGCAGGTCACCATGAAACAACCTTGTATCTGTGATTCAGGAAAAAAATTTAAGCAATGCTGTGCACAATTCCTATAACTTTATCTTAAAATACGCCCACCGTTTGGCCTGAAGGAAAGGGCAATGTTACTCACCGTTATTTATATTATTGCGATTACTGCCGAAGCCATGACCGGTGCATTGTCTGCTGGGCGACGGAGTATGGACTGGTTCGGTGTTGTACTGATTGCCTGTGTGACGGCCTTGGGTGGTGGTTCTGTACGTGATGTACTCCTTGGACACTATCCTTTAACGTGGGTAAAGCATCCTGAATATTTAGTTTTAACGTGTTGTGCTGCTTTTGTTACCATCATCATTGCCAAGTGGATGCGCCATTTACATAACATTTTCTTGGTGCTTGATGCTTTAGGCTTGATTGGATTTACTATTATTGGTTGCCAGATTGCCTTACAAATGGGACATGGCTTTGTCGTGTCGGCTGTAGCAGGCGTTTTAACGGGAGTATCTGGCGGTATTTTACGTGACATCTTATGTAACGATGTCCCGTTTGTTTTCCGCCGTGAGCTGTATGCAAGTATTTCTTTTGTTGCCGTTATTTGCTATTGGGTCTGTCTAGATTTAGGTTTAAGTCTAGAACTTACTGTTATTTCAACCTTGGTATTTGGTTTTACGCTTCGTTTAATTGCCATTTATTTTGGTTTGGAAATGCCTAAATTTATTTATAAAGATGATGATGCAGAGTCGGCTTCTTCAACCGACGAACATTAATCATGCAGAACTTCATGTGGGCATGATATAACAATTCTATATATGGTCTTGTCCACTTATTCTTTCCAGTAGAGTTGTTCCTATGGATCTGGTTTCACGTATACAAAATCTTCCAATTGGCAAATTTCACTACACGCTTTTATGGGTAGTGGGTTTAGGTTGGATGTTTGATGCGATGGATACCGGTATTATCGCTTTTATTATGACGACCCTTGTTAAAGACTGGTCATTAACACCAGTTGAAAGTGGCTGGATTGTCAGTATTGGCTTTGTGGGAATGGCCATAGGAGCAGTTTGTTCTGGTGCCTTAGCAGATCGTTTTGGCCGAAAAACTGTATTTGCGATGACTATGGCCATCTATAGTATTGCGACTGCGTTATGTGCTTTTGCTCCAGATCTGAAGTGGCTATTAATTTTTCGTTTTATTGTGGGACTAGGGCTAGGTGGACAGTTACCTGTAGCAGTTACATTGGTCAGTGAATATGTTCCTGCTCATGTTCGTGGACGGTTTATTGTTCTGCTTGAAAGCTTTTGGGGATTAGGCTGGCTGGTTGCTGCGCTCATTTCTTATTTTATTATTCCTAAATTTGGTTGGCATATTGCCTTTCTTGTGGGAGGTCTTCCACTTATTTATATTTTAGTGATTTGGAAAAAAGTCCCTGAGTCGATACCGTATTTGATTAACCGTGGTCGTATTGAAGAAGCGCATGCACTTGTACAAAAACTAGAGGCTAAAGCAGGTGTGCAAATTGTTCACCATATTGAAGTCGTGCCTGTGGCGATGCGACAAAAAGTTTCATTTAAACAGCTCTGGAGTGGCCAATTTGCTCGCAGAAGTCTAATGCTCTGGCTGATCTGGTTTGGTATTGTTTATTCCTATTACGGCATCTTTACTTGGTTGCCGAGTTTATTGGTGAAACAAGGCTACGACGTTGTCAAATCATTTGAATATGTATTGCTTATGATTTTGGCGCAGTTACCGGGCTACTTGGCGGCCGCGTGGTTTGTTGAACGATTAGGCCGAAAAATCACACTTGCGGCATTTATCGGTTTTTGTGCTTTGTCGGCATATTTCTTTGGACAAGCCGACAGTGTAAATAGCATTATGTTTTGGGGCTGTCTCATGTCATTCTTTAATTTGGGTGCATGGGGAGTGTTATATACCTACACACCAGAACAATATCCAGCCAACATTCGGGCCTTTGGTTCGGGGTGGGCATCGGCAATGGGGCGTATCGGTGGAATTGTTGCGCCAATGGTCGTGACACATATGATGGTCGCCAAAAACGGGTTTAATCACGTTTTTATGATGTTTACTATTGTTTTACTTGCTGTGGCCTTAGTTATTTTGGTATTAGGTGAAGAGACTCAAGGTAAAAGGTTAGAGTCGATCGGGCTATAGTTTTTGCCTAACTTTATAGCAAGTAACTAAAAATATAGAGAGATAAGACACAATTTGACGCTCAGGTGACAGAGTCCCTCTTGTGTCTGTAACATAGCCCACTTAGCATAATACACACTTAAAATAACGACTGATTTGGAAGATAAGCTGACTATGACCAGCCTTGCGCATCATGCGACAGAAAACCGCTCTGTAGCCGAATTTACTGAACAGGCTTACTTGAATTATGCCATGTACGTCATTATGGACCGTGCATTGCCGCATATCAGTGATGGCTTAAAACCCGTACAGCGCCGTATTGTCTATGCTATGAGCGAGCTAGGCTTAAAAAGCAGTGGCAAGCCAAAAAAATCAGCGCGTACAGTGGGTGATGTACTTGGTAAATACCACCCACATGGTGACTCGGCTTGTTATGAAGCCATGGTCTTAATGGCTCAGCCATTTAGCTATCGCTATCCTTTAATTGAAGGTCAGGGGAACTGGGGTTCACCAGATGACCCTAAGTCTTTTGCTGCGATGCGTTATACAGAAGCCAAACTCTCGGCTTATAGTGAATTATTGCTGAGCGAATTAGGCCAAGGCACCAGCGAATGGCAAGATAACTTTGATGGTTCTTTAAAAGAACCGATCACTTTACCTGCACGTGTACCTAATATTCTTCTTAATGGTACGACAGGTATTGCTGTAGGTATGGCCACCGATATTCCACCGCATAATTTGCGTGAAGTGGTAAAAGGAACAATTGCCTTAATCCGTAATCCGCAAACCTCGGACGAAAAATTAGCTGAATATATTCCGGCTCCAGACTTACCAACCAAAGCTGAAATTATTACTCCGCCAGAAGAGTTACTTAAAATCCAGATGACTGGTCGTGGTAGCTACCGCATGAGAGCGGTTTATTCTGTTGAAAAGCATGAAATTGTGATTACTGAGTTGCCATATCAAGTATCTGGTTCTAAGGTGATTACTCAAATTGCTGACCAGATGCAGGCTAAAAAGCTGCCATTGGTCGTTGATGTGCGTGATGAGTCGGATCATGAAAACCCGACACGACTCGTGATTGTGCTGCGTTCTAACCGTATTGATGCGGAAGCAGTGATGAGTCACTTATTTGCGACCACCGATTTAGAGTCGAGTTATCGTGTCAACTTGAACATGATTGGTGAAGATGGCCGCCCTCAAGTTAAATCGATTCGCCGTATTTTACTGGAATGGATTGAAATCCGTAAAAAAACGGTAACTCGCCGTTTGCAGTATCATTTAAACCGTATTGAAAAGCGTCTACATATTTTGGCAGGTCTTTTAATTGCTTATCTCGATATTGATACTGTTATTCGTATTATTCGTGAAGAAGATCAGCCTAAACCAGTGTTGATGGAACACTTCAATATTGATGAGATACAGGCTGAAGCAATTTTAGAGCTTAAATTACGTCATTTGGCAAAACTTGAAGAGATGGAAATCCGTCATGAACAAGATGAGCTTTCGGCGAAAGCTGCCATTATTCGTGAACAACTCGAAAATCCTGAATCTCTAAAAAATCTGATTATTGGTGAACTAAAAGAAGATGCGAAAAAGTTCGGTGATGAGCGCCGTTCTCCAATTGTCGCACGTGCTGAAGCGGTTCAAATTAAAGAACAGGATTTAATGCCAGCCGAAACGGTAACAGTTGTGTTGTCTGAAGCTGGCTGGGTCCGTGCGGCAAAAGGTGCAGATGTTGATGCTGAAAATCTGAACTACCGCGCAGGGGACCAATATTTAAGTCATGCTGTCGGTAAAACCAATCAGCGAGTTTATTTCCTTGATGAAACAGGGCGTAGTTATGCCTTACCGATTAGTAATTTACCTTCAGCCAGAGGCTTGGGGGATCCATTAAGTTCTAAGCTTTCTCCAGCAAGTGGTGTATCGTTTATTCAGGTTTATTTAGATGATGATGAGTCTGAATTGATTGCTGCAAGTTCCGCAGGTTACGGTTTTAAAACTCAAACTAAGCAATTAGATACCACTGCGAAAGCCGGTAAGACATTTTTAACGGTACCAGAGAAGTCAAAAGCTCTACCACTCATTTCTGCCCAAAATATGACGCATTTGGCTGTACTGAGCTCAGCAGGGCGTTTGTTAATTTTAGATTTGGCCGAGCTGCCAAATTTAAATAAAGGTAAAGGTAATAAGTTGATACAACTTGAAGCCAAAGAGCAAATTTTATCCATGACAACCCTGAACTTAGATGAAATAATTCAGGTGGTTGCAGGTCAACAACATCTCAAATTAAAAGGTGATGATCTACAAAAATACATGGGTAAACGTGCTTCGAAAGGTCAGCTCTTACCACGTGGATATCAAAAAGCAAATAAACTGTTGATTCAGAGATAAAGCTAGCGTCTGGCAACATAAATACGCTATATATGGCAACAAGTTCAAGCAGTGAACTGAACTTGTTGGTATGGAATAATGATTAAAAGGGCAGCAATTTGGAGTACATAATTTTTGTACTCCATGCAAAAAATTTGGCAGGGCCAAATTGTCAAAACTTCTGTCTCATAATCTTGTTCGAAAGTGTCATGAATGTGCCAATAAGTTTTAAATATGTTCTGGCACCAAGAAGCTAAAGAATAGCTGGGGCATTGAATAACAGTTATTACTAAGGATTACGAATCGGAGATAATGGCATTATGGAAAAGATTTGGTTTGCAGAATACCAAAAGACAGGGATTCCAGAAACAGTAGCATTGCCTGC
Organism: Acinetobacter sp. RUH 2624; assembly: GCF_000162375.2. Taxonomy (NCBI): domain Bacteria; kingdom Pseudomonadati; phylum Pseudomonadota; class Gammaproteobacteria; order Moraxellales; family Moraxellaceae; genus Acinetobacter; species Acinetobacter sp. RUH 2624. The sequence goes on along the minus strand of NZ_KI391940.1, from coordinate 461,920 downwards.
AGAAAATACCTCACTTGTTGATATTTTTGAGCGTAATTTCCAAAAATTTGGTTCTCGTGATGCCTTTATCTTTATGGATAAAGCCATGTCATTTAACGAGTTGGAACTTGCAAGCCGTAAGTTCGCGACCTATTTGCAAAATTTGGGGTTAGCAAAAGGTACGCGTGTTGCAGTAATGATGCCAAACGTATTGCAGTACCCTGTAGTGGCATTGGCAGTCTTCCGTGCTGGCTTGATTTTAGTGAATGTTAACCCGCTATACACAGCACGTGAGCTTGAACATCAGTTAAATGACTCAGGTGCTGAAGTTCTCGTCATTATTGAAAACTTTGCGAGTGTTTATCAAAGTATTTTAGGTAAAACTCCAGTCAAGCATGTTGTAGTTGCTTCTGTTGGAGACATGTTAGGTACACTAAAAGGTACTTTAGTGAACTTTGTTTTACGTAAAGTGCGTAAACAAATTCCAGCTTGGAATATTCCTGGCCATGTTAAATTTAATAGCGCATTAAATAAAGAAAACCCAAGCAATTATAAACGCCCGACTTTAACTTTAAGTGATACTGCTGTGCTTCAATATACCGGTGGTACAACAGGCGTTTCAAAAGGTGCTGAGCTGACGCATCGTAATTTGGTTGCTAACCTTTTACAGTGTGACGGTATTTTCCAAAGTAAATTTGGTGCAAATGATGGTGCTAAAGGTGATCGTATCGTTTGTGCATTACCGCTTTATCATATTTTTGCATTCATGGTTTGTGCGATGTACGGCATGTACAAAGGACAGGCAAATATCCTGATTCCGAACCCGCGTGATTTACCAGCCGTGATTAAGGAATTACGTAAATATCAACCTTCTTTCTTCCCAGCAGTAAATACATTGTTTAATGCCTTGGTAAATAATGAAGAGTTCAAACAACTTGACCATAGCAATTTAAAAATGGCAATGGGCGGTGGTATGGCAGTTTTACCTTCTACAGCAGAAGCTTGGAAGAAAATTACTGGCACTACCATTATTGAAGGTTACGGTTTATCAGAAACTTCTCCGGTAGCGACTGCAAACCCTCCAGCTTCTACTGAGTTTAGCGGCACCATTGGTATTCCATTACCTTTAACAGAAGTTGCTATTTTAGATGATGACGGTAAAGAATTACCTTTAGGTGAACAAGGTGAAATCTCAATCCGTGGTCCTCAAGTGATGAAAGGCTATTGGAACCGTCCAGATGAGACAGCTAAAGTGATGACAGCTGACGGCTTCTTCCGTACAGGTGACATTGGTGTAATGGACAGCCGTGGATATACAAAAATTGTAGACCGTAAAAAAGATATGATTTTGGTTTCAGGCTTTAACGTTTATCCAAGTGAAATTGAAGAAGTTATTGCTAAACATCCAAAAGTGTTGGAAGTTGCTGCAATTGGTGTTCCAGATGAAAAATCAGGTGAAGTACCAAAACTCTTTATTGTGAAAAAAGATCCAAGCTTGACCACAGAAGAAATTTTGAACTTTGCTAAAGAAAACTTAACAGGCTACAAACGCCCTCGTTATGTTGAGTTTATGGATGAATTACCAAAATCAAATGTAGGTAAAATTTTACGTAAAGATCTACGTAAACCTGCTTAATCGTTAGTGATTAAAAAAAGCGCCGTAGGGCGCTTTTTTATTTAGTGGCTTTTCATAAACCAGCGGTCTACATAAGGACGGCCGATTCCAACTATACCCACAAAAACAAACATTGTGCCGAGTTGTAGGCGTAAGTGAGACAAGTCAAGTTGGCCATAACTAAGGTAATTATCTATCAGACAATACACGATAATTACAATGAGCCAATGCCATAAAGGAAGTCTTTTGACACCCACTGCAATAAAAGTGATTGTCAAAATGACAAAGGTACCCAGTGTCGATTGCCAATTGAAATTCGCGCAAATCACACTCAGTAAAAAAGCGACAATGGGTAATACAATTTTGAAGATAAGATCTACCTGAAGCTGGTTCTTCTTTTGCTTTTCTAAGACCTCGAGCAATTCTTTTTGATCAGGTTGTTGCATACATAGCCCTATAAATCAGTGATGACATGCGATTGCATAAAATTTCAGGTAAAAACGATGAGTTATGATAGCATGATCAACAGTATTTTCAGTGATGGATGGCACTATGCACGGCATCAGCAGCATTATCTATATTATTTTAGTGGCATGTTTGCTGCCATACGCATTTACCGTAATTGCAAAATTTAAGGGTGGTTTTCAGCCCTCTGATAATCAGAACCCAAGAGATTTTCTTGCTAATACAAAGGGAATCGCTGCTCGGGCAAATGCAGTACAACAAAACAGTTTTGAAAGTTTACCTTTATTTTTAACAGCTATTCTGATGGCTGAATATATGGTGGTGCCTGAGTACTTTATTTTGAGACTGGGCTGGGCATATATTATTTTGCGCGTGATTTATGGCATTTGTTACTTGAGTAATTGGGCAACTTTACGCTCGATTGTCTGGTTTTTATCATTGTTATGCCCAATATTCTTGTTGATCGTGACAATTAAGTTGACTTGAGTGTCATTCTGTCACCATTCATATCAACTTTCGCGTGTGCGCATTGTATAATCGGCATCATTTTGATGATATCCACGTTATAATCGAGTGGATTTTACATCTGACTTCATAACGAAAGAGTATTGATATGAGTTACAGCAATATCCCAGCAGGTAAAGATGCACCAAATGACATCTATGTCATCATTGAAATTCCTGCAAATGCAGCGCCAATTAAATATGAAATTGACAAAGATTCTGATGCATTGTTTGTAGACCGTTTCATGGGCACAGCAATGTTCTATCCAGCAAACTATGGTTATGTACCAAATACTTTATCTGAAGATGGCGACCCATTAGACGTACTTGTTGTAACTCCGCATCCTGTTGCTGCTGGCTCTGTAATTCGTTGCCGTCCAGTGGGTAAATTAAACATGGAAGATGACGGCGGTATCGACGCGAAATTAATCGCGGTTCCACATGAGAAATTATCTCCACTTTACAAAGATGTGAAGGAATATACAGATCTTCCTCCATTGTTGATTAGCCAAGTTGAGCATTTCTTCAGCCACTATAAAGATTTAGAACCAGGCAAATGGGTAAAAATCAGCGGTTGGGAAGGTGCGGACGTTGCTAAAGCTGAAGTATTGAAAGCAATCGAAGCTGCTAAAAAATAAGTTTTGATTTTATGAGTCTAGTGTGTCTCAATTGATATTCTAGACTCAATAAAAAACCTACCTGTGTTACCAGAGGTAGGTTTTTTTTATGCTTGATAGATCTATGAATTAGAATAATTTCACAGGGATATCAAGGAAGATACGCCATTCGTTTGTATCACCGATGTACGCACCTTGGTAAGAATCACTTGCACGGTAATAAGAGTTACGGACACGAAGACTTGCATCTTTAGCAAAACCACTTTGAACTGTGTATTTTACTTGGTTGAAGAATTCGCGCTCTTGAGCATTGTCAGTTACATCACGAACTTTGATGTCCCAACCGTATACAAATGCAGTTGTCCAGTTCAAACCAGGTAATACGCCTAATTTACCGAAATCAACGTTGTATTGAATTTGTGCAGATTTCTCGTGGTTACCAATGAAATCAGACATATAAGAGTTTGGTAAATAAATACTTTGGAAACCGTCAGCGTTTTGACCATAGTCATAACCAACATTCCCAGTGTTTTGTTGGTAAGCAAGCATCACACTGTGTGGACCAGTAGCATAAGTTCCTGAAATTGCCCAAATATTGTTGGTCTTTTCTTCGCCTGCTTTACCATTATCAGCATAATCTGGTGCTACAAAGCCAGTTGCTGAATAAGTGCGTGCATTTGCATCAAACTTAGTATGGTATCCACTGAAATCATAAGTTAATGAACTGTCATTAGCCAAAGGCTGTTTATAGTTCACATTAGCATAATGACGTTCAAGTTTATTTTTGCTATCTAAACCATAGTAAGAGGCATTTAAGTTATCATCAAACTTGTATTTACCGCCCCAAACGATTGCACGATCAAGACCTTTACCAAATACATCAGCATCGGTATTAATTTGATCAGACATTTGGTCTTTAGTGAATTTACCAGCTACTAATTCAAGGTTCTTGATTTCATGGCTTGTTAATAAAGTACCTGTAAAGTATTCAGGAACCATACGGCCAGTGTTACTTGCTAAAACTGGTAAATCGAGTACTTGAGTACCATAACGTACAGTCGTATTTGAGAAACGAGCTTTAACGCTACCGCCACCACGGCCCCAATGATCGTAAGCTGAACCATCATTGTGCTTAGGAATCATTTGATTACCGGCATTATTATTTTCACCGATTTTAAATGAACCGTCACCAACAACGCCTACACCGAAACCAACAATACCAGGGGTAAAGCCAGATTCAAGATTTACAATTGCCGATTGAGCAAATGAACTAGTATCTTTCGCGCCTTGTTTTTTGTCGCGAGTTAGATAACCTGTACGGAAGAGAATAGAACCGTTCGCATCTTCAACAAATCCTTTTGCCTCACTTTGCTCGCTTGCCTGAGCTGAGGAAATTATTGCCGCAGAAATGAGAACTGCTAATGTAAGTTTTTGTGCATTTAGCATATTTAAAGAACCTCATAAAAACGATAAATCCTGTGCCTTGTTATAGTTCAGGGCCTAGGATTTCCATCAATTGTATAAGTAATCTATAAAAAAGATATATTTTTGTTGATTTTATTTTATATATGCTATGCAGAAATTGATTAATGTGCTACCGGTTATTTAGTAAATTTACTCATAGCCTTTTATACTTAATGTATTGTTTAAAATAAAAAAAGTAATTTATTTTTTAGTTGATTTTTACCATTTATTTTATAGTCAAACTTCAAAAAATACGTGATTCTTGTGTTCATTTTTTATCCTTTTTTGCTGGATATGTTTACTTTTTAACCTTGCTTTGAGTTGATTTTTTCAACGATTTATTTTAAGCCTACTTATAAATTGTTACTGTATAACATTGTTTTTAGAAGTACTGTATATATGAACCGATTGTTATAATAAGCCAATAGAATTTAATTGAACTGATCAAATCTAGTGCGATATTTTGCATAAATTCTGTGCAGTACTTTTTTTATTTATATTGTTGCCTAAAAAAGACCCAAAATAGTTCATCGACTTTAACTCAGAAATAAATACAGAAATGAAGTAAGCAAAAATGCTCAATCACAGATCATTTCATCTAACGCCTTCAATAATTTACATACTTTTTATATCTCAGCTTTAGATCTAAATAGAAAATTTACGCGTATCAAAGGAATACTTCTTACCTCGGTTACTAATTTCCGATAAGGGGTTTTTCTATGTTGAGTATTTTTAGATTTGTAATAAATCTATTTTATATATTTGTTTTTTATAAATATAAAGTTTCGTGTACTAAGCAATTTTTTCATTTTAAAAAGAATTTGATTTCAAAACTTATGCAGCCCAGCGATACCAAATATGGACTTGGCACAGCAATTGCTAAAGCTTAAGTAACAAAATTTGTTTAATTCAATTAAATCGTGCGTTCATTGTGGGGGAGATCAAAATGATGAAATTTGCACTTAAAGTAGTAGCAGTCGGCGTACTCACAGCAGGTTCAACCATGGTTATGGCTGAAAGTGCTCCATCTTTCTATGGAATCACGACAACAGGTAGCGTAGCAGCAACCACAGATTATCGTTTCCGTGGTGTTACACAATCTTCAAATAACCCTGCCATTCAAGGTGGTTTTACTTTTTCTCATAAATCAGGTGCTTATTTATCGCTTTGGGGTTCAAGTGTTGATTTTGGTGTAACAGGTAACTCAACTGAAACAGATGTCGCTTTGGGTTATACCAATACGTTAAAGTTATCCGATAAGCTTGCGCCAACTTATGATGTAGGTGTGATCCATTATGGTTACATTGGTTCGGGCCATAGTTTTGACCGTAACGGCATTGGTTACGATGGCAAAAATGGATTAGATTTTAATGAAATTTACGGTAAGTTAACGTTTGCCGATTCTTTATTTAAAGGCGATGCGCTCAGTGTGGGCGTTAACTATTCAAATGACTACTGGGCGAACTCTAAACAGTTCTGGTATTTTAACGTAGGTTATTCGGCACCAATTGCAAACACTGGATTTACTGGACTTGCATCAGTTGGTTATAACAAATTCAAAAACAAAGAGGCTTTAGCCGTAGTTGCGGGCGGCCCTGGTACAGACGACAGCTATATTGATTATAAAGTTGGTGTAAACCGTAACATTTTAGGTATTTTGGCTGAATTAGACGTAGTGGGTACTGATGTGAGTACTTCTGGTATGACTGATGCTCAGAAAAAGCCTTATGACGCTGGTCTAGTATTTAGTTTAACTAAAACTTTCTAAGTTTATGCTGTAAAAAAGCGGGTAAATAAACCCGCTTTTTTATTAGTTTTCTATTTCAGAAAGTAGTTGTTTTAACTGATTAAGCTCAATATTCGTGGCTTTAGACAAAGGCTTACGTGGTGACCCCGCAGAAATATCTTTTAACTGTAAACCTGCTTTAATCGTTTTAGGCAAACCACCAGTTACGATAAAACGTAGGATAGGAAGTTGTTGGTAAAATGACTTCTGAGCTTGCTCTAATTCACCATTTTTGACGTGTTGAATAAGCTGTTGAGGTTGTTGACCCAGCAAGTTTGGTGCTGCTGTACACCAACCGCTTGCTCCCGCACATAAGGCCTCTAAAGCTAGAGGATTACAACCGTTATAAAACGGAAGTTCACCTTTTGATAGTTCATAAATTTTATGCATGCGCTGAATATCGCCGCTGCTTTCTTTTACCATCGTGATATTTGCGATGTTGTTAAACATACGCACAATTAACTCTGGAGACATATCAACGCCACTGGTTGCAGGGTTGTTATACACCATAATTGGTAAACTCGTGGCCTGAGCAATCGCTTGATAATATTCAAAAATCTCTTGATCAGTTAGTTTCCAATAAGATACAGGAATCACCATAAGTGCATCTGCACCATAGCTTTGCGCGATCTGGGCTTTTTTGATGGCTTGATCAGTGGTGAGTTCTGAAATTCCAATAATGACAGGCACGCGCTTATTAATGCTTTCAATTGAAGTTTTTGCGACTAAGCACCATTCATCCCATTTAAGATAAGCGCTTTCTCCTGTACTGCCTAAAGGTGCAATTGCATCGCAACCATTTTCAATAAGCAAATTCAGCATTTGTTTTAGAACAGGAAGATTAATGGTGTTGTCATCAGAAAATGGAGTAACAGGGTAGCCAATAATGCCTTTTAGTTTCATGGTCGAAGTCTCTTTTTAAATACAGTCAGAATGGTTTTTCAAAGCTTTACGTGCGTAGTAAGCAAAGTTCACTTTGTTGCGTTTATCGGTAGATACCCAGTCATGTGCTTCTGTTGCTAGACTGTGGGGGATAGGCTGAATTTGCCCGGCAGACATTGCCAGTAGTTGCAGTTGGGCTGCGCGTTCAATTAAAAGAGCCAAGTTACATGCTTCTTCAATGGTTTTTCCTGTGACCAGTTGGCCGTGGTGAGACAACAAAACAGCGCGGTTTTTACCCAGAGCAGAGGAAATCAAAATACCTTCTTCATTACCCACAGGAACACCTGGCCAATGACCTACAAATGAGCAGTCCTCATAAAGTGCGCAGACGTCCATTTGAGAAATCATGAGTGGAATCTGTAGCATAGATAAAGCAGCTACATGGGTGGGATGTGTGTGAATAATGCAATTCACCTCTGGATGTTCTTTATAAATCCAAGTGTGAAAACGGTTGGCTGGGTTTGCCATTCCTTCTTGATTGATGGGTTCTAGATCTTGATTTACTTCAAGTAAGTTTGAAGCAGTAATTTCATCAAAACCTAATCCGAAACGCTGAGTAATAAAAGTTTCTTTATTTTCACTACGGCAAGTAATTTGTCCCGCTAAACCAGCATCATGACCATGATCAAATAAAATACGACAAGTGAGTGCAAGCTTTTGACGATCAGTTAAATCTGAGTCGCTAATCCACTTTTGCATGTCTTGCTGTGCATGTTGCATCAGCTCTTGTTTGTTTACAGAAGCAGTCTTCATCTCTTCTCCAGTCCAGTTGACCAAATTAAGTAGGTGAAGGCAGAATAGAAAATAACTGGATGAATCAATACATCCAGTTTTTATAAGTTATATGGTCCAGATGGGGCGAATATGCTAAGACCTTGGCAAGTACATTTCCGTATCGATGAAAGAGAAGAAAAAACAGTTTTTTTAAAGCTTACTAACTTGATTAGCCAAGAAATTTTAAATGGGCGTTTAGTACAGGGAACTATGCTACCAGGGTCTCGTAGCTTGTCAAAAGAACTAGGAATTAATCGGAAAACGGTACAAGCGGCATACGAGGAATTAGAGGCACAAGGATGGCTAGTGACTCGCCCCCGAAAAGGCACATTTGTGGCAGATGTTTTGCCGGAAAAACAGCTTCAAATAGAGTCAGTATCTGAGCGAAAAGTTAATCATAAGCCCGTTATTCGAGAAGTGACTCAACGTCCACATAACGATGGTGTGCCAGATCCGAGGCTTATTCCATACGAATTGTTTTCGAGGGCCTATCGGCATGCTCTGATTAAAATTACGCAAAATCAGTACATGGGCTATGGTGATCCAAGAGGAATGAGTGAGTTAAGACAAGCCTTGCAACAAATGCTATCGATGGAACGTTTTATGAATGTTGCCGAAGATGAGATTTGTGTTGTACGTGGAAGCCAGATGGGAATTTTTCTTGCATCGCGCGCATTACCAAACCGCCAAGGTGTCATTGTCGTTGAAGAGCTGTATTACCCATCTGCTTTTAAGGCATTCCAGTCAAATGGTTTTCAGGTTGTTACTGTCAAATTAGATGGGCAAGGTATTGTCATTGAAGATTTGGAACGGATTTTACAAGAATATTCTGTCGCTGCCATCTATACAACGCCACATCATCAATATCCCACAACAGTTACCATGCCAATGAGTCGTCGTCTTCAACTCTTAGAGCTTTCAAAAAAATGGGGGTTTTACATTATTGAAGATGACTATGACCATGAATTTCACTATGACAGTCGGCCTATGCCACCCTTAGCGAGCTTACCTCACTCTGAGTTAGTCATTCATGTGGGCTCATTGTCTAAAGTTTTTGCACCTGGTATTCGGTTAGGCTACATCGTGGCAGCTCCCCCCATCATTCACTCCATTACTGAAGATATTTTATTGATTGACCGGCAGGGCAATAATATTACGGAACTCGCTTTAGCGGATTTAATGCAGAGAGGAGAGATCAAACGACACATACGTAAAATGAAAAAGATTTATCAGTTACGTCGCGATCATGCCTTAGCTGCGTTTCAACGAGTTTTTGCTGAGACTGTTCATATACAACCTCCCGCGGGTGGAATGGCTTTGTGGGTGAAATTTCAGAAAACATTTACCCAAGATCAGCTTATAAACTTAAAAGAACTCAATATTGATACAGAGCATAAGTTTAAACAGGGAGAACACCCTAATCGTAGTATCCGCTTCGGTTTTGCAGCTTTATCAGAGAAAGAAATTACGGCTTTAATTGAAAACTTAAACAATATTCTTAATAGAAATAAATGAACAGCGGACACATAATCCGCTGTTTTATTTTAAGAATGATTGCCTCGATAGGAGAGAGCTTCTGTAAGGTGAGGACTTTGAATCATCTCACTTTGAGACAAATCGGCAATGGTACGAGCAACCCGTAAAACACGATGATAAGCACGAGCTGATAGATTTAAACGTTGCTGTGCCATTTCAATCATTCGCTGTGAAGTGTCATCTAGGACAGCGAATTGTTCTAATTGTTTTGGTGAAAGCGCTTGATTTAAACAATTCTGCCTTTTTATTTGTTGTTCATAAGCATAAATCACACGTTGTCGCACAGTTGTCGAATCCTCAGCAGGTGTTGGGTCTTGTAGTTCCTGAGCTTTTAATGGCGGTACATCGATATGTAAATCGATGCGGTCAAGTAATGGTCCCGATATACGATTTTGATAGCGCTTAATACTTTCGGGTGAACACTGACAACGACTGTCTTGATTAAATGCATAACCACATGGGCAGGGGTTCATTGCTGCTATAAGCTGAAAGTTGGCAGGATAGGTAATTTGCCGGGCTGCCCGTGAAATGATAATTTCTTTTGACTCAAGCGGCTGGCGTAAGACTTCTAATACTTTGCGATCAAACTCGGGTAATTCATCTAAAAAGAGAACCCCTAAGTGAGATAAGGTAATTTCACCCGGTTTAGGATGAGAACCGCCCCCAACTAGTGCAATTGCTGAGGCTGTATGGTGGGGTGCACGAAAAGGGCGCTGTCCAAAAATATGCGGTGTATTTGAAATCGAATAAATACTCGCAACTTCAAGCGTTTCTTGAGTAGAAAGTGGTGGTAAAATTGAAGGAAGACGTGAGGCGAGTAAAGTCTTACCTGTACCCGGTGGTCCTTTAAAGAGCAGGGAGTGCCCTCCAGCAGCTGCAATTTCCAGTGCACGACGTGGACGTAGCTGACCTTTTACATCAGCAAGGTCAAATTTATACGGCATGTCATTTGAGCGGGAAGATGATTGCACCTGAGATAGCTTGGTATTTCCTAAAAAGTGTTCACAAACTTCTTTTAAATGACTAACCGGATAACACTCAAGATTTGGTAAATGACTAATATCTTGACTATTATCTTGGGGTAAAACAATTTTATGCTGGGCTTGTTGGCAGGCCATTGCCAAAGTTAAAGCACCTGAAATAGGTCTTACATGACCATCTAGTGCTAACTCTCCAATAAATTCAAAGTCTTCAGTGCAGTTCTCTGGAAGCTGACCTGAGGCAATTAATATCCCTAATGCAATCGGTAAATCTAAACGTGAACCATCTTTGGGCAAATCTGCGGGAGCAAGATTAATAGTCAGCCGTTTAGTCGGAAACTGAAATCCACTATTAATAATGGCTGAGCGAACCCTGTCCTTACTCTCCCTGACTGCTGCTTCAGCAAGCCCTACGATCGTTAGAGAAGGTAAGCCTTGACTCACATGTACCTCTACTTCAATGAGAGGCGCATGTAAGCCTAAAAGTCCCCGAGTATAAATTTTAGAAAAAGACATCTTCTTGTTCCATTGTGGTGCTTAATTTTTAATCGTTGTAAAGTATAAGTGCGCTACATTGGTGCTTATTTTTTATTCTTTAAAGTTTCTTCTAATAGACTTACTTGTTTTTGTAGCTCTTCTAAACGTTGATTGGCTAAATGAAGTGCAGTTTTTTGTCTTTCGATTTCTTGTTTAGACACGAGGTCTAATTTCTCGACAGTTTCATTTAATAATGCACGTAAGTTTTTTTCTAAATCTTTTTTAGGCTCGTCAATTTGTTCCAAAATAGCCTGTAATAGAGTTTCTAGCATGAGATATCCAAACTGTTGTATTACCTTATGCTTGCCAGTTTAACACTGCTTGAACCTCGTATATAGGCTTCTTGGCTTTTCCATATTGGATAACGATAAAATGAAATAAAAACAGGACTGCAAATTCATTTTATTTTTAGTAGCTCATCTACATCTTGATAACTAAATAGGTTATAAAGAAAGCTCATGCAAAAGATTCATCTCCTCCAACCTTTGAAATATTGGCATGAAAATTGAACATAAAACCTTACTGGTGAAAAGAAGCCGAAGGAAACAAACATGAAGCTTGTAACTGCAATTGTAAAACCGTTTAAATTAGATGATGTGCGTGAAGCACTCTCTGACATTGGTGTACAAGGGATTACCGTAACTGAAGTTAAAGGTTTTGGTCGTCAAAAAGGGCATACAGAACTTTACCGCGGCGCGGAGTATGTGGTTGATTTCTTACCTAAAGTAAAAATCGAAATTGCGATTAGCGATGAAATGGTCGACGCAGTAATTGAGTCAATTACTCGTGTGGCAAGCACTGGGAAAATCGGCGACGGTAAGATTTTTGTGACTAACCTGGAACAAGTCATCCGTATCCGTACGGGTGAAACAGGACCAGATGCTGTCTAAATTGGCACAAAGCTTGCTGAGCAATAAATAGCTCGCAAATGAGGTTGGGGGACACGAATGAAAAAAATGCTTATGGCGCTGAGTCTAACAGGCGCACTTTTGGGTGGTACTGCCGCTTGGGCAGAAGAGACTGTAACAACACCGACATCTGAGGTTACAGCAACATCAACGTCTGCAGCACCTGCAACATCTGCAGCAGCACCAGCAGCTGCCGCAACTCCGGCAGCTCCAGCACCGACACCAAAACTCGATACAGGCGATACATCTTGGATTTTAGTTTCAACAGCTTTAGTACTGTTGATGACGATTCCTGGCTTGGCATTGTTCTACGGCGGTATGGTCCGTAAGAAAAACGTATTAAGTACCATGATGTTCAGCCTTTCTGCTGCAATTTTGGTAAGTTTGCTTTGGGTGATTGCTGGTTATTCACTCGCGTTCTCTGGCACAGGTGCATACTTTGGTGACTTGTCTAAAGCGATGCTCAATGGCGTAGGTTTTAACGCACTAAGTGGAACAATTCCTGAAAGCTTATTTGTTATTTTCCAAATGACTTTTGCCATCATTACTGTCGCAATTTTGAGTGGTTCGATTGCTGACCGTATGAAATATTCAGCTTTCATGGCCTTTATTACAATTTGGGTACTTGTGGTTTATGCGCCAATTACTCACTGGGTGTGGGCCACAGATGGTTGGTTATTTAAAGCAGGCGCATTAGATTTTGCTGGTGGTACAGTTGTACATATCAACTCTGGTGTTGCAGGTTTAGTCGCAGCTTACATGCTTGGTAAGCGTATTGGCCTTGGCCGTGAATCTATGGCACCGCATAACTTAACTTTAACTGTAATCGGTGCAAGCTTACTTTGGGTAGGTTGGTTCGGCTTCAATGGTGGTAGTGCGTTAGGCGCTGGTGCTCGTGCAAGTATGGCAATTTTAGTGACTCAAGTTGCTGCCGCTGCTGCTGCCTTCTCTTGGTTAGTTGTAGAACGTATGATTCGTGGTAAAGCTTCTGTATTAGGTGGTGCATCTGGTGCTGTGGCTGGTTTGGTTGTGATTACACCAGCAGCAGGTTTCGTCGGCGTAGGCGGAGCTCTAGTGATGGGCTTAATTGGTGGTGTAGTCTGCTTCTGGGGTATTACAGCACTTAAACGTTTACTCAAAGCGGATGATGCATTGGATGCCTTTGGTTTACATGCAGTAGGTGGTATTGTCGGCGCGATTTTAACTGGCGTGTTCTACAGTGATGAAATCATTAAAGCAGCTAGTGTGACTTTAGCACCAACATTTGCAGGCCAATTGTGGGTACAAGTTGAAGGTGTACTTGCAACTATGGTTTACAGCGGTATTGCAACCTTCATTATTCTTAAAGTAATCGATGTGGTGATTGGTCTGCGTGTTAATGCCGATGATGAACGTATGGGTCTGGATTTAAGCCAACATGGCGAACGTATTGAATAATTCGTAATATATTTGCTGTACTAAAAACAGTCTTGGGTTGTGATCAAAGCGATGCTTTGATCTGGCTCAGGGCTGTTTTTTTGTCTCATAGAATGCTGGTTCAGTAAGCGTAGAAATTTTGCTACACTAGGTCAAAGTAATTGATCCTATTAAGTCCGCTATGCATTGTCCATTTTGCAACGCCGCAGATAGTAAAGTCATCGATTCTCGGCTAGCCGCAGAAGGCTGTCAGATTCGTCGACGTCGTGAGTGTGTAGTTTGCGGTGAACGTTTTACCACTTTTGAAAGCTATGAAGTGGTGATGCCCCGTGTGATCAAATCGAATGGAAAGAATGAACCGTTCGATGAAGCCAAGCTACGTCGTTCACTTATGCATGCTTTACAAAAGCGTCCAGTGACACAAGAGCAGATCGAAACGGTTCTGAGCGATATTCAATTGCAGATTCGCCGTTTAGGTGAACGTGATGTTAAGTCTAGAACTATTGGTGAAATTGTCATGCAATCTTTATTTGCACTTGATCATGTTGCCTATGTTCGTTTTGCTTCGGTTTATCAAGACTTTCAGGATGTTGAAGCGTTTCGCCGTCAAATTGAGCAAATGCAACAACGTGAACATTAATCATTTGAGATTTATATGTCTGAGTTGAAACAAGATCAGTACTGGATGCAGCAAGCCATTGAACTTGCCAAACGAGGACTCTATTCGACAAAACCAAATCCAAATGTCGGTTGTGTTATTGTCAAAGACAATCAAGTGATTGGTGAAGGTTTTCATCCGAAAGCTGGTCAACCTCATGCTGAAGTTTTTGCGCTGCGTCAGGCGGGTGAACAAGCACAAGGCGCAACTGCTTATGTGACGCTTGAGCCGTGTGCTCATTATGGACGAACCCCGCCGTGTGCTGAAGCATTGGTTAAAGCACAGGTTAAAAAAGTGGTGGTGGCGTGTCCCGATCCCAATCCGCTTGTTGCAGGTAAAGGTGTTCAGATCTTAAAAAATGCCGGTATTGAAGTAGAAATCGGGATTTGTGAAGATTTAGCAGCCAAACTTAATCAAGGCTTTTTAAAAGCGATGTCTACGGGCATGCCATATGTGCGTTTAAAAGTTGCTTCTAGTTTAGATGGGCGTACTGCAATGGCATCGGGTGAGTCGAAGTGGATTACTGGTTCTGCTGCTCGTCAAGATGTCCAACATTGGCGTGCGATTTCAGGTGCCGTGATTACAGGTATTGATACTGTGATTGCTGATGACTGTCAGCTTAATGTACGGTCACTCCATAATCTTGATATCGAAACAGTTGCGCAGCCAAAACGGGTAATTCTAGATCGAAGAGGGCGTTTACCGCTCACTGCTAAAATTTTAGAAAATCCTGAAACTGTCATGGTGATGGGGCCATATCGTCAGGAACTTGCTGACTTAGGCGTGATACAATTAGAAATTCAGCCTTTAAAAACACTATTACAGGCCTTATCTAAGCAATACCAAATTTATGATGTGCTGGTTGAAGCTGGCGCAACATTGTCTACCGCCTTTTTGCAAGAAGGTTTGGTGGATGAAATGATCAGTTATGTTGCCCCGACTTTATTGGGGCAAAGTGCAAGAGCCATGTTCAACGCAGATTTTGAATATATGGCACAGCAACTTCGTTTTAAACTTCTTGATGTAATACAACTTGATCAAGATATACGCTTAAGGTTAATCCCTACGCAAGAGAAAGTATGAATTCAGAGCCTTCGGTTTACCACAAACGTCGTCATGCAGCCCGCACGACAGACGAATATCTTTTTCATCAGCTTGTACCATACTTGGGTAACAAGCGCCGATTGCTCCACTTGATTTTAGAAGCTCTGGAAATTACAGGGACGCTGAACAGCAAGAAAAAGAATCCTCCGATTTTTGCCGACTTCTTCGCAGGTAGTGGTGTGGTGTCTCGCTTGGCACGCCAAAACGGTTACCGAGTCATTGCAAATGACTGGGAACCTTATAGCCATGCTTTAAATCATGCAATTTTAGCGTGTGTCGATGCACCCGCGTTTAAAGAGCTTGGTGGCTACCAGAAAGCCATCGATTATTTAAACCGCTTACCTGAGGTTAAAGGTTGGGTAACGCATAACCTTTGCCCTCGTAATGATGATGTCTATGATCCATCTCGTGACCGTTTGTTCTTTAAGCGTCGTAATGGTATGCGCATTGATGCGATTCGCCAGCAGATTGCAACATGGCAGGCACAGGGCGCAATTAATGATGTAGAAATGAGTGCCTTGCTTGCGCCATTACTCTATTCGGCAAGTTTTGTGAGTAATACCAGTGGTGTATTTAAAAGCTTCCACCAAGGGTGGGGCGGACGTACACAAACGGCCTTAGAACGAATTGAATCATTGCTGTGGCTCACACCGAGCCGTTTTTGTGAGATTGGTGACCGTAAACGCCCTGCTGCTGAAATGTGGTGTGTAGATGCTCAGCATTTAGCAAACCAGATGAGCGGTTTTGAAGTAGATGTAGCCTATCTTGATCCACCTTATAACCAGCATGCTTATAGTAGTAACTACCATGTTCTAAATGCATTGACGTTATGGGATCAAGTCGATTTACCACCGCCAGATACGAAAGGCTATAAGAGTGGTATTGACCGTGCATGGCGTAAAGAACGTCCAAGTCCTTATAACTCTTCTAAACATGCAAAAGATGCGTATGAAAAATTACTTTCAACCATCAATGCACGTTATATTCTGACCAGTTATTCGACCGATGGTAATATTGAGCCAAAAGACTTACTGATGGCCAATCTGGAGCGTGGAAAAGTCACTTTATTGACTCAAGATGTTCCACGTTATCGCGTAAGTAAACAACGTCAGTCAGAGCGCGCACGTGTGCTTGAGTTTATTGTGATTACAGATACTCATGCCAAACCAGGGCCGCCGTTACGTCAATTGTTAGGCCAGCTTTACCACTTTGCCGAGCTAGGTGGTGTAGATACTTCAGGTAACAGTACGCAGCTCGCACTTTGGTAAGCGCTGCAATTTAAGCAGTGTAAAAGATTTGGAGATTGAGCCATGTTTACAGGCATTATTGAAAGTTTAGGTAAAGTAGAAAGCCTGCAAAGTGTAGGTGGCGATGTGCGTTTACGTATTCAAACCGATTTGGATATGTCGGATGTACATTTAGGTGACTCAATTGCAACCAATGGGATCTGTCTCACCGTTATTGAGTGGGGAGACAACTGGTACGCAGCTGATGTTTCTCGCGAAAGTTTAAACCGTACCACTTTAGGTAACTGGAAAGTGGGTCAACGTGTCAATGTGGAAAAGGCGATGCTGCCAATAACCCGTTTTGGTGGACACATTGTAAGTGGTCATGTTGATGGTGTAGGTGAAATTACCGTAGTCCGTGAAGATGCTCGCTCAATTTATTATGAAGTGACAGCACCTGTAGAACTTGCTAAATACTTAGCAGAGAAAGGTTCTGTGACAGTAGATGGTATTAGTTTAACCATTAATCATTTACGCGGTAATATTTTAAGTTTGAACTTAATTCCGCACACAGCAGAACGTACCAATATTGGAACATGGCAAGTCGGTAGCAAAGTTAACCTTGAAGTTGATGTATTAGCACGTTATATCGAGCGTTTATTACTGGGTGATAAAGCTGCTGAACAAAAAACCGAGTCAAATATTAGTATGGCTTTCTTAGCTGAAAATGGCTTTTTAAAATAAAGTTTTAAATCGCTAAAATAAAAAACCGGACATATGTTCCGGTTTTTTATTTTTGAAATTAATGTTTGGTCAGAGTAACCGAGTGTGTGCCAACCCAGGGTTTATTATGCTGGGTACGTGTAATTGAAAACTCACCTTTTTCTGACGCTCGTGTGAGTAAAATTGAAAGTGAATTAAAGTCGTTGTGACTCATATAAAGTTCTTGTGCTGAAAATGTCCATTGCTCACCCTGATTAAGCTGCTCAAGTTGCATTGAAATCTGATGTGGAATGTCCATTTTTACCCTCATTAATTTTCATAAATACATATGCATTATTCTAATAATTATTTGAACTAAAAGAATATTATGCATGACTATTTTGTGACAATTAAATGTCATTTTTATGACAAGGAGCGTTGTATAAACTTTACTTTTCTATTTTTTCATCAGAAAACTTAGAATTTTTTAAAATATATTCAATTTCTTCTTGAGCTGCCGAATTTAGCTTAGCTCGGAAAGCCGTAACAGACTGTTCAATTAAGTTCTCAGCTTCAAGCTCTAAACGAATACGTAAACTTTCAAGCTCAGATAAGATTTGATCATCGGTAATGCTAAGTTTTACCCCAGAAGAGTAGTTCACTGCTGGTGTTTCAGGATTTTTCTGATAACGCGCAGTGTGTTCAGCAACTTCTTGTTCTAAATGACTGCGGAAAGCTTGTAGAGCTTGAGTTTGTTCACTAAATTTACGAACTTCGTCTGCTTGTAATTCAGCAGCATAGGCTGCTTCCATTGCGCGCTTATCTGCAAGAGACTTTTCTAAAGCAAGCTGACGACGAATACGTGCCTGTTCGATTAACTCTGCTTTTAAGTCAGCATAAGCTTGTTCAATGTTTTGCTGTGATTCTAGCTGTGCCTTCTCATCATTGAGTACCCAAAGTTGAATAGGCGTCTGAGGCTCTAATAAATCACAAATACGTGCCAAATCCTGTTGATAGGCATGACGGACAGCTTCAGGCGCATTTAACCATCTTTTTTTAAAATCTTGCCCGACATTTAATGCCACCACAGTTCTCCTTTGCTCAACAGTATCTACATTTTAGCGCGTTATAATTTAAAGGTTCGAGGTTCTATACCTAAACGACGATACATTTTAAATTTTTCTCGGCCAATTTGCTTGGCTGCTTCATTATTTTCAACAATTTCTATAATGTGGCTAAAATGATTCACTTGTTCAAGTGCATGATTGTTAAAATTAAATACCAACCAGCCTTGTTCAGAAGGTTGTTTAGCCGAAATACATACTGCTGCGTCTGCCTGATCAATCCCATGTGCAATGAAACTGGTCGGATCAAAGCTCCACAATTTTTCATCAAGTGTTTGTTGTAACTGTACATCTGGGCAATACCACCAGATATTTGAATGTTTCAGCAAGATCTTTCGACATAAACGGCAAGCACTATCGACTTGCCGTTCTTCACTGGTTTCAAACAGATAAAAGCTAACTTTAGCCATTCGTATTTACACGGTTAGCCAAGAATTGCATAAGTAGTGGTACTGGACGGCCAGTTGCACCTTTTGCTGTACCTGATAACCAAGCTGTTCCTGCTACATCTAGATGAGCCCAACGATAGTCACGAGTAAAACGCTCAAGGAAGCAGGCTGCTGTAATTGCACCACCATGTGGTCCACCAATGTTAGCGATGTCTGCAAAAGGTGAGTCCAAGAGTTCTTGATAATCATCAATCACTGGCATGCGCCATACACGGTCGAATGACTGCTCACCAGCTTGTTGTAGCTCAGTTGCTAAAGCATCGTCAGGAGAGAATAAACCGCTTAACACTTTACCTAATGCCACTACACAAGCACCAGTTAATGTTGCGATATCAATCACAACTGCCGGATTGAAACGTTTGATATACGTTAACGTATCGCAAAGAACTAAACGGCCTTCAGCGTCAGTATTTAAAATTTCAACAGTTTGGCCGCTCATGGTCGTTACGATATCGCCTGGGCGGGTCGCTTTACCCGAAGGCATATTTTCTGCTGCTGCAATCGCACCTACCACATGAATTGGAAGGCGTGCTTCACATAGTGCGCGAATCGTACCAAGTACAGAGGCTGCACCACACATATCGAACTTCATTTCATCCATGCCAAGGCCTGGTTTTAAAGAAATACCGCCTGTATCAAAAGTAACGCCTTTGCCGACAAGTACGACAGGGGCTTGTTCAAGCTGTGCTTGGTATTCAAGAGTGACAATACGACCCGGACGCTCAGATCCTTTACTCACAGCAAGGAAAGCATACATGCCTAAGTCAGCCATTTGCTGCTCATTTAAGACAGTCACTTTGAGTAAATCAGGGAATTCTGCTGCTAAAGCTAAAGCCTGTTCAGCCAAATATTCAGGGAAACAGATATTACCTGGACGGTTACCTAAGTCACGCGCAAAAGATTGACCAGATTGTACGGCATGTACTAAAGCAAGTTGATTTTCATTAAGGCTAGTATGTGGACTAATTAAATCAACTTGTTGTAACACAAATTCATTTTTTTTCGATTTAAACTCATCATAACCATAAGCTGCTTGAGTTAAGCTTAATGCAAATAAATAATGGTATTCGACAGGTAATGCAGCAATATCAATTGCGATATGCTTAAATTTATTTTGTGTCGATTTGATAATGGTTTGTGCCAATTTTGCTAACTTAACTGCTTGAAGTTCAGCTGCTTTTCCTAAACCAAGTAGTTGGCTGTGAGGTTGAGTGCTAAGCTGACCAAATAATGGCAGTGTCTCATTGAAGTTAGCTTTATATTGAGTCGCCGTAAGAATACTTTCTAGGTTATTGATTTGATATGTATTGAGGTTGCTTTGTAGCTGTTCTGAATCAACTAAAACCCACAAAGATTCATTAGATGTCTGTTCAGGAAAAGTTGTATAAGTTGTAAATTTCATGGCTGCCGTGATTGCCTATAGAAAGTTATGTTGGATTAAAACATTGAAACACTTTCAAGCATAGCGTTGCAATGTGCGGTTTTATATTTTTAACATTCGGGTAAACTAGCGTTCGTCCCGTTTAGCCTTTTGGAAGTATTAATTTGATTATTCGGCGTTATCTCGTCAAGCAAGTTGTCTCTACCTCATTGGTGGTCATCGCATTATTGACCCTAATCATGATGGGTGGTCGTCTGATCAAATACTTTGGTGTGGCGGCACAGGGGCGTTTAGATGCAAGTATTTTATTTAGCATCATTGGATACCGTTTACCTGAATTTTTAACCCTCATTTTACCACTGGGATTTTTTATTGGTTTAATGTTGGTGTTTGGTCGTTTATATGTTGACCATGAAATGGCTGTCTTGAATGGTAGTGGCGTAAGCCGTCATCAATTGGCACGCTTACTCATTCCAATGACACTGGTTTATATGGTTTGTCAGTCTGTGCTTATGCTGTGGATGACGCCGTGGGGACTACGTGAATTTGAAAAATTAACAACGACCCAAGCTGTAAGGACAGGCTTTGACTTGGTTCGACCAAGAGAGTTTATTTCTTCAGGACCTTATACGATTTATGCAGGTTCACTGTCGGAAGACCGTAAAAACCTCAAAGATATTTTCTTTTACCAGCGGGCTGCCAAAGAAGGTAAACCAGATGTCATGATTTTGGCCAAAGAGGCAACACGTGTTGAGGTTGCCAATGATACTGCCAATGTCGTCGATCTGGTTCAAGGGCGCCGTTATGAAATATATCCGGGACAACCTAAATATACGCAAGCAGAGTTTCAGTCTTATCGTTTAAGACTTGAGAATGATAAAGACGTCAAGTTTGAGAGTAGTGACGTAGAGGCACTTCCAACCTCTAAACTATTGGCTAAAACAAATGATCCAGTCATTAGAAGTGAATTAGGTTGGCGTTTATTCGGTCCGTTTACCATTATTGTTGCTCTTATGATGTCGGTTGCGTTGTCTGAGGTGAGTCCTCGACAAGGTCGTTATTATCGTCTCATTCCATCTATTTTTATTTTTGCGAGCTTGATTGTACTTATGATTGCGATTAAGACTCGTATTAGTAAAGGTGAGCTCGATATTTGGGCGTATCCAGCGGCTTTATTGGTTTATGCAATTGCAGCTGCCATATTTTCACGTAAACAGAAATTAGGGCCGAAAATCAAGAAACAGATCAAGCGAGTGAAATTATAATGTTAGCACGTCGAATAGTCGCCAAATATGTGACGAAAACCACTGCGCTTGCAATGTTTGGTACCACCATTGTCTTATCTGTTTTGCAAGTCTTGTTTACCTATTTAGGTGAACTGGGTGAGTTAAAGCCTGACTATAATGCATGGCAAGCTTTTATCTATGTGTTATGGGGTGCTCCTCGTTATCTATATGAAATTTTGCCTATTTCAGCCTTAATTGGTGCGGTAATTGGATTGGGCGCTTTAGCATCCAACAGTGAACTCATCGTGATGCGCTCGGTTGGGATCAGTTTATGGCGTATTGTGGGCTGGGTAATGCGCTCAGCTTTGCTACTGATTGTTTTATCTTTTGCGTTAAGTGAATGGGTTGTTCCCTATACCAATGAGAAAGCACAAAGTATCAAAAGTCATCGTTCAGTTGCTGCTCTAGGCGAAGTAAAAGGCTATTGGTCAAGAGAAGGGCAACGTTTTATTTATATTGACTATGCGAACTCACAAGGAAACTTAAGAGATATTCAGGTTGTCGACTTTGATAAAGAATATCACTTGCAGTCTGTAATTAATGCAGAGCAAGGAAAGTTTATTAAAGACGGTCAATGGTCTTTGCAAAAAGCCAGCCAGACAGACATTCTTACAGATGGTAATTCGATACTAAATAATCATGATCAGCAGTCTTTAGGATTGGCTCTACAACCTAAATATGTCCACATGGTGACTTTAGACCCTGAAGACTTATCTCCAAGTCAGCTCATTAGTTTTATGCGCTATATGGATGAATATAGCCAAGTTCCTAAAACTTACCAATTGGCTTTCTGGCAAAAAGTTGCTTCTCCATTTTCATTGATTACGCTTGTATTAGTGGCTTGTTCTTTTATTTTTGGTCCACTGCGTCAACAGTCAATGGGCTTTCGTTTGGTGATCGCACTCTTTATCGGTTTAGGCTTTTATTACTTACAAGATTTCTTGGGTTACGCAAGTTTGGTATACGCGCCTTCACCAGCGTGGTTTGTACTTGTACCTATTATTTTAATGTTTGGTGCCGGTAGTTACTTACTTTACCGTGCTCGCTAATTCGAAAGAATATAAATGGCTTTCTCAATGAGATGCATTGGTGAAAGCCATAGGAAAAAATAGAGTCTTCACCGAAAATTCGGTAAGATATGGCGATGAAATTGTAGACAAAAGAGAAATTGATTATGACGGATGCAACTGCTGGCAAGATCCCTCACGTTCTGGTCATTATGGATGGTGTTGGACACCGTGAAGCGATTGAAGATAATGCTTTTCTTGCAGCAAAAACCCCGAATTTAACTGCAATGAAAGCAAAGCATCCAAATAGTCTTATTTCTGGTTCTGGTGAAGATGTAGGTCTACCTGATGGACAAATGGGTAATTCTGAAGTTGGCCATATGAATCTTGGCGCTGGACGTGTGTTGTATCAAGATTTTACCCGTATTACTAAAGACATCCGTACTGGCGACTTTTTCAAACATGAAGTATTAATTGATGCTGTTGAAAAAGCCAAAGATGCTGGTGGTGCAGTTCATATTATGGGCTTGCTCTCAGAAGGTGGCGTTCACTCACATGAAGACCACATTGTGGCGATGTGTGAACTCGCATTAAAACGTGGTGCAAAAGTTTATCTTCATGCATTCCTTGATGGTCGTGATACTCCTCCACGTAGTGCACAATCTTCACTAGAAAAATTAGACGCTCTATTTGCTCAATATGAAGGCAAGGGCCGTATTGCAACTATGATTGGCCGCTATTTTGCAATGGATCGCGATAATCGTTGGGACCGTGTAGAACAGGCTTACCGTCTATTGACCGAAGGTGAAGCAGTTCGTACTGCAAATACTGCTGTTGAAGGTTTAGAACTTGCATATGCAGCCAATGAAAATGATGAATTTGTGAAAGCAACTCGTATTGGTGATGTGGCTAAAGTTCAAGATGGCGATAGCGTTGTTTTCATGAACTTCCGTGCTGACCGTGCTCGTGAAATTACACGTGCGTTTGTTGAAAAGGACTTCGCAGGTTTTGAGCGTAAAGTTGTACCGAACCTTTCTAAATTTGTCATGTTGACACGTTATCAGGCCAGCATTGATGCACCTGTGGCATATATGCCTGAAGAGTTGAAAAACTCACTTGGTGAATATTTATCTTCTCTTGGCAAAACGCAATTACGTATTGCTGAAACAGAAAAATATGCGCATGTGACTTTCTTCTTTAGTGGTGGTCGAGAAGATGAATACCCAGGTGAGAAGCGTATTCTAATTCCATCACCAAACGTTGCGACATATGATCTAAAGCCTGAAATGAGTGCTTATGAAGTAACTGATGAACTCGTTAAGGCAATTAACTCGGGTGAGTACGATTTACTTGTTGTGAATTATGCCAATGGTGATATGGTCGGTCATACAGGCGTATTTGATGCCGCGGTTAAGGCGGTTGAAGCAGTTGATACATGTTTAGGTCGTGTATACGAAGCTGTGATGGCCAAGAAAGGTCATATGCTTATTACTGCTGACCATGGTAATGTTGAGCAAATGCAGGACTACGAAAGTGGCCAAGTTCATACTCAACATACAACAGAGCTTGTACCATTTATTTATGTTGGTCCAACACAAGCGACTATCGCAGAAGGTGGTGTACTTGCAGATGTTGCACCGACTATCCTTCATCTAATGCAGATTCCTGTACCTGCGGAAATGCAAGGTCGTAATCTGATTACATTATCTGCATAAGCGATAGGTGACTAAATGCTGCAACACAATATATATAAAGCTTTTTTGGGTAGTGTATTGATGTGTTGCAGCCAGTTTGCTCTTGCTGCTCCTGTTGTAAAAGAAAAATTATCGCCTCAGCATGCTGATTCACCAGAATCAGAAGAAAGTTATGCAGAAGTCCCTATTGAGTCGATTCAGCAGTTTGTACAAATTTATGGGATTGTTCGCGATAACTATGTCGATGAAAAATCGGACGATGCTTTATTTTTACAAGCAATTAAAGGTCTTGTTAGTGGTCTAGACCGTTACTCACGCTATTTGTCAGCTGAAGAATACCGTCAACTCATTCAATACACCGAAGGTGATCTTGCTTCGGTTGATTTTGCATTAAGCCCAGAAGCACATGTCCATAAATGGATGATTCGTGACCTAAAGGCAGGTTCTGATTCATATAAACTAGGCTTGAGAAATGGACAGACCATTTTAAAGATAGATAATCAGGAACTTAAAAATCTAACCCAAGATCAGGTGCTTGGTTTGTTGTATGGTTCAATAGGTTCAACGCTGCAAGTACAGACAGAAGAGTCAAATACCCCAATCAGTTTAGTCCGTAATAAAAAGATTGAAACTGATATCGAACCTGTCATGTTACATAATCAGGTATTGGTACTAAAAATTAGAGTATTCCAGCAAGATACCGCCAATGAGATTAAACGTTTAATTGAAGAAAATAGTTCTTCGCGTTTAAAAGCTGTATTAATTGATTTAAGAAATAACCCAGGCGGGCTGCTATCTGCTGCTGTTGAGTCAGCCGATTTATTTTTAAATCATGGCATTATTGTTTCTACAAAAAGTCGTTCAGAAGGTAATCAGCAATTTCAGGCTTTACCGGGAAATGATTTTCAAAATATAAAAGTTGGTATTTTAATTAATCACCGATCTGCCTCGGCAGCAGAAGTTTTTACTGCTGCAATGAAAGAGCATCAACGTGCTTGGGTCATCGGTGAAAAAAGTTATGGAAAGGGCGTTGTACAGAAACTTTTCCCTTTGCCAAGTGGGGCAGCCTTGCAAATGACGGTCTCACATTACTACACGCCAAATGGTAATATGATCGAAGGTCAAGGTATTCAGCCTAACCAGACCTATCCCTTGCCTCCAGAAATGAAAGACGAAGTTTATTTAGAGCGTGTTGCCGACCTACTTCTAAAAAGGAAGTAAGCTTTATACTTCCTGTTCAGTTTCAGTATCTAACCCAAATTTCTTCAAACGGTAGCGTAAAGAACGGAAAGTCATTCCTAATTTTTTAGCTGCTAAGGTTCGATTCCAATGGGTCATATTGAGTGCATTGAGCAGAATATCTTTTTCAATACTCTCTAAATAACGTTCTAGACCCTCACTTGGTAATTTTTTTACAATCTGTGGCGTAGCTACGGGATTCTGCAAGCTTTGAGATACCGTTGCGATTGAATTAGAAATATTTGCTCTTAAAGGGGCTGGGTGCAAATGCGGTACATCAATATTGGCATCGTCACTTAAAGTAATTGCTCGCTCAATCATATTTCTTAATTCGCGAACATTGCCGGGAAAGTGTTGTTGTAGCAGATAAGTTTCAGCAGCCTCAGTTAATTGTTTAAGTGGGGTTTCCCACTCCATACAAATTTTCTGAATAAAGTGATTCGCAAGTAACAAGACATCTTCACCACGTTCGCGTAAAGGCGGTAACATGAGATCCATAACATGGATTCGGAAGAATAAATCCTGACGAAATTTGCCTTGTCGAACCAATAACTCTAAGTCTTGATGACTCGCACTAATCACCCGAAAATCAACATCAATTTCCTGATCGGAACCGACAGGACGAATCTTTTTTTCTTGTACTGCACGTAGTAATTTAACCTGCATACTGAGTGGTAATTCGGCAATTTCATCTAAAAATAAACTGCCACCATGAGCAGATAAAATGAGGCCTTGTTTGTCTTGCGTTGCCCCTGTAAAGCTACCTTTTTTATGTCCGAACAGCTCGCTTTCCATCAGTTCAGTTGGAATAGCGCCACAGTTAATCGCAATAAAAGGCCCTTCACTACGGTTACTCAGCCGATGAACTAGGTTGGCAACCACTTCTTTACCTGTTCCAGACTCGCCAGTAACAAATACAGGTGCTTGAGAACGAGCAATTTTTTTAATTGCGATGCGTAGTTGTTGAATAGGCTGAGAGCGGCCGATTAATAATTTGTTTTCTAGAGCACTCTCTGCAAAATCATGCTCTATTTTTTGCCGATTTAAGGCTTTCTGTAATAATTGATCTAGATGTACTTGGTTGACCGGTTTGCTTACAAAATCAAAAGCACCTGCTTTTAATGCTGCAATTGCAATATCCATATTGCCGTAAGCAGTTAAAACCGCAATGGGTGTGTTTGTATAATTTTGAGAGACATGTTTGACTAACTCTAACCCACTCCCATCGGGTAAGTTTAGATCGGTTAAACATGCATCGTAATGAAACTGTGTGAAGAGTTGTTTGGCCTGTTCAACCCGATAAGCAAGATGTGTTTTAATCCCCATTCGTGCAAGTGTCATTTGCATTAAAAGGCACAAATCTTCCTCATCGTCTACAAGCAAAACGAGTGGTTGCTGTTCTGCCATTTCCCCAAAAACCTAATAAAAAAATCAATATATTATTGGGCATTCTATTCTGAAGCATGCCCCTTGTATTTGCTCTACATAGGTGAGCTTTGCATGGTTTGCCTCACAAAAACTATGAGACAAGTATAATCCTAAACCAGTTCCATTAATTTCGGTACTAAAAAATGGTTTAAATAATTGAGATATATCACGTTTTGAAACACCTTCACCGTAATCGATCACATCAATATAAATTTTATTTGTTTGTGAATGAATGTTTATCATGACATTCGGTGAGTCGGGTGCATTGTGTCGTAAAGCATTTCGCACTAAATTGATCATGACTTGTCTTAGTTGTTTTTCGTCAAATAAAAATTTTAAAGAACGATCAGAAATTTTGAGTTGAATTGAGTGCTTAACGTCAGATAAATCTTCATCGAGTAGCGTATTTATAAAATTGTTTAAGTCAATCTGAATAGGGTGTGTTCTTTCGCTACGAGCAAGTCCTAAGGTGTCCTGAACAATACTATCAATGCGTTTAGTTTGCTTGCCAATCATATGGCGTAAAGTATTTTGTTGTTCGAGATCACTATCTTTAAGTAACTCATTTGCTTGAACAATTGCAGCCAGAGGATTGCGGATTTCATGTGCAATACTTGCCGAGAGTTGCCCTAAAGCGGCAAGTTTGAGTTGCTGTGCTTGCTGATTAATTTGTTGGGCATCTTGTAAAATGAGTAGTGTCAGAGCTTGTTGTGGCACTAAAAGATGCTGCACTTTAATATTAATGGAATAAGCCGATAGCCGAGACTCAAAAATAAATCGGTCATTTTCTTTTAAGTCGCCAAACTTCAATATTTCAAATAAATCGGCATGCCACTTTGCTAAAGGATATTTTTCATTGGCAAACTGGGGAGGAATACCAAGCAATGAACAAGCAGCGGGATTGCTAACAACAATGTCGTAATTTTCGTCTAAAACTAAATAGCCTTGTTCAATTTGCTCTAAAATATAACGGTTAATATTTTGAAGCTGGTAAAGCTCGATTGACTGGTGAAAGGTGAGTGCTTCAAGTAATTTAAAGCGCTGCACTGCAATTTGTCCAATCCCGTGAACAACGAAAAATAAAAAAGCTAATAAAGCGCTATTACCGATTGTGTTTAGATTGTTGTAGTCAAATAAACTACCCACGAAGCGTTGGTAAATAACCGCAATAACCGCAAGTAAGGTAATAACTAAAGACACTCTTGCACTGAGCAAAATCGCCGAAGTAAAGATAGCAATCACATACAGCAAACTAATTTGTAAATTAGGCTCCCCAGCAGAAAATGAAAGGAGGCTTAAACAAATAATGTCGACAATAAAAAATAAAATAAGCTGCCGAGTAGTTTGGATAGCAATAAATTTAAAGCATAACAATTGCACAAGACTTACAATTGAATAGCTTAGTAAAGTGTAAAAATATAAAGAGGGTTGCTGCAAACTATTGTCGGTTTGAGCATTGGTTAAAACCAAAATAATATTCAGGCTAACCGCAATAATAAGACGGTATAAACCATACCAAGTGCCCAAACGAAAAATCGTATGGGACAGGGATGAATTTAAAGGAGAGTGCATGTAAGTCTGATTATGGTTTGATCAGACCGTAACGAATCGCAAGATGTGTGAGTTTTACATCACTATCAATTCCTAACTTTTCAAAAATACGGTAACGGTAAGTATTTACAGTTTTCACACTTACAAAAAGTTTATCGGCAATTTCTTGTGCGCTAATACAGTTAACGACCATCATCGCAACTTGCATTTCCCGCTCCGATAACGAATCGAAAGGAGATTGTTGAGTATCAGATAAATAAGAGCTTGCCAGTTGCTCGGCAATATCGGCACTAAAATATTTACCACCCTGCATGACCTTATTAATTGCACGAACCATCTCGGCAATTGGGGCTCCTTTGGTGATATAGCCTTTTGCTCCAGCTTTTAGCAATAAAGATGGGTAGGGTTCTTCGGCAAGGCCACTTACAGCAATCACTTTCGTCTCTGGAGCTGTTTGTAATAAACGACGAGTTGTTTCTACACCACCGATGCCTGGCATGTTGACATCAAGTAGTACGACTTGCGGATGTTGCTGGCGAACGATAGCAATAGCTTCTTCCCCAGATTCGGCTTGTCCAATTACCTCAACATCTGCATGATCTTCTAACATACGGCAAATACCCGTACGTACCAGTTCATGGTCATCGACAACTAAAACTGTAATCAAGAAGACCTCCTTTCTTTCAAAAAACAAGTTTTTTGTTACATAAAGCAAAATAAGCTTGCAATGGAATGACAAAATTAGCAATCCTATTCTTCTATAGTGAGCGAATAGTTGTGCACAATTGTGTCGGTAAAGCTTTATACCTTATATCTCAAATGTAAGGCATAATGATAGTAAGCGCAAATGTGTGTCACCCTGAGTCGAGTATTGTGCCGTGAAAAATTCTAAAAAGTCTTTAATGCATGTGTTAAGCATGTCTATTTTGCTTAGTTTGAGTTCAACAAGCTTTGCAGAACTCGTCAA
Organism: Acinetobacter sp. RUH 2624; assembly: GCF_000162375.2. NCBI lineage: Bacteria > Pseudomonadati > Pseudomonadota > Gammaproteobacteria > Moraxellales > Moraxellaceae > Acinetobacter > Acinetobacter sp. RUH 2624. Next base: position 432,582 of record NZ_KI391940.1, on the reverse strand, counting down.
TAACCCGTCCTCAGGGAGTACTGGTACTGCAAGTTTAAATTGGTCTGCAGCGGATGCTAGTCAACTTTTAAATGATGAAGATGATGAGCCGACTCCGCAAGGTTCAACGTCTGTTACTACAACTTTACGTGGCAGTAATGCACCGAAAGTTATTAGCTCTATACCTAGAGTTGCTCCAATCCGTGATACCGTGGGCTATAATGCCCAGCCGAGTGTTAGTGCACGTGCTGCACTTGTAATGGATGCGCAAACGGGTGAGGTCCTTTATAGTAAAAACACCAACGCGTCAGTACCGATTGCGTCTATTACCAAATTAATGACAGCAGTTGTAACCGCAGATGCGCGTTTAAACATGTCAGAAGAAATTACACTTGAGCAAATCGATTTTGCCGGTGCAAATGGTAAGAACTCAAGCTCTACCTTACGTGTGGGCGACAAGATGAACCGTGCAGAAGTTCTTCTGTTTGCTTTAATGAAGTCAGAAAACCCAGCGGCAGCAGCTTTAGCGCGTACTTATCCGGGCGGTCGTCCTGCATTCGTAGCAGCGATGAATGCTAAAGCACGTTCTTTGGGTATGAATGCCACTCATTATTACGAATCAACTGGTTTAGACCCACGTAATGTCTCTTCGGCGCGTGACTTGGGAATTTTGGCGAGTACAGCGTCTCAGTATGGTTTGATACGTCAATTCTCAACAACACCGACTTACGACTTTAATTTAGGTTACCGTGTACTCAAGTCAAACAATACCAATGCTTTAGTGCGTAATGGTGGTTGGAATATCAACTTATCTAAGACTGGTTATATTAATGAAGCAGGCCGTTGTGTTGTTATGCATACTACTGTGAACTCACGTCCAGCAGTCATTGTATTGCTTGGTGAACCAAGTACACAGGCGCGTAATAACGATGCAACTAACTTGTTAGGTTGGTTAAGTAATTTGCCAAAACGTATTTAAGTTAAATATTTTAAAAACGCTTCTATTAAGAAGCGTTTTTTTATGCCATTTTAAACAACATAAAAAAACGGCTGTTTAATACAGCCGTTTTTTATAAAAATTCAGATTTTACATATTAGATAAAATTGAATCTTTTACTTGATCCATTGTTGCATCAATTGACAACATCACTGCATCAGCACATTGTTTGATTGCAGTATCAGGATCTTTCAAACCATTACCAGTTACTGTACATACGATAACAGAACCTTCAGCAATTTTACCTGCTTTAATATCACGGATTGCACCGCCGATAGAAGCAGCAGACGCTGGCTCAACAAATACACCTTCATACATAGAAAGTAAGCGTTGAGCTTCTAAAATTTCGCTGTCTTGAAGTTCATCAAACCAGCCTTTAGAGTCGCGTACCACAGCTTTTGCATGGTTCCAGCTTTGTGGATTACCAATACGGATTGCAGTTGCAACTGTTTCAGGGCTTTCAACTGGAGCACCACGTAAGAATGGAGCTGCACCAGAAGCTTGGTAACCTACCATTGTTGGTAAGCCTTCTGGTTTAGGACCGGTAAATTGATCGGTCGCAGCATCATAAATCACTTGTTCGAACTGATCAGCAGGTTGGTTTGCTACAGCTTCTGTATAACCCATCCAGTGAGCTGTAATGTTACCTGCGTTTCCTACTGGCAAGCAGTGATAGTCAGGTGCACGGCCTAAAGCTTCAACAATTTCATAAGCAATCGTCTTTTGACCTTGTAAACGGTAAGGGTTGATTGAGTTTACAATCGTTACAGGAGCTTGATCAGCCACTTCTTTTACTAGACGCATACCATCATCGAAGTTACCACGGATTTGCATAGTGATCGCACCATACATCATGGCTTGAGCCATTTTACCCATTGCGATTTTGCCTTCTGGGATCAAAACAAATGCTTTGATACCAGCACGCGCAGCGTATGCGGCGGCGGCAGCAGAAGTGTTACCTGTAGATGCACAGATAATTGCTTTAGAACCTTCTTCAACCGCTTTGGTTACAGCCATGGTCATACCACGGTCTTTAAATGAACCAGTCGGGTTTAAGCCCTCATATTTCACATAAATTTCAACATCTTTGCCAATAATACGTGGAATATTCTCAAGTTTAATGAGAGGGGTGTTGCCTTCACCCAAAGAGATAGCACGAGTAGTTGCCGAAACTGGCAAACGGTCACGATAACGATCTACAAGACCAGTATAACGATTGGCATTAGACATGATGGTGTTCCAATTATGAGGTGAAGCGGGAGAGGGAATCTTTCCCTCAACCTGATTAACTATCGAGCGATTCTAAACGAATTCTTACGATTTCGCCACGAATTGCAGGTAATGCTTGAATTTGCGCAAGAGCGTCATCCATTTTTGATTCAACGATTGGATCGGTCAAAATTACGATTGGAATGAGGTCTTTTAAGCGTGATTGTTGCATGATGGCATCAATACTGATTCCAGCACGGCTTAAGATGGTTGTTACATCTGCAAGTACACCAGTTTGATCTTCAGCATTTAAGCGGATGTAATAACCTGTAGTCATTTGTTCCCGGCTTAAAATTGGCATATTTGTTAATGCTTCGAAAGCCAGTTGAGGAATTGTACCTGCACCATCTTCTGTATAAGAGATGTCACGAACAATATCAATCACATCGGCAACGACCGCAGAAGCTGTTGGACCAGCACCAGCACCAGCGCCATAGTACAGCGTTGGGCCAACGGCATTGGCTTGAACTAAGACAGCATTTTTAACGCCGTTTACGTTGGCAATAAGCTGCTCATCTGGAATAAGCGTTGGGTGAACACGTAACTCAATACCATGTTCAGCACGACGTGCAATACCTAAATGTTTAATGCGGAAACCAAGTTCTTCGGCATACTTCACATCTTGCGCAGTGATTTTGCTGATACCTTCGGTATAGACTTTATCGAACTGCAGAGGAATACCGAACGCACAAGACGCTAAAATTGTAAGTTTATGCGCAGCATCAATACCTTCAACATCAAAAGTTGGGTCTGCTTCTGCATAACCGAGTTCTTGAGCTTCTTTTAATACATCATCAAATGCACGACCTTTCTCACGCATTTCGGTGAGAATAAAGTTACCTGTACCATTAATGATGCCTGCTAGCCATTCAATATGGTTTGCAGCAAGGCCTTCACGAATCACTTTAATAATTGGAATGCCGCCAGCAACTGCTGCTTCATAAGCAATTTGGACAGCGTTGTCTTCTGCTGCTTTAAATAGTTCATTACCATGTTCAGCGAGTAAAGCTTTGTTTGCAGTAACAACTTGTTTACCGTGCTTGATGGCTTCCATAATAACTTCGTAAGCAGGGTGAATACCACCCATCACTTCTACAACCACATCTACATCGGGTTGACGAACGATATCAAGTAAGTCTGCGCTTTGTTTAATCCCTTCTAATTCGAGATCTGGACGAGGGCGACGTGTTCCAACGTGGGTAATTTGAATTTCTCGACCGGTGCGACGTTTAATTTCAGCGGCATTTTCTTGTAGTAGTTTAAGGGCTCCTCCACCTACGGTACCTAGACCGAGTATTGCCAGGCGAACTGGTTTCACGTCACACTCCATATCATCATTGAATCATTTAATTGAAGCTAGATCATAGCTAAAAAAAACGCCAGACTCTAGCGCTTTTCGTGCCTGTTCAATCAATTAGAGTGCGATGTTCGGAAAAGCAGAGTAGATCAGTCTTTAAACACTGGCATGTAAAGAACAATTTGTTGAAAAAACAAAGCGCTGCATTAAGAGCAGCACTTTGTGTACAAGATAACTGGTGAACTATTCATCAAAATTGAGAATATTATTTATCCAGACGTTTAACTAACTCATCTGGTGTTAAGTAGCCACCGAGATATTGTCCGTCAACGTTGTAGATGGCTGGAGTACCATTTACGCCCATGTTTAAACCAAGTTGATATTGTTCGCGAACAGGGTTTTTGCATTGAGCAGGTGGAATACTAATGCCTTGTACAGCTTGATTAAATGCAGCTTTACGGTCTGCACTACACCAAACGGCTTCCATCGTTGGCATAAATTGTTCGCCGCGCGGCCACGCAATGTAACGAACCTCAATGCCTTTCTCATTAATCTCGGCTAAATGCTCATGTAGTTTGTGGCAATAAGGACAACTTGCATCGGTAAACACATAAATTACATGTTTAGCTTTACCACCCCTAGCTGGGTAAACAATCAAATCTTCATTTTTTAAAGCAGCAAGGTGCTTTTTGTTTTCTGATGCTTGAAGGTTGTCGCCAATATTATGCAGCTCTTTACCGCCTAAACGGATGACATCACCTTGAATAAGGTACTTACCATCACTTGTCGTATAAACAGAAGTCATACCTTCAAGGTTCACCCAATATAAATTAGATACTTCAGTCGGTTTGATGTCTAAAATTTTGACGTTGATGTTTGCATTCTTAAATTGTTTTTGCAAAGTTTCGATTAAACGTTGTTTAGCATTGCGTTCAATGATGGTTGAAGCTTCCCCAGTAGCAGGTGCGGTCGCTGTGAGCGCATCTTCTTTTTGTGGTTTGTTTTCTTTAGAACAAGCACTGAACAACAAGCTAGAAGCCAAAGCACAGGCAAGAAAAATTTGAGATCGGGTAAAGGACATAGATAACCCTTATTTCATCAGTATTTATAGTCAGAAGCTGCTAAGCATAACAAAAAATCTGGTGTGTATTGTTAAAACTTTCTTAACCTTTGTGAACGAAATCAAATGATTGTTCGGTGTATTTCATGTAATTCGTTTAAAAATTTTTAACCTCTAGGGTGATGTTTTTCATGTAATTGTTGCATTCTTACTTGTGCTACGTGGGTATAGATTTGGGTGGTAGATAAGTCACTATGGCCCAGTAACATTTGTACTACGCGCAAGTCAGCGCCGTGATTGAGCAAGTGTGTTGCAAAGGCATGACGTAAGGTATGAGGCGACAGCTCAGCCTGAATATTGGCTTGTAGTGCATATCGTTTAATTGCATACCAAAAATTCTGACGGCTCATGATTCCGCCATGTTGAGTTAAAAATAAATAGTCAGTGGAAGTTTTATAAAGTTGTGGACGTGCATCATTTAAGTAGCGTTCTACCCAGTCACAAGCATATTGGCCTAATGGTACTAAACGTTCTTTATTGCCTTTACCAGTAATACGTAAATAGCCTTGTTTTAAATTGATTAGCTCCAAGCGCAAGTTGATTAGCTCGGAAACACGTAAACCACATGCATAAAGTACTTCAAACATTGCTCTGTCACGTAGTCCCAAAGCTGTTGTAATGTCAGGCGCTTGAATCAGTGCTTCGACATCTTCTTCTGATAAATCTTTGGGTAAAGCTCGGCCAATTTTGGGTGAGTGATGTGTCGCTACCGGGTTATCGCTTCGTAATTTTTGTTCACGTAAAAATTTGTAAAACTGGCGTAGGGCAGATAAACAACGTGCAATTGAGCGTGGACTTTTACCTATTTTGGTGAGTTCAATGAGAACATCAGAAATGTCATCACTTGACCATTTCGGCAAGCTATTTTTTTTATGAAGTTCAGCACATTGAATCAGGTCAGATAAATAAGCATTACGAGTATGTGGACTCACTGTTTGTGCAACTAAATAGTCGCGAAAACCTTGTAAAAAGCTCAAATGTTCAGGAATTTGAACAGGGCTTGGAATACGCGGTTTCTTATTTATCATAAACAATGTCCTCTAAACCCCTGTACTTTAAAAGAAACTTTAAGATTTGTCGATTAAAGTAGGTGAGAATTGAAATTTAACCTTATTTGGTAATTATTCTCATTTATATGTATACTAGTAAAAAAGGTTTAGGATCGGATGCGGTGCGTTTATCAGCGTTGAAAGTGAAGCAAGCGGCTACCATCACCAAAGTAGATCGGATGACACAAACATCCGAGCAACAAGATTTGGTCGCAATTCGTTTGGAAAGCTTGGGCTTTGTACCAGGTACTCGAGTAGAGGTGATTACCAAAGGTATTTTTGGTGGTGATCCGATCTTAATCCAAATTGGCTTTACTCGTTTCGCTTTACGTAAGGCGGAAGCGGAAAAAATCGAGATTCAGTTAGAAGGAGTACCCGCATGAGTAATGCGCTACGTATTGCCCTTGTGGGAAACCCGAACTGCGGTAAAACTTCGCTGTTTAACCATTTAACTGGGACAAGACAAAAAGTTGCTAACTATGCGGGTGTAACTGTAGAGCGTAAAGTCGGTAACTTTCAATTACCTTCAGGCCGTGCAGTTCGTGTACTAGATTTACCGGGTACCTATAGTTTGCAGGCAACTAGCCCAGATGAAGAAATTACCCGTGATGTCTGCCAAGGCAAAATTGCCGAAGAAGGACAGCAAGATGCTTTTTTATGTATTGTCGATGCGACGAACTTAAAACTGCATTTGGGTTTGGTGCTTGAAATTATTGAATTAGGGCGTCCAATTCTGGTTGTATTGAACATGATGGATGAAGCGCGCCGTCGCGGTATTCAAATCAATACACAGAAACTCTCTGAGCGTTTAGGTGTTCCTGTTGTTGAAACGGTTGCCGTACGTAATTCAGGTATTGAAAATTTATTGCATGCGCTCGATCAAGAAAAATATACCGTACCTCATACTGAACTGAGTGGTTTAAGTGGTGGGCATCATCAGAAAATCGAAACGATTTTTAAAGATGTGGTTAATTTTGTTGATCATGATGATAAGCGTACTGACTTTCTAGATCGAATTTTCTTACATCCTGTATTGGGTTTACTCAGCTTGGCAGTAATGATGTTTATTGTCTTTCAGGCAGTATTTGCTTGGGCTGAACCTTTTAAAGCTGCAATTGAAGATGGGGTAATCCCATGGTTAGGTGAGTGGTTAAATGGAGCCATCCATCAACCTGTGCTACGCAGTTTAGTCGTAGACGGTGTTCTGGCAGGAGCGGGCACAGTACTGGCTTTCTTGCCTCAAATTTTGATTCTCTTCTTCTTTATTTTGGTACTCGAAGAATCAGGTTATTTACCGCGTGCAGCGTTCTTGCTCGATAAATTAATGTTTAAAGCCGGCTTGAGTGGTCGTTCTTTCATTCCATTATTATCAAGTTTTGCCTGTGCGATTCCTGGCATTATGGCAACCCGAAGTATCAGTGATTCACGTGACCGTTTTACCACGATCATGGTTGCACCCCTCATGACATGTTCGGCACGTTTGCCTGTCTATGCCTTGTTAATTGGTGCATTTATTCCAAGTCAAACTGTTTTAGGCATCTTTAACTTACAAGGTTTGGTGCTGTTTGGTTTATACATGGCAGGTATTTTAAGTGCACTTTGTGTTGCCTTTGTGATGAAGTTTTTGCGTAAAGACAAATCACAGCATGCCTTGTTAATGGAATTACCAAGTTATCGTTTTCCTGATCCAAAAAGTATCGCTATTGGGTTGATGGAACGCGCAAAGATTTTCTTGCGTCGTGTTGGTGGGATTATTGTTGCATTGACCATTATTCTTTGGTTCTTGTGTACTTTCCCTCAACCACCCGAAGGCGCAACGCTACCAGCAATTGATTATAGTTTTGCGGGTATGGCAGGGCACTTTATTCAGCCTTTATTCGCACCGCTTGGCTTTAACTGGCAAATCGTGGTGGCTCTCATTCCCGCAATGGCTGCTCGTGAGGTTGTGGTTGCCGCATTAGGTACGGTATATGCGTTATCTGGTGCTGATGATAATGCTGTTGCACAGGGGCTTGCTCATTTGATTAGTGCAAACGGCACGGGTTGGTCATTGGCTACAGGGCTATCTTTATTGGTCTGGTTTATTTATGCACCACATTGTTTAGCAACCTTGGCAACGGTACGCCGTGAGACAGGTTCATGGAAACATGTGGCAGTCATGACGGCTTATCTATTTGGTTTGGCTTATCTCATGTCATTTTTAACCTACCAAATTGCATCACGCATTTGGGGTTAATAGGAGGCGCTTATGTTTGATTACCTTATTGTTGCTGTATTGGTGTTGTGGAGTGCCATTGTTGTCTTTAAAAAGGTATTTCCTCAAACGTCCGCTTCAGTATTTCTTGCATTATCAATCCAGTGTCAACGCTTGGGTTGGCAGCGTTTGGCATCATGGTTGAAGCCTAAACAGGCTGCCGGTTGTGGTGGCAATTGTGGCTGTTCTACTGATGATGCACCTACCCAAAAGTCCGCTCCGGTACAAACGGTGAAGTGGCGTTAACTTTTCTGTATAAAAAGCCATCGAATGATGGCTTTTTTACGCACTGACACAAAAAAAGTAGAATAAAAGTCAAACTGAAAAAGTATTCAAAACAGCAAAGTGCTAACATTTTTGCCATTCTGTCGATTGATAAATTGTGGGGCAAAAATGTTAATACAACGTGGTGGGTTAAAAGTTGTAGCAGGCTTGGGTATATCAGGTGTTTCTGCTGTAAATTTCCTGCATGAACAAGGCTACCAAGTTGCAGTAACGGATTCCCGCCCCACACCTCCCGGACATGATCAAATTCCTGCAGACGTGAAGACCAGTTTTGGTAAACTCGATCAAGAATTATTACTCCAAGCAGAAGAAATTATTTTAAGCCCGGGCCTTGCACCACAATTACCAGAAATTCAGGCTGCTATTGCTAAAGGTATTTCTGTAGTAGGTGATATTCAGCTACTTCGCCGTGCAACTGATGTACCAATTGTTGCGATTACAGGCTCTAACGCGAAGAGTACTGTTACTACTTTAATGGGTTTAATGGCTAAAGACGCGGGGAAAAAGGTTGCCATTGGTGGTAACCTTGGTCGCCCAGCTCTAGATTTACTTAAAGATCAACCAGAGTTATTGGTACTTGAGTTATCAAGCTTCCAGTTAGAAACCACATCTCACTTAAATGCTGAGGTCGCTGTGGTACTGAACATGAGTGAAGATCACTTAGATCGTCATGGCAATATGCTGGAGTATCACCAAGCAAAGCACCGTATTTTCCAAGGTGTCAAGAAAGTTGTATTTAACCGTGATGACGCTTTAAGCCGTCCTCTTGTACCTGATACAACGCCAATGCAAAGCTTTGGTCTAAATGCACCTGACTTAAACCAGTACGGCATTTTAAGAGATGCTGACGGTACACTTTGGCTTGCTCGTGGCTTGCAGCGTTTAATTAAAAGCTCAGACTTATATATTCAAGGTATGCACAATGTAGCCAATGCTTTAGCGTGTTTAGCATTGGGTGAAGCAATTGGCTTACCTATGGAATCTATGCTTGAAACTTTAAAACACTTTAAAGGTTTAGAGCACCGCTGTGAGTATGTAAAGACCGTACATGATGTACGTTATTACAATGACTCAAAAGGAACCAATGTGGGCGCCACACTTGCAGCAATTGATGGTTTAGGTGCTGCGATTGAAGTGAAAAAAGGTAAAGTTGCCCTAATTTTAGGTGGGCAGGGTAAAGGTCAAGACTTTACTCCTTTACGTTCTTCTATCGAAAAGTATGCCAAAGTTGTGGTATTGATTGGTGAAGATGCGCCTGTCATCGAGCAGGCCATTCAAGGCGCAACTAAAATTTTACATGCGGCAACACTTAAAGAAGCTGTCGAGATATGTCAACGTGAAACACAAGCTGAAGATGTGGTATTGCTATCACCAGCATGTGCAAGTTTTGATATGTTTAAAAGTTATAATGACCGTGGTCAGCAGTTTGTTGCCTGCGTCAATTCGTTGGTTTAAAGAAAATATGATTAGGAATGTAGTATGGCAGGCTTAGCTCAGACCACAATCCAGAAAATCAATCATTGGTATGAACGGATATTGCCGAAATGGCCAGCGGAAGTGACGCCACGTAATGTCTTGATTTTCTGTGTCGTTGCATTGTTATGTATCGGTTCGGTGATGGTAGCATCTGCTTCGATGCCTTATGCAGAATATATGCATGAGAACCCGTTTCACTATGTCATCCGCCATGCGATATCTATTGCGGTTGCTGGGGTCGTGGCGTATTTGACTTACCGAATCTCACTCAATACATGGTTTAAAAATACGTTTCCGCTGTGGTTGTTAACCATGGTTCTGTTACTTGCTGCTTTGGCGGTAGGTTCGGAAGTCAATGGTTCTACACGTTGGATTAAAATCGGTGGTTTTACCTTACAGCCTACAGAGGTTGCCAAAGTCATGATGGCAATCTTTACGGCAGACTACGTGGTACGCCGTGCTAAAGAGGTTCGTACGCACTGGAAAGGTTTAATGCGTTTAAGTGGTGTGATGGCGATTACGGTCGGTTTAATTATTGCCGAGCCTGACTTGGGTGCGACGATCGTTATTGTCATGATGATGGTCGGCGTGTTCTTTTTAGCTGGTGCGCCGCCAACACAGTTCTTAATTATGCTTGGTGCGATTGTCACCGGTATCGTGTTTTTGATCTTGTTTGAGCCTTACCGTTTCCAGCGTTTGATTTCGTTTACCGACCCATGGGCAGATCCATTAGGTGTGGGTTATCAGTTATCAAATGCACTCATGGCCTTTGGCCGTGGTGAATGGTTTGGAACAGGCTTAGGGCATAGTGTTCAAAAGCTATCTTATTTACCAGAAGCGCATACTGACTTTATGTTGGCCGTGTTAGGCGAAGAGTTTGGCTTCTTTGGTATTTCGATTGTCATTGGCTTATCTTTCTTGATGTTGGCTTGTTGTATCAAAATTGGACACCGTGCCTTGAAACATCATTATCTTCGCGCGGGCTATTTGGCTTACGGTATTAGTATTATTTTCTTACTCCAGATTTTGGTAAATGCGGGTATGAACATGGGCTTAATGCCAACCAAAGGTTTAACACTGCCATTTATTAGTTATGGTGGTACGTCTTTAATGATGTGTGCAGCTATGATTAGCTTGATCTTAAAGATTGATGCGTCAACTCAAGAAGTAAACCCTGAAAGAGAAGAATCGAACTTCTAAACTATTTCAGTTGTTATGAAAAGCCCGATATCGAATCGGGCTTTTTTTATTTATAAATATATTCCGCCAAGCTCTTGTCCGTGAGGAATTAAATCTACATTCCACTGCGCTACAGCTTGCTTGAGCATCACTTCAGGGCGATCTAATTCAACCTTGGGTTGACCTAGGGCTTGTATGGCGTGTTGTAGTAATTGAGGAGCTTTAGTTAAATCGAGTGCTTGAGCAAGATTCTGTTTAGAAAGCTTTTGTCCTTGATCATTCATAGCCAGAGGAAGATGCATATAGCTTAGTTTAGGGTAACCGAGGAGCTGACTCAGCCAGATTTGGCGTTCAGTGTTATCTAAAAGGTCTGCACCACGAACAACGTGTGTAATACCTTGTAGATAATCATCCACGACAACAGCAAGTTGATAGTTAATAATGCCATCACGGCGTTTAAGAACAAAGTCACCAAGGTCATGTTGTAGATTAGAACAATGAAGTCCTTGCAATCGATCATCGAAACAGATTTGCTGATCCTGAACTTTTAGGCGAATCGCTTGATCTTGAAAATCGAGATGCAAATCACGGCAAGTACCTGCATAGATTGCATTTGAACCGAGCATTTTGCGGGTACACTGACATGCGTAAACTAAACCTTCTTTTTTAAGTTGGTCTAATACGCTTTCATAAATATTTAGGCGGTCTTTTTGAAAGATGATCTCTGCATCAGGATCGAACTGAAAAGCTTCAATTGATGCGAGTATATGGTCTTCACTACCGGGATAGATGCGTGGAATGTCAGTATCTTCAACACGAACAAACCATCGCCCTTTGTGAGCTCTAGCATCACAGTAACTGGCAACAGCAGTAATCAGTGATCCGAAATGTAAAGGGCCGGTTGGCGAGGGCGCAAACCGGCCTGAGTATGAGCAGCGATTAAGTGGAACATTGTTCCGCGGCTGCGCAAGAGAAAAGCTATGCTTTTCTGGCAAGCGATTTAACTGCTGCGCAAAAGCCGAGTCGAACTCGGCTAGAGAATTCTTAACCGTCACAATTAACCGTTATTTTGCTTCTCTTTAATTTCTGCCAAGGTTTTGCAGTCAATACATAACGTTGCAGTTGGACGTGCTTCTAAACGACGTAAGCCGATTTCGATACCACAAGTTTCACAGAAACCGTAGTCTTCGTTTTTAATCGCTTCAAGAGATTGTTCGATTTTACGAATTAATTTACGTTCACGGTCACGTGTACGTAATTCAATTGCAAATTCTTCTTCTTGGGTAGCACGGTCATTTACGTCTGGCAATGCAGTTGATTCATCTTGCATCGTATTTAAAGTACGATCAACTTCAGACATTAATTCAGCTTTCCATGCTTGCAGAATTTGTCGGAAATGCTCGAGCTGTCCTTCAGACATGTACTCTTCATTTTTCTTAGGTTGATAAGGTGCAATACCAAATAAACTTGCAGTTGAGCCTACGTCAGAAGTTTTAGGTTTCACTTTACGTGCACGTTTTGCAGAAGCTTTATCACCTTCTACTACAACTTCTGTATGTTCATCCAAAACTTGGTTGTGGTTGTCATTCGCCATAATAGGGCATTCCTCATCATACACGTATTATCTATACGCAAAAAATATGGTGATATGCAAGTGTTTTTATAGAAAACCATCGATGGATTTTTCCATCGGGTCGTCATCATATAGATTTTTCCTGCAAGATGATAGTCATTCTATCCCGTAAATAATTTCAAAACGTGTTTGCCCTAGTCATAATTCCTCATAGAGGTATTCAATTTAGGACTAATATCCTGAAATATCAGTGTTTATATGGGTTTCGAAATTTTCAAGTCGAAACACTTTTGTTTCAAAAGTACCATCATTATTCAGACGAATGTAACGGTAACCCGGTGCATTTTGATCGAGTGCAAAATCGTTACTAAACGGTTTAAATTGTACGCTTGTGGAAGGTGTTGAGAAAAATTCGATACCTTGCCAAATATTAAGAGAGTCTTGATGTACGTGTCCACAAACTAAAGCTTTTACATTTTTAAATGGGCTTAACGTATCCAGTAGTGCATTTGAGTTTTGTAGTTTGTGATGATCAATCCATTTTGATTTCATGGCAAATGGGTGATGATGGCAAGCTAGCAGAACTGGATGATCTGCAAATTGCTCAAGTAAGTTTTCTAAATTTTCTAATTGTTCCAATGACAAATGACCATCTACTTTTCCCTTTACGGCACTGTTGAGCATAATGATGCGCCAATTCCCTAAGCCGACCACCACAGGTTCCTGATGATTTTCGTTATGCAGTGGAAAGTGGTCCACATTGTCATGATTACCGAGCGTGTGGAAAAAAGGCAAACCCAAGGTTTGCATAAAGTTGATATAACGCTTGTAGGTAATAGGGGTTGGGGCTTGTGCGAGGTCTCCGGTATGAATAATCGCGTCCGCTTCTGGATGTTGTTTCAATATCTGCTGGATAATGGCATGGAAACTTTCTTCAGGATTCATCCCCACAAATTCTAGCTGTGGATACTCCAATAAATGTGTATCGGTAATTTGTATGATGACATGATTTTTTTGTGAAAGTGTTGAGACTTGGAAAGTCACCCTCCTACCTCTTCGGATTTATTATCGTTTTGCTGTGTTGAGCCAGCCATTGTAATGCCATAATAACAGGGGCATTTCTTAAACGTCCGCTGTCGAGTAGTGTTTGAATTTCGCTATAACTAAACAAATGCAGCTGAATATTTTCACCCTCATCATCTACTCCAAAAACACCGCCTACAGCGGGTAATTCGGTTTCGGCGACATATAGATGAAATAATTCTGAACAGGCGCCTGCTGATGGGTAAAAACTAAATAGATGCTCTAAATCCTGAACTTCACAACCTGATTCTTCAAGGCTTTCACGTCGAATGCAACTTTCTGGTGACTCATTGCCATCTAACACGCCTGCAATAATTTCGAGTTGCCACGGCGATTGAGAGTCATCTAAAGCACCAACACGAAACTGTTCAATTAGGGCAAACTGTTGTTTTTGGTCATTGTAGAGTAGAACGCCAGCCGCTTCAGGTCGATGCACAAGTTCGCGCTGCAATACAGGAGTATATTCAGATTGATTAAATAGACGATGTCGAAGGCTGACTTTTTCAACTTGAATAAAACCACTGAACAGAAGTTCACGTGATGTTACTTCGACATCTTTAGATGTATAACTTGGATGCTCGACAATACTCATGATTCGATCAGGACGAAATCTATTTATTTCATCCTAACCGAGAATCATGGCTAGGCAAGTGTTTTTTTTGAATATTTACACTTTATGATACAGTTTTTGTCCTTGCTCTTGATAAACCTCTTTCATCGCTTTGAGGCCTTCTTCAACCTCTGAATCGCTATTGGTGAGATTGTTGGCATAGTCGCGGACATTCTGAGTGATTTTCATTGAACAGAATTTCGGACCACACATTGAGCAAAAGTGTGCAGATTTATGCGCTTCTTTTGGTAAAGTCTCGTCATGCATGCTGCGCGCTGTATCTGGGTCTAAACTTAGGTTGAATTGGTCGTCCCAACGGAATTCGAAACGTGCTTTAGACAAGGCATTATCACGAACCTGTGCACCCGGATGGCCTTTGGCAAGATCGGCTGCGTGTGCTGCGATTTTGTAAGTAATAATTCCGTCTTTTACATCTTTCTTGTTTGGCAAACCTAAATGTTCTTTAGGTGTCACATAGCAAAGCATTGCTGTGCCATACCAACCAATCATAGCTGCGCCAATTGCAGAAGTAATGTGGTCATAGCCCGGAGCGATGTCTGTAGTTAAAGGCCCAAGTGTATAGAATGGTGCTTCTTTACATACCTCTAACTGCAAGTCCATATTCTCTTTAATCATGTGCATTGGTACGTGACCCGGGCCTTCAATCATGACCTGAACATCATGTTCCCATGCTCGGTGAGTAAGCTCACCCAATGTTTTAAGTTCACTGAACTGCGCTTCGTCATTTGCATCTTGAATACAACCCGGACGTAAGCCATCGCCTAAGCTAAATGACACGTCATAGGCTTTCATAATTTCACAGATTTCATCAAAGTGTGTGTATAAGAAGTTTTCTTCATGATGAGCGAGACACCACTGCGCCATGATTGAACCACCACGAGACACAATACCCGTTAAACGGTTTGCTGTAAGTGGCACATAGCGAAGCAATACACCTGCGTGAATGGTGAAGTAGTCAACGCCTTGTTCAGCTTGCTCAATAAGTGTGTCTTTAAAGATTTCCCAAGTCAGGTTCTCAGCAACACCATCAACTTTTTCAAGGGCTTGATAAATTGGCACGGTACCGATTGGAACAGGTGAGTTACGAATAATCCATTCACGTGTTTCATGAATGTTTTTACCTGTAGACAAGTCCATAATGGTGTCAGCGCCCCAACGGGTTGCCCATGTCATTTTCGCAACTTCTTCATCAATTGAAGAGCCAAGCGCAGAGTTACCAATATTGGCATTAATTTTAACCAAGAAATTACGACCAATAATCATTGGTTCAAGTTCTGGATGGTTAATGTTGGCAGGAATAATAGCGCGGCCTTCGGCAACTTCTTGGCGAACAAACTCAGGTGTAATTTCTTTTAAGTTTTTTGCACCAAAGTTTTGACCTGGGTGTTGGCGCATATCTACAGCTTCGCGTTGACGCTGATTTTCACGAATCGCAATATATTCCATTTCAGGCGTAATAATACCTTGCTTGGCATAGTGCATTTGAGTGACATTTTTGCCTGCTTTAGCGCGGCGTGGGTTTTGAATATGTGCAAAGCGAATATCAGCAGTACGAATATCTTTTAAACGCTCCTGACCAAACTTTGAAGTTAGGCCAGAAAGAACGTCAGTATCGTTACGCTCTTCAATCCATTTTTGGCGAACTGAAGGTAAACCTTTGTTTAAATCAATTTGAACAGTAGGGTCAGTATAAACACCTGAAGTGTCATAAACCATAATAGGTGGGTTGTGCTCACCACCAAGGCCAGTTGGGGTATCAGTTAAAGAAATTTCTCGCATTGGAACCTGAATGTCAGGGCGAGAGCCTTCAATATAAACTTTTTTAGAAGCAGGTAAGATGCGAGTTAAATCTTTTGCATCTTGTTCATGTTGTGCTGAAATTTCAGCAGAAGAGAGATTCGTTAATTGGTTCATCACATGATCCTTATGAATAACATCAACGAATCAAGCACGACCAAAAACGATGGCGGATTTATCTTGAACTAGATAAATTGAGGGCTTTAAGTTTTTAGATGGCTTGATTCCTACGCAGGTCTTAACCTGATCAGGTTCAACGGTACTTGTGATCAAACTTGTGTTGAGATAACACGGAATTTACACAATCTCAGCGAGCTATTACTCGCGCTCCGTCAAGCGATTTAAAGACTAACATGTTTTAGGTTGGCTGGCATTGTCAATTTGTATCTATACAAACCGCATCCATGTGGCAGTCACGATAACTTTTGGTATTCCACGGTGACTCTAATTCTAATAATTGCTCAAGCTGTTCATGCACAATCTGATAGGTAGATTTCTTTTTCCCATTTTCATCAATTAAATCTGTCTTGAATTGTGTATTACGTTCATCCACAGGAGTGGCAATAAACTTTAGAAATTGTTGAGCGGGTTTTGCTAAGCTGGATTGTTTTTGTGTAGATAAGAAACGAATTTGTTGTAGAGCATCTTTATCAATCCATGTGTTTGGAGCAAACTCATCGGATACAGGCGTATTATCTAGCCCAAAGAAAATAAAATATCGGTACTCATTAAATAATAATTTTGCATCACTAATAAAATAACTCTTTGGATATTTTTGAATAAATTTTTCCCAAAATAATGCACGCTCAGTAAGCTCTTTCCATGAGATAGCCAACGCACCATCGTCATAGAAAATGTTTTTATTGTCTTTTGCCATGCGAGTTAAGAACTCTTTTTGGTCAGCGGGTAGGGCTTTAGCAAAAACATCAACTAAATAGTTTGGCTGACGGCGGTAAGTAAATATGCCCTCACCTTGATAGAGTAGCTCAATATAGGCTTGGCCCTCGTGTTGAATCAGATATTGATCACGAGTACCGAGTTGATCGAATAACTTTTTCTTGGTTTTCATTGTTTTTTTAGCATCTAATGGTTCTTGTTCTAAAATGGCATATCCAAAAGCTTCAAACGCTTTTGCTGTTTTTTCATTATGTTCTTGTTTTAGAAAACGCTGATACATAGCCGTCGATGCTTCAATTAGCTTAAGCTGTTCATTATTTTTTAAAGAGGGAACACAGGTTTTAAGTTTTTCATTAATTTGATTTAGGTCTTCCATTTTACTGTTTTGATTAATTTTCTGCATAGCAGCTATAGTTTGTAAGCTGCTACTGTCTCGCTGTTCGGTGGACTTTTGTGCAGTTGATTTTTGCTCTTTAGATACAGCCTGATCTTGCTCTGATGTTTTACTACATCCAGCTAAAAGTAGTGCACTGCACATACTCATCATTAGAATTTTTTTCATCTTTATATTTTTATCGAAATTGATATTGCTCAAATTATAACGCTTAAAAAGATTGCATCACTGTTAGAAATCTTTATTATTAGGTAGATCGGTCTACTTAGGTGAAAGCTATGAATGATAAAACAGCAAGACAGAAAATTCTCGATGCAGCGGCAACACTGTTTTATAACGATGGCATTACTGCAACAGGAATTAATACGGTTACGGCTAAAGCAGATGTAGCCAAGATGTCGCTTTACAATAATTTTTCTTCAAAAGGAGATCTTGTTGATGCCTACATTGCTGCACGACATCAAGAGTGGTTAGACCTTTATCAAAACCGTTTAGAAAAAACAAAAACAGCTAAAGAAGCTATTTTGGCCGTATTTGATGCCTATCAAGATCATGCCGAGTTTGCTTATGAAAAGGGTTTTAGGGGATGTGGACTTTTAAATGCTGCTGCTGAGTTTCCTGCAAATAGTGCAGGACGAAATGCTGTAAGGCAGCATAAAGAACAAGTTGAGGCTATTGTTGCTGAGCATTTAAAAAAATTAATACCAGACTCACAGCGTATTAGCTATATCGCCTCACAACTTTCTTTTCTTTTAGAAGGTTCTATGGCAAGAGCTGGTTTAGAGGGTAGTAGCCGTCAACTTCAATTAGCGAGGCAAATGGCAGAAGATATTTTAGATCGAGAATGCCAACATGATTAGCCTTATTAAAAATAGTAGTTATGGTGGCACAATTGCAATTTTAGTTGCCTCTGTTTTGTGGGGGACAACAGGAACTGCGGCAGCATTTGCCCCAACACTTGGACCACTGGCAATTGGTGCTGTGGCGATGGGCGGTGGAGGCCTTTTACAAGCTCTGGTTGCATCACGAGCTATACGAGAAAACCGGCAATTTATTGGGCGTAATATTCCTATTATTCTTTTGGGCATTGCAGCAGTTGGGATATATCCCTTAGCTTTTTATTCTTCTATGCATTATGCCGGAATTACGATTGGTACAGTGGTTTCAATTGGTTCGGCTCCACTCATTTCAGCAGTTTTAGAGCGATTCTTTGACCGTAAATTTTTATCTAAAACGTGGTTCCTGAGTTTGGTGTTGTGGGAGTAAGTTTATTATCTATGGGTGAAAGCCACACAGCACAAGATATTACAAATGAATGGGATAAGTTCTTCGGTATTTTTCTCGGGCTTGTTGCTGCTACAACTTATTCGCTTTATTCATGGGCTGCAAAAAGATTAATAGACCGAGGTATTGCTGCTAAAGCTGCAATGGGCATGATTATGGGTGGCGGAGCAGTTATTTTACTTCCTACTTTGTTGCTTACAGGGGGCGGTTTATTAGAGAGCTCAACAAATTTACTTGTGGCTGGCTATATGATGCTAATTCCTATGTTCCTCGGTTATTTACTTTTCGGCTTTGGGCTAAAGACTGTAAATGCGAGCAAAGCGACTACGTTAACTTTATCTGAGCCTTTAATTGCTGCGATTTTTGCGATTGTGTTGGTGGGTGAACATGTATCATGGGTGGGCTGGCTAGGCATGTTTTTGATTTTCATTTGTATTTTGATGTTATCAAAGCCTGAAAATACATAAAAATGAAAACTTTTACTGGCTTGAGTTTAAATCAAATTTTTCTTAGTCTTAAAGCCAAGTTTTATCGTTGATTTAGACAATGAAAATAAAATTAATGCTTGTGGCGAGTTTATGGAGTTTTGCATCGCCGAGTTTTGCTTTAGATTTAGTTGAAACTTATGAGCGCGCAAAGCAAAATGATCCGACATGGCAAGCGAATCAACAACAATTTGAAGCAGATCAGCTTAATTTAGGCTTAGCAACTGGTGCTTTATTACCTACAGTCACATTATCTGGAAAGATTAATCGTAATAGCCAAACCGTAAAGCGTTCAAATTTTCCCGGTGTTGATCAAGAGGGACTGTCCGATGCTTTGGTCAGTAATACATCAACAACCAAACAAGCAACTTTATCTGCTCGTCAGCCTCTTTTTCGTATGGATGCATGGGAAGGTTATAAACAGGTTAAAACCTCGGTTGCTCTTAGTGAAATTACTTTACGCCTGCAAAAACAAGATCATGTTTTAAACGTGGCAGAAGCCTATTTTAATGTACTGCGTCAGCAGGCACTTACCGCTGCATATTTACAAGAAGAAAAGGCTTTACTTGAACAACTCAATATGATGAATGCCAAGCTTAAAGAAGGTTTGGTGGCACGTAGTGATGTGAGTGAGGCAAATGCCCAGTATCAAAATGCCAGAGCCAACCGTATTGCAACTAATGTTCAGCTTCTTTTAGCTCAAGAACAGCTCTCTGAATATATTGGCCCTTATCAAGATAAGCTTGCAGTACTGCGAAGTGATTTTACTTTTCAAAAGCCTTATCCAGCCCAACTTGATGACTGGATTGGCTTAGCCCAACAACAAAATCTAAAGATTCAGCAAGCCCGTTTACAAAAGCGATATGCTGAAGACCAACGCCGTGTGGAAAAAGCTGCACTTTATCCACAAATAGATGCTGTGGCGAGTTATGGCTATACCAAACAAACACCAGAAACACTGATTTCGACTGATGGAAAGTTTGATCAGGTTGGCGTAGAGATGAACTGGAATTTATTTAATGGAGGTCAAACACGAACCTCTATTAAAAAAGCCACTATAGAGTTAAATAAAGCGCAATCCCAGCTCGATGCGGCCATTCGCCGTGCCAATGTTGATGTAAAAAGCGCTTTTATGCAGGTGGATACAGACCGTGCAAAACTTGAAGCAAGAAAGGCGGCAATGGACTCTTCTTCACTTGTCTCTCAAGCCTCAAAAGCAAGTTATAACGAGGGCTTAAAAAGTATGGTCGATGTTTTATTAGCACAGCGTAATGCTTTTTCAGCAAAACAGGATTATCTTAATGCTCAGTATGACTATTTATTAAATGTATTACGTTTAAAAGCGGCTGTAGGTCAGCTAGGGGAAAAAGATCTAGTTGAATTAAACAGCTGGTTAACGTATCAGTAATAAAAAAATGCTTTTATCTGAAATTTAATTTTGTCATAAAAATTTAATGATTGATGTGTTTTAATGCTCAATCATTTTATCCCTGCGCCATCATGTTGGAGGCTTCCCTTGAGTCCGAGTAATCCGGTGTTAAGCCATCATATTTCTTCTCAATTTAATGAAGATTTGCAAGATGTGAACACAAAGTTTATGACCATGGGTGGCTTGGTCGAACAACAGGTTGCCAATGCAATTCATTCTTTGCTTGATACAGATGCGAATTTAGCAATTGATGTTCAATTTAAAGATAATGCAGTCAATCAATATGAGCGTGATATTGATGAAGGTCTGACACTGATTTTGGCGCGTCGCCATCCAGCAGCGATTGACTTGCGTATGGTAATTGCGATGAGCAAAGCCAATACCGACCTTGAGCGTATTGGTGACGAAGCTGCAAAAATTGCCCGTATTGCACAAAATCTATGTGAAGAGGGTGGATCACCTCGTGGTTACATGGAAACCCGCCATATCGGTAACCAAGTCCGTGTCATGATTCACGATGCTCTCGATGCTTTTGCACGTTTAGATGCCGATCAAGCTTTACGTGTACTTTTAGCTGATGCGGATATTGACCGTGAATATCAGTCAGCAACACGTACTTTAATGACTTATATGATTGAAGATCCGCGTCATATTGCACGTGTAATTAACGTGATGTGGGTTTTACGTTCTTTAGAGCGTATTGGTGACCATGCTCGTAACATTGCTGAACAAGTGATTTACATGGCAAAAGGTTTTGATGCTCGCCATACTAAAATTGAAGAAATTGAAGCAAAAGTTCACGAAAAGTAATACTTGAGTTGAAGTATCGAAAGGCCTTGTTTGAAACAAGGCTTTTTTTATTTTTTAGAAATAATAGATAAAAAAATGTCCCGAACTTTGGGGGGAAGTTCAGGACAGAAAATCAAGTGCATTAAGAGAAAACACGACACGGATCGTGTCTTACTTGCTATGAATTGATATTAAGGTGTGAGCCAATTTATGTCATGTAGAGTCCTGTGCGCTCTATGTAAGACTTTATATGTTTGTGTAAGTTTCACGTAAAAAAAGGCAGGTCTATGTATATAAACCCGCCTTTTTAATGATGATGAACTTAGAAAAAACGAATTATTCTGGCTTCCAACCTTCTGCTTTTTCAACGCTTTCATCATTATTGAAGAACTTCTCACGTTGTTCTTCAAGGAATTTTTTCGCTTCTGGATCAAAAACATTTAAACGCTTTTCATTAATTAGCGTAGTTTGGTGTTGTAGCCATTCTTGCCATGCTTGCTTAGAAACATTTTCAAAAAATTCTTGGCCTTTAGCACCCGGAAACGGAGCAAAGTCTAATCCTTCCATTTCCTTTTGATATTTACGGCAAAATACTTGTCGACTCATTTTGTATCCTTAAGCGTATAACTGTTCTAAACGTTTATGGGCACGGGCAATCGCAGCTTCAACCTGTTTTGGTGAAGTTCCGCCAATATGATCACGTGCATTTACCGAAGCTTCTAGTGTCAAAGCTTTATCAAATACATCTGCTGTAATTAGGTCAGAGAATTGTTGTAATTGCTCAAGTGTGAGTTCAGATAAATCTTTTTCTTCAGCCACACCTAATGCAACAGCTTTACCCACAATTTCATGCGCATCACGGAACGCAACGCCTTTTTTCACTAAATAGTCAGCAAGGTCTGTAGCAGTCGAGAACCCACGAAGTGCAGCTTCACGCATGATTTCAATATTTGGAACCAATGCAGGAATCATGTCTGCAAATGCCATGAGAGAACCACGAACCGTATCGATTGCATCAAATAAAGGTTCTTTATCTTCTTGGTTGTCTTTGTTATACGCCAATGGCTGACCCTTCATGAGCGTAAGTAAGCTAATTAAATCACCAAACACACGGCCAGATTTACCACGGATGAGTTCTGGAACATCAGGGTTTTTCTTCTGTGGCATGATTGAAGAACCGGTACAGAAGCGATCAGGAATATTCACAAATTTAAACTGTGCAGAAGTCCAAAGAATAAGTTCTTCAGACATACGTGATAAGTGCATCATGATTAAAGATGCTGCTGCATTAAATTCAATTGCAAAATCACGGTCTGATACAGCATCGAGTGAGTTTTCAGATACAGCTTCAAAGCCTAGTAATTCTGCTGTGTAAGCACGGTCAATCGGATAGGTGGTACCAGCAAGAGCCGCAGAACCAAGTGGCATACGGTTTACACGTTTACGGCAGTCTTGAAGACGCTCAGTGTCACGAACCAACATTTCAAACCATGCCAATAAGTGATGGCCGAAAGTTACTGGTTGAGCTGTTTGCAAATGAGTGAAGCCAGGCATAATGGTGTTTACATTTTTGGCAGCCAAGCCCAACAAACCTTTTTGTAAACGCTCTAATAAGCCTAAAATATCATCAATTTCGTCGCGAAGATAAAGACGGATATCAGTTGCAACTTGGTCATTACGACTACGACCAGTGTGTAATTTTTTACCTGTAATGCCGATACGTTGAGTCAAACGTGATTCAATGTTCATGTGAACATCTTCAAGATCGATACGCCATTCAAAGTTTCCAGCTTCAATTTCTGCGCGAATGGTGCTTAAACCTTCAATAATGTCGTCTCGTTCTGCTTCTGTCAGTACGCCAACTTTCGCAAGCATGGTAGCATGCGCAATAGAACCAGCGATGTCTTGCTTATAAAAACGTTGGTCAAACTGAACAGAGGCAGTAAATTCTGCTACAAAAGCGTCTGTCGCTTCAGAAAAACGACCACCCCACATACCTGAGGTTTGGTTTGGGGCTGCTGAATTAGGGGGATTTGAAGATGTGGTCATGGTGGCTCAGTAAAATAAAAAAGAGTATATCACTTGCCGAAGCTCAACAAACAAAGTTGTTTTCTACAGCATATCGAAATCAAAATTCCTCCTATTTTTTTACGAAAAT
Source organism: Acinetobacter sp. RUH 2624 (assembly GCF_000162375.2). Lineage (NCBI taxonomy): Bacteria > Pseudomonadati > Pseudomonadota > Gammaproteobacteria > Moraxellales > Moraxellaceae > Acinetobacter > Acinetobacter sp. RUH 2624. Next base: position 409,157 of record NZ_KI391940.1, on the reverse strand, counting down.
TGATCGTTGGCAACACTTATTAGAATTAATTATTGCAAGTAATGTTTTGGCATTGGTTCTGGCCTTGGCGGAAGCGCAGTCTTGGCACGCATTAAGTGGGTCACGCTTTTTACAATATATGATTTTTATTAACTGGGTGATTTTGTCTTTTTTTGCTTTAGTTGAATATTTTCAAAATTTTTTTAGTCAGCTTCAGCAAAAATATGCTTTGGCCATTGGTTTTGTCTTGTTGCAAGCGATTGTGGTGGCGACCACCATCATAACTAATTTTTTTCAATTCGGAATTTTGAAAAGGATGTCTGCTACAGGACAGGACTGGAGTATTTATTTTACTCATGTCCCATTATATTTAAGTTATGGAATATTACTTGGCGCATTTTGTTTGCGCTATTTATATGTTCGGGAACAATGGTTGCATCAACAATATGCTGAATTAAATGCTCGTATTCAGGCTATGCAAGCACGTATTCATCCTCATTTTTTATTTAATAGTTTAAATAATGTGGTGAGTTTAATTACGATAGACCCAGATAAAGCAGAAAGTATGCTGATTAGTCTATCACGTTTATTTAGAGCGAGTTTTCAAGAATTAAAATTGGTAAGCTTGTATGAAGAAATTGAGCTTAGTAAACAATATTTAATAATTGAACAAATACGTTTAGGTGAGCGTTTACAAGTTGACTGGAAAATGGAAATTGAACCTTTGCAATTAAAGCAGGTCACGATTCCTTTATTGACATTACAACCTTTGTTAGAGAATAGTATTTTTCATGGGGTCGAACCAATGATAGGTAAAGCAACCATTGGGGTATTGGTTGAAATATTGCAAAATCAGGTCAGTATAGTCATTACCAACCCTTATACAGACGATACAATAAAATCACGGAAAGGGCATGGAATCGCTCTTGAAAATGTTAAGCAGCGCTTGAAGGCGTATTATGGGAACTCTGTTAGGTTCCAGGTGTATAAGGGTGAAACTTTATATACCACTATTATGAGCTATCACTACCAATCAAAATAATAAGTCAGTCAGAGTTAACCATAAAAAAATGGACCAAGTTAACGGTGACAAGGAGGATGAATGAAGGTGCTAATTTGTGATGACGAGCCACTTGCAGTGGAACGATTATCACGTTTAGTTTCAAAGATGGGACATGATGTTGTCGCAACAGCTCATCATGGCCAAGATGCCTTGGAACAGGCACGGCTTCATCAACCGGATGTGATTTTACTTGATATCCAAATGCCGGGTATGAATGGTCTCGTCTGTGCGGAGCAATTAAGTCAGCTTAATCCTCGACCTGCTATCGTATTTTGCACAGCCTATGATCAACATGCTCTAGAAGCATTTAAATCACAGGCACAAGCTTATCTTCTTAAACCGATTGACCCTCAAGAACTTGAGCAGGTTTTTAAGCAATTAACTCAACTTACTCAAGCGCAGCTCAGTGCCTTACCTAATCCTACGCTTTTGCAGGATTTAAAAACGCAAAGACATCAAATTGCTGCTAAAACCTATCGCGGTGTTGAGCTGATTCCTGTTGAAAATATCTATTATTTTTTGGCAGATCAGAAATATGTCACGGTACGACATAAAAATGGCAGTGTCTTGATTGATGAAACGCTAAAAGAACTTGAAACTGAATTTGCAGATCAGTTTATCCGTATTCATCGAAATGCTTTGGTCTCAATTGCTTATTTAGATGGTTTAGAGCTTGTGAGTTCAGGTCAGTATCAGGTTCGATTACGTGGCTTGGATGAAAGACTTTCCGTTAGCCGCCGTCATTTATCTACCCTTAGAGAGCGAATACACCAACTTTAACGAGTCAGCATCCTATTTTGTCAGTGAGATTTTACTTGCAATTTTAAGGGATCAAGTTAAGTTTAGGGTGTATTGTTTGACCAGCCCATGCTTGAATTTATGAAAACCTTGAAAATTGCTACACGACAAAGCCCACTTGCTCTTTGGCAGGCAGAACATATTCGTGCCCGTTTACAGGAGCTTCACCCAGATTTAACGGTGGAGTTGGTTAAGTTTGTCACGCAGGGCGATAAAATTTTAGATACACCTTTAGCAAAAATTGGTGGTAAAGGGTTGTTCGTTAAAGAGTTGGAAGCAGCACTTTTAGATGGTCGTGCCGACCTTGCTGTACATTCAATGAAAGATGTTCCGATGGCATTACCGGAAGGTTTAACTTTAGCGGTCATTTGCGAACGTGAAGATCCTTTAGATGCTTTTGTTTCGAATCAATTTGAAAAATTTGCTGATTTGCCGCAAGGAGCAAAAGTTGGCACCTCAAGTTTACGTCGTAAATCACAAATTTTAAAACAACGCCCAGATCTACAAATTGTTGATTTACGTGGAAATGTTGGAACTCGCCTAAGTAAGTTAGATGATGGTCAATACGATGCGATTATTTTGGCGAGCGCTGGTCTAAAACGTTTAGGATTAGAAGAACGCATTCGTCACTGTATCGAGCCAAGTGTAAGTTTGCCTGCGGTTGGGCAGGGTGCTCTTGGTTTGGAATGTCGTGCAGATGATCAAGACGTATTGGCTTTAATTCAACCTCTTTTACATACAGAGACTGATGTTTGTGTACGTGCTGAGCGTGCTTTTAATGCCTATCTTGAAGGTGGTTGTCAGGTTCCAATTGCAGGTTATGCAACCTTACAAGATGGCAAAATTCATATTGAAGGTCGCGTCGGAAGTCCTGATGGGCAAACATTATTGCGTGCTGAACTCACAGATGAAGCACACAATGCTCAGCAATTAGGTGAAAACCTTGCTCGAAACTTACTTGAACAAGGCGCTGGCGATTTATTGAAGGCTCTTTACTAACGTTATGCTGTTTATTAATACTCGACCTGATTCACGTGCGGCTGAATTAACTCAAGCATTGCAAAATAAGGGGTTTCAGGTCGAGTCTTTACCTCTTTTAGAATTGGTTGCTCAACCTTTTTCAGAATCACTCGCTCAACTCTATCAGCAGTTAACTGGCGCACAAGCGATTGTAGTGGTTAGTCCCACTGCTGTTGAAGTGGGTATGCAGTACTTAACGCAAAGTGGTTTAAAGCTAGATGACTTAAAACATATTCAGTGGATTGCGGTCGGACAAGCCACGGCAAATCGTCTCCATGAATATGGAATTGACGCGCATGTTCCAGATGTGGAAACGTCTGAAGGCATGCTTAATCTTCCTATTCTTCATAATATGCGACAGACGGGTAGTGTGGCTTTTTGGAGAGGTGAAGGTGGCCGTCAATTTATGATGGAAACTTTGCAACAGCAAGGCATTCAGATTTTGAATTTTGTCTTATATCATCGACAGTGCCCAGAAGTTTCATATTCAAAGTTCAAACATCTGACACAGAATTCAAATTATAATTTAGAAAAATGGCTTGTCTTAATTACTAGTGAGGCAAGCTGGAAATATTGGTTAGAGCTTTGTTTAAAAAATAATGTACAACCTGATTGTGTATATTTGGTTTTAGGGCCACGTCTTTTTCAACTTGTTAAAAAATATCGCGATCAACAACAGGCCTATTTTCACATTATTCAACTTGAAAATTTATCGCCTTCGGGGATGATTCATCACATTCAGGCATTATAAGGATTCGTATGAGAAAACTTGTTTCTATCATCATTTTGCTGAGCATCGCTTGGTTGGCTAAGCTCAGTTACGATATGTGGCAAATTTCTCGTACTGTTCCTGAGCTTCAGCAGAGCTTACTGCAATCGGAGCAGCAGTATGCCAATTTAAATGATCAATTGGTGGCATTAAAAAGACAAACACAGACTCAGTCGAGTAGTGACGTTCAAGCAGCACCTTTAACAAATCATGAAATCATTCATACTGGTATTACGCCAACGGTAGTCATTAAACAAAAATTAGATTTAATTCAGTTTGCGATAGATCAACAACAGTTTATTTTTGCGGTAGATCATTTAACTCAACTACAACAATCCTTACCACAATATGAAATTGCCCCGGCATTACAACACAGTTTAAATCAGGCGATTGAACAGGATAAACAGGCAATACAGCAATACGTAATTGCTCAAAATCAGCGTCATCAATTGATTGATGACTTACTGCAAACTATTGATAAGAATATTCAACAAGCATTAGCTCAACCTAAACTTGAAATGGATCAATCCGAGGCAGTGTCTTGGTGGAAAAAATGGTTCCGTATTGAAAAAGTAGAAACGCCGTCTATTAATTTAATGAATCGAAGTGTTGTATTTAAGGAAGTGCAATTAAGACTCTTAATTGCTGAGCAGGCACTAAATCAAGGAAAGATGGCAGAGTATCAAAATGAGCTGCAATCAGTAATGCAAAAACTAAATGAACTGCCAGACGCCACCAGTCAACAATTGAAAAACCGTATTGCTAAAGTGGCTCACTTATCTATCGTGCCTGTGCCTAAATTATCAACTCTTGGTCTATTAGGCTCATAAGGAGGACATATGAAACATCTCCTATGGGTTTACCTGCTCATTAGCTTAGTACTTTTTGCGGCTTTAGCTTTATTGAGTTATGGCTACGGCATGGGGTACGTCTATATCTACTGGCGTCAATTGCAACTGCAAACAAATGTGTGGGGCTTAGTCCTTACCTTTGTTGTGATGAGTTTTATTGCTCAGTTAATATGGCTTTGGATTAAACGTTATTCCTCGCGTGAACAGAGGAAAAGAGAAAATATTTTTCAATTTAAAAACCTTCATCCTTATGAGCAATTAGGTATTGTCTGGCTATTAGAAGCTGCCGAAGACCAACGGGTATTTATCGAACGCGTTTTTAATCAGTCGGGCCTTTTAAAAAATATTATTGATGCCAAGTTTTTGGTTTTAAGTGGAGATTATCAAAAAGCATTAGATGCTTTAGATCAATCCCCACCAATGGCTTTTGAATTAGCCGAGTTGCAGCGTATTGAAATATTTCTAGCTCAAAATGAAGCGGAACGTGCATTAACTCATCTTGAGTTTCTATATCAACATCAATTATCACCTTGGCTTGAAGAGATCGAGACAGCATATCAACAACGATTAACCGCGTTATGGGGGCAGCTTGCTTTACAGCAACCATGGGTATATTTGCGTTCAATGAAGTATGGATTATTGGACGCTGAGCATCGTGATTTATGGTTGCAACAGCTTCTACAACAATTCGATCAAGCTTCGGTAGACGATTTACATGCACTGCAACAGCGCTATCTAGATTTAGAGTCTGAAATTCAAACCAGACCTTATAGTAGTAAATTGCTATGGCTAAAACTTTTGGCCCGTATGCCAGAAATGAGTATTCAGCATGAAGCATTAACCTTGCATTTACTCAAAGAGCAATTTGATCCAGACGTATTTTACTTATGGTTTCAGCAACAATTGCTTAAGCAGGTTCCTGACTATGCAGATGTTGAGGAAAAGATTAATCAATTCGAATCTCAATATATGAATTTGCCGGTTTTAACATTTGCAAAATGGCATGTTTACATGGCAACGGAGCGTCAAGCTGAAGCAGAAATATTATTAAGTTTATACCCAGATAATATTTTAATGAGCTATTTACGTATTAAATCAACCTTAAAAGAAGATGATGAGTTAATCAAACAGTTAAACCTAATCTTTGAAAATGATGCGAATTTTTTAAAATTTAAAATATGAGGTAAAAATGAAAGAACTGTCTGTCTACCCTGTAATATACGACCAGAAAGTAGCATGGGGAGATATGGATGCTTTTGGTCATGTCAATAATGTACAATATTATAGATATATTGAAAGCTCACGTATTTTATATATGGAAAATGTAAATATATTGACCCCAAATATATATACTGTTGTTGCTTCAAGTCAGTGCAAATATTTAAAACCTGTGTTTTATCCAGATGTATTGAAAGTAGGGGTTCGTGTAGAAGAGATGCGCAATAGCGCATTCCGTATGGCTTATATATTATGGAGTGAAACGCAGCAGCAAATCGTTGCTACAGCTGAAGCAGTAATGGTTTGTGTAGATAAATCTACAGGTTTAAAATGTGAAATACCAAATGAAGTAAAAAGTAAAATTATTGAATTAGAAAAATCAGTAGGACATGACTTAATACATTTAGCTTAAATAAATATTAAGAAAATATATTTCAATTATAATTATTAATGTAATTAAAAAGTAAATTTATAGCATTATTCTGACGAACTCGTCTTTCAAACTATTGCTTATTGAATAGATTATAAATACTATTGGTTATGATTTAATGTTTTTAAATTTTGTCTGTATTATTTGAATTGTCTGTAAGACTGGAGTATTTATTAATGAAACCGGATATTAGTGAATTATCTGTTGAAGAGTTAAAACGCTTACAAGAAGAAGCAGAAGCTTTAATTGCAAGCAAAAAAGATCAAGCAATTGTAGATGCATATAATCAAATTATCGAGATTGCTGAAAATGTAGGTTTTAGTGTTGAACAACTTCTTGAGTTTGGTGCTCAAAAACGTAAGAAAACAACACGTAAATCTGTAGAACCACGCTACCGTAACAAAAACAACTCTGAAGAGACTTGGACTGGTCGTGGTAAACAACCACGCTGGTTAGTTGCTGAAATCGAAAAAGGTGCAAAACTTGAAGATTTCTTAATCTAATTGTATTGCTTCTTAAAAAGCCAAGCGATTTAGCTTGGCTTTTTTATTTTAAAAAGAATTAAAACTTTTATTTAAAAAATAAAGTATTCAATAAAGTGTTTAAATTCCTGAATAAATACATTGTTGAGACTAAATTTGCATTTAGTGAGATCAAACGTCAATTTTCATGATTTTGTCATACGTACAACTTATAGTCTTTAAGAAGACGCCAAGCCTGATTGCTTGGTTTTTTTATATGAAGTGAATTGGCGATGTTGAAAAAGTATGCATAATGTCAGACTAGAGAGGAACTCTCATATAAGGACGATAATTTGCATGTTGGTAAGGCTGAATGAAGAAAAAGTCTAAGCAATGGAAGTGGTGGTTTTTTGCCCTCATTGCATTTTTAATTTTTATTATTTTACAGATTCCGGCGACTTGGCTTATCTCTAAATTTTCAAAAAATAATCAAACTGTCCATAATGTAAGTGGCAACATCTGGCAGGGGCAAGCAGACTGGCATCGTGGTGCTTTACGGGGAACCATTCACTGGAAAACGAGACCTCTAGATTTACTTTTATTACGCTTTGCTGCAGATGTTGATATTCATAGCGGTAATACACAATTAGCGGGAATCATGGCATATGGTTTTGGCAAAAAAGTAATTGTACGAAATATGAATGGTCAAGTTGCTCCAGAAACACTGAAGCAGATTGTGAACTGGCAATGGCCTGTAAATAGTATTCAACTTAAAGATATTCAATTTAATTATAAAAAAGAGCAAGGCTTTGCAGCGGTTGATGGTCAGTTACATTGGGGTGGTGGAGCGCTGGTTTATAATATTGGTGATCGTCAAGATCGTATGAACATGCCTTCTTTAAGTGGGCAGTTGTCTGACCACAATGGACAGCTACAAGTTGACATCCGTGATCAGCGAAATCAAAAAATGGCGAATCTTCTACTTGATGCCAATATGATGCTTGATGTTCAACTCACACAGCGTTTATTGCTTAACGTTCCTTCTTATGACGGAAAAGCTGGTTTAGACACTTTTGTCATTAGTTCTCGCCAACCATTACTACAAGGTGGTAACTAATGAAAGCATGGCTTGATAAATTACAGCAATTACAATGGCAAAAATTAGATCGACTCAGTGTAGTCGTCTTAGCCATTTTAATTTTATGGTTGTGTTGGAAATTGGCTTCATTTTTTTGGTTGGTGATTGCTCCTCCACAAATGATGCAGTTTGATCGGGTAGAGCTCGGTTCTCAGCAGCCACAAATACCAAACATTAGTACTTTTTCACTTTTTAATGAACCTTCTGCCAATGCGGCTCAGGAAAGTGTGAATCTAGAATTACAAGGCGTAATGGTGGGTTATCCAAACCGCTTCTCTTCGGCTGTTATTAAAGTTGATAATATTGCTGAGCGTTATCGGGTTGGTGAAACCATTGGTTCTACTTCTTACCAACTGGCAGAAGTTTATTGGGATCATGTGGTGTTACGTCAAGGAAATGGCAGTACCCGAGAACTTGAGTTTAAAGGTTTGCCAAATGGGTTATATCAACCGATGACGCCAGATGCTTCACAACAACAACCTACTACACCTTCTCAACCTGCGGCACCTGTAAATACGACTCAACAAGCCCTAGGGCAAGCGATTCAGCAGATGCAAGGTAACCGAGAGCAGTACCTCAAAGATATGGGGGTCAGTGGCAACTCAAGTGAAGGTTATGAAGTTACAGAACGTACACCGACTGCGCTTAGAAATAAGTTAGGTTTAAGGCCTGGCGATCGAATTGTCTCTTTGAATGGTCAAACGGTTGGGCAAGGGCAAACGGATGTGCAATTACTTGAACAAGCTCGTCGAGCAGGACAAGTAAAAATAGAAATAAAACGTGGTGATCAAGTGATGACCATACAACAAAATTTTTAGTGATAACACGTCACCATAAGAGTTAGGAAATATCGCGAGTTATGGCTTTATTGAATCATCAACGTCCACTTTGGGCATTACTTGCATCAGCCCCATTGATTGCGACAGTGAGTAGCAGTGCCTATGCCCAAACATGGAAGATCAATTTACGTGATGCTGACTTAACTGCCTTTATTAATGAAGTTGCAGACATTACAGGAAAGAACTTCGCTGTAGATCCAAGAGTACGTGGTAATGTCACGGTTATTTCTAATAAGCCATTAAATAAAGATGAGGTTTATGACCTATTTCTTGGGGTTTTAAATGTAAATGGGGTTGTTGCAATTCCTTCTGGTAATACGATTAAGCTTGTACCGGATAGCAACGTTAAAAACTCAGGAATTCCTTATGATGCTAGAAATAGGGTTCGTGGAGATCAAATCGTTACACGAGTGATTTGGCTTGAAAATACTAATCCAAATGACTTAATTCCAGCACTTCGCCCTTTAATGCCCCAGTTTGCGCATATGGCTGCGATTGCAGGGACCAATGCACTGATTGTTTCGGACCGTGCCGCAAATATCTATCAGCTTGAAAATATTATTCGTAACTTAGACGGGACTGGGCAAAACGATATTGAAGCGATCAATCTTCAGTCGAGCCAAGCAGAAGAAATCATCACACAACTTGAAGCAATGAGCGCAACAGGTGCATCTAAAGATTTTAGCGGTGCTCGTATTCGTATTATTGCAGACAACCGAACAAACCGTATTTTAGTAAAAGGTGATCCAGAAACACGTAAGCGCATTCGTCATATGATTGAAATGCTGGATGTGCCTTCTGCTGATCGTTTGGGTGGCTTAAAAGTTTTTAGACTAAAATATGCGAGTGCTAAAAATTTATCAGAAATTTTACAAGGACTAGTCACTGGTCAAGCAGTATCTTCTTCTGGCAACAATAAGAACTCATCTAATTCATCAAATTCGATTAATGGTTTGATTGGGAATAACCAAAATTCTAGTTCAAACACGTCGGGTTCAAATGGTAGTTCAATATCTACCCCATCAATCAACCTAAATGGTAATTCAAACAATAGTAATCAGAACAATATCACCAGCTTTAACCAAAATGGTGTAAGTATCATTGCAGATAATGCTCAGAACTCATTGGTGGTTAAAGCTGATCCCCAATTAATGCGTGAAATTGAATCTGCAATTCAACAACTAGACGTCCGTCGTCAACAAGTGCTTATCGAGGCCGCAATTATTGAAGTCTCTGGAGATGATGCAGATCAACTTGGAATTCAATGGGCACTCGGCGATTTATCTAGTGGAATTGGTTTACTTAGCTTTAGTAATGTAGGGGCGAGTTTATCTTCTATTGCTGCTGGTTATTTATCGGGTGGTACGGCTGGAGCTGCATCTGCTATCGCTAATGGAGCTAATAAAGGTAATGGTGCAACTTTAGGATTGGGTAATTTTGATAACTCTCGTAAGGCGTATGGTGCATTAATTCAAGCTCTCAAAACCAATACAAAATCAAACTTACTTTCAACGCCATCCATTGTAACGATGGATAATGAAGAAGCTTATATTGTTGTAGGTCAAAACGTTCCATTTGTCACAGGATCAGTCACTACCAATAGTACGGGTATTAATCCATACACTACTGTGGAACGCAAAGATGTCGGTGTAACATTAAAAGTTATTCCACATATTGGTGAAGGCGGTACAGTACGTCTGGAAGTAGAGCAAGAGGTCTCTGCTGTTCAGGATAGTCGTGGGCAAGCTGCTGACTTGGTCACAAGTAAACGTGCTATTAAAACAGCTGTTTTGGCGGAACATGGGCAGACTGTAGTGCTGGGTGGTTTGGTATCAGATGACACATCACTTTCAAGACAAGGTATACCAGGATTAAGTAGTATCCCTTATGTTGGGCGATTATTCCGATCGGATAATAGAAGTAATGTAAAACGTAATCTACTTGTCTTTATTCATCCAACAATTGTAGGCGATGCGAATGATGTTCGCCGTTTATCTCAGCAGCGCTATAATCAGCTTTATAGCTTGCAATTGGCTATGGATAAAAATGGTAATTTTGCAAAATTACCTGAGCAGGTTGATGATGTTTACAATCAAAAAATGACACCTCCAAGTATTGGAACTCAATCCAAAAATTATCAACAGGTTCCATCAGGTGGAAAAAGCACGACCATAACCACACCTGTGGCGGTAGAGCCTGCTGTTCAGAAACAGACCTTGCAGTTACCTGATCCAGAAGTGAATCGAACTAAAAATACAGTAACAACAACGACACTGCGTCCAAGCACGGCACCGTAGTAGCATGTTATGATTGATAAAAAATGAATAGGACATAGGCATGACTTGGAAACTGCAAGCAATTACTGGTGAATTTACTGGTCAAGAAATTAGTATTGATCGTGATATGTTGGTGGGACGTCATCAAGATGCTGATTTGCTATTACAGGCCGCTGAAATTTCGCGTCGCCATGCGGCATTGCTTTTAAAGGACCAATTGTTATGGGTGCAAGACCTTAATTCATCAAATGGTACATTTGTAAACGATATTCGTATTGAGCAAGAAAAGCAGCTGCATGATGGTGATATTGTTCAATTTGCAAGTTTTAAATTTTCAGTACTAGCGCCTGCTCAAGAAAATAATGATTTACCTGAAATTGAAGCAGAGCCAGTACAAGCTGCACCGGCACAAGATTTAAGTGATCAAGGCATGCCAAGCCTCGCAGAGCGTGCTACAGAGGTGGAAGTTCGCCACGATGGTATGCCGCAGAATATTTCTATTCCAAAACCTGCACCGATTCCTGAAGGAGTGAATATTCATGCTCAGCCTGAGCAAACTCCGGTTGCTATTGAAGAACCTGTTTCTCGTGTAGCTGAAGAAAAAGAGCAGCAAAAGAATGCATCTATTGGTTTAATTACTATTATTATTTTAGTGATTTTGGCTGTATTGGCATGGTTATTCTTTAAATAATTCGTTGGTGCTTTTACAATCAAGGCATGCTAAACGCATGCCTTTTTAATTTTGAGTAGAAGAAAATGTCTGTTGCACAACTAAGTAAGCGCGATTTAATTTTATTTGACCTGGATGGAACGTTGGTTGACTCCGCTGCCGATTTATATCGGTCTATGAACTTAAGTCTGCAATCACTCAGTTGGCCATTGGTAACAGAAGCACAAATACGGGAATGGGTAGGTAAAGGAGCTTCAAAACTTTGTGAAAGTGTTCTGCTTCATATATTTGGAAAATTGGAGGCTGAACAACATCAGGTTTTATTGCAAAAGTTTGTAGACATATATGGTGCAGAGCTGTGTGTAAATACTCAAATTTACCCAGGCGTACCTGAATTTTTAAAACATTGCCAAACTTTGAATATAAAAATGGCATGTGTTACCAATAAGCCTGTCAAGCTTGCTCAAGGGTTACTAGATGCATTAGAACTTTCTCCTTATTTCCAAGTTGTACTTGGAGGAGATAGCTTACCTGAAAGAAAACCACACCCACTGCCATTATTACATTGCATGGAAAGCCTAAAAACATCTGCTTCACAATCGTTAATGATTGGTGACTCAAGTAATGATATTGAAGCTGCACGCCGTGCCGGAATTGATTGTATTGTGGTTAGCTATGGCTATAATCATGGAGAAAATATCTATGATTGCCAACCTCAGCAAGTTGTTGATAGTCTTGCTGAGTTAATTGTCTAATGGAGAAAATGGAGATAAGAATGAATAAGCGTATGGTTTTTCGATGGCGTGTCTAACTCGAATCTAGAAAAACACACTTTTAAATCGAAACCATATTAGAGAAGATTCATGACAACATTAGCGCAATTTGAGAAACTTAAAACTGCTGGTTACAATACTATTCCAGTCTATCGTCAAAGATTGGCAGATACTGAAACTCCATTATCGGTTTTTGCCCGCTTTAAAGATCAAACACAAGCTTACTTGTTTGAATCAGTTGAAGGTGGAGAGAACTGGGCTCGCTATTCTATGATTGGATTGGGTGAATCAACAGTTTTTTCCTGCAATGCTGGTGTTTTATCTATACAGCATGCTGATGGATCAATCACACAACAAGATTGTCTAGATCCATTTCAATACATTCGTGAATTCCAAAAACAATTTAAAGTACCCCCAGCCGATCTATTACCAGATTTACCAAGCTTTACAGGCGGATTAGTAGGTTATTTGGGCTATGACGCAGTCCGTTATATCGAGCCACGTTTAAAGAATGTTCCTACAGCCGATCCAATTACGCTTCCAGATTTATGGTTGATGCTTTCAAAGACGGTTATTGTTTTTGACAATCTTAAAGATACGTTATTTTTAATTGTTCATGCGGATGCAGAGCAGAGTAACGCCTATAATGATGCTCAACAAAAATTAGATCAATTAGAACAACTGTTGGCAACACCAGTTAGTTTGCAAGCGAAGCCGCATACACCTCCACATTTTGAATCAATCACTGGTAAAGCAAAATTTTTAGAGACAGTAGAAAAAGTTAAAGAATACATTCGTGCTGGCGATGTGATGCAGGTTGTTCCAGGGCAACGTATGGTTTCCGAATTTGATGGAGAAGCTTTACAGGTTTACCGTGCATTACGTCATCTAAATCCTTCACCTTATCTATTTTTAGTTCAAGGCCAAACGATTACTGATAAAAAACCATTTCATATAGTAGGTTCTTCGCCAGAAATTTTATCTCGTTTAGAAAATGGTATCGCTACGGTTCGGCCGTTAGCGGGAACCAGACCACGCGGTAAAACTAAAGAAGAAGATATTGCACTAGAAAAAGATTTGCTTTCTGACGAAAAAGAGATTGCTGAACATTTGATGCTGATTGACCTTGGTCGAAATGATGTAGGGCGTGTATCAAAAATTGGTAAGGTCCAAGTAACGGATCAAATGGTAATTGAGCGCTATTCACATGTCATGCATATTGTTTCAAATGTGCAAGGTGAAGTGCGTGATGATATCGATGCACTTGATGTATTTAAGGCAACCTTCCCGGCAGGAACCTTATCCGGTGCCCCAAAAATACGCGCAATGGAAATTATTGATGAAGTAGAGCCCGTAAAACGAGGTGTCTTTGGTGGAGCAGTGGGATATTTAGGTTGGCATGGTGAAATGGATATGTCGATTGCAATCCGTACTTGTGTTATCCGTGATAAAAAAGTGTATGTGCAAGCTGGAGCAGGGCTTGTTGCTGACTCAAATCCAGAATCTGAGTGGAATGAAACCCAAATAAAAGCTCGCGCAGTGATCAAAGCGGTTGAATTATCATCAAACGGATTGATTTTATGAGTTTTTAGCGGTTTTTTTTAAAAAACCGCTTGCATCGTTTGGAAGTTTTGCTAAACTGCACACCGTTCCGATACGAAACGTACGAAACACTAAGAAACGCCGGCATAGCTCAGTTGGTAGAGCAACTGACTTGTAATCAGTAGGTCCACAGTTCGAATCCGTGTGCCGGCACCATTTTAAAGTGTTAAGTTGAATGAGTAAAGAACAGCACTGTAGATAAGTGCGATATTGGTGAGATTCCCGAGCGGCCAAAGGGGGCAGACTGTAACTCTGTTGCGAAAGCTTCGAAGGTTCGAATCCTTCTCTCACCACCATCCTAAACTTCGAATGAAGTGGTTATTACCAACGTTGCGGGAGTAGCTCAGTTGGTAGAGCGGCAGCCTTCCAAGCTGCATGTCGCGAGTTCGATCCTCGTCTCCCGCTCCATCGAAGGATAGTCGCTCTTATAGCTCAGTGGTAGAGCACTCCCTTGGTAAGGGAGAGGTCTCGAGTTCAAATCTCGATAAGAGCTCCAGATATTAAAGTTTGAGTGGATTTCCACAAAGTTTTCAGAAAGCAGGCTATATAGTCTGCTTTTCAAGTATTGGGTGTCTGTTTTTTAGGCGATATGTCGATAAGCTGAGTTAGTTCAGCGCCATTTGTAGTTGGTTCGACGTAAACGAGGAAGATCATCATGGCTAAAGCCAAGTTTGAACGTAATAAACCACACGTAAACGTGGGTACAATCGGTCACGTTGACCATGGTAAAACAACTTTAACTGCTGCGATTGCAACTATTTGTGCAAAAACTTACGGCGGTGAAGCGAAAGATTACTCGCAAATCGACTCAGCACCTGAAGAAAAAGCACGTGGTATTACAATTAATACTTCACACGTAGAATACGATTCTCCAATTCGTCACTACGCACACGTTGACTGCCCGGGCCACGCCGATTACGTTAAAAACATGATCACTGGTGCTGCTCAGATGGACGGCGCGATTCTTGTATGTGCTGCGACTGACGGTCCAATGCCACAAACTCGTGAACACATCCTTCTTTCTCGTCAGGTTGGTGTACCTTACATCATCGTATTCTTAAACAAATGCGACCTTGTTGACGACGAAGAATTACTTGAATTAGTAGAAATGGAAGTTCGTGAACTTCTTTCTACTTACGACTTCCCGGGTGATGACACTCCAGTAATCCGTGGTTCAGCTCTTGCTGCTCTTAACGGTGAAGCAGGTCCTTACGGTGAAGAATCAGTTCTTGCTCTTGTAGCAGCTCTTGACTCTTACATCCCAGAACCAGAACGTGCTATCGACAAAGCATTCTTAATGCCAATCGAAGACGTATTCTCAATTTCTGGTCGTGGTACAGTAGTAACAGGCCGTGTAGAATCTGGTATCGTTAAAGTTGGTGAAGAAGTAGAGATCGTTGGTATTAAAGATACAGTTAAAACAACTGTAACTGGCGTAGAAATGTTCCGTAAACTTCTTGACGAAGGCCGTGCAGGCGAGAACTGTGGTGTATTACTTCGTGGTACTAAGCGTGAAGACGTACAACGTGGTCAAGTACTTGCTAAACCAGGTACAATCAAGCCGCACACTAAATTCGACGCAGAAGTATACGTACTTTCTAAAGAAGAAGGTGGTCGTCACACTCCATTCTTAAATGGTTACCGTCCACAGTTCTACTTCCGTACAACTGACGTAACTGGTGCGATCCAGTTGAAAGAAGGCGTTGAAATGGTAATGCCAGGTGACAACGTTGAAATGTCAGTAGAATTAATCCACCCAATCGCAATGGACCCAGGTCTACGTTTTGCGATCCGTGAAGGTGGTCGTACTGTAGGTGCTGGTGTTGTTGCGAAAGTAACTGCATAAGCATAATATAGTGACGTATTACGTCTCAAGTTGAGAGCTTTGGCTCTCAACTTGCTTTATAGGTCAGTAGTTCAATTGGTAGAGCGTCGGTCTCCAAAACCGAATGTTGGGGGTTCGAGTCCCTCCTGACCTGCCATATTTTGAAATAAAAAGCTTGATGCTGGCTTAGTTGTTCATATAATAAGTCGCGAGTTCTACGACGAGTACAAAAATGTCGAATGATAAATCGCGTGACGCATTGAGCGACGCGCCAATTCCTCAAAGAAATAATTCTGCTGAAGTTGTTCGTACTGGTTCGCCTTTAGATATCGTTCTATGGGTGATAGCAATTGCATTATTGCTCTCGGCTACCATGGTGAATCAGCATTTACCAGCGTATTGGGCCCCTGCAAATAATGTATGGGTGCGCGTTGGGGTAATTTTTGCTTGTATCGTTGTGGCTTTAGGTTTATTATACGCCACCCATCAAGGTAAAGGCTTCGTTCGTTTGCTGAAAGATGCACGAGTCGAATTGCGTCGAGTAACTTGGCCAACAAAACAAGAAACAGTCACTACATCGTGGCAGGTTCTATTGGTTGTAGTTGTTGCATCGTTAGTATTATGGTGCTTTGACTATGGTTTGGGTTGGTTAATTAAGTTGATTATCGGGTAAAAGAGCTATGAAACGTTGGTACATTATTCATGCCTACTCTGGTTATGAAAAACAAGTGATGCGTTCACTTACAGAACGAATCCAGCGTAGCGCTGTTGCCGATAGCTTTGGTGATGTCCTAGTTCCTACCGAAGAAGTGGTAGAAATGAAGGATGGTAAGAAACGTAAATCTGAGCGTAAATTCTTTCCTGGCTATGTGTTAGTTGAAATGGAAATGAATGATGATACTTGGCACATTGTTAAAGAATGTCCGAAAGTATTAGGTTTTATCGGGGGTACACCTGAAAAACCAGCGCCAATCACTCAACGTGAAGCAGATGCGATTCTTGCGCGTGTACGTAATACTGGTGAAGCTCCACGTCCTAAGACGATGTTTGAACCAGGTGAAGAATTACTCGTTATTGACGGTCCATTCACAGACTTTAAAGGTGTGGTGGAAGAGGTTCAATACGACAAGTCACGTTTAACGTTGACGATTAACGTGTTTAATCGACCAACTCAGGTTGAACTCGAATTTCGCCAAGTCGAAAAAACGATTTAATCTTAATTGGTTGAAAAGCGCCCGATTTTATCGGGCATTGTTGTTGTAACAGTGTTGTTACGTAGAAATTGGGGAGCCTAACGGCGCCTGTACCCAGAGGTATTTTAAAATGGCTAAGAAGATTGACGGCTATATCAAGCTGCAAGTTCCAGCTGGTAAAGCAAATCCATCTCCACCAATTGGTCCTGCACTAGGTCAACGTGGTGTAAACATCATGGCATTCTGTAAAGAATTCAATGCTGCTACACAAAAAGTTGAACCAGGTCTTCCAATTCCTGTAGTGATTACTGTGTACAACGACAAGTCGTTCACATTCATCATGAAAACTCCTCCAGCTTCTATTCTTCTTAAGAAAGCTGCTGGTATCCAAAAGGGTTCATCTGTACCTAACAAAACTAAAGTTGGTAAGTTGACTCGTGCTCAATTAGAAGAAATCGCGACTACTAAAGAACCAGACTTAACTGGTGCTGATTTAGACGCGCGTGTTCGTACCATTGCTGGTTCTGCACGTTCTATGGGCTTGGAAGTGGAGCTATAAGACATGGCAAAGTTAACTAAACGTCAAAAAGCCATTGCTGCTGCTGTAGAAGCAAACAAAGTTTACACTTTGGAAGAAGCAGTACAGGTTCTTAACAGCTTACCTGCTGCAAAGTTCAAAGAATCTTTAGACATCTCTGTAAACCTTGGCGTAGATCCACGTAAATCTGATCAGGTTGTTCGTGGTGCTACTACATTACCTGCAGGTACTGGTAAAACTGTACGTGTAGCTGTATTTGCTCAAGGCGCTCAAGCAGAAGCTGCTAAAGAAGCTGGTGCTGATGTTGTAGGTTTTGATGACCTTGCTGAAAGCATCCAAGGTGGAAACCTTGACTTTGATGTTGTGATCGCTGCTCCAGACGCTATGCGTGTTGTTGGTAAGCTCGGTACAATTCTTGGTCCACGTGGTTTAATGCCAAACCCTAAAGTAGGTACTGTAACTCCTGATGTTGCGAATGCTGTTAAAAACGCAAAATCTGGTCAGGCTCGTTACCGTGTAGACAAAGCGGGTATTATCCACGCTGCGATTGGTCAAGTTGGCTTTGATGCTGCTGCAATCCGTCAAAACGTTGAAACTTTAGTTGCTGACTTGAAAAAGTTAAAACCTGCAACTTCTAAAGGTGTATACATCAAAAAGATCACTTTGAGCTCAACTATGGGTCCTGGTCTTACTGTTGATGTAAACAACGTTTCTAACTAAGTTTTAACTTAGTTCTGTACAGAATTTTAAAGTCCTGATTGAGTAGGTAGTAAAAATAGGAATAAATTTCTATTTTTGCGCAGTTAAAGCAACGCTTTGACTCTTGCTTATCAGGCGGACTTTGAATTGATGAATGAGAATTTATCAGCGTCAAAGACCTCAGGCGAGAAGGCGTTATTTTCGGATAGCGGCTTTTCTTAATAATCCAGCCTGCGTAGACGCGGTGGTGTGATTTGTTCCTCCTCCGCGTGTAAGTCGAAAGGCTTACGAATTGGGAGTGTGCCCATTGGGTGCATAAATCACCTTAGGAGGTTTTACAATGGCTCTTCTTATCGAAGACAAAAAACAGATCGTTTCAGAAGTAAGTGAAGTTGCTTCTAAAGCGTTTGCAGCCGTTGTTGCTGACTATCAAGGTTTAAGCGTAGAGCAATTAACAACACTTCGTGTTGAAGCTCGTAAGTTAGGTGTAACTACACGTATCGTACGTAACACTTTGGCTAAGCGCGCATTCCAAGGTACTCAATTTGATATCTTGAACGACAACCTTGTTGGTCCAACAATTCTAGGTTTTTCAACTTCTGAAGATGACATGGGTGCAGCTGCACGCTTGTTTGAAGAATTTGCAAAAGCTAACAAAGCATTTGAATTAAAAGCTGCTGCATTTGACGGCAAAGTTTATCAAGGTGCTGATGTTAGCGTAATTGCTAATCTTCCAAACCAAGAGAAAGCGCTTACTATGCTTGCCTCTGTTCTTCAAGCTCCTATTTCGAAATTGGGTCGCCTCATTACAGCGCTCAAAGAGAAAAACGAGTCAGAAGCTGCTTAATCAATTTTACACACCATTCAATATCCATTTGGAGTTATTCTCATGGCTTTAACTAACGAAGAAATCTTAAACGCAGTTGCTGAAAAAACTGTTCTTGAACTTGTTGAATTAATTTCTGCTTTCGAAGAGAAATTCAACGTTTCAGCTGCAGCTGTTGCTGTTGCTGCTCCAGCTGGTGGCGCTGCTGCAGCTGCTGAAGAACAATCTGAATTCAACGTTGAGTTGACTTCTTTCGGTGCTAACAAAGTAGCTGTTATTAAAGCAGTTCGTGAAGCAACTGGCCTTGGTCTTAAAGAAGCTAAAGACCTAGTTGAAGGTGCTCCTCAAGTTCTTAAAGAAGGCGTTTCTAAAGAAGAAGGCGAAGAACTTAAGAAGAAACTTGAAGAAGCTGGTGCTACAGTTACACTTAAGTAATTGTAAAAGGAGTCGGTTTTTAAATCGGCTCCATAAAATGGCTGATGGCTCTTGGGTCATCAGCCTTTTTGCGTTACAATAATCGGCTCGATTTTTGTTAGTTTTGTTTGATTTTTAGAAAAATCTAAATAAAACAAGAAATTTCAAATGTTTACCAATATTTTTCTTTTTTAAAAATATTGTTAAGCGTTTTTATACCACTAAAAATTGCAGCATTTGTAAACAGTGGTGGCCATATCGGCCTGCGTAATTCCTTCTGAGCCCGTTCTGCAGGCGGGCTTAGTTTACTTTCCGAGGACTCCAGATGGCATACTCATATACCGAAAAGAAACGGATCCGTAAGAATTTTGGTAAATTGCCCCAAGTAATGGATGCACCGTACTTACTATCGATTCAGGTCGATTCGTACAGAACATTCTTGCAAGATGGCAAAACTCCAAAAAACCGCGAAGATATCGGTCTCCAAGCCGCATTTCGTTCAGTTTTTCCTATCGAAAGTTATTCTGGCAATGCTGCTTTAGAATTTGTTGAGTATAGCCTTGGTAAACCTGAGTTCGATGTACGCGAATGTATTCTTCGTGGTTCGACTTATGCGGCACCAATGCGCGTTAAAATTCGTTTGATTATTAAAGATCGCGAAACTAAATCAATTAAAGACGTACGTGAACAAGAAGTCTATATGGGTGAAATTCCACTCATGACTGAAAACGGTACCTTTGTTATCAATGGTACTGAGCGTGTAATCGTATCTCAATTACACCGTTCACCAGGCGTATTCTTTGACCATGATAAAGGTAAGACTCACTCAAGTGGTAAAGTGTTGTATTCAGCACGTATCATTCCTTACCGTGGTTCATGGTTAGACTTTGAATTTGATGCAAAAGACCTTGTTTACGTACGTATTGACCGTCGTCGTAAATTACTTGCTACTGTTGTGTTACGTGCACTAGGTTATAACAATGAACAAATCTTGAATTTGTTCTACGAAAAAGTACCTGTGTATCTTGACATGGGCAGCTATCAAATTGACCTTGTTCCTGAGCGTTTACGTGGTGAAATGGCTCAATTTGATATTGCTGACAATGAAGGTAAAGTCATTGTTGAGCAAGGCAAACGTATTAATGCGCGTCACGTACGTCAAATGGAAGCTGCAGGTTTAACTAAACTTTCAGTTCCTGATGAATACTTATATGAACGTATTACGGCTGAAGATATTACTTTACGTGATGGTGAAGTAATTGCTGCAAATACGTTGTTAAGCCATGAAGTAATGGTGAAATTGGCAGAAGGTGGTGTTAAACAATTTAACATCCTATTCACGAATGACATCGACCGTGGTTCATTTGTTGCTGATACATTGCGTGCAGACACAACAGCGGGACGTGAAGAAGCATTAGTAGAAATCTACAAAGTGATGCGTCCAGGCGAGCCGCCAACAAAAGAAGCTGCTGAAAACCTATTCAATAACTTATTCTTCTCTTCTGAGCGTTATGACTTATCTCCAGTAGGTCGTATGAAGTTCAACCGTCGTCTAGGTCGTCCTTACGAAGTTGGTACTGATCAAAAATCTCGTGAAGTTGAAGGTATTTTATCGCACGAAGATATCATCGATGTATTACGTACGTTGGTTGAAATCCGTAACGGTAAAGGCGAAGTAGACGATATCGACCATTTAGGTAACCGTCGTGTACGTTCTGTTGGTGAAATGACAGAGAACCAATTCCGTGTTGGTTTAGTACGTGTTGAGCGTGCTGTTAAAGAGCGTTTAAGCCAAGCAGAAACTGATAACTTGTCTCCACAAGACTTGATTAATGCTAAGCCAGTTGCTGCTGCAATCAAAGAATTCTTTGGTTCAAGCCAGTTATCTCAATTCATGGACCAAAACAACCCATTATCTGAGATTACACATAAGCGTCGTGTATCTGCGCTTGGCCCAGGTGGTTTAACACGTGAACGTGCAGGCTTTGAAGTACGTGACGTACATCAAACTCACTATGGTCGTGTGTGTCCAATTGAAACGCCTGAAGGTCCAAACATTGGTTTGATTAACTCGCTTTCTGTATATGCAAAAGCGAATGACTTCGGTTTCTTGGAAACACCATACCGTAAAGTTGTAGATGGTCGTGTAACTGATGACGTTGAATATTTATCTGCAATTGAAGAAGTAGGTACTGTTATTGCACAGGCCGACTCAGCAGTAGATAAAGATGGCAACTTAACAGAAGAATTTGTTTCTGTTCGTCACCAAGGTGAATTCGTACGTATGCCACCTGAAAAAGTGACGCATATGGACGTTTCTGCACAGCAGGTTGTATCTGTTGCTGCATCACTTATTCCATTCCTTGAACACGATGACGCGAACCGTGCATTGATGGGTTCGAACATGCAACGTCAGGCTGTTCCTACTTTACGTGCTGACAAGCCTCTTGTTGGTACTGGTATGGAAGCGAATGTAGCACGTGATTCGGGTGTGTGTGTAATCGCAAACCGTGGTGGTGCAATTGAATATGTAGATGCTTCTCGTATCGTTATTCGTGTAAACGAAGATGAAATGGTTGCAGGTGAGGCAGGTGTAGATATCTATAACCTCATCAAATATACACGTTCGAACCAAAATACTTGTATTAACCAAAATGTTATCGTGAATTTGGGCGACAAAGTTGCTCGTGGTGACATCTTGGCAGATGGTCCGTCAACAGACATGGGTGAACTTGCGCTTGGTCAAAACATGCGTGTAGCGTTCATGACATGGAATGGTTACAACTATGAAGACTCGATCTTATTATCTGAGCGTGTTCTTCAAGAAGACCGTTTAACTTCTATTCATATTCAAGAATTGTCATGTGTGGCACGTGATACTAAGTTAGGTGCAGAAGAAATTACTGCCGATATTCCTAACGTAGGTGAAGCTGCGCTTTCTAAACTTGATGAATCAGGTATCGTTTATATCGGTGCTGAAGTTACTGCTGGTGACATCTTAGTTGGTAAAGTAACGCCTAAAGGCGAAACTCAGTTAACTCCTGAAGAAAAATTGCTTCGTGCAATCTTTGGTGAAAAAGCTGCTGACGTTAAAGATTCATCTTTACGTGTTCCATCTGGTACTAAAGGCACAGTTATCGACGTTCAAGTCTTCACTCGTGATGGCTTAGAGAAAGATGACCGTGCATTAGCGATTGAAAAAGCACAGCTTGATTCTTATCGTAAAGACTTGAAAGAAGAGTATAAAATCTTCGAAGAAGCGGCTCGTGAACGTGTAATTCGTTTACTTAAAGGTCAAGAGTCTAATGGCGGTGGTTCAACTAAACGTGGCGATAAACTTTCTGAAGATTTATTGTCTGGCTTAGAGCTTGTTGATTTACTTGAAATTCAACCGACAGATGAAGCAATCGCTGAGCGTTTAACTCAGATTCAAGTGTTCTTGAAAGAGAAGAGCGCAGAAATTGATGAGAAATTCGCTGAGAAGAAACGTAAGCTTGCAACAGGTGATGAGTTAACAACTGGCGTATTGAAAGTTGTTAAAGTTTACTTAGCTGTTAAACGTCGTATTCAGCCTGGTGATAAGATGGCTGGTCGTCATGGTAACAAAGGTGTTGTTTCTAACATCTTACCTGTTGAAGACATGCCACACGATGCGAACGGTGTACCTGTAGATATCGTATTGAACCCGTTGGGCGTACCATCTCGTATGAACGTGGGTCAGATTCTCGAAACTCACTTGGGTATGGCGGCTAAAGGGCTTGGTGACAAAATCGAAAAAATGTTGAAAGAACAGCGTACAGTTTTAGAACTACGTGAATTCTTAGACAAGATTTATAACAAAGTCGGTGGCGAGCAAGAAGATCTTGATAGCTTGACTGATGATGAAATCCTAGCACTTTCAGGCAACTTGCGTGCTGGTGTTCCTTTGGCTACTCCTGTATTTGATGGTGCTGAAGAAAGTCAAATTAAAGATTTACTTGAGTTGGCTGACATTTCACGTACAGGTCAAACAGTATTGTTTGATGGACGTACAGGTGAACAGTTTGACCGTCCAGTAACTGTTGGTTACATGTACATGTTGAAGTTGAACCACTTGGTTGATGACAAGATGCATGCGCGTTCAACTGGTTCGTACTCATTAGTTACACAACAACCGCTTGGTGGTAAAGCACAATTCGGTGGTCAGCGTTTCGGTGAGATGGAAGTATGGGCACTTGAAGCATACGGTGCAGCATATACACTCCAAGAAATGCTCACAGTGAAGTCGGATGACGTTGAAGGCCGTACTCGCATCTATAAGAATATTGTAGATGGTAACCATTATATGGATCCGGGTATGCCTGAATCGTTCAACGTATTGACCAAAGAGATCCGTTCTTTAGGTATCAACATTGAACTGAAAAATGGTGATTAAGTCGTAAGACTCACGATTTTTTAGGAAAAAACAATATTTGTGACCCAGTCGGGTAAGCGAGGCTTCCCGACACACGGAGAAAAAAATTGAAAGACTTGCTCGATATCATGCGTAAGAAAACGGATTCAGATGGTCATGCGCCAGTTGAGTTCGACCGTATCCGTATTGGTCTTGCGTCACCAGAAATGATTAAGTCATGGTCTCATGGTGAAGTTAAAAAACCTGAGACGATCAACTATCGTACGTTCAAGCCAGAACGTGACGGTTTATTCTGTGCCAAAATCTTTGGTCCAGTAAAAGATTACGAATGCTTGTGTGGTAAATACAAGCGTATGAAATACAAAGGCGTCATTTGTGAAAAATGTGGCGTTGAAGTAACTACAGCGAAAGTTCGTCGTGAACGTATGGGGCACATTGAACTTGCTTCTCCAGTTGCGCATATCTGGTTCTTAAAATCGTTACCTAGCCGTATCGGTTTATTACTTGATATGACACTTCGTGATATCGAACGTGTATTGTATTTCGAATCATATGTTGTTACTGATCCTGGCATGACGCCTTTCGAAAAGTATCAACTTCTTAATGACGAAGAATACTTTACAGCTTTAGAAGAGCACGGTGACGAGTTCGTTGCAAAAATGGGTGCGGAAGCAGTTCAAGACTTGTTGAAAGACATTGATCTTGAAGCTGAGATTGCTCGTTTACGTGAAGAAATTCCTCAAACAACTTCTGAAACGAAGTTGAAAAAAGCATCTAAACGCTTGAAATTGATGGAAGCATTCAAAGACTCGAACAACAAGCCAGAATGGATGGTAATGAATGTACTTCCGGTGCTTCCACCAGATTTACGTCCATTAGTTCCACTTGAAGGTGGTCGTTTCGCGACTTCTGACTTGAACGATTTATATCGTCGTGTAATTAACCGTAATAACCGTTTGAAGCGTCTTCTTGACCTTGCAGCGCCGGACATCATCGTACGTAACGAAAAACGTATGTTACAAGAGTCTGTAGATGCGTTGCTTGATAACGGTCGTCGTGGTCGTGCAATTACTGGTTCTAACAAACGTCCATTAAAATCTTTGGCAGACATGATCAAAGGTAAACAAGGTCGTTTCCGTCAGAACTTGTTAGGTAAGCGTGTTGACTACTCTGGTCGTTCGGTAATTACTGTAGGTCCTACTTTACGTCTTCACCAATGTGGTCTTCCGAAGAAAATGGCTCTTGAATTATTCAAGCCATTCATTTTCGCGAAATTACAAGCTTCAGGTCAGGCAACAACCATTAAAGCTGCGAAGAAAATGGTTGAACGTGAGACTCCGGAAGTTTGGGACGTTCTTGCATCTGTAATTCGTCAACATCCAGTAATGTTGAACCGTGCGCCAACACTTCACCGTTTAGGTCTTCAAGCATTTGAACCTATTCTTATTGAAGGTAAGGCAATCCGTCTTCACCCACTCGTTTGTGCTGCGTTTAACGCCGACTTCGATGGTGACCAAATGGCGGTACACGTTCCATTGACACTTGAAGCACAGTTAGAAGCTCGTGCATTGATGATGTCAACAAACAACATCTTGTCACCAGCAAACGGTGAGCCAATTATCGTTCCTTCTCAGGACGTTGTCTTGGGTCTTTACTACATCACACGTGATGCAGTAAATGCTAAAGGTGAAGGCATGGTGTTTGCGGATACTCACGAAGTAAACCGTGCACTTGCAACTGGTCAAGTTGCGATTCATGCTCGTGTTAAAGTACGTGTGCATCAAACTGTTATCAATGAAAATGGTGAGCGTGAACAGCAAACTATTATTGTTGATACGACACCAGGTCGTTGCTTACTTTGGGAAGTTGTTCCAGAAGGTTTAAGCTTTGACATGATCAACCTTGAGATGACTAAAAAGAACATCTCGAAGTTAATCAACTCTTGCTACCGTAAACTTGGTTTGAAAGATACAGTTATCTTCGCTGACCAGTTAATGTACTTGGGCTTCCGTCAAGCGACTCGTTCAGGTGTATCTGTAGGTATGGAAGACATGTTAATTCCACCTACTAAGCACACAATTATTGATAAAGCTGAAACAGAAGTTCGTGAAATCGAACAACAGTTCGAACAAGGTTTCGTAACTGCTGGTGAGCGTTATAACAAAGTTGTCGATATTTGGGCGCGTACAAACGACCAAGTTGCTAAAGCGATGATGGATAACTTGTCTTACACACTTGTGAAAAACAAACAAGGTGAAGATGAGAAGCAAAAATCATTCAACAGCATCTATATGATGTCTGACTCTGGTGCCCGTGGTAGTGCGGCGCAGATTCGTCAGCTTGCTGGTATGCGTGGTTTGATGGCAAAACCGGATGGCTCGATTATTGAGACACCAATTAAAGCGAACTTCCGTGAAGGTTTAACAGTACTTCAGTACTTTATTTCTACACACGGTGCGCGTAAAGGTTTGGCCGATACAGCATTGAAAACAGCGAACTCTGGTTACTTGACTCGTCGTCTTGTAGACGTAGCACAAGACTTGGTAATTACTGAGCCTGATTGTGGTACAAATGGCGGCCTAGTAATGACTCCATTCATTCAAGGTGGTGATGTCATCGAGCCATTACGTGACCGTGTATTAGGTCGTGTAACTGCTGAAGATGTACGTCGTGCTTCTGATGATGAAGTTGTATTACCTCGCGGTACGTTAATTGACGAGAAAATCGCAGCTCAGCTTGAAGAGGCTGGTGTCGATGAAGTTAAAGTACGTTCAGTAATCGCATGTGAATCTACATTCGGTGTATGTGCTCGTTGTTATGGTCGTGACCTTGCACGTGGTCACTTGGTGAACCCAGGTGAATCAGTAGGTGTAATGGCTGCGCAATCAATTGGTGAGCCAGGTACACAGTTAACGATGCGTACGTTCCACGTAGGTGGTGCTGCGAGCCGAACTTCTGCTGCAAACAGTGTTCAAGTACGTAACAAAGGTACTGTACGTTTCCACAACGTGAAAACTGTACAACACGCGAAAGGTCACTTGGTTTCAGTTTCACGTTCAGGTGAAATTGGTATTGCCGATGAGTTAGGTCGTGAGCGTGAGCGTTATAAACTTCCTTACGGTGCAAGCATCTTGTTGAAAGATGGTGAAGTCGTTGAGGCAGGTGGTATCGTTGCGACTTGGGATCCGCATACACATCCATTAGTAACAGAAGTTGCTGGTAAAGCACGTTTCAGCCAAATCGCTGATGGTGTAACTGCAACATCGAAAACTGATGATGCAACTGGTATGACAACTGTTGAAATCTTGCCTGTAACAGCACGTCCTGCTTCTGGTAAAGATTTACGTCCAGCAATCGTATTGGATACGGCTGATGGCGGCGAACAGTTCTACTTCTTGCCACAAAACACAATTGTTACCGTTCGTGATGGCGAAACAATTGGTGTGGGTGACGTTATTGGTCGTGTACCACAAGAATCTTCACGTACTCGTGATATTACCGGTGGTCTTCCACGTGTTGCTGACTTGTTCGAAGCACGTAAGCCGAAAGAACACGCGATCTTGGCAGAAGTGTCTGGTATCGTAAGCTTTGGTAAAGAGACTAAAGGTAAGAACCGTTTAGTAATTACTCCAGATGACGGTTCTGAAATTTACGAAGAGTTGATTCCAAAATGGCGTCAAATCAACGTGTTTGAAGGTGAACATGTGAACCGTGGTGAAACCATTTCTGATGGTCCACAAAACCCACATGACATCTTACGCTTGAAAGGCGAAGTTGCTTTAACTAACTACATCGTGAACGAAGTTCAAGACGTTTACCGTCTCCAAGGTGTAAAAATCAACGATAAGCACATTGAAGTTATCGTACGTCAAATGTTGCGTAAAGTTGATATCATCGATGGTGGTGATACAAGCTTCATTAAAGGCGAACAAGTGGATTACATCCGCGTTGTTCAAGAGAACCAAGCTGTCTTGGCTCAGAACAAGTTCCCTGCGAAGTTTGAACGTCAATTGATGGGTATTACGAAAGCATCGCTTTCTACTGACTCGTTCATCTCTGCTGCATCGTTCCAGGAAACAACTCGTGTGTTAACTGAAGCGGCTGTAACAGGTAAAGAAGATGATTTACGCGGCTTGAAAGAGAACGTTGTAGTGGGTCGCTTGATTCCAGCTGGTACTGGTCTTGCATACCATTTAGAACGTCGTCGTCAAGAAGCAGAAGCTGCAGAACATGAGCTTCATAATGACTTCAGCGAAGTAGACCAAGCATTTAGCCAAGCTTTAAACTCAGAACAATTCTAAGCTTAAAGTTTTATTAAAAAGACGCCTTAGGGCGTCTTTTTTGTGGAAAAAATAAGCTATTTTTACAAAAGTCTATTAAAGCACTCTTAATCTATTACTTAATGAGAAAAAACTCTTCATGAAAGCATACTATCCTAGGCACAACTGAGTAGAGGAGTAGCTTTCAATGAAAAAAATGATGATGATTGCAGGTGTGGGTCTGATGTCAACCACTCTATTTGTAGGTTGCCAAAATGCAAGTCCAGAAAGTAAACGTATTGGTTCTGCAGCTATTGGTGGCGGTGCAGGGGGTGCGGTAGGTAAACATGTGGGCGGTAATATTGGTGCAGGTTTAGGGGCAGCTCTTGGCGCAGGCGTTGCAGCAAATGCAAAAGGGTCTAACAGTAAAACTGTACGTAACAGTGCAATTGGTGCTGGTGTTGGTGCAATCTTAGGTGGTGCAGTGATTGGTGGTGATGCTGGTGCTGCTGCAGGTGGTGCACTTGGTGGTAGTGCGGGCGCGGCCTATGAAGAGAAAAAAGGGAAATACTAAAAGTACCTTTAAATATATTTAAACTAGAAGCTCTTTGTAAAATAAGAGCTTCTATTTTCTTTGCTTATTAGATTGAAATTTAAATAATAACTAGACCTAGAATGCTTTTACAAAATATCAATCTATTGCCACAGTGCGATAACATAAACTGATCAAATTCCTCATAAAAGAAGATTATGCTTTGATTAGAGCACAATGGAGTGAGTATGGTCATGAAAAAAACAATTGGTTTAATTTCTACTTTAATGTTATCTGCATTCATGTTCACTGGTTGTCAGAATATGAGTCCATCTGATCAGCGTATTGGTGCAGCAGCATTAGGCGGTGCTGTTGGTGGTGGTGTCGGTAACCATGTTGGTGGCGGTCTAGGTGCTGGTGTAGGTGCAGCAGCTGGTGCGGGTGTAGGAGCGAATGCTAAAGGTAGTAATAAGAGTTCCACAACAAGTAGTGCTATCGGTGCCGGTATTGGATCTGTAGTAGGGAAAGCCATTTTTGGTGGAGACACAGGCGCTGCGATTGGTGGTGCACTTGGTGGTGGTGCCGGCGCTGCGATTGAAGAAAAGCGTTAGAATTTACTAAAATAAAAATAAGTGCCTTTAGGCACTTATTTTTATGGGTATAAGGCTTTTGCCTTTTTTCTACGGATGTATAGCGTCTTTTGCACTTCAGCAATTCTCACACCTGATTCATCAAAAATATTTAAATGATATGTTCTAAGCACTGGAGCATAGTTCTCGGCAAGTTCTCGAATCTGTTCAATTTCTGCTAAGTCAACTCGAATATCAGCATAAACAGTGCTTCGCCCAGGCGATAAAAAATTAATCTCAGCCGCTTTATCCCAAACTATATATTTTGATCCAAGGTGATGCATAAGAATCAGCATATAAAATGGATCAACCATAGAATAAAGACTACCCCCAAAATGAGTACCTACCAGATTTTGGTTTTTCCAGGTCAGTGGCATTTTTACGCGAATATGACAAAGCTCTAAATTCATGATTTCAATATGAATCCCTGCACCGCGGTAGGGAGGATAATAATTAAATAAGAATTTAGAAATTGAGGGAATGTTCTGAAGTTTTTTTAAAATAGCCATAATAGTCAATTTTTTTTATTGCAACACTGGTCATACTAGATAAGTATCATCTTTTTTATATTGATGGCAATGCTTTATCCGATTAACGACATGATCGATTGAAAAACAAAATAGGAAATGATTATGCAGCCAAAGATTTATACAGTAACAACAAGTGATCAACAAACTCTATGCGCTAAGGCTTGGGGTGATGAGAAAAATACTCCATTAGTTTTAGTACATGGTTATCCAGATAATCAGGAAGTATGGGAATCGGTCATTGAGCATTTAATCAATGATTTTTATATTGTTACTTATGATGTCCGTGGAGCGGGTTTGTCATCTATTCCTAAACGAATACGGGATTATCGTTTAGAACGTTTATCTTTAGACTTACAAGAAGTCGTCGATGAAGTACTCCCAAATCGACAGTTCCATATGGCTGCCCATGATTGGGGATCAATTCAGTCTTGGGAGTCTGCAACTGAACCTAAATTTAAAGGCCGTTTACTCTCTTATACAACCATTTCTGGTCCTTGTTTAGATCATGCTGCGCTGTTCTTAAGAGATAAATTTAAAACGACGCCTGCAAAAATCTTAAAAATACTAACAAAATCATGGTATATCGGTGCTTTCCATTTACCATTAATTGCTCCGACGGTCTGGTCTCTTTTTACTCCAGAAAAATGGGGCAAAATATTAAAAGACTTAGAGAGAAAAGATAATTTACCGTTAAATAGTAATATTTCTGCTGATGGTAAATACGGGATTAATTTATATCGTGCGAATTTTATTCCTCGCTTAACAACTCCTCGCCAGCGTTATGCACAGTGTCCAGTCAAAGCAATAATTTTAAAATACGATACTTTTGTGAGTCCTGAATATATTACGGAAGCAATGCCAAAATGGGTTGAAAACTTTGAGTATGTTGAGCTTGAAGCAAACCATTGGGCGATTCTGAGTCAGGCTGAAAAAGTGGCAGGACATATTCGTCAGTTCATCGAATCACAAAGTTAATAAGTGACTGTTTAATTTACAAAACTGATAATTTGGCGATATTTTCGGCTTCGTAGATGTGAATCTGATAGAATATCGCCTTTTGTTTTGTTCTGAATTTGTTCATGAATGCTGTTGTTGTGGCGATTGCTGTGATGTTTTTACTATCACTAGCACGCGTTTCTGTCGTATTGATATTAGTGGTCTCTGCCATTGTTGGTGGTCTTGTCGCGGGTTTAAGTCTTTCTCAAACAGTTGAAGCTTTTAATGCTGGTCTTGGTGATGGAGCCGAAGTTGCTCTCGCTTATGCTGTATTAGGTGCATTTGCACTCGCTCTCTCTAAATCGGGTTTACCCGACCTGCTTGCTCATAAACTTATTGGTCTGTTGGGAATGGAAGCGGGGAAAAGCCGTGAAACCAAAGTAAAATATTTACTCTTAGGTATTTTACTTATTGCTGCCATTTTCTCTCAAAACCTCATACCGGTTCATATCGCGTTTATTCCTGTACTGGTGCCGCCATTATTACGAGTCATGAATCATTTAAAACTAGACCGCCGTGCAGCAGCTTGTGTCCTGACTTTAGGTTTAGTAGGTACTTATATTTTTCTACCCGTTGGCTTTGGTGCGATTTTCCTTGAACAAATTTTGATGGGGAATATCAACAAAATCGGTGCTGCTTATGGCTTGCATGTAGAACGTGGGATGATGCCAATTGGCATGGCTATTCCAGTTTTAGGTATGGTTTTAGGTACTTTAGTTGCAGTATTTATTAGTTACCGTAAGCCAAGAATTTATGCGGACCGTGCCATTACCCCTGTAGCTACCATTGATTTAGACAAACCTCTGCGTGCAACAGCGCAAGATGAAACAGTAGATCTAAAAGCAGATGCAGAAGAACTTAAACACGAAGCAGAGCAAGGCCCTGTAATTGCGAAAAAAACAATTTTTATGGCTTTGCTCGCGATTGGTCTTACCTTAGTTGCACAGCTTTATTCCGGCTCAATGATTTTGGGTGGTTTAGTAGGCTTTGCGGTTCTGTCTACAGCCGGCATTTTTAAATGGCAAGATGCAGATGATGTCTTTGTACAAGGCATGCGAATGATGGCTCTAGTAGGCTTTATTATGATCTCTGCCGCCGGTTTCGCTTCAGTCATGACGCATACAGGAGATATCAATCAACTGGTTAAAGGGGTGGTTGAAATCATTGGTGATAATCGTGCGCTCGCGGCTTTCTTAATGCTGAGTATTGGTTTATTTGTCACGATTGGTATTGGTTCATCTTTTTCAAGTGTGCCTGTTTTAGCAGTTATTTATGTACCTTTATGTGTACAGTTTGGTTTTTCGCCATTAGCGACAATTGCATTGATTGGTACAGCGGCGGCTTTAGGTGATGCTGGATCTCCAGCTTCCGATTCTACCTTAGGACCAACAGCTGGTTTAGGGGTCGATGGACAACATGACCATATTTGGGATACCGTCATTCCAACATTTATCCACTTTAATATTCCATTGTTAGTTTTTGGTTGGATTGCAGCCATGGTTTTATAAGTTTTTTATAATATATTAAATTAAAACCTTCTTAATAATTATCTTAAGATAAGCATTAAGAAGGTTTTTTTATGCTCTAAATAAAATATGTATTTAAAATAAATTATATTAAAATACTCGGAATTTAAAGTATATTAAAAAGGTTGGTTATATAAAATAATTCTGATTAATAAAGTTGGGATAAAAACCAATTAAAATGGTTGGTTAATATATATTTTTATTTAAAACAGTTATTTAAAAATAAATATAAAAATAATTTTATAATGGGTGTTGCATCAATTTAAAATAAATGTTTATTATAAATATAAATAAGGTTGGAGATATTAACGTGTTCAAAAAAGCTTTGATTATTGCATTAATGGGGATGTCTTCATTTACTTTTGCTGGTAATTGGCAAGTAAAATTTGGGGGTAGTGTTATTGCTCCATCTGACGATACAACAACTGCTTTAGGTGTAGTAAAAGCTGATCATGAATATGCATTTACACCATCAGTTGAATACTTTTTTGGTGAATCACCTTTTTCGGCAGAATTATTATTAGCAGCGCCGGTTAATCATGATGTTTTATTAGACGGTAAAAATGTAGCACGTATTAAACAATTACCTCCGACAATTACCGCAAAATATCATTTTAAAAACTCAACTCGTTTCACACCGTATATTGGTATCGGGGCGACAGCATTTATTCCTTGGGATGAGCAAGGTGTTGCTGAGAAAGTAAAAGAAGATTTTGGTGTAGCTGGACAAGTTGGTTTTAACTTCCAACCTGCTGATGCGAAAAATTGGGGTGTATTTGTAGATGTTCGCTATGCGGATATTAGCCCAGAAGTTACTTTAACAAATGGTGCTAAATTTGACTTGGATATTAATCCGTTTGTTTACACTTTAGGTTATAGCTATAAATTTTAAGCATAATAATAAATAGAAAAAATATAATAACAAACCTAGACTCAGGCACCTCACATAGATTTTATGTGAGGTTTTTTATTTTATTGCTCTCACTAAAAAAAGCATAAAACAGACAGTTTTATACATATTCTTTTGGTCTTTATTTTTAAACTATTTTTTATATATCTTTAAAGGAATAACCTCATGAATAGAAAATTTGCCATAGGTCTAGCACTTTTTAGTGGCATCACGCTTGCTCATAATGCACAGGCTGCTAGTTTCTCTTGTAATGCTGCAAAAACTAAGACTGAGCTGAGTATTTGCAAAAATCGTTCTTTAAATGATGCTGATGTCAAAATGGCAACAACATATCAAATTGTTTTACATGCATTGCCAATGGGTGGCCGTGATAATCAAAAAGATACACAGCAGCAGTGGTTAAAAAAAAGGAATGCTTGTGCAGCTAATGTAAGTTGTATTTCTAAAGCTTATCAGCAGAGACAACAACAATTGGACTCTATCTTGCAAGATAGGGTACTAAGTCATGGTCCGTTTTAATTAAAGAAAAATTTTTTAATATTCAGGATTGAAAAATTGTAGAAGTACTCCATTCATAAAGCATTCGAGAACAAACAAACTTCAAAATTTAAGGAGTGATTTATGAGTGAACAAGCATCACAAAATTATAGTTTCCAAGCAGAAGTAGCCCAGCTTTTACATTTAGTGACGCATTCTCTCTATTCGAACCCTGAAATTTTCTTACGTGAACTTATCTCTAATGCATCTGATGCATGTGATAAGTTGCGTTTTGAAGGAATTAATCATCCTGAATATTATGAAAATGATCCGGACTTACATGTACGCATCAGCTTAAACAAAGAAGATAAAACTTTAACGATTTCTGATAACGGTATTGGATTAAGCCAACAAGAAGCAATTGATAACTTGGGTACTATTGCAAAATCAGGCACTAAAGACTTCATGTCAAAATTAACGGGCGACCAGAAAGCGGATGCTCAGTTGATTGGTCAGTTTGGTGTTGGTTTCTACTCAGGTTTTATTGTTGCCGATAAAATTACAGTTGAATCACGCCGCGCAGGTCTCGATGCTTCTGAAGGGGTGCGTTGGATCAGCGGTGGCACAGGTGAGTTTGAAGTTCAGCAAATTGATAAAGCTTCACGCGGTACTGATATTATTCTTCACTTGCGTGATGACGCGCTTGATTATTTAGAGTCTTATAAAGTTAAGCAAATCGTTAATAAATACTCTGACCACATTAGCTTGCCAATTGAAATGCAAAAAGAAGTTTGGCAGGAAGAGGAGGTTGCTGAAGGTGAAGAGCCTAAAGGCGGCCAAATGGTCAAGACTGATGAATGGGAAGCGATTAACTCTGCAAGTGCTTTATGGACACGTAACAAGAGTGAAGTGACTGAAGAGCAATATGTTGACTTCTATAAAAACTTAACTCATGACTTCGAAGCACCACTGGCTTGGGCACACAACCGTGTTGAAGGCAGCACCGAATATACCCAATTACTTTATATTCCAAGTAAAGCGCCACATGACATTTTTACACGTGAAGCAAAAGCGGGAATTAAGTTATATGTAAAACGTGTATTCATTATGGATGATGCGGATAATTTAATTCCAAACTATTTACGCTTTGTTCAAGGTGTCGTGGACAGCGCCGATTTACCGCTTAATGTGAGCCGTGAGTTGTTGCAAGAAAGTCGTGATGTTAAAACAATTCGTGAAGGTAACGCACGCCGTGTACTCACTTTGCTTGATGGTTTGGCTAAATCAGAAGATGAAAAAGACCAAGAAAAATTCAAGACCTTCTACACTGAGTTTGGCTCAGTACTGAAAGAAGGCTTGGGCGAAGACTTTGGTAACCGCGAACGTATTTTAAAATTATTACGTTATGCAACTTCAACAAATGATGAAGTGGTAACTTCTTTTGCAGACTATAAAGCGCGCATGAAAGAAGGCCAAAAAGCCATTTATTATGTTACTGCTGACAGCTTAGCTGCTGCTAAAAACTCTCCACAGTTGGAGTTGTTTAAGAAAAAAGGCATTGAAGTATTGTTAATGGCAGAGCGTGTTGATGAGTGGGCAATGAACTTTGTTCATGAGTTTGACGGTACGCCATTAAAGAATGTATCTAAAGGCGCTGTTGATTTAGGTGACTTGCAAGATGCAGAAGAGAAAAAAGCACTAGAGCAAGCGGCTGAACAGTTTAAACCTGTTGTTGAGAAATTAAGTGACTCATTGAAGGCTAAAACTAAAGAAGTCCGTGTAACAACCCGTTTAGTAGATTCTCCGGCGTGTTTAGTAACAAGTGAAGGTGAGTTGTCTCCTCAACTTATTCGTATGCTCAAACAAGCGGGACAAGCTGTACCTGAAATCAAGCCAATTTTAGAAATTAACCCTGAGCATCCTTTAGTGAAAAAACTTGAAGGTTCAGAACAGTTTGATGACTTGGCAAACGTGATTTTTGATCAGGCTGTGATTGCAGAAGGTGGTTTACCGGAAGACCCGGCAGCTTATGTGAAGCGTATTAATAGCTTATTGTTGAAATAATATTTGATGTAAAAAAAGCCTCTGAACTGTCAGAGGCTTTTTTGTGGATAAAGAAAGAGTTATCCACAACTTGATGATTTTTGGTTAAAAATTAGCTTCTAAATTCATTTGAACACTAAGCTGATGTTTCGGGTCATCATCAATATGATTAAAAAAATTAAGATCATTTTGCATAAAAATCCAATCTCGCCATACGGGCTGGCGCCATGAAATATAAGGTCCCCAACTATTTACCCGCATGTCATTTTTAGTATATACACCGCCACTATAAATGCCGTAAGTCAGGCTATTATCTTTTACGAACTCAAATTGCTGAAAAGTCCAATTGCCCCAGTTGTATTCTTCATTTTCACTCTTATTCACATTAAATTTGTTAGCGAACAGGGTGTTGTCTTGCATCTTTTGCGTTAAGTTTAGCGTGGTTTCAGTATAGTTTCGGCTGGTTGAGCCATAGCGAAAGACTTGTTCGGTATCTATGCTAATGTTATGTCTTAAATTCCATTTTTTTTTGGCAAGAAATTGTACATAAACATCACTTTCTGAATTTGAGCCTAAATCAAGATTATTTTCAAAAGGTATCCAT
The DNA here is from genome assembly GCF_000162375.2 of Acinetobacter sp. RUH 2624. Classification (NCBI taxonomy): domain Bacteria; kingdom Pseudomonadati; phylum Pseudomonadota; class Gammaproteobacteria; order Moraxellales; family Moraxellaceae; genus Acinetobacter; species Acinetobacter sp. RUH 2624. Next base: position 372,876 of record NZ_KI391940.1, on the reverse strand, counting down.
GTTGAAATCGTATCCCAGCTTGCAGTAATTGGGTTGCTGATCGAAATATGGGGTGTTGAAGCTTTCTTCTTTTTCTTACCCAAGGTTTTATAAGGTTGTTTGTGCTGGGTTGCACGGTTCCACAGCGTATCATTTCCAAACACGGCCATCAGGTCCTGAATGAGTGCTGCATCTGAATCATTATTATTTTCTACTTCACATGGTGAATTTGAAAAAGTTAGAGAATGACTTTTGCTTTTTATGAATAGGCTCGACGGATGTAGGGAGCGTCTCGTGGAGCGTTGATGCTTTAAGGGCGTAGAGAAAAGCTGTGTATGAGGGATTAAAACCAACATACCTAAACTATAAATACAAAGTAGAGCTTTAGATTTATATTCAAATGACAAAGAAGAGAATTGATTCATTTTTCTGAAAATCAGGAATCAAAAGTTAGCTCAGTATTGTAAGGGAAAAAGCTTAAATTTTTATTTAAAAGTATTTTATTATTCATCACCTTGGAGATAACCTCCAAGGTGATCTTGCTCAATTAGAAAAGTGCTTCTAAACGTAAGAATGTGCTGACAAAATGGTTACGGTCTTCACGGTGGTCATTAAAGTAGTTGACGTCACCTTGTACAAAGAACCACTCACGTAAGAGCGGCTGACGCCATGATACAAATGGCCCCCAACTGTTTAAGCGTAAATCGTTGTCGTTGTAATAGCCACCTGTGTAAATACCATAGTTAAAACGGTTATTTGCAAAGAAACTATGTTCACGGAAAACTCGGTTTTCCCATGTTAAATCATCATCTTGATCGTCAGCATAAGTTAGGCTGAACTGATTTGATAAGATGGGTTGATTTGGACGAGCATGGGTGAGTTCCAAATTAGTACGTAAATAATTTTCACTATGAATGCCATAGCGATAAATTTCTTCAGCATAAAACTTAAAGTCATTACGGAGTTGCCAATCTCTTGATGCTTTTAAGCGAACATACACGTCGTCTCCAGAACGAATACCTAAGTCGGCATCTGTTTCAAACGGCAGTTTTTTAGAGAAATTTGACCAACGTAATGCGATTGAGCTGTTATCATCTCGTGTTCGTTTAGTATCAAGTTTCTTATTTGAATCTTGATTTGGGTTCTGGTTAATATTGGCTGGACTATTATTAAATTCGTTATCTAAAGAGTCATCACCAAATACCACGCTTAAGCGTTTTTCTAGCGTCGGGAGTTTAATTTTACCGCGTATTCTTGGCTTAATTTCAAAGTTATCATATTCGTTCCAATAGTTATCAATCATGACTCGAATGGTGGCCGAAGCAGGCTTTTGAGGGTCGACTTCACCAAACCAGTTATCAATTTTTTCCGAAGTGTGATCGGCCCAATTTCGAATTTTCTTTTGCTTACGGTCAAACCAGGTCTGGTCTTCGGTCTGCTCGGTAGGTGGAACAATTGGTTGGTTGGACTGCTCCGGAAAAATCGTTGGAGTGGCATCAATCCACCTTGGAATTTGATCTAAAAGATTTTCATCTTTATTTTCTTCGGTTTGTATTCCAGATGACGAACCATTGACTTGTTGAGTTGAAGAAGAATTTACTTCTGCATGAGCCATGCATATAGAACCAAATCCCAATGTTACAAGTGCAAAAAGCTGCCGATACGTAATAACGTGAAATGTTTTCATATCTATCTTTATGTTTTGTTGTTATTGCCACTTTTGTTGATTTTTCTAATAAAATCAAGAGGACGACACAAAAGTTAAGTAAATTTAACTTTTCTTACATATTTGAAATAACTTAAAAAGTTTAAGCTATTAGCGAGAATTTTTAAGCAAAAAAAAATCCCCCAAACTAGGGGGATTTTAGATCAAGGAAACTTCAAATTCCGATCATTAAACACATAAAAAACAGAACATTACAGCGCGAATATTCTAAGTGGCAATCATAAACGCATTTTAAGCAATTGAATAGTTCTTTTTTTAGAACGCTCTATTGCTAAAACGATGATAAAACATACGATTTGTTCACACTTTGCAATTAAGACTGTTTATTTTGTGGAATATCACATGTTTCATCATTACAAACAGCAGCATCATCTTGCTCGATTTCTTCAGCATTTGCCTTGAGCTGTGCTTGTTCTAAGACTTGTAAAAACACTTCACGAGGTTGTGCGCCTGCAAGTGCAATTCTTTGATCAAATACAAAGAATGGTACGCCTGTTACATTAAGTTGCTCATGCGCAATCTTTTCGTCATGACGAACAAAGTCAGCCAATTCATTTGTATCGAGTACATATTCAACTTCGGCATTATCTAAGCCAATACGAGAAGCGATTTCTTCTACGACTTCGCGTTCGCCAATAGCTAAACCTTCAGTCATATAAGCGTGAAAAAAGGCTTCTTTTGCTTCGTTACCTAAGCCTTTACTTTGAGCTAGGTGAATAATACGGTGAGCGTTAAAGCTATTGCCTGAGTTGGCTTTTTGCCATTGGAAGTCGATTCCTTCAGAGGCAGCCATGGCCGCAATGTTGCGCTCCATTTCTTCCATCTCTTCATAGGTACGACCATATTTTTTCGCTAAACGCTCAGTATTTGAAGTGTCGTGGGTCGCTGGCGCATTCGGATCTAACTCGAAACTATGCCAATGAATATCAAGTTCAATGCCAGCTTCAGCCGCGACATGCTCAAGGCGTTTTTTGCCGATGTAACAAAAAGGACAAACTACATCAGACCAGACATCAACACGCATGGGAGAATCTCATAAATTTTAATTACTCATCATAATAGGGATGATGTACAAGGATTTAAAGCATTGAATAGCGAATAGAGTGTTGCGTATTGTGAAATAAATGACATATAAAGAAGTAAGAGCTCTATTTTATAACTATAAAGAGCAAAACTATAAGAATGGAAATAGGAGGTGTGTATGCGCCGAATTTTGATTGCGATTGCAGGTTTGGTGGTAATTGCAGGTATTGTCTTTTTTTCCTATCAACATATTAAACAGCAACAAGCTAAAGACAGTAGCCAAATGTTCGATGTGGTGATGAATGAAAAAATGAGTGAACTTTATGAACAGGCTCAAGATTGGTCTAAACCTGTACAACTCGATATTCATGATAAACGGCTCGCAGGGCATTATAAGCAAGTCTCAGAATTTCTTTTAAGTTATTGGGTTCAAAATGTAAATGCGCGTAATGAATACTTAAGAGAATTAAAGGTTGCAAAATGGGATACTTTTTTAAATGTTGACCGTTTGGATATTGATAAAAAACAAAAATATGCTGAAACAGAAAAGATGTTGGCTGACGTTCGAAAAGCTTCAGATAAATACCAATCTGAATATGAAAAAATTCATAAAATCTTTCTCGCTAAAATACAGGAATTATCTGTTGATGCAGATACCAGACAACTTCTTGAAATGAAATTGGGAACTCAGCAAAAAGCTGATCAAGACCATACGATTTTTATGATTGAGCTGCAAATTTTAGATGACGCAGAGGAAATGTTTAAACTTCTAAAAAACTATTCGTGGCAAAAGAAAGACCATATGATTCTTTTTCATGAAAATGCTCAAGTTAAAAAATTTAACGAGCTTTACCAACATGTCTTAAAGCTTAATGCAAAAATTGAAAGTATTAAGAAAAAGAACGTGGCTGCTTTAGAAAATGAGTTAGAAGAATAATTACAGCATGAGCATCAATCATGATGTATTGGTGCTCTCAGCTTTGCCTTTTATCAAGAAAGATTGTAATAAACTTTGAGAAGTTTGTAGTTTGTTTAACTGCTCCGATACATGCATCAGCTCTGTTTGTAGCTTTTCTTGAACAATAGGGCAAAGCGTAAATACCCTTTCATCTAAATCAAAACATGGTAATAACACTTGGATATCTTTTAGTGTCATACCCGCATCATTTAATATTTTAATTTTCTTAATATTTTCAATATCTTTTTGCGTATAACTTCGATAGTTATTACTTGCTCGATGCGGTTGTATTAGCCCTAAACTTTCATAATAACGCAGCATACGCGGACTAACTTTTGTAAGCTCAGCGACTTTAGCTAGGTTCATAAAATAGGCTTGACCTTAACAGTGGTGTCATAGTTTAGCATGTTTTTATCTTTCAAAATGGTACTTGTTCAATGATCAGAAAACTCATTTTATTGGTGTTATTTGGATTAATGTCATTTGCTGCAAATACCAAAACACTGGAACATCAGGAGAAGAACATGCGTCAAATATTTGTACTTCACGGTTATTCGGCTTCTATACATGATCACTGGTTCTTGGACCTAAAACATCAAATAGAAGATGAACATACGGCTGTTACTTTAATACCATTTCCAGATTCTGAGCATCCCAATGTAGATGCTTGGCAGAAGGTTTTAGATGAACAGATACCAGTGGTTAATGAAAATACTTATTTTGTGGCACATAGTTTGGGTGTCATTACCTTACTGCACTTTTTGCAAAGACATGATTATAAAAATATTGGAGGAATGATTTTAGTATCCGGATTCTCTGGACCAATTGCAGATTCTTCCCCTCTCACAGCTTATATAACACAGAGCAAAGTCGACACCAATTATTTTAAGAGCATAAAGAAAAAGTTGGTGTATTTATCTGATAATGATGATTTGGTTCCACCACACTTAACGATTCAATTGGCTAAGGATATTGATGCGCCGTACATTACTGTTCCTAATGGCGGGCACTTTTTAGGTCGGGAAGGTTATACGGCATTTCCTCAATTGGTCGACTCTTTAAAAGAAATGTTAGAGAACAAATAAAATCTATAAGATAAATCTCACCCTATAAATGGTTATAACTCATTTATAGGGTGGTTTTTCTATTCAGCTTTTTATTAAGAAAGTCCCTTACTATTACATTAAAAATTTTAATTATATTTACCGTTTATCTGAGCCTTACTGAATCACAAAGCAGTTTGTTGTAGCCTATTTATAGAGACCTTTATTTGAATCTTCATCTTTTGATTGAAACAGGATGACTGATTTTTTGGAGCTAGTTATGAACTTTCTAAAACAATCAGCTTTAGTCGCTGCATTTGCTTTTATAGGTTTACCAACTGTTCAGGCAGAAGAAGTAACGACTTTACCCACTATTCGCGTTATGGCTGAATCTGAGCTACGTGATGAGGTGGGCTTTGTGCCGTTTCAAGAAGATAAGAAGGTACGCCAAGCACTACAACACCATGAATATAAAATACATAACGATATACAGAATGCTTTAGTCCCAGAAGGGATGACGACCATAGATTATCAGCCCGTTATGGCGCAGCCTGATCTCTCACAACTTTCTCCATTTTTACGAGAATATATTCTAGCGGTAGCGGGCGGGATTCAGTCTTCTGACCCAACCAATGGTCTTTTTGAAATGTTAAAGCCGTTGAACATTAACCGAAGTAATGTCGATGCTTATCGTGAAGGTACGATGAAAGTAAATTTAGATGATATTTTGAAATTACAGCAACAAATCCAAGATGGTTTAAAAGGCCGGTAAAATAAAAATCCCCGCATTGAGCGGGGATTTTTTATCTTGGTGTTAATTAAACACGTTCGATAATCGTTGCGATACCTTGACCAAGGCCGATACACATGGTCGCAAGACCAATTTGAGTATCTTGTTGTTCCATCACGTTCAACAACGTAGTTGTAATACGTGCACCAGAACAGCCTAGTGGGTGACCAAGTGCGATTGCACCACCATTTAAGTTCACGATGTCTTGTTTGTCATAAAGACCTAAGCCCTTAAGAACAGACAAGCCTTGTGCAGCAAATGCTTCATTTAACTCAACAGTCTGAATATCAGCAATTGATAAGCCAGCACGCTTAAGCGCTTTTTGAGTCGCTGGAACTGGGCCGTAACCCATGATTGCTGCGTCACAGCCTGCTACTGCCATAGAGCGAATTACAGCACGTGGTTTTAAACCTAATGCTTGTGCACGTTCAGCAGACATAAGCAACATTGCAGAAGCACCGTCAGAAAGAGCAGAAGAAGTTGCTGCTGTTACTGAACCACCTTTAGGGTCAAATACAGGTTTTAATGCTTTGAATGCTTCAAGGTTTGCATCTGGACGAATCACTTCGTCGATGTCGCAAAGGATTTTGAAACCATTTGCATCGTGGCCTTCAACACCAACGATTTCATTTTTGAAACGACCTTCCTGAGTTGCAGCCCAAGCACGGCGGTGAGATTCAACACCGAACGCATCTTGTTCTTCACGAGTAATGCCGTTCATACGACCTAACATTTCAGCAGTTAAGCCCATCATGTTAGATGCTTTTGCATAGTGTTTAGATGCTTCTGGGTTAAGGTCGATGCCGTGCATCATACCTACATGACCCATGTGCTCTACACCACCAATAATGAAGATGTCACCTTGGTTAGTCGCAATTTGTGCAGCCGCAGTGTGGATTGCCTGCATAGACGAACCACAAAGACGGTTCACTGTTTGACCAGCAACAGTTTTAGGCAAGTCAGCCAATAAACCGATGTTACGGCCAATGTTCATACCTTGTTCTAGAGTCTGGTTTACACAGCCCCAGATCAGGTCTTCAACTTCGTTTACATCAAACTGGTTACGGGCAACGAGCGCACGTACAAGTTCAGCAGATAAACTGTCGGCACGTACATTACGGAACATACCGTTTTTAGATTTGCCCATGGCAGAACGAACGCCATCAACAATCACAACGTCACGTGGATTTAAAGTAGCCATTCACGTCGCTCCTTAACCGTAGAATTTTTTATTGTTAGCAGCCATGTCGCGCAACATTTGCGGCGCTTCATAAGCCTTACCTAAGTGTGCATATTTATCGCAAAGTGCAACGTATTCAGCAACACCAGTTTGGTCGATGTAACGGCATGGACCACCACGGAATGGAGGGAAACCTACACCCATAATCATTGCCATGTCTGCTTCAGATGCAGTTGCTACAATCTTGTCTTCCAAGCAACGAACTGTTTCGTTACAGAAAGCAAGCATCATACGGTCAATGATTTCTTGGTTATCAAATTCGCGTTTTTCGCCAGTTACGAACGGAGCAATCACTTCATACGCTGTTGGATCAACAGTTTTTGCTTTCTTGCCTTTCTTGTCGAGTTCGTATTTGTAGAAACCTACGTCATTCTTTTGACCAAGACGCTTCGCTTCATACATTGCTTGGATTGCGCCTTTGTAGTCTGGCTTCATACGGTCAGGGAAACCTTCCGCCATTACTTCTGCACCATGCACACCTGTATCAATACCTACAACATCGATCAGGTAAGCAGGGCCCATTGGCCAACCAAACTTAGACATTACATTGTCGATTTGTTGGAAATCTGCGCCGTCTTTTACAAGAAGGTCAAATGCACCGAAGTAAGGGAACAATACACGGTTAACCAAGAACCCTGGGCAGTCATTTACAACGATTGGTGTTTTACCCATTTTTTGAGCAAGAACGACAGTCGTTGCAATTGCTTCTTCAGAAGTCTTTTCACCACGAATAACTTCTACAAGCGGCATCATGTGAACTGGGTTGAAGAAGTGCATACCAACAAAGTTTTCAGGACGTTGTAATGCTTTTGCCAAACGTGTAATTGAAATTGTAGAAGTGTTAGAAGCAATGATCGTGTTTTCACGAACATTTTTCTCAGTTTCTGCAAGTACGATTTCTTTAACTTTTGGATTTTCAGTTACCGCTTCGATCACGATGTCGACTTCTTTAAACTCTTCGTAGCTTAAAGTAGGACGAATACGTGCAAGCGTTTCACCCATTTGTGCAGGCTTCATTTTCTTGCGTTCAACTTGCTTAGTTAACAAGTTGTTAGCTTCTGACATACCTAGTGCAAGTTGTGGGTTACCAATATCTTTCATGATAATTGGAGTGCCTTTGCTTGCTGCTTGGTAAGCAATACCACCACCCATAATACCAGCGCCAAGTACAGCTGCTTGGTTTACAGGGTGAGCACCTTTTTCATGTTGTTTAGATGCCTTTTTCACAACTTGGTCATTGATGAATAGACCAATCAATGCGCCAGCTTGTGGAGTAATTGCTGCTTTAGCAAAGCCTTCAGCCTCAGCTTTTAATGCTTCATCACGTGCAAGGCTTGCACCAGCTTGTAATGAATCAAGTAATAGTTTTGGAGCAGGGTATTGAGCAGGATTTGCTTTAGCAAGTACTGCACCTTTTGCTGTGTTGAACGCCATCATTTGTTCAAGCGGGTTCAATTTTACAGCTTCAAGTTTCTCTTGGCGTTTTGCTTTCCAGTTTAAACGACCAGAAATTGCTTGTTTAACCAAGTCAGTTGCAGCATCAAGTAATTTGTCAGCAGCTACAACAGCATCTACAGCACCATCTTTAAGCGCAGCAGCTGGTTTTTTAGGAGCAGCCATTGCCATCCATTCAACTGCATTATCAATACCAATAAGACGGCTTAAACGAACACTACCACCGAAACCTGGGTAAATGCCGAGTTTAATTTCTGGTAAACCCACTTGTGCAGCTTCTGACATCACGCGATAGTCACAAACTAAACACATTTCAAAACCGCCACCTAAAGCCATGCCATTAATAGCAGCAACTTTTGGAACGTCTAAATCTTCAAAACTATTGAAGATTTCGTGAACAGGCATAAGCCAGTCAACAATCGCTTTTTCGCCTTGTGCGAAGTTTTCACCAAACTCGGTAATATCTGCACCTACAATAAATGTAGATTTACCAGAAGTTACGACTAAGCCTTTAATATCGTTATTGGCTTTTACAGCCGCGATAGCAGCTTTGAAATCTTCAATTGTTGCACGGTTAAATTTATTGACCGACTCACCTTGTAAGTCAAAGCGGAATTCTGCAATTCCGTCCGCAAGCATTTGGACGGTAATGGCATTGCCAGCGTGGATCATGCCTGATCTCCTTAGTTTTGGAGGATTTCTAAGTTGATGTTATGAAGCGTGTGTACAGCTCCGGTACACATTTATGCTTCGCTAATCTTACGATAACTATATCTAAAAAGAACCCGACAAGTTGTATCAAGCCGTGACGCAAGGGTCATCTTATTTTTTGTTGAATTCATACCACTTAAATGCATAAAGAAAATCATAGAGATAGCTATTGGTTAGAGGTTTTTGTTTTAATTTAAGTTTTTAATTATAAAAAGTATAAATCTTTAATTTTTTATATAAAAAATGTGAATTTTATTCCTTTCACTTCTTGTCAAAAAGGTCAATTGTTCTGGTGTAATGACTGAAAAAACCGACTATAAAGTTACAATTTTCTAATGAATTAGAACCACAAAAATTTACGTACTATTTTTTATATTAAAGTACTTAATGTTCCGAAATATGCTGTTTAATTTTTTACATTCGCTTTTTATAAGTCAATTTTGCTAAAATTTGCGCCAATTAAATATTCTTCTGGCTACTATTACCTTCGAAAATTAAGGTAATGTTGCCCTAAACTTTTGAAAGAGTAGCAATATGATTAAGTGGATCGTATTAGCGATTTTTGTAATATCTGCATTGTATATCCAACATCGCGGCAAAGTGCGTCACTCGTTTTATCGTCAATTTTTTGACCATTCAACCTTGCTCGCACCGATTAACTTTTTAATGTACATCTTTTCAAAGGTACCGAATCAGCCTTATATCGATACTCAACACTTCAAAGATTTAAAAGTGTTAGATGAAAATTGGGAAATGATTCGAGATGAAGCGAAAGCTTTATATGACCAAGGTGGGATTAAAGCATCGAGTACCTACAATGACTTAGGTTTTAACTCGTTCTTTAAAACAGGATGGAAACGTTTTTACCTCAAGTGGTATGAATCAAGCCATCCTTCAGCTGCTGAGCTTTGCCCGAAAACAACGGCTTTACTCAAAACATTACCGACCATTAAAGCGGCAATGTTTACAGAGCTTGCTCCTGATAGCCGTTTGGTTAGACACCGTGACCCGTACGCAGGTTCACTTCGTTATCACTTGGGTTTAATTACACCAAATGATGACCGTTGTTTTATTGATGTAGATGGTGAAAGATACTCTTGGCGTGATGGTCAAAGTGTTGTGTTTGATGAAACTTATATTCACTATGCTGAAAATAAGACTGATCAAAACCGTATTATTTTCTTCGCAGACGTTGAGCGTCCAATGAAAGTAAAATGGATGGAACGTTTCAACCATTGGTTTGGCCGTAATGTGATGACTGCGGCAAGCTCACCGAATGAAACAGGTGACCAAACAGGGGGCTTAAATAAAGCCTTTGGTTATGTTTATCAAATTCGTATTAAAGCTAAAGCTTTAAAAGCTAAAAACCGTAAGTTGTATTACTTCTTGAAATGGTTCCTCATGCTTGGAATTTTCTTCCTGATTTTTGTTCGACCATACGTGTTTTAATGAAAGCGCCCGAAATAAAAATTCTGCGTGATTGAACTAAGCCACACCTTCGAGTGTGGTTTTTTTTGTGGAAATTTTCTGACAGGCCTCTGTGCCACAACAGACTTTAATTTTTTGCGCTGATTTAAAGTAATCAACCATTGCGACACAGAGATAAAGAGCTAAGCCAACGCTTAGCCCAGACTACTTTTGTCACATCGCTGCATGGTGTTCAAAAAAGTAGGGACAAAGTCCTGTGGGAGAACAGGACTTTGCAAACTGACATGTTTAAGGCGTTGCATGAGCTTAGGGGAGTAAACTTGTTCAAGTCGCTGGTAAATACAGTCACAACTCGACTCGCTATGTCCACCCGATAGGCAAATTTTTTCAAACTCCTGCTGAGTGTGTAAATTGCAACCCGAAATACCCAAACTACCTAGAACTAAACTAAAAGTTAAAATAGCTTTATAAGCTTTCATATTATTCTCATAATGATTTATATCTATGAGTAAAATAAAAATATAATGGGTTTAAATAGTTAAAATAAATTTTAGTTAATAATTAATCCTCCTAAAAAACAGGAAAATAAAATGATTAAAATTTTTAAAATAAAAATAATTTATAGATATAAAAATAAGGCATAAAACCAAATTTTAAATAAATAAAATAATTAAATTAGAGAGAAAACAAGTTTGAATAATGGCATGGCCAACTCCTTAAAAAATGGAGTCCTACCACCAGATTACCGCGAATTAATTAGGGTGGTAGAACGAAAGGGGGTTAGCAGACTGGAATCTATGGGACCAGCACGCACAGGGCGTCCCCCTCCCGTCCTACCGCAAAGAAAAGGGGACGCAAGGGTCTAACGACTTATAGATTGTACTATAACCCGCCATAGATTACGGTCTGCTAAAACCGACTGGCAATGTAGGCCAGCAACGAGATAATAATAGTTAAAATGAAAAGCGTCAATTATTAAAAAGGATTTTTATTTAAAATAAATGTGATTTATTTTTATTAAATTTTTTCATTTTAAATATTATTTGGGGAAATATTTATAATATTTAAAATTTCTAATTAATCTGAAGTTTTATATAAGTGTTTGGTCGGTTGAAATGAATTTGATTGATTGGTTGTAGCTAAGTATTTTGCTTTTATAATAGGATATCTTTGCCTCAATATTTATAGAAAGATTAAAGGGCCAGAAAAGGTATTTTTTTATAAAATAAAAACGATAAATTCATTTTGTGACTCATTTCACAGTGCTGGCAATTTGTTACAACTATTAAAAGCCAACGCATAATTTTGATTCTACAATTGCTCCGTTTTTTCGAAGACTGATTAGCGGAAGTAGGTTTCAAAATGGCTCATGCTCATCACGTAGCTCATGCACATGTTCACCATATTAAATTGAGAAAAGAAGAAAGTTCTCAGGGTGACTTAAAAACGAAAGCGATGTTAAACAAAGCTTCTGCTGAGACTAAAAAGCATGGCCGAACGACTTCTAAAAGACATAAAGTAGAAGATCAAAACATTGATTTACATAAGTTCTCAAGCAAACTTGAAAGCATGTCAGCAAAGCACAGCAAAGAGAAATGTGCCAAGAATATCCGTATTGCTCTACAAGCAGCAGGTGCAGATGTTTCCAAGCATCCAGTAGCTGCATCTGACTGGGGACATACATTAGAAAAGAACGGCTATAAGAAAATCAAACCGGCATTTAACCGTCCTCAAGAAGGTGATATTTATATTATCGAACGTACCAGTGGTCATACCTACGGACACATTGCTGGCTATACGGGTAATGGTTGGTTCTCAGATTTTCGTCAAAAAACCTATGCGGTATATAAAGAAAAAGACGTGAAATATAGTTACTATCGCCTCGATTCTTAAGGTAGTACGACACATATTGTCGGGCTAATTCATGATGTGTTTTCAAATTTAGGTTCTGCCACAGTAAAGCACTTGAAAAGTAAAGGTGAAAACATCACATTAGGTATTCAATATTAAGCCATGTATGCCAATAGTGAATCAAAACGCTCGTCCCTATATTGAAAAAATTTTAGCTAACCTGACCCAACTTCCAGGCGTTTATAAGATGCTAGGGAAAGAGGGAGAGTTGTTATATGTGGGTAAAGCTAAAAACCTAAAAAATCGGGTATCGAGTTATTTTGTTAAAACCATTGAGCATCCGAAAACTCAGGCTTTAGTTGCACGAATTTATGATATTGAAACGCTCGTTACGCGTTCAGAAACTGAAGCGCTGCTTTTAGAACAAAACTTAATTAAGCAACATCGTCCGCCTTATAACATTATGCTGCGAGACGATAAGTCATATGTCTATATCTTTGTATCGGCAGATAAACCTTATCCGCGAATTGCCAGTGGACGTGGCAAAGGTAAGCATCAAATCGGGAAGTTCTTTGGCCCGTATCCAAGCGCTTATAGTGCTCGAGATACCTTACTGGTTTTACAAAAACTTTTTAATGTGCGCCAATGTGAAAATACTTACTTCTCACAGCGCAAGCGTCCATGTTTGCAATATCAAATCAAACGTTGCTCGGCCCCATGTGTAGGCTTAGTCTCACCAGAAGATTACAAAGAAGACGTCAATAACAGTATTCGTTTCTTACAAGGTGATACCAAAGAATTAAACCAAGAACTGATTGCGAAAATGGAGCAGGCAGCGGCAGATCTTGAATTTGAAAAAGCTGTTTTTTATCGAGACCGTTTGTCTTTGCTCCGTGAAGTACAAGCACAGCAAGCTGTTTTCAAAGTGAAAGGTGAGGCGGATATTTTAGCCATTGCCTATCAGGCTGGAGTGACATGTGTGCAGATTATGCATGTGCGTAATGGTCGTATGTTAGGCGGAAAAAGTTATTTCCCTGATATGTTGGGCGATGACCTTGGTCAAATGCTGAGTGACTTCATGGCAAACTTTTACTTTCAGGTTGCCGATGAAGTACCAAGCGAACTGATTGTGAATACTGCCTTACCTGACCGTAAAGAGTTGGAGGAAGCTTTAGCACAGCAGTTTGGAAAGAAAGTCCAGATTAAGAGCAATGTGCGAGAAACACGTGCCGAATGGTTAGAACTTGCTGAAATGAATGTTCAGCATGCAATTAAAGGGCAGTTGAGTAATCATTTAGAACTTAATGAGCGTTTCCACCAGCTTGAGCAGGTAGTTGGCCGTCCGATCGATCGTATTGAGTGTTTTGATATTAGCCATACCATGGGTGAAGCGCCTATTGCATCGTGTGTGGTGTTTGACCAAGGCGGTGCACGTAAACGGGATTATCGACAATTTGCCATTCAAGATATTACCGCAGGCGATGATTACGCTGCGATGCGACAAGCTTTAACACGTCGTTATAAAAAGGCAATGTTGCCGGATTTACTTTTAATTGATGGTGGTAAAGGCCAGCTCCATATGGCCATGGAAGTTATGCAAGATCTTGGACTTGATGCTTTCATGATTGGTGTTTCAAAAGGTGAGGGACGTAAACCGGGCCTTGAAACGCTTCATTTTACTGATGGCACAAAAATCCAGTTACCTGAAGATAACAAGGCACTACATTTGATTCAACAGGTGCGTGATGAAGCTCACCGTTTTGCCATTACTAAACACCGCGCTAAACGCGACAAACGCCGTAGTACTTCAGTTTTAGAAGCAATTCCGGGCTTAGGACCTAAACGCCGTCGAGATTTATTAACACATTTTGGTGGGATTCAAGGGGTGTTAAAAGCATCTGAAAAAGAACTGACAGTCGTGCCGGGCTTGGGTGAAGTGATGGCAAGAACGATTTATAAAATTTTGCATGAGTAGTTAAGTCTTGAGAATATGAGTGACAAAAGCGCTCGTAAATTAATAGCTGAATGATCATTCACATGTTGGTCAAAATGATGAAAGATATTTCTTAATCATACGCATGATTTAGGGATAGGAATGTCGTTATTACAACTATGGGAAGATGTAAAACAAAATGAATGGATTGATATACCCGCAGGATGGTTACAGGGCCGCACCGTTTTTGGGGGCTTTGTTGCAGGGTTATTAATGCAAAAAGCATGCGCCCATATTCAAGATTCAAATAAAAGGCTGTTAAGTTGTAGTGTTACTTTTGTAGGCCCTGTACAACAAGGTTCTGCCCGATTGACTATTGAAGTTTTAAGAGAAGGAAAGTCAGTCACTACGCTTGAAGCACGGTTATGGCAAGATAATGCAGTTCAAACCATTTTGGTTGCAAGTTTTGGCGTGTCTCGTGTGTCGAGTATTGAGGTAAAACAAGAACCCATAGCACCTGCTTATGTACAACCAGAAAATTTAACCGTCATTCCTTTTGCGAAACATATGCCGGAATGCTTTCAGCATTTTGAAGTCTGTTGGGCTGAGGGTAATTATCAGGTAACGGCAAGTGGGCATCCTGACTTTGGTGGTTGGTCAAGGTTCTCACCAGAACAACATGAAAATCGTCAAATGACATTACCTGATTTGATTGTACTTATGGATATTTGGCCGCCGGGTGTATTGCCAATGTTTAAGCAAGTTGCGCCAGCAAGCTCTTTAACATGGCACATTACTTATGTTCATCCAGTTCAGCATCAGTTGTGCGACTGGTTTAAATATAAAGTCACGACTGAATATGCAGCTGAGGGTTATTCCACAGAATATGCATATCTTTGGGATCAAAATGATCATTTAATTGCAATCTTGCGGCAAACTGTTACGGTATTTACCTAAGTAATCTACTTTCTCGATTCACATATTTCGTATAAAGTGGCTGTTACAGATAGATACAATATTGAAGTATGTGTCGTTGTCTGTTAAAAGATGCGTGAAGACTAAATTGGCGGTGTTTATGACCACAGGGCGAATCCTGAATATCCCAAATATCCTAACTTTGGCGCGTATCGCGCTTATTCCTGTATTTTTGGTGATTGCATATTGGCCGCCTGCAATAGGTATTGGTGAGCACGTAGGAAGTATGACGCGTCATATTATCTTGACGGCTATTTTTGTGCTGGCTGCCGTAACTGACTGGTTTGATGGCTACTTAGCACGAACTTTGAACCAGACTTCAGCATTTGGCCGATTCTTAGACCCAGTTGCAGACAAACTTATGGTGGCAGCTGCACTTATTGTTTTAGTGCAGTGGAAACCGACAATTGCGATGGCTTTTGCTGCAATTGTTATTATTTCACGGGAAATTACCGTGTCTGCTTTACGTGAGTGGATGGCAGAGCTCGGTGCACGAACCAGTGTAGCAGTGTCAACTGTAGGTAAATATAAGACCGCATTTCAAATGATTGCGATTAGTGTATTTCTACTGAATTGGCAGCCTTTAGAAATGCTGGCTTATGCTTTGTTATATACCGCTGTGATTCTCACTTTATGGTCAATGTTTATTTATTTAAAAGCAGCGTGGCCATATCTAAAACAACCCTAATGTCAGGTTGAATGATTAAGCCTTTCTATAACGAAAGGCTTTTTTTATTTTTGAAGAGTGCAAGAATCGGGTCGTCATGGTGTCTTGGCTACTTTAAAGTAAGATTAAGTGCTAAGGAGGTGACAGATGCAAATGCTTTCTTCTCGGCAATTTGCTGTGATTGCCACAATTATTGAATATTTATATGAACATCTAGACCAGCAACCAAGCTTAGAAGATGTCGCTAAATATATGGATTTAAGTCCAAGTTATATCCAGCGGCAGTTTCAGGAATGGGTAGGCATTAGCCCTAAGAAGTTTGTGCAATATATGAGCTTGCAGCAGGCAAAGTATTATTTAATGCAGCAACGTAGCTTATTAGATACTGCTTTAAATACTGGACTATCGGGTACGGGTCGTTTACATGATTTGTTTATTCAGCTTGAGGGGATGACCCCAGGTGAATACAAGCAGCAAGGTGATGGGGTTGAACTGAATTATTCAGTTGAAACAAGCCCATTTGGTGATTTATTAGTAGTAAGTAGTGAGAAAGGGATTTGTTCTGTTCGCTTTGTTGATAGTCGTGAAAATATTCAAGACATCATTAAACAATACTTTCCGAAAGCTCAACTAAGAAATCACTCTCCGATTTGGCATCAGCAAATTGCACAGTGGTTTAGACAAGATTTTTCAGAACACTTACAGCAGAAATTACCGCTTAATCTTGCAGGAACACCATTTCAGCTTCAAGTGTGGGAAGCATTACTTACTATTCCCGAAGGACAGCTACGTACTTACCAAGATATTGCTGAGCAAATTGGAAAACCTAAAGCAGTCAGAGCAGTCGCTACGGCAATTGGGCAAAATCCGATTGCGTATTTAATTCCGTGTCATCGAGTCATTCGTGCAACAGGAATGGTCGGTGAGTACCATTGGCAAAAAGGGCGTAAACTGGCATTGTTAGCTTGGGAAATGGCTAAGCAGCAAGGGGAGATTGCATGACACTAGATTTATTTTCTCCGGAGCCTTGTTCAAACTTATTGCCTTATGAAGGTGAGGTTCAGGATTATGGATGTATTTTAAGTATAGAAGAAGCCGAACAATATTTTCATTATTTGTACCACCATTTGGCATGGCGACATGATGAAGCGAAGCTATATGGCAAGCACTTTATTACACCCCGCAAGGTTGCTTGGTATGGAGATGAGCATTATCGATATAAATATTCCGGTGTCTTTCGTGATTCTTTACCGTGGGACAGAGCACTTGCCAAGCTAAAGCAGCAAGTCGAGCAGATTCTTTCAGAAAAATTTAACTCTTGCTTGGCAAATCTTTATGAAGACGGAACGCAAGGTATGGCTTGGCATAGTGATTCGGATGTGTCTTTAGCTAGAACTACTACAATTGCTTCTTTAAGTTTTGGAGCAACGCGGAAGTTCTCTTTTAGACATATTCAAACCAAGGAAAAAGTTGAGATGTGGTTACAACCGGGTCAACTTATTGTGATGCGTGGTGAGACTCAACAATATTGGCAACACCGTTTAAATCGTTCAACCAAGATTTTACAACCGCGTATTAATCTGACATTCCGTCAGTTCAAATTTTCATAAGTTTTATTATAAAAATTGGGCAAGAAAAAAGCCCATGATGGCAGCATGAGCTTATTCCTCTGAGGGAGAGCCTTCTATTGATGAGCTGCTGATGAAAAGAATCATCAATAGGTGCTAAAATCATAATATGAGAATATTTAGATATTTTCAATGCTTCAAAGTGTAAGAAAACTTTAAATTATCAAAAATATTATTTTAGATCTCGCCTTTTTCGGAAAGTTCCATAAAGCGCTGTTCTATTAATGCAGCATTTTCTTGCAAAATTTCAATGAGTTTTTCAATATTTAAAAAATCAAAGCGATTTTTTGATGCGACTAGTGTTAAAGCTAATGGAACTTCTTTACTTGAAAAACGAACGGGTACAGCAAGCCCTGAAACATTAGGATCAATCTCACCTTGTGAGAAATAGAAGCCTTGTTTCTTTATTTTACGCATGCGTTGGATAAAGCTTGGTTCATCCAGAGCAAAACCTGATTCAGACAGCTCATGTTGAAAACGTTGATAATAGTCATGCATGCGCTGTTTACTTAAATGTGACACCATTGTTTTTGGTGATGCTCCAACATAGATCGGACGCGGACAACCTCGGCCATATGAAAGTAGCTCTGTATCTTTAAAAATCTCATGATGAATATCAATGCAGTAGTCATCATTTAAATAGGTGAGTAAACAGCAAAGTTCAGTGCGTTCAACAATGTTACGCATAAACGGCGTACTGATTTGAACTAATGGATCGGTTGTTCTGGATACATAGTCAAGAACTGCTATTTTTGAGCCTAAAGTGTAATCGCCAGAAGTACCATTAATACGTTTTAATAAGTCGGCTGATACGAGTTCTTTCAGATAACGATAGCTGGTCGGTTTAGACAAGCCAAGTTCTTCGCAAATAATATCGACATTAATCACTGGTCGTGAAACTGAAAATAAATCCAGTACGGTTAAAATTTTGCCAAAACTTGAAATTGCCATGATGTCTTATTCGTATCCTTAATAAACGGGTCACACTTGAGTTCTTATAACAGAAAAATTGAAGCTTTGTCTCAATTCCAAGATAACTACCTGATTTAAATATTTTACGCTCAGAATCAGAAAAGTTCTCTTGATTCACACATCATATATGATTAACTAAAAACATATCAAATTATCAAATAAAGATATTTTAGTTGACTAAATCACTTTATTTTGAAAAAATTGTGCAGCAAAATATCTAATCGAGAAATTGGTTTACTCTGCCGACTTTTTCGATGTCTCTCCTTTCCTAAGCTTGGTCGTATAAATAGCGGCCAAACTGAAATCATCTCGGTACATCATACAGAGATGTAGGAAAAATCATTGTATTGAAGGATGCTCTCATTAACTCATTTGTCTATAAGGCAAATGACAAAGTCGTGTTGTCTTTTTAAAAGGCAAATGGACACTGATGAGCATGCTCATCAGTTCAAATCTGTATTTGAGATGAGTTCATGTTATTAAAGCAAATACTGGCTTTCCGCCCGAGTAAGCTGGATCTAATTTTTGCAATAAAGACATTTATTGCCGGCATGTTGGCATTATTTGTTTCGTTTGAATTAGACCTGATTAATCCAATGTGGTCGATCGGTACCGTCCTGATTATCGCCAACCCTTATTCGGGTATGGTGTCGTCTAAGTGTGTCTATCGTGTTTTAGGCACGGTGGGTGGTGCCATTGTTGCGTTAACAATAACACCTCACCTGATTAATACGCCGTGGATATTTACGGTTGTGTTGTCACTATGGGTGGGCTTTGCGCTTTATGTATCCTTACTCGACCGGACACCTCGCAGTTATGCATTTATGTTGGCGGGTTATTCAACTGCAATGATTGCGTATAACGCGATTACATATATTGACCAGTACAATATTTTTGATATTGCTTTGGCGCGTGTACTCGAGATTTCAATTGGGGTGATTTCGAGTGCGGTTGTGTCCGCAACTATTTTGCCGATGCATATTGGTTCGGCAATCAAACAGCGTGTAACTAAGACACTCAAAGATACAGAGAACCTATTTGCTAATTTGTTAAATGCAGATCAACAGCAAAACAATACACAGCTTTTGGCTGCGATTACTCGTGATACGACCGATATTCATGCTCTGGCAGTTCACTTGAGCTATGAAAAAGGTGAGTTACATGGCATGACCAAACCTTTGCAAGAAATGCTCCACCAAATGTCGATGGTAGTTGCAAACTTAGTTGCTTTGTCCGAGCGAATTAAACAACTGCAAGAACTCAATTTTATTGAAAGTCATTCAGACAAATTAAAGCAGCTTTCAGGTCATGTGATTCATTTTCTTGAACAAAAAGACCAGATGACTGATGAAAATGTTTTGCAGTTACCTGACGAGTTTGAAAATGATTTTTTGAACTTAAATGACTCGGCTTCTGAACATCAACAAGTGCTATTGGCTGCCATGAAAATGGATGTCCGCCATTTCATTAGTAATGTTCTAGCTGTAAAAGTTTTATGGCAACGCATCAAGCAAGGTAATAAAGAGATTCCAGATAACATTACCCCAATGACGACTAAATATCCAAGTTTGCACCGAGATCATGGTGTAGCAGTCAGAGGCGGTATTAGTGCGGTACTCATTACATTTATTGTGACAGGTGTGTGGATTCTGTCTGGCTGGAAAGCTGGATTTATGATGGCACAGATCGGTGCAGTAACAGCTTGTATTTTAACGGCCTTAGATAATCCTGTTCCTGTCTTGCGTATTTTTATATGGGGTAGTGTGGCTTCGGCTGTTTTAGTGTTTATTTATGCTTTTGGTGTTTTTCCTCATGTCACTACATTTTGGGAACTTGGACTCGTTTTGTTGCCGATGTTCTTATTTGCGGTTTCTATGATGGCGAATCAAGCACTCATGCCAGTGGGCATGGTGCTGGGTATTAACACCATGATGGGTCTGAACTTGCATAATGCTTACAGTATGGATGCAGTGTCTTACCTAGACAGCTCATTTGGTATGGTTATGGGCGTATTGGTGTCTCTCATAGTGATAGATGTTGTACGTGCCATGTCACCCGATACCAGTGCAAACCGTATTTTAGCTTTACATTATCGCGCGATGCGTCAAGCGATTTATATACCTTATGGCATTGAATTCAAAGTTCATTTGCGGGCGATGTTAGACCGTGTTGGTGTTTTAAATACCAAAATGGTTCAGTCAGAAGAGATTAAAAAATCGATTCATCAAGCATTGGTTGAATCAAGTGCGATTGTTGATTTAAGCCGACTTCAAGAGTTAGCAAATCAATTTCAGCCATCTTCAGAACTAGCTCATCACATTGGCCGTTTGCAACAAGATTTAGATGAGCTGTTTAGAGCCAAAGAAAATGAAAAAGATGAAAGTGATGTATTGGTACAGCACATTCATCAGACCTTGTTTGAACTTAAACAACTTGCTTCACATATTGAAGATATGACTTTGCGTCAAAGATTATTTATTTCGCTAAATAATATTGCTTATAGCATGTGTCATGTTTCATCAAACCAAATGAATGCAGATCGTACGCTTACAGGAGCCACAGCGCATGGGTGAGTTTAATGTCTACGGTATTTACCTGCCTGCTTTGCTCGTCCAAGCCTTATTTGCATATATATGTTTCCGCTTGTTAAGTCCTTTAACTAACAAATGGATTGCACAAGGCTGGATTGCACTACCCAGCATTTTCAATTTGTGTTTTTACCTTTTACTACTTTTGGTGATACACCAAATTTTTGTTGGGTTAGGTGCTTAAAGATGATTGCCAGATTAAAGATTGAGTTAGGTGAGTAAAATGAATCAATTGGAGTTGAAAAAAGTCATCCGTCCAGTGATTTTGATTGTCGCATTAATGATTGCGGTCTATACCATTGTGCATTTATGGAATTACTATAATGCAGCGCCGTGGACACGTGATGGCCGAGTTCGTGGTGACGTTATTCAAGTCTCCTCAGATGTAGCAGGACTTGTAACGGAAGTATTGGTTCAAGATAACCAGACTGTCAAAAAAGGTCAGGTGCTTTTTAAAATTGATGTCTCTCGCCGAGCTTTAGATGTAGAGCAAGCAAAGTCTGATTTGGCAAAAGCAAAAGCGGCATATGCTCAGGCACAAGCAGGTTTAGCACAAGCCAAAGCAAACTTGATTAAGTCGAGCACTAACATTAAGTTAGCCGAGAAAAACGCAAACCGTTATTCAAACTTAATGGATGGCGCGATTTCTAAACAAGAACAAGATCAGGTCTTTGCAACTCGCGATCAATCACATGCGGAACATGAGCAACTCCAAGCAGCTATTCAACAAGCTGAAGCCACTATTAAACAGCAACAGGCATTGGTTGAAGCAGCAACAAGTAACTTACATTTAGCAGAACTCAATATGCACCGTGCGGCTGTTGTTGCACCGGCAGATGGAACACTCTCTAACTTTGATTTGCGTCCGGGTAACTATGTTCAAGTTGGACAAGCGGTTGCAGCATTGCTAGATCGTAAACAACTTTATGTTGTGGGATATTTTGAAGAAACAAAATTAGACCGCATTCATATTGGCGATCAAGCAAGTGTGCAATTAATGGGTGACAGTCAGAAAATTAAAGGCCATGTGCAAGGTATTGCATCGGGTATTGAAGATCGTGAGCGTTCAAGTAGTTCTAAATTGCTTGCAAACGTAAACCCGACGTTTAGCTGGGTTCGTTTAGCACAGCGTGTACCTGTAAAAATTGTGTTAGATGAAGCACCAAAAAACGAGCTGGCTTTTGTTTCTGGTCGTACTGCTACAGTACATATTATTGAAAAATAAAAAATTGAAGTTTTTAAACCCAATAAAAAAGCATGTGTAAAACATGCTTTTTTATTTTTTATGGTGTTAAACCAACTGGATTGCGATACCAGCTTTGAATCAGCAAAGCTGCGGCAAAACTATCTGCTGATAATTTCTTTGCACGGCCTTGTTCTTGATAAAAACCAAGTTCTTCTCTTGCTTCACGGGTGGTGAGTCGTTCATCTACCATCCATGTTTCAATATTGGTTTGATGGCGTAAACGGCGTGCAAACTTACGTGCACGTGTAGAAAGCTCTGATTCGCTATCATCCATATTTAATGGAAGACCGACAATAAACAAATCAGGTTGCCATTCTTTGACAATTTTTAAAAGTTGGTCCCAGTTGGGAATCCCATCTTTCATCACAAATAATGGCAATGGATTAGCACTTTCAATTGCAGATTGGCCGATCGCCATTCCCATTTTTTGAGTACCAAAGTCAAAAGCCATAATTGATTTTGATTGTGTTGCAGTCATTAAGCATGTCCGATTTCAGAAGCCAGCCATGTACGATCTACACCAATTTTTTTATAGGCTGCATCCCAACGGTCATCGTACGGCAAGTTAAAAATCAGATCCATGTCGGCATCACAAATGAGCCAGTCACCACGGGCGATTTCATCTTCTAACTGGTTTTTACCCCAACTCGCATAACCGAGGGCGATTTGGTAGCGACCAACACCTTCGTTATGTGCAATTGCATCGAGAATATCTTTACTGGTGGTAATACAGACATTTTCACCGACAGCAATAGAGGAGTGCCATGTTGGTTGACCAGTATGAAGGACAAAGCCTGCTTCAGGGCGTAAAGGTCCACCTTGTAAAACCTCATGCGGATTTACATTGTCTGCATCAATGTCTAAATCATTGAGTAGTTCTTTAATTTGGATACCAGCAGGGCGATTGATAATAATACCTTGAGCACCTTCTTCGTCATGGCGGGCAAGATAAATTACAGTATTTGCAAAAAAGTCATCTGCCATTTCTGGCGGGGCAATCAGACAACGGTGAGTCATGTATTGTTTGGTCACCTAAGCGGTTCTCCCTCAAAAAATGTCGCTATAGGGTCTCTCGACCCTTTTTATGTATATAGGTTCTTTTTATCAACATACAAGAGTTAATCGGATTTCGCCAATCTTTTTCTCTCATTTTCTTTATTAATTTGAAGAAGCCTGAAATTTAAGTTGGCGTAATTGTTTAGCATGCTGCAAGGTCGTTTCATTAATTTCAACTCCACCTGACATACGTGCTAGTTCAGAAATAATCTGATTTTCATCGAGTTGTACGATGGTGCTGCTTGCCGGATCTGTTTGCTGTTTTTTAACTAACAAATGTTGATCAGATTGTGCAGCGACCTGCGCTTGGTGAGTAATACATAGCAGTTGGACATGCTGAGCCAAATCGGCAAGTAATCGTCCAACTACTTCAGCCGTACCGCCACTAATCCCGACATCAATCTCGTCAAATACCAAAACTTCTGCTTCGGTCTTTTCAGCATTCATCACTTGCATGACCAGTGCAATACGTGAAAGCTCACCACCCGATGCCACACGCGCCAATGGTTGTGGTGGTATGCCTTTGTTGGCAGTAAATAAAAGTTGAATAAAGCTTAAGCCTTCTGCACTTGGTTGCTCTAATGGCTCAAATTTAAACTCAAAGTGTGCTTCAGGTAGTGCCAAAGGCTTAACCTGCTCGGTTAATTGTTTTGCAAGTGGAGTAGCAGCTTCACGACGAATATTGTCTAAATGCTGGGCTTTGTCTAAGAACTCTTGATGTGACTTTTCTACTTGTTCTGCCAGAGTCTCTGGGTCTTCAAGTTGATGTAACTGTTCAAGCTCATTTTGCCATGTTTCGTACTCTTCTTTCAGCGTCTCTGGCTGAGTACGGTATTTACGTGCCAGACGATGGAAAACTTCTAACTTGGAGTTGAGTTCTTCCATCCGTTCAGGGTCAAAGCTCTGACGGTCAATAAACTGACGTAAATTTGATGTTGCATCATCAATTTCACTTTGAGCATTAAGTAAAGAATTATAAATTTCAGAAAGCTGTTCACTACGTCCAGCATGAGATTCTAGTCGGCGAATGATCGATGACATTTCTTGAGTAATGTTTTGTTCAGCTTCATCAAGCGCATTCAAGCTATAGCTACAATCTTGCATGATATGTTCATGATGACTGAGACGGTCAAACTCTTGCTCGATTTCTTTGTAATCGGTCTGAATGACTTCCTCAAGTTCTTCGATTTGCAGCTCTAAGGTCGCAATACGTTGTAGACGAGTTGCTTGAGCATCTAAGGCTGCTTGGTGTAAACGAATCGTGCGTTGCCATGTGCTATAAGCTTCACGGACATCATTCGCTTCAGCATAAAAATTGTTATAACGGTCTAACCAATGCTTTGGATAAGGTGGTTCAAGAAGCTGTTGCTGACTGTGCTGGCTATATAATTGAACCAATAGGCGCCCCAATTCTTTAAGCTCAGAGAGGCTACTTGGGCGGCCATTCACCCATGCTTTACTACGGCCAGTTGCGAAAATAACCCGACGTAAATGAATTTCCCCAGAATCATCATCTAGCTCATGGTCTTGTAACCATTTTGCCTCAGGGCTATTGTTCTGATAAGTAAAAACTGCGGTTACATCCGCTTTGTCCGAACCATAGCGGACATAATTTGTATCTGTACGTTCCCCTAAGCAGGCAGAGAGTGCATCCAGTAATAATGATTTTCCGGCACCTGTCTCACCTGTTAGAACATTAAATCCTTGTTCTATATCAATAGCTAAATGATCAGCTAATGCAAAATTGATTAAAGTTAAATGTGTGAGCATAAACGCATCCAACGCGCCAAATTATGGGTTAAAGATAGAGAAGTTTTGAATTTGCTACAAGTGATCTATTATTCTAAATGAAATTATAGAACAGCAAGATTGCGGAACTTTACAATGAAAAAAACATTAAGCTTACCGAAAGCACCAATAGGGATGATGAACCGCCATAAAAAAACAAATCCTGCTGAAATGAATAAAATTTTAAGTCAGCATTTTAATGCATTTAAACAGGCTGCTGCACAAGGTGATTATGCCAAAGCTTATCAGCATGTAAAAAAAGCGGTAAATCTAGTGCCACAGCATTCTGGAGCACTATCTGATTTAGCTTATACTGAGCTGCGGTTACGCCGTTATGACGATGCATATCAACATTATATGCAAGCTATTAAAGCAAGTGGTTCCAACGTTAATACAAATTTATATGATGGCTTAACCGAAGTTTGTCATCATTTAAATAAAAAAGAAGAAAAAATCAAATTTGGGCGTTTAGCCATTTCAACAAAAAAAGAACTCACAAAGAATGAGCCTGCTTTAAATATACCCCCGCATAAACCTGTACCATTTAGTCCCAATCCTCAAGAAAACATTATTGCTTTTTCTTTATTTGGAGCAAATCCGCGTTACTGTGAAACTTCAATTTTAAATACTAAGTTAGCGCAAGAAATTTATCCGGAATGGACGTGTCGGTTCTATATAGATGATACCGTTCCTGAACTTGTACAGAAACGTTTACAAGCAAATGGTGCCCAAGTAGTACATGTCAGCTCCACTCAAAAACAGTTATCTGGTTTATTTTGGCGCTTTTTAGTCATGGATGATCCGCTAGTTAAACGATTTTTGATACGGGATGCTGACTCTATCGTGTCTTATCGTGAAAAAGCTGCTGTCGATGCTTGGCTCAAGAGTGATCAATGGTTTCATTTAATGAGAGATAGCTAT
Organism: Acinetobacter sp. RUH 2624; assembly: GCF_000162375.2. Lineage (NCBI taxonomy): Bacteria > Pseudomonadati > Pseudomonadota > Gammaproteobacteria > Moraxellales > Moraxellaceae > Acinetobacter > Acinetobacter sp. RUH 2624. Next base: position 346,898 of record NZ_KI391940.1, on the reverse strand, counting down.
TCTCACACTGAATTAATTTTGGCGGGAATGTGGGGTGGTTGCTCAGGTATTTTTCATAATATTGAAGCACATGTCAGAGATTATGTCGCCACTGGAAAGTATCCGGACAATCGGGTCATAGATCAGCATTATCTTCGTTATCGTGTTTGGCCGACTTTAAAACAAAGTGTGCTTGTGCATGACAGCCAGCAATTTGATGAAAATGGCGTCGATTTTCCGGCTTATGAGTCAGCTTCAATGCAAAATGACCCAGACAATTTTCATGTTGGCATGGATAATGGTTCACCAGTGGTTACAACTGCTGTGACACACCCAACTGCAGAGAAAGTTTATTGGGTTGTATTCGATGAAAATCACGATGAAGTTTGCAGATATGATGCAATAGTGTCGAAGAGTCGAAATATTGAAGTAAATTTACCCCACGCTTTTGCTAAAAAAATTCAGTTACAGCAGTGGAAATTACAAGTCTATCCGTATGAAAACTGATTGATTAGTTATTTAGGCACAATTAAACTACATTCATCATAATTTATATAAATGCGGCATTATCTGGAGAGTGTGCATGAGTTCAACCCAATTTGATCATGTAACGGTCATCAAAAAATCAAATGTTTATTTTGGTGGAGCATGTATCAGCCATACCGTGCAATTTGAAGATGGAACGAAAAAAACATTAGGTGTTATTTTGCCGACTGAGCAGCCTTTAACATTTGAAACACATGTTCCTGAGCGTATGGAAATTATTTCAGGTGAATGTCGCGTTAAAATTGCAGATAGCAATGAAAGTGAATTGTTCCGCGCTGGTCAATCATTTTATGTACCAGGCAATAGCGTTTTTAAAATCGAGACTGATGAAGTACTCGATTATGTTTGCCATTTAGAAGGCTAAGAAATTCCTGTTTAAATCGGGTACACTATGCCCAAAGAAATCCTGTGAAGTTGGCTTTGCAGGATTTTTATTTTTTGCTCAAACGTTGTTAGAGGTCATGCATGGCAAAACCGGAATATTATTATGGCGTTCACTCAGTGGAGTCATTGTTAGAACTTGAGCCGGAGCGCGTGCTGACCTTGTTTACATTGAAGGGGCGCGATGATCAACGTTTACAAAAGATTTTGCAATTGGCTGAGCCTTTTGGAATTAGCGTACAAAAAGCAAGCCGTGAAAGCCTTGAGAAGCTTGCAGGCTTACCATTCCACCAAGGTGTAGTTGCGGCAGTACGTCCGTATCCGACGTTAAATGAAAAAGATCTCGATCAGATTTTGGCTGAAACTCCAGATGCCTTATTGCTGGCATTAGATCAGGTGACAGACCCGCATAACTTAGGGGCTTGTATTCGTACAGCCGCTGCAATGGGTGTTCAAGCAGTCATTGTTCCTCGTGATCGCTCAGCAAGCTTAACTCCAACTGCTCGCAAAGTCGCAGCGGGTGGGGCCGAAAAAGTTAAATTTATTCAAGTAACAAACTTAGCGCGTACTTTAGCGCATCTTAAAGAGACAACTCACGTACGTGTGATTGGTACAATGCTTGATGAAAGTGCTTTGCCTATTCAAAAATGTGATTTCTCTGGCCCAGTTGTCATTGTTATGGGTGCAGAAGACACAGGTTTACGTCCAATTACTCAGGCACAGTGTGATCATAAAGTTTATATCCCGATGTCTGGGAATTTACAGAGCCTAAATGTGAGTGTGGCAACAGGTATGGCACTTTATGAGGCTTGCCGTCAGCGTTCTGAGGTATAATTTAGCTGCCTTTCTCGTTTTAAAGCAGTCTAAATATGTCTCCCCGTAAGCAAGGTTATTTTTTTGTATTGGTGACCATGTGCATTTGGGGCGGGTTTACGCTTTTTGCCCGTTTAAATGCACAATGGCACATTAGTGCTTGGGATATTGCTGCACTGCGCTTCGCTATTGCTTTTCTAATTTTGATGCCTATCTTAATTTATAAAAAAGATCTCGCTTTTTTATGGAGTAAGCATGCGGTTATTTTGGCGCTCATTGGTGGAGTCATCTATTGTCTCACCGTCTATACTGCGTTTCTTTATGCGCCAGCTGCACATGCCGCAATATTTTTAAATGGTTGTATCCCCATCTGTACAGCTATAGCTGCCTATATTCTATTTAGACAACCATTTGATAAACATACATGGGTGAGTCTGGCAATTATGATCACTGCCTTGGGCCTCATGAGTGCATTAATGCTACAAAGTAGTACCTCTGCTTTTGGAATTGGCGATTTACTTCTGTTTATCAGTGCAATTTGGTGGGGGATTTTTACTGTACTACTTAAACAGTGGAAACTCTCTGCCTGGCACTCTATGGCAAGCGTCGCGATTTGGTCTGCAATTATTTATTTGCCGATTTACCTATTATTCTTACCTAAACATTTTATGGATGTAGATCCTGTACATTTGGCTGTACAAGGCATTTTTCATGGCGTATTTGTCGTTATTATTGCAACGTTGACTTATGTTGCTGCTATTCAACGTCTTGGTGCTTTTAAAACGGGAAGTATTGTAACTTTGGCGCCGTTTATTGCAGCTATTTTAGCTGTACCTTTACTTGGTGAATCATTAAGCCCATCAATTGTTGTGGGCTTGGTAGGTATGGGGGTAGGCGCTTTACAGCCTTGGCGCTGGTTTAGACAAGATAGCCTGACACAAAAGATTAAACAGCAAAATACACAAAATTAGTTTGCACGCTTCAAATAGCTTTGATGTAAAGGCTCTAATTGCTGATATAAATGTTCGAGTAATCCATCGTTAAACACTATGTCATTGGCAAGCTCACGTTTTCGTTCGCGTGGCATTTGTGCAGCAATGATTTTCTGGATTTGTTCTTGGTTTTGCCCATCGCGCTGGCTTGCACGCTGAATTTGAGTTTGTTCACTCGCATCAATTAGTAGCGTGTGATTGACCAGTTCATGTTGATTTGTTTCAAACAATAATGGCGAAACTAAAATTACATAAGGACTTTTAGGATTTTGTAGCTGTTGAATAATAGATTGACGGATTGCAGGATGGGTAATTTGCTCAAGTGTATGACGCGCTTGTGGATTTTGAAAAATATATTCACGTAAGGCACGACGGTCTAAACTGCCATCGGGTTGAAGCACCCAGTCTCCAAAAGTTTGCTGAATTTTTTGAAGGGCAGGTTGGCCCTTTTCAACCACTTCGCGAGCAACAATATCGGCATCGACGACTTGGATTCCTTGGGATTCAAACCACTGTGTTGCAGCTGATTTACCACTGCCTATACCACCTGTGATTCCCAGAATAAAAGCCATCTTAACCTCCCAAATAAATTTTCATAATCTGATCACCCCATAAAAAGGCAACCCAACCTGCAATGGCAATATATGGCCCAAACGCAAAAGGCTGATTGTCATTTCTTAATTTTAATAAAATGATGCCAATGATTGCGCCAAGTAACGATGACAATAACACAATTAACGGCAGCATCAATGGCCCCATCCATGCACCTAATGCTGCAAGTAATTTAAAGTCGCCGTAGCCCATACCTTCTTTGCCAGTAATTACTTTAAATAAGTAATAGACAATCCAAAGACATAGAAAACCAATGAGGTAACCCCAAATGGCCGAGTTGGGTGAGGTGTAGATATTAAAGGTGTTAATGCCTAAACCAAGCGCAGCTAAAGGTAGGGTAAAGCGATCAGGCAATAATTGTGTATCGAAATCAATAAAGGTAAGTGCTATCAATATCCATGTGAGGACGAGTCCAAAAAGCATTTGTATGGTTGGACCAAACACCATAACCACCACCAATGAACATAGCATGGTAAGTAGTTCGATGGCTGGATAGCGAATGCTAATCGGGTGCTGGCAATGACCACATTTTCCTCTTAACACTAGCCAGCTTATGAGTGGGATATTTTGATACCAACGGATGGGTTGATGGCATGCAGGGCATGATGAAGCAGGCTTACTTAAAGTTAGCTTCTCATGATCAATAATGGGTTGCTCAGGATTGAGTAACATTTGGCATTCTTGCTGCCAATCTTGCTCCATCATTCTTGGTGTGCGGTAAATCACTACATTAAGAAAGCTACCGATACATAGGCTCACGAGTGCAACAGCAATATAAAGTGCAGTTAAGTTTTGAATAAAATACGCAATGATGTCTTGCATTATACAACTGAGCCCATTTGGAAAATTGGAAGATACATAGCAATTACCAGACCGCCTACGAGTACCCCTAAAATTGCCATAATTAAAGGTTCCATCATAGAAGTTAAACCATCAACGGCATTATCCACTTCATTTTCATAGTAAGTGGCAACTTTATCGAGCATGCTGTCTAGTGCACCCGATTCTTCACCAATTGCAACCATTTGTATAGCCATAGATGGAAAACGATTAGATACTCGCATAGCAAATTGAAGTTGTTGACCGGTTGCCACATCTTCACGAATTTTCATCACAGCTTGCTCATAAATGACATTATTTGTTGCGCCTGCAGTCGACTCTAGTGCATCAATAAGCGGAACACCTGCGGCAAATGTTGTAGCAAGCGTGCGGCTATAACGGGCAATAATTGCTTTATAAACCAGATCTCCGAAAATAGGTAACTTAAGTGCCAGTTTATCTAAGCCATCACGAAACTTTTTACTACGTTTTTTTGCTTCTAAAAACGCAGCAATAAATACACCAATCGCAATAATCATAATGAACCAGTATTCCTGCATCCATTTCGACATATTCACGACCATTTGTGTAAATGCTGGTAATTCTGCGCCGAAAGAAGCAAATAAATCTTGGAAAACGGGGACTACTTTAACCATCAAAATAATAGTCACCACAATGGCTACCACAATAACTGTTGCAGGGTATTTCATTGCTTTCTTAATTTTTTGCTTGAGCAACTCACTTTTTTCTTTATAAATTGCAACGCGATCCAACATCGTTTCGAGTGCACCTGATTGTTCACCAGATTCAACAAGTGAACAAAAAAAGTTATCAAAATGTTGAGGGTACTTTTTTAAAGCTGAGGCAAAGGTACTACCACCTTCAACTTCACTTTTAATACCGAGGACAACCTCTCGCATGGCAGGGTTTTCTAAACCTTCTGCTACAATTTCAAAGCCTTGTACTAGAGGTACACCAGCTTTCATCATAGTCGCAAGTTGTCGGGTAAAAATCGTAATATCGAGTGTGGTGACTTTTTTCTTAAATAACCCTTCAAGAATATTTTTACGTTTTTCACGTATAGTTCGAACAGTCACCCCTTGTTTGCGTAAGGTTACTTTGGCTAAAGCCATATTTTTAGCCGGAAGTTCTCCTTTAATTTTTACGCCCTTACGGTCAACCCCTTCATAAGCAAAAGTCGGCATCATTTGTGCCTTTTTGACAGCCATTAGATTATCCTTATTTTAAATAGTGTCTTATTCACTGGTTACACGGTTAACTTCTTGTAAAGAGGTCACCCCTTGCATCACCTTTTTTAAACCTGAACGACGTAGATTATTAAACCCCAATTTTTCAGAAGCAGCCGCGATTTCTAAAGCGTTGCCATCTTCCATAATAATCTTGGAAATTTCAGGTGTAACTTTCATTACCTCATAAATACCGACACGGCCTTTATAGCCTTCACGACATTCAGGACAGCCCACGGGTTGAAAAACCCGAAAATCTGGATGTGCTAAATCTTGTTCGGTAAAGCCCATTTCTAATAAGCTTTGTTTAGGAATATCAGCAGGTATTTTACATTGAGAACAAAGACGACGTGCTAAACGCTGTGCAATCACTAGATTTACTGATGTTGCAATATTAAAAGAAGGAACTCCCATATTGCGTAGACGGGTCAATGTTTCCGGAGCACTATTGGTATGTAATGTTGACATCACCATGTGGCCGGTTTGAGCAGCCTTAATCGCAATTTCTGCTGTTTCCAAGTCACGAATCTCACCGACCATAATAATGTCAGGGTCTTGACGTAAAAAAGACTTAAGAGCAGCTGCAAATGTTAAACCCACTTTAGGATTGACGTTAACCTGATTAATACCTTCTAAGTTAATTTCCACTGGATCTTCGGCAGTAGAAATATTGGAACTTTCAGTATTTAAAATATTTAAGCCTGTATATAGAGATACAGTTTTACCGGAACCTGTTGGTCCAGTAATCAAAAGCATACCTTGTGGTTTATCTAAAGCTTCCATAAATAAAGCTTTTTGTTCTTCTTCGTAGCCTAATGCATCAATGCCTAGCATTGCGCTTGATGGATCAAGAATACGTAGAACTAATTTTTCACCAAACAAGGTAGGGAGAGAGTTCACACGGAAATCAATTGCTTTGGTTTTTGATAGCTTAAGTTTAATACGACCATCTTGTGGGACACGTTTTTCGGAAATGTCCATTTGGGACATTACTTTTAAGCGTGATGCCAAACGGTTTGCAAGTTGTAAAGGCGGATTGGCAATTTGACGTAACACACCATCGACACGATAACGTACCCGATATGACTTTTCATAAGGCTCAAAATGTAAATCTGACGCGCCCATACGAATGGCATCAATAAGCAACTTATTAATATATTTAACAATAGGAGCTTCATCACCTTGAGGTGTTTCTTCTTCATCTTCTTGAGTGGTAGGACCATCAAGGCTGACATCAAGATCAAACTCTTCATCATTAAAGTCAAAGCTGCTTTCTTCTGCAAAATGCTGGCCTAAAACTTTTTCCAGCTTATGATGCTCGACAATAACAGGTTCAACCAGCAATTTACTGTTAAAACGGATTGCATCGATTGCTTCAATATTGCTTGGGTTGCTGGTCGCGACATATAGAATTTGTCCTCTTTGAATGAGCGGCAAAATTCGATGTTTTAAAATCAGTTTTTGATCGACCAGATCTTTAGGAATCTGAGATGTGTCATAAACATCTAGATCAAAATATGGTTCAGCAAACTCCGCAGAAATGGTTTCAGCCAATAAAGAAGGGGAGAGATGTACCTCTTCAATTAAATATGCGACTGTATCCTGCTTGGCTCTCTTTGCTGCATCTAATGCATTTTGCATGGTCGCTGCCGACACATGCTTTTCTTCGACTAAACGCCGAAAAAACCCCGTAAATTTTGGAGATGTATGTAATACTGACATCTGCCTGCCTATGCTAATGTGTTTATAATTGGTATATGAAAAATTATACTTTTGTTATGTAAAATTACTACCTTATAAAGTGTTGCTCTAGTCTTACTCGAGCTATTAAAGCTTGAACTAGTCGAAGTTTTTAAAGATTAATTTTTAGAATGTTTAACTTCGAATGGCTATAAAGTTTTTCTTAATTTCAAAGAGAAGAAAAGATATAAGTAATCCCTTTAAAGAAAAGTATCTGAAATTTGTATAAATGCGTGTAGAATGTGCTGCATTTTTGATGAAAGGTGAGCAGTATGTCGGGTTCGACGATTACGCCTTGGGTAGTTGGCAACTGGAAAATGAATCCAATGCGTGCTAACGCCAACCAACTTATAGAAGAATTTAAACAATTATTGCAACAAAACCAAATTGCAGATGAAAGCTGCCATGTGGGCGTTGCCCCTGTTTCTATTGCACTTACAACAGTACAGGCGCAATTGCAGGATGCTGCAAGAACGGTATATACAGTTGCGCAAGATGTATCGCGTATTGCAGGTACAGGTGCTTATACTGGCGAAGTTAGTGCAGAATTATTAAAAGATAGCCAAATTAATTTCGTATTGGTCGGACACTCTGAACGCCGTGATATTTTTGGCGATAACGTTGAAATTTTGAAGGCGAAACTCCAAAATGCATTAAATGCGGGCTTGACTGTCATTTATTGTGTGGGCGAAAGTCTTGAACAGCGTGAACAAGGGCAGGCAGAGCAAGTTGTTTTACAACAAATTTGTGATATTGCACCCGTAGTGACTGCTGAACAGTGGCAAAACCAAGTCGTAATTGCTTATGAGCCGATTTGGGCAATTGGTACTGGTAAAACAGCTTCACCACAAGATGCACAAGCAATGCACGCTAAAATTCGTGAAGGCTTATGCCAGCTTACCTCAGCGGGTTCAAGTATTGCTATTTTATATGGTGGTAGTGTAAAAGCTGAAAATGCTGTTGAATTAGCTGCATGTCCAGATATTAATGGTGCGTTGGTGGGTGGTGCTTCATTAAATGCAGCATCTTTTTATCAAATTGTACAAGCCTTCGCGCAAAGCAAATAACGAGGATAGGGTATGCACTCTTTTGTACTTGTTGTACATATTATTTTAGCTGTACTGATGATTGCATTGATTTTAGTGCAACATGGTAAAGGCGCAGATGCTGGTGCTTCTTTTGGTGGTGGCGGTGCAGCAACTGTATTTGGTGCATCTGGTTCGGGTAACTTCCTTACTCGCCTGACTGCTGTTTTAACTGCATTGTTTTTTGTAACGAGTTTGACTCTTGCTGTTTTTGCAAAAAAACAGACTACAGAGGCATATAGTTTGAAAACTGTACAAACAACAGCACCAGCTCAAACAACATCGCCTGAAACTTCACCAAATGCACCAAAAACGGGTCAATAATTCGAAATAGGGCTTTCCTTTTGCAATTGGAAGGACTAGAATGCGTCCCACAAGCTGCGGTGGTGGTGGAATTGGTAGACACGCTACCTTGAGGTGGTAGTGCCTTCGGGCGTGGGGGTTCAAGTCCCCCCTTCCGCACCAACTTTGAACCAGAAAGTTGAGTGCAAGCAGTTTATTGATGCGGGATGGAGCAGTCTGGTAGCTCGTCGGGCTCATAACCCGAAGGTCGTTGGTTCAAATCCAGCTCCCGCTACCAATTTGATTAAGGTGCAACTTAATCAAACGAATATTGTAAAGTTTACATTGACTTTTTTCGATATTTGTATATAATTTTTGCACGTTGATGCGGGATGGAGCAGTCTGGTAGCTCGTCGGGCTCATAACCCGAAGGTCGTTGGTTCAAATCCAGCTCCCGCTACCAAGTTTCTTAAAAGAGGCTCACAGACAGGTGGGCCTTTTTGCACAGTGGACTATTGTTTTCTGTGCTACATAGGGGCGATTAACGCCCTTTTTTATTGGTTATCGTATCGCTATCGTGTAGTGTCGACATCAATTGGTCAAATAGTCATGCTTCACTATAGTAGGTCTGTGTCGGTTAAAACAACCGATTGAATCGCACGAGAATGACGAGAGTAAATGAAATTATCAAATAAATCCCAAGCATTGTATGACATGATTGCTCCAGCAGTGCAGGCATGTGGTGTTGACCTGTGGGGAATCGAATTCCTTCCACAAGGTAAACGTTCATTATTGCGTATTTATATCGATAGACCGGTTGATGAAAACGCTGAACCAGTGATTAATGAAGATGGTGAAGTAGAACAAGGTCGTGGTATTGGCGTACAAGATTGTGTACGTGTTACACAACAAGTCGGCGCGATGTTGGATGTTCATGATCCGATTTCAGGTGAATATTCTTTAGAAGTTTCTTCACCAGGTTGGGATCGCCCATTTTTTCAACTTGAACAGTTGCAAAGCTATATTGGACAACAAGTTGCTTTGCGTTTAATTGCAGCAGTAGAAAATCGCCGTAAATTTCAAGCAAAACTCCTTGCTGTAGACCTTGAAAATGAAGAGATTAAGGTTGAAGTTGAAGGAAAGCATGTGCTTGATATCGACAGCAACAATATCGATAAAGCAAACTTGATCTATCAAGATTAAATTTATTTAAATTATATAAGAAATCGGTAGGTGACTTATGGGCCGCGAAATTCTTACCGTTGTAGAAACGGTTAGTAATGAAAAAGGTGTTAGTCGTGAAGCGATCTTCGAGGCTTTAGAACAAGCTCTAGTTGCTGCAACGAAGAAAAGATTTTACGAAGGTACGCATGCTGAAGAAGCTCAGCTTCGTGTAGAGATTGATCGTAAAACTGGTGATTACCGTACATTCCGTCAATGGACTGTAGTGGCGGATGAAGATCATGAAATGCCAGCTTGCCAAGATGCGATCTCTGATGTTGATCCATCGAAATGGTCAATTGGTGATGTGCGTGAACTTGAAGTTGAATCTATCGAGTTTGGCCGTATTGCTGCGCAAATCGCAAAACAGGTTATCGTACAAAAAATCCGTGAAGCTGAGCGTGCTTTAGTTGCTGATGCATACGAATCTAAAGTGGGTGAGTTAATCTACGGTGAAGTGAAAAAACAAACCAAAGATGGTTTCATCATTGATTTAGGCGACAACGCAGAAGCTTATCTTGCTCGCGAAGAAATGATTCCTAAAGAAATTCTTCGTCCAAAGCAACGTGTAAACGCTATCTTATATAATGTTAACCGTGAAGGCCGCGGCGCTCAGTTATTGTTATCACGCGCTAAGCCTGAAATGTTAATCGCTTTAATGAAAAAAGAAATTCCTGAAATTTCTGAAGAGATTATCGAAATTAAAGCAGCGGCACGCCAACCAGGTGTCCGTGCTAAAATTGCAGTGAAAACAAATGATCACCGTATCGACCCTGTAGGTGCATGTATTGGTATGCGTGGTACGCGTATTCAAGCTGTACAGCAGGAGTTAAACGGTGAACGTATTGATGTAGTGGTTTGGTCTGATGATCCAGCTCAATACATTGCTAGCGCATTAGAACCAGCTGATGTTTCAGGCATCGTGCTTGATGAAGATGCAAGAAGTGCCGATATTATTTTTGCAACCAGCGATCAATTAGCTCGTGCGATTGGCTCACAAGGTCAAAACGTTCGCTTAGCTTCTGATTTAACTGGCTACAAACTCGACATGATGCTTGAAGAAGAGTATCGTGCTCGTCAGCAAAATGAAGCTCAACAATATCTCGACATGTTTGTATCACGTTTAGATATTGAAGAAGATTTAGCAATGGCATTGGTAGAAATGGGCTTCACTTCTTTAGAAGAGATTGCTTATGTTCCTGCTGAAACTTTTGACGAAATTGAGCTTGATGCTGAATTGGTTGAGTTGTTGCAAAGTCGTGCAAAAGAAGCAGCCCTTACTGATGCTTTGAAACAGCAAGAAAATATTCAAGAACCGAGCGCAGACCTTCTCACAATGGAAGGCATGACTTCTGAGATCGCTTACTCGCTTGCCGCTCGCGGTATTATTACCGTGGATGATTTGGCAGATCAGGCTACTGACGATATCTCTGATATTGAAGGTCTTGATCATGAAAAAGCAGGTCAATTGATCATGAAAGCTCGCGAATCATGGTTTAACTAGGAGATGAAATATGACGGACAAGTCGATTAAAGAGTTAGCTCTCAGTGTAGGACGTCCTGTTGAGAAGCTCCTAGAACAGGCTCGCGAAGCAGGTTTGCCTCAACGTACAGCAGACGACATTATTACCACTGAACAACAGGACACTTTAGTCAATCATTTGAAAAAAGTGCATGGTCAGGAAAGTGGTAACACAGGAAAAATTGCGTTGAAACGTAAAACAACCAGTACCGCTAAAGTTGCAAGTACTTCAGGTAAAGCAAAAACAATTAACGTAGAAGTACGTAAAAAACAGGTTTTTGCTAAACCAAACCCAGAACAAATTGCAGCAGAGGCTAAAGCGCGTGCAGAAGCAGAAGCTAAAGCACGTGCAGATCAACAAGCGCGTGAAACTGCAGAGCAAAAAGCGCGTCTTCAAACAGAGCAAAAAGCAAAAGCAACTTTAGATGCAATGCGTGCTGCTCATCAACAAGATAGCGCTGCACAGTCAGCTCCTAAAGCTGCCGTTGTAGTGAAAAAACGTGGTGGTGGTACAGTAAAACCTGCACCAAAACCAGCAGAAACATTAGAGCAAAAGAAAGCGCGTGAAGCTCAAACAGCTCAGTTAAAAGCAACTGAAGAAGCTGCACGTCGTAAAGCGGCTGAAGAAGCTCAGCAACGTACGCTTGAACAAATGCGCAAAATGGCATCTAAGTACTCAAATGACGATGCTACTACCACAATTCGTGTAATTGATGATTCTCCACTTGCTTCAGGTCTTGTTGGCCAAGCGTATGAAGATTCATTTAAGCAAGAAGACCGTGAAATTAAACGCGGTGGCGCAACTACTAACCCGCGTGCGGGTAAGAAAGGTGGTCGTCGTGGTCAAGAAGAGCAAAGCTTCGTTAACCATAACAAACGTGGTTTAAAATCAAGCCAAGCAAACAAGCATGGATTTGAAAAGCCAGTTAAAAAGCAAGTCTATGACGTAGAAATCGGTTCAAGTATTGTTGTTGCCGATCTTGCTCAAAAGATGGCGATTAAAGTACGTGAAGTTATCAAAACACTTATGAAAATGGGTGAGTTGGTTAATCAAGATCAAGCTATTGACCAAGATACAGCGGCACTTGTTGTAGAAGAAATGGGACACAACCCTGTTCTAGTTTCTGATACACAGGCGGAAGATAACTTGCTTGAAGCGGCTGAAGAAGCACGTGGTGAGCAAACAACTCGTCCACCAGTTGTTACGATTATGGGTCACGTTGACCATGGTAAAACATCATTGCTTGACCGTATCCGTCGTTCGAAAGTTGCGGCTGGTGAAGCAGGTGGTATTACCCAGCACATTGGTGCGTATCACGTTGAAACAGACAAAGGGATTATTACATTCCTTGATACACCGGGACATGCTGCGTTTACTTCAATGCGTGCACGTGGTGCTAAAGCAACAGATATCGTGGTATTGGTTGTTGCGGCAGATGATGGTGTAATGCCACAAACTGCGGAAGCAATTGACCATGCACGTGCAGCAGGTACTCCAATTATTGTTGCAATCAACAAGATGGATAAAGAATCTGCTGATCCAGACCGTGTGTTAAATGAATTAACAACGAAACAAATCGTTCCAGAAGAATGGGGTGGTGATGTTCCGATTGCTAAAGTTTCAGCACATACTGGACAAGGTATTGATGAACTTCTTGATTTAATTCTTATTCAATCAGAATTGATGGAATTAAAAGCATCTGCTGAAGGTGCTGCGCAAGGTGTTGTTATTGAAGCGCGTGTTGATAAAGGCCGTGGTGCAGTAACTTCTATTCTTGTTCAAAACGGTACATTAAATATTGGTGACCTTGTTCTTGCAGGTTCATCTTATGGTCGTGTCCGCGCAATGTCTGACGAAAACGGTAAGCCAATTAAATCAGCAGGACCATCTATTCCGGTAGAAATTCTGGGTCTTCCAGATGCTCCAATGGCAGGTGACGAAGTTCTTGTTGTAAATGACGAGAAAAAAGCACGTGAAGTTGCCGATGCTCGTGCTGACCGTGAGCGTCAAAAACGTATTGAGCGTCAAAGTGCAATGCGTCTTGAAAATATCATGTCGTCAATGGGCAAAAAAGATGTTCCTACAGTGAACGTTGTTTTAAGAACTGACGTACGTGGTACTTTAGAAGCATTGAATGCAGCTTTATATGAACTCTCTACTGATGAAGTAAAAGTTCGTGTAATTAGTTCTGGTGTTGGTGCGATTACTGAATCTGATGTAATTCTTGCTGAATCTTCAGAAGCAGTATTGTTAGGCTTCAATGTTCGTGCTGATACAGCTGCGCGTCAGAGAAGTGACCAAGACGGTATCGATATTCGTTACTACAGCATCATCTATGAATTGATTGATGATGTGAAAGATGCCATGAGCGGTAAACTTGCTCCTGAACACCGTGAAACAATCTTGGGTGTTGCTGAAGTACGTGAAGTATTCCACTCAAGTAAGTTTGGTGCAGCAGCAGGCTGTATGGTACTTGAAGGTACATTACACCGTAATAAACCGATTCGCGTATTACGTGATGACGTGGTTGTGTTCCAAGGTGAACTTGAATCATTACGTCGTTATAAAGATGTAGTTGATGAAGTTCGTGCTGGTATGGAATGTGGTCTTGCGGTTAAAGGTTATAAAGACATCAAAGTACAAGATAAGATCGAAGTATATGATGTTCAATTGATTAAACGGAGTCTTTAATGGCGGGTAGCCAACGCTTAAAGCGAATGGCGGATTCAGTACAGCGTGAGCTGTCTGATCTAATCCGTCAGGAGTTAAAAGATCCGCGTCTGGGTGGTCTAGTGACCATCTCAGCCGTGAAAGTCAGTGCGGATATGGGATACGCTGAAGTTTACGTTACTGTTATGGGGCGTGAGCTAGGTGATGAGCAAAGTGAAGCAGCAAATAAAGAAACTTTAGATGTATTAAATAAAGCTTCTGGTTTCTTGCGTCATGAACTCAGTCGTCGTATCAAAACACGTATTACGCCTCGCTTACGTTTCCATTACGATAAGACGAATGCATATGGTAATTATATGTTTGGTCTTATTGAAAAAGCGGTACAAGATTTACCGGAACGTAAGTCAGATGACGAAGAGTAATTTATACTCAAAATAAAAAAGCCACCTTTGGGTGGCTTTTTTATTTGTTCACATTTTTATTCCTGAGGAGGCTCCATCGGAGGTTTGTTTTGTGAAAAGCGTTGTCCGATTTTATAGCGATCCCATGGTAATGGACGTTCGATTGCTTCAGGAACTTCACCACTTAATGAGCGTAAACGCAGATGTAGTGCTGCTTGTGCAATTAAATTGGCTGAAACAGGTGCCGTAATGAAAGCTAACAGAGTGATGAGAAGTTCGGCAAAGCCAAAACGACCTTGAAAAGCAAAAAAGATCATTGAAGCAATTAAAAAGCTACCTAGTCCTAATGTACTCGATTTGGTAGGCGCATGTAGTCGCATAAATAAATCGGGTAGGCGTACCATGCCGATTGAACCAACTAACATAAAGAACGAACCAAAAACCAGAAAGATCGAAACAATAATTTCCATTGTAATTTGCATTTTGACCTCCCTCTAATCGATTACATGACCGGTTGTAAAATAACGAGCCAAAGCAGCTGTCGATACAAACCCTAGCATGGCAACTAATAATGCCCCTTCAAATAAAGAGGTGGTTGTCCAATAAATACCTAATACAACAATGAGACAAGTTGCATTTAGAAAAAGGGTATCAAGTGCTAAAAGGCGATCTACAATTGATGGTCCCATCACCATGCGAAACAGACAGAGCAACATAGAGATCGTGATGGCAATCAAGCTAATGCCAAGTGCATAAGGTAGGATGGTCATGTATTGTCCTCCGATTTGCTTTTCACATCAAAAATTTCCATGAGTGGAGCCTCATAGCGTTGTTTGATGTCTTGCACATCACTTTCAGTATTTTCTGTACTGAGCGAGTGTACCAAAATGTCACCACGCTCTTGATCAATACCAGCAGAGACCGTACCTGGTGTTGTGGTAATAATCATTGCGAGTAAAGAATTTACTTGTTCATGTTCTGTTTCTAATGGAACACGGTACCATTTGGGATGTAATTTTTTAGGTGACCCTAATACCAGTTTAGCAACGCGAAAATTGGAAACAATAATATCCCACAGTACAACAAAGCATAGTTTTACTGCTGGTTGCCAATGAATGTGCGGTGTTCTAGTAATAAAAGGTCGAACCAATCGAGGAATCACAAGCCCCAAAATTACAGCCATAAGCAGGTCACTTGCATCAAGACTATGCGAGAGCATTAACCAAAAAACGATAATTAAAAAAGAAACAAATGGATGCGGGAACCAGCGGTCAAGCAATTTAGATAGCTGCATTGTTATGGCTCCATAGGTTTCAGTTGACTTTCATCAGCAATGGTTGGCGTTTGCAATTTTTCTTGCTGCTGAATTTGGCGGTGTTTGTATTCGGAAATATGTACACCGTTGTATGTGTCTTTAGAAATAATGTCAGGTATCAGATAGGCATTATGATCTTCAACTTCTCCACCATATTTTGTTTCTGGTAAATAAGTTGAATCATAAGGCTGCACACTAATGATTTCGCCATTTTGATCAGTTTTAAGAATAGATTGCTGATATAAGGCGTGATTTTGAATTTGCTGAGCAGTGCTTGTGGTGTAGTGCAACACAGGTGAAGCAAATACGACATAAGCCACTAAACCTGCAAGCAAAATATAAATCACTGAATCATTACGTGGTGGTGCACGTTCAGGTAAAGCCCGATAAATAATATAAGCAGGATTGATCGGATCTTCTTCTGGTGCTGAGGCACGCCAGAATAAAATAAATCCGACACGTGTTAACGCAATAATGCTTAATAGACTGACCACAAGCACAATACCAATTACCCAGCCTTGATATGCTGTTTCAACAGTTGCTTGTAAAATAAACACCTTTCCAAAGAAGCCACTAAAAGGTGGTAAACCAGCGAGCATCATGGCAATTAAGAAATAAGTCAGCATGGCTGCTTTTTCTTGCTTAATTCTTGGTGCGATTTTTAAGTGATCTTTGAAATCACCGCGTTGCGAAGTCATCCAACCACAGAACAAGTAAAATGCAGCACCGATCAGTGTACTGTGGACTAAATAGAATAGTGCCCCTGACCACGCTTGCGTATTTGACATAGCAATTGCAGTCAATAATGTACCAATCGAAGACAGCACCATAAAACCAACAAAACGTCTAAGGCGATCTGCACCGATTGCTCCAACCACACCGTATAGAGACGTAATTAAGCCAATTGGAAGAAGCCAACTTTTAAAGATTTCTTGGCTAAGTACATCATTAAATACAGTTCCATTTACACGCAAAATGGCATAGATGCCCACTTTAGTCATAATGGTAAAGATCGCTGCGACAGGTGTACTTGCAACGGCATAAGTTTTTGGTAGCCAAAAACCCACTGGTAGCATGGCTGCTTTAATACCAAACACGACAAATAACAGTAGGGCACCAGCGACTGCTAATTTATGTTGATCTGCATCTAAAGTTGGTAAAAGGCGTGAAACGTCAGTCATATTTAGACTGCCTACACTGCCATAAATCATACCAAGGCCAATTAAGAATAGGGCAGAGGCTAAGAGATTGATAATGACATAGTGTACGCCAAGCTGAAAACGTGGTTTGCCTTGTCCATGCAACAGCAAAACATAGGACGCCATAAGCAAGATTTCAAAGAAAACGAACAGGTTGAATAAGTCACCTGTAAGAAATGCTCCGCATAGGCCCATTAAAAGAAAATGGAATATAGCGTGGAAATAGCGACCTCTCGTATCCCAATTCTCACTTGCATACCATAAAACCGGGACTGCTAAGGCATAGGTTAAAACCAGCATAAATGCTGAAAGTCGATCAAGTACCAGCACAATACCAAATGGTGCTGACCACTCGCTCAACTGGTAAACAGTAATTTGGCCTGTATTAGCAACAATCAGATAACTAACAGCAGTGACTAAACCTGCGATTGCTGAGAGCAAGCTAATGCCACGTCGCCAAGGTTGACGCCAGTCTTCTTTTAATGCACCAGCGCCAGGATTGCCTAGAAGCAGTAAAATAAAACCAGTAAATGCCGGGATGAGGATGCTGAAAATTGGTGTATTTGCTTGCCAAAAAGATAAAAAATCAAACATCACGGCTCATCCTCACGTGGGTCGTATGTTGGAGAAATATCTTCTTTTGCATCAACGTGGTCACTTCCTGATTCATAACGGCTGCGTAAAGCCAGTTGCACAATAAACGCTGTGGTTGCGAAACCGATAACGATCGCAGTTAAAACAAGCGCTTGTGGAAGCGGATCTGTAATATTGGTAGTCTCCGTTAGGATAGCTGGCGAGCTGACTTGCAGACGGCCCATCGCAAACAAAAATAAGTTAACCGCATAACCTAGTACGGCTAAACCCAACACAACAGGAAAGGTACGCGCACGCAAAATAAGATAGATGCCTGTAGCAACAAGTAGCCCAATGGCAGAGGCCAGTAAGAATTCTAAACTGATCATGATGATTTCTCCCCATGAGGTACAGGACCAGACATACTCGAGTGGCGAGAGTCTCCTAATACAGAAATGAGTAGCATAGTGGCGCCTACCACCGTGATATACACACCCAAATCAAAGCTTGCTGCTGAAGCCAGATGTAGTTTTCCTAAAATTGGTAACTCAATATAGACATGAGCACTAGTTAAGAATGGACGTGCCCAGAACCATGCGGCAATACCAGTTAAGCCCGCAATTGTTAAACCAGAACCAATCCAGATTTCATAAAGACGACCAGATTGTGCTTTTAACATTTGTTCTGCTTGATCTTGACCTAAAGCAATGTACTGAATAATAAGTGCCATTGAGGTAATTAAACCTGCAATGAAGCCACCGCCAGGGTAGTTATGTCCGCGCATAAAGATATAGACACTTACCACCAACGCTAAAGGTAAAACCCAAGAGGCCGTAATACGGAACATAAGCGGAGATGGGTTAAAGCGGTAGGTGAGGCCTTGTGTCATGGTGGTACCGTGTACGCGCATGCCATCCATAAGACATAGCGCACCAATCGCAGCAATGCCTAATACGGTAATTTCACCAAAGGTATCGAAACCACGGAAGTCCACCAAAATAACATTCACGATGTTAGAACCACCGCCAAGTGGTAAAGATTGCTGAGCAAAGAACCATGAAATCGAATTATGGTCACGCGTTAAAATGAGCCACGTAATCCAGCCGATACCTAAGCCACCAATGATTGCTAAAAATGCATCTCTTAAACGTCTTGAGCGAGTAGATTCATAAGGTGTCAGCTGTGGTAGTAAAGACAAACTCATCAACAAAAGAACAGTCGTAACCACATCTACCGTAATTTGAGTAAGTGCTAAGTCAGGTGCAGACATGGTAACGAACACCATGGTCACCACGAGACCAATTGCACCGCTAATGAGTACAGCTTTGATGCGTTCATGGTGAAACCAGAGCATCATCCAGCAACCTGAGAATAAGGTTAGCCAAAGCACAACTGCAATCCATGGGGCATGAGTCAGCTCACGTGTACCTGTGGTAAGCCCTTGATTGAGCAAAGGCATGGTCACCATGATGGTGCTAAAAGCAATGATTAAAAATAGGTAACTTTGCAAAGAACCATTTTCGGTTTTTTGTTTGATTTTTCGGCTCGTTAATAATAAATGCTTTAAGAATAAATCAAATAAAATACGGCCTTGTAAGCGACCGAGTCTTGGGTCAAGGTCGATCTTACGAATCATGCCATCTTTTGCTAGGGCAAAATAGAAAAGCGTACCTCCAGCCAAGGCAATAATACTCATGACTAATGGCGCATTGAATCCATGCCAAATTGCAAGATGAGTTCCTGCAAAATCAGGCTGCATAAGACTTGCGCGTGTCACACTGTTAACTAAAGGCTCGACCAGTAGGGCAGGGAAAATACCGACCAAAATACATAGTGCCGCGAGCAATATAGCTGGTGCTCTCATGCCGATAGGTGGCTCGTGGGCATTTTTATTTGGAACTTGTTTACCCAATGGGCCATCAAAAAATACGCCGTGAACTAAACGAATTGAATAACTCACTGCAAAAATACCGGCAAGGGTCGCAATAATACTGGCAAAAATAACAGCCGATCCTGAAAGGTTCGCTAACAGTTCGGTAAAGAACATTTCTTTAGAAATAAAGCCATTGGTAAGAGGAACACCTGCCATTGAGGCTGCAGTGATCATAGTGAGCGTTGCGGTAAACGGCAGTAGCTGCCAAACGCCACTTAATTTTCTAAGATCACGTGTACCTGTTTCATGGTCAATAATCCCTGCAATCATAAACAGGGCAGCTTTAAAGGTTGCGTGGTTAATAATATGAAAAATTGCAGCGGCAACCGCTAAAGGTGAACCAATACCTAATAAGCAGACAATAAGACCTAAATGACTAATAGTTGAATAGGCTAATAATCCTTTTAAATCTTCTTTGAAGATAGCAAAGCATGCCGCCATACAAAGCGTGAATAGGCCGACAAACGTGACAATGTTGTGATAAAGCGCCGCACCAATAAAGATAGGTGCAAGACGTGCTAATAAGAAAATACCTGCCTTAACCATGGTGGCAGAGTGCAAATAGGCTGACACCGGGGTGGGTGCTGCCATTGCATTGGGTAACCAAAAATGAAAAGGGAACTGAGCACTTTTAGTAAAAGCACCAAGTAGGATAAGCAAAAGCGCTGGAACAAAAAGATGATGACTTTGAATGAGGTCTTTCATTCCGACAATATCATTAATTTCATAAGTACCGGTGATTTGCCCTAATAAGACAAATCCACCTAGCATGGCGAGTCCACCCATTCCTGTAATGGTAAGTGCCATGCGCGAGCCACGTTGAGCAGCTTCGTAATGACTCCAGTAACCTACTAATAAGAAAGATGAAATACTGGTAAGTTCCCAAAACACTAATAAAATAATTAAATTGTTTGAAAGGGAAATACCCAGCATTGCTGCCATAAACAGCATGAGTAATAAATATAATTTACTTAATGAATTTTTAGGGCCTAAATAATAATAGGCATAAATATAAATGAGTGTACCGATACCGGTAATAAGAAGAGAAAATAATAAACCAAGGGCATCAAGTCTAAAGCTCAGATTAATTCCTAATTGCGGTAACCAATCCCAACTTTGTTGAATGCTTGCACCACCAAGCACAGTTTTAGCCTGAGTCAGTAATAAACCAAAACTGGTTAAACTGACTCCGATCGCCCCTAAAGCCGTTACTCCACGTGAAAACCGTTGAAGCAATGAAACAAGGGTGGTGCCTAATATTAACGGTAATAAGATAATTATCGGTAGCACACTCGTATCCATATATAATTTAGACCGAAGCCTAAAGGTGAAATTTTCATTTCAGAATAGATAGGAATTCAAAGAGATTTCCAAAGCTTATATTCTGAAAACCCGACCAAATTAGAAAAATAAAGCGAGAAACAAGTTGTATTGCGCAACTTGAATAATAAAAACGCAAAATGAAATTTATTGTACACTAAAAAATCATTAAAAATCTGATGTTATTACATGTGGTAACAACATCTAGTGATTTTTCAGCTCAAAAAACAGATTTCATCGTATATTTAGCGAATCCGGTTTTTATTATAAAAATTGAGCTATATGGATAATAACGTCTACAGAGATGAGGTTTCTTCCGAAGTATCTCCTGCATGAATCATACGTAATAATTCATTTTTTTGTTGTTCATTTAAGTTTTGAATTTGTTGGTACAAATTGTCGATCTGGGCTGTTGTAGGTTCAGTATCAGGTGGCAAAGTATCTATATGTGGTGCTAAAGCTTCATCTCGATGCAAGAGGGTATAAAGGTGTTCGAGCTGCTGCTGAGTCGTATTTAAATCAAGTTGACCTACTTTGCCATGTTCTAATTTAAAACATTGATAAGCAGTCGCATGCTCAAGTAATTCTTCACGGCTCCCAGTCACTATGATTTGTAAACGCGGAAATGCTTGATGAAGTCGATTTAAAATTTCTGAACAATGTTGAGCATCTAGTTGTGAATCGATCTGGTCAATTAATAAAATTCCTTCGCCTTCAAGGCAAGGATCTAAGCTGAGTGGGTTGAGCAAACAAAGTCTGCGTACAACATCCCCTACGAGTGCGATCCATGTTTTTGTGGTATTGGAAAGTTGTTGAAATGCTAAAGCTTCACCTTTGTAATGTACCATGAGTTGAAGCCGTGGATGATATTGTAGGTAAAGGTCTTCAAGTTCTGGAAATATAATCTTTAACGCTGATTTAAGCGCATATAGATTTGGTGAAGGAAGCTGTTTAGGTTGCCCTGCCAATTCGATTTGAAGCTGATGTAAAAGTTCTTCCTGATTTTGTGGATTAGATTGTTTTGAAATAATTCGTTGTACAACCTGCGCTGCTTGCGCATTTTCAATATCGCTAATTTCACGTAACCATTCAAAAAAGCGAGTAAAAGTTGTAAACGGGATTAAACTAATTTCATAAGCAGAAATAGACTGAGTAATACCTGGAAGGTTTTTATTGAGTAAATTTATATCGTTAACAAATCGTTCAGATGGGTAATAGGCAAGTAGAGGAAGTCCTTGAAGCGGGTCTTTTCTGGTGACTTGATGATAAAGCGTAACAGTTTGATCGAGCTGCTGAGTTTCAACTTGACTAATACCCACACCAGTTGCATTTAAGGTCTTAAATAGTTTCCAACTACAAACGGATGTGTCGGTTTGCTGTGCAGATGTAGTTTCAGGTAATTGCCCGAACTCTGAAGGAATATGGATACTCACTTCTATTTTAGATTGTAAACGAGAATGAGTAATGTCTTGATCGGGCATGACAACACCCGGAGTGCGGACATCTTTAAGACGCGCAGGAAACCACGTTAAAGCATGATAAATATGCTTAAGTAGCATACTTTTACCGGTTGCCTGCTCACCTAAAATTAAAGTAATCGGTTGCTTATCATATTGAAACTGGATCTTTAGGTCATGAAACAGAGCAACATGTTTAAATTGGATGGATTGAAGTCTCATAGGCTCACCTAATTATGAGCGCTTCAACCAACCGACTTACGAAGACTTAAAGGCGCCCTTACTTTTAATTGTTGTATCAGATCATAAAGATGATGGATGTTTAGACTTACTTTAGCACGAGTACAGGCCACGTAAAGTAATCTTAATTCCTCATCTGTAATCTTGTGTTCTAAGCCATTAATTTTAAATTGATAATCATCTTCAATATGGACACGATTCCACTCTAGTCCTTTTGCTTTATGGGCAGTCGAGATGACATAGTCAGCTTGCTCAAGTGGGGTAATCTTTGCAAGTGCTTTTTTCAGTGGGTCGGTACCGTGATCATCCACCAGTTTAACCAATGGTTTAATATCACTTCCCTCATTGGTTTCACAGTATTCATGAACATCATGCCATGAGTTAAACCATGCTAACTCGGGGACGTCAGTAACTCGTTTTCCTTGCTTCAAGAGGCTTGCAGCATCTACAAAACGGTTTAGCTTTTGATGGTCAGCTTGTAAACTCACTTTATCGCCGTGAACTAAGCCTGCCAATAACAGCTCCATTGCGCGAGCATTAGTACGACATAAAATCGCATCACGCATTTTTGTATGCGGTTTATTGACTACGCTTGATTTTTGGTTCGGATTACCAAGTAAAGGTACTGTCTCATTTAAGCCACCTAGCAAAGCATTGGCGACATCGGCAATTGCCTCTCCAAAACGAAAAGAAGTGGTGAGGCGAGACTCTGGCAAAGGCAGCTGTTGCATGGCATTTACTGCACCGCGCCACGCGTAGATTTGCTGGTGGGCATCACCTACATAAATAACCTGCGTACTTTTTTGACGTAGCAAAATACCCAACATTAAAGGGTCAGCATCTTGGGCTTCATCAAATAAGACATAATCTGCCGGAATGTTAGGTTCAGACAATGCCCAAAGCTTGAGATAAATATCATGACCAATTCCCGCTTGATGGTTTGGGTCGATGGACTCAAGCCAGCGGCGTTCAACAGCAGGGTAAAGGTGGGTCTGTAGCTCAGTAATATCGTCTGGATGTAACCAGTTTGGCGCCTGAATATGTCGAGGCGCTGGATATTGAGAACTGGTCGAACAGAAATAGCTTACTGCATTGGCGACAAGACTCGCTAATCGACTTGGCATTAAGACGTATTTTTCATAACGTCCACCCATCATGCGTCGTAAGGTAATCGGTTCTAGTCGATATTCTTTGGCAATAAAACTTGGACTTAAGCGAGGTAAGCGTAATTTATCAGTCACACCACGTGGCACACTACGAAACGCGAGTGAGTGAAAAGTACGGCAGTCTACATTGCGATGAAATTTGTTCTGAGCTTCGCCTGCAATGGCTTTGTTAAATGCCAAATACATTCCACGCCGTTCAGGCATGGCATCACTAATCATTTGTAAGGTAGTAGTTTTACCTGTACCCGCATAGGCAATCACTTTAAATGATTGCCCAAGACGTGCGTTATCTATGGCAATTGCTTGCTCATAGGTGGCTTTAGGTTTTTCGATATTCGACACTGAGTGATTTTAAACCTTATTGCGGTTAGCTTTTTCAACTAAACCAGATAAACCCTGACGACGAGCTAATTCGTCAATAATAAGCTGTGGATTAAGATCGAAATAACCCAACATGACAATGCTATGGAACCACAAATCGGCAGTTTCATAAATCAAGTCATTTAAATTGCTTTCTGTATTTTGAGCAGCGTAGTCTTTTGCAGCAATAATAGTTTCTACGCTTTCTTCGCCAACTTTTTCTAAGATTTTATTAATGCCTTTTTTGTAGAGGCTTGCAACATATGAAGTGTCTGCTTCTGCTTGCTTACGCTCTTGCATCAATTGCCCTAAGTGAGCAAGCACATCAACTTGTTCAGTGGTGTGAGCATGATCGTGGCTTTCAGTTTTAGCTTTGTCACCATAAATTGCGGTAGGGTCTTTTAATTGTGCATCGACAATTTCCCAACCCTGTGGGGTAAGTTTACGGTAGAAACAAGACTCACGACCTGTATGGCACGCTATACCGCCGTGTTGCTCAACTTGTAATACGATTACATCACCATCGCAGTCCAAACGAATTTCATAAACTGTTTGAAAATGACCTGATTCTTCACCCTTGTGCCAGAGTTTTTGGCGAGAGCGAGAGAAGTATACAGCCTGATTTTTTTCTGCTGTGAGCGCAAGTGCTTCACGGTTCATCCACGCTACCATCAAAATACGTCCGGTTTGATGATGTTGAGCAATGGCAGGGATAAGACCTTGTTCGTTAAATTTTACTTCATCGAGCCATTGCGTGTTATTCATGAGGAATCACCAAAGAAATATGAACTATAAATTGATTTCTGTCAGATGCTAAAAAATAGCTTGTATAGTGTACGGCATCAACGCCACTTTGCGGAAAAATTCTTTGTTCTTTTTGTCTTTGTCAACGTAATGAATAGCTTGCACTTCTTACTTATGAAGAGCCTATTTAGGTGGCTGAGTCGTTATAATATTTGAAATCTCAATCAAATTTTGATCTGGATCGCGAATATAAACTGAAAGGATAGGGTGCATTGCACCAGTACGTTCAACGGGGCCTTCTTCAATTTGTATATTTAATTGATTAAGCTGTGCAACCACTTCTGAAATGGGAGTATCTGAAATAAAACACAGGTCGGC
The DNA here is from genome assembly GCF_000162375.2 of Acinetobacter sp. RUH 2624. Taxonomy (NCBI): domain Bacteria; kingdom Pseudomonadati; phylum Pseudomonadota; class Gammaproteobacteria; order Moraxellales; family Moraxellaceae; genus Acinetobacter; species Acinetobacter sp. RUH 2624. Next base: position 321,902 of record NZ_KI391940.1, on the reverse strand, counting down.
AGATCCGGGAGTTGGCTGTAATGCCTTAGGTTCAAACTCGTTACCTTGCTGGTGTAAATTTATTTTTTGATTTCCAAACTGTAGAGCCTTTCTATCGCCTTTAAAGGTAATGACTTTAAACCCCAGCGCGGTTTGATAGAAATTACATGTATTCTCAATACTGGCAACAGTTAAAACAAGATGATCAAGATGGCTGATTTTCATATTCTATTCACTATCATTTGGATGGGTTAATAGTCAGACAGAGATTCATTTTTTAAATGAAACGCACTGCTTTCTTTAGGTAATTGAGCGACTTGATCATAATCAAGTTGTCGAAATGGACCAGTCTTTAAGCCTGAAATCGTAATTGCCATTTCTTTTCGAAAATAAGGAATTTGATACATCCAAGGGAAAACTAGATCTCTTAAACTTCCCGCCCACCAATGGTCAGATTGATATAGTGGTGTTAGTAAGCGACTAAGAAATTGATAAAACTGGGTAGATGAACCGCGAAGCTGATGATAATGCTGCCAGAGCAAGGACCAATCAATATTCTGGTTTTTTTGAGCTTGCCGCAATGATTGAGAAAAAGCCCAAGCATCTAATAATGCCATATTTGCACCTTGTCCTAACTGAGGACTCATTGCATGAGCTGCATCTCCAATTACCCCAATTCGACCTTGACCAAATTGGGTCATGACGACATCACGGTAGTTTGCAGATAACCATTTGGGCTGAGTTTGACTGCTATACAAAATTTCTTTGAGCCACTCTGCAACTTTTGGCCAACGCTCAGAGACTTGCTTTAACCAAGTCTGTTTAGCTTGTTCATCTTGCAAAAAGCTTTGTAATTGTGTGGTAGGTAAGCTCCAAAATATACTCGAAAGGCGCTGTTGAGGTTTGGTTGGAACCGCTCCTGTAGGAAGAATTCCCATCATAATTTTCGAGCGATCATAAAATTGATGCAGAATTTCAGGTTCAAGGAATTGGCACTCAGGCACGATACTCCACGCTGCACCCCAAGGGTAGGCTTGGTCAACCTTTACCCATGCTTTAGGACGTAATTGACTACGAGCACCATTGGCAATGAGTAGGCCATCAAAACAAGCATCAAACTTTTGGTTTTGATGAGTTCCGGATATTCGAACCTCTTCGTTATGTTCTTCAAATTTTTCAACAGAATGGTTCATATGCCAAGTAATCTGGCTTGAATACTCGCTAAGCTTTTGAGTGAGTACATGACACAAAGTGGCACGGTGTATACCTAAACCATAAAGATTTGCTGATGCTTCGTGATAGTGACTGTTAACTAAAAGACGTTTGTCCGGAAGTTGCCCTTCTAGGCCTGTGACTCTTGCACCTAATGTTAAGGCTTTGTCGAGTACACCTAAATGTTGAAATACAGCTAAACCCGCAGGTTGTAGCAGTAAACCGGCCCCTACCGGAGATAACTCATCAACTTGTTCAAAAATAGTAACGTTGTTGCCTTCACGGGCGAGCAAAATTGCGGTGGCTAAACCTGCTGTACCTGCACCAACAATGGCAAAATGAGGTGTTTTCATTGTTTGTTCTTTTCAAGTATTTACAGCTTCAATTTAGCAATGAACGAATAAACGATCTATATTTTTTAAAATTAAAGTTTAGGCATAAAAAAATCCCTTGCGAGGCAAGGGATTTAGAATTTATTTCAACACACGCCAAAGCGCTAATAAACTACTCAGCACAATTAAAATAATGGAAACAAACCAAGGGCTAATAATGGCAATGGTTAGTAAAATCAGCATGGTACTGCCAAACATCCAGCTACGACGCTGTTGATGTTCCATTTGCAAACGAAGTTGCTGAATTTCACGTAACTGACGGTCCTGCCAAGCAGACTGATTCTTTAAACCATTTAAGCTATCAATAATTAAGCTTGGGAAATCTTGAGCGCCTAAAAGCAGGTCAGGTAATTGCTGGCCAAGTTCTTTTACATTTTTGACTGGGTTCATGTTGGATTTAACCCATTCTGTCAAAATTGGTTTTGCCAATTTCCAGATGTCGAGTTGCGGATAAAGGTCCGTACCTAAGCCTTCTACATGCACTAAAGTTTTGAGCAGCAGCATGAGCTGTGGTGGAATCTCAAGATGGAAGCGACGGGCAATGTCCATCACTTGAATTAAGATACCTGCAAAATCAAGTTGATCCATTGGTTTAGACACCATTGGCCCAACAGTACGGCGCATCTCACGTGCTAAAGCGTCTTGATCGGTACCCGGTGGAATCCAGCCAGCTTGATGCACAATTTGAATAAGCTGCATAAAGTTGCTGTTCATGACAGCAAGCAACATGCGGGCAACCGTCATCTGGTCGTGCTTAGAAAGCTCACCCATGATCGCACAATCCAGTGCAATAAAGCGTGGATTGCTTGGGTTGATGGTTTCTACAAAGACATTGCCGGGATGCATGTCGGCATGGAAAAAGTTATCGCGGAATACTTGCGTAAAGAAAATAGTTAAGCCTTTTTCTGCAAGTTGTGCGCGGTCCATGCCTAAACGGTCAAAGGTTGCCGTGTCTGAAATAGGTACACCAGTAATACGTTCAGCCACCATAACATCTTTGGTGTCCATGTAGACTTCTGGCACATACATCATGGTCGAACCAGTGAAGTAATGGCGCATACGACGAGTGTTATCTGCCTCAATACTCAAGTCCAGCTCATTTAAAATGATCTGGCGGTAGTCTTGAATAATTTCAGATAAATGTAATGCACGAGCAGCTTCAAGGCGGCTTTCTAGTGTATTTCCTAGCCATGCCAAAATTTCAAAATCTTGTAAAATCTGGCTACGAATATCTGGACGAGTGACTTTAACAACAACTTCTCGGCCATCATGTAGTGCCGCTGTATGAACTTGTGCAATTGAGGCAGCAGCAAGGGGTTGGTCATCAAAGCGAGCAAATAGTGTATTTACGTCTGCTTTTAAAGAGTCTTGAATACGTTGTTTGGCAACATTGCTATCAAAAGGTTTCACCTGATCTTGAAGTAAAACCAATTGAGCGAGTATTTCAGGTGGAATTAGGTCGCGTCGAGTTGACAGTAACTGCCCAAGCTTAATTGCAAGTGGTCCCATGTCTTCTAAAGCTTCTTTAAGCTTTAAAGGATTCTTGCGCTCACGACTCGACCATGCTGCCGGATGCATTTTAATAATATTTAATGCATGTTTAGCTTTAACTGGTAGTTCATCCGCAGGGAACAACGTATCGAGTCTATAGTGCGCTGCAATACGCCAAAGTTCGAGTAAACGTGAAACGTGCGGAATCATATACGGTCTTACCTAGTCTTGAGTGGGTTGTAGTTGTGCATTGAGCTGCTGTAATTTAGCTTCTAGACGGTCAATATCTTGATTAAGCTTACGCGTAGCTTGATTTAAATCGTCCATTTCCCAACGTGGGGCAAATAAACCACTGTCTTCTTTTAAAGCATCTTCAGCGAAAAATAGATGGCTTTGAAGAGAGCGTTTTAGATGCTTGGGTGCAAGTTGAATCTTACCAATTTCATGAGCGAGTTGAGGGCCAACCCATTTTGATAAATGCGCAGCTAAATCAGGTTCAGTCTGCTGCATAATTTTTTGAATATCCTGTAATAGGTGATAGTCACCTTGTAGCGGGATATTACCAATCTGGTCGGGATCGCTCACCAATAGTTTGATGAGTTCAACAACATCTTTGACATGTAAAGTAGCTGTTGCTTCAGAAATTTTAAATTGCGGATCAAAAGGGCGTTGTTCAAAAATAGAAGGTTTTTCGCTGTGCCCAGTTGCAGTAGGTTCAAGACGTACTTTTTCTTGGTCAAAGAATACATCGACAGAAAGCTGCGGGCTATCGATGACAACACGCAACATTTTGCCCTGTAACTGATTGAGCTGAATGCGGGTTAATGCATCCAGATCGATCAGATGATGAATGATACGTTCGACTGCACCGAGTGCTAGAATCGACCACATATCGCTATCCCTTACAGTTTGAAACCGCGGTGAACAGCAACAATACCGCCAGTCAGGTTGTGATAGTCACAGTTCTGGAAGCCAGCATTTTCCATCATGCCTTTTAAGGTACGTTGGTCTGGATGCATACGAATTGATTCAGCCAAATATTTATAACTTTCTGAGTCATTGGCAACCAATTTACCCATAATCGGTAAAGCGGTGAATGAGTAGAGGTCATAAAGTTTTGAAAAAGGCTCAAATACTGGTTTAGAAAACTCAAGAATCAGTAAACGACCACCTGGTTTAAGTACACGGAACATAGAAGCAAGCGCAGCATCTTTATCCGTTACGTTGCGTAGACCAAAGCTAATGGTAACAAGGTCAAAGCTGTTATCTGCAAAAGGTTCTAAAGTTTCAGCATTGGCAAGTACGAAATCGACATTGGTACAGCCTGCATCAATCAGACGGTCACGGCCAACATTCAGCATCGATTCGTTAATGTCTGAAAGTACCACATGACCTTGAGGACCAACTTCACGGCTAAATACTTTTGCTAAGTCGCCTGTACCACCAGCAATGTCTAACACGTGTTGACCACGGCGAACACCAGACATGTTAATTGCAAAGCGTTTCCATAAACGGTGAATACCAAATGACATCAAGTCATTCATAAGATCATATTTGCTTGCAACCGAGTGGAAAACTTCAGCAACTTTTTGTGCTTTATCTTCAGTTCGAACTGTTGAATAACCAAAGTGAGTTGTTTCACCAACGTTGCCAGTGTTGCCTGCACCACGTGGTAAATTGTATTTTGGTACAGAACCGCTAACAGGTGTATCTGTTAAGGTTTGCTGTAAAGTTTGTTGTTGCCCTTGAGGGGTACCTTGCGGTAAAGGTGAGCTTAGGAATGGGCTAACTTTGTCTGAACTTTGTGCCTGCTCAGTTGGAGATGTTGGCTTTTGGTTTTCGTTAGACATATTGTCTCTCCTAGACTCAAACTCAAGTGAAACGGAATAAGTTCTGCATGATGACAGATTTTGTCTATTTTTACAGGCATCATCATGCAAATATAATGAATAAAATCTCAACTTCGCGAGGTTGAGTTTTTTCTATGTGCCGACCTTATCACACTCTAAACGGATTCGGATGTCCTGAATGTACTTTTTCAACAATCTGACGTTCTTTTTCCGTAAAAGTCTTAATGAAAGCCTCTGCTGATTTTAATGGTTTCATTGCGGTAAAACCATCTTGAATAAAATCATACATCAATTCGAAGTGATATTTTTGTGCAATACCTTTACACATTTTAAAAGCAGTGAACATCATAAATGAACGCATGTATTTATCGAGTGCTATCCCTAAGTCATCAAGAAGGGCAAGCTGCTGGTAACGGGCTTCGGCCTGATCAAGCTTGATTAAGGTTAAACGCATGATCTCATCAGTGAGTACTGTATCTGCTGGATAGTCTTCAAGAAGCTGCATGGCCACTTGTTCATCAAGTTGCGTGGCAAGTACAGCCAAACTTACCGACTTTGTTCCTGTTTTAATTGCGTTTTCAGGTAGGACTTTTTCTGCTTTATGGGCATATTTCAATAATCGTTCAATTTGTGCAGCAAGCGCATCAAACTCTGGGCCGCCATATAAACGGTTTAAAAAATACTCTGACATGAGCTTGTGCTCTGGCAGATTAAAAAAGTCGTGATGCGTTTCTTTCATCCGCTCTTTTAACCATGTTTGTACATCTTGCAAACGCTGGGCAAGCACTGGATTATCGTGATAATTAAATGTTTTATATTGTTGTAAAAGATCATCAAAAGCAGCGAGTTTAGACATTTAAGGCTCTAATATTGGGCTATTTGCAAAAAATCATAAAAGGCATTGTAACCTTCTACTATGGCGAGTAGATGTAAAAAAAATGATTTATGCGTCAATTTTTAGACAGAATTTTGCTGCAATGACATAATTTGTATAGCAATTCATCATCTAAGCGCATAAGTTAAATAACAACGAAATTAAACAATAAAAGATTAGAGCAGTGGACTATGAGTGAACAACAACCAAAATTTGAAATTCGAGACGAAGAACAGCTTTCGGTCGATTTGATTGAAGCACAATATGCTTTAAAAGATAGTCGCGGTAAAAAAAATGCTAAAAGTACGCTCATTTTAATGAGTGGCATCGAACTGGCCGGAAAAGGTGAGGCTGTTAAACAGCTTCGAGAATGGTTAGATCCGAGATATTTAAGGGTAAAAGCAGATGCACCGCGTGTGCTGACATATACAGAAGCTTTTTGGCAGTCATATTCAGAGTTTATTCCGACTGAGGGCCAAATTGTGGTGATGTTTGGCAATTGGTATAGTGACTTGTTGGTTACCGCGACGCATGTGTCAGAGCCTTTGGATGAGGCACGTTTTGATGCATATGTGGAAAATATGCGTTCATTTGAACAAGACCTAAAAAATAATTATGTCGATGTGATTAAAGTCTGGTTTGATCTTTCTTGGAAATCATTGCAAAAACGTTTAGATAAAATAGACCCTTCTGAACAACATTGGCATAAACTCCACGGCCTAGACTGGCGTAATAAAAAACAATATGACACTTTGCAAAAGTTACGCCGCCGCTTTACCGACGATTGGTACATTATTGATGGAGAAGATGAAAAACAGCGCGATCAATTTTTTGCTCAGTATCTTTTACAACATATGCGTCAGCTACCTGAACATGAAAGTGAAGTCAAAGGGAAATGGCAGCAGGCCAAGATTCCCGAGAGTTTATTAAAACCTGCTCAAGAACAGCTTGATAAAGCTGAGTACAAAAAAGAGCTCGATAAACTCAGCAAAAAAATTGCCGATACCATGCGTTTTGATAAACGTAATTTTGTGATTGCTTTTGAAGGAATGGATGCTTCGGGCAAAGGGGGGGCCATTAAACGAATTGTGAAAAACTTAGACCCGCGTGAATATGATATTCATTGTATTGGAGCACCTGAACGTTTCGAAGCAAGGCATCCTTATTTGTGGCGTTTTTGGAACCGCATTAATGAAGCCGAAAAAATTACGATTTTTGACCGTACTTGGTATGGCCGAGTGCTAGTAGAACGTGTGGAAGGTTTTGCGTCACCTTTGGAATGGCAAAGGGCATACGACGAAATTAATCGCTTTGAAAAAGACTTATTTGATAGCCAAACGATTGTGGTAAAAATTTGGCTAGCGATTAGTAAAGATGAGCAAGAACAACGTTTTAAAGCCAGAGAAGAGACACCGCATAAACGCTTTAAAATTACCGCAGAAGACTGGCGTAATCGTGACAAATGGGATGATTATTTAAAAGCAGCAGCAGATATGTTTGAACGAACCAGTACCGAATATGCTCCTTGGCATATTGTTGCCACTGATGATAAATATACTGCGCGTTTAGAAGTGTTAAGAGCGATTTTGAAACAGTTAAAGGCAGACTAATGTCTCCTTTAACTGTTTGAATATTATTGAACTGTTGGTTGTACAAATTGATCCTTAATTGAAGAGGATTTTGTAGCAAGAGTTTGTCGATTGCGAAATACAATAAGCGTTGCAATCAAACTGATGATTGCGGCAAACATTAACCAGAAAGCAGGCATACTTTTGCTGCCAGATTCTTGAACAAGATATGTGGCAATCATAGGTGTTAACCCACCAAATATAGAAGTGGCAAGACTATACGCTACAGAAAAACCAGCAATTCTTACGGAACTTGGCATCATTTCAGTTAGGGAAACAACCAATGCGCCGTTATAGAAACTATAGAGCAGAGATAGCCATAGTAGTGAAAGTAACATGTGTGCCAAACTAATGTTTTGAGTTAGCCAACTTAATAAAGGATAAGCACTTACAAAAATTAAAATGGTTGTGGTGATTAATAATGGCTTTCGGCCAATTTTATCTGATAAATAACCACCAATAGGTAATAAAATAAAATTACTTGCTCCTACCATCACTGTTGCAAATAAGCTTTCTGTGCTTGTTAAGTGTAGGACTTCTTTTCCATAAGTTGGGGTGTAAACTGTAATGAAATAGAACATGGTTGTGGTTGTTGCAACCATACACATTCCAACAACTACAATTTTCCAATTTGCTGCAAGCGTTGACATAATTTGTCTAGTAGTTGGATGCTCTTTTCGAGATGAAAAAGCTTCAGTTTCGGCTAAGGATTTACGTAACCAGAATATAAAAGGAATAATTGCACAGCCGACAAAAAATGGAATACGCCAAGCCCAGGCATCAACTTGAGCTTTTGTAAAGGCTAGACTGACTAAATAGCCTAATGTAGCAGCAAAAATTACAGCGACTTGTTGGCTGGCAGATTGCCAACTGGTAATAAAACCACGGTTATGTGGTTCCGCAATTTCAGATAAGTAAACCGAAACACCACCTAACTCAACGCCAGCTGAGAAACCTTGGGCTAAACGGCCAACAAATATTAAGACAGTGGCTGCAAAGCCGATAGTGGCATATCCAGGTGTTAGTGCAATTAACAATGAGCCAATTGCCATAATACTTAAGGTGACCATCAATCCTTTTCGGCGTCCAATTCGATCGACATATGGACCTAAGACGAGTGCACCAATTGGACGCATTAAAAAACTAACGGCAAATACCAAAAAAGTTTTCATTAGCGCGGCATAGCTGCTATCAGAATGGAAAAAAGTTTCACCTATGGCTTTTGCATATAGACCGAAGAGAAAAAAGTCATATTGTTCTAGGAAGTTGCCACTGGTCACATTAAAAATGGCACGTAAACGGGATGTTGATTGTCCATATTCCACAATGGCTCTCCGTATTTCATTTGGCATTGTAAACTGAATAATAGACTTTTAAACTTTAGTAAAACTTAAAAAAATAAGTGAAGATTAAAGTTTTTAATATATCTTTTGTTTTATTGTGTAAATTTTAAAAGTAAAAAATAAGGCACAGTCATGTGCCTTAAAATTATGATAGGACTATATTAATGCTCAAGTACTGTTGAGTTGCGTCCTTTTTGTTGGATACGTTTAGCAAGATTGTAGCTGTCATTTAAGTGAGTTTGGGCTATTTTTTTCATCATAAAATAACCTAAACTTGCTGCAACAATTTGTCCGCCTAACGGAATAAATTTCGTCACTTGTTTCGTTACGATTTTGCCAAAGAAACCGTTAAAGGTTTTTTTAACGGTTGTACGCGCGACCACAAAACCTGAAAATTGAAAGCCACGTTTACGCAATTCATCCCAATGAATGGTTTTTGTTTTTGGATCATAGACGCTGACATGTTCAGGTGCTAAACCAAAACGGGAATTAATATCGGGAATAAGCTGTGACAAAATTCCCAAATCTACTACCACGTCAAAAAAAGGAATGGGTACAATTGCTGCACCAGCAGAGACGTAAGCTCTTTTCTGAATGAGATCGTGGCACTCATCGCGAATTTGTTCCAGATTTAGGCTAGGATCAATATAGTCAGGAATGTTATCAATTTTCATAATGTTTTACCTGTAATGTGTTCCTTAAAGGTGCCTTGCCAACATAAGGTAAGTGACACCTAAAATGAGATTATGCTGTGTTTAAACCAACGTGACATAGTCAGATTCAGTTGTATAGTAATGAATGTTTATGATTTTGTGCATAAATTATGCGAGTAGGATATGAAATAAATGGGTATCCATGTTATTCAAAGTCAACGTATTGATGTGTTGTTGCAGGGCGTACTGGCATCTACGTCCCAGCCGTCAACGCATCCATTACAGGTTTTGAAAGCCCAGCATTTCATTGTGCCAAGTCCTGCCATCGAGCAGTGGCTGATACAAAAACTTGCAGAACAGCAAGGAATGAGCGCCAATTACCAGTTCCACCAACGTGTGCGCGGGTTTCAGTGGTATGCCTATCAACAGGTCCTCACAGCACATAAGGAACAGGTTCGTAAAGCGAATATTCCACGCTTGATTTTTAAATGGCGTGTACATCAAGCCTTACAGGAATTTATTCAGCCTGATGTCATGAGCATAGATAGCTCTCATCCACTGCATTCTATTGTTCAACGTATTTATGACAGCGCAGATCGACTCGAACAAGGGATTGAGAAGCAGCTAAAAAAACAAAAAATGTTGTATTGGGTTGCCGAGCAGGTTGCCGATTTATTTAGTAACTATATGGTCTATCGGGGACAGTGCCAGCGTGGTTGTGAAAATACCTGTACTTGTCCAAATAACTGGTTAGCAGCGTGGGGACAAGGTCGCGCGCTGGATATCGAAAAGTATATTGCGCAGAAAGATAAAGAAATTTCTGCTTTTACTTTACAGCAAACCCAAGAGTTAGAGCGTTGGCAGCGCTGGTTATGGCAGCAGCATTTTCATGATGATTTTATGCAAATGCAGCAAATTGATGAGTTGTTTTGGCAAGAGTTAGAGCATCCTGAGCGCCAGAAGAAGGCATTGGCTCGTTTGCCGGAGCAAATAGTCATTTTTACTTTGCTAGACTTACCGCCTAGCCAGCTTCAGTTTTTGCGCCGTTTAGGGCAATACATTGATGTGTTGATTTTGCACTATAACCCTTCGCAAGAATATTGGGCCGATAGTGTCGACCCACTCTGGAAACAGCGCTATGACTTAGGGGTAAAAGAGCGTTTTATCGCAAAGAATCCCCAAGCGACCGATGCGGAAATTGCCGATTTTTTTAATAAATTTACGCTTAACTTTAATGCTGAGGCGCGTGAGTCAAGACATCCACTATTAACCAGATTAGGGAAACAAGCCCGCGACCACTTCTCCTTACTCTCAAACTTGTCTACAGGTGAAGAGGGTAAGTGGGTGGATGCCTTTGTAGATGATTTTCCTGAAAGTTTACTTGGTAAAGTTCAGTCAGATATTTTGCACTTGGTGGAGCCCCAAGCCAAGCAATATGAGCTTGCCCCTAACGATGACTCAATTCAGATTCATATTTGCCACTCGACATTACGGCAACTTGAAGTATTGAAAGAACAATTGATTGGCTGGTTGGCAAAACCGCACGAACAGCCGCGTCGTCCAAATGATATTTTGGTTTTGGTTCCTAATTTGGCTGAGGTAGAGCCTTTAATACGAAGTGTTTTTCCTGCTACAGCGACTGAGCAAGGCGTGCATTTGCCTGTCAAAATAGCAGGTGTTGCCTCACTTGATGCACTCAATGCATGGCGTGCCGTAATTGGCCGAATTAACCTCATGCAAGGGCGATTTGGCTTTGATGACTTTGCTGACTGGCTTGGTTTGCATGCGACACAGCAGCGTTATGCACTTGAATATGCTCAAGTAGAACGAATTTTAAACTTACTTGTTGATGCAGGGTTTAAACGTGGGCTTGATGCAGAGCATCTGAAACGTAGCTTATGTGACGGCGATGATGATTATCGATATAGCTTTAAATTTGCTTTAGAGCGGTTAGCGCTCGGTATAGCAATTCCTGAACACGCTACATTTAATCAGGTGCTGAGTTACGCTAAGGTCCAACCGAGTGATTTTGAGCTTATTGGTACGCTCATTCAGATTTATCAAGATTTAAATGAGCGCCGTGACTGGCTCATTATGCATGAGCAGAGAAAAAGTCATACGGTGGAATACTGGCTGCAAATACTCTCGCAAGATATTATCGAGTTTGAGCAGGCTGGTGTGGCTGCTTTAAAAACTGCGCGGGAAATTGTAAAAAAACAAGAGCGTATGTTAACGCTTGCAAGCTACTATGCCGAGACAGAATCAGGCGCCTTACGTAAAATCACCTTGCCTTTGCCTTATATTCTGGATGAGATTCAGCGAACTTTAGAAAATCAGACCGCCCAAGCTGAACCGACCGGACAGATTACCTTTGCCCAGATTGGACAAATTCGTCCCTTACCTTATCGCTTAATTGTGATGTTGAACCTTGATGCAGGGCAGTTTCCTAACCGTGATACCCACGTGCCATTTGATTTGATGGATGCATTACGTCAACAACTAGGTGACCGTTCCCGTCTTGAGGATGATCAAGGCGCTTTCTTGGATGCCTTACTTTTAGCCCAAGAAAACTTATGGCTGTTTTATAACGGTTTTGATGTTAATGACGGTGAGGTGAGAGATCCTTCTAGTATTCTTCAAGAGTTCCGTGAGCATCTTGCGTTTATTGTAAAACCGGAGCCAAATGCACCTGACCGTGAAGTGATTGAAGGCATTGAAATTCCGTCTCAATTAAAACAGCTCTACCATTTACATTATTTACAGCCGTTTGACCCGAAGGGTTTTATGGCCGAGAAAAGTTATATTCGCTACCAAGATCACTGGTTTAATGTGGCGATGCAAATTCAGCAAGCTTCCGGTGTTCTTAAGCCTTGGGCAAATACATCTTATCCTTTAGAAATACCTGACATGTTGGTTTTAGACAGCCATCAGTGGATACAGGATGTGACTTTCCCTGCACGCCTATATTTAAAAACTTTAGGCGTAGAAAACTTGGGAAGTGTTGGGGAGTTAGATCAGAATGAACCTCTGCTTTTAGATGGTTTGGGTCGTTATACCATTCGACATTTTTTACAACAAAACGAACAGCAGGCACAGCCAGAAGCTCTACTTGATCAGTTGCCTGTAGGCAAAGTTCAATACAGCGCATGGCAACAGGGCATTTTTGAACAGGAGTGTTTGCTTGAGCGTCTTCATCATTATGCGCCAGCCGTGACACAAACGACTCAGCGTGTGTGGCGAATTGCCAAACAGCTACATATGAATATTAAGGTGCCAAAATCTGAAACTCAGGATTGGGTCAGCATGGAAGCATCAAGTGCTCGGGCAAAAAGACGTGCAAAAGTCTGGTTAGAGTACCTGCTTTGGTTGGCCTATTTAAATGAAGGAAGTGCAGGAGCTGAAAGACGCCGTATTGTGGTTTTTAGTGATCAAACCGTCATCTGTAAAGGTATTAGTTCGGAGCAAGCTCGGCAGTATTTACAGCCTTGGTTTAAAATCTGGCGTTATGCTCAACAGCAGCCGCTCGTGTTACCAGCAGCTTTATTATTAAAACCACTTGAAAAAGCTAAGGCATATCAGTGGGAAACAACAAATCCGACAGAAAAAATAAAACTCGATGAGAAGAGCTATGCGGAGCTGTTAAAATACTGGAATGAAACGGGGACATTTACCTCTATCGATATGACACAAAATGAAGCGTGCAAGTTACATCAAGATTGGCGTTTCATTTTGCAAGAACAAGATGCACAAGCATTACTTCAACATGCTTGTGATGAGTTTGCTTATGACCTGTATCATCCGGTTTTTCAATTTCAACATTCGGAGTAAGACATGAACTCAAGAGTACAGGTGTCTTATCAACCTATTATTGATATTGAATTTAGTGGACTGCATTTAATTGAGGCTTCGGCGGGTACCGGGAAAACCTATACACTGTCGAGTTTAATGGTCCGTATTTTTCTTGAGAAATATTTACCGGGCCAAGTCATTGCAACAACATTCACCCGTGCTGCCGCTGCCGAGTTAAAAAGCCGAATTCGTGCGCGTTTGGTCGAAACCTACCGTTACTTAGATGCCAAGCGGAGCTTGACTGAAAAAGAGATCCTTTTACAGGCCGAGCAAGAATCTGACTTATTACTGCAACATGTTCTAAAGCATTTTGCGACACGTATTGCCTATGCCTGTGAGCGCTTAAAGCTTGTTATTGATCAGCTAGATGAGCTATTTGTCGGAACACTCGATAGCTTTAGCCAAAAACTATTACGTGAGTTTGCCTTTGAAAGTGGCAAAATTGAACGTGCTCAAATTACCGATGATGCCAAAACCTATAGCCGACAACTGATTCATGATGTTTTACGTGAATGGATACAGTCTCAGCCTCAAACTGTAATTGATGCATTGTATCTGGCAGGTGAGTTAAAAAGTGTCGACAGTTTTGTCAAACTGGTCGAAGACTCACTGAATTTTAGTTCGGCTCATTTTAAACTTCCCGAAAAGCCTACCATTCAGTTTGAACAGCTTGCTCAGCTCAAACAGTTGGCAGCAGAAATTGATATCAGTCTTCTAGAACCGTATTACTTGCTTGATGGCGAACACTATAAACATGTAAGCGGCACAATATTTCGTAATGGAGCATTTAATAAGTTATTTAGTGAATGTTTGCCACAGTTATTACAGGTTTTAAAGCAAAGCGACAGTATTTTAGTTTTTGATGGGTCTTTAGCGGTACAACGCGAACTCATTTTTAAGTTTTTAGGCCAGCTTGCCGATCAGAAAGTTTTCAAGAAATGTCCTGCCGAAATTTCGGATGGATTTTATCAGCATCCTTGTATTCAGCAGATTCAGCAGTTATTTGGTGTACTGAAAAACTATGCTGAACAGTTCGATCAGCTTCATATTTATTTAAAAGCCTATTTGTGTGTAGAGGTTAAAAAACGTTTACCACAGGTTTTACAAAACAAGGGCGAGACGACTTTTTCTCAGCAAATTCGCACTTTGTCAGAAGCTTTAAAGGGCGAGCAGGGGCAACGTTTCGCCGTATTTGTGCAAGCTCGATACCCCTTAATTTTGGTCGATGAGTTTCAAGACACCAACCAAGACCAAGATGACATGCTCGCCAGCATTTGGCGTCATCCAGAACGTTACCAAAAAGGTTGCATGATTATGGTGGGTGACCGTAAGCAGGCAATTTACGGTTTTCGTGGTGGGGATATGCTCACCTTTTTAAATGCCTACAAAGATATTCAGGCAAAGCATGGCCGTGAATATAAGTTAATTCATAACCACCGTTCAGTCGCTGACTTGGTTGAAGTGGTTGATGCGTTATTTCAAAGGCAAATTGACTTTGGTGAACAGGTTCAATATGACCCGATTCGGGCAGGGACTCGACCTCATCCAGTTTTAATCGATCAAAACCAGCCTAATCCGCATCCTTTACGTTGGCTTATGCTAAAAGACAAGGAAACGGAAGCACAGCAAGTCGCGTGGAAAATACGTGATTTACTCAATCAGTCACATGCAGGACAACTTTATTTTCAAAAAGATGCCCAGACTCAAATCTTAAATGAAGACGATATTGCAGTCTTGTCGCGTAATCATGATGGTCTTGATAAAGTTCAATTTGAATTAGAACGTTTAGGAATACGAGTTAACCGGCCATCAAAACGAAGCGTTTTTGATTGCACAATTGCTCAGGATGTTGGGGCCTTACTCACAGCGATACTCCATCCTTACGATGAGGCCAAAGTGAAACGAGCTTTGATTAGTCGTTTATTTGCTATGGACCTTAAACAGCTATTGCAACTCGAACAAACGGCCGAAGGTTTAAGCCAGTTTATGACTGGTTTTGATGCTATTCGTGAGCTTTGGTCAGCTCAGGGCTTTTTAGTAGCATGGCAGCAATGTTTAAACCAATTTGTCATTTGGAAAAATCTGGTTGCTGTCCAGAGTAAAGATAATGAGCGGGTTGTGGTGAACTTGCGTCATTTGACCGAAATTTTGAGCCAACATAGCGAGAAATATCAGGGTGCGCAAAATCTCTATCATTGGTATCTCAAGCAACTACAGTCACCGCTTGACCGTGAATGGGAGTTAGAACGTAGGTTGTCGAGTGAAGCTGGCGTACAGCTCATGACCATTCACCAGTCAAAAGGTCTTGAGTTTAAAATTGTCTTTTTGCTCGGGGCCGACAAGCCATTTCGGGAAAATAACAAGACACTTAACTTCTCGACCCAAGATATAACGGTTCCAGAGTCGGCTCAAACTCTAACACAACGTGTCGTTGCGATTGCCGATAAAACATATTTAAACGAAACCGAGCTGAAGCAGCATGAAGAACGGGCTTTAGCGGAACAAAATCGTCTATGGTACGTTGCTTTAACCCGGGCAAGTCATCGTGTTTATGCGCTCTTACAAGATACGGATGGCAAGTCTGTTTCAGGTTTGGCATTTTGGAAAAACAGAGCTGAACCATTCCAGCACCGTTGTTGTACCGATGAAATAATTTTGGAGCAACCACCTGCTGCAAGGCATTTAAATCAAAACATCAATATTATTGAGATACAGGCACAGCATTTTCCTGATCAGCGCTTTTATTCAAGAGGCAAAACCAGTTTTAGTTATCTGGCACAGCATTTAAGACATAAAGTAGGTACAGATTTACTTGCGAGCCAGAGCCATGAAGCTGTTTTAGCCGAGGATGAACTCGATCAGGTTATTTCTGTTGAGGCGCCCGCAGCACAGCCAATTAGCTGGATCAAAAGCAATTTTCCGAGAGGGACGCTCGCAGGTAATTTCTTACATGAAATTTTTGAACATATTGATTTTCAATGTTCAGATGAGTGGGTAAGTGAAATACGCCGTCGTTTTAAAAATGACTACAGTAGTTTGTGGCAAGATTTATTAATCAAATACCAAGAAAGCTTTCCCGAAGAACAAGAAGCGGAATATTCGCTTTATCACGCTGTGGCCGAATGGTTGCAAGAGATTCTAAGTACGCCGTTATATCAAGGTTTTCGTTTAAATCAGTTACAGCCAGAGCACTATTTATCAGAGTGTCCTTTTTATTTAGCACTGTCAGATCGTGTGCTAGCCATGAAACGTATTCATCAACTTTTTGCTGAATATGGTATGGAAATGCCAGAGTTATTAGAGGCTCGTTCTGCTCGCTATTTAAATGGTTCGATAGACTTGGTTTATTTTGATGGGCAGCGTTATCACATTGCTGACTATAAGAGTAACTACTTAGGTGAAAACCTTGCCGATTACAGTGTAGAAAGCATTGCACAAAGTATGTCTTTAGCCAGCTATTGGCTACAAGCAGGCCTGTATTTGGTTGCGTTACATCGTTATTTAAAAGTCAAAATGCAGAATTATGATATTGAACAACACTTAGGTGGGGCAACTTATCTTTACTTACGCGGTATGAATGGCGAAGCTGAGCAAGGCTATTATTATTGGCAGCCAAGTACAGAATTTGTTCTACGCCTTGATGCTATTTTAGGGTACTTTGCTGAGGATAAAATTGCATAAAAAATGCTGATAAATGATCTAATTTTAGAATTAACAAATACTTGGGGTGTGGATAAGCCTGTCTATAACCATGTGGACAAGCGTGTGGAAAACTAGGTGGATAAGTGTGTGGACAATCTAAATAGCCCTGAACAAAGCGATTTAAGCTGGTTAATGACTTGGAGTACCTTTCTAAATCAAGCCCCGTTTACTGCACAGACACAAGCTCCAGAGGCAGCTTATTTTTTGCAGCAGCTGATTGAAGCGAGCTTGCAGGGTGACAGTTGTATTGAGATTAGCCCAGAGCAAATAGAAACACTTGGCCAACTGGTGATATCTGCTGAACAAGCAAAGTCTCAAGTTGCTCCTTGTGTCCACGACGGGCAGGGGTTGGCATTATACCGATATTGGAACCTAGAGCAACGTCTAGCTGAGCAAATTCGCCGATTAAAGCAACAACCAATTCAACCTGTTTCATGTGAAGAGCATTTAGACTTATTAACTGATCCTCATCAGCAAGCTGCTTTGCAAATGGTGACTCGGCAGAGCTTAAGTATTATTACAGGTGGACCGGGTACAGGTAAGACCTATACGCTCGCTCGTATTATTGCTGTGCTTAGTCAGGCAATTCCGCATATTCGTGTGGCGATGGCTGCTCCGACGGGTAAAGCTGCACAACGTATGCAAGAAGCCTTACAAAACTCGTTTAATGATCCCAAACTGCTTGAGTCGGGATTAATAAGTGATGAGCTAAGAAACCAAAGTACCCAAACTATCCATCGGTTATTAGGTATGGGGCATAGTCAAACTCCACGGTTTAATCAAAAACAGCCGTTGCCTTATGACGTTATTGTGGTGGATGAAGCCTCTATGCTGGATTTAAATCTGGCAACGTTATTATTTGAAGCTGTTCCTGAGTCGTGTCGAATTATTTTATTAGGTGATGCCAACCAGCTTGCTTCTGTAGATGTTGGAGCAGTACTTGCAGATTTACAGCAAATAGAGGCTTTATCTGAAAACCGTGTTCACCTTCAAACCAGCCGTCGTTTTGCAGAAGGTGCTTTGATTGGTCAGGTTGCTCGATTTATTCAAATGCAAACTAGTCAAATCAACCATGAGCAAGTTTTACAACAATTTGAAATTGATATTGTTCAGGTTTCAGAATTACGCTCAATTCCTTTAGAAGCTGATATGCCCGATGTAGTTCAGCTTGAATATTTACCTGAAGGATCATTTACAGAGCTGGAAGCTTACTATCAAAAATTGATGGTGGGCTTTCAAGGCTATGTGCAAAGCCTAAAAGCTTATTTACAAGATGATCGATCACTTGAGCATATTGAAAATATCGTTAAGTCATTCGATGACTACCGTATTTTAACGGCAGTTCGTCATGGGCCATTTGGCTTGCAGCAACTTAATCAATATGCCGAACGCTGGTTACAACAACAGCTAGGTATTGTGACTTTAGGAGGATGGTATGTAGGCCGTCCGGTCATGATGACTTATAACGATTACCAGCTTGGTATTTCAAATGGTGACATTGGTTTATGTTTTGAACATAGAACCCAGCCGCAACAGTTTGAAGTCTATTTCCCAAGTTTAAATAAGTGGGTTGCTGCAAACCGATTACCTAAAAGTATTCAAAGTGCATTTGCTTTAACCATTCACAAATCGCAAGGGTCTGAATTTACACATACTGCTGTTGTTCTCGATCAGGCCGCTAAGAATTTGTTAAGCCAAGAGTTAATTTACACTGCGATTACACGAGCGAAAAAAGTGGTCAGTCTGTTGGTTCATCCAGAGGCTTTATTGCAATCTTTTACAGTTCGTACGACCAGAAAAAGCGGTTTAGTTGAAAAAGTTAATCGGTTAGTTCGTTAAGGCAAACTTAATATTTTTACCCTTGTAAGAAAAAGCTTACATGGATTCGAGATATTTGCTGCTAGAGAACATACCCTGTTTTTGAGATTATAAACGCACAACGAGCTTGGCAAGGAATGTCGGGCAAAATCGCACAATAATAACAACTTAAGTCGAGAGACTGCGAACTTACAATGAAGTAGGTGAATAAAGAGGAAACTTACAGCCGCTAAGCCTTGTAGTTTTGGGAGAGACTACAGGGCTTTTTTATATTTTGAGTTTTTATCACGTTAAATAAATTAAATAACCCCTTGTTTGCGTCGTGCTATTTCTTATTCTGATTATCAATAATTTAACTCAAGCATATTAATATATTTATTTGTAATATGATTCTTAAATGGGCATTTTTCGCGTGAATTGTTAAGTTAAATGTTATACAGAACCGTACGTTATTTAGCTGTTACAGATAAACGCTAAATATTAGACAGACCTGTACGTTTTCGCTTACATGATGATAAGAAAAATACTACTTTTCTTCATAATTGGATATGACAAAATACATCACATAAGGAAATAGAAATAAAAACAACGGAAGTGAGTAAAACGAGAAGAAGGATGTGGAAAGCATCTCACACATAACAATAAGAACAGCGATAAACACGATAAACAAGAACTACAGCGCCAAAAACCCAAGCAGAAATGCTTGGGTTTTTTATTTTAGCGCTAAGTTATTACGATTTAGACTAGATCTGTTTCATGTGAATCGCTACCAAACAATGAGCGACGCTGATCTCTAGGAATTCGTGGGCATTGGCTAGAAATTTGATAGAGCAAGCTGGCTAGAGCTGGAAGGTGAGTGCCTACTACGGACTTTCCAGTGGTTAACAGTGAAACGCTAATATCTCGCTCTGGGTCGGCCCAACATAAAATATTAGAAAAGCCGAGATGACCAAAAGCTTGTCCAGTCATTGGACCAAATAAACCTACTGGATTGCTACCGAGCATGGGACCTAGTGCATAACGCATAGGTATTAATAAGGTTCGGTCAATGTTAACTCCTGTGGTCGGTAGAGTTGCTCTAAAAATTGTTTTCTCACTTAAAATTTGTTTGCCTTGGTAACTTCCTCCACTTAAAAGCATTTCAAAGAAGCGTCCAGCGTGTTCGGCACTGGTATAAATATTGCCAGCAGGGCAGATGGTATCCATAAAGCGGCTATCATTAGTTACATCTACAGCGAGTTGTAAGCCGCCACCTAGTACATGATTTAAATAATGATCTGTTCCTAAGCGAGGATGTAAACCTGTTGCACAATTGAGTGCAACTTTGGAGCGATACTCTGGCTTCAAACCATAGTTGAAATAAGGCATGTCCATCGGCTTCTCGATGGTCTCATGCACAAATTGGCGAAGGTCTTGCCCTGTGACTCGCTCAATAATTTCACCTAAAATATAACCTGCCGTTACTGCATGATAGGCGAGGTGATTTCCTGCTGGAGAAACAGGTCTTGCTGCATATAGGCGCTTTAAAATTTCATCTTTATCAAAAAGCAGTTCAGGAGTGACTTCTCCATCAACATAAGGAATGCCTCCCCGATGTGCTAACAAATGAAAGATGGTCGCACGGCGCTTCCCATTTACACCATATTCAGGAATGTAATAACTGACGGGGTCAAGTAAGTTGATTTCACCTTTTTCATCTAAAAGATGAATCAACATAGCAGTAATCATTTTGGATGCTGAAAATAAGCAAACAGGAGTATCCGGCGTTGCGATGAGGGCATTATTTTGCAAACCTTCTGGAGAGTTCCCTTGAGCATAGCCAATGCTTCGATTTAATAAAATTTTCCCTTGTCTACGTAAACAAAAAGTAATGAGCGGATAGTTCCCGGTTTTATAGAGCGACTCAATACTCTTCCAGATCTTTTGAACCTGACGTTCACTCATTCCACCTTGTTCAGTAGGTACCTCATCTTTGTGATGAATGACCGATCCAATATCGTCTGGTACTGGACAGGTGTTGGTCGAAAATATTTTCACACGTCCCTCGCGTTTCTTTCTTTTTATTGACGGTCAAGTGTGCAGGGTTCGGATGCGTATGTCAGTGTCTAAAATGACAGGTAACTGAAAACAATTTTGCAATCCATATATAGATACCTTAAAATAGGCAACTTGCTGTAGTGATGCACGGCAGTCAGTTGCGCTCAACTGATTCATATCATTTTATTTTTTAAGCATCTCGGAGAAATCGAATGGCTTTAACTAATGCAGACCGCGCAGAGATCATTGCTAAATTTGCTCGCGCTGAAAACGACACTGGTTCACCAGAAGTACAAGTAGCTTTATTGACTGCTCAAATCAATGATTTACAAGGTCACTTTAAAGCTCACAAACACGACCACCATAGCCGTCGCGGTTTGATCCGTATGGTTAACCAACGTCGTAAATTACTTGACTACTTAAATGGTAAAGACCACGAGCGTTACACTGCTTTGATCGGTGCTTTAGGTCTACGTCGTTAATTCGATTTTGCTTTGTTTTCGGTTTATCGCATGTTGCTATGCTTTGTTTCTGGAAAGAAAGTTTCGCCTAATCAACCGTTAGGCGATTTATAGAAGGGGCGCTTGTGCGCTCCTTCTTTGCGTTTAATATTATTTAAAATTTTTGGTCTAGTGTGATGGCTTCTAAGCTTTGTCATTTATCTACCAATAGTTGTAGTCTGAATGCCAAACCTTAGGGGTCTCACTAGAATAAAATTAGGAAAATACAATACATGTCAATGTTTAACATCGTTCGTAAAGAATTCCAGTTCGGTCAACATCAAGTCGTTTTAGAAACGGGTCGCGTTGCACGTCAAGCAAATACAGTTTTAATTACAATGGGCGGCGTAACTGTTTTAGTTGCAGTTGTTGCTCAATCTAAAGCAAAAGCGGGTCAAGACTTTTTCCCGTTAACAGTTAACTATCAAGAAAAACAATATGCAGCTGGTCGTATCCCTGGTGGTTACGGTAAGCGTGAAGGTCGTGCTTCTGAAGCTGAAACTTTAATTTCACGTCTTATTGACCGTCCAATTCGTCCATTGTTCCCAGAAGGTTACTTCAACGAAATTCAAGTAACAGCAACAGTTGTTTCTTCTGACAAAACTATGGAAGCTGATATTGCTGCAATGTTAGGTACTTCTGCTGCATTAGCAATTGCAGGTACACCATTCCGTGGCCCAATCGGTGCAGCACGTGTTGGTTTAATTAACGGTGAATATGTTTTAAACCCGAATTTTGAACAAATGGCTCAGTCTGACCTTGACCTTGTGGTTGCTGGTACAGAAGCGGCTGTATTAATGGTTGAATCTGAAGCAAAAGAACTTTCAGAAGACCAAATGCTTGGTGCTGTGCTTTTCGGTCATGACGAAATGCAAATCGCGATTCAAGCAATTAAAGAATTTGCTGCTGCTGCCGGTGCAGTGGAATCAACTTGGGTTGCTCCAGCTAAAAATGAAACACTTCGTGAGCAATTAAAAGCAGCTTTCGAAGCTAAAATTTCTGAAGCGTATACGATTGCGGTTAAACAAGATCGTTATGCAGCATTAGATGCACTTTATGCAGAAGCTGTAGCTCAGTTCGTTCCTGAAAATGACGAAACTGGTCTTGCTGAAGAAGTAAACGAATTATTTGAAGACCTTAAATACCGTACAGTACGTGACAACATCTTGTCAGGTAAGCCGCGTATTGATGGTCGTGATACTAAAACTGTTCGTGCGATCGACGTTCAAGTTGGCGTATTAGACCGTGCACACGGTTCTGCATTATTTACACGTGGTGAAACTCAAGCGTTAGTAACAACAACTTTGGGTAATACTCGTGATGCGTTAATGGTTGATACGCTTTCTGGTACTAAAACTGACAACTTCATGTTGCACTACAACTTCCCTGCATACTCTGTAGGTGAAACAGGTCGTGAATCTGGCCCTAAACGTCGTGAAATTGGTCATGGTCGTTTAGCACGTCGTGGTGTTCAAGCTGTTCTTCCTGCTGCTGACCGCTTCCCATACGTTATTCGTATTGTATCTGACATTACTGAATCTAACGGTTCATCTTCAATGGCTTCTGTATGTGGTGCGTCATTATCTCTTATGGATGCAGGTGTTCCACTTAAAGCACCAGTTGCGGGTATCGCAATGGGCTTAGTGAAAGAAGGCGATCGTTTTGCTGTACTTTCTGACATCTTAGGTGACGAAGACCACCTTGGTGATATGGACTTTAAAGTAGCAGGTTCTGCAAACGGTATTACTGCACTTCAAATGGACATCAAGATCGAAGGTATTACTGAAGAAATTATGGAAGTTGCGTTAAACCAAGCATTTGCTGGTCGTATGCACATCCTTAATGAAATGAATAAAGTAATTTCACGCGCTCGTCCTGAAATTTCAATGCATGCTCCAACATTTGAAGTGATTACAATTAATCCGGACAAAATCCGTGACGTAATTGGTAAAGGTGGTGCAACTATCCGTCAAATTACTGAAGAAACTAAAGCTGCTATTGATATTGAAGATAACGGTACAGTTCGCGTATTTGGTGAAACTAAAGCTGCTGCTAAAGCTGCAATTGCAAAAATTCAAGCGATTACTGCTGAAGTTGAACCAGGTAAAATCTACGACGGTAAAGTTATCCGTATTGTAGAATTTGGTGCATTCGTAAACATTATGCCAGGTACTGATGGTCTTCTTCATATTTCGCAAATCTCTAATGAGCGTATTGCGAACGTAACTGATGTTCTTAAAGAAGGTCAGGAAGTGAAAGTACAAGTTGCTGATGTTGACAACCGTGGTCGTATCAAATTGACTATGAAAGATATTGAGCAAGCATAATTGCTTAACTCACTAAAAAAGTCCGCTTGATGCGGGCTTTTTTTATGGCATGATGCAAGTAACACACAAATAGATCGACGTGGTATGCAGATTTATTATTTTTATCGTCATCAAAAGGATGGCTATGTTTTTTTGAGCCGAGAAAAGCACACTGAACATGTTCTGGAATTTTTCTGGATTGATAGTGTGAGATCTGACGTTGTTAACCATAATGAAGAGTGGCAACAAAAAATTCAGCAGCTTTCAGATGTCGCAATTAATGAATTTCATATGCGAGATATTGCCAATATCGAGCACCCCTGTGCCTTTGATACGCTTGAAGAATATGACCTGCTCATTTTTAAAAAGCTTGTTACACCTGATGATGAAATTAAAAATGGAGAAACACACGAGAGTGTGTTTGGCTTAGCTACCACGCCAATTAGTTTTATTTTTACCCCTAAAGTTCTGATTAGTGTACGTGAGCAGGGCAACAAGTCGATTGAAAATTATATTCAGCGTCTTGAAAATATTTTATGTAAAACCTTAGAAGAACAAAATAAAACCCGTAAGTTGCCTAATTCACCTGTAGATTTGTGTTTACGTCTGCTCAATAGCATGGTGGATGGTTATCTTGATATTCGTTCGCCTTTAACCAGAAGGGTCGAGCACTGGCAACAACAACTATTACAGGGCAATCGTCGTTTTAAACAATGGCATCAACTGTTTCATGAAAACATGGCCTTTCAGCAGGTCGAAAACTTGTGTGAAGAACAAATCGAAACCCTACAAGAGTTTCGGGATGAAATTGTAGAAAATTATCATCATGTGATTGGTGAGCGTACGCATAGTTCACAAGATCTTTTATTAGTTCGTTTGAATGATTTAATGAGTCATGTAGAACGTATTCAAAAACATACTTTACGTTTACGGAGTGCGATTCAATCGGCAATAGATTTGCATTTCTCAGCGATTGCAAACCAGACCAATGAAAATATGCGTATTCTTGCCATTATTACCGCTGTATTTGCACCACTTACGCTTTTAACTGGTATTTACGGAATGAACTTTGAGTTTATTCCGGGGCTTAAGTCGCCAGTGGGTTTCTGGATTATGCTCGGTGTTATGTTGCTCAGTACGGTTTTATTGTTGTACTACTTCTATAGACAGCATTTAGTGGGGCGGGGTGAGAAAAGCGTTATTGATTTATTGGCTCAGCAGCACCGCCAAGAGCGTATGAATTTGTTCTGGTTTTTGGAATATGAACCGATTAAGCAGACTTTGAAGGAAGTGGAGAAGATTACTCGGTTGAAGTAATAGGAATTTTCAAAGATCAGTAAAGTTGATTTGTTAATACTGCCTCAAATATATGAATTAATTAGATATTTTTTGTATAGGCATATCCTTACTTTTGACTGGGCAAAAGTAACAAAACCCATTTATTGGACTGACGGTACATCCATGTTACCGCAGTCCAAAAGGCGGCATCCATGCCGCCCATCACGTTAGTTCATACCTACTTTAAAGATTATTTAGAAGAAAAAATCTTAATGGAAATGCTTCAACTGTTTTCTAAGTTGTTGCACTTCATCAATCAAATCTAACATCACCGCAACTGCTGCCAAACTTGCATCAAAGTCACGTTGCAAACGATAGGCTTTACGAGCGCGAATAACATCTTCACCCATAAACTGATGTTTTTCAGGTGGAGTATCAATCGCTAAAATATCGTACTCAATGAGCTCTAGAATCCAGTCCGGGCTTTGACCACAGGCTTGAGCAAATTGTTGCAGATCAAATGTACATTGTTCATCAACGACTTCAGCACTAAAGGTGTGGCCGTCACATACAATTTCTCGATAATGGATGGTTGTCATGATCTTGCTCCCTAATGAGATGAACGAGGTTCGAATGAAGCAAAGGCTTCTGCCAATTGCTGATAGGCTTCTTTTTCTTTTTCAGAATGCACAGGTGGGAATACAATATTTAAAATTAAATAAAGATGACCTGGCGTTTTATTTGGTATCCCTTTGTCTTTTAAACGTAGCTGTTGTCCCTGTTTTGCATTTTTTGGTAAATTGACATGTAAAGGTCCTGCAGGTGTTTTTACTTCAATACCTTGACCTAATGCGGCCTCCCATGGCGCTACATCTACAGTTAAATATACATCACTGCCTTCTACATGAACACGATTTGTATCTTTATATTGAATCTCGATATAAAGATCGCCGTTGGCACCACCATTAATGCCACTTTGTCCTTGTCCGCTTAGACGAATTTGTTGGCCTTCCTTCATCCCTTTAGGTATTTTCACCTGTAGGGTTTTGCGCTGTACCTCAGGCTCACCATAAACATTCACAGTCGGAATTTGCAAGGTAATCTGTTGTGTTGACCCATGATAGGCAATATCAAGATCGACCTCTATGCTGGCATGTTGATCTTCACCCCGGTAACTACGTTGTTGCCTTTGGTATTGTTGCTGTCCACCACCAAAGCCTGCACCAAAACGACCAAATAAGTCTTCAAAGCCGCTAAAGTCAGCTTGTTCACCGCCGCCTGAGAAGCCTTGACGATAAAAGCGTGCACCATCAAATCCACCTTGAGCTGCACCTTGGCCAAAGCCGTTGAAACCTTGTGGGTGGTCTAACATTTGGTCATATTCAGCCTTTTTTTCGGCATTACTTAAGGTGTCGTAGGCGACGTTAATAGCCTGCATCTTTTCTTCTGCATCTTTTTCTTTGCTGATATCGGGGTGATATTTACGAGCTAATTTGCGATATGCTTTTTTAATTTCATCAGCAGAGGCATCTCGTTTAACCCCTAATTCTTCATAATAATTTTTGGCCATAATGTTTTATCACGATGGTGTTGTTTATTTCATTATGAAACAATTTTTAAGGCTTTCAATGAGCTAGATTGTATAAGAGTTGTTCTCTTACAAAAATGGGAGACTAGGTGGAAGAGACATAAGTCGATTAGGACTATGCCTCTCATTCTTTATATGAAACTTTGATATAAACCGTATAGGGCAATTAATAAAAGCAATAGGCCGCATAAGCCGAGTATTTTAGGATATAAGTGGCTGTTAGAAAGGCGACGGAAGAATACATAAACCAAAGATAGGGTTAAAAAATCTAAAATAATCCATGTCAGTGTAAGAAGGGTCAAACTGAAATTTAGGTTAGGTGAAATAGAGACAAATTGAGGAAAGAAAGCTGAAAAGAAAATAATATCTTTAGGGTTTGAAATACCCACTAAAAAGCCTTTTTTAAAACCACCATTTTGGGCAGAAACGGTTTGTATTGCCTCAGGATGCGGAGCTTGGATGACTTCTTTGAGAATATTAAGTCCTAAATAGCCAATATAGAGACAGCCTAAAATGCGAATAATATTTAAATAGCTTTCATTAATACCGAGTACTCCTTTAAGTACGAGTACCGAAATAAAAATTAAAACCAGTGAGGCGAGATTTGTACCAAAAATGGTTTCCAGTGCTTTTTTATATCCGCCTTTCAGTCCGGCGCTTGCCACCAAAATCATGACTGGGCCAGGGGTCGCAATCATAATAATGACACTGAAAATAAAGAGAAAATAATCAAAATAATTCATGAAATATAAGCATCTTATTTATTGGGTTATAAAGTAAGCTCATATTAACTGATTTAAAATAACATGCTGAAAATTCTCATCAAAAATTATAGATAAATAAAAAGGCGGTTTGACCGCCTTTTTATAAAGTAAGGGATTAACTCAAGTGTTCACCAAACAGACCTAATGCTTCTTCAGCAGTGAATTCATAACGAGTATTACAGAACTGGCAATCCATTTGAATCGGGTTTTGTGCTTCCAATGTTTCATGAACAGCATCAACACCAATTTGAATGAGTGCTTTAGCACAGCGCTCTTTAGAGCAAGTACAGCCAAATTTTAAATGTTCAACTTCTGGCAAGCGTACTTCTTCTTCATTATAAAGACGATACAAAATTTCATTCGCTGAAAGCTCAGTTAGTTCTTCAGGCTTGAGCGTTTCAGTCAGCATAGTTAAACGTGGCCATAAATCTTCATCAACCAGTTTTTGCTCTTCCTCATCATGACGAGGTAATAACTGAATGAGTAGACCACCAGAGCGTTTAGCTGTACTTGCCAATACAATACGAGTTGGAATTTGAGCAGATAAATCATAATACTGCATCAAACAGCCCGCTAAGTTTGTTTGGTCAAGAGGTACGATCCCTTGATAACGCTCACCATGCTCAGGTTCGATGTTAATAAATAAAATTGGATTAACTAAAGCGCCAAGGACTGTACTGCTGTCAGTTGCTTCAACAAAACGAGGATCTGTTTCGTAGTCTGCTAAAGCACGAACTTCACCTAAGTGATTACATTCAGCCATGGCCCATTTGAAAGAGCCGCTAGCCTGGATTTGCAAGCTGATACGGCCTTTGATTTTTAAAGTACTTGCAAGTAATGCAGTCGCGCTCAACATCTCGCCTAATAGAATCTTAACCGCAGGCATGTAGTCGCGTTGAGCTAAAATAGTTTGTAATGCTTCTTCCAGATGAACTACTTCACCGCGAACAGGAAAGTCCTCTATATAAAAGCGTTGGCGTAAATCAGACATAATATTCTCCAGGGCCCTAAGCAGATTATAACAACTTCGGTTTAATCAAGCTTAGGGAATGCAGCGTGGCTGCAAGCAGGACATCGGTAACTCTTGTACCGATTGTCGCAATCATTTAGGCAATGTGAATAAGTCCTTAATATAGCCATTTTGCGAAATCTCAAGTTATTCTTCGTGATCTCGTGTAATGTCGATACGATTTGGTTGTAAATGACGCTTTAAATTCACGTCATGTCTTGATGTGGCTTGCTGTGCATCGCTTTCAAAGAGATGTTCAAGTTCAGCCAGCGCATTACGATGAGTTTCAAAAACCTTTTGTTCATCGGTATAAATGCTTTGCTGCTGAATGAGTAATTTCTCATCATAATCTCGAAAGATTTCGATATTGTTATAGGCTTGTTCATCTGAAATACCAAGTTCGCGTAAAGCGCGATAAGCCATACCTAACGATGATAAATAGGTTTCACGCCAAATATGTTCAACACCTAAGTCTCTTAATAGATGTACATGGTGTCTGTCACGTGCACGTGCTAGTAACTTTATGTGGGGATAGTTCAATCTTAGATGCCGCGCAACGTTCATAGAGTCTTCGACATCGTCTATTGCGAGAATAAATACTTGGGCTTTTTCGATGCCTGCCGAGCGAAGTAAGTCAGGTTGGGTGACATCTCCATAGTAGAGTTTACCGCCGTATCGACGCACAAAGTCCACTTGGTGAAGGTTGTTGTCGATGGCAGTAAAGCCTAAGTGCTGCAAACGGGCAATACGCGCAATAATTTGTCCAAAGCGACCAAACCCAGCAATGATAATTGGATTATCTTGTTGCGGAATTTCATCATATTCAGGTGGGCGTTCTTTATTAAGCAAAGGAATGATTTTAGTTGCCATAATCCAGTAAATGACTGGGGTAAGGACCATCGACAACGTCACAATCAGGGTAACAGGTTCTAATAAAGCATCAGTCAAAACTTTTTCACTTTTAGCAAGGCTTAAAATGACAAATGCAAATTCACCACCTTGCGCTAAACATGTTCCAAGCAGCAGGCTATTGTTCCAACTATATTTTTTATAGCGGGCAATAGCGGTCAACACGAGGGTTTTTATAACGAGTAAGCCAATCGCTCCGCCAATAATGAGCCAAGGCATTTCAATAAATAAAGACAGTTGTGTGGTCATGCCCACAGTCATAAAGAACAAACCAAGTAATAGCCCTTTAAACGGAGCAATACTTGCTTCAAGTTCATGACGAAATTCTGAGTCGGCTAAAAGTACCCCAGTGAGAAAAGCGCCTAGTGTCGTGCTAATTCCTAAAGTGTCCATAAGTAGCACAACAGCAAGAATAATAAATAACCCTACAGCCGTAATCAGTTCGGTCGCACCACTTTTTGCGACAAAACGAAAAAATGGACGCATCACATAACGACTAAATAGGAATAGTCCACTAAATGTTGCGATGATGGCAGCAAAATAAGCAATACCATGATGGGTAGATTCTGTTCCTGCCAAGAGGGGAATGACTGCTAGTAAAGGTATTGCTGCAATATCTTGGAACAGTAAAATTGAAAATGATTGTTGGCCATAAGTCGTATTGAGCTGTTGTTTTTCAGACAGAAGCTGTAATACAAAAGCCGTAGAAGATAGCGCAAGCGCAAAACCAATCACAAAGCTCGCAGCGAGGTGTTGTTGAAATAGCAGGAATATGGTGAGCATGAGAATTATGCCCGTAATCACCACTTGCAAACTTCCCATCACGAAAATAGAGTCACGCATTTCCCATAAGCGCTGTGGACGTAACTCTAAGCCAATCAGGAACATAAGTAAGATGACCCCAAACTCAGCCAATTCCATAATGGCTTCAGGGTCATGGGCAATATTTAAAACACTTGGGCCAAGAAGTATGCCCGTAAATAAATAACCTAAAACTGTTGCAATCCCCAAGCGTTTACCCAAAGGGACTAAAATCAGAGAAGCTCCAAGAAAAATAGTTGCTTGCAGTAGGAATGACATTCATTACCCCGAATGTATTGATCTTTTTAAGTGTAAAGCCAAAAAGGTTTCTTCACACCATGATATTCAAATCATCTAACTAAATTCTTGCGGGTCAACATCAATAGAGAGTCGGAGTTGATGCTGTCTTGGTGCATGAACCAACTGAGCCCACCATTGTCTTAAATAAAAATGCAGACGAGCGCGGTCAGCAGACAAAATCACCATATGTGCGCGGTAACGTCCCGCTTTACGTTCCATTGGTGCTGGAATTGGTCCCCAGATATCAACAATATCGCCTGCAATTTGGCGAAGTTGCTCGGCAGCTTCATTTAAAAAATGCAAGGTATAATCGCGATCTTTCGATTCAGCGCGTATAAGTACGGCATAGCGATAAGGCGGCAGTAATGCAACTTTACGTTCAGCCAATGTTTGCTTTGCGACTGCCCGATAATCTTTTTCAATAAGCGTGGTTAATAAAGGGTGATCTGGCCTTAAAGTCTGTAAATAAACATGGCCTTTATGTTCTCCACGACCTGCACGACCAGCCACTTGTACAATCAATTGAGCAGTACGCTCTGGCGCTCGAATATCGACACTCAATAAACCTGCATCAATATCTAAAATAGCAACCAAGGTCACATGCGGAAAATGGTGACCTTTTGCCAACATTTGCGTACCGAGCAAAATCGAAGGTTTATTTTGCTGAATGCGATCATAAATTTTTTGCCAGCTACCGACTCGGCTGGTGCTGTCACGATCGACCCGAATCACATCATGATCTGGAAATAATTCTTGTAAATGCTCTTCAACCTTGGCTGTGCCAGCACCTAAAGTTTTTAAACTCTTTTGCTGACATTCAGGGCAGTGGTCTGGCAAGCGATGAACCGTGCCGCAGTGGTGACAATGTAAATAAGAATAAGGCTGAGTGTGCAACGTAAAATGCGCATCACAATGCGGACAATTCGCTTGCCAACCACAACTTTCACAGACCAGAACAGGTGCATAACCACGTCGGTTTAAAAAAATTAAAACCTGTTCTTTTCTTGCTAGGGTATTTTTAATTTGCTCGATTAAAGGCTGGCTAATTCCATGCTGTTTTTTGACAATTTTAAGATCAATCAAATGCATTTTTGGTAAAAGCGCATGGCCTGCACGTTGGTTCAGCTGAAGTGCAGTTAACTTGCCAGTTTCGACTAAGTGATAGCTATCAATGCTTGGGGTTGCCGAACCTAAAAGAACAGGACAGCCTTGTAAATGTCCGCGGTAAAGCGCGACATCACGCGCATGGTAACGAAAGCCTTCTTGCTGTTTATAAGACAGGTCGTGTTCTTCATCTAAAATGATAAGGCCCAAACGTGGCAGTGGTGTATAAATGGCTGAACGCGTCCCTAAAATAATAGAGGCCTTTCCAGTCTGTGCCTGTTGCCATGCTTGTAAGCGTTTAGAGTCATTTAAGCCGGAATGTAATAAAGCAATGTCGCAGTTAAAACGAGACTTAAAGCGCGAAATGGTTTGAGGGGTCAAACCAATTTCAGGAACTAACACCAATACTTGCTTACCTTGCTTTAGCACTTCATGCATGATGTGCAGGTAAACTTCAGTTTTACCACTTCCCGTTAAACCATCTAACAAAAACGCTTGATATTGATGCTGTGTATTAATGACGTGCTGAGTGGCTTTCTTTTGGTCATCATTTAGCGTGAGTGGCATTTGCGCCAATTGTACGGGTGCTGGGCTAAAGTCATGAGGCTCAAGCGTACAGTCTACCAGTCCTTTCTTTTGAAGTGCTTTAAGTGTCGCAGTTTCTACACCACTCAAATTAAGAATATTTTCTGTAGTTCCAGCAGGGTGTAATTTTAAAATTTGATAAGCGTCTTGTTGTTTGATTGAGCGTTTTAGCAGAGCTTCAACATTGTCACATGGAATGATTTTCCATAGATGAAATAAAACATCCATCGGTTTACCCTGACGTAATAACGCAGGTAAAGCAGTTTGCATGACCTCACCAATCGGAAATTGGTAATATTGTGCCGACCATGTCAATAAATTTAAAACTTGTTCATCTAAAATAGGCTCATCATCTAAAAGTTCAGAAATGGCTTTAAGCTGAAAGTTACCTGTAAATGATTCTTGTGGGTCAACTTTTTCAGTAATGATACCAATCAGGTTTTGCCGTCCAAATGAAATTGCGACGCGTGAACCTACTTGAGCCCGTTCATATTGTGCTTTGGTGAGTGTATAGTCAAAAGTGTCGTACAGATGCACAGGTACGGCAACACGCACACGATAAACAACTGAATCAGGCTTTGGCGTTATGGTCATAGAGGCTCATTTCGTCAATTTTAAAAAACGGCATAGCGTCGTGAAGAGGACTTGGGTATTCTACACAGGCTATAGAATGAATATGAATGATTGCGTAGCATAGATGCAACAGCAGCGACTATTATTTTTGGAAAATTAGAACATTACCATGCCTGCATATCAATTTACTGCTATTGATGCTTCAGGGAAGCAGCAAAAGGGGGTGCTTGAAGGAGACTCAGCACGTCAGATTCGCCAACAATTACGCGATAAAGCATGGACTCCGATTAGCGTTGACCCTGTTGAGCAAAAAGATAAGCATCAAAGCCACGGGTTATTCCAGAAAAAGTTTAGTGCTTATGATTTAGCACTGATGACCAGACAACTCTCCGTTTTGGTCGCTGCTGCAATTCCTTTAGAAGAAGCTTTACGCGCCGTGAGCAGACAAAGTGAAAAAGCACATGTGCAAAATCTTTTACTCTCGGTTCGTTCAAGAGTATTAGAAGGGCATTCACTTGCGCAAGGCATGCAACAGTCAGGTCGTTTTCCTGACCTTTATATTGCAACGGTTGCAGCAGGTGAGCGTTCAGGTCATTTAGATCTCATTTTAGATCAGTTGTCTGACTACACCGAAAACCGTTTTGCCATGCAAAAGAAAGTTCAAGGTGCCATGATTTACCCGATCATTTTAATGCTGATGTCTTTTGGTATTGTGATGGGATTAATGACCTATGTCGTCCCAGAGATTGTAAAAACCTTCGATCAAAGCAAAGATGCCTTACCATGGATTACAGTCGCTTTAATGAAAGCGAGTGATTTTATTCGCCATGCGTGGGTGTTTATTATACTTTTTGCTGTGATAGGCGTTGTTGCGTTTGTACGGTTTTTAAAAACAACGGCTGGTCATTATGCTTTTGATCGCTTAACACTCAAATTGCCATTATTCGGTAAACTGTCTCGTGGTATTAATGCTGCACGCTTTGCCAGTACTTTATCTATTTTGACTCGTTCGGGTGTGCCGTTGGTGGATGCTCTAAAAATTGGTGCTGCTGTGACCAATAACTGGGTCATCCGTGACTCTATTGCCCATGCTGCTGAGCGTGTTACCGAAGGTGGTAACTTGGGTACGCAATTGGAGCGCAGTGGTTATTTCCCACCAATGATGGTACAAATGATTCGAAGTGGTGAGGCATCAGGTGAGCTTGACCGTATGCTGGAACGTGCATCAACTATGCAAGACCGTGAGGTGACGACATTTATTTCAACCTTATTGGCATTACTTGAACCGCTTATGCTGGTATTAATGGCAAGCATTGTGTTGGTTATTGTAATTGCGGTTATGCTGCCAATCGTAAATATGAACAATATGATTTAATAACTTTGATATTAGAGATAATGATGAAGATGGTCATGAAACAAAAAGAGCACGTTAAGGATGCTCAAAAAACCTCAAGCGTAGCTTTCAGACTTGTGGCACGTTCGAGCGGTGCTCGAATGAAACGTGCCTCAGGCTTTACCCTTATTGAAGTCATGGTCGTGATTGTTATTTTAGGTGTGTTGGCGGCTTTAATTGTGCCGAACGTCATGGGTCGTAGTGAAAAAGCTAAAATCGATACCACTCAAATTACGTTGAAGGGGGTAGCTGGTGCTTTAGATCAGTACAGGCTCGATAACGGACATTTCCCAACTATGCAAGAAGGCGGACTAGATGCACTTATTAATCAACCTGCTACAGCAAAAAACTGGATGCCAGGTGGTTATGTGAAAGGTGGTTATCCTAAAGACAGTTGGAAAAATGATATTCAATATGTCATTCCAGGAAAAGACGGTCATCCTTTTGACTTATATTCATTTGGTGCAGACGGTAAAGAAGGTGGTGAAGGCAACGATGCCGATATTTACTACCAACCTTAATTAAAATGTAAGAGAGATTATCGATTCGGTTAATAAGATAAAACGATAATCCGAATTGATAATCTTTCTTAATCACAAAAATATAATAAATAATTGAAAATAAGGTAAAAAAGTTAATATCTAATTTTGAGATTTAAAATAAGAATTATTCCCATATTTAATAGTTACAAGAAAGTTAAAATATGAGAGAAAATAAGCTATATATTTAAATAAAAGCTTTGCATAATAAATAAAAACCACTTTATAAAACTATGGGAGAGATTAAATGAAAGCATTTCTCGTACTTGATGAACTGAATCAGTTTCATTGGGCGATGCTTAAGTCTGTCCTATTGATTTTAGCATTATTACCAATTTCTGAAGTTTCATTAAAACTATGGCTGAGTACAGAAGGTAGCAGCCAAATCATGATTGGTTTCTTCGCATTAAGTATTGTCAGTGCATGGTTAATGGTGAGCTTTTTCACTGCATTAAAAGCAAGCATATGGCAAGCGAAACAAATATCATCTAAATATGAGCAATTAGTTTTTAAAGCTTATCGCTATGTACCAATGGTTTTTTTATCAAGTCTAGTTGCTTATTTATCTTTGCAGTTATCTATCGCTTTTTAATACTGATAGCTAACTTCATTTTTGAAAAAGACGTAGATATTAAATCTACGTCTTTTTTGTTTAAGCAGGCTGTACCAATAGTGTCGTGATTTTACGGACGATCGGTAAGACTAAAAGTAATGTTGGAAAAGCGATTATCCAAGAAATTGCCCATGCAGACATCCATACATATAGGGAAAATTCTTCTAATCCCAAACTTCGTAATGTACTAATCATTGAAACCACAAAAGTCATAATGATCGATAAAAGAAAGGGTAAAACGATAAAGGTATAGCGATTTGGAAGTTTTCTAAAACTAGATAAAGATTTTGAGTTTTTCATTTTAACTCCGTAAACCAACAAACGCCCGTGCCATTCAAAATATAAAAATATTTTGAATAAATAGCTCCAAGCATTGTTGGAGGTATGTTGGCACGTTGATTGACGTAAACGTTTACGGCTTTTGAGTCAGCAGATTTAATTTAACATGAATTTTGAGAGCTGAAAATAAAAAGAGGGTGTTTCTTTATTTGTACATATTATATGCTTCAAATCAGATATTTAAGAATATGAGAAAAGTAAATGGAACAAATCGAGTGGAATGATTTTTTAAAAGTAGAGCTTCGTGTAGGTAAAATTATTCAAGCTGAGGTTTTTGAAAAGGCGCGTAAACCTGCTTATATTCTGCATGTAGATTTTGGTGAAGAATTGGGTGTACGTAAATCGAGTGCCCAGATTACTAAACTTTATCAACCGCAGGACTTGATTGATAAATTAGTGGTTGCTGTCGTGAATTTCCCTAAAAAACAAATTGGTCCTATTCAGTCAGAATGCTTAGTGACAGGGTTTCATAACGCAGATGGGGATGTTGCACTTTGTATTCCAGAGTTTGAAGTTCCTCTGGGTACAAAGCTATTATAACTTAGCGACGTGATTTATAAGACACATCAACTTTACGTGGACGATAAATCCAACCTAAAACCAACAGTAATACTGCAAATCCTAAAATTGGATAATCACCTAAACGGTTATAGAGAGTTTGGCCTTGCATAGCCGGTAAATCACCTCTCAAGACAAACTCTTTATCAATCGGTGCTTGTTCAGTGATATGACCATTTTGATCAATAAATGCTGTTACACCTGTGTTGGTTGCACGAATAAACCAGCGACCATTTTCTTTCGCGCGCATTTGTACCATTTGTAAATGTTGCCATGGGCCAGCAGTACCTGTAAACCAAGCATCATTAGATACAGTCACCAAGAAGTCGCTATCTTCTGCATTACGTCGTGTCAGGTTTGGATATGCCACTTCATAACAAATTGCAGCAGCAAGCGCATGCCCTTTAATTAAGAGTGGTTTCTGGTTGCTCTCACCACGTGTAAATCCGCTCATGCTAATATCATTTTGCATGGCTGGTAATACCCAAGAGAGTAAACCTGAAAGCGGAATATATTCACCAAACGGCACAAGACGCTGCTTTTTATAAAGGCCGCTTGAATCGCTACCAGAAGCCATAATACTGTTGTAATACAGAGGACTGCCGACTTGATGTGATTTTGCAACATCCCAATAAGGAATACCGGTTACCCAAGCAGTATGGTTCTTTTTCGCTTGTGCATCCATGGCATCCAAAAACGGTTCAATATCGGTTTGGAAGAGTGGAATTGAAGACTCAGGCCATACAATGAGGTCACGGCCCCATTCAGATTGAGTTAAACCTGCATAAATTTCTAATGTTCTAACTTGATATTCGGTTAGCCATTTTAAATCTTGTGGGATGTTACCTTGAATAAGCGAAACACTAAGCGGTTTAGCCGCTTTAGGTTGTACAAACTGAATATATGATGCTCCCCATGCACCTAAAACTAATAGGGCAGAAGGAATAACCCAGAAAATACGCTTACGCAGAACTTCAACTAAAGCACACGCCAATACAATTGCCACGAAAGAAATTGCATAAATACCAAATAGCGGTGCATAGCCATCAAGTAAACGTTCGGTAAAAGCGTACCCTACAAATAGCCATGGGAAACCTGTAAACACCCAAGTTTTAGCCCACTCAAAAACAATCCAGAGAGGGGCGAAAGTCAGCGGTGTTTCAGGGAAGAAGCGTCGATAAACCCAAGTTTGGAATGCTGTAAATAACCCCATCACAAGAGCCATAACAGCAATCATACATACGCTTAAAAAGGCATTGGTATCGCCGTATACATGGATAGATGTATAGAGCCAGAAAGCCCCTACAAACCATAAACCAAAACCATAACTCCAACCAATCGCAAATGCTTGTTTGGCTGAGCGTTTATGTAATGTTGCATAGAGTAGGGCAGGAGACAAAATTGCCAGCCACCACCAATAATAAGGTGCCAGTGCAAAACTAAACACGGCACCTGAAAATAAAGCAATGAGCAATGGAAAAATTAATGGAAGCTGTTTTTGTTGTTGCGAAGAATCTAACAGCTTTTCAAAGTATGCTCTCATTGACGTACAGCTCGAATCAGATGAATAGTGCGGGCATCTGCTTCAACAATCGTAAATAACCATTTTCCAAGTTCAACTGTCTGACCTTGTAAATCACTGACTAGACCAATTTCTTGAAGCAATAAACCGCCGACAGTTTCTACTTCATCGTCAGAAAAATCAGCATCTAAAACAGTGTTGAAGTGTTCAATTGGTGTAAGTGCCTGCACCATCCATGCATTCGCTACAGTATGGTCGTTATCTGGAACAATGTACTGTGCATCTTCATCAGCAGTATCATGTTCGTCTTCAATTTCACCAACGATCTCTTCAAGAATATCTTCAAGCGTAACAAGACCAGCCGTAGAGCCATATTCATCAATGACAATTGCGATATGGGTTTGGGTATGTTTGAGCATACGAAGAACTTGATCTGAACGTGCGCTTTCAGGCACAAATAATGGCTGGCGCATAAGCGAGCCAATATCTAATTTGGTATTCGGTTCAGTCAAAAATGGCAGTAAATCTTTTGCCAATAAAATACCGACGACGTTATCGGGTTGGTCAGCTGAGAAAACTGGAAAACGTGAGTGAGCAGACTCAACCAATACGTGAAGAATATCAAGTAACTGATCATCTTCTTGCATACTGATCATTGCTGTTCGTGGCGTCATAACTTCACGAATTTTTGTAGCAGGAAGGTCAAGAACACCTTCAAGCATGGCAACAGTATCAGGTTCTAAAAAACGACGTGAATTTTGGACTAGTTTTAATAATTCATCTCGGGTTTCGGGCGCTGTACCTAACCACTTTCGTAAGCCTCGCATTCCCCACGACGGACTCGGTTCCTCTTGCATGATCTTTCCTAAAGACTCAATGTATCAAATGAATACATTGATCATACCGAAGAAAAGGCCCTTATGCATCTATAAAACAAAGTAAAAGACAAAACACATATTGTTATGTAAACACCAGTTACAGTTCATAAGTCAGTGATCGGTTTATGCTAAAATGTGAAAATTCTATTTGTTCGAGTTTGTTATGTCAGAACAACCTATTTCACCTACTGTACAACTCAATACGCGTGGTTTACGTTGTCCGGAACCTGTCATGATGTTGCATCAAGCCATTCGTAAATCTAAGTCTGGAGATGTGGTTGAGGTCTTCGCAACAGACAATTCGACTTCGTGGGATATTCCTAAATTTTGTATGCATTTAGGTCACGAGTTGCTTTTACAAGAAGAACGCTTAGATGAAAATGGTCATAAAGAATTTCATTATCTGGTGAAAAAGGGTTAATAGAATAAATAAGGCTTCTAATGAATAGTGTTGGGAGCCATTAAACATTTAAATTATTTTAAAATGATAATTTTTTACAAATAAGAATCGTTATATAATCTATAAAATTAAGTATATAAATGGCATATAAAAATGAAAGATTATTTTCTAAAACGAAGCTTATTTATTTTCCTTTGGTTCGCATGTCTTGCTGGTTTGTTAAGTATAAAAGTTTCTTGGTTAACTGAGACTATGGCTACAATAATTTTATTCACTTTTATAATTCTCGGTTCAATTATATTAGGTTATAGAAATACATCTTTTGCTCCAGAATCAAAAATTAATAATAGCCTCATCTTACATACAGGATTCATGGGATTTATGCTAATGATTGATTTATTGTTTGGAAAATCAGCTTGGTATATTGATCTAGCACGGAATTTTGGTTTTCTTAGCTTATTTTTATTAGGCACATTTATTTTCTATAAAAAGAATTTTAATCTAAAAGTATCAAAAATACCGCCTTTTCAATAAGTGGATACTAATAAAAAAGCCCCGATTATTCGGGGCTTTTTTATTACATATTAGGGTAATTCGGACCACCGCCGCCTTCAGGCGTTACCCATGTGATGTTTTGAGATGGGTCTTTAATGTCACAAGTCTTACAGTGAACACAGTTTGCTGCGTTAATCTGGAAGCGTTTAGAACCATCATCATTTTCCATGATTTCATAAACACCAGCAGGACAGTAGCGCTGTGCAGGCTCATCCCATTTTGGTAAGTTTACGTTCACTGGAATTGAAGGATCAGTAAGCTTCAAGTGAGCTGGCTGGTTTTCTTCATGTACAGTGTTTGAGATAAACACCGAAGATAAACGGTCAAATGTAAGCTTGCCATCTGGTTTTGGATAGTTTGGCTTAAAGCTAGTTGCATCAACAGTTTTCAATACAGCAAAGTCTTGCTTCAAGTCGTGTAAAGTGAATGGCACTTTAAAGACGTTTTGGTCGATAAAGTTAAATGCACCACCAATCCATTGACCAAATTTATGCATTGCAGGGCCAAAGTTACGAGAGTTATAAAGCTCTTCTTTTAACCAGCTGTTGTTAAATTTGTCAGTGTATGAAGTTAATTCTTTAACGAATAAATCTTCGCCTTCGGTTACACGAGCAACCGCAAGATCACCACCTTTTTCAACTCCGGCAGCAATTGCTTCAAATACAGCTTCACCACATAACATACCTGATTTCATGGCAGTGTGTGAGCCTTTGATTTTTGCAAAGTTTAAGAAACCTGCGTCATCACCAATTAAGCAACCACCTGGGAAAGTTAATTTAGGCAATGAGTTGAAGCCGCCTTTCACTACAGCACGTGCGCCGTAAGAAATACGTTTACCACCTTCTAAGTATTGTTTAATGAGTGGATGAGTTTTCCAGCGCTGCATTTCCATAAATGGATACATGTGTGGATTTTCATAAGACAAGTCCACAATCATACCCAAAGTCACTTGGTTGTTTTCAGCGTGATATAACCACCAACCACCAGACGAACCAGTTTCAGATAATGGCCAACCAGCGCCGTGCATGACTAAGCCCGGCTTATGTTTTGCTGGGTCAATTTCCCAAAGTTCTTTAATCCCGATACCGTAGTGCTGAGGGTCAGCATCTTTATCAAGATTGTATTTTGCAATCAGGCGTTTACCTAAGTGACCACGGCAACCTTCGGCAAAGAGGGTGTATTTAGCGTGAAGCTCATAACCCGGAGTAAAGTTATGCGTTGGTTCGCCATCTTTACCAATACCCATGTCACCAGTTTGAATACCTTTTACAGTACCGTCTTCATGGTAAAGCACTTCAGATGCAGCAAAACCAGGGAAAATAGAAACTTCTAATTCTTCAGCTTTTTGACCTAACCAGCGAACAACGTTACCTAGCGAGATAACATAGTTACCGTCATTGTGCATGGTTTTTGGAACCATCCAGTGAGGTGCTTCTTTAGACGTAGTTTCTGAAAGCAAGAAGAAAGTTTTGTCTTCAGTTACAGGCACGTTAAGAGGCGCACCTTCTTCTTTCCAGTTTGGGAAAAGTTCATTAATAGCACGCGGTTCAAGTACAGCACCAGATAAGATATGCGCACCTACTTCAGAGCCTTTTTCAACTACACAAACTGAAAGATCGGGTAAGTTATTCTCAATCGCTAATTGACGGATCTTAATCGCAGCAGATAGACCTGCAGGTCCTGCACCTACGATGACAACGTCAAACTCCATCGATTCGCGTTCGATGTGTTCCATGTAGGACTCCTCAATACTTAAAGGTGGCAACCGTAATGTCAGATCATCCGGTGCTGCCGTGAGTTTTAATCCATAGGCGCAAATATGCTATTGTGCCTTTTATCGTTTTGGCTAGTATAGTTTTAAACCATGATCTAGCCAATTGGCTGAGTCGTCATATTTTCTCGTCAGCAAGGCATAAACTATGGTAAATCAAAATAATTCCCCATCGGATATGGGAAAAATACCGTTATCTGATGATAAAAACTTAATGAACATTGCACAATACTTAAAAGGTGTACAGCAAAGTCACAAAAGGTCAATCCCACCTTTAGAGCAATGGCATCCAAAGCATTGCGGTAAAATGGATTTAACGGTTAAAGCCAATGGAGAATGGTGGCACGAAGGTCAATTAATCAAGCGCCAAGCTCTATTGGATTTGTTTACCAAAGTCCTATGGAAAGAAGAGGGTAAATTCTACCTGAAAACCCCTGTAGAACAAATTGAAATCGAAGTTGAAGATGAACCTTTATTGGTCAATCAAGTCGATCAGGTTGAAATTTTAGGTGATCAGTTTTTGCAACTGACTACCACCAATCAAGATGTGATTTTAGTTGATGCAGAACACCCGATTTTTATGCGCGAATATGCAGGAGAATTACGCCCATACGTGCATGTCCGATTTGGTATTAATGCGCTTATTCAACGTCAGGCTTTTTATCATCTCGTGAACTACGGAACATTGGTCGAAAATGATAAAGGCGAAACCATTTTGCAGTTAAAAAGTGGTAATTTGCACTTGCAATTAGGCACTTGAGGTTTAAGCTTTATAGAGTGAAATTTTCCGACACTCTCTAGTACTGCCATGACAGCCATACAGCCTTTATTTACCGAATTAGAATCTATGCCTAAAGCATCAGCAGATGCCCCAATTGGTATTTTTGATTCAGGTATTGGAGGTATGTCAGTTGCAGCAGAAATTGCCAGATATTTGCCAAACGAACATATTGTGTATTATGCCGATACAGCCTATGTTCCTTATGGCCCTCGTTCTGATGAAGAAATTAGAGAGCTTACCGCTCGCGCTGTCGACTGGTTATACCGCCAAGGTTGTAAAATTGCAGTCGTGGCATGTAATACTGCCTCAGCATTTAGTCTTGACCATTTACGTGAACATTATGGCGAGCACTTTCCCATTGTTGGTTTAGTACCGGCATTAAAACCTGCCGTATTACAAACCCGTTCTAAAGTAGTTGCAGTATTGGCAACGCCTGCTACTTTTCGTGGGCAACTTATTAAAGATGTCGTTGAAAAATTTGCTGTTCCAGCGGGTGTTAAAGTCATGACTTTAACCAATCTGGAGCTTGTTCCTTGTGTCGAAGCAGGCCAGCAAATGAGTCCTGTTTGTTTGAATGCATTAAAAGAGGTTTTACAGCCTGCAGCCGATCAAGGGGCTGACTATTTAGTGCTCGGTTGTACACATTATCCGTTCTTAAATGAAGCAATTCATCATCTTTTTGATAACCAATTCACACTGGTTGATTCGGGATTAGCAGTTGCCCGACAAACAGCCCGTATTTTAATAAAAAATGAGTTATTATGTGACCAAATACGTCAGAATGTTGCACGTATTGAATGTTATGTAAGTGGTAATAATGCTGAAGCATTGCAACCTGTTTTACAGAATATGATTCCACAAGAATTGACATGGACGCTACACAATCTGAGTTGAGCTCTGTTGTAGGCATTCAGAAGAAAGCGTTTTTTTATATTTATTTTTCTTATTTGGGGCGGTTCATAATCTTGGCTTATTTGGGCCATATTAAGATTATGGGGCGATAAGGGTATTGTTATGCTCGATACACGCTATCAGATTTTTATTTCAACGTCAGGTCGCGAGATGCAACCTGAACGTATGGTTCTCTCTCAAACTTTAGTCAGTATGGGTTTTTTTGCTTGGGGTTTAGAGTATAGAAGTCCTTTAACTACAACACTTGCCCGTCGGCAAATTGATGAATCGGATTATGTTGTTTTGTTGCTAGGTAGCCAGTATGGTGAACAATCTATTTCTGGTGCTAGTTACTTTGCTCTAGAGTATGAATACGCTTTAAGTCGAGCTAAACCTATTGTGGTATTTATGCATGAACAGCCTGAAAGCCGTGAGATGCATTTACAAGAGACTCATCCACAGCTTAAAGAAAAATTTCTCGCATTTAGAAAAAAACTATTACATGAAGCTCACCAC
Source organism: Acinetobacter sp. RUH 2624 (assembly GCF_000162375.2). Taxonomy (NCBI): domain Bacteria; kingdom Pseudomonadati; phylum Pseudomonadota; class Gammaproteobacteria; order Moraxellales; family Moraxellaceae; genus Acinetobacter; species Acinetobacter sp. RUH 2624. The sequence continues at coordinate 278,601 of NZ_KI391940.1, read as the reverse complement.
ATATTTTACTTTAAAAGCCCTCGTGACTTAGAGTTAGCGGTCCGTTTAAATATGCCTCTAATAGTTGAACAGCAAGTGGGGCAAGGCTGGGTACCTGCACACCAAGCACATCAATTAGAAGATGAAATTAATCGATTAAAAAGTAAAATTTCACAATTAGAGCAACAGTTAGTAGAGTCATCAACTCAAACCAATGAAGTGGCTCCACATGATGTTTTTGCGTTTGAATATCACATTCAAGCTTTTCAAGATGGCAACTTTAGAGAGCTTAAGCGTCAGAGACAAATGACTTGGTCACAGCTCTTAAGTATATTAGCTAAACATTTTGAGACAGCCATGCCAGAAGAGAACTTTGGAACTTGTCTCAATGAATATCTCAATCATGCGGGACTAGAGGATGCCCGTCAGGAGTTGCCAAGAGCACATGCGGTGGCTGGCGCACAGATTAATCACAAGGCACTATTCCGTATTAAAAATCAGATGCAATCACAGGGGTGGATTGTTCCAACCAAGATTGATCAGCAGCATAGTTTATGGAAGGTAACGACAAAAGCGCAAAAGCTCTTGCTCAGTTATAAATGGAACCATCGGGTGACTCGATTAAAAGCTTAGAGCAATTCAATTTAGATATGACCATGAAAACTGTTACATTAGTGTCATAAGATGAACTGAAAGGCATTTGCGCATGTCGTTTGAACAAAAACCGAAAGTTACTGTCATTTTAGCGAATTTAGGCACACCGGATGAGGCAACTGTCCCAGCGGTGCGCCGTTTTTTAAAGCAGTTTTTATCTGATTCACGTGTGATTGAAATACCAAAATTCATCTGGTGGATTATCTTAAATCTGTTTGTTTTGCCTTTTCGCCCAAAAAGAGTAGCGCATGCTTATGCTTCGGTATGGTCTACCGATTCGCCCATGCGTGAAATTGTATTTGAGCAAACTCAACGTGTGCAGGCTTATTTAGAGCGTGAAAATAAACAGTTTGACTTAACTGTGTTGCCCGCCATGACTTATGGTAATCCGGGTATTGATGCAGTTTTAGAAAAGTTGGCAGCTCATCCACAAGAGCATGTCATTTTATTGCCTTTATTTCCTCAGTATTCTGCCACATCGACAGCACCGTTATATGACGCATTTGCTAAGTGGATTCCTACTCAGCGAAATTTGCCAGGCTTGACCATTATTAAAGACTACTACCAGCACCCAATGTTTATTCAAGCACTGGCAGAAAGTGTTTTAGCTTATCAAGCACAGCATGGTAAGCCTGAAAAACTATTGATGTCTTTTCATGGTATTCCGCAGCCTTATGCAGATAAAGGAGATCCTTATGCAGATCGTTGTCGTATTACTGCAAAGTTAGTCGCTGAAGCTTTGCATTTAAAAGATGATGAATGGGCTATTAGTTTCCAATCACGGTTTGGAAAACAAGAATGGGTGAAACCTTATACTGACCAGCTTTTACAAGATTGGGCGAAGCAAGGCGTTAAGTCTGTTCAGGTTTTAAGTCCCGCTTTCTCTGCTGACTGTTTAGAAACACTTGAAGAGCTCGCTATACAAAACGCTGAGTTGTTTCAAGAGGCAGGTGGCGGAAGCTACGCTTACATTCCTGCTTTAAATAGTGATCAGGCTCATATTGATTTGCTTGCAGGTTTAGTTCAGGCTAATCTTGATGCCCTTACCCATACCTTAGCCCACCGTTAATTGCGTTTTAGCCAGAGGTTCTTATGCTGCAAGTCAAAATTGTTCCAGTTACTGCTTTTGCTCAAAATTGTTCTTTAGTTTGGGACAGTGAAACAAAAGAAGCAGTTTTGATTGATGCAGGCGGTGACGCTGCTGTTTTGAAGAAAGAAGTAGAAGCTTTAGGTTTAAAAGTAAAGGCACTATGGCTCACTCATGGGCATTTAGATCACGCAGGGGCGGTGGGTGAGCTCGCACAAGAATGGAGTGTTCCTGTTGTTGGTCCGCATAAAGAAGATCAGTTCTGGCTAGATATGATTCAGGAAGTTTCAGCACGTTATGGTTTTCCAATTCCACAGCCAGTAAAAGTTGATCAATGGCTTGAAGGCGGTGAAGTGCTAAAACTCGGTGAAGATGAGTTTGAAGTGCGTTTTGCACCAGGACATACACCAGGTCACGTCATGTTCTATAATAAGAATCATGGTTTACTCTGGACTGGCGATGTCCTGTTTAAAGGCTCAATAGGAAGAACAGACTTTCCACGTGGTAACCATGAGCAACTCATTGAGTCGATTCAACGTGAATGCTTTAGCTTGCCAGATCAAACCCAGTTTATTTCGGGTCATGGTCCAATGAGTACCATTGGCTATGAAAAACAATTTAACCCTTTTGTCGCGGGTAAAGCGGGTTAATCCTCATAATCATCTTCATGCTGACTACCCTTGTCTTGCTGAGGAGCATCTTGGGTAGGCAGTCTATATTCATCGTTTGCCCAAGCGCCTAAATCAATGAGTTTACAACGTTCAGAACAAAACGGACGAAATTCATTGCCTTCCCAAACACTTGGTTCACCACAACGTGGGCAGGGGAATGTACGTGGCATAAAGCGATATCCTCAAAGTGAAGAGAAATAGATTAGGCAAAAGTCAGGTGACTTGTTAGACTTGTGCCGATTTTTATTTAGTTTGATGTGATTATGCAGATTCGTCAATTTCAAGCACAACGTATGCAAGCGCCTCGTGATTTTACCCCAATTGAAAATACTCCAATTTGTGTAGAAATTGGGGCAGGCAAAGGTAAACATGCTCTGCTATTTAGTGGGCAAAATCCTCAGCACACGTTATATGCAATTGAACGAACTAGAGAAAAATTCTTAGCCATGCAAAAGCAGCATGGTTTGGAACCAAGAGACAACTTGGTACCTGTACATGCAGATGCTTTGCCGTGGGTGGTACATGCATTACACCCTGCTCAAGTTGAACATTTTTTTATTCTCTATCCCAACCCAGAACCTCATAATCCAGCACAACGCTGGTTGAACATGCCATTTTTTGAGTTTTTATTATCACGCCTGAAAACAGGTGGAACTATTACTTTAGCAAGTAATATTCCTGAATATATTGAAGAAGCTGAACAACAGTTATTAAATGTGTGGAAGCTGCCTTACCAAAAAGAAAAAATTGCGCAAACCTCTGCACGCACTCATTTTGAAATTAAATATTTAGAGCGTGGTGAGCTTTGTCAGCAGCTTATTATGACCAAGCCGGAAGGTTATAAAACTCGATTTGATGAGTTTACGCCAATGCAAGGGCAAACACATGGCGAATAAGCGGATTGCCATTATTGGTGCGGGTCCGGCTGGTTTAATGGCAGCTGAGGTACTGAGTCAGTATGCTTATGAAATTGATGTGTTTGAGCAAAAACCTTCGGCTGCGCGTAAGTTTTTGATGGCAGGCAAAACGGGCTTAAATATTTCGCATGCTGAACCATTAGCCCAGTTCATTGAACGTTATGATCATGCAGAATGGCTCAAGCCGTGGGTTGAAAAATGGGATGCAGTCTGGATTCAGAACTGGATGAAAAGTCTGGGAATAGACTCGTATGTAGGTAGTTCCGGTCGTATTTTCCCTGTTGAAATGAAAGCGGCTCCTTTACTTCGTGCTTGGTTAAAACGTTTAGCAGAACAGCAAGTTAAATTCTTTTATCGTCATCGTTGTATTAATTTGCAAGGTACAACAGTGACTTTAGAAAACCAAAATAATCAAAGCACTGAAACTTTTACCCAACAATACGATGCAGTCGTATTAGCATGCGGGGCGGTGTCTTGGTCTCAATTGGGTAGTGATGGTGCTTGGCAAAAATGGATGGATCAATCCAGTATCGAGCCTTTTCAAGCGAGTAACGCAGGGGTATTGCACACTTGGTCAGCTTTTATGGAAAGTTGTTTTGGGGAACCTTTAAAGCGTATCAATGCGTGGGTTGAACCTAACCAAGTCACTCATGGTGATATTGTGATTACTCACTACGGTTTAGAAAGTGGTGTCATTTATAAACTTGGACGCGCCTTAAGAGAACAACAAAAACAAGGAAAAGGCTTAAATCTATTTTTAGACTTATTGCCTGATGTAGAGCTTACACAGTTAGTTAAAAAGTTACAGGCTAGCAAAAAACAATCGCTTACTAATATCTGGCGTAAAGCAGGCTTAGACACGGCCAAAATTAACTTAATTAGAGAAGTGGTTGATAAATCGCTATGGAGCCAACCAGAGGCTATGGCTCAGCAAATTAAAGCACTTCAAATTAAGTTAGATGGTTTTAGACCGATTGAAGAAGCAATTAGTTGTGCTGGTGGTATCAAGCAAGGTGCATTAACTGAAAGTCTAGAACTGAAACAAACCTCAGGTGTTTTTTGCTGTGGCGAAATGCTGGATTGGGATGCTCCTACAGGCGGATATTTGCTTACAGCATGTTTTGCTACGGGCCGAGCAGCTGGTGAAGGTGTGCATTCATTCTTAGAAAAATAATAGCGAATTTGGTGCTATGTTTGATATGTGAAAAGTGTTATTTTTGAGCGATCAATAATAATAGGATTTATGAGAACATGTCTCAGACATCACCAGTTTATCAAGGAAGTTGTTTATGTCAGGGTATCCGCTATGAAATTAAAGGCGGTATCGGAGATATTATTCAGTGCCACTGCCAACGCTGTCGGAAAGCCAATGGAACAGCATTTGCAACGAATGCTCCTGTCAACAGTGCAGATTTTAAAATTACACAAGGTAAAGACCTCGTCAAAAAATTTGCTGTGAACGGTGTGTACCGTTGGTTTTGTAGTGAATGTGGTTCACCGCTTATTAGCTCGCGTGATGCCCAACCTGAACTGTATCGTTTAAGAATTGGGACACTAGATACACCATTAGACCAAAAGCCGACAATGCATATTTTTGCTGCTTCAAAAGCAGAGTGGGAAAGCATTTGTGACGATTTACCGCAATACGATGAACGTCCATGATTTAAAAAGTATGTTTTAATCAACTTTTAGATAATTTAATATACTTAAAACAGGGAGATGGCATTCCTCCCTTGAAAAACCGCCGTATTGGCTAATGATGCCTACGTTACCCTCATGTATTTATATCGCTGGGTACGTAGGTTATTGCGTACTCTGCTTATTTTTGGAGTACGCCATGTCATATTTTCCTTCATTATTTTTTGCTCTTTTAGCATCTCACTAAAGGGGTGGTTCTATGTATTATCCTTTACTTTCAATTGCTTTAGGCTCGGTTCTAGGGGCGTGGTTGCGTTGGTTTTTAGGTTTAAAACTGAACCCGATTTATCCGCAAATTCCGTTGGGTACTGTTACTGTTAATTTGGTCGGTGGTTTTATTATTGGTTTTGCGATGGCTTATTTTGCTCATAGTGATTTGAGTCCGAACTATAAACTTTTTGTGATTACCGGTTTTTGTGGTGCTTTAACTACATTCTCAACTTTCTCAATTGAGATCGTCACCTTATTGCAAAGTGGTAAGTGGGGAATGGCGATGTTGGCTATTTCTATTCATTTACTTGGGTCGTTAATTTTTACGTGTTTGGGGTTGGCGACTTATTATTGGGTAGCAGGCAACTGATATTCCGATGTTTAAGGAGCGATATATACTGCACGGCCTCTGTTTTACGATATTCTCCAAGACCATTTGTATAGGCATACCTTACTTTTGAGAGATCAAAAGTAAGCAAAAATCTTTTGTTTCGCTGATACTACATCCATGTAGCACAGCAAAACAGCGGCATCCATGCCGCTTGTCACGATAGTAAATGATGAATTAAAAACATCTGATTTATTTTAGGATTTGATACGCGTTAAAGTCATCAACAGCCTGACTGAAATCAGCTATATATTGTTTTTGCAAAATATTGGATAAGTGCAAACGGGAAACAGGTTCTGTTGATGACAAATGCCTTTGGTTACTTTGGGCAAAACCAAAGTAACAGAATTAGCTACTTTCATTTGAGAATAAACGGTAAGACTCCGTCATATATTCACAAATACTTAATTACTTTTCAGTTAAAGCCTGACCTTCAAACTTCACACCATCCCAACCATTTTGCATAAACTGACGAATATTTTGATGGTCAGTTCCCTCTGGGGTAGCCAACACAGATGCATAGTGCTCTGCAAATAAACTTAAAGTTTGTGCTTGATCTAAACCTTGTAACTTGGCAAAAGAGAAAACTTTCGCACTGCCTTGATTTTCAGTTGCAGCGTTATGCTGTGCGCCATTTTGAAAAGCTGTTGGAGTATGTTGGTAACGTGCTTCAATATGAGCTAAAACATCTGAAAATTTTGCTGTGCCTGCTTGTAATTGGGCAAGTAACTCTTGTGCCATAATCTTAAACTTCCTATCAAATGGGGCTTAAGCATAGCATTGAATACACGTTTTGAAAGCTTGAGAGCTATAAAAAATGATGGATTGTTGAGAAAAATCAGAAGCGTTTTAGCCAAATTGTGGATAAGTTTTGGTTTATACACACCTTAGAAAATCATTGAAAAAATGTACATAAAAAAAAGAAGCCTAAGTGGAGGAGATGAGTCTTAGGCTTCCAATGATTTTAGTGTATTGGTCAAAACTTAACGTAAGATTAACTCTTACGATTGAAGCGAGCGAAGCGTTTGTTAAAGCTTGCAACACGGCCTTCATTACTTGCTTGACGTACTTCACCTGTATAGAACGGATGTGAAGCACTTGAAATATCAAGAGTCACATAAGGATAGACTTGTCCTTGATATTCCTTAGTTTGTTTAGTTTGAATGGTACTACCAATTAAAAAGTACACGTCTGCATTGGTGTCATGAAATAACACTTGTTGATAAGCAGGATGAATATCTTTACGCATGAGAGATTGTCCTAAATTTATTTTTGATTAAAGAAATGTTATAACATAACAATAAATAAGTCAATGTAACCTCCGAAAGGTTACATTGATCAGTTCATTGAATTAGTTAGAAGGCGGAACAAGTTCTTCAAATAAATCATTCAGGTTGTCATGTACTTTTAAATGAATGAGGTTCCAGTAGTGTCCTGAAATGGTTCTATTAACCATTAATGTATCTGGTGAAGGTTTAAAGACATCCCAATATTTTAAAGACTTTTTCACGAGTAACATGCCATCATGATGGGATGAATTCTCTGCAAAATCATAGGTTGTGGTAAGCGGACGCAATAATACTTCAATCCAGAGTTTATAAAGATCGCTCGGGAATTTACCTTTTTCGGTCAAAGAGTGCAGAGCAAGTAATTCGGTTTCAATAAGATCAATATCTTCATGGCGAGCTGCATTCACCAGTCGTTTGAAACTATACACAATTTCATTGGAAAGTGTTTTAACACTGCCATAGTCATAAATAATCACACTACCATCTTGGCGGAAGGCAAAGTTACCTGGGTGAGGGTCACAGTGGAAACGTTTTAAAAAGAATATTTCTTGACCTAAAGCGCGGATTAGACGACGGCCAATTGTGTTTCGAATTTCAATAGGCCAAGAACTAGCAGTTTCAATGCTGTCACCTTGTTCAAGGCTTAAAGTTAAAATACGTCTTGAAGAGTAATCTTTATAAACAGTCGGGATAATAATTTTGTCGTCTAATTTACTATGAAAAGTTTTAAAGACTTCAAGATTTTGAGCTTCGATTTCATAGTTAAGCTCTGCTGATAGACTATCTTGAATCTCTGCAAAAAGCTGATCTTGCAGCTTTTTATCAATCTTAAGTACACCCATTAAACGTAGTGCTAAACGTACTTGTTTTAAGTCGCTTTCACAGGCTTCATCAACACCGGGATATTGAACCTTAACCACAACTTGTTCACCATTTGGCAAAACTGCTTTGTGAACTTGTCCAATCGATGCAGCAGCAAAAGGCTGTTCATCAAAAGATTTAAAGGCAGCGTTGAGCGGTTTTCCAAGCTCACGTTCAACTTGTTGTTGAATTGCTGCAAAAGGCATGGCTGGAGCTTGGCGTTGTAGTTTTGATATTGCTTTAGCAACCTCTGGTGGGAAGATATCTTTATATTGCGATGCAATTTGCCCAACTTTCATGACAGCACCTTTCATTTCGCCTAAGGTGTCTGCAATCTGTAGACCGATATCTTGAAACAATTTAGTTTTTGCAGCCAGTTTCTGTTCTTCATCCGCAGTCAGGTTTCGAATCGAGTTAGAAACGGTTTTTGTTGCAATGCTCGCGGTCATTCCTGCAAGTTTCATAAATCGTTTGCCAGGTGAACTTGCATTCTTTGCCATATCTTCGATACCTCGTTGACTACAATATAATATTGTCTAGTTTTGATCATAGGTGACAAAACTTAAAAAGCCTATATGAAATTGTTTATCGCATGTAAGAAAATTTTCGAAAAACAAAACGTTATTTTTAAAGTAAAAAATGTGAAAAGCTTTTCAAAATTCATTTCATAAACAAAGCTTTAATATCTATAAAGTCGCTGTTTTTTTAGTGCTAAGGTGAAGGACATGTTAAATAAGAAATAGAGACAATAAAAGTTATGACCAGTCTAAATTCGTCCTATGGGCGCTCTCAAGCGGTTCCTTTATCTGTATTCGAGCAGTCGAAAGATGCACATATTATTCGTTCTGATGAAGAAGCAATTGAGATTGCCAAGCAACTTGCTCAAGAGTTTGCCCAAGAAGCATCAGATCGTGATAGAGAGCGCCGTTTACCCTTAAATGAAATTCAGCAGTTCTCACAAAGCGGCCTATGGGCCATTACAGTACCTAAGCAATTTGGTGGCGCACAAGTCAAGTATCGAACTTTAGCAGAAGTGATCAAAACAATTGCAAGTGTCGATCCTTCTCTTGCTCAGTTGCCTCAAAATCACTTGGCTTTTATTGAACATTTAAGACTAGATGCGAAACCTGAACAGCAACAGTTCTTCTTTAATTTGGTGCTAAGAGGAATTCGTTTTGGCAATGCATTTTCGGAAAAACACAGTAAGACAGTCGCGGAGCTCACAACTAAACTTGAAAAGACCGAACATGGCTATGAAATTAATGGCAAAAAATTCTTTGCAACGGGTGCTTTGCTTGCCCACTGGATTCCAATTGTTGCTGTAAATGAACAGGGGCAACCTTATGCTGCACTTGTGCCACGTGAAACATCTGGGGTCAATATTATTAATGATTGGTCTGGTTTTGGACAACGTACCACGGCTAGCGGTACGGTAGAGCTGAATCAGGTGCCAGTACGTGAAGAATATCTAGTTCCGATTTACCAAGCATTTGAACGCCCAACACCAGCAGGTGCTATTTCTCAGTTTATTCAGGCTGCAGTCGATGCAGGTATTGCGCGTGGTGCAATTGAAGAAACGATTCAATACGTCAAAAATCACAGCCGTGCATGGATTGATTCAGGTTTGGAAAAAGCCAGTGATGACCCTTACACCATTGCAAATATTGGTGACCTAAAAATTAAACTGCGTGCAGCAGAAGCGGTGCTGGACTTGGCCGGAGATGCAATTGATCAGGCCATTGCTGACACCACCGAAGAGCATGTAAACCAAGCCACACTACTGGTTGCCGAGGCTAAAGTACTCACCACAGAAATTGCTATTTTAGCTGCCAATAAACTTTTTGAACTATCGGGTACGCGTTCTACTTTATCTGAACTCAACCTTGACCGTCACTGGCGCAATGCCCGTACCCACACCTTGCATGACCCTGTGCGTTGGAAATATCACATTGTCGGTAACTACTACCTCAATGGAGTTCAACCACCTCGTCATGCATGGAGTTAAATTGAAGAAAAAACAAAATTAGGAGAATAACGATGACAACAGCTCAAATTGAATTAGAAGAACTATCGGTAGGCGCGGATTATGAAAAGGTTGCAAACAGATTTCGTCCTATTTTTGAGAAAATTGCGCAAGGTGCAATTCAACGGGAAAAAGAGCGAATCTTACCTTTTGAACCGATTCAGTGGTTAAAAGAAGCTAAGTTGGGTGCTGTACGAGTACCCCGTAGATATGGTGGAGATGGGGTTTCATTACCTCAACTGTTCCAGCTTTTAGCAGAGTTAGCAGAAGCTGATTCCAATATTGTACAAGCCTTACGTGGTCATTTTGCATTTGTTGAAGACCGTTTGGTTGCTCATAAAGAGCACTCACAAGAGGTCTGGTTTCAGCGTTTTATACAAGGCGATTTAGTCGGAAATGCATGGACAGAAGTTGGAAACGTACAGATTGGTGATGTCGTTACACGTGTCACCAAAGACGCTTCGGGTAACTTGGTGGTAAATGGCGAAAAGTACTATTCAACCGGTAGTATCTTTGCAGACTGGATTGATTTATTTGCTTACGATGAGGTAAATGACCGTCATGTGATTGCTGCTATTTACCGTCATGAAACAGGTGTAAGTGTGCTTGATGATTGGGATGGCTTTGGTCAAAAGACAACCGGCAGTGGTACTTTAAAAGTACATCAAGTTCATTTGCCAGCTTCAAACCTCATTCCATTTGATCAACGTTTTAAGTATCAAACCGCTTTTTATCAGGTGGTGCATCTTGCAACATTAACAGGTATTGCGCGCGCTGCAGTCGAGACGTTCAGTCAGGAAATTCGTGAACGCACACGTATTTTTAGTCATGGTAATGGTGACTTGGTTCGTCACGACCCACAAGTTTTACAAGTGGTCGGTAAGGCCTCAGCTCAAGCTTATGCAAGTGAAGCAATCACCTTGAAAACGGCCGAGGCATTACAAAAGGCTTATGAAAGCCATTTTGCCGAGTCTGAAGTGAAAGAGCATCAGTTTAATGTAGATGCCGAGCTTGAGTCGGCACAAGGGCAGGTCGTGATTTCCAATTTAGTGCTTGATTTAACAAGTCAGTTATTTAATGCATTAGGTGCATCAGCAAGTAGCCAAGCGAAACAACTGGACCGTTTCTGGCGTAATGCGCGTACTGTGTCTTCACATAATCCGCTTATTTATAAAGAAAAAGTGATTGGAGATTGGGAAGTAAACCGTACGGATTTACCTTTTGTCTGGCAAATTGGAGCAAGCCCGCGGGCAAAGTCTGCATAAAATAAAAAAGCCGATATTTCATCGGCTTTTTTATTAGGTTTGACTTAGGCGCTTTGTATTTAGGTAAAGCCTTGAGAGCAGTAAAACACAGGCGATACTTAAACCAATAATTAAACCAAGCCATACGCCAGCTACGCCCCAATGGGTATAACGTGCCAAATAAAGCCCGATTGGGAAAGCGATCACCCAATAAGCCATTAGGGTAATCCACATCGGTGCTTGTGTGTCTTGCATGCCTCTTAAACAGCCGGCAGCGCTGACTTGTAGAGCATCCATCAACTGATAGCCCATTGCAAACCAGAGTAAATACATGGCAACAGGTACAACGTCTATATCTTGAGTATAAACCGAGACAATTTGTTCACGGCCTAGAGCAATAAAAGACATAGTCAATAGAGCAAAAAATACTGCTGTGCTTAGACCAATCTTTTGTACTTGGTACATGGAAGCCCAGTTCTTTTCACCATAATATGTCCCCACGCGAATGGTTAAGGCAATTGCAAGTGATAGCGGAATCATAAACAACACAGAAGTAACTGAAATAGCCACTTGATGTGCAGCAATAAACACTTCACCTAATGGGCTAAGGACTAATGCACCTGTACTAAAAATACTCACTTCAAAGAACACTGCTAAACCAATTGGCAAGCCAAGCTTTAAAATTCTTTTAACCCAAGTCAGGTTAATTTTGTCAAATCTACTAAAAATAGAAGTATTTCGATAAGCAGAAGCTTTATAGATATAGCCTGCTAAAGTGATCAGCATGAGCCATTGTAAAATGGAGGTTGCAAAGCCACAGCCTGCACTACCTAACGCTGGAATTGGTCCTAAGCCATGCATAAAAATCATGTTAAGCGGGATTAAAACCACTAAGGCCAATAAGCTAATCGCGGTTACAGGACGTGGGTGGCCTAAAGCTTCTGAATAGCCACGTAGCGCTGCGTACATAGTTACAGCAGGCATACCTAAACCAATAGCATGCAAGAATAAACTTGCTTTAGGTCTTAAGCTTTCTGGAACACCGAATACGTGTAAGAAAAAAGGCATAAGCTGCAAAATGAGCATAGCCATTACACCTAAAATGATGGCAACCCATAATGACTGACGAACAATCACAGGAATTTGTTCTGTATTTCTCGCGCCTTTTGCCTCTGCAACTAACGGCGTAGTGGCAATCATGATTCCACTAAACAGAAGCATAATGGGAACCCATAAACCTACACCTACCGCAATAGCGGCTAAGTCTGCGGCAGATAAATGCCCAGCCATAATGGTATCAATTAACCCGAACCCTGCTTGAGCAAACTGCGTAATTAAAATAGGTAACATTAAATGGAAGAGTTGTTTTAATTCAGCCCGAAACGACGTGACATTCGACACAAAAGGTACTCTTTATAAATATAAAAATGAAACTAGCGCTGCAAGGTGAGTAACACACCAACAAAGATGACCACTCCACCAAGAAACCGTTGCCATGTAACAGGTGTCTTTTCGGTACCTAACCAGCCAAAATGATCAAGTAACATAGAAATGACCAATTGTCCAAAAACGACTAACCCTGTAAAGGTTAAAAAACCAAGCTTAGGTGCAGTATAAATGCTCATGCTAATTGCATAAACCCCAAGGAATCCTCCGGTCCAAAGAAGCCAAGGAATATTAGATATTTCACTTAAAGAGGGTTTTTCAGCACTTTGGAAGAACACCATAATGGCCAAGACAATTGTGCCTATGAAAAATGATAACAATGCCGCTTGTAATGGTGAGTGTAATTGCTCACGAAGCTGAGCATTGATTGCAGTCTGAAAAGCCATGGCAATACCGATTCCCATAGCTAAGGGTAAGATCAGGAAAAGTTGACTAGAGAATTTCATCATTTTTATCAATATTTAAGTATGTTTAAAAACAGTCTAAAGCAATTAAGGTATGTTTTCATAAGCCCATTGATGCAGTCATGTTAAAATAGAAATATTGTGTAAATTGGACCCTGTTCCTTGGCTGTATTAAACCCTGCTTCTGTTCCGTTATCTTTATATATCCACATGCCTTGGTGCGTGCGTAAATGTCCATATTGTGACTTTAACTCGCATGCGGTGCCTGATGGTGCGCTTTCGTCAGAACTCGAGCAAATCTATTTAAAAGCCTTAGTGGCCGACTTTGAAACTCAAGTTGAGATGGCCCAAGGGCGTTCAATTCACAGTGTATTTATTGGTGGGGGAACACCTTCACTTATTTCTGCTAAAGGTTATGCATGGCTGTTTGAGCAGCTTAAGTTATTACTTAAATTTGAAGATAACTGTGAAATTACTTTAGAAGCTAATCCGGGAACACTAGAACATGACCCGTTTGCAGGCTATTTAGAGGCGGGTATTAACCGGTTGTCGATTGGTGTACAGACTTTTAATACAGATCACTTGCAAAAGCTTGGACGTATTCATTCAGCAAACAATGCTATGGATGCAATAGAGCAAGCAAGACAAGCAGGCTTTAAGCGAGTTAATGTCGATTTAATGCATGGGCTGCCTGAACAAACACTCGAACAAGCACTTTATGATTTAAAGATGGCTGTAGAGCATGGTGCTACACATATCAGTTGGTATCAACTTACTATTGAGCCAAATACCGTGTTTTTCCGAACGCAGCCTGTTCTACCTCAAGATGAAGTGTTAGAAGATATTCAAGAGCAAGGCGAAGCATATCTAAAAGCAAATGGCTTTATCAATTATGAAGTGTCAGCTTGGCGTAAAGAGCAGCCTTCAGCTCATAATTTAAATTATTGGGAGTTTGGTGATTATCTTGCAATTGGTGCAGGTGCACATGGCAAAGTAACACAGTCAGATGGCGTCTATCGTTTCCAAAAGACTCGTTTGCCGAAAGACTATTTAGCTAAAGTTCCAGCAGAACATTTGCAAATGAAAAAGATTGAAGCAGATGAACTACCTTTTGAATTTATGATGAATACTTTACGCTTAAATAATGGGGTAAAAGCCGATTTATATAAACAGCGTACAGGCTTAAGTTTAGATGATTTAAATGATGTGCTTACTTCATTACGGGCAAGGAAACTTCTGGTAGAGGACAGCACTCGTTTAGCCTGTACAGAGCAAGGGCATATTTTCTTAAATTCGGTACTCGAAGAGTTTTTATAATTAAATAGTCCTAAAGAAAAAGCCGCACGATGAGATGCGGCTTTTTTAATTTTAGCGGGTAGTATAACCGCCATTTGCGAAAATCGTCTGGCCCGTAATCCACCAACCATCAGTGACTAAAAAGCGAACGAGAGGCTCAATATCTTCAATTTTAGTAAGTCCACCTAAAGCTGAAGCTGATTTATGATAAGCGACTGCTTCAGCAGACTCTTGGCCATAAAAGAATGGTGTGTCCATTGGGCCTGGTGCAACAGCAGTTACAGAAATCTGGCGGTCACCAAATTCTTTCGATGCAGCGCGGGTGTAATGCTCAACAGGTGCTTTTAAACCTTCATAGGTTGAATAGAGTCCAGTATAGGCTGCAAGAAGAGAAGTCACGATTGAACAGATTTTTCCGCCGTTATTTAAATGTCGACCTGCCGATTGAATAAAGAAATAGGCAATTTTTGAGTTGATATCGCTCATGCTATCAAACTCTTGTTCTGTCGTTTCTAAAAATGACTTCTTCAAGACCTTTCCAACTGTATTAATCGCAATATCTATTCCACCAAAATGCTGCTTAGTGTCTAAGAATAGCTTCTCGATGTTATCGATATCTGTTAGATCTGCCTGAATTAGAATTGCATCTGCACCCAAGGCTTTTACGTCTGCGAGTGTTTGCTCGGCATCTGCTTGAGTTTCTGAACTGTTATAGTGAATTGCGAGTTTTGCTCCTTGTTCTGCAAATTTTCGACTAATGAGTCCGCCAAGGTTTTTAGCACCGCCAGTAATCAATACAACTTTATCTTTGAGGCTATGAGTTGTCATGATGATTGTTCCTATGATGACTTGTTTTAATGTATTTTTAGTCTAGATTGGCGGTAATTTTTGATCAATTGTGCTAGTTTGGTTTAACTATTCAGAAAATACGAACAATTAAATGGATCGTTTGCAGCAATTTTTTATTTTTACAGAAGTCGCTAAACGACAAAGCTTTAGTGAGGTTGCACATCGACTCGATTTACCGCGCTCAACAGTAACGAGTGCTATTCAACAGCTTGAGACTCACTATGGCGTACGCTTATTTCATCGAACTACACGTAAAGTCAGTCTTACGCAAGATGGACAGCGAATATTGCCAGAATGCCAAAATCTTTTATTGGACTATGAACAATTAGAACAACTCATTCAGACCCAAAAGCAGCATTACCGAGGCACATTAAAAATTTCGATGCCCAGTCGGATTGTGCATCAAGTAATTATTCCTGAACTGTCAGATTTTTATCATCGCTATCCAGATATACATTTGCAGCTTAATAGTTCTGATGACATGACTGACTTAATTGAAAAAGGAATTGACTGTGTTGTTCGGGTAGGTGAGCTAGATAGCAGTAGTTTAATTGCAAGATTTATTGGCCATTTGGTCATGGTGAATTGTGCAAGTAGAGGCTATTTAGAACAGTACGGTATGCCTGAACAATTAGAAGATCTATCTCAGCACAAACTCATTAACTATGTAGGAGCCGTAGGTGAAAAGCAGGGTGAGTTTGTATATCAAGGAGGAAGCGTGATGATGGATAGTGCTTTAAGTGTAAATAATACGGAAGCTTATAGTGCTGCGGCCTGTGCAGGTTTAGGGATTATTCAAGTTCCTTACTATGATGTTCAAGATAAAATTGAGCAGGGAATCTTGGTTGAGGTCCTGAGTGCTTATAGTGCACCGTCACTTCCACTTAATATTTTGTATCCCAACAGGACTTATATTCCGAAACGATTAGAAGTTTTTATGAATTGGGTGGGAGAGGTTTTAAATCGAAAATGTATCGTCATCTTTTAGTCATAAAAAGAAAATAAGATAACAATAAAAAAAGCCTCTCAAATTGTGAGAGGCTTTTTAGAATTTGGTGGGTCGTCCGCGACTCGAACGCGGGACCAACGGATTAAAAGTCCGCTGCTCTACCAACTGAGCTAACGACCCAAATAGGTTCAAAACAGATAAGTGGTGGGTCGTCCGCGACTCGAACGCGGGACCAACGGATTAAAAGTCCGCTGCTCTACCAACTGAGCTAACGACCCGTATCGTTTTGATGTCGCGTATTTTAGCAAGTTATTCAACTAACACAAGAGGAAATTTAAAAACATTTGCATGATTGCCTATAAAAAGCACGATTTCCTCTTGTTTAGCTAAAAAATGAACTAAAAACGGTATTTATATGCCTGAATGTTGTCAAAAATTTCAGTTGTGATGTCACAGTAACTGCTTGCACCAGGCAATAAAGCGAGTAAACGTTCAGAAGTTTTGCTCGGATTAAACGCATCTTCTTTCAGTTTATTCTTCTGATATTTAAATGTGCCTGTTGTTTCGACCTTTTTTTGTACACGTAAAAATACCGGTACAGCATAAGCAGGCAAACACTTCTTAAACACAGTGACCATTTCGGTTAAATCTGCATCATTTAACTCTTCACCATCTGCCAGCGTAATTGCTGCCATACCAGCACGGCCGTTGGTATTTGGAATTTCTACACCATACACAACAGCTTCAGCAATTTTTTCGTATTCACACACCATGTTTTCCACTTCAGTGGTCGATACGTTTTCACCTTTCCAGCGGAAAGTGTCGCCTAGGCGGTCCACAAACTGAGCATGACGGAAACCGATATCTCGAACTAAATCACCAGTGTTGAAATAAGAGTCACCTTTTTTGAAAACATCTTTCCAGATCACAGACTTGTTCTTTTCAGGGTCGGTGTAGCCATCAAATGGAGAACGGCTAGTAATTTTCCCAATGAGTAGGCCAACTTCACCTGCTTTTACTTTTTGGCACCAGCCGTTTTTATCGCGGATTGGTTCATTTTTTTCTTTGTCGAACTGAACAATGGCATATGGTGTAGGAGAGAAGCCAACTGTATTGTCAAAGTTGAAAATGTTGCTAAATCCAACGTTACCTTCGCTCGATGCATAAAGCTCAAGCACTTCTTTAACACCGAAACGTTGTTTGAACTTGTCCCAGATATTTGGGCGCATGCCGTTACCGATCATTTTTGTGACACGATGGTTACGGTCAAGTTCCGTAACAGGAGCATCCATTAAGTAGCGACAAAGTTCACCGACATAACCAATAGCAGATGCATTAAATTTTTGAACGTCTTTCCAGAAAGCGCTAGTCGAATATTTACGACGAATTGCAAGGGTTGCACTTCCAGCAATTACACCACACCAGCAAACCACCACACCTGTTGCATGGTAAAGTGGTAAGGTCACATACATGACGTCATCTGGTCCTAAGTTTAAGATATGGCCATAAGTACCATACGCTAATGTCCAGCGACTGTGTTTGAAAATAACTGCCTTTGGTAAACCTGTTGTACCAGAGGTGTAAATATAAAACAGGCCATCATTACCAGTCACAGAATGGGTAGTGGATGGGTTAAATTTTGGAAATTGATCAATTTGGTCAGCTAGATTGATATAACCTTGAGGTGCTGTACCCGAATTTTGACGGGTTGCCTGATCTGCGAACCAGTGGAAACGATCTTTAGGAACATTTAAATCCTGACGAATTTCGTCAATAGCAGCACGAACTTCTTCACCCGCAATAACAGCAATTGGCTTTACCAGATTGATGCTATGAGCAAGAACCTTACCGACTTGTGATGTATTCACAAGCGCAATCGTGACTCCAATCTTGGCTAAACCAATAATTGTTGCGATTAGCTCAGAGCGGTTTTCAATCATTACAGCAATGACGTCACCCTTATGCGCTCCCAGCGAAAGGTAGTAATGGGAAATCTGGTTTGCCCATTCATTTAAAGCTTCATAAGAATAACTTTGATCTTCAAATAATAATGCCGCGCCTTTAGGATTTCGCTTAACAGCTTTTTCAAAAGCAATACCCAAACCTGTTGGAGTATGTGATGTTCTTAAATAAGCCTGTCTAAGACCATTTAGGATATGGGGTACTTTGGGAATGAAGCTAGGAAGTCTTGTGGCAACATCACCAAGCGTAATGATATCGGTCTGTGTTGTCTGGCTCATATCAATCCTATTTATTTTTCGATCAATCCAAAAAAGGTTGTGGGGCAAAAAGTCCAATAGTTTTCATGGTTCACCATGCTTTTAAAACTTTTCTTCTAGTGCAATCAACCTAATTGGTTAAAAATAACAAAAAAAACCTAGTCATCGAAATGACTAGGTTTGTTTAAATTAGCTGCAATTGAGCAAATGGCTTACTCAGCTACAGGATTAGCTTTTTTTGGCGGACGGCCACGAGGACGGCGAGGACGACTTGGTTTATCCTTGTCGGCTTTAGCGTCTTCTGTTTCAGCATCAGCTGCCGCTTCAGTCGGAGCCGCTGTTTCTTCAGGAGCTACTTTCGCTTTGCTTGTTGCTTTTGATGGCGCAGGTTCTTTTGCTACAGGAGCTTCAGCTACTGTTTCTGTAGTTTTTTCTTCTACAGGGGCAGCTTCAGGCTGTGCAACTTCAGTTGACTGATTAAGTTCAAGCGGTTGCTGTTCTGGTTCAGCAGTAGCTTGTGTTTCAGCTGGTGCAGTAGCAACAGTTTCTTCTGCTACAGGAGCAGGAGTTACAACTTCTTCTTGAGCAGAATGTTGTTGTTTCACTTGCTCAAATGCTTGCTCCGCAGCTAATTTTGCTAAACGGCGACGTTCACGCGGGTCATTTGCAACACGTGGAGTCGGTGCTTGCGATGGAGTAAGTGGAAGTACGGGTGCTGGTTCTGCTTCTTCAGCCGGTTTATGGCTTGGAAGTTCTGCATCACGAGTTACAGGCTTTTTCTCTTCTGTTTCAGAAGTTACTTCAACCACTAAAGTGCTTGCATACTGTTCTGCAAACTTTTGCAATGCACGATTAAACGTTGGTACTAAACCAAATTGTTCAATCAATACGGTACAGTCTTCGCCATATACATGACGAATTAAGCTACCAATCGTGTGTTGTGCCAAAGTTGGTATTTGCGATGGCGCAATAGATGGCGCAGCAGCTTTGGCTTGTTTAGCCTCACGTTGCTGACGACGACGCATACGTGGGTCATTGCTAGCACGTTGGATTTGTGGCTGAGCAGCTTGTTCAGTTGGCTGAGCTTCATTTTTTGCTTCAGCAACAACGGCTTTCTCTTCTGCAACAGGAGCTGGTGTTGACTCTGGAGCAACTTCAGCAGGAGTAGGCTCAACACGCTCAACTTGGCGTTCAGGTGTAAGCGCCACAATCTCGCTTTGACCTTGATCAACATTAATAATTAAAGCAGTGTTCATGACATCATGCTTAGGTGCATCAATCACATCAACTTTAACTTGTTTTTCATCAACAACAACTGGTGCCGGCGTATTTTGATTTTCATTTAATACGCTTGGATCGCGGTGGCGATTTGGACGGTTCGGACGCTGTTGATTATTGCGATCACGACGTGGAACAACATTTTCAGTTTGTTGTACATCATTATTTTGATGTTGCTGATCTTGCTGTTGTTGACGTTTTTGCTGACGTTTTAACTCACGTTGCTCTTGGCGTGACAACTGAACCACTTCTTCATGCACTTGATGTTGCTGTTCATGAGATTGGTGATGTTGCTCACGTTGCTCTTTATGTTTACGCTTTTTGTTGTTCTGACGTTGTTGCTGAGATTTATCGTCTTTTTCAACATGTTCACGAACTTCTTGTTTCACAGGTGACTGTGAAATATAAGCGTTATTTGTTTGAACTGGCGCAACTTCTGCAACAGCAGGTACGGCTACTTGACCGAACTGACCACGGCTAACAGCACCCGTATTTACCATTTGCTCAATCGCAGCAGCAGCGTTTTGTGCTGAACGAGATTGATCAACAGTTTGCGCTTGTTTTTGAACAAATAAGTTTTCTAACCATGCACAAGGACTTGCTGCTTTTTGAGCTGCAGGTTGCTGTACTACAGGTTGAGTTGTATGGCTTGTCTTTTTCTGAGCAGAACCATTTTTTGAAGCAGGAGCTGTTACATGAGCATGATCTGCTTCTTCTAAATGCCATTCAGAAGACTCATAACCTAACTCTTTCTCACTAGAGCGAGTTGCTTCAGTACGTTCATAGCTAGATGGAGCAAAACCATCTGGGTTATAAGCAATTTCGTAATGTGGAGTTTCTAAGTGCGGGTGAGGTAATACAGTTACACGTACACCAGAAGTTTGCTCTAAATACACCAAACTATGGCGTTTTTCATTAAGCAAGAAGGCTGCAATTTCAACTGGAACTTCAACCTGAACTTCACCATGACGTTCACGAAGAGCAATCTCTTCAACTTTACGCATGATTGAAAGAGAAAGTGAACGTAAGTCACGAACCATGCCTGTACCATGACAGCGAGGGCATACATAACCTGTTGCTTCTTCAAGCGATGGACGTAAGCGTTGACGGCTCATTTCCATTAAGCCAAAACGAGACAACTGACCGAACTGAATACGGGCACGATCGCTTTGGGTTGCTTCACGAAGTTTTGCTTCAACCATACGTTGATTGCGTTCTTTAGTCATATCGATGAAGTCGATCACAACTAAACCGCCAATGTCACGAAGACGAAGTTGACGAGCAATTTCTTCTGCTGCTTCAAGGTTTGTATTCAGTGCGGTTTCTTCAACGTCATGTCCGCGAGTTGATTTCGCAGAGTTAATGTCGATTGAAACTAAAGCTTCAGTCTGGTCAATTACGATTGAACCGCCAGAAGGAAGTTTTACTTCACGTTCGTAAGCAGTTTGAATTTGGCTTTCAATACCAAAATGAGCGAATAATGGCTCGTTTAAAGTATAAGTTTTTAATTTGTCTAATTGACGTGGCATTACTGCTTTAACAAAGTTATATGCTTCGTTATAAGCCTGTTCACTATCAATTAAGATTTCAGCAACGTCATCACGTAAGTAATCACGAATCGCACGTGTTACAACGCCAGCTTCCTGATGAACAAGCATCGGAGAAGGGCCTGAGCTTGCTGTACTTTGAATTTGTGCCCAAAGGTCAAGCAAGTGTTGTAAGTCGAGTTGTAATTCTTCTTGAGTACGGCCAATACCAGCGGTACGTACAATAACGCTCATACCACGAGGTACATTTAAAGACGCTAAAATTTCTTTTAACTCTTCACGCACTGAACCTGAAATTTGACGGCTAATACCACCACCTTTCGGGTTGTTTGGCATAAGAACCAAATAACGGCCTGCAAGAGAAATAAAAGTAGAAAGGGCTGCACCTTTATTACCACGTTCTTCTTTTTCAACCTGAACTAAAAGCTCTGTGCCTTCAGTAATAAGTTCACGAATGTTTGAAGTTTGACGTGGGTCTGCCTGAAAATAGCTGTTCGCAATTTCACGCATAGATAAGAAGCCTTGACGACCTGCGCCGTATTCAACAAAAACAGCTTCTAATGAAGGTTCTACGCGGGTGACATGGCCTTTATAGATATTGGATTTTTTCTGTTCTCGGGTACGATTCTCTAAATCAAAATCGTAAAGACGATTACCAGTGATAAGTGCAACGCGAACTTCTTCGGCATGAGTTGCATTAATCAACATACGTTTCATGGGTGTGACACCTAATAGTGACTCACACAAACAAACCAAACAAACTTAAAGGTTCTGAACGAACATCGAACATGACGGATCATTTCCCAGATCTCAAAATACTTGTGGTCTGAGTCATCTGTTACCGGCTACATTTAGCCTTAGCTTCGATTCTCGTCTGTGATGTAGGCAATACTGCTTCAACCTTTAAATCGGAATTCCCTTTTGCTTCACTGGCGGGTGAGCGGTGCATTGGTTAATGACTTTCACTGTCATTGGGCGCGAAGTGACTTCTTTATTGGAAGTTTGATACGGAATGCTCATCGTATCGGTGCTTTCGGCAGTTCCAATGCATCAACGCTTTAGCCTGAAGGCAACATTAAGGATCGATTTGTCTGATGTGTATCAGTTTACGTTCCATAACCAACTAGAGTTGGTAACATATTTTTTTGAACAAACTGAATTAAACGCAACAGTTTGTCATTTTGCCGATATAATAAGCCTTCGGCGTCGGCATAATTCTTTAGGACCTGTCCGAGCTGGTGATGAAAGCATCATTTTGATTGAGGTTTCAATCAGGGAAATTTCCCTTTAGATGTTCACTTACGGTGGTATCCGTGCGCTGACTATATCAAACCTTGCAGCATCTGCCTATGGGCTAAGCTTAGATTTCTTGTGAAAAAACTAAGCTAATCGGTCATTTATTAATCAAATTTCGTAAAATTTCAGGTTTAAATATTAGTATGAATTCTACACAGCAATGGCAAAGTGTCACTTGGTTTGAGGTGGATGAGCATCAAGCAGGACAACGAATTGATAATTTCCTGTTTTCACGTTTGAAGGGTGTACCAAAGAGTCGAATTTATCGTTTGATTCGTGAAGGTCAGGTTCGCGTGAATAAAAAACGTATTAAAGCCGAGACCAAACTTGCAATTGGCGACCAGATTCGCGTTGCGCCTATTCGCTATGAACAAAAAGATGAAACTGCTGTTCCTGTAAGCGACAGTGTAGCTCAAGGTTTATTAAGCCGTGTGGTTTACGAAGATGAAGGCCTATTAGTTGTAAATAAACCTTCAGGTATTGCCGTACATGGCGGTAGTGGCGTGGCGTATGGTTTGATTGAGGCACTACGCGCGGCAACAGGTAAAAAATATTTAGAACTGATTCATCGTATTGACCGTGACACTTCTGGTCTGGTCATGATTAGTAAAAAGCGTAGCACTTTAAAGTTGCTACAAGATATGTTGCGTGAACACAAAATTCGTAAGACCTATGCCGCTATTGTAAAAGGTCAGGTAAGTCTTGATAAACAACTCATTGATGCTCCTCTATTTCGCTATGAGTTAGCAAATGGCGAGCGTCGCGTACGTGTATCTAAAGAAGGTAAGCCAAGTAAAACCGAATGGGTGGTTGCAGAGCGCTTTAAAAATGCCACACTGGTTCATGCTTCGCCTTTATCAGGTCGTACCCATCAAATTCGTGTACATGGTTTAAGTATTGGACATCCTTTGCTGGGTGACGATAAATATGGTCACAACACTGCTTATGCGGGGCCTGAAGCACGCCGTTTGTGTTTGCATGCCATGCGTTTAGATATTCCGGGTTATCCAACGATTGAAGCACCGTTACCAGAAGACATGATCCAGTTATTAGAGGCTTTGAGAGTAGCAAAATGAGTCTGAAAACCGAATTAGTGATTTTTGACTGGGATGGTACTTTATATAATTCTGTTGGTCAGATTGTGGCAAGTTTACAGCATGCGGCCGAGCAGCATGAGTTAACGCTAACGGATGAAGCCGCAAAAAGTATTATCGGTTTAGGTTTACCGGAAGTGATGCAAACTTTATTTCCGGAAACACCAGAGCTACATGAATCGATTTTAAAAGCATATGG
The DNA here is from genome assembly GCF_000162375.2 of Acinetobacter sp. RUH 2624. Classification (NCBI taxonomy): domain Bacteria; kingdom Pseudomonadati; phylum Pseudomonadota; class Gammaproteobacteria; order Moraxellales; family Moraxellaceae; genus Acinetobacter; species Acinetobacter sp. RUH 2624. Next base: position 255,003 of record NZ_KI391940.1, on the reverse strand, counting down.
CGATCACTATATTGCCAACTCGACAAATGATGCATGGTTCGAAGGTATTTCTGAGTTACTTCATGACTTAAAAGCTCAAGGTTTAAAACTTGCGGTAGCAACAGGTAAAAACCGCCGTGGATTAGACCGTGTGATTGCAAAAACACAAAGTACTCATCTGTTTGATGTTACTCGAGCAGCCAATGAAACCCGTTCAAAACCAGACCCGCTTATGTTACAAGAAATCTTGAATGTAACAGGGGTAAGCGTCGAGCGCGCCATAATGATTGGTGATAGTAGCTATGATCTTGAGATGGCACAGCGTTTAGGTATGTCACGTATTGGTGTTGGCTATGGTGTGCATTCAATCGAAGTTTTACAACAGTTCCAGCCTTTAACGATTGCTAAAGATGTACCTGAACTGCACAACTTTTTAAGAGAGTATGCAAAGTTATCTAATGCAGATATAGCGTAATTTAGAATGATATAAGAAGGGGGAATTTATTCCCTCTTATTGTATGTCCAATAACAATAAGACGAGAAAAATGAGCCGTTCTATTCGTTTATTAAATCTTTTACAGCAACTTCGTGAATCCCGTTATCCAGTGACTGCACAAGTCTTGGCTGAGTGTATGGGAATTAGTGTTCGTAGTATTTACCGCGATATTGATAGTCTACGTGCCCAAGGTGTGAGAATCGATGCATCAGCGGGTTTAGGATTTCAGCTTAAAGAAGACATAGTATTGCCACCAATGACGCTCAATGAAAATGAAGTTGAAGCTATTTTTCTGGCGTTGTATTGGTTGAAGAGTGTACCCGATCAATCTTTACAATCGGCTTCTACATCAATCTTAGCTAAATTAAATTCTGTGCTGCCTGAACATCGCCAATATTTATTACAGCAAACAACCTTAAGAGCGTTTAACACATGGCTGCCTGTAGATAAAAATCAGGTTGAACAAGTACGTTTAGCCATTCGGCAGCAAGTCAAAATTACGATGCATTATCATGATGAACAACAACGAAGTAGTGTTCGAACCTTGTGGCCTTTTGCCTTGGGATACTTTAATGACAAAATTGTGTTGGCCGCATGGTGTGAATTAAGACAGGACTTTCGACATTTTAGAATGGATCGTATTCAACACTTAAGTTTAACCCAAGAATTATATCCATCATTTAAGCAGCAACTCTTCCAGCAGTGGTGGGCACAAGAATCGCAGACTACTGACAAAAACTGACAAAAGATATTTGTAGACTAGAACCACGATAAACAAGGAGCCATAAAAATGAGCCTTAAACTTTATACTAACAAAGAATCGCGTGGTGTAGTGATCGACTGGCTTTTAGTCGAGCTTGGTGTCGAATGTGAACGTATTGAACTTGCATACCGAACCGAGATGAAGTCACCAGAATATTTAAAAATTAATCCTTTTGGAAAAGTACCTGTATTGGTAGATGGCGATGTTGTTATTTATGAGTTAGGGGCAATTTGCGCATATCTTGCGGACAAGTTTAGTGATAAAGGCTTGGCACCAGCGTTGAATGATCCAAAGCGTGGTTTGTATTATCGTTGGTTATTTATGATGGCTGGACCTTGGGAAGCTGCTGGCGTTGATAAAGCTCTAGGAATAAAAGTATCTCCTGAGCAAAAAATGTTTGTGAGTTATGGTGATTACAACGATGCTTACCATGCTTTGATTCAAGGGCTGAGTGAGGCTAATCCATACTTATGTGGTGAACAGTTTACGGCAGCAGATGTAAGCGTGGGCGCGATGTTGTTATGGCAATTGAAAATGAACACGATTGAATCACACCCTACCATTACACGTTATGTTGAAACGATTAAACAACGTGAAGGGTTAAAACAAAGCAGTATGGGCGGATTATTGTAAACCTATGCTACTTCGAGCCACCTTTTAAGGTGGCTTTTTGTTTTTTAATCAAAAGCTTTAATTGCTAATAAAACCCGCAGCGACGTTAATACAAATTGCTAAAATAGTCGTGTTAAAGCCAAATGCCAGAACGAAATGAAATAAGTTTAGCAAACGCATATGCCTAGTGGTAACCGATACATCTGCTGTTTGTGCTGAAGTACCAATAATATAACTAAAATCTTTGTACACGACAAAAAAAGATAACTCATTGAAATAATGGCATAATACTTGTTTTCTGACGACGAATATGATGACACATTTCAATGAGTTACATCTCATCTTAAACAAATATCTAAAGTGGAACAAGTCACATGTAAAATGTTTTACACTGATTATGATTGCATTAATTGTAAAACAGACATGTAATCTTTCTTCTGCATCTAAAGCCTTACCCATCAAGTGCTTACCACAATCATTTTATCGACGTATACAACGCTTCTTTGCAGGTCAGTATTTTGATTATCGTCAAATTTCTCAGTTAATTTTCAATATATTTTCATTCGACAAAGTGCAACTGACTTTAGATAGAACCAATTGGAAATGGGGAAAACGAGATATCAATATCTTGATGTTAGCCATCGTCTATCGTGGAATAGCGATACCTATTGTTTGGACATTGCTCAATAAACGTGGAAATTCAGATACAAAAGAGCGTATTGCTTTGATTCAACGCTTTATCTCTATTTTTGGTAAAGACCGTATTGTGAATGTGTTCGCAGACAGAGAATTTATCGGTGAGAAATGGTTTACATGGTTAATTGAAAATGACATTAACTTCTGTATACGTGTTAAAAAAACTTTATTGTGACCAATCACTTAGCCAGGAATCATAAAATTAGTGATTTATTTCGTCATCTTCAAGTTGGTCAAACTGAATGTCGTAAACGACGTATTTGGGTTGGTCGAGTAAAACTGTATATTAGTGCGCTACGATTAGAAGATGGAGAACTTTTACTTGTTGTTTCTCCTATGTTTAATGCTTCTGCTATTCGTGATTATGCATTACGCTGGGAAATCGAAACCTTATTTAGTTGTCTCAAAGGACGTGGATTCAATCTTGAAAATACTCGTTTAACAGACCCTGGACGAGTCAAGAAATTGATAGCAGTGCTAGCTATCGGTTTCTGTTGGTGCTATTTAACAGGTGAATGGCAACATGATCGAAAAAAAGCGATAAAAATAAAGAAGCATGGACGACTTTCAGTAAGTTTATTTCGCTACGGTTTGGACTATGTTCAAATGGCTATTCTACGTTTGATTGGTTTTGGAAAAAAAGAAGAATTTAAGAAAGTGCTAGCAATTTTAAGAAAGAAAAAGCCTGATAGGACAAGGATCCTATGAAATTTGTCGTGTACAGAGAACTAAAATATAAGAAATCAGGATATGTTGGATTTTTGGTCCCTGGAAAATCTAATCCACCACTTTCTTCATTTCTGGATAAAGCCATGTAAAAGTCATGTGCATAGTGCAAGGCGAAAACAGTGTGCATAAAAAGCCATGCTGAAACAATGGTAAGTAAAGCTAAAGCAACGTGTCCTAATTTTGCATAATGGTCAGAAGGAAGCTGAGACAGCTGTACTAATATAGCAACTAGACACATAGAAATTGCAAGTAAAACAATCAGCATAATGACCCATTTGCTTTCATCTTGTTTTTTAGCTTGCTGCTGCATTTGAGAGTGATCAGCATTTTTCATAAGTTTGAAAACATTCAATAAATATAAGCCAATCGAACCGTTCCAGCTTACTAATAAAATAGTAGACCATTTCCATGAGGTAAACCAAGTCAATAGAATTCCAGCAATAACGCCAACGAATAAAGCAATAAAGAAGTGAGGTCGGTTTTTTACGCTACGCCCCAAATGCTTTAATAGTCCCAACATTTACTCGACTCTCCTTATGCCGTAAAAACTATTTTTTACTATTTGGTTAATTTAACATTAAGTTTTATATATTGTTTATACTTTTGATTGTCTTTTTAAATAATATTTTTGATAAGCTAAAATATAAAAAATTATCGCAATTTAAATAATGGATCAAAAGTATAAAATAAATCTTAAGCTCATTTATTTTATACTTTAATTTAGATTCTCTAACTAATTTATTATTGCCAAATAAAGTTAACTTTAATTTGTCGTATTTAATCGAGATTCTTATCAAGATGAAACACTTTATTGAGCTGGTCAATAAATCTTTTAACACCTACAGATTCTGTATTTTTACGATAACTGACAAATAAATCTAAAGAAGGTAAATCCACATCTAAAGGGCGAACTACTGTATTTGATACACCTAGAGGTGCAACATAGGCTGGTAAAATCGTACAACCTAGACCTGACCCAATCGAATTAATATTGAGTAAAATACTATCGGCCTTTTGTACGATATTCAGATCAATACCATGAGTTTTAGTAAATTCTAAAATAGTATTGTGCAGCGTATTCGATTGTTCGGCGGCAGGAATAATAAAATCTATACCGTGTAAAGCTTTTACAGGAATGCGTTCATATTTAGCCAAAGGATGGTTTCTAGGTAATAAAAAAATTAATGGTTCTGTTAAAACAAATTGGCTTTGGATTTCATCGGTTTCGGTATTATCACGAGTGAAGGTGATGTCGAGTTCACCTCTTTTTAATGCTTTGAGTTGTTCTGTATTATTTAAGCTTGATAGTTCAATGGTCAGGTCAGGATGTTGTAATCGTAGATTTGGAAGTACGTACGGGAAAATTTTCATTTCTGCAATGGGGACAAAACCAATACGTAATAATTGTTGTTTGGCCTTTGAGACTTGACGTGCCATCGCTACAGCTTTATCTGCTTGAGCAAGTGTTAAACGGGCATGTTCTAAAAATACTTCACCTTCTTCAGTTAACTCGACTTTACGTTTTGTGCGGTTTAAAAGTCGTACACCGACATCTTCTTCTAAATCTTTAATTTGTTGGCTAAGGGAGGGTTGAGCAGTATAGAGTTTTAGAGCGGCCTTACTAAAATTTAATTCTTCAGCAACAGTGATGAAATATCGAAGATGGCGTAATTCCATAAGACTAATCCAAAAAATGTCTTACTATGATTTAAGTAAAGTATAAAGCATAAAACTATATAGCGTGAAGATGCTTTAGATATTTATAAAATAAATGAAAATTTATAAATCATTATTAAATTAATATGAAATTTTTCTTAATTATTAATTTATAAAATATATTAATTGCCGATTATTAACTGTTTTTTTTAAATTTTCATAGGAAATTTTAATTTCTTTTTTAAAAATCACTTAAAGTTTTCTCATATTATGAAAAAATCTATTATTAATGCAGAGATTTAGGTGTTGATTTTTTTAGCGAAAAATTTTGGAAAGTATTTTTATAGTAAATGTATCACACTTATATTGCTCTATTTTTTTAGTTTATCAATCATCGATAAAAGTTGATAAAATTAAGCAATTTAAAAGATTTATTGAATAACTAAGATAAAAGTAGTTCATCCTTTAGCTATAGATTACTTATTATATACTATTGTTATGTTATACAGTAGCTTTTAATAAGAACTGTAAGTAACGAATCACAAACTCAACACATCTAAACATTTTTTTGTGGCACTTTAGATTGGTGTATGTCGGCGGCGACAAAAATAAAGGGATATTTATATGATAAATAAGTGTAAGTGTCATAGCTTAATTTATTTAAATCGCTAAGATAGAAAATTGAATGAATCATCCTCCTGATGCTACAACCATAGAATAAGCCCATGAAAGACAAGCCGACATTAACTTATCAATTGCCGACTCAGTCCTGTTGGACGCATACATGGATAAAACCGCCTTTTTGTCATCCTGAATTGGGCCATGAAAACGACACCCGTTTTTATAATCAGCAGCCTAGATCGCCTGCACGAGGATCGAAAGAATTATTGCGTTGGTTAGTCACTCGTGAATCTTATACATGGAATGTTGATATTCAAGGTGAATACGAAACTCGTGTGAATACACCAATTGCCTTACCACAGAACCGTCCTCATGCGGATTTAGATGATTGGCAAGTATGGTTTGTAGGTCACGCTACTGTACTCATTCAAATTGGACCATATAACTTTATTACCGACCCGGTTTGGTGTGATTATGCGAGTCCGTTGCATGGGCGTGGACCACGCCGTGTATGCCCGGCCGGTTTTGCTTTGGAACAGTTGCCCACTATTCATGGAGTCTTACTGAGCCATAATCATTATGATCATATGGATTTGGCAACGCTTGAATGGTTGCACAAGAAATTTGCGATGCCGATTTATACAGGGCTTGGCAACGGGTTTTACTTGCCTAAAGATTTCCATGTCATTGAAATGGATTGGTGGCAAGAAATTCCTTATCATGAGTTAAGAATTGTCTATACACCTGCTCAGCACGGTTCGGGGCGGGGCTTACGTGATCAAAATAAAGCACTTTGGGGTGGTTTTTCGGTTTTAGCAAAAACAGGTCATTGTTTTTTCGCTGGTGACACTGGCTATGCAGCACACTTCAAACAGATACATGCACGTTATGGCGCACCACGTGTTGCTTTACTTCCAATTGGAGCTTATGAACCTCGTAAACTAATGAGCTACGTTCACATGAACCCTCAAGATGCAGTTCATGCACATTTGGATTTACAAGCGCATCGTTCTGTTGCGATTCACTATCGAACTTTTCAGTTAACAGATGAAGATCGGGAAGACCCTGAACATGCTTTAGCTCAAGCTATTAAAGCTTCATCAAAACTTGCTAATCCCTTTTATTGTATTCGAGAAGGGCATAAATTGACTGTCTAAAAGCCTATGGTTTTTATATTAAAAAAGCCAGTTCAAATTGAACTGGCTTTTTATTATTTGGACTTAAATTAAGCTAAGTCAAAACGGTCAAGATTCATGACTTTTGTCCATGCTGCAACAAAGTCTTTAACAAATTTTTCTTTACCGTCGGCTTGAGCATAAACCTCTGCCAATGCACGTAAGATTGAATTAGAACCAAAGACTAAATCATTGCGTGTTGCAGTAAATTTAACTGCACCTGTTTTACGATCTTTGCCTTCAAATACTTCACTTGTTGAATCAACAGGTGCCCATACATTCGACATGTCGAGTAAGTTTGTAAAGAAATCTGTGCTAAGTACACCGACTTGCTGAGTGAATACACCATGCTGTGAACCATCCCAATTGGTGCCCAGTACACGTAAACCACCAATTAATGCAGTTAACTCTGGTGCAGTCAAAGTCAGTTGCTGAGCTTTATCAATCAATAAGATTTCAGCTGGTGTGTTGACTCCCTGTTTTTTCCAGTTTCTAAAGCCATCAGCAGCGCCGAGTAGTAATTGGAAAGTTTCGATATCAGTTTGACTTTGTAATGCATCTACACGACCAGGAGCGAATGGTACGCTAACGTTGAAACCTGCCGCCTGAGCAGCTTGTTCTACACCGATGTTCCCTGCAAGCACAATTAAGTCAGCCAATGATAATTGAGTTGATGCTTTGAGTTCTTCAATTTTAGTTAAAGTCTCAACAGCTTTTTTATTGACTTCCCAACCACGTTGAGGAGCTAAAGCAATGCGTGCACCGTTTGCTCCACCGCGTTTGTCTCCACCACGGAATGTTGATGCTGATGCCTAACCAAGAGAAACCAACTCACCGGCAGATAATCCTAATGCCACAATTTTTGCTTTTGCATCAGCAATACTTGCAGCAGATGGAATAGCGTTAGCGGCCGGTAATGGGTCTTGCCAAATTAAATCTTCAGCAGGGACTTCAGGACCTAAATAACGTGCTTTTGGACCCATATCACGGTGAGTTAATTTGAACCAGGCACGAGCAAAAGCATTTGCGAAAGCTTGAGGGTCGTTATGGAAGCGACGAGAGATCTTTTCAAATTCAGGGTCAAAACGTAAAGTCAAATCTGTAGTCAACATTGTTGGCTTACGTTTAATTGACGGGTCGAAAGGATCAGGAATAATTGCCTCAGCATCTGCTGCTACCCATTGAATTGCACCAGCAGGTGAACGTTCTTGTACCCACTCGTATTTGAATAGGTTTTCAAAGAAGTAATTGCTCCATTGTGTTGGTGTCTGTGACCAAATTACTTCTAAACCTGACGTGATCGCATCTTTACCCACACCTGTGCCATAGCTATTTGCCCAGCCAAAGCCCATTTGCTCAATTGGAGCGCCTTCTGGATCGGCATGAACATGGTCAGCAGAGGCTGCACCGTGAGTTTTACCTAAAGTATGACCGCCTGCAATCAAAGCAACAATTTCTTCATCGTCCATTGCCATGTTGCCGAAAGTCGCGCGAATAAACGGCGCAGCTGATCTTGGGTCACCGCTAGCTTCTGGACCTTCAGGGTTTACATAAATTAGTCCCATCTCGGTTGCCGCAAGATTACTGCCAGCTAAAGCTTCAGAGTTACGGTGAGCTAACCATTCTTTTTCATCGCCCCAGTTTACATCGTTGTCTGGTTCCCAAACATCTTCACGGCCTGCACCAAAACCAAAGGTACGGAAGCCAGAAGACTCAAGTGCAATATTTCCGGCAAGAATAAATAAGTCAGCCCATGATATTTTTTGACCGTATTTTTGTTTAACAGGCCATAGTAAACGGCGTGCTTTATCTAAACTTGCGTTGTCAGGCCAGCTATTTAAAGGCGCAAAACGTTGTTGACCACGACCCGCACCACCACGGCCATCACCCATACGGTAGGTGCCGGCAGCATGCCATGCTAAACGAATAAATAAGCCTGTGTAATTTCCCCAATCGGCTGGCCACCAATCTTGGGAATCGGTTAAGACATTTTTGATATCCGCTTTAAGTGCGTAGTAGTCAATTTTTTTAAATTCTTCACGGTAATTAAAATCTTTACCAAGTGGATTAGAGCGTTCTGAATGTTGATTGAGTAAGTCGACGCGTAATTGATTTGGCCACCAGTGCAAATTAGTCGTGCCACCACCGACTGTTACTTGCGGTTTTGAGTTATGACCTGAAAAAGGACATTTTGATTCGTTTGACATGATTATATTCTCTCTGGGTAATATTTATTTGAGCTCTTAATGGAACCGAAAGCTCATTTTCCTGGACTTCTGGGTTAAAAAAATGATGCTTATCGAATAAAGAAATGAGGAAACAAGTGGTGAGATAAACCGTTTTAAAAATTTTTCACTGTTATGTCAGCTCATCATTTTTATTCAACAATACATGAGTTTCCTTTGTTTATTATTCCTTCAATTTACTGCATGAAGGCTAAAAAACAAGAGGGAAAATGGTTCGACTTTTGCAAATAATGATGCATGGCATGAGCTCCTTAATCATTGAAACATCGCAATATCTTTCAATTTCGTTCTTTAAATATACTAAAATTTGATTGTTTATTTTTCAAATGGATTAAATTGTCCATATTAATAGATAAAACCGATTTTAACGGTGAAGCAAAATTGTTGAGTATGGTAAATGAGGATTTGAAAAAAGAAAAAACTAAAACTAGTTCAATTAAAAAGGAGAGTTAAAACTCTCCTTTTTTTAAATATTTATACGGTGACAAGGCGGTTAGATTTAACCATATCCGCCAAACCATGCGTTTTAAAGTAATACTCAAGCCAGCTTTTTACAATAAGCGGGTTATTCATTTTCATGACATCATCAAGTAACTTTTGCGCATCTGTCATTGGTACATGGCAAATTGCTTTACGCACACGCAAGATATTGCTTGAACTCATAGAAAGAGTATTAAAGCCCATTGCCATTAGTAAGATTGCTGATAATGGGTCACCCGCCATCTCACCACAAATACTTACCGGTTTTTGGTATTTGTGACATTCCTTCACCAGTCGAGTCAACGCACGCAAAATAGATGGATGGAAGTGTGAATATACGCTAGCCACATGCGGATTATTACGGTCTACCGCAAGTAAGTATTGAGTTAAGTCATTTGAACCAACCGAGAAAAAATCGACAAGTTCAGCAAACTCATCAATTTGTAGCAGTACACTTGGTACCTCTACCATAATCCCGATTTTTGGTTTAGTAATTTTAACTTGCTCTTCTTCTTGCACGGCTATCCAGTCTCGCTCAAGTAAATAAAGTACTTCTTCGACTTCACTTACTGTTGTCACCATTGGCAATAGAATATGCAAGTTATTTAAACCAATACTGGCTTTGAGCATTGCCCGGATTTGTGCTGAGAAAATCTCTGGATGATCGAGTGTAAAACGAATACCGCGCCATCCTAATGCCGAGTTTTCTTCTTCGATACTGAAGTACGGTAAATCTTTATCGGCACCAATATCGAGGGTTCGCATTACCACTGGTTTATTGGCAAAGTGACTCAACTGTTGGCGGTAGATTGCACGTTGTTCTTCTTCACCTGGGAAACGTTCCCGTAACATGAATGGAATTTCACTTCGGTATAGACCTACACCTTGCGCGCCGCGTTGTACGCCGCGAACAACATCAATCATGAGACCCGTGTTTACAAAAAGTTGAACAGAAACCCCATCAGGAGTAATCGCTTCTTTGGTCTCGTATTGTTTGAGATCTTTTGCGATTTGCTCGTCTTCTTTTTGAATTTCTTTATAGCGTTGGCGTAAACGACGTGGAGGGTTCACAAAAACACGACCCTGATAGGCATCCACAATCATTTCCGCGTCATCAAGCGTATTTACAGGCAGTTCGGTTACACCAACTACAGTTGGAATACCTAATGCGCGTGCCACAATCACCATATGTGAATTAGCTGCACCTTCTGAGGTTACAATAGCAGCGATATTATCGACCGGTAACTCGACGAGCGCAGCAGTACTAATTTCTTCACCAATTAAAATACTGTCTGGACTGAGTTCACGGTGGCTAGAATCTTCTTCTTGTAAACACGCTAAAATACGTCGGCCTAAATCTTTAAGATCGGAAACGCGTTCGCGAAGATAGTCATCTTCCATTTGCGCAAATAGGGCAGTGTGCTTTTCAATTACACGACGTACAGCACCTTGTGCCCAATGACCATCACGAATCAGATCTTTAATTTCTGCGGGTAATGCATTTTCATCTAGCATTCTTAAGAAAACACTAAATAAAGCGCGTTCTTCTGCCATGAGTGAATCATGCATTTTTTCGTCTAAAGAACGAATCTCTGAACGAACTGATGAGATCGCTTGATCTAAAAGGCGAAGTTCATGGCTAATATCTTCTGCTTCACGGTCAGGGACAGCACCCAAATCGGCAGGTGGATATAAAATGATAGCGCGGCCTAAAGCAACACCGCCTGCACCTGAAGCGCCTTGGAAGGTTTTATAGGCAGGTCCATTGCTTGGTTTACGAAATACATCGATGTTACCAACCGCGTGAGCATGTGCAATTACCCCGGAAAGCTGTGCACATAGCGTAACTAAAAAGGACTCGGCTGCTTCGCTAAAATCTTGAGGAAGTCTATTTTGGACGACTAAAACACCCATAACCTTACGACGGTACATGACAGGTACGCCGAGGAATGAGTTATAAATTTCTTCGCCCGTTTCGGGTAAGTACAAGAAGCGCTCATGCTTTGGGGCATTATCAAGGTTAACGATTTCCTCACGTTGCCCAACCAGACCGACCAAGCCTTCACCTAACTGCAATGAGACATGTCCAACAGATTCTGGATTTAAGCCTTTTGAGGCCATCAAGACATAACGCTGATTGCGTTCATCGAGTAAATAAATAGAGCAAACATCCACTTTCATGGCCTCAGCAACCTGATTGACCATAATGTCTAACGATTCATGCAAACTCACGGACGCATTAATCTCTTGGACAATGCGTCTTAGAGTGTCGAGTTGCATGTTTGACATGGATGTATACTCCAGTATTTTTTAGACTATGAATGTATTTATAACAGCACTTTTAATAAAAATCATTTGCTAGATAAATGATTTTTAGGGTAATTGTTGCATAGGCAACTGTGTACACAACTCCACCATGGCTTTGCGGTAAACATCACGCTTAAAGTTCACCACTTGACCAAGAGGATACCAATAGCTAACCCACTGCCATTCATCGAATTCGGGCGGGTCAGAGAGGTTCAACTGAATATTTTTTGCAGGCGCAGTTAACTTCAGTAAAAACCATTTTTGTTTCTGTCCGATACATACGGGGTCAGAGTCTGACCGAATGTACCGATGTGGCAAACGATAACGCAGCCATCCCTTGGTTTGCGCAATAATTTGGACATGTTCGGGCAATAAGCCGATTTCTTCTCTCAGTTCTCGAAAAAGTGCCTGTTCAGGGGTTTCTCCAAACTGGATGCCTCCTTGTGGAAATTGCCAAGCATTGTGACCAATGCGCTTTGCCCATAAAACCTGTCCATCATCGTTTGCCAAAATGATCCCGACATTCGGTCGGAAACCTTCTGAGTCGATCATTTGGCTACCTAAATATTTGTCTATATCGTTGACTTTGACCACGGGGACCAACAACTTTTTATGTCCAGCTCGAAAAGATCAAAGTAAAATGTTTAAATTGTTACGATCTTAACGAATTTCTATCGACTAGCGGAGATAGATTTACATTTTTTTTCTTAAATTTCAGTTTAAACGAGAATTTTCATGAAACTGGCGTTGTTTGATTTAGACCATACCTTGTTAAATACCGATTCAGACCATTCTTGGGGTGAATTTTTAGTCAATGAAGGTTTGGTTGATCCGGTTCATCATCGTCAGATGAATGATAAATTTTATGAAGATTACAAAGCAGGGCAACTTGACCCCTATGCTTATAATGAATTTGTTTTTGGCTTTTTAACTAAGCATGACAATAACTATTTAACTGAGCTTCATCAGTTGTTTATGGAAAAAGTAATTCGCCCTCAAATGCGCCCTAAAGGTTTTGAGGCGATTAAGAAACATCAAGATTTAGGCCATACCATTGTGGGTATTACGGCAACGAGTGATTTTATTACGGCGCCGATTTTCCGTGAATTTGGCATTACTGAAATTTTAGCAACCAATGCCGAAGTTGTTGATGGCAAATATACAGGTAAAGTTGCGGGCTTGGCATGTTATCAAAAAGGTAAGCTTGCGCGTCTTGACGATTGGTTGGCTGGACGCAGTGTGTCTGAGTCTTGGGCTTATTCAGATTCAATCAATGACCGTTTTTTACTTGAATATGCAACACATGCAATTGCTGTAAATCCTGATGATCGTCTAGAAAAGTTAGCTCAAGAGCATAACTGGGAAATTCAGGACTGGTCGATTTAAGATTGTAGAGTTGGAAGACCCATACGGTATTTAAGGTTTTCCAACTCTTCATTCATTAGGTTTAAATCATTCTTTTTATATCCTATGAAAATCCTAATCCAAAAATAAATATTGATAAGTTCAATAAAAATAAATTTAAAAAAAGAGGTAATAATGTCAAAAACACCACAGATTAAATTACCAGAACAACTTTGGAATAATCAAAGCATTGATTTAACACGTCATAGCTATCAAGGAAAATTACTGAGTAAAAGTGAGGGTTTTAAATTAGGTAAGACTCAACGGAAAAAAGTACCGCTTGAACAACTTTCAAAACTTTCTGAACGGCCAGAAGGAACAACTGCTTTAACGATCTATGATTGGAATAACCAAGGACGTTTAGAAAAACTCAAACCGATTCGTGCAAAACGGATGAGCGTTTCACCATTTACATTTTATCGTGGTATGCCTTCTTTGATGCTATTTGACCAAGTGTGGGAGCCACTAAATTCAGGTTTATTTCAACAGATTTGTGGTGATTGTCATTTAAGTAACTTTGGTGGTTTTGCAAGTCCAGAACGCAACCTGTTATTTGGAATTAATGATTTTGATGAAACTTTAGTTGCCCCGTTTGAATGGGATGTAAAGCGTTTAGCAACCAGTTTTGTGATTGCAGCACGCGATATTAATCTTGCAGATAAAGTGGGTTTAAAAGCAGTTAAAATAATGCTGAATAGTTATCGTCAGCACTTATTAGAAAATGCAAAACTTTCGCCCCTACAAGTTTGGTATGAAAAAATTGATGCCGTTACCTTATTAGAAAATACTGAATGCCGAAAACTAAGAAAGAAAAGTGAAAAGGATCTTGATTCTGCACAGAAAAAAACGGTGTACTCTGTATTGCCGAAGCTTACACAGCAAGACCAAGATACAGGCTTGCGTCATTTTGTAGATGATGCGCCGTTATTATGGCACCCAAATGCAGATGAACCATTTAGTAAAGATGTTGACGTATTCTTTAAACAATACCGTGACTCTTTGAAATATGATCGCCAAGTCCTTTTTGATCGTTATCAATGTACAGATGTGGCTTTTAAAGTGGTTGGTATTGGAAGTGTTGGTACACGATCAGCCATAGCATTATTTCAGGATGCAGATCGGGAGCCGTTAATTTTACAAATGAAAGAAGCGAATCCATCAATTCTTAGTCCGTTATTTGTAGAAAAAGTAAATCACGAAGGTGAACGTGTAATACATGGACAGCAACTGATGCAAGCCGCAAGTGATATATTTCTTGGGTTTTCCTCAATATCAACTCAACATTTTCATGTACGTCAGTTACGTGATATGAAAATCTCTTTTAATCTTAAGGATATGGATGAAGAGTATTTCTATAAGTATGCTGAAGATTGTGGCTTGGCTTTAGCGCATGCCCATGCAAAATCGGGAAATGCAGATGTGCTTATAGGATATCTTGGAGAGGGTGATACGATTATAGACGTATTACAAACCTATGCAGAAGAATATGCAGAGCGTAATCTAAACGACTATCAGCAATTTATGAATGAAATTGCTGATAGTAAGATTCAGCTCGCCGGAGATGATGCACTTTAATAAATTATTTAACTTTCTCTGTGACATGCCAAATATTTGGGTCAGGGTTCTGTTGATGCCAATGCTTGAATTGCGCCCGCCATTGCTGAAAGGGCTCCGATAACGTAGGGCGTGGATCATCACTTAAGCTATAAGCCATGCCTTCTACCAGCCATTTAGGTTTAGTCAGCATTGCTATATTTCCCCATTCTTCGGCTTGTCGATGATGAATAAGTTCATGAGTGATATAGAAATCTTTCCAGCCTCGTGGTGCAACCAATAACCCCAAATTACCAACCGCTTTAGCGGCTGCTTTTTCCATACCAAAGGTATTGGCACATTGTGGAGTGGAGCAAAAAACCATAGTGGGCTGTTGATGAAAAGCACCTAATTTATCTTGGGTTTCTTGTAATGCCTGATTATAAAGTGTGTTCGCAAGAGGTTGTGTCTTTGGATCATCTACACAGACTTGACCATCACAATGTAACAATGAAAGGTGATGGGCGAAAATAACACGTATCGGTTTAAACCAAATAAATGTAACTAGAACTAAGATAGCTAAAGTTATAAATATATATAAACCGACTTTAATTATATTTGAATATGGATTCTTCACGATCATGAATCTTAAGCGAAAAGTATAAGGATAGTAGAGTAAAGGGTATATATTTACAGTATTATTTCTAATCAATATATAACTTTATTAATTAAAATAGCATGACTAAAAATAAGCGCACTAAAAGTAAAGGTAGCAATGGTTTCTTTCAAGAATTTATAGATCAGCTCATTACCGCTATTTTTGGTGAGTTACTTATTTATATCATTGCTTTACTGTTTATGAGTGCACTTGGCGGAATTATTTTCGCTGCCATATGTTTCAGTTGGGGCGTTCTATTTTTACTACTACCTTTCGCAGTTTTGATTTATATCCTTGTTAAAAAATATAGCCATTAATACCGTTATTCTTGCATCATTTTAATCAACTCTTGCATGGCTCTAGATTGCGTACGTGCAGGGTGCCATACCATACCTAGCTGACGGTTCATCTCGACATTTAAATCGAGCTGCTGCATATCTTGATTCAATAAAGTTTTTGGTAAAACTGACCAACCTAAACCAATAGAGACCAACATACGAATTGACTCTAGAGGGTTATTACTCATAGTAATTTTCGGTTTAAGCCCCTGTTTTTCAAACTCGGCCAAAGTAATTTGGGCTGTATAAGTCTGTGCGGCAGGCAGCAAACTTGGATATTCAATTAAATCTTGTAAGGTTAAATTCTTTTTTTGAGCCAATGGATGAAATGGAGCAGCTACAAAAACTAAAGGATCATTCCAGATGGTAATGTAGTTAAGACGTTCATCACCTGAAGGAGGAAGCGTTAAAAATGCAAGCTCTAAATCACCAGCAAGGACCTGTTCGTGGGCTTGTTCTGAGTCAACAAAATGTACGTCTAAAGTGACTTGTGGAAACTGCTGAACAAAGTGTTTAAGTGGAGCAGGTAAGTGGTGCAAACCGATGTGATGACTCGTGCCAATTTTTAAACGGCCTTGTATTTGTGTTTGTTCATGACTTAGCGTGTGGTGAATATCTTTAAGTTCATTTAACCAGCTTTTGACTTTTGGTAATAATGAATGCGCAGCATGAGTGGCTTGAACCCCACGTCCTGCCGACTCAAATAGCTTTACGCCGAAATATTCTTCGAGACTATGAATACGTTTGGTAACAGCAGGTTGGGTAATAAAGAGTTGATCTGCAGCCACAGAGATAGACCCTGTTTCCATAACTTTTACAAAAGCTTCAAAGGCTGCAAGATTCATAATACAACTCTACTTGGGATAGAAAAATCGAGAGAGGCTAAAGTCGCCAAGCCAAAATCGTATCATGCTTGCAGCCAAACGTTCTATAAACTTGTGATTTGGCGTATTAATCTTAACCTAAGCAGTTGTCTCTTTTTCGTTTAAAGCTGAAATACGACGGTCTTTTGCTGCCCATACTTTTTCATGAAAGAAAAATGCAAATGCTTGTACGGTTGGTTCTAACATACTTAATGTTAAAGCCATCCAAATATTACCCGTTACAAAGTAGGCAACTAACATGGCTACCGTAATATGCATAATGTAGTAACTTAAGGTTTTCTTTAATGTACGTTGGTTATTTACAACGAATTTTTGAATATTAGCCATCATCGTTCTCTCTACCTATATTTGATATTTTTAGTATAGAGATAAGAGTATAAGATTAAAAATGGATTATGCAAATGATAATCATTAACAAAACCGATTTAAATATTTTTGAACAATATAAATAAAGACGGGAATGATTCCTAAAAGTTTTCTAATTTATAAAAATGATAAATTAGATTTATGTGAAACTCTGGCTATAATCGAAGAAAGATTAGAATTACCCAGTCCAATGGAGCAAGACGACATGGCAGGCAAAACTTTATATGACAAATTGTGGGATGACCACGTAGTTACAGAGCGTGATGATGGTTCGTGCTTACTTTATATCGACCGTCATTTATTGCATGAAGTAACAAGTCCACAAGCATTTGAAGGTTTGCAACTTGCGGGTCGTCAACCGTGGCGTTTAAGCGCAAACGTAGCTACACCAGACCACAACGTTCCAACCTCTAAAAAAGAGCGTGATCAGGGCATTGCAGGTATTGAAGATGATACATCGCGTATTCAGGTTCAAACCTTAGATGATAACTGTAAGGCATTTAATATCGTTGAATTTGGTATTAATGACATTCGCCAAGGTATTGTGCATGTTGTTGGTCCTGAGCAAGGCTTAACTTTACCGGGTATGACGGTAGTATGTGGTGACTCGCATACAGCAACTCATGGTGCCTTTGGTTGTTTGGCACATGGTATCGGGACATCTGAAGTTGAACACGTTTTAGCGACACAATGTTTGATTCAGAAAAAATCAAAAAATATGTTGGTTCGTGTTGATGGCGTTTTAGGTAAGGGCGTAACACCAAAAGATGTGGTGTTGGCGATTATCGGTAAAATCGGTACCGCAGGCGGTACGGGTTACGCAATTGAGTTCGGTGGCCAAGTTTTCCGTAATATGTCGATTGAAGGACGTATGACGGTATGTAACATGGCGATTGAAGCGGGTGCACGTGTTGGTATGGTTGCAGTTGATGACAAAACCATTGAATACGTAAAAGGCCGTAGCTACGCACCAAAAGGCGAGCAGTGGGAACAAGCGGTTACTTATTGGAACACTTTACATTCAGACGATGATGCTGTTTTTGATGCAGTTGTTGAGTTAAATGGCGCAGAGATTGAACCACAGGTATCTTGGGGTACTTCACCTGAGATGGTAATTCCAGTATCTAAAGCTGTACCAACTTTAGAACAAGCGAAAGATGACGTACAACGTAGTGACTGGACACGTGCGTATCAATATATGGGGTTAAACGCAGGTCAGGCATTGGCTGAAATTCAACTTGACCGTGTATTTATTGGTTCTTGCACTAACTCACGTATTGAAGATATCCGTGCTGCTGCTGAGGTGGTTAAAGGCCGTAAAGTGGCTTCTAGCATTAAGCAAGCGATGATTGTTCCGGGTTCTGGTTTAGTGAAACAGCAGGCAGAAAAAGAAGGTTTGGATAAAATTTTCTTAGAAGCTGGTTTCGAGTGGCGTGAACCGGGTTGTTCAATGTGTCTAGCCATGAATGCAGACAAGTTACAACCGGGCGAACACTGTGCATCGACATCAAACCGTAACTTTGAAGGTCGTCAAGGGAATGGTGGCCGTACTCACTTGGTAAGTCCGGCAATGGCAGCAGCGGCTGCAATTGCAGGTCATTTTGTTGACGTTCGTTCATTTTAATTCGGTCTGGAGCAAACCATGAAAGCTTATACAGTTGAACAAGGTATCGTTGCACCATTAGATCGTGCCAATGTCGATACAGATTTAATTATTCCAAAACAGTTTTTAAAATCGATTAAACGTACTGGTTTTGGCGACAACTTATTTGATGAACTTCGTTATTTAGATGAAGGTTACCCAGGTCAAGATAACTCGGTACGTCCAAAAAATCCGGACTTTGTTTTGAATCAACCACGTTATCAGGGAGCAACAGTTTTAATTGCTCGTACGAACTTTGGTTGTGGTTCAAGTCGTGAGCATGCACCTTGGGCATTAAACGAATATGGTTTCCGTACCGTTATTGCGCCAAGCTTTGCTGATATTTTCTTTAATAACTGTTTTAAAAACGGCATGTTACCAGTTATTTTATCTGAGAATATTGTTGATCAATTATTCAAAGAATGTACTGCGAATGAAGGATATCAATTAACAATTGATTTGGCTGCGCAAGAAGTTCGTACACCAGCAGGTGAAGCATTTAAATTCGAAGTGGATCCATTTCGTAAGCATTGCTTGTTAAATGGCTTGGATGATATTGGCTTAACTCTTCAAAATGCGGACGCAATTCGCGCTTATGAAGAAAAAACCAAACAGGTTCGTCCTTGGGTATTCCAAGAGATAAATTAACCTTTTGGTACATTTTAAACATAGTCATGGCGTCGTGTTCAAACTCTTGCTAACATGCTAAAGCATAACAACAGCTTAAAATTATGCACTAGATGAGGATTGGGCTTGAACAATGAAGAGGAACGTTACTCATAGCTTTTTGTTGGGCCTGTGCGCAATAACACTAAGTGCTTGTCAGAGCACTTACAATGTAGTGGATACTGTTCGTATTAAGCAGGCTGAACAAGAAAATTTGGGGCAGAATGCAGCAATATATTGTTCAGGCGCAAAAAGTTGCGAATTTGAACGGCTAAATGATATTACTGTTGTTGATGCACAGACACGTCGTATTAGTAATCAGGCAATTCATCAAGGAATTGTGAGATTAAATGGTTCGGTGTTAAGTCAAAGCAATAGTTTGTATTTATCTGTGCCTGCCAAACAATATGAAGTGGTGATTCGTTACTATCCGATTTCTCCAGATCGGGCAGAAACCATCCATGTTATTCACCAATTCAAAGCCAACCATCGCTATATGTTTAAAATGTACCGAGACAAATCTAACCGTTCGGGTAGTTTGCTGAATGTTTCTGTACCAGATCCATTATGTGTTGACTTAGAGCAGGATGGGCGTGTAATTCGCCGTTTTTGTCGACCATTTGATGCAACCACAGGACTCGGTGAATTTCTCGAACAGAAAAAACTAACACCACGACAGTCATAACACTGTCTTGTCTTTGAAAATGGAAAACTTCATGTCTAAACAGATTTTAATTTTGGCTGGCGATGGGATTGGTCCTGAAATTGTTGGGGCAGCAGAAAAAGTATTAAATAAAGTAAATGAAAAATTTAATTTGTCTTTGACTTGGGAACATGGCTTGTTAGGTGGAGCTGCGATTGATGCTCATGGAGAACCATATCCAGCTGTAACAAGTGAGCAAGCCAAAAAAGCTGATGCCATTTTATTAGGCGCCGTTGGTGGACCAAAATGGGACACTATTGAACGCTCTATTCGCCCTGAACGCGGTCTTTTAAAAATTCGTAGTGAACTTAACTTATTTGCTAACTTGCGCCCAGCGATCTTATATCCACAATTGGCTGATGCTTCTAGCTTAAAACCTGAAATTGTTGCAGGTTTAGATATTTTGATCGTTCGTGAATTGACTGGTGGTATCTACTTTGGTCAACCACGTGGTATTCGTGAACTCGAAAATGGTGAAAAACAGGGCTATAACACTGACGTTTATTCTGAGAGCGAAATTAAGCGTATTGCAAAAGTTGCTTTTGAACTTGCAGGATTACGTGGCGGTAAAGTGTGTTCTGTAGATAAAGCAAACGTTTTAGAAGTGACAGAGCTTTGGAAGCAAACGGTTACTGACTTACAGCAAGCGAACTATCCAAATATTCAGCTTTCACATATGTATGTGGATAATGCTGCTATGCAACTTGTACGTGCACCTAAACAGTTTGACGTAATCGTTACAGGTAACTTATTTGGCGATATCTTGTCTGACGAAGCAGCAATGCTTACAGGCTCAATTGGTATGTTGCCGTCAGCTTCTTTAGATGAAAATGGCAAAGGCATGTATGAACCTTGTCATGGTTCGGCGCCTGATATTGCGGGTCAAAATGTGGCAAACCCATTAGCAACCATTCTTTCTGTTGCAATGATGCTTCGTTATACCTTCCGTGCAGAAGCTGCTGCTAAAGCAATTGAAGATGCAGTAGGGCAAGTACTTGATCAAGGTTTCCGTACAGCCGATATTATGTCTGAAGGCATGACTAAAGTAGGTACAGCCGAGATGGGTGAAGCAGTCGTTGCTGCTCTTGCTTAAACGCTACTTTGCTAAAAAACGCAGCTTCAAGCTGCGTTTTTTTATGGTTGTGTTTAGCAAGCTTTACCTTCGTATTGAATAGATTCAGCAATGTCATTTTTAAGCTGAAAAATAACTTTGCAATTAAAATTAACATCGTAAGAGTTGCCCCCTAATGTCCCCGATTGAATAGGAACTGGATTACCACCCATCTCTACATTACTGACCATAGGAATGGGAATACTTAATGGCCGTAGAATCGTGTAGATGAGTTGATTTGATGTTTTTTGTGGAACATGCGCAATTTGAAAGCCAAGACCGCGTAAGTTTAGTTCTTGTTGAATGGTGGTCGATGATTTGCCCAGAAAGCCTTTTAAATATTCTTGTAAGTCGACAGATTGGCGTGGTTGAGTTGCGCAACCGTTCAAATAAATAGACATCACTGAGAGCAAGGTTATTCGGCATAGGTTCGATATATTCATTTTTCTCTCTATCAAATTATATTTATTGTTAGATAACGGTAGGTTGGATTGCCTAGCTTGTAAAGAAAAAAAGGAAGTTTATGATAAATGGAGGATGAGTTTATCTAGCAATTCATACTCACATCTGAAAGGCTTTATAATTACTTCGTAAAAAACTTAAGGAAAACATGATGAAAAAAATACTTTTAGCACTTTTATGCAGCTTTGGAGTAACAGCGGTATATGCCGATAATTGCGACACTACTCGTAATACCTATGATGATATTTACTGTACAAATAAAATCTATGCGAGTGCTGATGCAGATCTAAATAAAAATTATCAGGCATTAAGAGCAAAATTGAATACGGCACAAAGAAATACGCTTAAGAAGTCTCAGCTTGCGTGGATACGTCAACGTGATGCTGAATGTACAGATTCAAATAGAAATAGTGTAGACGTGCAGTGTCGTTTACAGACAACGCAGGAAAGAAACCATTGGCTACAAGAAAGATTGCGTGAATGCCAAACAGTTGGGTGTAAGTCCAGTCGATTAAGTGAATAAATAAAGCAATAAAAAAGCCACATCATGAAGTGGCTTTTTTGCATTCACTAATTAGCGAGCACGGTACGTAATACGACCTTTAGTTAAGTCATATGGAGTCATTTCGACTTTTACACTGTCGCCAGTAAGAATACGGATATAGTGTTTACGCATTTTACCAGAAATGTGTGCAATAACTTCGTGACCGTTTTCAAGACGTACACGGAACATCGTATTAGGAAGCGTTTCGGTGACAACGCCTTCGAACTCAATGAGTTCCTCTTTATTGGCCATAGCCTACCTGATGATCAAATTGGAAAGGCGCAAATTATAGTCAATTTATTTAAAAAAAACAAGATAGACATCTTCTTGTTAAAGCATCTGGTTAAACTATGACTAGTAAAAAAAGATGTAATTTTTTTCACAAAACAACTCTAATTCTGTTGTCAGTTTGGTCAATCAACGCTAATCTAAAATCATAGTTATTAGGGACTGTTCATGCATAAAGAGTCAACAGCTCCTAAGTATCAATGAAGTATCTACATGGAAGGGCACTGCGTGGGTCAGCTAACAGATGCATCAGTTGTATTACGTTTTGGCTATCAAGCAATTCGTCGTGCAGGATTGCCAACAGAAGAAATATTAACTAAAGCGGGAGTCGCTTTAAATCAGGTCGATACAAATGCACGTACTCCGTTAAGTGCACAGTATGCCTTTTGGACTGCAGCTCAGGAAGTCAGTAAAGATCCAGACATCGGTTTGCATTTAGGTGAGCATTTGCCTTTGTACCGTGGTCAGGTGATTGAACATTTATTTATTAGTAGTGAAACCTTTGGTGAAGGCCTTAAAAGAGCTTTAGCGTATCAACGTCTAATTAGTGATGCATTTGATGCAAAGCTGGTTGTCGAAGATGGGCGTTGCTATTTAACCAATGGTGAGCAAGTGGGGGCTGATAACCTTGTGAATCGTCATTTTTCAGAATGTGCGATTTCTGGTGTGCTTCGATTCTTCAAATTTATTACCGAAGGTCAGTTTCATCCTATCTTCATCGATTTTAACTTTAGTGAAGGTGCTTCGGAAGATGAATATTTCCGAGTTTATGGCTGTCCGGTAAGTTTAGGGCAAAAAGAAACAAGGCTATATTTTGATCCTGCCATTTTAGACTTCCAGCTTTGGCAGGCGGAACCTGAACTATTGCAACTGCATGAACAGCTCGCAATTGAAAAGCTACAAGAATTGGCTCGTTATGATTTGGTCGGTGAGGTTCGTCGAGCGATTGGTTCAACACTAGAAAGTGGAGAAACCACGCTAGAAACTGTAGCAGCACAATTAAATATTACGCCACGTCGTTTACGCACTCAGTTGAGTGAAGCGAATACCAGTTTCCAACAAATACTTTCTGACTATCGTTGTCGTTTAGCTAAAAAACTTTTGGCAAATACCAGTGAGAGTGTGGAGCGTATTGTGTATTTAACGGGTTTCTCTGAACCAAGTACGTTCTATCGTGCGTTTAAACGTTGGACCAATGAAACACCAGTTGAGTACCGTAAGCGTAAACAGCACCGCTAATAAAAATGGGTTAAGCCTACTCAGGTAGGTTTAACCAGTGTGGCCCAAGTGGTGGTTGTGGTAAGTCAAACTCCTCGGGATAGTAACATTGAATAAAGTAGAGACCGTCAGGTGGAGCAGTGACTCCTGCTGCTTTACGATCTTGTGCTGCAAACATCGTATCGATATGGTCTATTTCATACATACCTTGACCAATTTCGAGTAAGCATCCAACAATATTACGCACCATATGGTGTAAAAAACCATCTGCTTGAATATCTAACACTAAATAGCGGCCATGTTCAAATAGACGACAATGCGTTACATGTCGAACAGGCTTATTGGACTGGCATGCTGCTGCACGAAAGGTTTCAAAGTTATGTGTACCTTCAAATTTACTAGCAGCTTTAATCATCTTTTGCACATCTAGCTGTTGGTAAATGTGCGTGACCTGTTTATGTAAGAGGGCTGGTCGACAAGGAGCGTTATAAATAACATAGCGGTAACGTCGAGCCGTTGCCTTAAAGCGTGCATGAAAATTTTCATCCATCAGTTTTATCCACTGAATGGAAATATCTTTAGGTAACTGGCTATTTGCTCCTCTCAACCATCCCATTTCTGGACGAATGGCGTTCGTATCGAAGTGTGCCACCATATTCGTTGCATGTACTCCCGCATCTGTTCGGCCCGCACCGTGAAGTGCAATAGATTCATCTGCGATTTTGCTGAGTACACGCTCGATAGTTTCCTGAACGCTGGCAACGCCTGGCTGTTGTGTTTGCCAACCTCGATATTGAACTCCGCTAAACTCAATACCGACCGCATAACGTTGCATAGCTTTACCTCTATTTAATGCAAATTTTCATTCCAATGGCTGAGCCATTGTTCTGGGGTTGGGTATTTTAAATAGATTTGAAGTGCTTTTGCATAAAGATCTGCATGACTATGTGCATCATTAATGACAATTTTTGCAGTTTTGGTCCATGCACTAATTGCATAACGTTGGTCAATGCCGCCAAATGTCACTTGTGTTGCCAAGATTGGAACACAACCATGAGCATAGAGTTCATCTAATGTTGCCAATAGTTCAGGGTTAACTGCGATATTGCCTGTACCAAAGCCTTGTAACACTAAAAAGTGCGGTGGAGCAGGAAGTAAGTGACGTAACTGTTGTACCAAGTGCTGTGTTGAAATCGGTTGCATCATCCAGTTTAAAATCTGAAATGAAGCAGCTCGTTCAATTTGAGCATCTTGTACGATCAATTCATTTTGTTGAGGCGTAAATTCAACTTCACTACTTAAACCTGAAAATGCATCGAGTTCAGTTGTATGAGTTTTTAATGCAGTTTGTGCATGGAATACTTGATGATGGAATGCAAGATAAGCACCTACAGGTAAGCTAATCACTTGTTCTAATGCAAGATATAAGTTCTCGATTGCATCAGTGAATTCACGAGTATTATCACCTTGAACATTGAGTAACGGGTATTGGCTACCAGTAATCACAATATGACAGCTTTGGCCTAAAAAGCGAGCTAGGGTCGCAGCCGCATAACTGAGCGTGTCTGTACCGTGAATAACAACGAAATGCTGATAGCCTTTAAGTTGTAGTTGTTGTATGCGTTGAATTAGACGTAACCAATCAGGTGCCGTACATGCACTGCTATCGACAATATTGGGTGCCGCAAAGCAGTCAACTGTTAAGTGTGGAGGTATCACTTTCTCAAGTTGAGGTAAGAATTGGTCATAAGGCATAGGTGCTAACGGCTCACCGACGCAGCCAAAAGTACCACCCATGTAAAATAAGGCTATTTTTTTCATATTTTTGCAGGCATAAAAAAGCAGTCATCTCTGACTGCTTATGGTAAATCGAACAGTTCTAAGAAGCTATGCGATTAAGTAGGTTTTTCGCATGTTGTTGTTGTTCTGTGTTGAATTTTTGCTCATTAGCCTGTAGTAAATTGCGCGCTGCTTGGTTCTCACCAAACTTGATATATTGCTCAGCCAGTTTTAAGTCGAGCTCACTTTCATTTACTTGTTTTAATTCTGGAAATGCGTCTAGTAGTGGATCCTCTATTTGAGTTTGAGTAGCCTCTTTAGTTACTACATCTAGATGGTTTTGAGTTTCAATTTCTGGTGCTGTAACTAGTGCAGGTTCATCTAGCGAAAACTCAAGAGGTGCGATAGAAGTCGCTTCTAATGGTGCTTGTTCTACGAGTGTAAGTTCATCTAATGATGAAACTTGTTCATCAGATTTCTTTTCTGAAATTGAAGGATTTAAGTCAAGGTTAAAATCTAATGCATTGACGCTATTTTCTTGATTTGCTTTTACTTCTACTGCTTGAGTTTTTTCTTCATTTTCATGCAGAGGTGCCAAGTCAAAAGAAAACTCTAAATCAGCTAGTTCATTTGTTTCTTGAGATGACGAAACTTCTGGTATTTGCTGAGATGTTGATTGTTCTGGTTCCTGTATGGGTTGACTGATATTTTCGGTAGCTGCAGTTTTTTCAAATGAAAAGTTAAATTCTAACGGTTCAACTTCAACTGCTGGTTCTTGTTTTACAGGTGTATAGTCTTTCTGCAAGTCATCAAAAGAAGTTTCAGAAGAACTTGTTGTTAACTGGTCAAACTGAGCAGTTGTGTCAGGTGTGTTTTTCGGTTCTTCATATGATTGAGCTTGAGGAAAATCAATAGCATCAGGTTGTCTTGCAGACTCATATTCTTTTTGTCTTGCTTCTGCTTTAATCGCGATTTCATTTAATGCCAAACTGCGAATGTGGCTAATTAGTTGTTGAATCGCGAATTCATCTTTTTGAGCAATATGAACTTCAAGAAGTAATAAATACAATTCATGCTGGGTATTGTCTTTTTTTAGTGCCTGATTGACTTGAGCTTCAGCCGCTGAAAACTGTTTTTCTTGAATGAGCTGTTGAATATTTTGACGAACAGCCTCAGGAACAGGACTACTTTGTGGAAGAGCAGGAGTGATTTCTTCAACTACATTGGTTTTACTTTTTTCACGCGAGCTTTTACTCGATTTGGCACCTGCTTTTTTGCCCGATTTTTTACTTATACTTTTTGGGGAGGTGGTCTCTTGTTTTTGGCCATTCTCGCGTTTTTTTAAAACAACGGCGACCACGAGTAATATGATAAACGGAATCACATATAACATTACTTTCCCCTTAAAAAATAAAATTTTGCAATATAAAGCGAGCTAACTCTGGTTTTAACTTAGTGTTTTTGCTTGTGAGTTTGTTGCTGTGCTTTTAATTGCTGCTGTAACTCTGCCAAACGCGCATTCAGAAGTTGAATACGTTGGTCTTTTAAACTTAAAGTTTGATTTAGTTTGGTTACATTCCTTTGTAATGTAACGGTTTTTTCTCGAGTTGTCATAACTTTTACTGCTAACTCAGTATTGTTTTGACCTTGTTGTGTGCTCTTTTTTGCACTTCCATGATTAGAATTTGGGCTGTTCTCTGCCACAATGCTCATTTCAGCTTGTTGCAAACGATATTTAGCTCGGCCAGAAGTAGGTTTTGCTAAGTTAGCTTCGGTTGATTTAGGTTTTGGATGTGAAGTTTTAGCTGTATTTGCTGCTGTTAAATTTAGTGAAATTCCCTGACGTAAACGGTTTACATCGCCTTGGATAAAAGCATGTCGATTTTGAGCTTGGATATCTCGCATGACTTTAGCTACAGGTTGTTTAGTTTGTGCTGCGATACGATTGGCAATACTCCATAAAGACTCATTACGTTGTACAACATATTTACCGGTAGGTGCAGGGCCTTTATAAGTGCTGATTTTTTGCTTTTTCGGTGTATTTTTACTTAATACATTTTTGTGTTGAGCAGGCTTAGGTTGGGCTGCTTTTTTGACTGTAGTTGTTTGATTGTCATTGCTTGGTTTAAGAGGCGTAGATGGCTGTTTTTCTATAGCAGATGGCTCAGTACTCATTGCTGCTATAGTTTGCTGTGGCGCTTGAGTCGAAGGTTTTTCGGTAAAAGGCGTCGCAGGAGCAGAGCTATTCAAAGCTGGAGCAGTTCCAGTACTAATATTTAGATTACGTTCATTAGCTGGAGTTTCTGCTACGGTTGTTGCTGTCTCAGCAGGTGTGTATCGAGTACTTTCCGGTAAGTTTAACGCGATGTCTTTTTCATTTACGATAAATTGCGGTGAAAGTGGAGTTTCATTAGCAGCGACCTTTTTTATAGGCGATGGCTTTAAAACGGTTTTAATATGTTGAAGACGAGTTGCATTACCTTCACTGACTTTTACGACAATATTCAATTCAGGATCAATAATAGGACGAGATGAGGTAATCACAATAACGCCAGAACCTTGGCCATTTTGGCGTGTATAAAAATTCAGATTACCAGGAGGTTGGTGAGTTACTCCCAAACTATTAAGATCTTCTTGAGTGGCTAAACTGACTTGTAATGGGGTATTTGGATCCGCTTGCTGAAAATTCATTTCTGCATAAAGTAATTCCCCAGGCGCAGATTGAATTTGAATAGGATCTAATGTAATCGCATAAACACAAGGCGAAGACATAATGGTGAAAATGGCAATTTTTAATTTGTTATATGCAGTCATCTCAATCCATGACCTGATCAGTCGTAAAGTCGTTCAAAATTATACAATAATGAAATGTAAATAAATTGTTAATTTTTCACAAACCAGTTACGAAAAAGCCGATCAAATGTGATCGGCTTTTTATTTTGACTGAATAATTCAGGTCAAATTATGAGCTTTTGTATTCTACTAAAATACGTAACATACGACGTAAAGGTTCAGCAGCACCCCAAAGTAGCTGATCGCCTACTGTGAATGCACCGAGATACTCTTTACCCATATTGAGTTTGCGTAAACGGCCTACAGGTACAGTTAAGGTACCAGTCACAGCTACAGGTGTAAGATCAGTCATCGATGCTTCACGTGTATTTGGTACAACTTTAGCCCACTGGTTTGAGTTACGAATCATATCTTCGATCTCATCAAGCGGAACATCTTTTTTCAGTTTGATGGTTAATGCTTGAGAGTGGCAACGCATTGCACCGATACGCACACAGTGACCATCAATAGGAACAATTTGAGAGTTACCTAAAATCTTGTTGGTTTCAACTTGACCTTTCCACTCTTCTTTAGATTGACCGCTTTCAAGCTGTTTATCAATGTAAGGAATCAATGAACCAGCAAGTGGCACACCAAAGTTAGCAGAAGGGAAGCCTTCACCACGTTGTAACTCAGCAACTTGACGGTCAATATCAAGAATTGCAGATTTAGGATCATCTAACAAAGCCTTGGTATTGTTGTACAAATAACCCATACCTGTTAACAACTCACGCATGTTTTGTGCGCCAGCACCTGATGCTGCTTGATAAGTCATAGCAGTCATCCACTCAACCAAATTATTTTGGAAAAGTGCGCCTACGCCCATCAACATAAGTGATACTGTACAGTTACCACCAACGAAAGTTTTAGTACCTTTCGCTAAACCGTCTTTAATTACGTTAAGGTTAACTGGATCAAGAACGATGATTGCATCATCAGACATACGTAAAGTAGATGCAGCATCAATCCAGTAGCCATCCCAACCAGTTGCTTTTAACTGTGGGAAAACTTCAGACGTGTAGTCACCACCTTGGCAGGTAATAATGACATCCATTTGCTTCAGACTGGTAATGTCTGTAGCTTCCATAAGTGCTGGGGCAGTCTTACCACCAAATGAAGGAGCTTCACCACCTGCATTACTGGTAGAGAAGTAGAATGGCTCAATATGAGCAAAATCATTCTCTTCAACCATACGTTGCATAAGGACGGAACCGACCATCCCGCGCCAACCGACCAGACCTACTTTCATGTCATTTTGCCTCGGTGCGTTAAAATTGTTAGGGGGAGTTGAGTGTATCAAAAGTGCTCACAACTGCAAGCGTTACAGAATCAAAACAGCAATTTTATTGAGTAGAATATCTTGTTTATGTTACATACAAAATTGATAAAGATGACAAAAACATTAAAAAACAAATCATCTTAAAAGAGTAATTTCAATGATTTATATCGAAGTTGTGTCTGTGGTGGTGATTTGGTTGACTTTCTGGTCACTTATCCCTCGTGATGAGTGGTGGTTTAGAGGGGCTGATTTTCCACGTTTACAAATTCTGTTTGTGGGCTTTATTGCTTTAATTGGCATGTTGTTTTGGCCGTCTGAATGGAACATATGGCGTGAGCTTTTACTTGCAGTACTCATTGCAGCAATTGCTTATCAACTTAAAATGGTTTTGCCTTATACCTTGTTTTGGAAAAAACAGGTTAAAAAGGTAAAGCAACATCAAGTAGATCCTAAAAAACAGATTTCACTAATTGTTTCTAATGTGCTTACACCCAATGATAAATATCATTTATTACTTGAGCATGTACGGACATTAAAACCTGATTTATTGTTGACGTTAGAAAGTGACAAGACATGGGAAAATGCTCTAAAAGAAATTGAAGAGGAGTACCCTTACCGTGTGCCTGTACCATTAGATAATTTATATGGCATGCATTTATATAGTCGATTACCGCTTAGAAATACTGAGGTCAAGTTCATTTTAAGTAATGAAATTCCTTCTATTCATACCACTGTAATCTTACGTTCTGGGATGCCTGTTCAGCTCTACTGTTTACATCCTAAGCCGCCTAGTCCAACTGAAGCAAAAGATTCAACACTACGAGATGCAGAGCTTTTAATTGTTGGAGATCAAATTAAAGATCTGGATGAGAGTTGTATCGTGATGGGAGATCTAAATGATGTCGCATGGTCACGCACAACACGTTTATTTCAGCGTATTAGTGGATTACTCGACCCGCGAGTTGGCCGACACTTTATTAATACTTTTCACGCAGATTACTCTTTATTGCGTTGGTCACTTGATCATATCTTTCATAGTACAGACTTTGGTTTAGTAAAAATGCAGCGTTTATCTCATATTGGCTCAGATCATTTTCCTGTCTACGTCGTTTTACAAACAGGTCGAATATTTGAAGAGATTCAAGAAGAAGTTGAAGAAACTCAAGATGATGAAGAAGAAGCTCAAGCTGCTATACAAGAAGGTATTGCTAAAGCTGAAAAAGAAGAAAAAATAGTGACTGATGAAATTGCAGAGCCTTATAAAGAGAAAAGTATATAAAAGCAGGTTGTAAGCAATATCGTACAAAGATTTGAGTCTAGGTCCAATAGGCAGGGG
The DNA here is from genome assembly GCF_000162375.2 of Acinetobacter sp. RUH 2624. Classification (NCBI taxonomy): domain Bacteria; kingdom Pseudomonadati; phylum Pseudomonadota; class Gammaproteobacteria; order Moraxellales; family Moraxellaceae; genus Acinetobacter; species Acinetobacter sp. RUH 2624. Next base: position 224,200 of record NZ_KI391940.1, on the reverse strand, counting down.
GAACTAAAACCCGTATTCTACATTCATCGGCACACGGAAGCGGGAATGGATAATCCCAAGTAAGGATGCACTAAGCTGATATGGAACGACATCACGGATAAGATGTTAGAACGGAAGCAATAAAAAGAATTATATACCCTGAAAGCACAACCTCATTTACCCGAGTTTTGCAGGACGCAGAACTCGGGTTGATATTTTATATAAATGCCATTTAATTATTTGTAAATTAAAGAAATATTTTTAAGGTTATCTTAATTTTAAAATCTATTTAATTATAGGTAGTTGTCCATAAGTTTTTTTATATATCCGAGCCTTTTTCGATGAAAATAGATACAAAAATTTTTTTTGATAAGTTTTTGTTTTTATAGATTATTGAAGAATAAATATAGGCTTTGGTCTATTTAGACATAAATTGGACTTGTTTAATTGGCAAATCTCAATAGAATGTGCCGATCGTTGACATGTTGGATCGTCAACAGGCATTGTTGTTTACTTCGCCGGATCGGCGGGTTGTGATTTGCTTGTGCATTTAAATTTCTGTTTGGAAATTCGTGTACATATTGAGGTTTCACTCTAAAGTAGTGGTCTTCTCCCTCTCATATTTGATACTTTGCGGTGCATAAGGATTGTCTTATGAAGAATTTTAAATTTAGCCTTGCATGGCAAATTTTAATTGCTTTAATCCTAGGGATAGTTGTTGGGGCTGTTTTACATAACCAGCCTGAAATCAAAGATAGTATTGTAAATAACGTTCTTACTCCATTAGGTAAGATCTTTATTAGCCTGATTAAAATGATTGTCATCCCAATCGTTTTCTCTACATTGATTTTAGGTATTGCGGGTGTTGGCAGTACAAAAAGTCTTGGGCGTCTTGGTTTTAAAACCATTCTCTATTTCGAAATTATTACTACTATTGCTATTTTGGTCGGCTTGGTTGCAGCAAATATCTTCCATCCAGGTTCAGGCATTGATATGTCTCAACTGGTTCAAACTGATATTTCTCAATATAAGCATACAACTGAAGAAGTACAGTCACAGTCTCATGGTATTATCCAGACGATATTATCGCTTATCCCAACGAACATTATTAGTTCAATGGCACATGGCGAAATGTTACCAGTGATTTTCTTTGCTGTGCTTTTTGGTATTGGCTTATCTTCATTGCCAGCTACAACAAAAGACCCATTATTAAATGTATTTCATGCTGTATCGGAAACAATGTTCCGTGTGACACACATCATCATGAAATATGCACCAGTGGGTGTATTTGGTTTAATCGCTGTTACTGTTGCAAACTTTGGTTTTGCTTCACTTATTCCATTAGGTAAATTGGTTGTATTGGTTTACGGTGCAATCTTGTTCTTTGCTTTAGTGGTACTTGGTTTAACTGCAAAAATGTTCAGCATCAATATCTTTACTTTGTTTAAGATTTTGAAAGATGAATTAATCTTGGCATATTCAACTGCTAGTTCTGAAACAGTTTTACCGCGTATTATGCAAAAAATGGAAGCTTATGGTGCGCCAAAAGCGATTTCTAGTTTTGTAATCCCAACTGGTTATTCTTTTAACCTTGACGGTTCTACGCTTTATCAAAGTATCGCAGCAATCTTTATTGCACAGCTTTACGGTATTGAAATGTCGATCAGCCAACAAGTTATTTTGGTTGTAACATTAATGATTACTTCGAAAGGTATTGCGGGTGTTCCTGGCGTATCGTTTGTGGTGTTATTAGCGACATTAGGTAGTGTTGGTATTCCTGTGGAAGGCTTAGCGTTTATTGCTGGTGTTGACCGTATTATGGATATGGCACGTACTGCGTTGAACGTTGTAGGTAACGCGCTTGCGGTACTTGTAATCAGTAAATGGGAAAAACAATATGACTATGAAAAAGCTGCTGCTTATGAAGCAACATTTAAATAAGACTGCTTTCTTTTAGTTAATAAAAAACCCGCGATGATCGCGGGTTTTTTATTATGTTATTTCAATACACTTTGATAGAGCTCAAGGGTTTGGTCACACATATCTTTTAAACTGAACATTGTCACAGGAGCGACTGTTTGCGGTTGTTCAATATGATGCTTTACTGTTTCTAATAAAGCTTTTTCATTTTCGGCTTCAACAAGACCTTGTGGATATACATGAGATAAAATCTCTGCAACACCTCCACGGTTCCAGCCAATTACTGGCGTACCGACTGACAGTGCTTCTAATGCTGTTCTACCGAATGTTTCTGCTTGATTGGATAGAGTGAGCACAATGTCGCTAAAAGCGAGCCATTCACGTATATCTGAGCGATGTCCTACAAAGGTGATCTTATCTGCAAGTCCTTTGTTTTGAATGGTGCTTTGCAACTCACTTAAATAGGCCTGTTTTTTAGCATCGGCACCCCCCACAACAACAGCATGAAGTTGAGGATATTGCGACTGAAGTTGTTGCATCAATTCAATTAAGCTTTCATGTCCTTTTAAACGCGTAATACGGCCAGGCAGACAAAGTAAAAATTTATTTTCGAGTTCAGGAAAGTCATTAAAAACTTGATTAAACCACTGTGCTGAGGGTTGGTAGTTATGCGGGAAAGCAGCTGGATCAATCCCTCGATAAATCCGTACAATATCTTGTGGTGGACAGTTTTTATAATGGTCAGTGATGTATTTAACCACGCTGTCAGAAACGGCAATTACTTTTTCTGCCTGAGTCATGATCGCACTATAGCGATTGACTGAGTAGAAACCATGTACTGTACTGATGAGGTGAGGGCGCTTATGGGCTAGTATTCCTTTTAAAGCAAAATGGGTAAGCCATGCAGGAACACGTGAGCGTACATGAACAATATCGGGCTGATGCTCTTCAATAAGTCGACGTAAAGGGCGGATTTGCCATAAGCTCGATAAAGATTTTTTATGAATCGGTAGTGTTAAGTGTTTAGAGCCCTCGGCTTCAAGTTGAGACACTAATCGTCCGCCATTTGATATAACCAAAGATTGGTGGCCTTGTGCAACCAGTGCACGTGCAATTTCCAGTGTGCCGCGTTCTACGCCACCGCTATTGAGTTCTGGGAGAAGTTGCATCACTTTCATTGATTTTGCCTTTAGGTTGTAGCAAAGCGGTGTTTTACCGGTTATTCATTTAATAGGTGGAGTTTACTCCTTACTTTTGTTTTGGCAAAAGTAACAAAACCATTTGTTGGACTAACGACACATCCATGATGTCGTAATCCAACGGGCGACGTCCTTGTCGCCTTCGCACGATAGTACATGCTGGTGTTTATTTAGATGTTTATTACTACAGTGCGGCCGTTACTGAAGATTATTTAATAGATCTCTTCATATCCCTCAGGACGTGTCTTAAAACGACGGTGAAACCACATATATTGAGTTGGTGCGATACGAAGCTGGTTCTCAATAATCTTATTCACGCGGGTTGCATCATCGACTTCATCTTCGCTTGGCATATTGTCGACTGCAGGTTCAATCAAGATATGATATTTAGGGTCATGTACATCGCCATGACGATAAAAATATAAAGGAACAGCAACCGCTTTGGAAATTTTTAATAAACGACGGTGAGCCGTTACTGTCGCAGCTGGCACTCCAAAAAATGGTGCCATAACGCCTTGTTTAAGCCCGAAGTCTTGATCGGGACTATACCAAATGGCATCACCATCTTTAAGGTGACGAATTAAGCCGCGCATATCATCATGATCAATTTGTGCTTTGTAGATTGTGCCGCGGCAGCGATAAATCAGCATATCGAGTAGTGGATTATTTTGAGGACGATAAACAACATCAGGTTCAAAATATTGAGCGCATACATAACCACCGGCATCAAGCAAAGTACTATGAGTTCCCAGTAATAAAACACCTTTGCCCTGAGCTTGAGCATCAGTAATGTGTTCTAAACCTTCAATTGTGACGCGGTTTTTAAACCAGTAAGGCTTATACCATGCGTTTAAGGTCTCAAAAATACCAAGCATCATATCTACAAAAACTTGTTTTGCTTGTTGCTGTACTTTTTCAGGTGACCATTCAGGGAAGCAAACTTCTAAATTACGAATAGTAGTTTTGCGACGAGATTTTAAATATTTCCAAGCAAGATTTGCTAACCCGTGAGCTAAACGCCATTGGATCGCCCATGGTAAAATAGCCAAAAGCATGAGGAAAGTAATCGCAATCCATACACCCCAATATTTAGGTAATAAAAAGGACCATTGAAACTCACCGGGCGTATAAGGCTGCTTTTGGCTCATAACGATATAAAAAATTTAAAAAGTTAAAACTGGCAAAAGTGTATCACGAACTGAATTTATCGTCGTAATACACAGGAGTAAATTGAAGTTTTAGAGCAGGGGAAAGAAAACAAAGTGCGTTATCGGCGGTGTTCTAAAAGAATACGAACAGCGAGTCCGGCTAATACAGTCCCCATAATCCAGCGTTGAATGCTTGCCCAAAGCGGTTTTTGCTGTAGAAAGAGCGCAATACTACCTGCAGAAAATACAATCAGTGCATTGACTGAAACACTGACAAAAATTTGTATGGTCCCGAGTTGAATGGACTGCGCTAAAATACTGCCTTGTTGTGGATGTATAAACTGTGGCAATAAAGACAAATACATAATTGCAATTTTAGGATTAAGTAAATTTGTCAAAAAGCCCATTAAAAATAATTTTAATGGTGAGTCAATAGATAAGTCTTTTACACTGAAAATAGGCGCTGCATTTGGACGTAATGCTTTCCATGCAAGCCAGAGTAAATATATGGCACCGACAATACGAATTGTGTCATAAGCATATGGAACTGCCACAACAAGCGCTGTGATCCCGAAAGAAGCGCAGAGCATATAAAATACAAAACCAACAGCAACCCCACCGAGGGAAATAAAACCTGCTATTTTGCCTTGACTAATGGAGCGAGAGATAAGATAAATCATGTTCGGACCCGGGGTGAGTACCATCGCCAAGCAAATGAGTCCGAATGCCAAAATTTGAGAGAGATCTAGCACGGAATTATCCTTAAATATTATACTGATAGGTATATCATAATTATTTTATATACAGCGAAACTTTATTCATTGTCTTTTTAAATTAAAAAATAAGAATAATTCAGTATGATATGAATATCCTGATTTCATAGAAATTTATGAGAAATCTCCATATCGATGCCACAAAAGGCATCTTAATTTTTCTGGTTGTATTAGGTCATTACCTTGAGAGGTTAATTGGCTGGAACGAGCCTTTAAATCAAGCGATTTTAGGGAGTATTTACTTTGTTCATATGCCAGCTTTTATTTTTATATCGGGCATGTTTTTTAAAGAAGAGAAAATACTAGAAAAATTAATTTACTTTCTATCTTTATATTTGCCATTTCAAATTTTATTTCAATTGCTTGATGCCTTTTATAATGGAAGTCTTTGGACTGGTACATTTCATTTGGTATGGTTTGCTAAACCTTATTGGGTGTTATGGTATTTATTTGGCATGGGGGCTTGGACGGTTCTCGCTTTTTTCTTAAAAAAGACGGCATATCCAGTTCTGTTTTCAATAGTTTTAGCTTTACTGGTTGGATGCTCACCCATCAATAATTACAGCTATTCGATGGGTCGAATTTTCGTATTTCTACCTTTTTTTATAGCTGGGTCGATTTATGGTAAAACCATTTTTCAGTATATATCGCAGTTGCCTTATGCAAAGTTATTTGCTGTTATCACATTATTAATCATTACTGCTGTAGCCGATATAAGTCATTATAGTTATTACTGGTTATTTGGTAGTTTGTCATATTTTCAACTACATGTAGATCTATGGCAGGGAATGCTGATTCGCAGTGTAATTATGTTGCTATCGACTATGGGTGTTTTGAGTTTATTTGTACTCACTCAAAATTTTAAACGACCTTGGATTGGTTTAGGCCAAAAAACGCTGCCAGTTTATATATTGCATGGTTTTATAATTATTGTTTTGACTCATCAGTTAAGTTTTAAATATTCGGTCGAGATCAATATTTTCATTAGTCTTGTTTTGGCTATCCTGACTTGTATGGTTTTGCAGTTACAGCTATTTGAACGTTTAATTGGTTTAATTTCCTTCTTTATTTACAGACCTTTTATAAAACTATTAGAACTTTTAAAACCAAAAAAGGGCTTTAATTAAAGCCCTTTTTTATTGATTAACTGCCTTTACTCATTTGCTCAAGTTCATCCCAACGCTCTAATTTTTCAAGCAATAATTCTTCAATTTCTGCTAGGCGTTGACTTGCTTGAGTCGCAGCATCTGCATCAGACACAAACCATGAACCATCTGCAAGTTTGTCAGAAAGCTCGGCTTGTTCAACTTCCAGCTTTTCAATTTCAGCAGGAAGTTGCTCAAGTTCACGTTGGTCTTTATAGCTCAATTTCACCTTTTTTACGGTACTTTGAGCAGCAGCTTTTTCAGCTTCAGCTTTTGCCTGAGCTTTCTTAACGTCAGACTTCTGGTCTACCACTTTTTCATCTGGGCGTTGTAGTAAGTAGTCTTGGTAACCACCTATGTACTCTGCAATACCACCTTTACCATCAAAGACCCAAGTAGAAGTGACAACGTTGTCCATAAATGCACGGTCATGCGAAATAAGTAATAGCGTGCCTTTATATTCGGAAAGCATCTCTTCAAGTAGCTCAAGAGTTACCATATCCAAGTCATTGGTTGGTTCGTCCATCACAATCAGGTTCGATGGTTTAAGCAATAATTTAGCAAGCAAAATACGGTTACGCTCACCACCAGAAAGGGCTTTTACTGGTGTACGTGCACGTTCAGGTGAGAACAAGAAATCTTGTAAATAACTGTAGATATGACGACGGTTGCCATTTACATCCACAAAGTCAGAGCCTTCTGAAACGTTTGCCATGACTGTTTTTTCAAGATCTAAGGCATTACGTAATTGATCAAAATAAGCAATCTCTAATTGAGTACCTGTTTTAACAGAGCCACCGTGTTCGATTTCACCTAAAATAGCTTTAATTAAAGTCGTTTTACCGACACCGTTATCACCGACTAAGCCAATACGGTCACCACGCATGACAAGCGTAGAGAAGTCTTTGATGAGTGGTTTACCATCATAAGATACGCTCAAGTGCTCAATATCAAATACTAATTTACCAGAGCGATTTGCTTCTTGAGTCGCCATGCTCACTTTGCCTTGTTGTGAACGGCGTGCTTTCGATTCTTCGCGTAAAGCTTTTAATGCACGAACACGGCCTTCGTTACGTGTACGACGTGCTTTAATGCCTTGACGAATCCAAGCCTCTTCTTCAGCTAATTTTTTATCAAATAAAGCATTTTGTTTCTCTTCGGCTTCCATTTGCTGAGCTTTAAGCTCCAAATAGCGTGAATAGTTACCTTCGTAGCCACGTAAGATGCCGCGGTCAAGTTCAACAATTCGAGTCGCAATGCTATCTACAAAAGAGCGGTCATGCGAAATAAATAGAAGTGTTAAATTATTTTGATCGAGTAGGAATTTTTCTAGCCACTCAATACTTTCAACATCTAAATGGTTGGTTGGTTCGTCTAGAAGCAATACGTCTGGCTGCGTTAAAAGAGCACGAGCGAGTAAAACACGACGTTTACGTCCACCAGATAAGTCTGCTAAGTCTGCATTTGGATCGAGACCCATTTTACTTAATAGAGCATTCACCTTATTTTCAAGTGCCCAACCGTCTAGTTGGTCTAGCTTGTGCTGAAGGTTACCCATACGGTCGCAAGCTTCCATATCGCCAAGCATACAAGCATCGGTTGCTTGGTGATACGCTTTGAGTACTTCAGCCGCTTCTCCCGCGCCGTCTGCTACAATATCAGCAACCTTACCTGAATCCATTGGAACGTCTTGGGCTAACATGGAAACCGTTAAACCATTTTGGATAGAAACTTCACCAGAATCCGGTAATAAGCTTCCCTCGATGAGTTTAAGTAAAGTAGACTTACCTTCACCATTACGCCCAATTAAACAGACTCGTTCGCCACGTTCTAGATTAAAGTTCGCGCCATCGAGCAGGGCAGGTCCGCCAAAAGCAAGTTGGACATCCCTTAGGGTAATATAGGCCATAATGTTTTCCAGAATCTCAAATGAGGATTTAAATGACTAAACCACCATATCATGATGATCAAGCGTCATTTTCCGCACCCATTGAAGATTTGCAAGTGCGAATTACATTTTTGGATGATTTAGTTGAACAATTAAATCAACAACTCGCTATTCAAACTCAGGAAATAGCTGATTTGAAAAAACAAATGCAATTGCTTTATCAACGTGTGGAATCTTCGGATTTATCAGAAGGCATTGCACCTTTTGACCCTTTAACGAATAAACCTCCGCACTATTAATAAAAAGGCAAGTTCAATACTTGCCTTTTTATTAGGAGGTATTTTGAATTTTACTTAAAAACCTTGTAAAACAATCTTCCCTTTTGTTGTTCCACTTTCAATTTGCTGATGAACCCGTTTTAAGTTTTCAGCATTAATTGGGCTTAAAACCTGAGTTACAGTTGTTTTGATTTTACCCTCATCCACCAGTTTACTGATTTCATTTAGTAGTTCACTTTGTTTTTCCATATCTTCAGTCTGGAACATGGAGCGCGTAAACATAAACTCCCAGTGGACTGAGACAGACTTGGATTTAAACGGTTTAATATCTAACTGATCAGGGTCATCAATAAGTCCAAAATGCCCTTGTGGTGCAATCAACTCTACAATATCTGCTAAATGCTGATCCGTTTGAGTGGTCGAGAACACATATGAAGGTGCATTTAAGCCTAATTGCTTGATTTGTAGGGCTAAAGGCTCGCGATGATCTAATACATAGTCAGCACCTAGTTGTTCTACCCATTCTTTTGTTTCAGGGCGTGAAGCTGTAGCAATAATCGTGAGGTTAGTTAATTGCTTAAGAAGCTGAATGGTAATTGAACCTACACCGCCAGCTCCACCAATCACTAAAATAGTTGTATTAGCAGGTGCAGTCTTTGGAACTTGCAGACGATCAAATAGCATTTCCCAAGCTGTGATTGCAGTTAAAGGGAGAGCAGCTGCCTCTGTTGCTCCTAAAATTTTTGGTTTATGACCAACAATACGTTCATCAACCAATTGCAATTCACTATTACTGCCTTGGCGATTTAAAGCACCTGCATACCAAACAACATCGCCTACTTTGAATTGAGTGACTTTATCTCCAGTCGCTTCAACCACGCCTACAGCATCCCAGCCAAGCACTTTCCAGCCGGATTCGGCACTTATATTTTTACGTATTTTTGTATCGACTGGATTTACTGAAATAGCTTGCACGCGAACTAGTAAATCGTGCCCCTTCGCAGCAGGTGTATCGAGTTCAATATCAACGAGTGATTCTGGCGATGTAATGGGACCTGCTTTTTGATATGCGACAGCTTTCATAATTGTGATTCCTCTTGTTGAGAGTTTGATCATAACGTAAGCTTAAAAATAGTGACTACAGACAAATAACGCTCATAGTGTCAAAAAGGATACTGTAAAATGGCAAAAGCTCGACATTCAAGTTTTGACTGCTCACCGGGTTGTTCAGTTGAAGCCGCGATCAGTTTGATTGATGGCAAATGGAAATGCGTCATTCTTTGGCATTTATTAAATGAAGGAACTTTACGATTTAATGAAATCCGTAAACGAGTTCCAAGTATTACGCAAAGAATGCTCACCAATCAGCTTCGTGAGTTAGAACAAGATGGCATTATTCATCGCGAGGTTTATCCTCAAGTTCCTCCTAAAGTGGAATATAGCCTGACTGATTTAGGACGTGGGCTTGAGCAGATACTTCTTGCTCTAAAAACGTGGGGAGATGCGCATCTGGATCAGTTTGGTAAGTTAGCTACTCTTGAAACTGAAAAGAGCGCCTAAATATTGTGCCTAGATTGCTAAGAATATCTATGAGGAAATGTTGTAGTTTTTAACCTCGTCGGTTAATTGGACATTATTTTTATGATGTAACTTGCGTTTTCTGGTCAGCTTATGCAACTCTAATAAAAGAGATTAATAGGTTTTGCTATGGACAATATCGGAATTTGGGTTACCGTTATCATTGTTCTTTTTGTGCTGGGCTCCATTTTTGGTTTAAGAGTGAGTCCGCGTGAAAAGGCACTCGGTATTATGCGAGACAAAGCCCGTAAAATGGGATTACATCCACGCATAATTGCCGCACCTGAATGGACACATGTCCCGATGGCAACTGAAAAGCGTGCCAGCATGGTTGCTTATTATAGTGTATTGATCCCCGATGCTCGTTTAACGCTCATGCGTGCTCGTGTTATAGACGGAAAATTAAAAGTAGTGCAGGGTGATGAGAAATTTAATGATTCTCCCATTGCATTAAAAGGGATTTATGCTATTGATATGCAGGCAAACTGTGTAGGCCTTTATTGGGATGAGGAATCGGACCTAAAAGCCACGCAATTAGATGAGATGAAGGCTTATCTGTTGGCCTTGGCTGAAGCCTGATTTTTAAATTTATTGGTATAGGAATAACATTTTATATGGCGAATACCTCGCGCTCTGCATCTCAAAGCACAGCATCTACTGCCTCTGCTGCACATAAACGTGCCTTAGTGATTGTGGAGTCGCCTGCCAAAGCGAAAACCATCAACAAATATTTAGGTTCGCAGTACATTGTTAAGTCTTCTGTAGGTCACGTACGTGACTTGCCAACAGGCGGCAGCAAATCAACAGAGAAAAAGCCGGCTGCCCGGACAAAACTCACTGAAGCTGAAAAAGAACAAAAAGCCCAATCTGCGCTGATTAATCGTATGGGTGTCGATCCGGAACATGACTGGAAAGCACACTACGAGGTTCTACCTGGCAAAGAAAATGTTGTTGCTGAACTCAAGAAACTTGCCAAAGATGCAGATGCAATCTATCTCGCAACGGACTTGGATAGAGAAGGGGAAGCAATCGCTTGGCACTTACGCGAAGTGATTGGTGGTGACGATAGCCGTTATCATCGTGTGGTATTTAACGAAATTACTAAAAATGCCATTCAAGAAGCATTTAAACAGCCAACACGTCTCGACTTAAACCGTGTTAATGCACAGCAAGCGCGTCGTTTCTTGGACCGTGTAGTAGGCTTCATGGTTTCGCCATTACTATGGGAAAAGATTGCCCGTGGTTTGTCAGCAGGTCGTGTACAGTCTGTAGCGGTAAAGCTTGTTGTTGAACGTGAACGTGAAATTCGTGCTTTTATTCCAGAAGAATATTGGCAAGTGTTTGCAGACACTAAGGCTAAAAAAGATGATATTCGTCTTGAGGCTGTGAAACAGGCTGGTAAAACACTTAAATTAAAGAACAAAGCTGAAACAGATGCCCTGTTGGATGTATTAAAGGGCGCTGAATATAAAGTTGCACAGCGTGAAGATAAGCCGACTAAGGTGAATCCGAGTGCACCATATATCACGTCGACTTTACAACAGGCGGCAAGTACACGCTTAGGTTTCTCTGTAAAGAAAACCATGATGTTGGCGCAACGTTTGTATGAAGCTGGTTTTATTACCTATATGCGTACGGACTCAACATTCTTGAGTGATGACGCTGTAAGTATGGTCCGTGCTCATATTGAAAGCCAGTTTGGTGAGAAATATTTACCAGCAAAGCCAAACCGCTATGGTAACAAAGCGGGTGCTCAAGAAGCCCATGAAGCAATTCGTCCGTCAAATGTTGCACTTACAGGTGATCAACTTGCAGGTGTAGAGCGTGATGCGCAGCGTTTATATGATTTAATTTGGCGTCAATTTGTTGCTTGCCAAATGACTCCGGCAGAATATTTATCTTCAACTTTAACCGTTGAAGCTGGCAATGTGGAGTTAAAGGCAAAAGGCCGTACGCTTGTATTTGATGGCTTCACTAAAGTTCGTGGTGCTAACAAATCTGATGACGATATCATTTTACCTGCAATTAAAGTGGGTGAAATTTTAAAATTAGAAAAGCTAGATCCAAGTCAGCACTTTACTAAACCACCAGCTCGTTTTACTGAAGCATCTTTAGTAAAAGAACTTGAAAAACGTGGTATTGGTCGTCCGTCAACTTATGCTGCCATTATTTCTACAATTCAAGAACGTGGCTACGTTAAGTTAGAAAATCGCCGTCTCTTTGCCGAGAAAATGGGTGAGATCGTAACAGATCGTCTTGATGAAAGTTTTAATAACCTGATGAATTATGCTTTTACCGCAGATTTAGAAGGTCAGTTGGACCGTGTGGCAACGGGTGAGCGTAATTGGAAAGAATTACTCGATACATTCTACGGTGATTTTAAAAAGCGTCTGACCAATGCTCAAGGTGAGCAGGGAATGCGCCGTAATCAACCAGTTGAAGTGCCAGCAGTACATTGTCCTGAATGTTCACGACCAATGCAGATTCGTACGGGTACTACAGGCGTATTCTTAGGTTGTTCAGGTTATAACTTGCCGCCTAAAGAACGCTGTAAAGGAACTTTGAACTTAACACCAGTTGAGTCATTAGCAGCGTTATCTGATGATGACAGTGCTGAAACCGCAGACTTGATGTCTAAACATCGTTGTCCTAAATGTGGTACAGCAATGGACAGTTATGTCATTGATGGTGGCCGCAAGTTACATGTTTGTGGTAACAACCCAGACTGTGATGGTTATGAGCTTGAAGAAGGCGAGTTCAAGATCAAAGGTTATGATGGCCCAACCATTCCATGTGATAAATGTGATGGTGAAATGCAGCTTAAAACTGGCCGTTTTGGCCCGTATTTCGCTTGTACAAGCTGTGATAATACCCGTAAAGTTTTGAAAAATGGTCAACCTGCACCACCACGCGTAGAACCAATTAAGATGGAACATTTGCGCTCGACCAAACATGATGACTATTTTGTGTTACGTGATGGCGCTGCTGGTCTGTTCTTGGCTGCAAGTAAGTTCCCGAAAATTCGTGAAACACGTGCACCAAAAGTTGCTGAGCTTCGTAGTGTTGCTGACCAACTTGATCCAAAATACCAGTTTATTTTACAAGCTCCGGATGTAGACCCTGAAGGTAACCCAACCATTGTGAAGTTTAGTCGTAAGAACCAATCGCAGTATGTGGGATCTGAAACACCAGAAGGTAAACAAACTAAATGGAGCCTGATTTACCAAGACGGTAAATGGATTGAAGGCTAAATAAGACAAATGAAAAATGCTAGCTCAGCTAGCATTTTTTATATCTAGAACAAGAAAAGAAAATTTAATTTTTATGGGGAACAAGAATGTGGAAAAACATTCGGATTTTGTGTCTATTGATTGTTTTATTAATCGTTGCAGTTCAGGCATGGCGTGACCAAAACCAAGACTGGAATCAGCCTATTGTTGTGGTATTGCACCCAGTAAACGCGGATGGTTTACAAACCACGCAAGCTTATATTCATCAGCTACAAAACGCTGACTTCCAAACGCTTAAAAGCTACCTAAGTGAATGGTCACAGCATTATCGTGGGCAATCAAGTAACTTTGAAATTCGTTTAGGGCAGCAACTACAGCAGAGGCCGCCTGTAGTTCCTCAAAATGCCAATATCCTGAATGTCATTTGGTGGAGCTTAAAGTTTCGTTTTTATGCATGGCGACAACAACAGCCTGAAGATAGTGGTGCATCACTCAAACTTTATTTAAATTATTATGATCCAAGTTATCAAAAAGTTTTGGTGCATTCGACTGCTTTAGAAAAAGGCCGTATTGGTAGCGTTAATTTGTTTGCTATACCAGAGCAAGCCCCACAAAATCAGGTTGTTATCGTTCACGAGCTATTACACGGCTTTGGCGCAAAAGATAAATATGATTTAAAAACAGGTCAGCCGATTTATCCATTAGGCTACGCACAACCTGAAAAGGTCCCTCTTTATCCACAAACACGAGCAGAAATCATGGGTGGTCGAACACCATTATCTGAACAGACCAATAAAATGCCAAGTGATTTACAAGAAACTGTAATTGGTTTACCGACTGCTCAAGAAATTGGATGGTTGAAATAAAATTGTGGATAAATACTGTTTTATCCCTATCAATTGTTAATAAACGATGCAGATCTTATACAGACAATAAATGTGAAGTGCATCACTATAATGACATTATATAAACTTTCTAATACCTGATAATAAGAGTAGCCATGATGAAAACTGTAGGTAATGATTTAGTTCGTAATCAGCTACATGCTGATCGTAAATGGTATCTAATATTAGGCTTTGTGCTCATTATTTTCGGTTTGGTGTTATTTAGCTCACTGCCATTTGCAACATTTTCGGTTGTTTTCCTATTTGGTATTTTAATGATGATAGGTGGTGTGCTGCACTTGATTGCTGCCATAAGTGTATTTAAGGGCGGTAGCCGATGGCTGTGGGCACTTTTTGGTGTGCTGTATTTAATGGCGGGCTATTACGCATTTTCTACGCCTGTGACTACGGCTGTGGTTTTAACTAGCTTATTATCAATTGCCCTGATTATTGCCGGGGTAATTCGTACTATAAATGCATTTTTATTGAGACCAATCGCTGGGTGGGGCTGGACCTTATTTTCCGGGTTACTAACACTCGCTACCGGTATTTTAATTTTAGTTTCTAAAGATTCTCCGTTTTGGGTGTTGGGAATGTTTTTAGCAGTAGATATTTTATTTCAGGGAATCAACTTTTTAGGACTTGCTTCTGCAATTAAACATTTGCCTTCTAGTTCAAAAACGGTTTCTTAATATAAATAACGAACAAAAGGGCACCTAGAGTGTCCTTTTTTTGTTTTTAGTGAGTGAAGGTCCATCTCATAGTATGGGTCTGTTAAACTAAGCCTTGGTGTTTTAGCGATATGTGTTATGAGTCTTGCAAAGTTAATTAATGAATTAAATGCTCAGCAAAAAAAAGCAGCAACTACTACAGCACAAAACTGTTTGGTTTTGGCTGGAGCGGGCTGTGGCAAGACTAAAACCATTGTTGCTCGCGCAGCTTATTTAATTGATCAGGGTTTGTCAGCTAATCAAATTCAGATTTTAACGTTTACGCGCCGTGCTGCGAGTGAAATTGTTGCAAGGGTTGAACAGCATGTTGGAGCACAAGCCAAAGGCCTTCGCGCATCTACTTTTCATACCTTTTGCATGTATTTATTGCGTCGTAATCCGCAAGCGTTTGGTTTAACCCAATTTAGTATTATTGATCGTGATGATCAGTTACTCATGTTTCGCTTATTGAGAGGCAAAGACAAAGATAATGTTTTGCCTAAAGCGGCAGAGCTGTGTGATTTATATTCTTATGCCCGAAATACACAATCTAAGCTGTCTGAAGCGTTACTCAAGCAATTACCTGAAGCATATGAATATAAATCACAAATTGCTGAGTTAATGAAAACCTATGAACAGCGTAAAAGAGAGCGTAATTTTTTAGATTATGATGACATTTTGTCGATCGTCGCTGTTCATTTACAAAACTCGGAAGCACTGACGAACTGGGTTGCAGGCTTTTGCCAAGCTTTACTGGTTGATGAGATGCAAGATACCAATCCTTTACAGTGGGCTCTTTTGCAGCCACTGATTGGTAAGGTGAAATTATTTTGTGTGGGAGATGATGCCCAGTCAATTTACGGTTTCCGTGGTGCCGACTTTGAAAACATTCATTCGTTTAAAGAGCGGATTCCAGACGCAGTAATTCATACTTTAGATTTAAATTATCGCTCGACTCAAGAAATATTAGATTTATCAAATTGGTTACTTGCCCACAGTCCAATCGATTATCAAAAACAGTTACAGGCACATCGTGGCAAAGGACAAAAGCCACAACTCCATTTGTTTGGTAATGAATTTGAAGAAGCCAACTGGATTGCACAAGACTTAATAGAGCGGCATCAGCAGGGCGCAAATTGGTATGACCATATGGTATTAGTCCGCTCTGGCTACAGTGCTCGTTATTTGGAAGGGGCATTTATCGCTGCTGAAATTCCGTATCGTTTTATTGGGGGCGTAAAGTTACTTGAATCAGCGCATGTAAAGGATGTGCTCAGTTTATTACGTATTGTGAGTAACCCGCAGGATGACTTGGCTTGGATGCGCTTTTTAACCTTATGGGATGGTATTGGTGACGTTGGGGCCAGCAAGTTAGCACAAGAGTTAATGAGCATTAGTGAGGTCGAAGAGCGTTGCCAGCGTTTGGAGCGTCATGGAAAAGTTCCTTTACAGGCTATTTTGATTTTGAAGCAGCTTGATGTGCTACAGCAGCATGTTGAGGCAAGTATTGGTCTAGCTCTTGATGCCTTAAGTGAACAGTTGGAGCAAAACTATAAAACTAAAGATTGGTCACGTCGCGCTAGAGATTTTGATTTAGTCAAACAACTTGCTCGCAAGCATGCATCTCTTGGTGAGTTCCTTGAAGAATATGTGCTTGAACCAATTTCAATTTCTGAAATTGAAAAAGCGGGTGATGATGATTTAGTGACCTTAATTACAATTCATTCGGCTAAAGGTGCAGAACAGAAGGTGTGTTATGTGCCGCATGTCTCACCAAATCAATATCCCTATGCGCGTGCGCAGGGCGATTTTGATGAAGTCGAAGAAGAACGCCGTGTATTGTATGTTGCATTAACACGTGCGGAAAATGAATTGATTTTGACGAAGCAAAATCTCAATACATGGTCACAAGATACATATGACGAACAAGGCCGCAAAATCGAAAGTTATTTCTTAAATGATCTACCTGCTCATTTGGTACAGGCAAAAATTCATCGGCAAGTTCCACAGCCATTTGCCAAAAAACAATGGAACACTTCACGAACAGTAAACTTAGGTTTTGGTATCGATCTTGACTAAACTACTGTATAAGACACTGTGAATACTCAAATGTATATTGGCCTTTATTTTGAAGGCTAATCAAGGTTGGAAAATGAAAATATTAGTTCGTAATTTAGATCGTTCAGTGACTGAAGCTGAAGTTTTAGAGCTGTTTAAGGCTTATGGTAAAGTTGAGTCTTGTGTGGTTGTTACCGATAAAGATACAGGTAAATCAAAAGGTTTTGGCTTTGTTGAAATGCCGAATCCGCGTGAAGCCATTAAAGCAATCAAAGGTCTAAATACACTTAAGGTAAAAGGTTACGGTATTCGCGTTAAGGCTGCTGAAGAGTAATACTTTTATGCAACAATTTTTAGCTCTTTCTGTGGTTGCTCCAAATGGAACCTATATAGCCCAAGGTGTAAAGACACTTGAAGTCCTTTCATGGGTGCCTACAGAGTTACCTCTTAAAGATCTATTCATTGTTGAAAACAAGAATTTTTTAATGAATGATGGTGATGAGGGATAACGTAAAATTTATCAAGTCTCTCTGGATTTACCATAAATAACGTTGATTTTATCAATGGAGTCGTTAAGCTAAGAATAGCCATATTGATGGCAATTTTAGAACAGGAAAGTTTAGTTATGTCACGTGTTGCTCGTTATCATGCCGATCGTACCAATCAAAAACTCTATTTTGCGCGCCTAGCGTGTCAACAAGCAGAGCAAACTGATCATGTACAGCAGGTACAAGCGTATCGTGAAACAGCTGTCTTTCACTTGCATGGTGCGATGTTAGCATTTCTGCAAGAACTGGTACGTTATTACCGTTTAAATGACTCGCAGCCGACATTAAAATCGATTGAAGAGCATATGGCGGCAAAAGGACAAGTTTCTCCTGAAGTTTCTGTTTTGCAGCAATTGGCAAAAGATGGTTTTGTTGCAGAGTTAAAGCGTGCTTACCGCATGTGCCAATATGCACCGGAACCTACTGAACCGACACCGGAAGAAGAAACTTCTTCTAATTTGATCATTAAAGTGACTCAGGGGCCACAATCATGGTTACCTGATGTGAAAATTTTGCGTGAATGGCATAGAGAGTTAAGTCATTTAATTGATGGTTTTCGTAACGAAATGGTCGAGTTCTAAAATTAAACTGTCTGAGCGCTTGAAATTTAATCCCAGTGCGCCTATATAAATAAGACGAGAGATGCAAAGTGCAAGGGTGCTTTGCCACCATGTTGAAACATGGAGGAAGTATATGTCTATACAGCAATTGAAAGAGTTATTTGGAAATCAAGAAGCAGTGTTGGAGTTAGTCCAACTCGAAGGTGGTGAGCTCGCCTTGCGTAATGCTGGTTCTGAAAAAGAGCCTTTGGTTAAAATTCAATTTAGTGATGAACTAAAAGAGATATTAGGCGAGCAAACGCCTATCGTTGCCCAGCATATGATTCAAGCTGCTTTATTTGGACTGCTAGAGAAGCAGGTTAATGAATGGCAGGCTGAAGTTGTAGATGAGCAGCCTAAATTCCTAAGTTAAAAAAAGCGTACTCTTGAGTACGCTTTTTTGTATGCGTTAATGATGTGTTGACTGATGCGCAAGCTCGATTTGATTTAAAATATGATGGCTCATATTCTTTGCCATTTCTTCTTTTGCATAGAATACTTCACCAATATTTTCATCTCGAATAACGGCAGCTTCTTCTTTACTTTCTGCACAAATTAAAACCTGAATTTGAGGGTTCAATTGTTTGGCAATATCCACAATCCGGTGAATATCTAAAATATCCATAGGGGAAATCACCAAAAGACGTGCATGCATGATATGAGCCTGAATGAGAACACCAGGTTCAGTTGCTACACCACTTACGGCAGCAATATTTGCTTGACGTAACTTTTCTACAATTTCACGATTTTCTTCTGCAATCACGACTTTAATATTCTGATTAATTAAATTTTCAGTAATACGTCGTCCAACGCCACCATATCCTACAATTACCACTTGATCGCGTAGATAAGCCTGATCGACTTCATCTGGCAACATAGCGAGTGGGTCACCACTACGTTCAAGAAGTCGTGCCAAATGAGAGCGCTCACGAATCCAGCGTTGTACAGGTTCAACTGCCGAGAAAACAAAAGAGTTAAGCGTAATAGAGAATAAAGCACCCGCTAAAATCAGGTTTTGCGCTTCTAGGGTTAATAGACCTAAAGAAACTCCCAGAGTAGCCAAAATAAATGAAAACTCACCAATTTGTGCAAGGCTGGCCCCGACAGTCAAAGCAGTATTAATTGGATAGCGGAAGAATAAAACCAAGGCCATTGCAGCAAGTGTTTTACCCACCATAATAATTGCGATAACTGCCAAAATATGCAGTGGACGCTCGATAAGAATATGTGGATCAAACAGCATTCCTACCGAAACGAAAAATAAAATTGAGAAAATTTCACGTAGGGGAAGAGTCTCTTCTTCTGCACGGTGGCTAAAGTCTGATTCTTTTACGACCATCCCCGCAAAGAAGGCCCCTAAGGCCATTGAAACGCCAAAGATAGCATAAGAGCCATAGGCGATTGAAACAGCTGCTGCTACGACTGTCAGCGTAAATAGCTCTCTTGAACCTAAGCGAGCAACAAACTGCATAATGATAGGCACTACACGCTTGCCTACAATGAGCATGAACGCAATAAAGCCAATCACCTTTAATAGGGTGATTCCAAGCGTTAACCAAATGTTGCCTTGCGCGCCTGCTGGTGCTTTGCCACCAAGTAAAACTGCTGTAGCTGGAAGAAGTACTAAAACAAGTACCATCACTAAGTCTTCAACTAACAGCCAACCTACAGCAATTTTGCCGTTTACTGAGTCTAAAAGACCGCGGTCTCCTAAAGCTTTTAATAAGACAACAGTACTCGCACACGATAGGCTTAAGCCAAAAACCAGAGCGGAGCCAAAGCTCCAGCCCCATAACATTGAAACGCCAATACCAAGTAAGGTGGCAACAGCAATCTGTAAAATCGCACCCGGCAAGGCAATACGACGAACTTGTAAAAGATCATTTAATGAAAAATGCATCCCAACGCCAAACATCAAGAACATTACGCCGAGTTCAGCAAGTTGGTTGGCAAGATGAATATCTGCTTCTATGCCGGGGGTATTCGGACTAATAATAATTCCGGCAATAAGGTAGCCAATAAGAGGGGGAAGTCGTAGTCGGGCGGCTATATAGCCAAAAAAGAGGGCAACACCGAAACCAACAGCAAGTAAAATAATTAAATCTACGTCATGCGGCACTAAAAACTCCTTTTACGTGAGTTAGGCTAAAGACAAGCATAAAAAATGCCAAGGTGGAATATGTAGAAAGTTTAACAAAAAGGCAGGTATAAAAAAAATGCAAAAAAAAACGACTTCTTTAAGAAGTCGTTTTTTTCGACGCTAAAATTATTTGATTTTAGCTTCTTTGAAAATCACGTGTTGACGGATTTTTGGATCAAATTTTTTGATTTCCATTTTTTCCGGCATAGTACGTTTGTTTTTAGTTGTGGTATAGAAATAACCTGTACCAGCTGAAGAAACGAGACGAATCTTATCACGCATTGCTCAGACTCCTTAGATCTTTTGACCTTGAGCACGAAGGTCTGCAACAACCTTTTCGATACCCAATTTGTCAATAATACGCATACCTTTAGTGGTTAAACGAAGACGTACAAAACGTTTTTCGCTTTCTAACCAGAAACGGTGGTGGTGCAGGTTCGGCTCGAACCGGCGCTTGGTTTTGTTGTTGGCGTGTGAGACGTTGTTACCAACGACTGGACGCTTGCCGGTAACTTGGCAAACCTTAGACATGGTGTAACTCCATTGATTTAGCCAACAGCAAATCTGTGGCCAGTCATACTAAATGTAAACGGATGAATTCATTCAAGGGGCGTTTTATACCAAAAATACGATTAAAAGACAAGCGAAATTGGTAAAAACGAGGCATGATCTAGTGTAACAGATCATGCCTTGATCAGTTAACGCAACAAGGTTTTCGAAATGAAGCGATGAATTGGTTTATTGAACGGTGGAAGAATGTATTTCAAGCTATAAAGTTTTGGATTTGACATTACCGAACGTTCATGTGACAGCCCAAAAAAGCCTTCAGGTCCGTGGTATTTACCCATACCTGATGCGCCGATTCCTCCAAATGGCAAGTCATCTTGCGCAACATGGGTAATCACCATGTTAATTCCGAAATGCCCTGAATGAGTATGTTGAGAGATATAATCAGCGCGTGCCTGATCATAATCAAAATAATACATTGCTAAAGGACGCGGGCGACTATTAATAAACTCAATGACCTCTTCGATTTGGTCATATTCTAAAATTGGTAGAACAGGACCAAAAATTTCATTTTGCATAATATCCATTGCAGTTGTTACACCAGTCACTAGAGTCGGTGCAATTTTGCGGACATCATCTAAAATTTCATTTTGCGGATTAACTTCAACAATACGCGCACCTTGATCACGGGCATTTTCGAGATATCCCTGAATACGGTTGTACTGTTTATCATTAATAATAGAGGTGTAGTCTTGGTTGTTACGGAAATGTGGGTACATTCCGGCCACAATCAATTTAAAGTTTTCAATGAACTCGGCAGTTTTTCCGCGTGGCAAGAAAATATGATCTGGCGCAACACAAGTTTGGCCTGCATTCCATAGTTTACCTACAGCAATACGCTGTGCGACATCTTTCATATCTACGGAAGCATGTACCAAAGCAGGGGATTTACCACCCAACTCAAGAATAACCGGAACCAGATTTTGAGCTGCGGCTGCCATGACAGTTTTACCAACAGAAGTCGAGCCAGTGAAAATCATTTTGTCGAAAGGCAAATGACTAAACGCATCAGAAATTACGCCGCCGCCATTTACCACCCCAACCAGCTCTTGTGGGAAGGCTTCAGAAAGTGCATTTTCAAGAACCTGTCCAAAATTTGGAGAAGCACTCGAAATTTTGATCATGGCATGGTTACCTGCAGCCAAAGCACAAATAAGTGGTCCAACAGACAGTAGTAACGGGTAGTTCCATGGTGTAATAATGCCAATTACGCCCATTGGTTGATATTGTACCCAACCTTTTGCTGGCTGATGTAATACACTGATATGGCGTTTTGATGGTTTCATCCATCCGGTCAGGTTCTTACTGTAATATTTGATTTGTTCAAGACAGGTAAGCAACTCACCAATTTTGGTTTCCATAATGGCACGATTGCCATAATCAAGGTTAATTGCTTCGGCAATCTGATCTTGATATTTTACCAAGACTCTTTTAAGACGAGCTAAACGATCAATACGCTCTTTAGCAGTGGGTACCGGATGACGTAAGTAGGCAATCTTTTGCTGCTCAAGCAAATCTTGTAAATGCTTAACATCATAAGGAACCTGAGTCTCTGGATTTGTTTTTGTTTGACTGTTCATCGGTACTTACCAAATATACTGATATACTTATTTTTTAGAGTAAATACTCTAAAGAGTCAAGTTGGTTTCTGTGTGCAAGTCTTAACCATATGAATTAACGAAGGTTATTAAAATGTCTCTACCTAAAGCTTTGAAGACAAAAGACCGGATTTTACAAATCAGTTTGCAGCTTTTTAATGAGCGTGGCGAACGGTCTGTCACTACCAATCATATTGCTGCAGAGTTGGGCATTAGTCCTGGAAACTTGTATTATCACTTTCGAAACAAGCATGAAATTATTAAAGAATTAATGTATCAATATCAGGTCGAGACTTTGGAAATGCTATCTTTACCTGAAGACAGACCATTAACGACCAATGACAAAATTAACTATTTTCAAGTGCTCAGCGGCCAGTTATGGAACTATCGTTTTATTCATCGTGATGTTTATCACTTAGTTGAAAGTAACGAAGACTTTAAAAAGATCTATCCGCGATTTGCGGGACAGGTGATGCAACAAGGACAACGAATTTATCAGGCCTTTGTTGATGCAGGACTTATGAAAATGACAGCTTCTGAAATTGAAGCTTTAATTATTAACCTTTGGATTGTCTTAACCAACTGGACCAACTTTCTATATATGTCTGGGCATATTAGTGACAACAATCACCTTGAAGAGAAATGGGTCTGGCAAGCATTACGTCAAATGGTTTTCTTAGAAGGCCCTTATTTGATGGGTGAAAGCCGTGCGACTTATGAACAATTGTTAGAATCACTTGGACCCTCTGATCTTTTTGCAAGCTTGTCATCCTTAAAAGATGAATAGTTGTGCTTGTTTATTTAGAGCGCTAGAATACTCGGCTTATCAAAATTTTGTCTCAATTAAGTGATATTAACCAAATGAATATGACCACTGCCAATACAGCCCGTTTACTGATTACTTGTGAAGACAAGCCTGGGATCGTACAGGCTGTATCGAGCTTTTTGTACCACCAAGGTGCAAACATTACCGCGCTTGATCAGTATGCGACGGAAGCTCAAGGCGGGCGTTATTTCATGCGTGTTGAATTTGAACTTGATCATTTACAGTCACGTAAGGATGCTTTAATTCAGACTTTCGCTGCAAATGTTGCTGAACGTTATGGCATGCAATGGCGTCTTGCTTTTGTAAATGATGTTAAAAAGGTTGGTATTTTAGTTTCTAAAGTCGACCATGCTTTGCTTGAGTTATTGTGGCGCCATGCTCGTGGTTCTTTACCTTGTGAAATTACCCACGTTATTTCTAACCATGAAGATTTACGTGAAGCAGTTGAAAACTTTGGTATTCCGTTTACTGTGATTAAGGTAACTAAAGACAATAAAGCAGAAGCCTATGCTCAAATTCATGAAATGATGCAGGGTAATGACTTATTAGTTCTAGCGCGCTACATGCAGATTTTAAGTGAAGATTTCGTTTCTAAATGGGAAATGAAAATCATCAATATTCACCACTCATTCTTACCTGCTTTCGTTGGGGCAAATCCATATAAGCAAGCCTATGAAAAAGGTGTGAAGTTGATTGGTGCAACAGCTCACTATGTGACTGCTGATCTAGACCAAGGCCCAATTATTGAGCAAGACGTTGAACGTGTGAGCCACGATTATAATGTTGAGCAGTTACGTGAGCTTGGCGAAGATGTGGAACGTAATGTGTTAGCTCGTGCTGTTAAATGGCATTTAGAAGACCGAATCATTGTAGATGGTAATAAGACGGTTGTTTTCTAATTACCTCATATTTTTAAAAGCACACTTTTGAGTGTGCTTTTTTATGGCTAAAATAAAATTAAAATGTTATAACATAACTATGATTTGAGGTTTCATTGATTACGTTCAATATAGTTGCTTAATGTTTTTTTTAAGTTGAGCACGATTTGATAAGTAGTATCTGAAACCAACAAGTTTTAGTGCATTGTCTAAACATGAGAAAAGTAAAGTGATATCACTTTATGAAGTTAGATCGCACAATACTGGAAAGTGTTTTCGCAAAAAAAGTAGTTGCAAATGAAAACACTTCTCATTTATTATTGTGGCACTTTATTGTTCTATCCGATGTTTGAAATCGTTTCTATAAATTGAAGTCGACTTCATCATCCATTAGGTAATTAGATTCTTATGAGTCAATCTTCCGCAGCCTTAAACTCTCCCAATCCGATGAAAAAGAAAGTCATCACGGCACTAATTGCGGTTGCAATTGGTCATATCGGGGTCTTATGGGCAGTTAGCCACATTAAGCCTGCTGAACTAAAGCCAATTGATAAGAAGCCTTTACAAGTCCGCTTTGTAAAAATTCAAGAACAACCAAAACCTTTACCACCGAAACCGAAAGAACCGCCTAAAAAGCCGGAACCTAAAAAAGAAGTGAAAGAAGTTAAGGTTGTTGAGAAACCTGTGACTCCGCCTAAACCAGTGGAAAAAATTCAGCAGGTGAAAAAGGCTGAAACTCCTAAACAAGCAGTAAAGACAGAACCTAAAGTTGAACCAAAAGTAGTGACCCCAACAACTACTGTGACTGAAAAAGTCGTTGAAAAGCCAAAGCCAGTGGTGCAAGAAGCACCTAAAGCTCAACCTGCGCCAGATCCATCACCAAAACATGTTTCAATTGGTGGTTCAGGTGTGCAGTGGAGCCGTTCACCACGTTTGACTGTTTCACCAAAAGATTTACAAGGCGAAGCGCGTTCGGTTGTTGTACTGATTGAAGCCGATGAAAAAGGTAAGATTACCAACGTACGTGTAACACGAAGCAGTGGCATTTCAAGTCTAGATGACAAAGTTGTCCGTGCTGTACGTGGTGCAAAATTTAAACCTTATATGGAAAACGGTGTTGCTTATCCAATTAAAGCCGAGCAACCCTTTGATTTAACCCCTTAAACGAATTTGAGTCCCAACGGCTAACCTTAATCAGGAGTTCTAATATGAACTTTTCAATCTATTGGCAACATGCAGATGCAGTGAGTAAAACTCTGTATTTCATTTTATTGGCAATGTCGATTGCTACCTGGACAGTTTTCATCTTACGTTTGATGGGGACTCGCCAATTAAAACAACAAGCTTACGCTCAACTCTCTAAAGCTATTAGTTCGCTAAAAGCAAAGTTACAGCCTTTGAGTTTTGAACAGCGTAAAGCAGTTGCAGAGCAAGCACTATTGCGCCAAATTTCTGCTGAAAAAGTCAATGCTGAAAAAGGTATTTCTGTTTTAGGAACAATTGCTTCAATTGCACCATTTGTTGGTTTGTTTGGTACGGTATGGGGTATTTTCCACGCGCTGGTTGCTGTAGGTAAGAGCGGACAAGCAGGTTTGGCTCAGGTGGCTACACCAGTAGGTGAAGCACTTATTATGACTGGTCTTGGTCTTGCAGTTGCGATTCCTGCGGTATTGGCTTATAACATTTGTGTACGTGCTAATCGTGGTCTTGCTCATGATTTACAAGATCAAGCACACAGTTTGTTAATCGACACCATGTTGCAGCAAGACTCAACTGTAAAGTCTGATGTTAAAACTGCAGAGCAAAGTTATGTTGGAGGTCAAGCTTAATGGCTTTTCAATTGGGTGAAGACCACGATAGTGGCATAAATGAGATGAACCTCATTCCGCTAATCGACATTATGTTGGTGTTAATGATCATCTTTTTGGTCACAGCAACAGTTGCCAACCCATCGATTCCATTAACACTGCCTAAAACAACTGCTGAAATTATTGATCCACCACCAAAAGCAATTACGATTAGTATCAATGCAAATGGTGAAGTGGCTTGGGATACTCAAGTAATTAGTCTTGATGAGCTTCAAAAACGTTTCCAAGAAGCAGGTCAAGGTGCGGTTAAACCAACCGTTCAACTTCGTGCTGATAAAGAGTCGAAGTACGATACGGTAGCTCAGGTAATGTCTCGCGCCAGTGAAGCCGGACTGAGCGATATTGCCTTTGTAAGTGAAAACTAAAATTTAGTTTACTCAATAAAAAAGCAACCAAGTCGGTTGCTTTTTTATTGCTCTAATTTATTGATCTTTCATTAGATGCTGGAATTTACTATATAGCTTTAATAGCTTAGGTGGAATCGCAAAGTTGCAATAACCTTGTGAAGGATTCTTTGCATAGTAATTCTGATGATATTCTTCGGCTGGATAGAATGTCGGGGCAGGAGACAGCTCAGTCACAATATCAAGATCGTCATCTTTTAACGTTTGAATCGTGTGTTCTGCTGCCTGTTTTTGCTCTTCATTAAAATAGTAAATAACAGAGCGGTACTGAGTACCAATATCATTACCTTGGCGATTTAAGGTCGTTGGATCATGCGTTGCAAAGAACACATCAAGTAACTGAGAATATGTAACTTGTTGTTCATCAAAGTCGATGAGAACTACTTCAGCATGCTGAGTGTCACCTTGACATACTTGCTCATAAGTTGGCTGAGTTGTATGCCCACCAGCATAACCACTTGTTACTTTTTCTACACCACGTATTTGTAAAAATACGGCTTCGACGCACCAAAAACAGCCGCCGCCAAATAATGCCTGTTGCATTGTTTTTCCCTCTATTTCCTGCCTATTACAATAGGGTCTATCTATCTAGATTACAAAGTAAAGCGTGTATAAAAAAGTAAAGAAAAAGAGAATAACTTATTTAGTTTTCGATAGCCACCAACAGATCCTCTATATTTAAAGGGTTTTTAAATAAGCTTCTAAATTGGAGAATGTTCCATTAAATCCTTGCGTCATTCCATCGCGTGCAGAATCAAAAGTTGAGTTACCAATATCGTCAGAGTTCCACGGTTGCCAAGTAATTGTGACTTTTGTTTTATTATCAATATTTTCAAAAGTTGTGGTTGCTAACATTTCTAATGGCCATGTCGGTGACATAGGGTGTCGTGTGCTGTTACCGTCTTTGTCTGAAAAAGATTGAATAAACGTTAATCGCTCATTAGGTACAATCTCACGAAACACTTGCTTACCCCACATTTGTGTTCCATCGGGTCCTTCTAATCCATAGTGATAAGTGCCACCAACTCTAAAATCCATTGAGGTATGAATGATTTTGAAATTTTTTGGACTCATCCAATTTTGTAAGTGATTAATATCAGTATGTACCTTAAATACAAGATCACGAGGTGCATTAAATACTTTAGAAATACTAAATGGTGTAATTTTTTCTGTCATGATTATTTTCTTTTATTAGAAAACTGGTTAATTTACAAATTGAATAAGTTATACAATTACTTTGTAATTTTTGTAGATCATATTCAATGCTCTCAAAGTGTTCTTCTAGTATTTGGCGAAAATAAGCCTATAAAATATCAAGCAGACTCTAGTCAGCTTTGGGTAAACCTTGTCGCACAATTTGAGAGAAGTGTTCACTACTCTGATCTGAAAGTTGTTCAAAATGCTCAGTACGTGGATTGATATGTGCGATTTGATACCACTGTTTTAAACTAATATTTTGATTAAGTGCTTTAAGATCATATAAATAATTAGGTAAGTAACCAGACGCAATTAAGCGATAATCTTTAGGAAGTTGATATGGGTTAATGGCTTGAACCATATCAAAAATCAAGGTTGTGCAATTACTTGTGAGGGTGTTATACCATTTTGGCTGTGCACGTAGCTCATCTGACTTTTTAAGATATTCTAAAAATAGTGCTTTTTGTTCAGAGCGAGGCATATTGACCGGGAAATTATAAACTTGCTCTTTACGAATGTTGCTACGTGTGTAGACAATATCTTTTTCATCAGATGCAATTAAGCTCAGTTCATATTTTCTAAAAAAACCACCAATTGCCGAAAATTCTTCAGTCTTTTCTTTTCGAATTTCGATGGAAAAAACTAAAGGTTGTTGATTTTTAAATTCGAAACTGACTAGCGTATGGGCAATTTGTGGCCCCATCCAGTAAGAGGTAATGATATTTATGCCATTTAACTGGTTCAGGTCAAAAGTACGGGTTTCCCAGCGGACATCATAGGTTCCATCAGGATGCCAGTTGAAGTTACGGACATTATGCAAGGTAATAACATCGCCGTGTTTTTCGTAACTTAGCATATTGGCAACTTCAGGGTTCCAGTCACGGTCTTGACGTGCAGTAATCGAAAAATACCAAACCAGAGAACAGGCAAAAGCTAAAAGATAAATCAGGATATCTGTACGACGGCTAATGATATGTCCATTGAAATATAAGCCTGCCATACTTAGAGCAAAGGCAATCCATATGCCAATAATAATACGGCTGCCTAACCAGCCAAAGGGTTGTTGGACCCATAAGGCTAAGCATACCCAAATGCTGGAAAGCACAATAAACAACGTGAATAAACTATGTAAAGCGCCGAAAGCGAGGGCGATAATAAATTCACGTGTTCCGATATTGTGCATAGGCGACCAGAAAATTATTTTTTATAAGTGGCAAATTCGAATGAAGTTCCTGATTTTTCATCTACTTGCTGTTCGCTTGCAGTTTTATGAAATTCACTCGGTATAGTTGGATAATGTGCATCACCTTGTACATCTAAGTCAACATGAGTGAGCTCAAGACGGTCTGCAATTGACAAGGTTTGCTTAAAGATTTCACCGCCACCAATAATGAATAAAGCTTGCTTTTCGGTGTTTTTGGCATCTTCTAAAGCAGCATTTAAAGCATCTTCAATTGAATACGCAATTTTTACGCCGTCAAAATGCCAGTTAATGTCACGGGTAATTACCCAGTTCACACGGTTCGGTAGAGCACGGCCCATAGACTCAAGGGTTTTACGGCCCATGATCACCACACCACCTTGTGTGATTTCTTTAAAGTGTTTTAAGTCGGCAGAGATATGCCATGGCAACGCATTGCCTTTACCAATACAGTGATTTTTGTCCATTGCGACAACGTGGACAACTTCTACATTTTGCCATGCCATAATTTTATTCTCTAAACCGTAATCTAATGAAATTTAAGCCGTCGTTATACTGCAACTGGTGCTTTAATTGCCGGATGTGACTCGTAGCCTACAATCTCGATATCTTCAAATTTAAAGTCGAAAATATCTTTAACCTCCGGATTAAGTTTTAATTGACAAAGTGGTAATGGCTCACGCGTCAATTGTAGTTTTGCTTGCTCAAAATGGTTGGCATAAAGATGCGTATCGCCACCTGTCCAAACAAAATCACCAACACCTAAGTCACACACCTGAGCAATCATATGGGTGAGTAGGGCATAGCTGGCAATATTAAATGGCACGCCTAAGAATACGTCAGCACTACGTTGATAAAGCTGGCATGACAACTTGTTGTCTTGTACAAAAAATTGGAAGAGTGTGTGGCAAGGTGGTAAAGCAACTTGTCCGGCTTCATTTGGGTTCCAGCCAGAGACAATTAAACGGCGTGAATTTGGGTTGGTTTTAATTTCATTAATTAACCATTTAATTTGGTCAAAACCATCTTGGTTATAAGTACCATCGGCATTTTTGGTTGCGCCGAAATTACGCCATTGATGGCCATAAACTGGACCAAGTTCATGTTCTGGGCGGCCGAAACGGGCAGTTTGTTCTGCTGTTGCCCATTCATCCCAAATGGTGACTTTATTGTCTTGTAAGTACTTAACGTTAGTATCGCCTTTTAAGAACCAAAGTAACTCAATCACGATAGAACGAAAGTGAACTTTTTTTGTGGTGAGTAAAGGAAAACCCTTAGAGAGATCAAAACGCATTTGATGACCAAATACAGAACGGGTTCCTGTGCCTGTACGGTCGCCTTTGTCACCGCCATTATCAAGGATATGTTGTAGAAGGTCTAAATATGCACGCATAACACTCTCGAGTTCGGATTAATTCCATAAAATAAAAGGGAGACGGTTCATGGATCAATAAACCGTGGAAGATAATAGCATGCTTTAGGAATAGTAAAAACGAGCTAAACTTTATGCTTAAAAACGCTTGGCACGATTTTGATAAATTGAAACAAGAAAAAATCCAACCAGTACAAAGCCTAAAGCTTGTATTGTTGCGATCCAATTGTGTTGAGGGGGCAGTAACCACATCACAATAACAACAATAATGAGAGGGTAAATTCCAAGCAGAAACTGGAGTTTAGATTTATATGAGCTGTGCTCTGGAATTTTGTTTGTAAATATTGCCCGAAATGAAGCCCGAACCCTAACACGAGGCTCAGAATAGTGTAAGTCGACGATAAAGGCTGAACTTGATTGGCTGCATAAATTGCAGCACAAACGACAATAATAAAGATGAGTTTGATGTGACGTGGTGCGTTATACCAATAAGCCAACATAAAAAATGAGCCTATTTGTTAAATAACGATT
This sequence comes from Acinetobacter sp. RUH 2624, assembly GCF_000162375.2. Classification (NCBI taxonomy): domain Bacteria; kingdom Pseudomonadati; phylum Pseudomonadota; class Gammaproteobacteria; order Moraxellales; family Moraxellaceae; genus Acinetobacter; species Acinetobacter sp. RUH 2624. Next base: position 193,681 of record NZ_KI391940.1, on the reverse strand, counting down.
GTGGTGAAAAAATAAAAGCAGCAAGTGCCATAAATGCAATGCCTTGGACGCCCCAGATCAACAAGTTAGGCATGGTTTTTACAAAAATAAGTGCAAACAAGAGGGCAATAGGCACCCACGTAAATAGGCGGTAAAGTAAACCAGTCGGGTTACTTTGAGCAAAATGCAATTTAAAGTAACGGCAGATTAAAAAAATAACCCCAGTTCCTGTAAACATTAAAATAGTATCTAAGGGCAATGGTTGATATTGATATAACCCAATACAGATTAAGAGGGTAATAATTAAGATCATTAATTTTTTAAAAGTCGGGACTTGCGTATTAAACCAGAATTCCAGCATGGCGAATCTTCTTTCTTGGGAGATAAAAACTGTAGCATAAAAAAGAGGAGCCGAAACTCCTCTGATTTAGATGTTAACTGTTCTTTTGAGGGCCCCAGTCATAAATTTTCTTTTGGTAGGCATACCACATCATCCAAAGGCCAATGAGTAGCATTGGAACGGTGAGGATTTGTCCTTTCGTCATCCAACCAAATAAGATAAAACCTTGGTCAGCATCTGGTTGACGGAAGAATTCCATTACAAAGCGTGCAACACCATAACCCATTAAAAATAGGGCAGATACGGCCATACGTGGGCGTGGTTTTGAGCTAAACCACCACAAAACAATGAATAGAATTAGACCTTCACAAAGCGCTTGATAAATTTGAGAAGGGTGACGAACTAAATGTAATGGGTCGGTTGGGAAAATCATTCCGAACGGATAATTCGGATCTGTAACCGCACGACCATATAATTCTCCACCAATAAAGTTACCGAAGCGTCCAAACATTAAGCCTGTCGGTACACAAGGGGCAATAAAGTCGAGTGTCTGGAACCATGTTTTTTGATATTTTTTACACCAGAATAGCATTGCGATCATGACGCCTAAGAAGCCGCCGTGGAAGCTCATACCACCTGTCCAGACTTGGAAGAGCCAGATCGGGTTTTCAAGGAATTTATCAAACTCATAGAAAAGCACATAGCCGATACGTCCGCCGAGTACAACTCCTAAGGCGCCGTAAAACACCAGATCGGAAACCATGTCCGATGTCCAGCCATCACGCTGTTTGGCACGGTAGGAAGCGAGTCCCCAAGCACATAAAAATGCCAATAAATACATGAGTCCATACCAATGGACTTGAAGAGGTCCTAGATGTATTGCGACCGGATCGATATTAGGATAGGTCAGCATTGCTGCTCCTTGATCTTACGTTTTGACAGATTGTAGCGGAATGATGTGAAAAATGTTGTACATTCAATGTGTAAACATAGGGAACAAGAATCAATGTGTATTGTGGCTTTAGCATGGCATGTTCTGGATGATATGCCCTTGTGTCTGATTTCAAACCGTGATGAGTTTTATCACCGACCAACAGCATTATTGCATCAATGGGAACATACGCCAATCATTGCAGGGCAAGACTTACAGTCGGGTGGTACTTGGATGGGGGTTACCCCGCAGGGCCGATGGGCTGTGTTAACCAATTTCCGTGATGGACGTGATAAAAAACAATATGAAACTTCTCGTGGTCATTTGGTTCAGGCTTTTTTAGAGTCTGATTTATTACCGATTCGCTTTGCTCAGCAATTAGAACAACGGCAACAGAACTTTGCTGGTTTTAACCTGTTTATGGGGACTGCTGATCAAGCGGTCTACATGAGTAACCGTGGTGAGGCTCCTCAAGTATTAGCCAACAGCGTTTATGTGGTTTCGAATGGTTTAATGTCCGATCACTGGGAGAAAACCAGACATTTACGCACACGTTTTACGCAAGAGTTCTTGCCTATGCATCAGCACAAAACAGAAGAGTTAAGCTTGCAACATGCAGCGTGGGATATTTTAGAAGATGAGCGCAAGGTCACCACAGCATTGTTGCCAAATACAGGCATTCAACCAGAAATGGAAGAGTTGTTATCATCGACTTTTATTCAAAGTCCAGTATATGGAACCCGGTGTTCGAATTTTTTAAGAATGACCAATAATGAATGGATTTGGTTGGAAAAGACCCAGCAAGGCGAACATAGCGGCCAAATTGTACAGCAGCAGGTGCCTCTAAACCGTTAAAAGAATGCCGATCACTTGATCGGCATTTTCTAGGAAGAAATCAATTAACCAGCAATAACACCGCCATCTTTACGGGTAATAACTACAGTTGCCGAACGTGGGCGCGCAGTTTTGTTGCTTGGATCTTTTTGTGTGGCAGGCCAGTTACTTTCTGGTTTTGCATAACTTGCCGAGTCTTCACCAGGATGCTGAACATTAATGAAAATAGCTTTGTAGTCAGGTGTCATAGCAATACCAGTAATTTCACATTGCTTTGGTCCAACTAAGAAACGACGTAATGTTGCGTCTGTAACTTTAGCACCGGTTATAGTTTGCTGACCATTTGATGTAGTTGCCGCACCACCATCACCAATTTGACCTGGTAGGGCAGCAAGCATCATACAGTTGGTGACATCTGTATAAGCGCCGTCATCTGTTTCAATCCAGAGAACACCGCGTGGGTCAAACCACATACCATCTGGAGACGAAAAGTCGTTATTGTCTGTTAAGCCTGACAAATTGATATTTGAAGCCATCGAAGCTTCTGCACCGAACAGATAAATATCCCATTTGAAGGTTTCAGCAGTGGTTTTGTCATCGGCTTCTCTAAAACGGATGATATGACCGTTCACATTTCCTTTTTGTTCTTTTGTGCCTGCATACAGATCGGTATAGTTGCGAGGGTTAGCCGCATCTGTAGGGTAATCTTTACCACGGTTTGAGTTATTTGTAAGTGTGACATAGATTTCGCCATTGATTGGGTTAACTGTAGCCCACTCTGGGCGATCCATTTTAGTTGCTCCGACTGAATCTGCCGCCAAGCGTGCAAAAGTGACTACCTCTGCCTGAGATTTAAATGGATAGGTAGTGTTACTTTCATTTAAACCATTTTTACCGTAGGCAAGTTCAATCCATTGACCTGAACCATCGTTATTAAACTTGGCAACATACAACTTACCTGAGTTCATATATTTGTCACCAGCTGCATAGCCGCCGTTTATATCTTTTGTATCCCACACTGCGGTTGAAACAAACTTATAGATATATTCGCCACGAGAGTCATCCCCCATATAAAATGCGATTGGTTGACCTGCTACGGCACGGCATGCACTGTCTTCATGGGCAAAACGGCCTAATGATGTGCGTTTAACCGGATTTTGGCGGTTATCAAATGGGTCAATTTCGACCATCCAGCCAAATGTGTTTGGTCCATTGCGGTAATCTTGAGTTGCTTGAGCGGCTTTTACATCGGCATTCCAGCGGTCATATAGGTCTTGCGCCTCTACTTGACCAATTGCGGTTTCCCAACCGTAGCGAGAGCTTGATCCTGCTTTAAGACCATAGCGTTTAAGAGCAATAATTTCTTCTGGAGTACGTAGCGCATCATCAGTTGTACTACGCGCAAAATAACCAATGAAGTTTTCTTCCGTGGTTAAGTATGTTCCCCAAGGTGTATAGCCATTACCACAGTTGTTGTGTGTACCACGAGTCTGGCGGCCAGCAGGCGAAAAACGCGTCGAAAGTAAGTTAGATCCTGCCGCGGCACCAGCGAAGTCCATGACTGTAGAACCTGTAATACGTCTATTAAAAATAGAGTTTTTTACAACTTCGACTTTTTGAGTAGTAGGGTCTTTTTTGATTTGGACTACAGAAACCCCATGGGCATTGGTTTCACGAATGACTTCGTCTTCTGGGCGGCGTCCATCAACTTTGGTTGGACCTTTAGGGTGTAGAAAGGTTTGGTTGATGTATTCGTGGTTCATCACCAATAAACCTTGTGCTGAAACAGTGTCATCAAAACGGTTTGTTGATGTGTTTAAACCAAAATAGTGCATACCATCATGGCAGTCACCTGAGCGAAACTGGAAGCTTGGACCAGATGGAATATTGTTATCGTCCCAATCACCAAAAGAAGGATTAAGAGAATCACCTAAAGCGTAAATTACATTTGCTTCGTAACCTTCTGGTACGGTCACAATATCATTTAAATTTTTAGCAACTGGCGTAAAGGTAAGTTTTTCAGGCTTTTTGTTTGGATCGACTGGAGCAGTTCCACCGTTATTAGAACCAGAGTCATCGTTATTATCATTACAGCCCGTTAAAGTAGAGGCTAAAGTTAATGCCACAGCACCGCTTGCTGCTTTAGTAATGAGGCTACGACGGCTCACATATTGGTCTAAAACATCACGAAAGTGAATATTGTCTGAAGTGTTGTTGTCTAATTCCTGATCTTCATGATATGGCGTCAAATCGTTCATATTAAATTCCTAATTCAAAATAAGTTTTTTATAAAAGTCTTGATTAGCTTAAATTTTGAATATGACGAGGTCTTGACGTTTTAATGATAACTTAATGAAAAATTTGATCGTTTAGTCAAAAAAGAAAAGGGCTTTTTATTTTTATAAATGCTTTTAAATAAAAGAAACCTGCATAAAGCAGGCTTCTTTTGAGTTGCGCTAAGAATTATTTCTTCACAACAGATGGTGCGATAGGGTCAGCTGTAATATAGCCAACTGCTGCTGCAAAACGATCTTTGTAGTTTGCACGAACAAGAGGATCAAGCGTTGCTTTTACTTTATCGTGTAATGGAGATTCCCAGTCACCAGGGTGCTGGAAGTTACTCATGATGTAAGTCCAACCATTTACAGAGTCAACTGCGTGCAAACCTGTAGATTCTGCGCCAGCAGGTGTTGATAAGATACGACTTAATTGTTTGGTATCAACATTATATGCCCATAAGAAGTTATTTACGTGCATACCACTATCTTCACCAATGAAGAGGGTACGTAAATTTTCAGAGAACTTAATGTTATCTGGGTTGGCAATTTTATCTGCATTTGCAGTATTACCTAAAGCATCAGCAGTTGTTAGGTCTTCACCCACTAAAGCTGCAGGTGGTTCCATATGAGTCGATACCCATTCACTGTTAATAAGCTGACCTTTGTTATCAACTTGGCTGCCTTTTAACGTATGTGCGTAAATTGCACCAGCTTTTGGACCTTGTACTTGAATATCAGTAGTTTTATCAACCATAGAAGACTGTACATAAGACATCGCAGAGTAAGCAATTTTGTCTTTGATATTTACAGTTGTGCCTTCCATCTTAGTAAAGCCCATACTTGCACCAACCAAGGCTGCATAACGATGCGTTTCTAAGAAAGCCGCTTCACGTTCTTTACCAGGTACAAGTTTTACCCAGTTGTCTTTACCGCTATAACGGATTTTGGTGTAGCTTGCATCTTTTGGATCAGACGTTTTTACATCCATCAGGTCGGTAATCTTATATTGATCAGCCCAGCTCTTTACTTCAGCACTTGTCGCGTGACCAAGGTTAATCCATGAAATATCACCGGCACCAGCACCTACGCCTGAGGTTTGCTTCCATTTAGCAACATAGAGCGTACCCGCAGATAAGTCTTTTTCTTTATCTGCAACAAACATGAATAAACCGCCATTTGTTGCATCATCACCCATCAATGCAGTGCGGTTATCTGGCATAACTTGAATAAGTTCGTGAGAGATACGACCTAAACAGTAATGTTTTTTGATTGAACCTGTACCATCCGTATTTACAGTAACTTCTGGTAAGTGACCGTAGTGGTAAGGATTACCTTTTGTACTGTCGCCAAATAAGTTTTTGCTAAATACTGGTAAATAGCTTCCAGCAACATTGTTTGCATCTGGTTCATATTCTTCACTCGACAGGTGAGTTCCCCATGGAGATAAACTTGCACCACACGTGATCCATAAACCGTTTACTTTAGAGGTATCAACATTGTGGTATTTAACAAGGGTTAAATGACCAGTTTTAGGGTCTTGGTCTAAAGTTAAAATCGCAATTGGAGATGGTAGTAAACCATACATAGACGCTAAGCTTTGGTCACGAGTCGTATATTCAAATTGAACTACGTGAAATACAGGGTTGCCAGTAACACCTAAAGCTTGTTTGTCTGCATCGGTAAAGTCACGGCCTGTTGCTTGTTTAAAGCTAATTAAAGAGCTTCCGTCCGGGCAGTCAGAGAAGAATTGACGTTCTTGGCCTGGTTTTGACTTATCAATAATTGGTTGATTATTAATATCAACATAACCACCCGCCAGAATTTTTCCACCTTTACCGTCTGCAACCAAATCACCTGTGGTAAAGAAAGGCTTATACGCTAATGTGTAGTCAGTTTTTGAGCCATCTTCCCAATTAATTGAAAGGCTTGATGTAACAGTTGTGGTTGCCATCGCCGCTGGGTTAGCTAAAGATGGCGCAGCCATTGATGTAAAGGTTGCGTTTTTAAAGTTTACTGTTGGTGGTGGAGTAACAACATCTGAATCATTATTGCTGTCATTACAGCCTGCTAACGTTGCTGCCGTAGCCATCGCACCTAATGGAAGAAAAGGAATCCCCGTAAACCATTTTAAAATATCGCGACGTGTTGGGTGGTTAGAAGCAGTTGTCATAATAAATCCGTAACTTTTGTGTGTATATTTGTTGAGTCGATTCTATGGATTGGAAATGACACTTTTCTTACATTTTTAAGTCACTTTGAAGACAGTTTATGGTTTGATTAATTAAGACGATTTAAAAGTAAAAAGCCCAAATTTTAATATTTGGGCTTTTAAAGAGAAGTTTTAAATTATTCGGCAGTCTGGCTTTTTCTCTTCTCAAGAATCTTACCGAACAGTAGGCCTATTTCAAAAAGTAACCACATTGGAATAGCTAACATCACCATTGAAATCGCATCTGGTGGAGTAATAAACATTGCAACAAAAAAACAGCCCACAATAATAAAACGTCTTTTTTCAGCAAGGCTTTGCGTATTTACTACACCAATTAAAATCAGTAATAAGGTCGCGATAGGAATCTCAAAGGTCACACCAAATACCAAAAATAGCTTTAAACAGAAGCTTAAATAACTATTAATATCGGTCATTGGTGCTACTGTTTCAGGTGAAACGCTAATAAAGAAATGTAATATGGCAGGCAAGGTAATGTAATAAGCAAAAGCGACACCTGCATAAAATAGGACAATACTACCAATCAGTAATGGAAGCGCTAAATGGCGTTCTTTTTGATAAAGCGCAGGGCGAACAAAAGACCATATTTCATAAAGAATAAATGGCATTGCAAGCATAAGTGCGACAAATAAATTAAGTTTAAATGGCGCCATAAAGGTTGCTGTTACATCTGTTGCAATCATTGACGATGATGCAGGGAGTTGTAACCTTAAAGGCTCAGATAATAATTGGTAAGTATTATTTCGAAAGGGTAATAAACAAAAGAATAAGAATAATGTTACCCCTACAATCCTGAATAAATGGCGTCTTAAAACAACCAAATGATTCATGATTGGCATTTGGTCTAAGTTTTCTTGACTATTTACAGTGGTTGAAGGCAGTTGGTTCATACGGCAATCTTCAATTCAACAGGAGATGTTTCTGCAATATCAGTTTGAGTCACTAAAGGCGTAGGTTTAGCAACATACGGTACTTTGTAATGGTCTGATATAGGAATACATTTCCGAATAGGCTTTGGTGTTGTTTTAGGCGTTTCAGTAACTTCTAAATGTTCTGAAATCTGCTGTTTTTGTATTTCTTCAAGCTGTTGCTGTACTTTTCGTTCCAATGCTTCGATGCGGTTAAGTTCCTCTTGCATTTCTTTGCGGAACTCAGAAAGACGCAGCTCCTGATCAATCTCGTTTTGCAGATTGGTAATATAGCGTTTTAGTCGAACATACCAGCGGCCTGCAAAGCGTGCAGCTTCGGGAAGCTTATCTGGACCTAAAACTAAAATTGCAATAATTGCAAAACAGAGTAGCTCTGTCATTCCTACATCAAGCATGGGTCAAACCTTTAGCTTTTCACTGATGTGCTTTCAGATGTTTTAACTTGTGCATCGATTGTACGAGGAGTATTTAAAGATGCAGCTTCGTCTTCTTCACGAACTGATTTTTTAAAGTCTCTTACTGCACCGCCAACATCTTTACCAATATTTTTTAATTTAGATGTACCGAACAATAAAATAACTACAATTGCGAAAATGACGACATGCCAAATAGATAAACCGGCCATAATTTTATACCTCTTTTTAGTTCGCTTTATCTCAACAGGTTGCCATGACAAGAATGTGACACTTATATTTCATTTTTAAGACAATATTTATAAGTAGACACTTATGATCAGTTTTTAAAAGATATTTTTTGGAAGGATTTTTAAGTTTTATTGAGCTTCTTTCTTAGACGAATTTACTTGAAATAGACCATACATTTCAAAATTAAAAGGTGTAGCATAACAAGCTGATTTTGACGAGCGAGAGGAGAGAGCGTGGCATTACTACTGCCTGTATTGGCATTTATCACAGGACTTCTACTTGCTCAGACCTCTATTTCAGAAACCATAAAACCTATTCTTTCAGCTTGGCTTGCACGACTCCTGATTCCGGTTGTAATTATTTACAACATGGTTTTTTATCAATCGGGAAGTTTGAGCTTAATGCTCTTTAGTTTTGGGTCAGCGTTTATTATTTTCTTTGCCTATTTGGCTTTATTTAAAGACCGCTTACTGGCGCTTTGCGTCAGTTATACCAATATGGGATGGCTTGGTTTTCCGTTCGCTATGGCTTTATTTGGCCCTGAAGCAACTGCTCCAATTGTCGCTTTATATATTGGAATGTCGCTTTTTGGCAATGCTTGGGCTGTGACTGCCGTTACTACGGCACCGCAAAGTAAGCTCAATATATTAAAAAAGGTTTTAACGTCGCCACCTTGTATATCAATATTTTGTGCTGTTGTGCTCAGACTTTTAGGGGCCCAGCATATCGAAAGCCCTGCTATACATTGGGTTTATGAGGTTGCTAAATTTGCGATGACTTTCGCAGGTATGTGTGTGCTTGGAATGTGGCTACGCCGTACCAGAGTTTATGCAAAAGATTTAATTTACAGTACAAAAGCTCAAGCATTTAAAGTAGCCTGTGGATTTGTACTTTGTGGATTAAGTTATAGATTTTTACCGATTCCAAATATAAATCAGCATATTGGTGTAATGTTTTTAATGTTTTGTTTGCCACCGGCAGCCAATATTGTAGCTCTGGAAACACATTATCAAGGGACGGGTAGATCAGCGGCTTATATCGCTTCGGGGACTATAGTGAGTTGTGTGTGTATTGCGATTTATGCAGTGTTTTTACATCTTTACTTCTAAGTAAGATGTTTAGATCAGACAGCCTTTTAATAGTGGTTATATGCTTATTTTGTGTATATAGGCAATATTTACTTTTGTTTCGTCAAAAGTAACAAAACCATTTGTCGAACTGACGACACATCCTTGATGTCGCAGTTCGACGGGCGACATCCATGTCGCCTAGCACGATAGCAAATGACTTTAACGTTAAGTTAAATAAATGCTATATAAAGTTTTACTTCTGCAAGCTCTCTCTAAATAACTGCATCGCTTGTCCACGATGACTAATCTTATTTTTTTCTTCTTTAGACAACTCAGCGCTAGAAACTTGTAGCTCTGGTAACCAGAACAGTGGGTCATAACCAAAACCATTTTCACCGCGTGGCGCTTCTAAAATTTCACCATGCCAGATGCCTTGGAAAATTTGTGGTAATGGATCTTCCGCATGAGTCACTAAAGCAAGCACACATACGAACATGCCTTCAATCACTTCTCCATTTTTACGAAATGGCAAAAGATCATTTAATAACTTGGCATTATTCGCTGCATCGTCACCATGTTCTCCAGCATAGCGTGCTGAATAAATACCAGGTGCACCACCTAAAACGGGAACACAAATACCTGAGTCATCAGCCATAGCAGGTTTCCCTGAAATTTTAGAGGCATGACGTGCTTTAATAATGGCATTTTCAATAAAGCTTAAGCCGTCTTCAATGGCGTCGGGAATATTAAGGCGACCTTGAGGAATAATTTCTACAGGTAACTTAAGCTGTTCAAAAAGTTTTTCAAACTCTGCGACTTTACCTTTGTTATTACTTGCAAGGACTAAAGAGCCCTGATCAAACCAATGTGGGGTAGACATAAGATAACCAAACTTTATAACCAATATTGAACGTGAGCTATGTTACGTGTTTTTTGAAAGGGGATATAGAGCAAAACAAATAGAATATAAAATTAGAAGCTTAAAAACTAAAACCACCTTATAGGTGATATAAGGTGGTTTTAGTCGAGTAAGTATAAGCTGGATTATTATTGTGCTTGAATCCATTTATCCGCGCGGTCACGTGCCATACGGATTTGCTCTTGAGTTAAGTTTGCAGCAAGAGCCGTCTTTTTACCTTCAGATAAGCTAATTACTTTATTGTCGAGCATGCCATCACGAGTTGAAAGCTCATACCACTGGTAAGCACCTACGTAGTTTTTCTTTTGCTCTTCCATCATCGCGAGGTTATAGCTTGCACGGTTATCGCCGTTACTTGCCGCTTTTTCGAAATACTTACGAGCCATAGACTCATCTTTCTTAACGCCAATACCATCAGCATACATACGACCAACATTTAATTGCGCAGGTGAAAGGCCTTGGTCAGCAGCAGCTTTGAACCAAGTAAATGCTTGTTTATCGTCTTTTGCTACATCTTTACCGTATTGGTAACGTGTTCCAAGATAAAATTGTGCGCCAGCTTGACCCGCTTGAGCTGCTTTTTGAAGGTCATGAATCCCCATTGTGGAGAAGCGCGCAGCCTGGCTCGCAACCGATTGTGGCTGGGCGATATAATCTGCATGAGCCTGCATACTTAGCAGTCCTGCAATTAGTGTGCTAAATAATGTCTTTTTCATAGTGCACTCACTCGATAAATAGCGACTTCACCAAACAAATTCGGAACATGTTTGCTTAACAGGCTTCCCTGCTGGTTTCCATTGACGGCGAGTCGATTAATAATTTGTATTTGATTTTCCGCACATAGTGCTTCGAAATCTTTAAACGTACATAAATGAATGTTGGGGGTGTTATACCACATATATGGTAGAGCATCCGATACAGGCATCATCCCTTTTAATGCTAGAAAAGAGCGAGTCTTCCAGTGTGCAAAGTTTGGAAAGGTAATAATGGCCTGTTTTCCCACACGCACCATGTCTCTTAATAAAACATCGGGTGCATCTACGGCTTGCAAAGCTTGTGCCATGACCACATAGTCAAAAGACTGGTCGGCAAAACGGCTCAAACCGAGATTCAAATCTTGTTGAATAATATTTAACCCGCGACTGACGGCAATTGCAATCTTTTCTTGATCAATTTCTAAACCATAAGCACGAATTTGATGCTTTTGGCTCATATGAGCGAGTAATTCACCGTCACCACACCCTAAATCGAGTACGCTAGAGCCGGGTTTAATCCACTTTTCTGCCAGTTGTTGATCAATACGCATTAGCTTGCCTCCAGTGATGTCGATTTTAAATGTTCTTCACCGCCTAAGAAAGCGCGCAGTGTTTTGACATACAGTGGAATCGGGAATAAGAACGAGTCATGACCTTGTTCAGCATCAATATCGAGGTAACTTACCGGTTTATGATTGGTAATGAGTGCATCTACAATTTCTTGTGAACGGCTTGGTGCAAAACGCCAGTCAGTGGTGAACGAGACAATCAGAAACTGACATTTGGTCTTACTCATCGCTTCTGTAAGCGAGTGGCCGTACTCACGCGAAGGATCAAAATAATCCAAAGCTTTGGTCATAATCAGATAAGTATTTGCATCAAAGTTACGGCTAAACTGTTCACCTTGATAACGCAGATAACTTTCAACTTGAAACTCGACATCAAAACCGTACATAAACTTGCCGGACTTTAAATCACGACCAAATTTTTGTTTCATGGCTTCTTCGGAAAGATAGGTAATATGGCCGACCATACGAGCCAAAATCAAACCACGTTTTGGATAGCTATCATTTTCCAAATAACGACCATGATGGAAGTCCGGGTCAGACAGAATTGACTGACGTGCCACTTCGTTAAACGCAATATTTTGTGCTGAAAGCTTTGGCGCACTGGCAATAACAACACATTTTTGTAAACGGTCAGGGTAATCTACCGACCATTGTAGTGCTTGCATGCCCCCTAATGAACCGCCAACGACTGCATACCAAACGCTTACTCCTAAACGATCAGAAAGCATGGCTTGAGTTTTAACCCAGTCGCGTACCGTTACTAATGGGAAATCTGGTCCATAAGGGCGATTGTCATTTTCAGGGTTTGGTGAAGTTGGACCGGTCGATCCGCTACATCCACCAATATTGTTGAGTGCAACTACAAAAAATTTATTTGTGTCGATTGCCTTACCCGGGCCAATACAGCTATCCCACCATCCAGCTTTTTTATCATCTTCATGGTGATAACCCGCTGCATGATGATGTCCGGAAAGGGCATGGCAGATTAAAATCGCATTTGATTTATCTGCATTTAAAGTGCCGTAAGTTTCAACCATTAACTCAAAGCGCGGTAAAACACGGCCACATTCAAGATGTAAGGGTTCTTCAAATTGGAACTTTTGCGGAGTGACTAACCCCACTGAGTCAGCTGGAAAAGACACGGGAACATTTCGCCTTTTAAATCTTTCAGGAATAAAAAGAAAGGATACCAAGCTAGGTATCCTTTCCAAAGTCTTTTTTTAATTAAACAGCGGCAGCAACAACCTGATCTGTACTTAAAACACCTTGATCAATCAAACGGTTGGTACATGCAATAATGGCTTCAATAGATGAAGTGACTGTGTTGTCGTGAACACCTGCACCAAATGAGCCTCTACCTGTACCTTTCACTTGAAGTTCAATTAAGGTTAATGCTTTGGCATTTGCACCTGAACTAATACTACGTTCTTCGTAGTTCAATACGTCAATTGGTAATTGAAGTGCATTTAAGAATGCAGAGATTGGACCATTACCTTCGCCACGCAATTGTTGAGTTTCACCTTCAACATCAATCTCAAGTTCAATAATTTGAGTACCATTAATGTCAGATAACTTATAGTTTTTGACCGTGTAATGGTGGTTTTTCACTTCAACATACGTGTCTTTAAATAAAGTCCAGATTTGTTTAGCGCTAATCTCTGTACCATTTTCATCAGTATATTGTTGAACAACTTGACTAAATTCGATTTGTAAGCGACGAGGCAATACAACGTTATAGTTCGATTCTAATAAGTAAGCGATACCGCCTTTACCAGACTGACTATTTACACGAATGACAGCATCATAGTCGCGGCCCAAATCTTTCGGGTCGATTGGTAAGTAAGGCATATCCCAGATTTCTTCGTTTTTCTGGTATTCAAAGCCTTTTTTGATTGCGTCCTGATGCGAACCAGAGAATGCAGTAAATACCAAGTCACCTGCATATGGATGACGAGGGTGTACAGGTAAACCAGTACATTCTTCAACCGTTGCAATGACTTCATTAATATTAGAGAAATCTAACTCTGGCGCTACACCTTGGGTGTACATGTTCAATGCAATTGCTGCAACGTCAACGTTACCGGTACGCTCGCCGTTACCAAATACACAGCCTTCAACACGGTCGGCACCTGCCATAATGGCAAGTTCTGATGCAGCAATACCACAGCCACGGTCATTGTGACAGTGAACGGAAATAATCACGCCATCACGACGTGCCAAATTACGATGCATCCATTCGATTTGGTCTGCATAAACATTTGGCGTAGAAACTTCGACAGTCGCAGGTAAGTTCAAAATCACTTTATGATCTGGACGTGCATCCCAAATTTCTGTAACCGCATCACAGACGTCTTTCGCGACTTCTAATTCAGTTGCAGAGAAACATTCTGGACTGTACTGGAAAATCCAGTCAGTTTCAGGATATTGTGCAGCATATTCTTTTACTTTCTGAGCTGCATTCACCGCCAACTGTTTTGCGCCATTTACATCTACATTCAACACTTTTTGACGGAAGGTTGGAGAGTTAGAGTTATAAATATGCACAATTGCACGCTTAGCGCCTGCTAAAGCTTCAAAAGTACGCTCAATTAAATGGTCACGTGCCTGTACCAAAACTTCAATGTATACATCATCCGGAATATGATTTTCTTCGATCAACATACGAGTAAAATCGAAGTCAATTTGAGACGCAGAAGGAAAGCCGATTTCAATATGTTTAAAACCGATTTTTACAAGCATTTTGAACATTTTGAACTTTTGTTCCATGTTCATCGGTTCAAAAATTGCTTGGTTGCCATCACGTAAATCCGTGCTCATCCAGATTGGCGCTTTTGTAATTTCATTATTTGGCCATTGGCGATCTGGTAAATCGACTCGCTGGTACATACGGCGGTATTTTTTGCTAGGGTCAGCCAACATCATGAGAAAACTCCTTATCTCGTAGCACGGTTGCTCTAGGTATCGTATAAAAGGCAACGTTCTACAGTTATATATGGTATCTAATACAGAAAAATTAAAGGGAATTTGAAAAGGTCTGCTCTAAAATACAGACAAAAATTTATACGCGCACGAGGCGCAGCATCAGGAGTTCGAGATGATGTCTTGCTTGAGTAGGCTGGGCAAACAAGTGATTCGTTTTCATCTATGGACCATGTAATAGTAAGTTTGGTGGTTTGCAAATATGCTTATTGTTTAGATATACCACATCTAAACAATGATTACACGTTGTGCAAAAGTCTTATACTCATTTTAATTTTAGTGTTCAGAAAATAATTTTCTAATTTTGCGCCGTTTAATGTTTTGTCGAAAATAATTTTCATTGTTTTGCCTTATTGAGATAAAAATAATTAATTAGTCCAAATAAGGCAAAAATAAATAGAGTTATAGTTCAGCCCATTTACGCATTAAGTTATGGTAAAGGTTAGTCAGTTTAATGACTTCGCTATGATTGTCACCCAGCTGGATTCTTAGGTTTTGTACTGTTTGATCTAGATTAAAAAGCATATGTCGCTCAGCATCATCACGCACCATACTTTGCACCCAGAAAAAAGAAGCAATACGACAGCCAGAAGTAATCGCCGTCACCTCATGTAAACTGGTAGATGGATATAAAATCATATCTCCTGCCGGAAGTTTCACTTCGTGATAGCCATAAGTGTCTTCTACGACTAGATCACCGCCTTCATATTCTTCAGGTTCACTTAAAAATAAAGTGCATGATAAATCGGTTCTAAGCCGTTCATTGGTACCACGTATGCGGCGGATAGAATTGTCTACGTGAAAACCAAAAGACTCCTGATTTTCATAACGATTAAACAGGGGAGGGATAATATCAAGTGGTATTGCAGCAGATAAAAATAATGGGTGAGTGCCTAGTGCCTCAAGAATAATATTACTCAGATGGTGAGTAAGCGGATGATCTTCGGGTAATTGCTGATTGCGTTTTACAGTTGCAGAGAGTGTACCAGCTGTTACTTTGCCATTGACCCATTCAATTTTATCCATTTCATTACGAAAATATTGAACCTGTTCTTTACTCAATACATTGGGAATATGGTGGATCACGGTGATACCTGCGAGTAATAGTAATAGAAAATTAAAAATAGCCTCTAACTATAGAGGCTATTTTATATTAGAAACCATAAAAAGATTATGGGATTCTAGACTAACTTAGTATTTAAAGTTGATTGCGAGTACTGCGCTACGGCCTTCTGCTTCTGTTGCATAGTGAGAAGCATAAGCTTTAGTAAAGTAACGCTTATCAGATAAGTTGTTTAGGTTAAGCTGTAAATTAACATTTTTATTTACGTCATAACGAGCCATAGCATCGTAACGAACATAACCAGGAACGTATTTAGTATTTGCAGCATCTCCAAATACTTTATCCATAGCGACTGCACCAGCACCTACTGTCACTTGTGGTAATACTTTATAAGTTGTCCAAAGTGTCGCTGAGTTTTTCGCTACGTTTTGTACTTGATTACCGTTTGTGGGGCTTGGAACATAGTTACCGTTACTATCTTTAGCATATCCACCATCAACGATTTCGCTATCTAAATAGGTGTAACCAGCAGAGACTGCCCACTTTTCAGTAATGTTACCGTTCGCACCTAATTCAATACCGTCAACACGTGTTTCACCAATATTTCTTGTGAAACCATCAGTACCTAAAGCACGTGTATTGGTTTTTTCAGTACGGAAGATTGCAGCAGTTAAGTTTAAACGGTTATTTAACACATCCCATTTTGTACCTAACTCATAAGTTTTAACTTCTTCTGGCTTAAGGTTATTAATAGCTCTTGCTTGTTCATCGGTTGTATTACGGTTTGGAACACTAATTCCTTCTGAACCATCACCAGCATCTACACCTACTGGGTTAGCTGACGTTGCGTAGCTCAAATAAATAGAACCATTTTCAACAGGCTTAAATGTGATACCTGCTTGATAGTTAAAGAAGTCATTGCTTGAGCTGTATTTTGTGCCAGCTTTAATGAGCGTTGCACCTGAGCCTGAGTCCTTATTATATTTAACATCAGTATCAAATTTGTCCCAACGTACACCTAAGTCAATTAACCATTGAGGTGTAATTTCAATGTTGTTTAATGCGTAAATTGACTGGGTTTTAGATGTAATGTTGGTAACATTTGGGTTTGCTTGTATACGACCCAACCATGCATCATTTGGATTAGGGTTATTAAGGTCAGTACACCAGCCATTTGAGTTAGCAAGTGAGCAAGCATTGTTTGTACCGCTACCACCAATTTGTGAAGTATTTGGATCTGTTACGATGTTTGTGCCACGATCTGAATCTTGCTTGCTATATTCAGCACCAATATTAAAGCTGTGCTTAAGAGAACCCGTATTGAACTTACCTTTTAATGATAGCTGATCAGTAAAGCTGTCTGTATCAGTAATATTGGTATTTACACGGCGCCAAACCTTACCATTAACAATGTTACCTTGGCTGTCATCTGGCTGAGTCCATAAATAATTATTTTTAGACTTACCATAAACAGCGGTATTGCTGAGAGTTAGGTTATCGTTGAAGTCATGTTCAAGTTTAAGTGTACCAATCTGGTTTTCTTGCTTTTGAAAATCGCGATCTTTCCAACCGTAATAAATACCTTGTTTAACATCAACCGGTTTACCAGCAGTCGCTTTCTTAATGACGTCATATTGATAAGGCACACCAGAATCAGGTGTATCATCAGTTTTTAAATAGTAGTAGCTCAGTGTTCCGCGAGTAGCACTATCTAAACCGAAGCTAATACTTGGTGCGATACCAGCGCGTTTATATTCTGCGCCATTACTTTGGCCGGCTTTGTCATTTTGGTGTCCCATCACAATCACACGGGCAGCCACTCCATTGCCGAAGTCTTTATTGCCATCCAAAGTAACACGTGCATAGTTATCTGTGCCCCCGGCAACAGAACCTTCAAGAGAGTCACCTTTTTTCGCAACTTTCGTAATCAGGTTAATACTACCGCCTGAACCACCCGCACCACTTAAAGCAGATGAAGAACCTTTGGTCACTTCTACTTGCTCGACAGCAAACATTTCACGGTTTTGAGAAGTTGCGTTACGAACGCCGTCTACATACATCGAACTTTCTGAATTGTAGCCACGAATGAAAGGTCGGTCACCATTTGGATTGCCACCTTCACCTGCACCTAACGTGATACCAGGGACGGTACGTAATGCATCTGATAAGGTTGTTACTTTTGTATCTTCAATAAGTTGTTTTGAAATCACTGAAACTGATTTCGGAGTATCTAAAAGGGGAGCAACGAATTTTGCATTTGCTGATTGATCTACCTTTAAAGATTCTTCTTGTGTTGCTTGAGTATGAATCGTTGGTAGTTGTGAAACAGCTTCTTGTGCCATTGCAGTAGTTGCAATCATAGAAAGGGATGAAGCGATTGCAGATGAAACAATTTTTTTACGTGTTCTAATCAATGACATGACTTTCAGGACTTAAATACAAAACGTTATGCGAATAATAATAATTCTTATTTATATGTACAGTTTGTGTTAATTGGATTTGCCGATAGGATTATGAAGAAAATATGAAAGATTTAATAGGTTTTTGTGTCTAAAATTCTCTAATTGATTGATTATTCTTAACTGTTTGTAAAATCGATAATAATGTGAAATTTAATTGTAATTTTAGATTCATGAAGAATAACTAAAAAATTACTTTGGCTTAAGGTTGAATTAAAAAAAATTAAAAAATCATAAAATTATTGTGAAATTTCTTGGAAAAACCACCTTCAATTTACTGATCTGATCGGTTAATTTTGTATATCTTGAAAGTTGTCATATAATACAGCACTTTTTTAAAAACTGTTCCTACTAACTAATTTTTATCGAGGAAGCCATGCAAGTAACGACTGAAGCGGTTTCGGGCGTTGCCCGTCGTTTAAATGTTTCTGTACCGACGAGCCGTATTAACGAGCAATTTGAAGCTCGTTTGAAGCGCACTGCCAAAACTGTGAAGATCAACGGCTTCCGTCCGGGCAAAGTACCTGCAAACGTTGTTCGTCGCGAATACGGTGCAAGTATTTATCAAGAAGTTGTGAATGACATTATTCGTGACAGCGTATTTGAAGCAATTCAACAAGAAAAAATCAATGCGGTAGGTATGCCGAACATTGAGAAAGTTGAACATAAAGAAGATGCTTTAGTTTTTGAAGCGACTGTAGAAGTTTATCCTGAAGTTGAAGTAAAAGCATTTGACGGCTTAGAAGTTGAACGTAAAACAGCTGAAATTAAAGATGCTGACGTCGACACTATGATCGAAAACTTGCAAAAACAACGTCAAACTTGGGCTGTGACCAAGGGTATGGCGAAAAAAGATATGCAAGTGACTTTTGACTTCGAAGGTTCTATCGACGGTGAGAAGTTCGAAGGCGGTTCTGCTGAAGACTTTAAACTTGTGTTAGGTTCAGGTCGTATGATTCCTGGCTTCGAAGACGGCATCATTGGTATGAAAGCTGGTGAAGAGAAAGTAATTGATGTGACTTTCCCTGAAGACTACCAAGCTGAAAACTTGGCTGGTAAAGCAGCTCAATTCAAAATCACTGTGAAGCAAGTTGAAAAACCTAAACTTCCAGAGATTGATGCTGAATTCTTAAAAATCTTCGGTGTTACTGAAGAAGAAGGCATTGAAAAATTAAAAGCTGACGTTCGTAAAAACATGGAACGTGAAGTTCGCAATGGTTTACGTAACCAAGTTAAACAAGCGGCATTTGATGCTCTTGTTGCTGCGAACGAAGTTGAAGTACCAGCTGCAATGGTTGCTCAAGAAATTGACCGTCAACGTCAACAAATGGTTCAACAGTTCACTCAACAATTTGGTGGCGCTGGTGCTCAATCTTTTGACAAGAGCATGCTTCCTGACGAATTGTTCAAAGAACAAGCAGAGCGTTCTGTTAAACTTGGCGTATTAGTAAGCAAAGTATTAGCTGATGCTAAACTTGAAGTTGACCAATCACGTGTTGATGCTTACATCGACGACATGGCTTCTTCTTATGAAGATCCAACTGAAGTGATCGAATACTTCAAAAATGATGCTCAACAACGTGCTCAAATCGAAGCTGTTGTATTAGAAGATCAAGTTGTTGATCACATCTTAGCTGCTGCTAAAGTGACTGACAAAGCAGTATCTTACGAAGATTTATTGAAAGAACAACAAGCTCGCCGTATGGGCTAATCTTTTGAGAAGTCAGGAAAAGGCGCTTTAGGCGCCTTTTTCATTTTTTAGGTATGTGGTTAATTTGAGTACGTCATTAAGTACTTAGGTATAAATAATATAATATTTCAGTGCGAACCTTTTGCAATTTGAGAAATTATCCCGCATATTGTTGCCATAGGTTAAGTCACAAAAAATTTAGGAATAAATAACGTATGTATGTTCCAACAATTGAAAATGCTTTAGTTCCTGTTGTGGTTGAACAATCTTCTCGCGGCGAACGTTCTTTTGATATTTATTCACGACTTTTACGTGAGCGCGTCATTTTTCTAACTGGTGAAGTTGAAGACAACATGGCAAATTTGATTGTTGCTCAAATGTTGTTCTTAGAAGCTGAAAACCCAGATAAAGATATCCATCTTTATATTAACTCGCCTGGTGGTTCAGTCACTGCTGGTATGGCGATTTATGACACGATGCAATTTATCAAACCTGATGTAGTGACATACTGTATGGGGCAGGCTGCATCTATGGGTGCATTCTTATTAAATGCTGGTGCTAAAGGTAAGCGCTATTGCCTTGAAAATGCACGTGTAATGATTCACCAACCATTAGGTGGATTCCGTGGTCAGGCATCAGACATTGAAATTCATGCACGTGAAATTCTATTTATTAAAGAACGCTTGAATCGTTTGATGGCAGAACACAGTGGTCAAGACTATGACACGATTGCTCGTGATACTGATCGTGATAACTTTATGACTGCACAAGCAGCAAAAGAATATGGCTTAGTCGATCAGGTATTAAGTAAGCGTCCATAAGGGGAGTTTTTAAGTGGCTTGAGTTGTTAGAAAACGCCTCCATATAGTCATTTAACCCTATCGCTTGCCCTCATATTTAAGATTCTATTTGTGGAGAGAATATGTCCGAACATCCTCAAGGACAAAAACATTGTTCATTTTGCGGTAAAACGCAGTCTGAAGTCGGGAAACTGATTGCGGGCGAGGACGCATATATTTGTAATGAGTGTGTAGATGTCTGCTTAGACCTTGTACAAACCAGCCAACAGGTTGAAGCAGGTGACTGGGCGAGCAAGGCATTGCCAAAACCACATGAAATACGTGCTGCGCTTAATCAATATGTGATTGGTCAGGATCTTGCCAAAAAGACATTATCTGTTGCCGTTTATAACCATTATAAGCGTTTGAAAGTCGGGCAATCTGGTCATGTGTCTAAAGATGTGGAAATTGCTAAAAGTAACATTCTACTGATTGGACCTACCGGTTCAGGTAAAACATTACTTGCTCAAACATTAGCTCGTTTGTTAGATGTTCCATTTGCGATGGCAGATGCGACCACTTTAACTGAAGCGGGTTATGTCGGCGAAGACGTTGAAAATATTGTACAAAAGCTTTTGCAAAAAGCAGATTACGACGTAGAAAAAGCTCAAAAGGGCATTATCTATATCGATGAAATCGACAAGATTACACGTAAATCTGAAAATCCGTCGATTACGCGTGACGTTTCTGGTGAAGGTGTACAACAAGCATTGCTTAAGATGATTGAAGGTACTGTAGCTTCAATTCCGCCACAAGGTGGACGTAAACATCCGCAGCAAGAGTTCATTCAAATTGATACCTCAAATATCTTATTTATTTGTGGTGGTGCATTTGCTGGGCTGGAAAAAATTGTACAACAGCGCCAAGAAAAAGGCGGAATTGGCTTTACAGCTGACGTGAAGAAAAAAGATGAAAGCAAGAAAATTGCTGAATTGTTCCGTCAAGTTGAGCCAACTGACTTAGTGAAATTTGGTTTAATTCCAGAGTTTATTGGCCGTTTACCAGTTATTGCGACGCTTGAAGAGCTTGATGAAGAAGCATTAATGCAAATTTTGACAGAACCAAAAAATGCATTAACTCGCCAGTATCAATACTTATTCAACATGGAAAATGTTGACCTTGTATTTGAAGATTCAGCTTTACGTGCAGTTGCTAAGCGAGCGCTTGAGCGTAATACCGGAGCTCGTGGTCTACGTTCGATTTTGGAAAATGTTTTACTTGAAACAATGTATGACTTACCAAGCCGTACAGATGTAGGAACAGTTTTCATTAATGAAGCAGTGATTAATGGTGAAGCTGAACCTGTTTACAAACCAGAACGTCAGCCTAAAGAAACAGCAACTCATGAAAGTGTTGCTAAGGCAGATTTAAAAGTAATTGATTCGAAGTCTGCTTAGATTTCATTCATCTAAAAAGCATGAATCGCGCGAGTGATTCATGCTTTTTTTGTTTTCAATTCATGTAGGTGGTGTTAATCTAAAAAAACAAAATACGCATAGTTTTGCGATATAGAAAAATCAAAAGAAAACGCTTTGAGGGATGTCATGCGTTATTTAATTATTGCATTAAGTTGTACCGCATTACTTGCGGGTTGCCAGAGTTCATCACACTTGGCAAAGAATCCAGCTGAGCTGACTGCGACTTTACCTAAAGTTGATGTTGATAAAGCACCTGGTGTATTTGATCAATACCATGTCGGTGGTTTTAGCATGGGGGGATGGGTCAACCAAAAACTAGGTCAGACATTTGTTCCGATTAAACCGCAAAATGAACATGCAGCAGTAGTCTATCTCTATCGGCCAGATACCAAATGGAACCGTCAGGAAATTGCAGCAATTAATTTATTTGTAAATGGCAAACGAATTCCAAGCTTATTGCATAATCATTATTACTGGATTGAGCTGCCAGCAGGAAGTTATCGTATTTCTGCAAGTCGGCCTTTATTAGGTATTCATTTTCAAGAGCCAAAATATATTGATATTACAGTCGATGCTGGAACGTCTTATTATTTAAAATACGATGAAGAAAATAAAATGGACCGTGGTGAACACACTGGCCCATTTATGTTAATGCAAGACAATATTGGACGTAGAGAGATAGCATTTACCGAGCTTAAATCTTCTAGCTTCAACTTTGTAGCTGAAGATGCTTCAGGAAAAATTCGACATAAACCGCAAGAGCTAAAACCAGCCAAATATGATGAAAAATCAGATGTCCATCTGATTAAACCATTTAAGTTGTGGAACCCTTTAACGTGGTAATGGCCTACAAAAGATAAAGAAAAGTTAAGACTTTTCTTTATCTTTCATGAGTGGCGCAATAATTTTAAGCATCTCTTCTTGCATATGATCACGTGCTTTAGGGTCATTAAAGGTTTGTTGACCCAACTCCATCATGTATTCTGAAATTTGCCCCATAATCTGTACGTTTTTACGCGTAATTGATTGACCTTCTGGGGTTTTTAAAAATTTCAGATTTGCCTGAACTTCTTCTTCAGTATATGTCTTTAAATAAATATCTTGTAAGGCTTGCGTAGTTTTTGGGCTACTAATGAGCTGGTTACTCGAATCTTTTAAAAGTAAGCCTAACTTTTTTGCAGCCTCTTTTTCTTTCGGGCCTAAAGTTTTGATGCCTGTAATATTAGTGATGATCTGCTCAGCTTGTTGATCATAATAAGGCGTTAATTCATTAATTGATTCTTTAAGCAAATAATCAATTTGGCTCATTTGCATGAGTTCTTTTACTGAGCTTAATTTCGCAGGAGAGGCAAACAAGCTTGTCGTAATACAGCTTAGGCAGAGGCTGATTGAGAGATTTTTAAGAATAGGGCGGATAGTCATGAAATGACCTATATGCAATATATGGCGGGTGGGTGTATTTATTAATAACATAGATTGGCGAACTAATTGTTACAATTCTTTTCAATTTCCAAAAAAAATTATAAGGCATAAAAAAAAGCACCGAATTCGGTGCTTTTCTTGATTAGCCTGCTGCGGCATCGATTACTGGAATTTTTCCAATTTTCGCTTGCCAGATTTTTGGAGCCACTGCGTGAATTGAAGTACCGTTTACATCAACTGCTACAGATACAGGCATGTCTTCAACTACGAATTTGTAGATTGCTTCCATACCTAAGTCTGCAAATGCTACAACTTCAGCTTCGCGAACAGCTTTAGATACGAGGTAAGCCGCACCACCAACTGCCATGAGGTAAGTTGCTTTATTGTCTTTGATTGCTTCAATTGCTGCTGGACCACGGTCAGCTTTACCAATCATACCGAATAAACCAGTATGCTCGAGTACTTTACGTGTGAATTTGTCCATACGTGTTGCAGTTGTAGGACCAGCAGGACCAACGACTTCATCACCCACTGGATCAACAGGGCCAACGTAGTAAATAAATTTACCTTTAAGATCAACTGGTAATTCTTCACCATTGTCGATCATTTCAACCATACGTTTGTGCGCAGCGTCACGACCTGTGTACATTGTACCGCTAAGAAGTAATGTGTCACCTGGTTTCCAAGAATCCATTTCTTCTTGAGTAATGGTATCAAGGTTTACACGTTTAGACTGTGAAGAATCCCAAGTTACAGATGGGTAGTCTTCAAGTTTTGGTGCTTGAATATGAGCTACACCTGAGCCGTCAAGCTGGAAGTGAGCGTGACGAGTTGCAGCACAGTTAGGAATCATACCAACTGGTTTGCCTGCAGCGTGACATGGATAATCTTTGATTTTAATATCAAGAACAGTCGTTAAACCGCCAAGACCTTGAGCACCAATACCAAGAGCATTTACTTTTTCAAAGATTTCGATACGAAGTTCTTCGATTTTGTTCTCTGGCCCACGGCGAAGTAATTCGTCCATGTTGATTTCTTCCATGAGTGCTTCTTTCGCAAGCATCATGGCTTTTTCAGCAGTACCACCAATACCGATACCGAGCATACCAGGAGGACACCAGCCTGCACCCATAGTCGGAACAGTTTTAAGTACCCAGTCAACAATCGAGTCAGATGGGTTAAGCATTGCAAGCTTAGATTTGTTTTCTGAACCGCCACCTTTAGCAGCAACAGTAATATCTACCTTGTTACCCGGTACGAGTTTGTAGTGAATAACAGCAGGGGTATTGTCTTTTGTATTTTTACGACCAAATGCAGGGTCAGCAAGTACAGATGCACGAAGAACGTTACTGTTTTCAAGGTAGCCTTGGCGAACACCTTCGTTTACTGCATCGTCTAAGCTCATAGTTAAATCAAATTTAACATCTAAGCCCACTTCAAGGAAAACGTTAACAATACCAGTATCTTGGCAAATTGGGCGATGACCTTCCGCACACATGCGAGAGTTAATTAAAATCTGTGCAATTGCATCCTTTGCAGCTTTGTTTTCTTCGCGATCATAAGCACGGCTCATCGCTTGGATAAAGTCTTGCGGGTGATAGTACGAAATAAACTGTAGGGCGTCCTTGATTGATGTAATCAAGTCATCTTGTTTGATAATCGTTGTCATACCAGAAAATCTCTTGAGCGGGCTGTTAGCTAGCGGGCTAAATTATATGACAAAAACACAAACTTGTGGGGGATTGGTTGATCTTTTGACCGAAAGTCGAATAGGACTAGTGCTAAGTGTTTTAAAACTAAGAATAACCAAAAGGGAATGTTGTTATTTAAGAATAAAAAAAGCCATTTGAGCGGATATCAAATGGCGAGAGGTAGAAAAGATTAAATGATATTAATTATTTCGCAGCAGCCTGTTGTTCAGCCTGAATTGCTGTTAATGCAATAGTAAAGACAATATCATCTACTAAAGCACCACGAGACAAGTCATTGACTGGTTTGTTTAGACCTTGCAGCATTGGTCCAACGCTGACTACATTTGCTGCACGTTGTACTGCTTTATAGGTCGTGTTACCTGTATTTAAGTCAGGGAAAATAAATACATTGGCACGGCCAGCTACAGGTGAATTCGGTGCCTTTTGGCGTCCGACACTTTCAACGGAAGCTGCATCATATTGGAGTGGACCGTCAATTAGTAAATCAGGACGGCGTTGCTGTGCAATTTGAGTCGCTTGCTGTACTTTCTCAACATCCGCACCTGTTCCAGACGTACCAGTTGAATAGCTGATCATGGCAATACGTGGGTCAATTCCAAACGCTTTTGCAGAGTCAGCAGACTGAATTGCAATTTCAGCAAGTTGGTCGGCTGTAGGGTCTGGGTTAATTGCACAGTCACCGTAAACATATACTTCATCTGGTAAAAGCATAAAGAATATGGACGAAACTAAAGAGTAAGAAGGTGCGGTTTTAATCAGCTGAAAAGCAGGGCGCACGGTGTTAGCCGTGGTGTGAACTGCACCTGAAACCAAACCATCTACATGATCTAGGGCCAGCATCATGGTGCCAAGAACTACGGTGTCTTGTAATTGATCTTTGGCTTGTAACTCATTGAGTTTGCCTTTGCGGAGTTCAACCATAGGTGCAACATATTGGTTGCGAATGCTGTCCGGATCAATAATTTCCAAGTCTGCTGGTAATTCAATACCGCGTGCTTTTGCAACGTCTTGTACCGCATCTGGTTTTGCTAACAAAATACAATGCGCAATACCACGAGCCTGACATATAGCAGCAGCTTCAATAGTGCGTGGTTCATCGCCTTCTGGAAGAACAATCCGTTTTTTGGCTGCAATCGATTTTTGTACCAGTTCGTGACGGAATGCAGAAGGAGAAAGACGTGGTGTTGCTCCATTATTACTGTGTTGTTTAAGCCATTCGACATCGATATGACTTGAAACAAAACGAGTCACTTGCTCGGCACGTTCAGTGTCATCAATTGGAATTTCATTACCAAAATCAGATAAGCGCTGTGCCGTTTCCAGTGTGTTTAAACGGGTATGTAAAATTGGTAAGCCTTGTTTAATCGCGCTTTGGCAAAACTCTAAAAGCTCAGGGGCAGGTGCTTCACGTTCGGTCAGTACCAAGCCTGCCAATGGAATACCGTTACTGGTTGCCAAGCTACCTGCAAGTAAAACGTCGGTACGTTCAGATGCGCTAATAATCAGCTCACCTGCAATGAATTTATTAAGTTCATATTCAATACTTGAGGCAATTAAACTTGAGTGCAAAATACGACGTGTTTTCGCTTCGCCTTGATGTACCCATTGACCATCAATCACGTTCGCGATGTCTAAAGTTCTAGGTACACTTAAGGTATTACTAAATGGGACTAAACCAATAATTGGTAAATCGTTTGATCCAAAGTAGCGATTGTATTTTTGCAGTTCTGTCGTAAATTTTGCGATGTCTTCGGTTGGACGTAACGACGGGTCAAATGCGACAGGTATTTGAGCTGTTTCTTCAGACAACCCACGTGTACGCATAAAGAGTACACCCGCTGTTCGGTTAGAGGTTGCACCACCAAACTGCCGTAAGTGAGCTTCAACTTTCTCTGCTGTTTTACGTGGGTTTTGAATATCTGCTGTACTGACTAAAACCACTTCAGCATCGAGAGCTTGTGCAAGGCTTGCATTAAGTTCACTGGCAAAATGGTCTTGCCCATTTGGTAATAAGCCTTCAACAATAATCACATTGTTGTCTGCTGCGATACTGCGATGAAGACTTACTGCTTCTTCAAGTAACTCATCTACTTCGCCAGCCGCAATGCGTTGGGTTAGTTTTTCATGAGAAATGGATTGAACAGTTTTACCTTGAAATAAATGGCCAAATAAAGAGGTGGTCCGGTCTAAATTTTCTTGATCTACCTGAGAGAACGGTTTTAAAAAGCCTGCTTTAATCCCATTACAATCAAGTGCATAAATCATACCTAAACAGGCAGAGGTTAGACCAACCCCTTCACCTGTAGGAATTAATAAAATTGTATTCATATAAACCTATAAATAAATGAATAACGTTCTTTGACTTCTGTAATTAAGCAAGGCTAACTTCAGGAGATGTATTTGGTGAAACGTCTACAACCTGACGAGTTTCTTTGGCAATACGGCCTTCTTCATCGGTTGGAATCACCCAAATTTGTGGACCTGTACCGCTATCGATACGGCCTTCTGTACCACGTTTTAAGTTGTTATTTTGATCTTTATCGAGCTGTAAACCGAAGTGAGGTAAATAAGCTAGAGTTTTTTCACGAATATAAGCAGAGTTCTCACCGATACCACCTGTGAAGATCAGACCATCAATACTTGGTAAACCACAACTTAAGGCAGCAAGTGATTTTGCAAGGCGATAGCTAAATACCTCTATTGCAAGACGAGCATCCTCGTTGCCGTTTTCAGAAGCTTCAATCACTGTACGCATATCGTTAGAAAGTTGTGATAAGCCAAGTAATCCACTTTCGTTATTTAAAACTTTGTCTATTTTCGCTAAGTCCCAGCCAAGGTTTTTTGCAAGGAAGTTGTGTAAGCTTGGGTCGACATCACCACTACGGGTTCCCATTACAACGCCTTCAAGCGGAGTAAGGCCCATAGAAGTATCAACACTTTGTCCATTCCATACTGCACAAGTCGAGCTACCATTGCCCAAGTGTGCTGTTAGCCAACCACCTTTTTGGAAATTTCCAGCCAGTTCACTGCCGCGGTCAGACACATAAGCATGGCTTGTGCCATGGAAGCCATAGCGGCGAACGTTATGGTCTGTATATAAAAATTTCGGAATTGCATAACGGTATGCATGTGCAGGCATGGTTTGGTGGAATGCGGTGTCAAATACGGCAACTTGAGGTAATTCAGGAAATAGGCGCATTGTTGCTTCAATCCCAATTAAGTGAGCAGGGTTATGAAGCGGGGCAAGAGGCGTGGCTGCACGAATACGTTCTATAATTTCAGGGGTGAGTAATTCAGCTTTAGTAAGACTTCCACCATGTACGACACGGTGACCGATTGCTTGAGGTTTATAGTTTGCAAGACGTGCAAGTAAGGTTTCTAAAGCTTTGGCGTGGTCAGCATAGGGAATTGAAAGCTCTAGCGGTTCTCCACCGACTGTAATTCCTTTAATACGAGCATCAGCTGCCCCTAAGTTTTCTGCTAAACCATAAATACGATCTTCACGACGCTCTGAAACCAGTGCGTATTTAATAGATGAAGAACCGCAATTAATAACTAATACTGATGTAGCCACGTTGAAATACCCAAGTCCTGATTTAAAAATAGTTTTCCTAACTTCCTGATCAAAAGGCATTAATTGCAATATGCACTAAGAGCAGGTTGTGATGTTTTAACATGTGTTGTTTTTCTGTCCAAGATAGACTTTAGCCCATTAGACTTAAGCACTATCGACCATTAAATTTTTTATAACTAATATTTGTTCAGTATAAAGCTTAACCACTGTATTCATTTATTTTTTGTAGATGAATTAAACAGTTTTTTGTATATATTTATGAAGAGTAAATTTATATTTAATGTAATTTTCAACTATTTGGTATAAATTTTTTAAGAAAAAGAAGTGATGTTATTTTAATCAAGCTCGATGGATATATTACAAATAATATACGTAAATGAAATTAAGATTTAATCGTTTATATATAGGTTAAAATGAATAAATCATAAACATTTTTATTATAAAATTTAGTATAAAAAAACTGTGTTAATACATTTATAAAGATATTTTATTACTTTGATATTATGAGAATTTTCTCATAGTTATTAGAGGCTAATATACCGGTAAATATAGTCAAAAATAAAACCAGCTTCTTGTTTAAAACTTAAACATAATTTGTATTTAATACTCATGCTCAGGTATTACCGTAAAGTTGTCTAGGGCTTGCATGTCGCTTTTTGCCTTAATAATATTGTTCCTCCCCCTTATCAAATGATGATGAAATATATCATTTGGTCTATTTTTATTGTTCCGGCTTATCCGGTTGTACAGGAGCGTCCAGCATGGACTTGCCGAATCCAATATTGGCAAAAGTTACCGAACGTGTAATTGCGCGTAGCCAAAAAACTCGTTCTGCATATTTACAACGTATTGAACATGCTCAAGGCAAATTTCCAGCTCGTGGAGCACTTTCATGTGCCAATCTGGCTCATGGATTTGCCGGCATGGAAGATAATGAAAAATTAATTATTAAAGTGGGGCGTGAACCAAATATTGGTATTGTGTCTTCTTATAATGAAATGCTTTCGGCACATGCCCCATATAAAACATTCCCTGACATTATAAAAACAGCTGCTCGCGAAAATGGCGGCGTTGCACAGTTTGCTGGTGGTGTACCGGCAATGTGTGATGGTATTACTCAAGGTAATGCCGGTATGGAATTGTCATTGTTTTCACGTGAAACAATTGCAATGAGTACAGCGATTGCACTTTCTCATAATATGTTTGACGCTGCATTGTGTCTCGGGGTATGCGATAAGATTGTGCCAGGCTTGCTAATTGGTGCTTTACAGTTTGGTTATCTACCAACTATTTTTGTACCCGCAGGTCCAATGAGCAGCGGTTTATCGAATGATGATAAAGCTAAAATCCGCCAGCAATTCGCTACAGGCCAAGTAGGTCGCGATGCCTTACTTGAAGCTGAGTCTGCTGCATATCATGGGCAGGGCACATGTACATTCTATGGTACTGCCAATAGTAACCAAATGTTGATGGAAGTGATGGGTTTACATTTGCCAAGTGCTGCATTTGTTCATCCTCACACACCACTACGTGACGCGCTTACTGCCGAAGCTGCTAAACGTGTACTTGACTTAACTGCTGAGCGAGGCAACTACACGCCAATTGGTCATGTTATTGATGAAAAAGCCATTATCAATGGCATTGTAGCTTTACTGGCTACAGGCGGTTCAACCAACCATACCTTACATCTTATTGCGATTGCACGTGCGGCTGGCATCTTAATTGACTGGGATGACTTTGATGAGTTGTCTGCTGTTGTTCCATTGCTCGCAAAAATCTATCCAAATGGTAAAGCCGATGTAAACCATTTCCAAGCAGCGGGTGGGGTGGCATTCCTTATTCGTAACTTACTTGAGGCTGGTTTACTACATAACGATGTGACGACAGTCGCTGGTAAAGGTTTACAGCACTACACTAAAGAACCGAAATTGATTGACGGTCAGCTCACTTGGGTTGACGGTGTGGTTCAAAGCCTTGATGACAAAGTACTCCGTAGCATTGATGTGCCGTTTCAGCCAGATGGTGGCTTGCGCTTAATGCAAGGTCGCCTTGGCCGTGGTGTTATTAAAATTTCTGCGGTTGCGCCAGAGCACCGTAAAGTGAAAGCACCTGCAATCGTATTTGACTCGCAAGAAGCGGTACAAGCGGCGTTTGATCGTGGTGAATTACACCGAGACTTTATTGCGGTGGTTCGTTTCCAAGGTGCTCGTGCGAATGGTATGCCTGAATTACACCGTTTAACGCCTGTGTTGGGTGTTTTACAGGATCAAGGTTTCCATGTTGCATTAGTGACTGATGGCCGTATGTCTGGTGCTTCAGGCAAAGTACCGGCAGTCATTCATTTGTCTCCAGAAGCGTTATTAAACGGTCCGATTGGAAAAGTTCAAACCGGAGATATGTTAATCATTGATGCTGAAGCTGGCGTACTCGATATTGAGTTAGATGAACAAACTTGGCAGTCACGCCCTGTTGCACAGCCAGAACATCAGGCTGAAAACGAAGTCGGTTTTGGACGTGAATTATTTGGTGTATTCCGTGCAGCAGCAGCGCCTGCTGAGCATGGTGCATCTGTGTTTGGTGCACTTGTTGGCGAAGAGCCACAAGCGCATATTTGAGACGAAGGAATTACAAAGTAATGAGCAAGATTGAAGATGTTGTCAAATTAGGCCCAGTAATTCCAGTGTTGGCTTTTGATTCTGCTGAACAAGGTGAGCATGTATCACGTGCGTTGCATGCTGGTGGTGTAAAAGTACTGGAAATTACTTTACGTACCGCTGCTGGTTTGGCTGCTATTGAGCGAGCGTCTCAGTTAGCAGATGACATTGTGGTGGGCGTAGGAACGATTACTAAGCCTGAGCATTGTGCTCAAGCTAAAAAAGCAGGTGCTAAATTTGGGGTATCTCCGGGTTTGACTAAAGACTTGCATCTGGCTGCGCAAGATGCGGGCTTGCCTCTTTTACCAGGGGTAATGACACCGAGTGATCTTATTCAAGCGATTGAATTGGGTTACGACATTGTGAAGTTTTTCCCTGCTCAACAGGCTGGTGGTGTAGAGATGCTAAAAGCATTTTATGGGCCATTTCCAAACTTACGTTTTTGTCCTACAGGTGGAATTACAGCGGAGTCGGCTCCAGATTTCTTGAAGCAGCCTAATGTCGTGTGTGTAGGTGGGTCATGGTTAACACCTAAACCTGTTGTCGCTGCACAAGATTGGGCTGAAATTACCCGTTTAGCCCAAATTGCAAGTCAGTTGTGAGTTTTACGAAAGTAATTGTGGTTTGAAAATCTAAAGTATCTTTTAGGTGCTTTAGATTTTTTGTGATGCGGTGACTGGCGGATGCCAGTCATACAAAATATAAAAAATGAGTGCTTCAACAATGAGTATATCTCTGGTTGAAGAGCTTCGTTTGGGCAGTATGCCTAGATAGCATTATTCCAAGGAGAAAGTGTCACATGGAGACCGTTCAGGGTGGCATGTTGCTTATCTATACTTTAATCGCGATTGTTGCTTTGATTGTTATGATCGCGAAGTTTAGAATTTACCCCTTTTTAGTTCTTATTATTGTTTCTCTCGGTTTAGCTCTTGCAGTTGGCATGCCAATGGATGGGATTGTTAAATCATATGAGGCTGGTACCGGTAAAACATTAGGTCACCTTGCGATTGTGATTGCGCTAGGAACCATGCTTGGCAAGATGATGGCCGAGTCAGGTGGTGCAGAACGAATAGCAATTACTTTAATTAAATGGTTTGGTGAAAAACATATTCACTGGGCCATGATGTTCATTGCATTAATTGTGGGGCTTCCAGTATTTTTCGAAGTCGGTTTTGTACTTCTAATTCCAATTGCCTTCAACATTGCTAAACGCACAGGTAAATCATTGTTGGTTGTAGGTTTACCTATGGTTGCAGGTTTATCGGTCGTACATGGGTTGATTCCACCACATCCAGCAGCTTTGCTCGCGGTGCAGGCTTACCACGCCGACATCGGTAAAACTATTATGTACAGTTTGTTGGTTGGTGTCCCGACAGCGGTTGTTGCAGGTCCATTGTATGCATTATGGATCAACAAATATGTCAAATTGCCTGAAAATAATCCTTTAGCAAAGCAGTTTGTTGAAGCAGATGCTAACAAGACACGTGAATTACCAAGTTTTGGTATTACCTTATTTACGATCATGCTGCCAGTTGCATTGATGCTAGTTGGTAGTTGGGCAGATGTTTTCTTTGCTCCAAAAACTTTCCCAAATGAGTTATTACGCTTTATTGGTACTTCTGATATTGCATTACTTATTGCTGTTTTGGTCAGCTTTATTACTTTCGGCACCATGCAGGGTTTCAACCGTGAACAAATCGAAAAGTTCTGTGGTGGGTGCTTGGCTTCAGCAGGTCCATTGTATGCATTATGGATCAACAAATATGTCAAATTGCCTGAAAATAATCCTTTAGCAAAGCAGTTTGTTGAAGCAGATGCTAACAAGACACGTGAATTACCAAGTTTTGGTATTACCTTATTTACGATCATGCTGCCAGTTGCATTGATGCTAGTTGGTAGTTGGGCAGATGTTTTCTTTGCTCCAAAAACTTTCCCAAATGAGTTATTACGCTTTATTGGTACTTCTGATATTGCATTACTTATTGCTGTTTTGGTCAGCTTTATTACTTTCGGCACCATGCAGGGTTTCAACCGTGAACAAATCGAAAAGTTCTGTGGTGGGTGCTTGGCTTCAATTGCCGGTATTTTGTTGATTGTTGGTGCTGGTGGCGGTTTTGGCGGTATTTTAAGAGACAGTGGAATTTCTAATGAAATTGTATCTACTGCCTTAAAAGCAAACCTTTCACCATTGTTGTTAGGATGGCTTGTTGCAGCCCTTATACGCTTGGCGACAGGTTCGGCTACTGTTGCGATGGCTACGGCTTGTAGCATTGTTGCACCTATTGCGGCGGCGGCAGGTGTAGTTGTTAGACCTGAACTTTTAGTATTAGCGACAGGTTCAGGATCATTAATTTTTTCGCATGTAAACGATGCTGGTTTCTGGCTAATCAAAGAATATTTTGGAATGACAGTTGGGCAGACACTGAAGACTTGGTCTGTACTGGAAACAATTATTTCAGTACTTGGTTTGTCTTTCACATTGTTGCTTAGCGCTGTTTTGTAATTAGAGGTAGGTAATCCATGATTGTGATAGCTATGGGTGTCTGTGGAACAGGGAAAACCCTCATTGGTGAGTTGTTATCAGAGCGTTTGGCTTGTGAGTTTCTTGATGGCGATACGCTTCATTCCGCTGCAAATAAAAGCAAGATGAGCCAAGGTATTCCTTTAACTGATGAAGATCGCTTGCCATGGTTGCAAGCCATTCGTCAGGCAATTGAAACAAAACAAAGAGATGGTGAAACAGCTGTGTTTACATGCTCATCTTTAAAGCGGATGTATCGCGATATTTTAAGAGGGCAGGACCAGAATGTTAAGTTTGTATATCTAAAAGGTTCTTTTGAACTATTACAGCAAAGACTTGCAGAAAGATCTGGTCATTTTTTTGATCCGGCATTGTTACAAACTCAACTAGATACATTAGAAGAACCTGATGTGAATGAGGCAATAGCAATTGATATTGCTCTCACACCAGAACAGATCATTGAACAAGTCATCCAGAAGCTAGGGGTGACTGATAGTGTGTGTCGGGGGTAAATTCATCTAGAAAATATCGAAACTATCACAGCCTTAAGATATTCACCTTGCATCTACGGTTCAAGCAAGGTGAGTACTGATAATAATAGTAGTATTGACCCGAATAAGACCTGATTACAGCGAAAGCTCGGTAGATATAAAAAGATATACAAAGAATAAGGTATTAAGAAGAATGAATCAGTTAAATAATTTACAGCATAAATTTCCAGTAGTGGACAGTATTCCTGAAAGTGTACGTCTGCCATCTCAAATTCATCAACGTGTCTCACTGGTGGACGGTGAGTTGAAGCTATGGGCTGGTCCAACCAAGAAAACATTATCTCCGATCTGGATTCAGCAGTCTGACGGTAGCCTACAGCAAGTTGAACTTGGTAGTTATCCAGTCATGGGCGAAAAAGAAAGTGATGAAGCTCTGGAAGCGGCAGTACGGGCTTACAACAATGGTCGCGGCGAATGGCCAATGATGAAAGTTGGTGAGCGCATCGCTTGTATGCAGAATTTCATTCAGCGCATGGTAGAGCAACGAGATCTGATTATTAAGCTGATCATGTGGGAAATTGGCAAGAGCTTGGCTGACTCAGAGAAAGAGTTTGATCGTACTATTACCTATATGCGTCAAACCATTGATGCTTTAAAAGATCTGGATAATGCTAACTCTCGCTTTGTAATTGCTGAAGGTACTATTGGTCAAATTCGTCGTACTCCATTAGGTGTTGTGTTGTGTATGGGACCATACAACTACCCACTGAATGAAACCTTCGCAACCCTCATCCCAGCTATGCTAATGGGTAATACCATTATTTTTAAACCACCTCAATTTGGAACTTTACTATTTGAACCATTGCTAGAGGCATTCCGAGATTCATTTCCAAAAGGCGTAATCAATACTATCTATGCACCAGGTTCTCTGGTAGTGCCTCACTTATTAGCGTCAGGGCAAATTAATGTATTGGCACTGATTGGTTCTAGTAAAGTGGCTGATCATTTGAAAAAGCAACATCCAAAATCCCATCGTCTGCGTGCGATTTTGGGGTTGGATGCGAAGAATGCAGCTATCATTTTGCCGGATGCTGACTTAGACCTGACAGTGAAAGAATGTCTACTGGGTGCATTGTCATTCAATGGTCAGCGTTGTACTGCTTTGAAAATGCTGATGGTACACCGCTCAATAGCCGATGAATTTGTTAATCGTTTAACGACTGAGCTGGCTAAACTGAAAGTAGGTATGCCGTGGGAAAAAGGTGTCTCTATTACGCCGCTACCGGGTATGCACCGTACCGCCTACATGACTGAAGTGATTGAAGATGCTGTGGCAAAAGGGGCTAAAGTGGTTAATCCGGAAGGTGGTGAATTCTGCAAAACCATGTTCTATCCAGCTGTCGTTTATCCAGTGACTGAGGGGATGAGACTATATCGCGAAGAACAGTTTGGGCCAGTGGTACCAGTTGCTGTTTATGATGATATTGAAACAGTATTGGACTATGTCACTACTTCTGATCATGGTCAGCAGGTGAGTATCTTTGGTAGTGACCCAGCGCAAATTGGTCATTTGGTCGATACACTGGTACATCAAGTTTGTCGTGTAAATATCAACTGTCAATGTCAGCGTGGTCCTGATGTATTCCCATTTGGTGGTCGTAAAGATTCTGCAGAAGGTACACTGTCTGTGCATGATGCGCTTCGTGCATTCTCGATCCGCTCTATGATTGCGGCTAAACAGACTGATGACAGTAAAGGTATGCTGGCTTCTATGGTGTCTGAGCACTATTCGAAATTTGTGAATACTGACTTCATTTTCTAATTAATATACGATTAAAAAAACCAGCCTACGGGCTGGCTTTTTTATGGGAAATAACAAAATAAAAACGCCTGATATGGATCAGGCATTTTTATTTAAATAAGGGATTTATTGACGAATTTGACCGTCACCTAACACAATCCATTTTTGAGAAGTTAAACCTTCTAAGCCAACAGGGCCGCGTGCATGGATTTTATCAGTTGAGATACCAATCTCAGCACCTAAACCATATTCAAAGCCATCAGCAAAACGAGTTGAGGCATTAACTACGACAGAGCTTGAATCTACGCGAGCCAAGAACTGACGAGCTAAAGTATAGTTTTCAGTCACAATTGCATCGGTATGATGCGAACCATATTTATTGATATGGTCAATTGCTTCATTAATCCCGCTAACCACTTTAACTGCAAGAATTGGTCCTAAATATTCGGTATACCAGTCTTCTTCTGTTGCAGGTTTGACAGTCGTACCCAAAATACGACGTGTTTCTGGACAGCCACGTAACTCAACTTGTTTTTCAGCATAAAGTTCAGCAATGCGTGGTAAGAAAACATCTGCAATTTTTTCATCAACAAGCAGTGTTTCCATCGCATTACAAACACCGTAACGATGAGTTTTGGCATTTAAAGTAATCGGTAATGCTTTTTGCAAGTCTGCTTGTGCTTCTACAAACACGTGGCAGTTACCATCAAGATGCTTAATCACAGGAATACGGGCTTCGTTGGTCACACGCTCAATTAAGCTTTTACCACCGCGTGGAACAATGACATCTACATACTCAGCCATGGTAATGAGGTGACCAACTGCCGCACGGTCAGAAGTTTCAATCACTTGTACTGAATGCTCAGGTAAACCAGCAACTTTTAAACCATGTTTAACTGCTTCTGCGATTGCTTTGTTTGACTCAAGTGCTTCTGAACCACCACGTAAAATAATGGCATTGCCCGATTTAATCGCTAACGAGGCAGCTTCAAGTGTTACGTTTGGGCGTGATTCATAAATCATACCTACTACACCCAAAGGCACACGCATTTTCCCAATTTGAATGCCTGTGGGGCGATATGCAAGATCCGTAATTTCCCCAATTGGATCGACGAGAGCGATCACATCTTTTAAACCTTGCAACATCCCCTTAAAACGTGCGGGCGTAAGTTCAAGACGATCAAGTAAGGCACTGTCAAGTTGGTTACTACGGCCTTTTTCCATGTCGAGTTGATTCGCCGCCAAAATCGCTGCCTGATTATTTTCTAAAGCAGTGTAAATAGCAGAGAGTGCATGATTTTTAAGCGAAGTCGAAGCACTTGTTAAAACACGTGAAGCCTCACGTGCTTGTTGCCCGACTTTTTGCATATATTGTTCAATTGAATCTTGCATAGCAGTTTTTAATCATTTACCAATGACTACGATAGTAGCAGTCAAATGCGGAACAATGAATGGCTTTTTTTGAAAAATGTGACCGCTATAAAAAAACATTTAAATATTTTGCAAACTATTCGCGGCTTAAACAAGATGAGCGGTCATTTCAGCGATTGCGTATATTTCAGACAATTGTTTAGAATGGACTTGTGCAATACAAACTAATACAAATTTTAAAGATTTGTGCATAAAAGATTACATGTTCAAGAAGGAACTCTTGCAGCATAAAAAAATTACAGCAAGGAGGAAGCAAGGATATGAATTCCATTATTCAAATGGATTCGGAGATAAACCAAGCTTATGCCGGTTTTGGGTTTTTCGATATCTACCATAGAGATAGTTTTAAACAGCCAGCTCGTACCACATGGATTGACGGTTGGAAAATTGAATACATGGCGATCGCAGACCCAAAAACCATTCACAAAACACCGATTGTGATTGTTGGTGGTGCTTTTCAAAATTTTAACTCTTATAAATATTGTGTTGAGCAACTGTTTGAAAGTGGCCCGGTCATTTTAATCGACTTGCCATCTATGGGCGCAAATCAACAAATTACCAATCGAGATACCGGAATTTCTGCTGGAACATTAGAACTACCTGATTTGTCCGAAATGTTAGGTCGTTGGTTAGATATTGTGGGAATTCAAAAAGTTTCTGTAATGGGAATGTCGTTGGGTTCAGTTGTTGCTTCTTGTTTTGCTTATCACCGTCCAGATTTAATGGACCGTATGATTTTAATGGGTGTCATGCAAAAGACC
The DNA here is from genome assembly GCF_000162375.2 of Acinetobacter sp. RUH 2624. Lineage (NCBI taxonomy): Bacteria > Pseudomonadati > Pseudomonadota > Gammaproteobacteria > Moraxellales > Moraxellaceae > Acinetobacter > Acinetobacter sp. RUH 2624. The sequence continues at coordinate 155,390 of NZ_KI391940.1, read as the reverse complement.
CGTAAAAGTTGGCGGATGATTTTGGAAGAATCACTCAAACTCATGCAAGAAAATCGTATGGAAGAGTTTGGACAAGCGGTGATTCTATATTTGGTGAATCATGCCAAATTAGATAAAACACGTATGTCACCGACAGCTAAAAAATTATTTTTTAGGCAAATGGCTGAGTTTACGGGGACCGAGCGTGAACGTTATGACATTAACTGTAATCGACTTTTACGCTTAACAGATGTACCGATTCCACAGTGTAAAACACTGGTCGCAGCAGGGCAGTACGATAGTTTTACTTTACCTCATGAAAATGCCAATTTTGCTTTGCAATGTCCGGATATGGAATTTGCTCTAATTGCTAACGCAGATCATGTGCCACAGCTTCAGCGCCGTAAAGAAACTATGAGTTTGTTCACTTCATTTTTGAAGGGTGAATCTATCCAAAATCTGGATGGCATTATTCCAATGACGCGTGAGCAAATGCAAAACATGGAACGCCGAGGTGAAGAGCGTATACCAGTTCTCCAGCCTAAAACGAAACTGAGCCACCGTGAATGTCAAACAGAGGTGCCAGTGACGATTGTTGATGTGACTTTCTTTGGAATGTATTTGAAGTTAGATGATGTGAAACAGCTCGACTTTGTAAATGAACATCCACGGGATCTCGCACTATATTTAGAAGATGAAGAGGGTGCTTTTTCGATTGAATGTTTAATCTTTGATGCTACTGAACAAGGAATCCGTGCTTTATTTAAACATGGCAGTTTCGAACTTGCTGACCGTTTAAGTCGTTTTATTGCCCGCCAAAAGCAAGCAGCATAAAGTTTAATTTTTTATAAAAAAGAAGTCCCAAAAATATTGAGACTTCTTTTTTTATTTCAATTGAGCATGAATAGTCCAGACTAAGTCACCTAAATGCTCTTCATCGTTCTCTTTAGAAACTTGTCCGAAGAATATATGCGGTTGTTCAACGTTAACTTGACTAAAGCCTGCATCTTTAAAAAAGTCTTTCACTTCTAGTGGAGTCTTAAAATGAAAACTAAATGAGCTTCGAGACATAAGTTTAAGTAATTTACTACTGTTCCAGATAATACTTGCGAGTTTGTTCTTAACGGGTTCAGGATACAGGTCGGTTAAATAATGAAGCTTTTTAAAGGAAGCACCATAGTGGGCAATGGATTGGATCAGTTGCTTTAATAAGTCTTTATCAAAATAGTTAATTAAACCTTCACTGATTACAACTAGTGGGCGGCTAGGGTCAAACACTTCAAACGCTTGTGCGAAAGCCTCGGTAAATAAATCGACCGATAAAATTTCAGGTGCATTTTTTTCAATTTGTTGTAGTGCATTTTGTTTTGTTTGAGCCATATCGGGCAAATCAAGCTCCCGATAGGTAATAGAAGGATAATGCTGCCTAAACCACCAACCACGTGGTGATAAACCACAAGCAATTTCAAGCACCTGTAAATCAGGATTTTCTTGAATTAACTTCTCTAAATCATGATCAAGCATGGTATGGCGCTGTTTAAGTGTCGTGCGCATACTGCCACCGACATATTTCTCTGCCCAAGATTCTAATGGGTGAACTAAATATGCCAAAGATTTGCCTTTGTTGGTGGCAAGTGCTTCGTGTGAGATCCCCATTTGATACCAGATATAGCCTGTATAGTGGGCTGTAAAAGAAATGTGGCGGTGTTTTGAAAGGTGTTGTGTCATTCGTCCTGAACTCGATTTATTGTTTTTGTGTGATCTTCATTATTAATAACAATGAAGAGGTTCTAATGCATTGATGGTGAATGAACCTGCATGACGGAGTCCTGTCAATTAGGTTGGCATTCTGGGATGAACTTTCAGTTGGAGTTACTTTTCTTTCGGGAAAAGTAACCAAAACCATTGTCATACGCAAAACCTGTTCACTTTCTGCATCTATCAAATATATTGAAGCAATCAATATCCTTCAGCAGATGAGCAGGTTGCGTATGACTTAACCGCGTATCAGATAGTGAATAGGTTTTTGTAGCCAATTAAAATTTTTACTAACTTAAATCGAATTCTTAAACTCTTCAATGGCAGTTTTGACAGTTTGCCACTCATTTCCAAGCGATAAAGTTTCACCAACTTGGATTTGTGGAATTCGACCACGCATACGTTCTAAACGTTCTTGATTTGGTAACGCTAAGTTTGCAATACCATCGAGTGCTGTACATGCTGCACTACGGTCATTACACACTAGCCCCATATCACAACCAGCTGCCAGAGATGCTTGAATACGCGCATCTGCACCTCCAGCGACACAAGCAGCTTGCATGCTTAAGTCATCAGAGAAAAGTACACCATTAAACTTCAAACGATTACGAAGGACTTCTTGAATCCAGAAAGGTGAGAAACCTGCCGGATTTGGGTCAACCTTGTCGTAAATTACATGTGCAGGCATGAGCGCATCGAGCTCAGGCATAAGCTTAATGAAGCTTTGCATATCATGGTTGTAAATTTCGTCATAGCTACGGCTGTCAATTGCGGCTGCGACATGTGAATCGGCTTTGACCGAACCGTGACCCGGGAAGTGCTTACCAGTATTTGCCATGCCAGCTTTTTTCATGCCGCGCATAAATGCACCAGCAAGCGGAGCAATATCCTCAATATTTTTAGAGAATCCACGGTCACCAATCACATCACTAATCGCATTAAGATCTAAAACTGGTGCAAAACTAAAATCGATCCCCACAGCTAAGACTTCAGTTGCCATTAACCAGCCACACTGTTCAGCCAGTTCTAGAGCCTTTTGTGGTTGAGTGATATAGAGTTCCCCAAAGCGGCCCATGGCTGGCAATAGTGTAAAGCCAGATTTTAAACGTTGAACCCGGCCGCCTTCTTGGTCGACGGCAATTAAAATATCTGGGCGAACTTGACGCATATGGTCGGTTAAAGCACGGACTTGTTGTGGTGATTCAATATTTCGTGCAAATAAAATCATGCCACCGACTTGCGGAGCTTGTAATAGTTCAATATCTTCTTTAGTAAGTTCTGTGCCGGCAATGTCCAGCATCAACGCGCCAATCATATTGGTTCCATTTGAATTTTGATTGAAAAACAATAAGCGAATTTTGCAATGATTTGCTACATTTTGTCAGTACAGAATATGATAAAACTACACGGTATAAACAATTTAGTTGGTTAAGATGTTGAATCTGCTTAGTTCATATCGAAAACAGAGCGTGTAAGATACGAACACCCAAGGAAGTATTAAGAATTTATGAAACTTCAAACTATAGCTTGTGCAGTAGCAATCGCGACTGGCGGTTTATTCTTCTCTCATACGATGAACGAAGCAAGAGCAGCAACCAATACAGCTGCTGTTTCTCAATCGATCCAGCCAACGCAAGAGCAGGCCTTGGTGGCTCGTCAACTGGCAACTTTAGTTGATCGCCAACATTATTTAAATATGCGTTTGGATGCGAATACATCTAACCGTATTCTCGATATGTATTTAGATAGTCTTGATCCAGACCATTCATTATTTTTAGACGCTGAAGTTCAAAATTATAAAAAGCTCTATGGTTCAAATTTTGGTGCTTCATTAAAAGCGGGGAATTTAACTGGACCGTTTGCTATTCACCAGCAATATCGTGAACGCTTAAAACAATTTTATGAGTTCATGCTTGCTGAGTTAAAGAAACCACAAAATTTAAAACAGCCAAATACTTTTATTGAAGTAGATCGCGAAAAAGCACCGTATTTTAAAACATCGGCTGAGCAGCAAAATCACTGGCGTAAAATGTTAGTTTCGCAGTTAATTAATTTAACGATTAGCCGTGAAGAAGAGCAGGCGAAACAAAAGGCATTAAAAGAAAATCCATCACTTGCTGATGGTCAAGACTTAACAGGCCCAGAAGATTTAACACCGGCTCAGACTTTGACCAAGCGTTATACACGTCAGCTTGAAAGAATTAGCCGTGTGAAAAGCGACGATGTTTTAGATAAAACATTAAATGCAATGTTGGCGACTTATGATCCACATAGTAACTATTATCCGCCAATTGATGCGATAGAACTGAACCGCCAAACGACCTTACAACTTGAAGGTATTGGGGTATCGATTCGTCCAGAGCGTGGCAATGAAGATTACACCAAGATTGAAACCATTGTAGAAGGTGGCCCGGCAAGTAAGTCTGGTCAAGTGAAATCAGGAGACCGAATCGTTGGTGTCGCTCAAGAGGGCGGTAAAATGATTGATGTGGTCGGCTGGTCGAGTTCAGAAATTGTTGGGTTGATCCGTGGTAAGCGTGGCACAAAAGTAACGCTGAAACTTCTTGGTGCTGGTGCGTCAATGAGTCAGGCACGCAATGTGACTTTGGTACGTGATGTCATTCAAGAAGAAGATGCGGGCGTCCGTTCACGTACAGTTGAAGTAATACGTGATGGTAAAAAACATCTATTAGGTGTCATTGAAATTCCATCTTTCTATTTCGACTATCGTTCACGTCGTGCTGGTCAGCAATATCGTTCAGTTTCTGAAGACACTGCAAATGCGTTTGAGGCATTAAAAGCTAAGAAAGTCGAAGGTATTATTATTGACTTGCGTAATGACCCAGGTGGTTCATTAGAAGAAGTTGCACGTATGCTTGGACAGGTAATTAAGTCAGGTCCGGTTGTGCAAATTCGTGACGGCAATGGCAATGTAAGTGTATTTGAAGACAACGATGGTGGTCAGCAAATCTATACAGGTCCACTCGCTGTATTGGTGAACTTGGCATCGGCATCTGCAAGTGAGATTTACTCTGCTGCAATTCAAGATTATGAGCGTGGCATTATCATTGGTAGTACAACCACAGGTAAAGGTACAGCTCAGGTCCAACTTGATACTTTGGCATATGGTCAAGCAACCTTAACTCAGCGTAAATTCTACCGTGTTACCGGTGGTAGTACGCAAAACAAAGGTGTAGTGCCAGACATTAAGCTTGTTGATATTTATAACGAAGAGTTTGGTGAGCGTAAATCGAAAAATGCCTTAAAGTGGGATACGATTCCAACTGCACCATTTAAACGTGAAGGTTCTGTTCAGCCATATGTGGCGAAGTTGTCTCAACTTTCAGAGCAACGTGTAGCAGTCGATCCGCAGTTTAAATATTTAAATAAACGTACGGCAATCGCAAAGGTGACTAGCGATCAGAAACAAGTTGTTCTTGATATTGATAAGCGCCGCGCAGAGCTTCTGAGTTTAGAAAAGCAAACTTTAGATGCTGAAAATGAACGCCGTGTAGCGACAGGTCAAAAACCTTTTGCTAACTGGGAAAGCTATCAGGCTTCCTTAGATGCATTGGCTGAATCTCGTGCCAAAATGAAAGCCAACCAACGTCCTGCATTACCAGAAGAAGAAACATTTGTGAATGAAGCAGCAAATGTACTTATGGATTATGCAAAATTGCAGAACCGTTAAGTTCTTTGTCTGTTTATAAAAAAGCACGCTGTTCTCAGCGTGCTTTTTTAATTTTTCATGTCAGTAAACTGTCATGCATTTATCATCAAAGTGTCAAGAAAGCTGCTTAATCTTTAAGCATGAAAATAAATACATTGATGGATGGCGCTATGCAAGGCTCATACGCGACAGCACTATTAAAACAACAGCAACTCCCTGAAAGCTTCCACTTCTATTTTAAACAAAAACAGCAGTTGTCTAATACTCAGGAATTGCACCAACTCCACGGGTTGGTTCGTCCTCGTTTAAAAATTGCGATTGTGACAGAGACATGGCCACCAGAAATTAATGGTGTAGCGCTTTCCTTATTACAGTTATGTCAAGGTTTGCAAAAACAAGGTCATAAAATTCTACTGGTTCGCCCAGAACAAAAAGCCAAGTGTCATGATTTTCTACCAGAGCAAGAATGTCTCGTCATGTCACAGGCTATTCCTAAATATCCAACTCTGCAATTTGGTTGGCCCCAATATTTAAAAGTTTCAAAAGCTTTTGAAAAATTTGCGCCAGATGTTGTGCACATCGTGACAGAAGGGCCTTTGGGCTTAACTGCCATGCAAGCTGCAAAAGCAAAAGATATTCCGGTCTCTAGTGGCTTTCATTCACCATTTCAAGATTTTAGCCGATTCTTTGATTTGGCTTTTTTAGTTAAGCCAATTCAAAAATATCTTTGCTGGTTTCATAACAATACTCAAGTGACTTGTGTGCCAAGTAAAGATACCGAAGAAGCTTTACGTGGTTTTGGTATTACCTGTCCACTGGTTGTGGTGGGACGAGGGGTCGATACCACACGCTTTTCACCAAAACATCGTTCAGAAAGCTTACGCCAGCAATGGGGTGCCGATGCCGATACTCGTGTCATGCTGTATGTAGGGCGTTTATCACCAGAAAAAGAAGTTCAATTGATTGTTGAAAGCTATGCAGCTATGCAAAATATGCAGCAACATAAAACTAAACTTGTGGTGGTAGGAGATGGCCCAGATCTTGCTCGATTAAAAGTATTACCTGAAGCGAGAAATGTCATTTTTACGGGTAGTTTGCGTGGACAAGATTTAGCAATAGCATATGCAAGTGCTGATGTCTTTGTATTTGCGAGTCAGGTTGAAACGTTTGGTAACGTAGTTTTAGAGGCAATGGCAAGCGGTTTGCCTGTTATCGCGTATGATTATGCATGTGCACATCAATATTTAGTCCATAACGTAAGTGGCTGGTTAAGTCCACTTGGACAGAAAAACCATTTTATACAACAAATTTATCAACTCCCTTCAGTACAACAACTTAGAGAAATGGGCATACAAGCCTGTCGTAAAGTACAGCAAAGCGGTTGGCAACTTCCGGTACAGCAATTAGAACAGGCATTTTATCAGGTAGTGAAGGAATCCTCGGTGGACTTCACCTAAGTATCCTAAAATAGGAGAACAACCATGAAATTAAAGAATGCAAAAATAAAAATACTCGATCTAGATTTACGAGGCTGTTTATACCTCAATCATTTTTCCCATTCACAGCGTGTAGCTTTATTTTTCAAAATTATTAGCCGTGCGGGCGATGGGCCATTTTGGTACCTCATGCTGGCAATTGTATGGGGAATGCATGGCATTACCTATAGTTTGCAAATTATCTATTTGCTACTTGGCGGTTCAGTCGGAACAGCAATTTATAAATTCTTAAAACATAAAACTACGCGTCCACGCCCTTACCAAGTACATCAGGTGATTGTGCTTGGGGAGAGACCACTTGATCACTTTAGTTTTCCATCAGGCCATACGCTACATGCAGTGATGGTGACAATTGTGTTAGGTTATATCCAGCCTGTGTTGCTAGCTGCCATGTTGCCATTCATGGTGCTTGTGGCATTGTCTCGTATGGTGCTTGGACTTCACTACCCAAGTGATGTGATTGTAGGCGCACTTATTGGTGCGGCAGTAGCAAGTCTGATTATTTTTGTCGCGCCATTATTGGGCATTGCTTTATAACGAACAGTAATTTTTATCAGCTTAAGCTATCGATTACGTTTGTGGATTTGCTAAAGTACACAGTTCGTGATTTAGCAGATTAAACAGATAGGAGCCGCTATGGGCTTACGTTGGACAGATACGATTGATATTGCCATTGAATTGTCAGAAGCACATCCAGAAGTTGATCCGCAATGGATTCGTTTTACTGATTTACATGCATGGGTATGTGCGTTACCAGACTTTAGTGATGACCCAAATAAATCAACCGAAGGATTGCTAGAAGCCATCCAAATGGCTTGGTTAGATGAAGTTCGCTAAAAACAGTAGAAAAAATCGCAACTTTTACACATTCAAAGCTGATTATTGCCTATGACATCGGTATAATGCGGCAAATTTTTTAAAGTTTAAATCTTAAAATAAAGGAGCCACTCATGGCAATTGAACGTACTTTGTCTATCGTAAAGCCAGATGCTGTGTCTAAAAACCACATCGGTGAAATTTTTGCTCGTTTCGAAAAAGCGGGTTTAAAAATTGTTGCGACTAAAATGAAACACCTTTCTCAAGCTGATGCTGAAGGTTTCTATGCAGAGCACAAAGAACGCGGTTTCTTTGGTGACTTAGTTGCATTCATGACTTCTGGTCCAGTTGTAGTATCTGTTCTTGAAGGTGAAAACGCAGTTCTTGCTCACCGTGAAATTTTAGGTGCTACAAACCCTAAAGAAGCGGCTCCTGGTACTATCCGTGCTGATTTCGCTGTAAGCATCGACGAAAATGCTGCTCACGGTTCTGACTCAGTTGCTTCTGCAGAGCGTGAAATTGCTTACTTCTTTGCTGACAACGAGATCTGCCCACGCACTCGTTAATCGAAAGCATTCAAACCAGATAAGTGGTATACTACTTATCTGGTTTTTTTATTCTCTTAAGAGCATATTGTTTGATTCTTGAACAATATATTCTTTTTTTGACATGGTTTAGGTAAATACACATGAGTTCTGCAGTGGTCGTTTCATCTGAAAATCTTGATGGACAGCAGCAATCTTCGTCCACGCCAGCATCGCCTGCTGCCGAAAAAGTGAATTTACTCGGCATGTCACGCGCTCAATTAGAAAAATTCTTTGAAGATATTGGTGAGAAAAAGTTTCGTGCCGGGCAGGTTATGAAATGGATTCATCAATATTTTGTCACTGATTTTGCTGAAATGACCAATATTTCAGGCAAATTGCGCGCAAAGCTTGAACAAATTTGTGAAATTAAAGCCCCTGAAGTTGTTCACCGTCATTATTCAAAAGACGGAACACGTAAATGGGTGTTTCGCGTAGGTGAAGGTTCTGGCTCTTTAGTAGAAACTGTATTAATTCCTGCCGAAGATAAAACTGGTTCACGCAAAACCTTATGTATTTCTTCACAAGTGGGCTGCGCATTAGACTGCTCATTTTGTTCAACAGGTAAGCAAGGCTTTCAGCGCGATTTAACGCCAGATGAAATTATTGGGCAACTTTGGATGGCAAACTATTCTTATATGGAAGAAGTGCCTGTTGCCGAGCGCGAGCGTTCAGTAACTAATGTGGTGATGATGGGTATGGGTGAGCCATTACTCAACTATGATGCTGTATTAAGCTCAATGCACATTATGCTTGATGACTTTGCTTATGGCATGTCAAAACGTCGCGTGACTTTGTCAACGTCTGGTGTTGTACCGAAAATTGACCAACTTGCACAAGATATTGATGTTGCATTAGCAATTTCTTTACATGCACCAAACGATGAACTACGTAATGAACTTGTGCCTATTAATAAAAAATATCCATTGGCTCAGTTGATTGCAGCGTGTCAGCGTTATATTGCCAAAGATGGTAATGAAAGTGCGCGTAAACATGTGACTATTGAATATGTGATGTTAGAAGGCGTAAATGATCAGCCTGAACATGCACAGCAGTTACTTAAGTTGCTTAAAAACTTACCAAGTAAAATTAATTTAATTCCATTTAATCCATTCCCTCATGCGCCGTATGGTCGCTCAAGTCGAAATCGTATTATCTCGTTCCAAAAAACTTTGTCTGATGCCGGATTTGTGTGTACGATTCGTCAAACACGTGGTGATGATATTGACGCTGCATGTGGACAGTTAGTGGGTCAAGTTGCTGACCGTACGCGCCGTGCTGAGCAGTGGCAAAAGAAAGTAGCGCAGCGACAAGAGATTTTACGTACACAAGGATAAAGTTGAGGGCAGACTTTGAGTACTCCGAAGTTAAAGATCATGTTATGTATGGGGGTTGCTGTTGCATTTCTGGCCAGTGGTTGTCAGTCTTCGCCAACGCTTAAAAAGGACCCGGAAAAAGCAGTTAAGGTGCGTACGCAGCTTGCCGCAGAATACATTCGTTCTGGTGACTTGGACTCTGCAAAGCGTTCCCTTGACCAAGCTTTAAGTGTCGATAGCCGTGATGCAACGGCAAATATGATGATGGGCATTTTATTGCAACAAGAAGGCAGTAAACCCAATTTAGAAAAAGCAGAACATTATTTTAAACGTGCAATTTCATCTGAGCCAGATAATGCTCAGGCGCGTAATAATTATGGTACGTATTTGTACCAAATGGAGCGTTATAATGATGCCATTGAGCAATTCCGTATTGCTGGTGCAACATTAGGTTATGATCAACGCTATCAAGCCTTAGAAAATCTAGGGCGGATTTATTTAAAATTAGGTGATATTGCGAGTGCTGAAAAAACATTCAAACAAGCACTCCTTGCTAACCGCGATTCTTACATTTCAATGTTAGAGTTAGCAGAAATTTTTTATTTGCAGCAGCAGATTCCGGCTGCTACACAAATGTATGAACAATACGTTCGTACAGTGGGGCAGAAAAATCAGGGTGCTCGCGCACTTTGGATTGGTTTAAGAGTGGCTCGAGCCAATGCGGATAAAATGGGAATGCAAGTTTTAGTAAACCAGTTACGTGCTTTATTCCCGGAAAGTCCAGAATATCAACGTTATTTGCAATTACAGTATAGTACTGAGGCCGTATGGAAATAAATCCTAATTCACAGCAGCCAACTGGCTCAAGCTTACCGACTTCTGCTTTAGGAAATATTCAACGTCCTGGTGAGTATTTACGTCAAATTCGCGTTTCTCAGAAAAAAGAATTAGAGCAAGTATCTTCTGATTTAAATATGCCGCTTAAAACGCTAAGTGCGTTAGAGCAAGACGATTATAAATCTTTGCCAGAAGCAACCTTTATTAAAGGTTATTATCGTTCTTATGCGAAATATTTAAATGCTGATGCAACTGCAATTATTCAGCGTTTTGATGAAATTTATGCGAACGATACAGGTCTTTTGCCAAATCATGCTTTAAACAACTCACCAATTAAAATCATGGGTAAATTACCAGGTTCTAATAGTGATCGTAACAAAAAATGGTTAAAGCGTGCGTTACTTGCGATTTTGATTATTGCTGTCGTGTCATTGATTGTGATGGGTGTCCAAAAATGGACTTCAAACAAAGAAGAAGCTGATGTGCCAAAAGCCAATCAGTCTAATGTTGAAGTTTTACCTATGAAAGGAAGTGCCTCTGCAACAGCGGGTGATCAATTGGTGTTAAACTTTAACCGTCCAACTTCTGTTCATATTGTAGATGCAACAGGCAAGGTTTTAGCGACGGGTCGTCAGGCATCGACTTTAACCTTAAATGGTGAGTCTCCATTCCAGATTCGTCTTGATGATGCAACAGCTGTGTCATTAAGTCTAAACCAAGAACAGATTTCATTGTCTCCATATACGGTAAACGGTAAAGCTGAATTCCGTTTATCCCGCTAATACCATGAGTTGAGCGATACAATGATAGAGAACCCAATTAAACGTCGACCAACACGTAAAATCCGTGTTGGTTCGGTCTATGTCGGTGGCGATGCACCTATTAGCGTGCAAAGTATGACAAATACCGAAACTTGCGATGTCGATGCAACTGTTGCTCAGATTGAGCGTTGTGTTGATGCAGGTGCAGATATTATGCGTGTTTCAGTTCCTTCTATGGAAGCAGCTGAAGCCTTTGGTGCGATCCGCAAACGTGTTTCAGTTCCATTAGTGGCTGATATTCACTTTGACCATAGAATTGCCTTGGCAGTTGCAGACTATGGTGCAGACTGTTTGCGTATTAACCCGGGTAACATCGGTTCAGATCAAAAAGTTCGTGAAGTTGTTGCTGCTGCACGCCATCACGGCATTTCTATGCGTATTGGTGTGAATGCGGGTTCTCTAGAAAAAGATTTACAGAAAAAATATGGCGAGCCAACAGGGCAGGCACTGCTTGAGTCAGCTTTACGTCATATCGATATTTTAGACCGTCTAGATTTCCATGAGTTTAAAGTCAGCGTAAAAGCATCAAATGTGTTTTTAACCATGGATGCTTATCGTTTGCTTTCTCAGCAAATCGACAATCCATTGCACCTTGGTGTGACTGAAGCTGGTATTTACCGTACAGGTACTGTGAAATCAGCGATTGCTCTTGGTGGATTATTGATGGAAGGTATTGGCGATACCATGCGTATTTCACTTGCTGCTGAACCAGAAGATGAAATCAAGATTGGTTTTGACATCTTGAAATCGCTTGGCCTACGTTCTAACGGTATTAACTTTATTGCTTGTCCAAGTTGTTCTCGCCAAGAATTTAACGTGATTCAGGTGATGCAAGCCTTAGAAGAGCGCCTAGAAGATATACGTACGCCAATGGATGTTTCAGTTATTGGTTGTAAGGTAAATGGCCCAGGTGAAGCAAAAGAAGCAGATATCGGGGTTGTTGGGGCTGCGCCTCGTTCACTGGTTTATCGTAATGGTGAGAAAAGCCATTTAATTGATACCAATCAATTGGTTGATGAAATCGAAACTATGGTTCGTCAACGTGTTCAAGAGCTTGAAGAAGCTAAATCTAAAGAAATTATTCGTAGTTCATCATGAGTTCAATTGTCGCAATCAAAGGTTTTAATGACGTTTTACCAACGCAAACAGCAGCGTGGAGACGTCTCGAGCAGCATTTAGCATCGTTAATGGATGCTTATGGTTACCAACAAATTCGTTTGCCGATCGTTGAACAAACGGGACTGTTTAAACGTGCTATTGGTGATGCAACCGATATCGTTGAAAAAGAAATGTATACATTCTTCGATAAAGGAAACCCACCTGAATCATTAACTTTGCGTCCGGAAGGAACAGCTGGTTGTGTACGTGCTTTGGTTGAACATAACTTGTTGCGTGGTGCTACGCCGCGTGTGTGGTATATGGGACCTATGTTCCGTTATGAAAAACCACAAAAAGGCCGTTATCGTCAGTTCCATCAGTTTGGTGTAGAAACTTTTGGTGTGGCAACTCCTGATATTGATGCTGAATTGATTCTGTTAACAGCTCGTTTGTGGAAACGTATGGGCGTTGATCATATGGTTCAGCTTGAGTTGAATACTCTAGGTGAAACCGATGAGCGTACAGAATATCGTAATGCTTTGGTTGCCTTCTTAAATGAACATAAAGATGCTTTGGATGAGGATTCACAGCGCCGTTTAACAACAAATCCATTACGTATTTTAGATTCTAAAATTGAATCGACTCAGAAAATTTTGGAAAATGCGCCGAAATTACACGACTTTTTAAAAGAAGACAGTCTAAACCACTTCCAGCAATTACAAGATTATTTGACTGCTGCGGGCGTTAAATTTGTAATTAATCAAAAACTGGTACGTGGTTTAGATTATTACAATAAAACTGTTTTTGAGTGGACAACAACAGCTTTAGGTTCGCAGGGTACGGTATGTGCAGGTGGACGTTATGACGGCTTGGTTGGCCAACTAAAAGGTAAGGCTGATCAGTCTGTACCAGCAGTTGGTTTTGCAATGGGTATGGAGCGTTTATTGCTTCTACTTGAGCAAGTTGAAAAAGCTGAAATTGTACGTGATTGTGAAGTTTTCTTGGTAGCAGAGCCAGCTTATCAAGCTAAAGCATTAGTTTTGGCAGAACAATTACGTGATCAGTTAGAAGCTACGAATAGTAATATTCGTATTAAAACGGGTTCACAAGGCAGCATGAAGAGTCAGATGAAAAAGGCTGATCAGGCTGGGGCCGTTTACGCCATGATTTTGGGTGAACGTGAATGGGAAGCACAGCAGCTTGCTCTCAAAGAGTTGGCAACAGCTGAGCAGACACAAGTGGCACTAGCTGAACTCGTACCATTCTTAATTGAAAAATTTACAAAATAAACTGAAACATCTGGAAAAGGACAATCACATGAGCTTAAGTGATGAAGAACAATTCGACAGCTTAAAGTCGTTCGCCAAAAAATATGGTTCTGCCATGATTAGCGGGATTCTCATTGCATTGATTGCCTTTTTCGGGTGGGAATATTGGCAAAAAAGAAACCTTGCAACAAGTCAGACAGAAACTGCAAAAGTACAGCAGTTAATGGATGAAGCAAATGCAACAGCCGATAATCCAAATGCTTTAGCTTCAATAACAGCATCGGCAGATAAACTTGTAAAAGACGATATTGATTCAGTTCAGGCGATACAAACTCAATTTGTATTAGCAAAGCTTGCATATGAAAAACAAGATTATGCTGCTGCTGAAAAAGCTTTGAAAAAAGTTGAAAACTCAAAAGTAAAAGATGAAGGACTGATTCAGGTTGTAAAATTGCGTTTAGCAGATGCACAATTGGCGCAAAACAAATATGATGAAGCTCTAAAAACTTTGTCTGGTAATGTCGATCCGGCATTTAAAGCAACAGTAGAAGAGTTACGTGGTGATATCTTTGTTGCGAAGAAAGATATTGATTCTGCTAAAAAAGCGTATCAAGCTGCATGGGATTCGTTACTGGAACGTAAACAAGAGCGACAAATTTTACAAATTAAACTCGAAAGTGTTGGCGTTTTAGTTGAAGATCCACAGATTGAGCGCCCAATTTTGGAAACACAGGTGGAAGAGTCTTAATGAATCAGAAATTCAAACTGCCTTTGGCAATTGCAATCGCATCAGCTGTACTGGTGGGATGTTCTAGCAACAAAGTAAAAGAAGCAAAACCAAATCCACTACCGAAATTGACTGAGTCGAAAAAGGCTCTGGTACCGGTGTTTTCGCGCAGTGTTTCTTCTACGAATAAGGCAGATCCATTACGTTTACAACTTGACGCTAGTGACGGTGTTGTTTTTACGCTTGACCCTAAGGGTGAAGTTGCTGCATATCGTGGCAAACAACGTCTTTGGGAGAAAAAAGTCAGTAAATTGGGCTTAAGCTCTGGTGTTGAAGCAGCTGAAGGTATTGTTGTTGTTGGTAACAGCAAAGGTCAATTATTTGCTTTAGATCAAGCGACAGGTGAACAAAAATGGACTGCACAATTATCTGGTGCATTATTAAGTCCTTCTTTAGTTCAATCTGGACGTGTGATTACGATTGCAAACGACGGTACCGTATTTGCACATGATGCGTCATCAGGACAACAAGTTTGGGCATACAAATTGCCAAACGTTCAGTTCAGTTTACGCGGTCAACCATCACCGGTAAGTCTTGACCCACGTACTGTTTTAATTGCTTCTGCAAATGCATATGTTTATGCAATTGATACGATTAGTGGTATCCCACGTTTCCAACGTCGTGTTGCGGTAAGTGAAGGTCGTTCTGATATTCAACGTCTAATTGATATTGATGGTGATCCGGTTGTTGCAGGCCAACTCATGGTTACAACCAGCTTCCAAGGTCAAGTCACAGTGACTGATTTGGCTTCTCAACGTGTAGTTTGGAGTGAAGATTCAAGCAGCACCAAGCGTCCAGAAGTTTATGACAATAAAGTATTTGTTTCATCAACTGATGGCAAGTTGACTGCTTATGATTTATCTACAGGCGAAAAGCTTTGGGAAAATGATAGCTTGTTGAATCGTCATTTAAGTAACCCTGTTGTGTTGGGGTCGGACCTTATTGTTGGCGATTTGGATGGTGTTTTACACCTGATCGACCCAGCAACTGGTAAATTGGTAGGTCGTTCTAAAACAAGTGGTGAGGTTAATACTTTACGTGTTATTGAGAATCAACTCTACGTTTCGACCCGAAAAGGCGATTTAAGTATTTGGCAGAATCGTTAATTTTGTTCGCTTGTGCTAAAATAGCCGCTTAACAAATTACGCTGTTAAAAAATATCGGGGTGTTTGAATTAAATCAGTTCAAAGCCCCGTCTTTTATTATGGTCATATCTGACCTTAAAATATATCTCCTGTACTGTTTCTAATGCTCATGCCATGAGATATGGCTGGTCTTGAATTAAGGTTATTGTATGAAACCCGTTATTGCGCTCATTGGTCGTCCGAATGTCGGAAAATCAACGTTATTTAACCAGATTACCAAGAGTCGTGATGCACTTGTAGCCGACTTCGCGGGTCTGACTCGTGACCGTAAATATGGTGATGCGACTTATCAAAATAAGTCTTTCATTGTTGTTGATACGGGTGGTATCGGTGAAAGTGAAGGTGGTATCGATAACTACATGGCAGAGCAGTCAAAAACAGCCATCAACGAAGCAGATATTATTATTTTTGTGGTTGATGCACGTGCCGGATTGTTAGCTTCTGATGAACAAATCGCTCGTGAACTTCGTACGTTAGGCAAGAAAATTTATCTTGTTGCGAACAAGGTGGATGGTGTACATGCTGAAGCTGCTTTAGTTGAGTTCTATAAACTTGGTATGGGTGAACCATTACAAGTTGCAGCGAGTCATGGTCGTGGCGTTCAGCAAATGCTTGAAGATGTACTTCAAGATGTTCCTGAAGATGAAAACCCAGAAGAGCATGATAAAGATACTGGTTTACGTTTAGCCATTATTGGTCGTCCAAACGTGGGTAAATCAACGTTGGTAAACCGCTTACTTGGTGAAGACCGTGTAGTGGCATTTGACCAACCGGGTACAACTCGTGATTCTATTTATATTCCTTTTGAACGTGAAGGCCGTAAATACACTTTAATTGATACAGCGGGTGTACGTCGTAAAGGTAAAGTTGATGAAATGATTGAGAAGTTCTCAATTGTGAAAACTTTACAGGCAATGAAAGATGCTCACGTTGTGGTTGTTGTGGTCGATGCTCGTGAAGGTATTGTTGAGCAAGACTTACATTTAATTGGCTATGCGCTTGAAGCTGGTCGTGCCATGGTGATCGCCATTAACAAATGGGACAACATGAGCGAGTACGACCGTAAACAATGTAAACTTGACGTTGAACGTCGTTTTGACTTCATTCCTTGGGCAAAAATTCACTTAATTTCTGCTTTACATGGAACAGGGGTGGGCGAATTATATCCTTCTATCCACCGTGCTTATGAGTCTGCAAATTTAAAAGTTTCACCAGCAAAATTAACTCAAATTTTGAGCGATGCGACAGAAGCTCACCAACCGCCAATGATTAGTGGTCGCCGTATCAAAATGCGTTATGCGCATATGGGTGGACAAAACCCACCGACTATTGTGATTCATGGTAACAAGGTTGATAAGACACCTGCGGACTATCGTCGTTACTTAGAAAACGTGTTCCGTAAAGTGTATAAACTTGAAGGTACGCCAGTTCGTATTGACTTTAAAACTTCTGAAAACCCGTTTGAAGGTCGTAAGAGTCAAGTTGATGAACGTACAGCTGCGCGCCGTCGTCGTTATATTCAGAAATTCAAAAAAGCGGAAAAGAAATTTAATCGTTAATCTGTATAAATGTAAAAAAGCCCAAAGTATTCTTTGGGCTTTTTATTATATGGTTTAATAAGTTATTGGTATTTTTATATTAGCTTTAATCCTTAATTAGATGGATTTAAAAAAATGAATGATAGGAAAATTGAAGTTTATATAGGAAAGCTCAATGAGTTTTTAAAACAAGAACAGCAAGACTTTCCTGACTTTCGTACATTTAATAATTATAAAAAGCAGCAAATACAGCACATTAAAAATAATTTATTAGCTCAAAAGCTAAATGTAACCCCAACAGATTTGATATTTGCGAAACATGAGTATGGCAAACCTTATTTGTTAAATCATACGTTGCATTTTAATCATTCACATAGCCAGCAATATTATGCTTTAGCGCTAAGTGAGCGAGTTAAAGATATTGGTATAGATGTTGAAGAGCTCGACCGCAAAGTACGTTTAGATAGTTTGGCACAACATGCCTTTCATCCTGATGAATATGCGACATGGCAAAATCTAGAACAAGATAGAGAATATTGGTTTAAAGTCTGGACCACTAAAGAAGCTGTTCTAAAAGCATCGGGCCTTGGTATACGTTTAGATTTAAATACTTTAAATACTCAAGCACACCCTACAAATCATGGCGGATTATGTTCACATGAACTTATTGGAACATTTGCTTATCAAAACTTTATGTCAGGTAACATGATTTTAACGGTCGCATGGCGTTCCGAGCAGTCTTGCCGTGGGTTTCAGTTTCCTTCTATTCAGCTTCATTCACTTGAAAGATAGAGTGTGCCAAATAGCACGTATAAAAAAACCGCGAATTACGCGGTTTTTTGAGTTGAGAGCAAGCTATAAAATTAAGCTTGACCTTCAACAGCAGCAGCTTGAGCACGTTCCATATTTGCTTCGAACTCTGCATCAAAGTTGATTGGAGTAAGAAGTAATTGTGGGAAGCTACCCTTAGTAACTAAGTCGTTTACAGCTTCACGTAGGAACGGGAACAAAATGTTCGGGCAGTATGCACCCAAAATGTAAGGTAAGCGGTCTTCTTCGATATTATCGATTAAGAAAATACCAGATTGAGTTACATCTACGATGAATGCTGTTTCATTGTCGTTATTGGCTTGAACCACAACTTTTAAAGATACTTCAAAGTGAGTTGGGTCAATCTTTTCAGCAGCAGAAGAAAGATTGATGTTAAGTTCAGGTTGCCATTGTTTAGTAAAAACTTGTGCCCCTGGAACCTCAAAAGAAATATCTTTTGTATAAATACGCTCTAAAGCTAATTGTGGTTGAACTTGTTGTTCTTCGCTCATTGTTTTTTCCTTAATATGGATGCGATGTTAAGCCAATAATTCGTCGAGTTTACCTTCACGCTCTAAAGCATAAAGTTGGTCAAAACCACCGATAAACTGATCATTAATAAAAATTTGTGGAACAGTACGGTGGTTTGTACGTTGCATTAATTCAGCACGTACTTCTGGTGCTTCAACAGAAAGATTTACTTCTTTGTAAGCAACACCTTTACGCTCAAGTAATTGTTTCGCGCGAACGCAGTACGGGCATACAGAAGTTGAGTAAACAATGACATTTGCTGCCATAACAATTCTCCTTAAGCTTTTGGTTTGCTTTTAACGAGAGGTAAGCCTTGAGCTTTCCAGTTACTGATACCACCATCAAGGCGATAGCTGTCATGGTGAGCAACTTTCTGTAAAGCGCTACCAGCAACTTGCCCTAGGTTACAGATAAATACCAATGGACGGTCACTTGCTTTTAATTCATCAGCATGACTTGCAATTTGGCTATAAGGAATATTGCGGCTACCACTAATGTGACCTTCGCGGAAGTCTTTGCTATCGCGTAAGTCAATCAAAAGAGCATTTTTCGCTTTCACTAAAATACCAAGCGACTGTGGAGAAATTTTACGACCGTTACGTTGACCTTCGAAAATGAAGAACAATACGATCAAGACTCCGAGTGTACCAAACAAAATGGGGTGATTCCCCATAAACTCTAACCAGCGTTCCACAAGTCACCTAAAAAAATTAAAAACAAAATTGACCTAGAGTATAGCGTATATAGATGGTGATCAAAATCACCACTTCAAGGGCAAAAGGGGTAGAAAATTAGTTTTTTTGCTGCGCTTCTTGAATCTCGTCGATTAAACGTAAGAAGCTATCTAAGCGTCGCGGCAAAATTTCACCTGCTTCAACAGCCTGTTTTAAGCCACAGTTCTTTTCATGAGTATGCGTGCAGTTACGGAACTGACATGAACCTAAATGCGCTTCAATTTCAGGAAAACCCATACGAATTTTATCTAAATCGAGATGCCAAAGCCCAAACTCGCGAATTCCCGGCGAATCAATTAAGGCGCCATTTTTACCAAAGTTGATTAAGCGCGTAGAAGTCGTGGTGTGTTGTCCAAGTGCCGAGTTTTCAGAAATGATATTGGTTTTCTGTTCGGCATCTGGAATGAGCACATTAATAAGTGAGCTTTTACCAACACCTGACTGGCCTACAAAAGCTACTGTCTCACCATCAAGTCGTTGAGATAATGCTGAAATATCACCTTTAGAATGACAAATCATGACTTCATAACCTAAATTTTCATACTCTTTGAGCATGTCGAGAATCGGATCATTTTTAGTGAGTAAATCCGATTTATTTAGTACTAGAAGAGCAGGAATATTTGCATCTGCACATGCTACTAAATAGCGATCAATTAAAGTCGGTGCCGGTTCTGGAAGCGGAGCAAAAACAATAACGATTAAACTAATATTGGCTGCTACAGGCTTTACTTTATGATAGCGATCTGGACGAGTAAGTAATGAAGTACGAGGGTGAATTGCAGTAATAATCCCTAAGCCTGTGTTAGGGTCTGCTTGCCACTTCACTCTGTCACCCGTGACTAGTAATTCAAGATTTGTACGAGTGTGGCAACGCCAAATACTTTTTAGTTCAATCGGTTTCCAAAATGGTTCTGGTTCGCCTTCGGCAACTTGAGGTTTTTCTGGGTGATGCTCGGGTACAGAAAGTGCCTGTACTTCAAGTTGACGGCCATAGTGCTGTACCACCAGCCCATCTAGATCTTGTGAAGTATCGACTTCTTCTTGGCGAGTTTTATGCTGTTTTTCAATACGACGTTGCTGTTGCTCAGTTAAACGACGCTTACGAATTAGAGCCATTCATATCCCAAAAAAACCATTGTTTGAAGACCGCAAAAATAGCACGAAGCTGGTATGGAATTACAGCGCAGAAGCAAGAAATTTGCTACTATTGATGTTTTTACGGCATTTTAGAACGTACATACATGAGCAGTACTTTAAATACACGATTAATTTGGATTGATCTGGAAATGACCGGTTTGGATACCGACAACGACCAGATTATTGAAATCGCAACAATTATTACAGATGATCATTTAAATGTACTTGCCGAAGGTCCGGTTTTGGCTATTCATCAACCTGATCGTATTTTAAATGCAATGGATGAGTGGAATACTCGCCAGCATGGCCAGTCAGGTTTAATTGAGCGAGTTCGCCGTAGTAAATTGACAGCTCGTGACGCTGAGTTACAGACTTTAGAATTCTTAAAAAAATGGGTTAATCCAAAAGTTTCACCAATGTGTGGTAACTCGATTTGTCAGGATCGCCGTTTCTTGCATCGTCTTATGCCTGAGCTAGAGCAGTATTTCCACTATCGTAATCTCGATGTGTCTACGATCAAAGAACTCTCAAAACGCTGGCGCCCTGAAATTATGAGCGGTCTGAAAAAGAATGCATCACATTTAGCTATGGATGACATTCGCGATTCAATTTCAGAGTTGAAATACTACCGCGAATATTTCTTCATTATGAACACTGATGGTAAAGATTGATTACGTTGTTCAAGTCATATGAAAGGGGGCAGTAGCCTCCTTTTTTATTGCTTATAAGACATCGTTACAATAATACCAAGGGGTAATTTGGCTTTCATATTCATTTTGCTTAAAATGATGTTTTAAGTTTATTTATTATAAAAAGAGAGCATTTATGCAAAGTAATAACCCGATACTGACTCGCGTTGAAACGGTCAGTGACTACAGTCAACCAATGACCGTGCAAGGTGCGATTCAAAAATCTGTGATGTTGACTATCATTGCTGCTGCAGTGGGTGTCGCTTTATTTTTCTATGCAGCCTTTACTGCAAATGTTGGTATTGCTTACGCAGCTTCAATTGTGGGTGCAATTGGTGGCTTGGTTTTAGCTTTAATCACAACGTTTAAACCAACGACTGCGCCAACTTTAGCAATTCCTTATGCTTTATTCGAAGGGGCATTTATTGGAGGTATTTCTTTTACTTTCCAGTTGAAATATCCGGGCGTTCCGCTTCAAGCCTTATTAGCAACTTTCGTTACCACTTTAGTGATGTTTGGTCTCTATAAGTTCCAAATTATACGCGCAACCGAAAAGTTCAAATCAGTTGTAATTTCGGCATCTCTAGCAATCTTTATTGTATTTATTGTACAGATGGTGATGCGTTTAGCGTTTGGTTCAAGCATTCCTTATATTTTTGAAAGCAACTGGTTGGGTATTGGTTTTGCTGCATTTGTTGCAGTCATTGCTTCACTTAACCTGATTTTAGATTTTGACTTGATCGAAACCAATGCAGCATACCGTGCTCCAAAATTCATGGAATGGTTGTGTGGTATTGCCTTACTTGCAACTTTAGTTTGGATGTATATCTCTTTCTTACGTCTACTTGGCTTATTGTCTGATGACTAAAAATGAGATGATAAAAAGTCGCTCCTAAATCGGGGCGATTTTTTTTCGTGCGATTTTTGAAAAAAGATGCATTATGCAATTTCGAAAAATGTTGAATATTGGCATTATGCTGGAAATTGTTTTGAGTGAGATCGGCATGACACAAGGACTTTTAGCAGGTAAACGCTTTTTGATTGCAGGCGTTGCTAGTAAATTATCAATTGCTTATGGTATTGCACAAGCATTACACCGTGAAGGTGCTGAGCTTGCATTTACTTATCCAAACGAAAAATTAAAAAAACGTGTAGATGAGTTTGCTGAGCAATTCGGTTCTAAACTTGTGTTTCCATGTGATGTTGCCGTTGATGCTGAAATTGATAATGCATTTGCGGAACTTGCAAAACATTGGGACGGCGTAGATGGTGTTGTACATTCAATCGGTTTTGCACCTGCACATACGCTTGATGGTGATTTTACTGACGTGACTGACCGTGACGGTTTTAAAATTGCTCATGACATTAGCGCATACAGCTTTGTTGCAATGGCACGTGCTGCAAAACCTTTGTTACAAGCTCGCCAAGGTTGTTTATTAACTTTGACTTACCAAGGTTCTGAGCGCGTTATGCCTAACTACAACGTAATGGGTATGGCAAAAGCTTCTTTAGAAGCTGGTGTTCGTTACTTAGCATCAAGCTTAGGTGTTGATGGTATCCGTGTAAACGCGATTTCTGCGGGTCCAATCCGTACTTTAGCTGCTTCTGGTATTAAATCTTTCCGTAAAATGTTAGATGCTAACGAAAAAGTTGCACCATTAAAACGTAACGTAACCATTGAAGAAGTGGGTAACGCAGCGTTATTCCTATGCTCACCTTGGGCTTCAGGTATTACTGGTGAAATTCTATATGTAGACGCTGGTTTCAATACTGTCGGTATGAGCCAATCTATGATGGATGATGAATAAGTCTTAAGATTTATTCAGACATAAAAAAAGCCGTAGTTGAAGGACTACGGCTTTTTTACTGGGCGCAAGTTATTGTGGCAATTCTTTTACAGGTGAACCACCTAATGCCTGCATAAGGGTGACATAAGCGTTGTATTGGCTTTGTTTGGTTTCAACAAGACTCAAGCGCGCAGTACGTGTAGTTTGCTGAGCATCGAGAAGTGTTTTTAACGCAACAGCGCCATAACGGTAACGTACTTCGGTTAAACGTTCGGTTTTTTCTGCAAGTTGAAGATTACGCTCTTGCAGTTCTACTTGTTTGTCGAGTTCTGTACGGCTTGATAACGCATTTTCTACATCAGCAAAAGCCTGATAAAGCGTTTGGCGATATTGAATAATCGCTTTTTCATAATCAAGATTACTAATCGCGATATCTTTTTTCATATCGTTATATTGCAAAAATGGCAAACTCAAACTTGCCCCAAGCGTGAGGGCAGGGTTGCGTAATAACTCGGTTAACGATGTGCTGCTTGAACCTAAACTACTGGTTAAGCTAATAGACGGATAGTAACTTGCTTTGGTCGCATCTTTGGTTGCCAGAGCCTTTCTTAAACGAAGCTCGGCTGCTTGCAAGTCAGGGCGGCGTGACAAAATATCCGCCGGTAAACCTGCACCAATAGCAGGAAGCGCTGTACGTGGTAAACGCTGTGGTTCTTGGATGTTGAGTTGCTGTACTGGCTCATGCAATAACACTGCAATGGCTGTACGTGTTTCCACAAGCTGTTGTTCAATTTGGCTTAAACTTGCTTTTTGGCTTTGAACAGACTGCTCGGCTTGCGTAAGGTCTAAGCCTGAAACTGCACCTGCTTTATACTGAGTTTGAACTAACTGATAAAGCTTTTGTGAAGTGGCTAAGCTCTGCTGTGCAGTTGCATAACGTTCATTTAAGTAGCCCAGTTGCCAGTAGAGTTTCGCTGTAGTGGCAATCAGACTTTGACCTGTAGACTGTAAGTCTTGTTCAGTCGCTAAAGCTTCCCATTTGCTCGCTTCGGTTTGGCGAGCAAGCTTGCCAAACAAATCAAGTTCATAACTTACGCCTGCACTTAAGGATAGTCCTTTAGCACTATCATCGCCTGAATTTAAGTCGAAAGTATGGCCTGTAGAAACATTTGAACTGGTACGTAAGCCTTGTTGATTTGCCGTTAAATCAGCTTTCAAGCGAGCTTGCTTTAAGGTAATTCCCGCTACAGCTAAATCGCTATTACGCTCTAATACGTTGTTTACGAGTTGGTTGAGCTGTGCATCTCCAAACAGTGTCCACCAACGGTCAGAGTATTGTTCAACTGATGCTGTTTTAGTTTTAGTCGTATCGTACTGAAAACTACCCGGAACCTGTACAGACGGTGCTTGGTAAGGCGTTTTAACCATTGCTGCACATCCCACAAGAGAACTGCTGAGGAGAAGTGCTGCGCTAAGTTTAGTCATTGAAAAAGACATGCAATTTTCCTTATTCTCGTGATAGTGCTGCAACAGGGTCAAGTTTTGCGGCATTTTTGGCAGGCAAGAAACCGAATACGACACCAATCAGTGTTGAGCAAACAAATGCTGCCACAATCGAAGTCGTTGAATATGCCACTGCAAAATTACCTGCGGCTACTTTGTTAATAAGTTGTCCTAACCCTAGCGAAAGTAATACGCCGAGAACACCACCAATTAAACACACTAAAATTGCTTCAATTAGGAACTGTTGCAAAATATCACTTTGTCGAGCACCGACAGCCATACGTACACCAATTTCTTGCGTACGTTCAGTTACCGAAACCAACATAATGTTCATTACACCAATACCACCAACTACCAGAGAAATGACGGCAATTGCTGAGACCAGAAGGGTCATGGTGCTGGTTGTTTTCTCAATGGTTTGACGGATACTGTCACTATTCATAGTGAAAATATCTTGGGCACCATGTCGCTGCGTTAATAAGTTAACGATGGCGTTTTCAGCAGCGCTGGTCGAGTATTTATCATTAATACGTACAACAATATTACGGACATGCGCTTGCCCTAACATACGGCTCATGACCGTGGTATATGGCATATACACATTAAGCGTATCATCTGAGCCCATACTACTGGTCTGAGGTTCAACAATGCCGATAATACGAGCCGGCACACTACCTAGTAAGACCACTTGCCCGATTGGGTTAGTACCATCACTAAAGAATTGTTTTTGCGTATTCGTGTCAATCACTACATCTTGTGAACGGTCACGTACACTACGTTGATCAAAAGTTTGACCATCTTTAAAAACCAGACCTTTTACATCAAAAAAATCGTTACTTACGCCATTAATGGTCGCGTTCGCTTCATTTTGTTGATAACGCATAGTTTTGGATGTGCTGACCATTGGACTGACCGCACTCACATAAGGCTGCGTCATTAATGCATCGGCATCGGCAGGTACCAATGTTTTAAAATTGGCCGTCTTGGAGTTATCACCAAAACCACGCCCTTGGAATACCGTAATTGTGTTAGTACCGAGGCCGCTAATATTTTCCAAAATCTGCTTTTGTGAACCATTACCAAGTGCGACCACGGTCACCACAGATGCAATACCAATAATAATCCCGAGCATGGTTAAAAAGGTACGCATACGGTGGGCATTCATAGACAGCAAAGCCATTTGGAACGCCTCAGATAAGCGGTCTAAAGTTGAACGCCAAGCTGAAATGCTTTTACCTTTTTTCTGCTTATTTTGTAGAGCAGGGGCAGCATCGGGGTCAGATTTAACTTCTTCTGTAGATTGGTCTGGAACATTAGGACGGTCACTAATAATTTCTCCGTCACTAATTTCGATAATACGCGTTGCATTTTTCGCAACTTGCATATCGTGCGTGACCAAAATAATGGTGTGACCAGCCGCATTGAGTTCACGCAAAATTCGCATTACCTCAATACCACTATGTGAGTCGAGTGCACCTGTTGGCTCATCGGCTAAAATCACATCACCGCCATTCATTAAGGCACGGGCAATTGAAACACGTTGCTGTTGACCACCTGAAAGTTGGCTTGGTCGGTTTTGTGTTTTTGTGCCTAAACCTAACTCGGTAAGTAAGGCAGTTGCACGCTGTTTACGATCTGAAGGTGTAACACCTGCATAAACGGCTGGAACTTCAACGTTACCTTCGGCTGACAAGTCACCAAGTAAGTGATAGCGCTGGAAAATAAAGCCAAAATATTCACGGCGTAATTGGGCCAACTGGTCAGGTTCTAGCTTACCAGTTTCTTGACCATTAACCTTGTAACTACCACTTGTTGGTCGGTCCAGACAGCCCAAAATATTCATAAGCGTTGATTTACCAGAACCGGACTGGCCGACAATCGCAACCAGTTCACCTTCATAAATGGTCAGGTCAATGCCTTTTAAAATTTGAATCGTGCTTTCGCCAGCAGGGAATTCCCGGACCAGATTGCTGACTTCAAGCAAAGCTTGTTTTGTCATGCTTACATTCCCATTGGACCATTACGGCGACGGTTATTGCCACTATTTGCAGAGGCAGCAGAGTTTTCTGAACTATCCGCAATTACAACTTGATCACCTTGTTTTAATCCGGCAAGTACTTGTGCATTTACACGGTTATTAATACCTACCAAAATTTGTGTTGGTTTAGTTGTGCCATCTGCTTGTAAAACACGAACTACGCTCAAGGTTGCTTTACCTTGTTCAATAAGTTGTTTTTGTTCAGGAGTTAAGTTTAAGCGTTCTAAACGGGCACCATTACCTGAATGTTTTCTTTCGGCATTTGGAGTTGAAGCCGCTTTATCTGCTGACTGACCAGGTTTTTTCTGACCAGAAAATTGTTTGCTACTTAAGGCAGAAGATGGAACCAGTAAGGCATTTTTTGCTGAATCTAATACGATATAAACTTGAGCAGTCATATCAATACGCAATTTGCCATCTGTATTTGGAACGTCAAATAAAGCGTTGTAGTAGACAGCTGAGCTACTGGTTGAACTTGTAGTACTGTTTGACTCACTAGAAATTGAATCTGGTGCTGGCTCAATCTGACGTAATGTCGCATAACGCTTACTGTCATCGCCTAAAGTAGTGAAGTAGACTTTTTGACCTTTTTCTACTCGCATGATATCCGCTTCACTTACCTGTGCTTTAATTGTCATATTTTGCAGTTTTGCAATCTTAACGATCGTTGGAGCACTTTGGTTCGCGTTTACGGTTTGGCCTTCTTCAGTCACAATCGCAACAACGGTACCATCAGTTGGCGCAACAATACGGGTATAGCCAATATTTGTTTGTGCTGTTGAACGAGTAACTTTCGCAGACTCGATTTGTGCATCTAATGCTTTGACTTGTGCTTGGGCTGTTTTATAAGCAGCTTCAGCTGACTCTAAATCTGCACGAGGTGTCGCATCTTGAGCATACATTTGTTGCTGACGACGATATTCGAGTTGCTTTTCATTTAAAGATGCCACTTGTTGAAGGCGCTGTGCCTCTAAGTTTTTAATATTGGCATCAGATGTTTTTAAACTGTTTTCTTGGGTGGTTGAGTCAATTTGTGCAATAAGTTGACCTTGTTTCACTTGATCACCAAGCTGCACATACATCTTTTTAACCTGGCCGGATACCTGAGCACCGACACTAATGAGCTTGGTTGCATCAAGCGTACCGGTTGCAAGTACATTATTCTCAATATCTCCGCGAGTTACCTCAGCTGTAATATATTGAGGCTGCTGCTGTTTAGGTTTAAAAAACTTCCAAGCTAATGCAGCAATAACGGCTATACAGACGACAATAATAACGAGTTTAATGGGCTTTATTTTTGGCATGGTGAGAGGTCGAAAAGTCTAAAATTTTAATTAGTATAAGAGTCAATTGAGGATAAAACGTGAATTTTTATGATATTTCAACAAAGCAGACAAAGGATTTGACCGCTCTATTGTATAAATAATGTTTTCCCACACAACTCGGCAATCGCTTGTTGCATTAAATGTTCGGCATTTTCATTAGACATGCCTTTAATTGCCGCATCGATTTGCAAGAGTAGAGCAGACCATCCCAGAAATTGCTGTGGATTGAGTCTTCTTAAAGCTTGTTGATATAAGCTAACTTTGGTTTTCCAAATACCGAGTTGCAATGCATTGTGTGGCTGTTCAAACAACTGCATTAATAAACGCATTTCTTTACTTAATGTCCATAAGATCAGACTTTCTGGTTCACCCGAACCAATTAAATATTGGAAAATCTTAATAGACTGAGCAAGATTGCCTTCTAATAAAGCATCGCTTAAATCATAAGTGGTGTAACGAGACTGATCTTGCAAACAAGCATATAACTGTTCAATTTGAATCAGTTTCTGGTCTGGGAAAGTATCTCTTACGCGCATCAAACTATTTTTAGCTGCGAGTAAATTGTGCTCATGATGCTGCATGAGCCACTGCCAAGCATCATTGTCGAGTTGAATTTCGAGCTTTTCTGCTTCAGCAGCTAAAATTCTTTGGCGGTCTTGCGGATAGTTTGCAGTAAGAGCAACAACAACGCCGTTTGCTTCAACAACTTGGAAAAAAGCAGACTTTAAGCTACTGCTATCTTGTTTGGGTAAAACAATTAACAGCAGGTTGGTTTCATTATGCTGAATATAACTTTTAAGCTGTTTTAAACCATTTGCATCGGGCTTGATATTGCCGTGAACTTCAATAGCAAGTTGCTGTGAAAATAAAGACAAGCTGTTCAAGGCATTAAACACATTTTTCCAGTCACTCACACTACTAATGTCATAGCGCTGTCTTTCAATGTCTTGTTGCTGCCAGCTTTTACGGAAAGTATCTAGTAAATTTTGTTCAAGTAATGGTTCCTGACCATGCAGGATCCACGCACCCCGAGCTTCCGGAATGCGTTTAAGGGCTTGTAAGTAGTCAAGTTTCATTACTAAAGAATAGATAAATCTTATGGTTGAGCTTTTGGTAAGCGATTAGCTGAAATTTGACGAGTAATTTGCTGAGCAATGTCATCAATCACAATACGTTGCAAGTAACCTTCTTGCTGGTTTTCAGTGTTGACAGTTGCCAAGTCGTATTGATAACTACGAGCTGCGGTTAAAGTACGTGGCTCGGTAATTTTATTCCCTTGACGGTCTTCAATTTGGAAAGTCACAGTCAGACGTAATAGAACTTCTGTAAGCTTACCATTTAGAAGTTGGCGACGAGGAGTGTACTCTAAAACATGAAGAACATAGGCGTCGTTGTCATTGGTGAGCTGAACGCCATTTGCTGTTAAGTACACTTTTAATTGTGTTTCTAAGTCATCGGTTTTTGCCGGTAACTCAAGGCTCAACTTTTTATAAACAAGTGGAGTCGCAGTCGGGTTAGTTCCTTTTAAATGGAAACCACACCCGACTAAGCCTGCACTAAGGCCTAAGGTTAAAACAACAGCGGCTAAACGTTGGGCTAAGTGCATGCTTGATCCTCTCATTAATACCTGTAATTAAACCACGAGGTTAACCAATTTGTTTGGAACCACAATTTCTTTTTTGGTTGGTCCTGTTAAGAACTGTTGAACTTCTGGTAACGCTTTAGCTTGAGCTAATAATTCATCTTTAGAAATATCAACAGAAACTTCAAGTTTACCGCGAAGTTTACCATTTACTTGTACAACAATCGTTTGGGTATTGCGTGTTAACGCAGAAGCATCAACTTCAGGGAAAGTTGCTTCTGTTAAGTCCGTACCAAACTGAGCCAATAAAGTCTGGCTTAAATGCGGAGCAAATGGAGCAAGCAACGTTAACAATGTTGTGATTGCTTCACGTTCTACAGCAACGTCGTTGTCATCTTTTGCTTCAAACTTATTGCTTGCGTTTAATAATTCCATTAACGCGGCAATTGCAGTATTGAATGCATGACGACGTTCAATATCATCACTTACTTTTTGAATCGTTTCGTGAGTCTTACGACGTAAATCTTGAGCATCTTTAGACAAGTTTGCCGTATCGATTGCAGTTGCAGCGTTTCCTTTTTCAAGGAAGCTTGCTACCAGACGCCATACACGTTTCAAGAAACGGTTTGCGCCTTCAACACCAGCATCAGACCATTCTAAAGATTGATCTGGTGGAGCAGCAAACATCATAAATACACGTGCTGTATCTGCGCCGTATTGATCGATAATTGCTTGTGGGTCAATACCGTTATTTTTCGACTTAGACATTTTTTCTTGTCCGCCGATAATCACTTCTTGACCATCACCTGAATATTTTGCAGAAATGATGCGACCTTTCTCATCACGTTCTAATTCGATGTCAGCAGGGTTGAACCAAGTTTTCTTACCATTTTCCGCTTCACGATAGAATGTATCTGCAAGCACCATGCCTTGAGTTAACAAGTTAGTAAATGGTTCATTACCTTGTACAACGCCTTCATCACGCATTAATTTGTGGAAGAAACGTGCATAAAGTAAGTGAAGAATCGCGTGTTCAACACCACCAATATATTGGTTTACAGGAAGCCAGTTTTGAGCTGCTTCAGGTTTAACCATACCGCCAGTGAAGTCTGGAGACGCATAGCGTGCGTAGTACCAAGATGACTCTACGAATGTATCCAATGTATCTGTTTCACGGCGTGCATCGCCACCACAGCAAGGACATTTTGTTTCATAGAATTCAGGCATTTTATTAAGCGGGTTACCTGAACCATCTGGAACAACGTCAGTTGGTAATACAACCGGAAGTTGGTCTTCTGGAACTGTGACTTGACCACAAGTATCACAGTTAATCATTGGAATTGGACAACCCCAGTAACGTTGACGAGAAACACCCCAGTCACGTAAACGGAATTGAACTTTAGAGTTTGCTAAACCTTGTGGCTCTAATTTCGCAAGGAATGCGTCAAACGCAGCTTGGAATTCTAAACCGTCAAACTCGCCAGAGTTAACAAGTTTACCTTCTTTAGAACCGTACCATTCTTGCCACTCAGTTGCAGAGTAGTCTGCATCGTCAGCGCCTTTAGCATCAATCACTTGTTTAATTGGCAAGTTGAACTTGTTTGCAAATTCAAAATCACGTTCGTCATGTGCTGGTACAGCCATTACTGCGCCAGAACCGTAAGACATTAATACGTAGTTTGCGATCCAGACAGGAAGCTCTTCACCAGTGACAGGATGTTTTACAAACAAGCCTGTTGCCATGCCTTTTTTCTCGGCTGTTGCCAAGTCAGCTTCTGCAACTGAACCCATGCGACATTCTTCAATAAATGCAGCTAATTCAGGGTTGTTTTCAGCAGCTTTAAGCGCAAGAGGGTGTTCTGCTGCAACAGCAACGTATGTTACGCCCATAAGCGTATCAGCACGTGTTGTATACACAGTTAAGCCGTCAGCATAAATTTCGGTATTGGCAGATGGGAAAGTAATTTCCATACCTGTAGAGCGACCAATCCAGTTACGTTGCATGGTCAACACTTGTTGAGGCCAGCCGTCTTGTAGTGTGTCTAGGTCGTCTAATAATTCTTGTGCATAGTCCGTAATACGGAAGTAGTACATTGGAATATCGCGTTTTTCAACCAATGCACCAGAGCGCCATCCGCGACCATTTTCAACTTGTTCGTTTGCCAAAACTGTTTGGTCAACCGGATCCCAGTTCACTGTTGAAAGTTTACGGTAGATCAAACCTTTTTTATAAAGCTGAACAAACAACCATTGTTCCCAGTGGTAGTACTCTGGTGTACACGTTGCAAATTCACGGTCCCAATCAACAGATAAACCTAATTTTTTTAATTGGTCACGCATATAAGCGATGTTTTCAAATGTCCATTTTGCCGGAGCAACTTTATGGGCAATTGCAGCGTTTTCCGCAGGCAAACCAAAAGCGTCCCAACCCATAGGTTGTAGTACGGTTTCGCCTTTTAAACGATAGAAACGGCTAATTACGTCGCCAATTGTATAGTTACGCACATGACCCATGTGCAGTTTGCCACTTGGGTAAGGGAACATTGACAGGATGTAACGATGTTTACCTTCGACAGTGTCGGCAACTTTAAAGACTTTACGATTTTCCCAATCTTGTTGGACGGATGGTTCAATCGTGTTTGCTTGATATTCTGGGTCAATGTGAGAAATAGTCATAGACGTAAGCTATACAACGAAAATTGAAATGAAAGATTGCTGCACAGCATAGCGCAAAATAGAGGAAAATGTCAGTTTTTAGATCACGATTTTATCTTTTAATATGCGCTATAAAAATTTCCCAACTTATTCTTCTTTATTTTAAATCCGAGAAGAGTGGTGAAAGTATTCACCACTCTCATTTTACTTATCGTGGTGCTGAAGCTGATGGAGCAGGTGCGGGTGCAGCAGGTGGAGCTGCTACTGCAGGTGCAGTTTTTTCCTGCGTGGCGTTAGCTGCTTCTGGTACGGCTTTATCTGTTTTAGTCTGAGCTGGTTGTTCTGGGTTTGATGTCGGATTCTTTACAGAAGGCTGGGTACCGTAAGTTGAAACTTTGTTCAAATGTTTCGCACCCTTAGGTGGTGGCGTCGTGGTGTAATGTGTCGAGCCGTTTTTATCTACCCATTTATAATATTGCTCGGCTTGACTTTGAGTTGAGCAAACTAAAATTGCTGTGGTGATTGCTGTATATAAGCTTGTTTTTAAATAAGATAAATTCATATTAGATGTTCCCCAAAAAATACTGACTATATTTAAATAAAGTTCATAAATAAGCAATTTAGAATGCATGGTTTTATATAAAAAAGAGTGTTTTTTTAATAAAAATGGAGAGGGAATGGACAAATTTACGGCTTAATATTAGATTAAAAAAACAACAGCTAAAACTTTTTATGGAAAAACCATTTCTTTATTCTTGACTTTGTATATAGAAACAACAAAAATGCTTTCTCTAGTTTTATATGTATTTACTCGATCACCCTTCGAATAAATATCATGTTTTGTAATAGACATTCTCTCTAGCCGAGAGATTGATTTTACTAAAGTATGTATATCCAGACATGCTTTATTAATGTTAAAACAGCTTATACGGCTGAAAAACAGAAATTTTTCTATTGCAACGAAAACTAGACAATATGTGTGCTATAACAGTGCAGACAATTCAATGAATGAAACACTATTTGTGCCTTCCATAAATAGTGATAAAAATTTTAGGGTGAATCACGTTGGAACTTTTATCTGGTGGTGAAATGCTCGTTCGTGCTCTTGCGGACGAAGGCGTTGAACATGTTTTTGGTTATCCAGGCGGCGCTGTATTACATATTTATGATGCGCTATTTCAACAAGACAAAATCAATCATTACCTCGTGCGCCATGAGCAAGCTGCTGGTCATATGGCAGATGCCTACTCGCGTGCTACAGGTAAGACTGGCGTAGTACTGGTCACTTCTGGTCCGGGCGCAACCAATACAGTAACTCCAATTGCAACAGCTTATATGGACTCAATCCCAATGGTGATTTTGTCTGGCCAGGTTGCATCACATCTGATTGGTGAAGACGCTTTCCAGGAAACTGACATGGTTGGTATTTCACGTCCTATCGTGAAACACAGCTTTCAGGTCCGTCACGCGAGTGAAATCCCTGCAATTATTAAAAAAGCATTCTATATCGCGTCAAGTGGGCGCCCTGGTCCAGTTGTAGTTGATATTCCTAAAGATGCGACGAACCCTGCAGAAAAGTTTGCCTACGAATACCCTGAAAAAGTGAAGATGCGTTCATATCAACCGCCTTCACGTGGCCACTCTGGTCAAATTCGTAAAGCAATTGATGAATTACTTACTGCAAAACGTCCTGTTATTTATACAGGCGGTGGTGTCGTACAAGGTAATGCTTCTGCGTTATTAACCGAACTTGCACATTTACTTGGTTATCCGGTAACTAACACACTTATGGGGTTAGGCGGATTCCCGGGCGACGATCCACAGTTTATTGGCATGTTGGGCATGCACGGTACATACGAAGCCAATATGGCAATGCACCATGCAGACGTAATTTTGGCGATTGGTGCGCGTTTTGATGACCGCGTAACAAATAACCCAGCCAAATTCTGCCCGAACTCAAAAGTGATTCATGTCGATATCGATCCTGCGACCATTTCAAAAACGATTATGGCGCATATTCCGATCGTTGGTGCAGTAGAGCCTGTTCTTCAAGAAATGTTGGCACAGTTAAAACAGTTAAATGTGTCTAAACCAAATCCTGAAGCAATTGCGGCTTGGTGGTCTCAAATTAATGAATGGCGCAAAGTTCATGGTTTGAAATATGAAAACCCATCTGATGGCACCATGAAGCCACAGCAGGTTGTTGAAACTTTATATAAAGTAACCAATGGTGATGCCATCATTACTTCTGACGTTGGTCAACATCAGATGTTTGGTGCACTTTATTATAAGTACAAACGTCCTCGTCAATGGATTAACTCAGGTGGTCTTGGCACCATGGGTGTTGGCTTACCTTATGCAATGGCTGCGAAGCTTGCTTTCCCTGACCAACAAGTTGTTTGTATTACGGGTGAAGCTTCAATTCAGATGTGTATTCAGGAACTTTCAACCTGTAAACAATATGGCTTGAACGTAAAAATCTTGTGCTTGAACAACCGTGCTTTAGGTATGGTGAAACAATGGCAAGATATGAACTATGAAGGTCGTCATTCAAGTTCTTATGTTGAGTCATTACCTGACTTTGCCAAGTTAATGGAAGCTTATGGTCATGTAGGCATTCAAATTAATCATGCCGATGAACTTGAATCTAAGCTTGCAGAAGCAATGGCCATCAATGATAAATGCGTATTTATCAATGTTATGGTTGACCGTAGCGAACACGTTTATCCAATGCAGGTTGCAGGTCAATCTATGCGTGACATGTGGATTTCTAAAGGGGAGCGCATTTAATGAGACATATTATTTCTGTACTCGTTGAAAACGAAGCTGGTGCGCTTTCTCGTTTGGTGGGCTTATTCAGCCAACGTAACTACAACATTGAAACTTTGAATGTTGCACCAACCGAAGATCCGACATTATCGCGTTTGACGTTAACGACTTATGGCGATGACCATAAGATCGAACAAATTACGAAACAGCTCAACAAACTTGTTGAGGTGGTAAAAGTAGTTGATTTATCAGAAGGTTCACACATTGAACGTGAACTTATGCTAATCAAAGTAAAAGCATTAGGTGCATCACGTGCCGAAATTAAGCGCACTGCGGATATTTTCCGTGCGCAAATTGTAGACGTGACACCAACGACCTATACCATTCAAATAGCAGGGACAACTGAAAAATTAGATGGTTTTATCGATGCGCTTGCAGAAAACACCATTCTTGAAGTCGTTCGCTCAGGTGTATCAGGTATCGCCCGTGGCGAAAAAGTTTTAGCCATTTAATTTTTTAAAAAGTATTTTAGCGGAGAACACAAATGCAAATTTTTTACGATAAAGACTGTGACTTATCAATCATCCAAGGCAAGAAAGTTGCGATTATTGGTTACGGTTCTCAAGGTCATGCTCATGCACTTAACCTTAAAGACTCAGGCGTAGACGTAACTGTAGGTTTACGTGCAGGTTCAGCTTCTTGGAAGAAAGCTGAAAACGCTGGTCTTAAAGTTGCTGAAGTCCCAGCAGCAGTTAAGCAAGCTGACCTCGTAATGATTTTGACTCCAGATGAATTCCAATCACAACTTTACCGTGACGTGATTGAGCCAAACATCAAAGAAGGCGCGACTTTAGCATTTGCTCATGGTTTCTCTGTTCTATATAACCAAGTTGTTCCACGTAAAGACTTAGACGTAATCATGGTTGCGCCTAAAGCTCCTGGTCACACTGTACGTTCTGAATTCCAACGTGGTTCAGGTGTTCCTGACCTAATCGCGATTCACCAAGACGCTTCTGGTAATGCACGTAACGTTGCACTTTCTTACGCTTCTGGCGTAGGTGGTGGTCGTACAGGTATTATCGAAACTTCATTCCGTGAAGAAACTGAAACTGACTTATTCGGTGAGCAAGCAGTTCTTTGTGGTGGTGCAGTTGAACTTGTTAAAATGGGCTTCGAAACTTTGGTTGAAGCTGGTTATGCACCAGAAATGGCTTACTTCGAATGCTTACACGAACTTAAGTTAATCGTTGACTTGATGTTCGAAGGCGGTATCGCTGACATGAACTACTCAGTTTCTAACAACGCTGAGTACGGTGAATACGTAACTGGTCCTGAAGTAATTAACGAACAGTCTCGTGAAGCAATGCGTAATGCATTAAAACGTATTCAATCTGGTGAATACGCGAAGATGTTCATCCAAGAAGGTGCGTTGAACTACCCATCTATGACAGCTCGTCGTCGTCAAAATGCTGCACACGGTATTGAACAAACTGGTGCTAAATTACGTGCGATGATGCCTTGGATTCAAGCGAACAAAATCGTAGACAAAGAGAAAAACTAAGTTTTTTCTTTAGCTTGAAACGCGCGTTAGCGAAGAAAAACTTCGCTCTTGCGCTCGGGTAGAGCAATGCTCTACTAGTCCTCGCTCATACCTTGGATTCAAGCAAACAAGATCGTAGATAAAGAGAAAAACTAATACTCTTTTCTATTGTTTAAAAAGACCCTGCTTCATGCAGGGTTTTTTTATTTTATTAGCCCCTAAAACAAGTTTAAAAAAACATCATTAAGGTCAATTGACCTAGACTTAAGAAATCCTATATTTTTCATATAATTGGATGCTTAATTTTTGTTTACTTTATTGATTTCTAAAGTAAAAAATACTTGACCAAATGTTAGATAATGTTATTGTTTATAACTGACTAAAAAAGTCGAATTTACTAATTTTTCTTTAACGTGTTTAATTGTATTTTGTGCAATGAGTTGAACAAAATAAAAAAAAGTATTGAATAATCATGGAAGTCCAATATGGGTCATGTTGATTACGATAGCACATTGATCGTCGGCTCTTTTATTGCGGCTGGCGCTATTTGCTATATTGTGATTTCCATGGAGCAGTTAATATTTAAGCAAACTTATAAAAAGATTGAGCCGTTTATTCTATTACTTAATGGATTATTACTCGCAGCAGCGATTAGTATTGTCCATATTGTCGGCATGCATGCTTACCATTTATTTGAAGCAGCTTCTTCGAACGTTCCTTTAATTACACTGTCTTTTGGAATTAGTGCTGTACTTTCAAGTGTCGCAATTTGGCTCACTTCCCGTTTTACACTACCATTATTTAGGTTGGTTTTAAGCTCAGTCATTATGGGCATTGGTATTTCAGCTTCATATTATGTGAGTATGCTGGGCTGGAATATTGATATTTATAAGAAAGATTACACCTCATTTCTCATTTTATTTTCTGTCTTAATTGCCATGAGTGGTTCAGGTCTAGCTTTTTTGTTGGCCTATAAATTAAAAGAGAGCGAGCGTAATCGAGTAAGTTTAAAACTCGCTTTTGCAGTCATGATGACTTTAAGCATTATGGGCATGCACTATACGGCACTCATTGCGACTAATATTACCGATAAATTTGTGAGCCAATATCAGGCTGAACATGACCTGTTGCTGTTTACTATTATTCTGGTTACATGTCTGGTGCTGGTCGCGAGTTTTATTGTCGCCGTGCTGGAACAACGACTGAACCAACGAAATTTAGAACTCCGTAAAGCCAATAAAGAACTCGCCAATCTCTCCATTCAAGATAACTTAACTAAATTACCAAACCGACTTTATTTAGTTGATTACGCAGAAGTTCTTCTGTCAGACCATCGTTATAAAGACCAGAAAATTGCTTTTCTCTATATTGATTTAGACCGTTTTAAATCGGTAAATGATGCCTTTGGTCACCACATTGGTGATCAACTGCTTATACAAATGGCCAATCGCTTACATTGGCAACTCAATGAAAAGTGTAAGTTGCTTAGAATTGGCGGAGATGAGTTTTTATTAATAGCTGAAAATACCGATACTGAAGAGGCAATGCAACTTGCTGAAAAAGTATTGCAGCTTATTCAAGACAGTTACCAGATTTCCGGTAAAGAAATTAACATTTCGGCAAGCCTTGGCATCGCATTGTTTCCTGAACATGGGCAGAATGTTCAAGACCTGCTAATGAATGCCGATGCTGCCATGCTGATGTCTAAAGAGCAGGGCCGCAATACTTACACCGTCTTTAGTTATTCAACCCACCAACAAGAAACCAGAAGTCAGTCAAAACTGATCAATGATTTATATAAAGCAGTCGAAGAAAAACAATTTGTTCTCTACTACCAGCCAAAATTTAATACCAATCTTGAGATTTGCGGAGTTGAGGCGCTCATTCGTTGGAATCATCCATCTTTAGGTATGCTGACACCACACATGTTTATTGGTGGCGCGGAAAAGACGGGTTTAATTATTCCAATGGGATATTGGGCGCTTGAGCAAGCTTGCCAGCAAATTCAGGAATGGGAACGCAGCAACACTCAGTTTTATCCAATCGCAGTCAATTTATCGGCTTTGCAGTTTGAAAATAAAAAGCTCTTTAGTACCCTCGAAGGTTTGTTAAAAAAATACCAAATTAAGCCTCATCACCTCATTATTGAAATTACTGAATCAACTGCAATGCGGCATATCGACTTAAGCATTCGTGCTTGTGAGCGGCTGCGTGATATGGGCATTCGTGTCGCAATTGATGACTTTGGAACAGGGCACTCAAGCTTCTTATATTTAAAAGACTTACCAGTCGATGAGCTTAAAATTGACCGTGGTTTTATTGTCGATTTAAAACCGGGCTCAAAAGAAGAAGTCATTTTAGAAAGTATTATTCATTTGGCGAAAAAGTTAGGCTTAACCGTAACAGCCGAAGGGGTGGAAACTCAGCAGCAAGTCGAAATTTTAACGCGTTTAGGCTGTCAGCAGTTCCAAGGTTACTTGTTAGGAATGCCTGTAAATGTAGGGCAACTGATTCAGTCACAAGGCGCTCATTTTGTTTAACGAACTTGTGATAAATTTTAAAATTATAACTTTATATAATATCTAAAATAATAATTTAGTTAATCTAATGAAAAATAATAAGAATTTTAAAAACTTGTCATAAATTCCACATTGACACTTCTAAACTCTCAGATTATCCTTTGCCTGCTGGCCTACATTGCCAGCCGGTTGTCGCAGACCGATTAGTAAAGGCATCAGATTATTCCCTCTGAGGAGTAGTCTTGTGTGTAAATCGTCCCTCGCTCGTTGCGGTAGGACGAGTGAGGGACACCTTCGGGTGTGCTGATTCTTTACTATCAGTCTGCGAACCCTTGCTCGTTCTGCCACCATAATCCTTTATTAATGCTTTGGCAGAACTCCCCATATAAGGAGTTGGCTGTGCATACTTTTTTTACACCTCCCGATTAGTCTTTAGCGTTGTTTGATCACTTTCGAGTTTTCAGACTTTAGTTCGTCATGACTAAAAAATCATATCAACAATAAAACTTGAGATGCCCTAGGGCCATCTTTGGGGCCTTTGCATGCTTTTTTTGCCTAGAGTAAAAGTTGCGGCTGTTTTATCTCATTTAGACACAACAACAAATTATTTTATAACGGTACATATATGCCATATTCAGATCTCTCATTTCGCGCGTTAAGTGTGCTTCATACATCCCGTTATCTTTTTAATGACCATGGTTTTCACAACGTTGGTGTAGACCGCATTGTAGAAGAAGCGGAAGTGACCAAAACCACGTTTTATAAATATTTTCAGTCTAAAGAGCGGCTTATTGAAATGAGTTTAAACTTTCAAAAAGATGCTTTAAAAGAAAAAGTCTTCTCAATTATTTACACACAAAAAGATTTAGTGGTGCGTGAAAAGTTAAAGGAAATATTCTTTTTACATGTCAATCTGGAAGGGCATTATTATTTGCCATTTAGAGCTATTTTTGAAATTGAAAAAATTTACCCTACAGCCTATCAAGTGGTTATACAGTACCGTCAATGGTTAATTGATGAAGTTTATAAATTGCTTTTAACAGCGAAGAACGATGCTACTAAAAAAGATGCTCATATGTTTTTATTTGTAATTGATGGTGCCATTATTCAACTGCTAGATGAAACAAAGGCTGATAATAGAGAACTGTTATTGCAATATATTTTAAAAAGTATTTTTCTTAGTGATTAATTAATTAAATAGATGAGCTTAACTAACATTAGAGTTTTATTAATAAATTTTTTTTAAGAAAAGCTTGAACTTATATAAAATAAGGCCGCTATGCATTTAAAACATAACGGCCTAATCTATATATAGCTAAGAAGATGAAACAAGTCTGTTCATGTAAAAGAGTATGTATTCAAGCTTTCGTATGGGTTAAAACAAGGTTTATTTATGAGATAGCATCATAAATAATTAAATCTATTTACGCAGCCGCACAGCTCTGCGTTGTTTCAAGCTCAATGAGTTTATTTATATAAGACCATGTTCTTTCAGCATTAATTTCTGGTTTATTAATGGTGCCATCAATAATAAGTCCATCAATAATATTTAGAAAAAGGCTGCTTAGAACTGTTGGATCTTCAATGTCTAGCTCTAAAAACATAGAGACTACTAAGTCGTAAATCCATTGTCTATATTGGTTCACTTGGCTTTTAATGGATGGATACATTTGTAAAACTTCTATAGTCGCTTTTTTAAATAAACAACCATAAAAATCTTCAGTGTTAATCCAGTCTATATACCAGTTAAAAACATTTTTAAGTTTATTTAACGGATCATGTGCGCGGTTTACCTTTTCTAGTAAAGAAGCCTGCACTTCTAAAATTCTTCGCTGAAGGCATTCTTCAATTAAAACTTCTTTAGAAGAGAAGTACTTATAGAAAGTCATTTTTGCAACATTGGACTCAGCAATAATTTTGTCTACCCCAATTGAGGTATAACTTTTCTGATTAAAAAGGGTCATTGCTGTTGTTATAATCGTTTCTCTTTTTGACATTGGTTGCCCCGTCATAGATATTTTTTGATTAACTTTGCTATTGTAAAGTATGAAAGCTTAAATAAAACTTATTTTATGATATTTAAAAAATTATATTTATTCAATAGTTTGGTTTATTTTAAAAAACAATAATATATATTTTTTATTGGCAATAGTTTACTTTTTTAAATAATATTAATTAATCCATTGATTTGTTGAGATAATAAACATAATATCGACTCGTTAAGTATGGGTATATGGAATTTATCCTTTTAGCAATAGAGTGCGAAATGGAAATAGAGGGATAAGCCTTAGCTTAACTATAAGAAAAACTTTTTATTGAGAATGATTATGTCAAAAAAATTTGAAGACTTTGATAATCCAAGACAAAAAGCATTACAAGGTATGAAAAATAGTATTTCTGCCCAACAGTGGGAAGAAAACTTACAATTTCTCAAACAGTTAAGGAATAGAATTGCACATTTACCAGTAAGTCATCATCCAGCCATTGAAATATTAAATAACGGTTATCTTGATAAACAAACCTTGACACGTATTCATTTAGAATATCGTCATGCCATCGTACAAATTTTTACTGATGCTTTATTACAGGCACAGTTTTTAACAAAGCAATTGGAACCAAAGCTTCACTCTGGCGCCAAAATGTTTCCACGTGTGTTATTAAGCCTAAATATATTAGATGAATTTGGTTTTAGACCGGGTTTGGGTAAAGATAATTATTATTTAGGAAACCCAGAATACGCACATTATCCATTATATGAAGATTTATTAAATGACTATGGTTTGTCTGAGAACGACCGCCGTAATTATAAACCTTCAAAAATTGCAGATCAGGTGAGAACATTTTTAGAAGCTTCTTATGATAGCTATATGAATGTAGTGGCTTTATTGGCTGTAGCAGAAGAAGAGGTTATTCTTTTTAGCCCGCCATTAAGACAAGCCACCAAGTTCGTTAATATTGATGTTGAGGGTGGTGGTTATTATCACGTCCACGGCGTCTCAACAGATGAAACAGCAGAAGCTGCTGACGATGATCATCAAGACGATTTGTGGTTTGCGTTGGCTCAAGCGATTACCAAAGATGATTATGAAAGCTTGACCAAACTATGTCTTGATTATTGTGCATTGTGGACTGAGTTTTGGGATGCACAAATTGCCGATGTTCATTTTATTGAAGAAAAGAAATTGGCATAAGTTTTTTAAGTTCACTCGTAAAAGCCTGTTTATATTGGACAGGCTTTTTTATTGGTGTGAGGACCCAAATTTTTATATTTTCACCAAAGTTATTTCAAATATGAAAACACGGGCCAACAACTCAACAATCTCTAAACAGTACCTATAAATCTGCTACAATTACGCCAATTTTTATTTTGATCGACTTTAGATCTTTGGCACTGCAATCTCCGCAGTAGGTGTATTTCATGAGTTTTAAAGATGAGTTAGCGGCACAGGTCGCTCAACGACGCACATTTGCTATTATTTCCCACCCCGATGCCGGTAAAACCACCATGACAGAAAAACTGTTGTTATGGGGTAAAGCGATTCAGGTTGCAGGGATGGTAAAAAGCCGTAAATCTGACCGTGCAGCTACATCTGACTGGATGGAAATGGAAAAAGAACGTGGTATCTCGATCACTACGTCTGTTATGCAGTTCCCATATAAAGGTCACACCATTAACTTACTCGATACACCGGGGCACGAAGACTTCTCGGAAGATACTTATCGTACGCTTACCGCGGTTGACTCTGCACTGATGGTGATTGACGGTGCAAAAGGTGTCGAAGAACGTACCATCAAATTGATGGAAGTGTGTCGTATGCGTGACACACCAATTATTTCTTTCGTCAACAAAATGGACCGTGAAATTCGTGAGCCACTTGAGTTGTTAGACGAAATCGAAAACGTTTTAAATATTCGCTGTGTACCAATTACATGGCCACTTGGTATGGGTCGTGACTTTGCTGGTGTATACAATATTCTTGAAGATAAATTGTATGTTTACAAAGCAGGTTTTGGTTCAACCATTACCGATATTGAAGTACGCGATGGCTATGATCACGCCGATATTCGTGAAAAAGTAGGTGAGTTGGCTTGGGCTTCTTTTGAAGAGTCGCTTGAGTTGGTACAAATGGCAAACGAACCATTAGACCGTGAACTTTTCTTACAAGGTAAACAAACACCTGTTCTATTTGGTACAGCATTAGGTAACTTTGGTGTTGACCATGTTCTTGATGCATTTATGAACTGGGCACCTGAACCTAAAGCACATCCAACGCAAGAGCGTATGGTTGAAGCGAAAGAAGAAGGTTTCTCTGGCTTTGTATTTAAAATTCAAGCCAACATGGACCCTAAACACCGTGACCGTATTGCCTTTATGCGTATTTGTTCAGGTAAGTATGAAAAAGGCCTGAAAATGAACCACGTGCGTATTGGTAAAGAAGTCCGCATTAGTGATGCGTTGACTTTCCTTGCAGGCGAGCGTGAGCACTTAGAAGAAGCATGGCCGGGCGATATTATTGGTTTACACAATCACGGTACCATCCAGATTGGTGATACTTTCACTAGCGGTGAAAACTTACACTTCACTGGTATTCCACACTTTGCGCCAGAAATGTTCCGCCGTGTACGTTTGAAAGATCCATTAAAGTCAAAACAATTGCAAAAAGGCTTGAAAGAGTTGTCTGAAGAAGGGGCAACTCAGGTGTTTATGCCACAAATTAGCAATGATTTGATCGTGGGCGCGGTTGGTGTGCTTCAGTTTGACGTTGTTGCTTACCGCTTGAAAGAAGAATATAAAGTTGACTGTGTTTACGAGCCAGTAAGTGTAAATACTGTGCGTTGGATTCATTGTGATGATGACAAGATTCTTAATGAGTTCAAGAAAAAAGCACATGATCAACTTTCAATTGATGGCGGCGGTCACTTAACGTATCTTGCTCCTAGCCGAGTAAACTTGCAGATTATGCAAGAGCGTTGGCCTGATATTGAGTTCCGTAGTACACGTGAACACTAAGCATATAAATGTGACAAACAGCTTCGAACAGAAGCTGTTTTGTTTTGAAAAATAAGAAAGGATGATGAAATGAATTTGAGTAAAAAGGCTATTATTGCGCTTGTGGTTGCAGCCATAGCACTAATTTCTGCTATTTCTGCATTTGTCTGGAAAAGCACTCAGTCCTCATCATCTTCTGAAAAAAATATAGCTTCTGCCCAAAAGAATACTACTGAAAAGGCAGAGGTTTTACCTTACTTAAACTTGACTGAAACCAAGGCAAATTATGCAGTGCCTTTTTGTGAAAAGAAAAAC
Source organism: Acinetobacter sp. RUH 2624 (assembly GCF_000162375.2). Taxonomy (NCBI): domain Bacteria; kingdom Pseudomonadati; phylum Pseudomonadota; class Gammaproteobacteria; order Moraxellales; family Moraxellaceae; genus Acinetobacter; species Acinetobacter sp. RUH 2624. The sequence continues at coordinate 111,353 of NZ_KI391940.1, read as the reverse complement.
TGTATTGATGTCGATATTCAAACCATAAAAACCCAAGATGCGTGGTTAAATAGCTGGATCGAAAAAAATCAGGCGAAAGTCATTCAGACTCAAATTAATTTGAAAAAAGATTTGAACCTGCAACAAGCAGTTGATGCTTACGTTAAAAAGTCAGACGAATGGCAAGATAAATATTCTAAAAACCGTGCCTATGAATTACACATTCATACACGCATTGCCTCGCAGCGTAATCAATATGTATTACTACAACTGGCTTTGGACAGTAAACAAGAAGAGATCACCATAAAAGATCGTTATTATTTTTTCGTGGCTGATCGTAAATTGCATAAAAGCTTAACTTTGCTTGATGTACTTCAAAAAGATCAGCAAACCACTGTGCATCAAATCGTGCAAACTGCGTATCAGGATTGGCTGAAAAAACAAAATGCTGACGTTAAAAAAGACGCACCAAAAACTTTGTATTGGGGACAGGCCGACTGGTTCTTTGATGGTGAGGGTGTAGGTCTGCATTATCAGGCAAATCAGATTACCAAAGATGCGCCTCAGCTCGATATTTATTTAACGACAGAACAAACCAAAAAAATATTACAACCTGAGGTTTATGAACAAATGTTTTAAGTTGGTAGCAGAATTTGCAACCTACTTATAGATGCGCTAACTTCATATGAGTTATGCATAATCTTCTCAGAATAAAGGCAAAATATGATGTTAACTTCTAAGGCCTCGCTACGTTTAACGCTACTTGCTTCTGCACTATTTTTAGTGGCATGTCAGCCTAAAAGTGATCCTAAAGAGTCGAAAGATCAGCAAAAGCCAGCAGTGGTTGAGCAAAAGCCTGTGGAACTGACTTTAAAAGGGGAAACAGTTCAAAGTAAGGTGGTTTTGCCAGACTGTAGTGGTAAAACTTGCCCTGAATTTACTGTAGAGCGCTTGCAAAGTAACTATCCATTTATTGATAAGATTATTGATCAACAAGTTTTAAAAGCACTCGGCCAGATTCTTGAAATTGCAGAACCAGATGCAAAAACAGCAAAAACTGATAAAAAGGCAGAAGCTTCGGGAGTTGCTGCTGCTGACCAACAAGATAGTTTCGATGCTCAGGTTCAGCGCTATGCAAACTCATTTATTGGTTTAGACAAGGAACTAAAAGAGTTAAGTAGTAATCATCAGATTAATCTTTTAGTAAAACCTAAAATCATACAGTCGCAAGGTAAAGTCGTAACTGTTGTAGTTAACAGTAGTAGCTATTTGGGTGGGGCGCATGGTTCGGCTGCCCAGCACTATTACAATTTTGATTTAAAAGAGGAAAAGCAAGTCAAACTTGAAAACTTGCTGCGTCCAGAGAAAAAAGCCGCTTTAGAAAAGTTAGCACATGAGGCGTTTAAAGCTTGGGTGACTGACTCAAAACTTGCCAATAGTGTGAGTGAATATGAACAAGCTTGGCCATTTAAACTCACTGAAAACTTCTTGCTCGGTGATCAGGGCTTGATTCTTCAATATGGCGAATATGAAATTGGTCCTTATGTTGTGGGGTTGCCTCGTTTAGTTATTCCATACGACCAATTACAAGATGTATTGAAAGAAGAATATTTGCCGCAGGCTAAAGCTAAACCAGCTTCGACACCTGCCGAAAAAAGTGCTAGCTAATGCATTTGTTTGATACCCATACCCATTTCGATGTTGCCGATTTTAATGAAGATCGGCTGCAGTTAGCACTTGAGGCTAAAAAAGTGGGTGTGGATGCTTTGGTGTTAATTGGCTTTTTACAGTCACGTTTTGATGAGTTGGTACGCACTCATTATCAGCTCAAACAGTGGGAGAATGTGCCCACTTCTTATTTAGCGCCAGGGTTGCATCCATTTTATATTGAGCAACACAGGCCAGAACATCTTTCTCATCTTGAACAAATTTTGCAGCAAGAAGACTGCGTGGCAGTGGGTGAAATTGGCCTCGACACTTTTTTGAAAGAGCATAAGCAGCCCGATATATATGCCAAACAAAAACAGTATTTTGCCGACCAGTTAGATCTGGCAACTCAATATCAAAAGCCAGTGTTACTTCATATTCGAAAAGCACACTGGGACGTATTAGCAATATTAAAAGCACATAAGTTTAAACTCGGCGGAATTGCTCATGCCTTTAGTGGTGGTGTGGAAGAGGCAAAAGGCCTGATTAAGCTTGGTTTTAAAATTGGTGTGACGGGACAAGTGACTAACCCGAATGCGAAAAAGCTTCATACTGTGGTACAGGCTATAGGTGCAGAGCATTTAGTGATTGAAACAGACTGTCCTGATATGACCCCGCTTTGCTGTCAAACTTCAACTGAGCAGCGTACTCGCAATACGCCTGTGAACTTACCTTATGTACTCAAAAGTTTGGCCGAAAATTTAAATATGGCCGAGTCAGATTTAGCTGATTTGCTATGGAAAAACTCACTATCAGCATTGAAATTATCGTAATAAAAATCAAAGATTAGAAATAGTAACTAAAACAAAACACAGCGATGAAAAAAGAAGCTTAAAGTAAGAAAACAACATGTAAAAACGTGAAAAATAACATTGCCAGACATGGGAGGATAACCCAATGGCTAAGTATAGCAATATCAATAGTTTTAATGCTCTACAGACGCTAACAGTAGGTTCCAGCAATTATCAGATTTTTAGCTTAACCCAAGCCGAGAAAAAGCTAGGTGACATTGCCAAACTGCCGAAATCATTAAAAGTACTGTTGGAAAACTTATTACGGTTTGAAGATCAGCACAGTGTTAAAACAGAACACATTCATGCTTTAGCTGAGTGGCTAAAAACCCGTACTTCCGATCAGGAAATTCAATATCGACCTGCACGGGTTTTAATGCAAGATTTTACCGGTGTTCCGGCAGTTGTTGACTTGGCTGCAATGCGTGCTGCAATGGCACAAGCGGGCGGCGACCCTGAAAAAATTAATCCTTTATCACCTGTAGACTTAGTCATTGACCACTCCGTGATGGTGGACTATTTTGCCGATGATCAGGCTTTTGAAGAAAACGTTCAAATTGAAATGCAGCGTAATGGCGAGCGATATCAATTTTTGCGTTGGGGACAATCTGCATTTAATAACTTTAGTGTTGTGCCACCGGGTACCGGTATTTGCCATCAGGTCAATTTAGAGTATTTGGCTCAAGCGGTGTGGTTAGGTGAAGACAATGGTCAAACCTTTGCTTTCCCTGACACATTAGTAGGTACAGACTCACATACCACTATGATTAATGGTTTAGGGGTTTTAGGTTGGGGTGTTGGTGGTATTGAAGCAGAAGCTGCCATGTTGGGTCAGCCTATCTCTATGCTTATTCCTGAAGTGATCGGTTTTAAACTGACCGGAAAATTACAAGAGGGAATTACGGCAACTGACTTGGTACTCACCATTACTCAAATGCTTCGCCAAAAAGGTGTGGTAGGTAAATTTGTAGAATTCTATGGCGATGGCTTAGCCGACTTACCACTTGCTGACCGAGCGACCATTGCCAACATGGCACCTGAATATGGCGCAACTTGTGGCTTCTTCCCAATTGATGAAGTGACTTTGGGTTATTTGAAATTAACTGGTCGTCAAAGTGACCGTATTGCACTGGTTGAAGCATATAGCAAGGCACAAGGCTTATGGCGTAATCCGGGTGATGAACCTGTTTTCACAGATACCTTAAGTTTAGATATGAGTACGGTTCAGGCAAGTTTGGCAGGTCCAAAACGTCCTCAAGACCGTGTGCTTTTATCGGAAGTACCAAAAACGTTTAATGCGCTCATGGAGTTAACACTTAAGCCAGCCAAAGAAGCGAAAGAGCGTTTGGAAAATGAAGGCGGTGGTGGTACGGCTGTAGAAGCGACCAAAGCCAATATTCAGCATGAAAGCCCATCTTGTGTGATTGAAGGACAGGAATATCCATTAAATCATGGCGATGTCGTCATTTCAGCGATTACTTCATGTACCAATACCTCTAACCCAAGTGTAATGCTGGCGGCAGGTTTACTTGCTAAAAAAGCCATTGAAAAAGGCTTGCAGCGTAAACCATGGGTAAAAAGTTCACTTGCACCTGGTTCTAAAGTCGTAACCGACTATTTATTGGCTGCTGGACTTACCCCGTATTTAGATGAGTTAGGCTATAACTTGGTAGGTTATGGTTGTACAACGTGTATTGGTAACTCGGGTCCTTTACCTGAACCAATTGAAGATGCAATTCAGTGTCATGATCTAAACGTGGCATCTGTACTTTCGGGTAACCGTAACTTTGAAGGGCGTGTGCATCCATTGGTTAAAACCAACTGGCTTGCTTCACCACCACTTGTAGTTGCTTATGGTTTAGTTGGGAATATCCGTACCGATTTAACGACTCAACCAATTGGGCAAGGTAAAGATGGGCAACCTGTTTACTTAAAAGATATCTGGCCAAGTCAGGCAGAAATTGATGCCGTCTTACAAAAAGTAAATACCGACATGTTCCACAAAGAATATGCTGCGGTGTTTGATGGTGATGAAAGCTGGCAAGCGATTCAGATTCCAAAAAGTAAAACTTACGAATGGGCTGATGATTCGACTTATATTCGCCATCCGCCGTTCTTTGAAGGCATTGGTGAGCCACCAAAACCAATTAAAAATATTGAACAGGCACGTATTTTGGCAGTGCTTGGTGACTCGGTAACCACTGACCATATTTCACCAGCGGGTAATATCAAAAAAGACAGTCCGGCAGGTCGATATTTACAAGAACAAGGTGTTGAGCCAAAAGACTTCAACTCTTATGGTTCACGACGTGGTAACCACGAAGTCATGATGCGAGGCACCTTTGCCAACATTCGTATTAAAAACGAAATGTTGGGTGGCGAAGAAGGTGGTAATACCATTCATGTGCCAAGTGGCGAGAAGCTTGCTATTTATGATGCGGCGATGCGTTACCAACAAGAACATACACCGCTTGTGATTATTGCTGGTAAAGAGTACGGAACAGGTTCTTCACGTGACTGGGCTGCCAAAGGTACGAATTTGCTAGGTGTTAAAGCTGTCATTGCCGAAAGTTTTGAACGTATTCACCGTTCAAACTTGGTGGGTATGGGCGTGTTGCCATTACAGTTTGTTGATGGTCAAACCAGACAGTCGCTTAACTTAACTGGTCATGAGGTTATTTCGATTCGTGGTTTATCGGATGGCATTCAGCCTCATGAAATTCTTGAAGTTGATGTGAAAGGGCCAAATGGAGTAGCCAGCCACTTTAATGTGTTATGTCGAATTGATACGTTAAATGAGGTTGAGTACTTTAAGGCAGGTGGTATTTTGCATTATGTACTGCGGAATTTGATTGCTGGTTAATTTGGCTAAGTTTGCATAGCCTTGTAATGAGGGTGCTTTGGCTAATGTTGACTATATAGGCGTATCCTTACTTTTTAAGGATAAAAAGTAACAAAAATCCTTTGTCGGGCTGACGGTATATCCTTATACCGCAGCCCAACTGGGCGGCATCCATGCCGCCTGTCACGTTAGTAAATAATGACTTAAATCTTAAATAATATAATTTGATTTATAATGATAAGAATTGTCGTGAACTCAAATATCGCTATCTCAAGTTTTCTTTGATCTGAAATACACTTTCTTCTGAAAAGCAGTAAAATACCTCCCGTGTTTTATATCCCTTCAAAGAGTAGCAATGACCGATCTCCAACAAGATGAATATGACCGCCGTTTTGCAGGTGTAGCCAAAATTTATGGTGATTCATCGTTCCAGCACTATGAAAAAAGTCATGTGATGGTGATTGGTATTGGTGGTGTTGGCAGTTGGGCGGTAGAAGCTTTAGCACGCACGGGGATTGGTGAGATCACACTAGTTGATATGGACGTAGTCGCGGCATCAAATGTGAATCGTCAGCTACCTGCGATGACATCAACTCTGGGCTGTGAAAAAGTTGAGATTATGGCGGAGCGTTGTCGCCAAATTAACCCACGTATTAAAGTTAATATTATTGATGACTTCTTAACACCAGAAAATGTTGCAGAACTTTTAAATCCTGTACCGGATATTGTTTTGGACTGCATCGATGATGTTAAAGCAAAACTGGCTTTAATGCTGCATTGTCGTTTTAATAAAATTCCTTTGATCGTGTCGGGCGGAGCAGGTGGTAAGCTCGATCCACTTAAAATCCGTGTGGCTGATTTATCAAAAACAGAACAAGATCCAATGTTAGCGAAGCTACGTAGTCAACTTCGTGCTCGCGGCATCTGTAAAAAGCCAAAAGAGAAATTTGGCATTACCTGCATTTATTCTATCGACAATCCGTTTTCTAGTGCGGATGTCTGCCCATCGGCAGGGTTGCGCTGTGGTGGCTATGGTTCAGCAGTAGTAGTGACTTCAAGCTTTGCCATGATTGCTGTGGCCGAAGTTTTGAAAAAGCTCGATTTAAAGAAAGCCTAATTTAAATATTGAAAAGGCATGCGCTTAGGTGAGGGCATGCCTTTTGTCTTTTTAGAGAAACTATTTAATCGTAGAGCTCTATGCGGTCTTGCTGTGGCTGTGTAGGTAGTTGCTGATCATAAAATTTAAAGCACCATAAAATTAAAATAACGATGCTGCATATTGCGAAACCTTTTAAATACTTCATGAAGAATTCAATCAAGTGAATGGTCTTAATAAAATTCTAGTCAAGGATATTCATCTAATCTAATATAGAAAATAGACCGAATGATCTAATTTTGAGATGGTAATGCTCACATTAAAACAATTCCAATATTTCATAAAAATTGTTGAAGAAGGGAGTTTTACCGCTGCTTCCGAAAAACTATTTATTGCTCAGTCTGCTTTAAGTCGACAAATGAAGCTATTAGAAGAAGAGATAGGTTTTCAGTTGTTTGATCGCACTGATAAAAGGGCAAAACTCACGGCAGCGGGAGAAGTGTTTTATAAGAAAATAAAAGATAATTTGCTCTACTTAAATGAAATTATTGATCTTGCCAAGAGTGTTTCGGAAGGGAAAAACCGCCAGATTAAAATTGCTCATTCAAGTAGCATTGTTATGGATCATAAAAAGGTACAAATATTAAAAGAAGTTAGCTTAACGCAGCAGCTGGGTTTTGAGATCAATACCTTGTCATCAGAGCAGCAAATCTTAGCTTTAATGAACGGTGAAATTGATATTGGTTTTATTAGACCTCCCGTTCGGCACACTCTAGATGAGATGAGCATTTTTAAGTTATATGAAGAGCCTTTAATGGTGGCTGTGCATACCGAGCATGCCAAATTTGCTAAAGCAGAAAAGGTTTATTTAAAAGACTTGAAAGATGAGTGTTTTGTAACTACACCTCATGCCGAAAGAGGGGGCTTGAGTTATTTGGTCGCAAATCTGTGTTTAGCTGCAGGATTTACTCCACAAAAAGCCCCCATTCTGTCACGTAAGGTTTCGCAGTTACAATTGGTCGCTGCAAATTTGGGAATCAGTATAGTTCCTGAAGAGTTCAAACAAATTTTACCTAATCAGGTAAAGCTATTACCTTTGGCAGATGATTTGTCATTCTCAGAAGTTTTCTTGGTTTATAGAAAAGATCAGGATGAAATGATTCAGCATTGTGCCGAGCAAATTCATCAAATGTTCCGATCTTAAAAAGCAGTAAATTAACCTAATCTGTAGTAAGTATAGGTGACGTTGTCATCTTTATAGACGTCGTAACTGCTTTGTTTGAAGTCCGAAACCCATTCACTTCCTGTGTAACCAGCGATGTGACCATAAACATGATTGCGGGTTCTGTGAATGATGTAAATGTCGCCTTCTTGAGGCTCATCAAAAGCTGGGTTAATTTCTTTATAGCCAATCTTTTTCAGGGTATCGCCCCAATCAGATGCTGCAATTGGGTGGTTTTCAACATCGGCACCAGCAGATTCAAGTGCAAGACGAATGCTACGTGCACAACGAGCTTTGCTGCGTCTAGAAGTAACACTTTCTAGTTTTGCTACGAATTTTTCTACATCAATGGCGGGAGGGGTATTGCTTTCAGTGCGGTGATTGTTGGGTTTCATGGTGAAGGGATAAGGAAGGCTTGGTGTGCTGTGTGATACAACAATCGCTGCCTTATTTGAATCCTGATACATATAGTTATCAGCTACTTGTCCGGCATAAATAATCATCGTGAAATCTCTACCCGTACTACCTATATCCGTATTTAGAAAATCACCACCTACCTGTGGCGTTCAGAGATACTAATTGCCCAAACTTAAAAGTTTTGTTTATGTTATGTAATAACGTATCTTTTTTCCAGTTTTTATTTCTGACTGCGAAAAAATAGCCTAGTTAAAATAGTGGCTAAAACTAGTAAAATTTAAGTAACTGATATTATTGAGTATAAATAAATAATCAGAGCTTAAATTTGAATATTTCGAGCCGACATTTGCGAATATACTCAAAATCTAAGTCTCTGATTTAAAATGCCACATTTTCTTACAATTTAAGAAGGCTGAGTGGGCTTAAGCCTGATGCTCTTTCACATATTCTTCAGTACGAATAATTGCAGCTTGCATGTTTCGAATAGCATTCTCGACATCAGTTAAAGTTTTTGCATTTCCACCGCTTAATGCTTGACGCCATTTACGGGCACCCGGTAGGTTTTGAAATAAACCTAAAATATGGCGCGTAATGATAGAGAGTGGCGCACCTTGAGCCATGCGTTGTTCAATATAAGGCAACATCTGTTCCATGATATCGAAACGGTCTGGTGCTTCTAAGTTCCAAAGTTGGCCAAGCTCAGCAAGTAGGTAAGGGTTGTGATAGGCTTCACGACCAATCATCACGCCATCAACGTGCTGTAAATGAGCTTGAGTTTCGGCAAAAGTTTTAATTCCGCCGTTAATTTCAATCGTTAAGTGCGGGCGTTCTTGCTTTAAACGGTAAACATCTTCATAGCGTAGCGGTGGTACTTCTCGGTTTTCCTTCGGAGATAAACCTTTTAATATCGCAATACGGGCATGGACGACAAAGTGCGTGCAGCCCGTTGCCGCAACGGTGTCTACGAAGTGCAGCATTTCTTCGTAAGACTGCATGTCATCAATACCAATACGGTGCTTAACCGTTACTGGAATATTCACCGCTTTTTGCATGCTATGAATACATTCAGCAACTAAGTCTGGCTCTGCCATTAAACATGCGCCGATTTTATTGTTCTGTACACGGTCACTTGGGCAGCCTACATTCAGGTTGACTTCGTCATAGCCCCAGTCTTCAGCCATTTTTGTACAAGTGGCAAGCTCTTGAGGATTTGAACCACCAAGTTGCAGTACGATTGGGTGTTCTTGAGCGTTATAGTCCAAGTGGCGTTTTGCATCGCCAAATAAAATCGCGCCTGTTGTCACCATTTCGGTATACAGCACAACGTTTGGGTTAAACAACCGTGCAAAGAATCGGTAATCCTTTGTAGTCCAGTCCATCATTGGGGCTACACTGATTCTTGGAGATTTAATAGTTTCAATGGTTTTATTAATAGTCATTAAAAATCATACCTTTAATCAGTGTTTTGCAACCTGTTTGAATCTGTGGGAACTCATATTTAGCTGCGTTAATCAGTTTGCATTTACACCAAAATTTACACCATAATGGAGAAAATGGTTCATGGTGTAAATTTATGGGGTCAATTACTGCCAGAAAAGGTGCAGATGGAAGTGTTAGTTACCGAGCTGCTATCCGGATCAACAAAAAAGGTTATCCAGCTTATTCTGAAAGCAAAACATTTCATTCAAAAAAAGTGGCAGAAAACTGGCTTAAAAAAAGAGAAGTTGAGATTCAAGAAAATCCAGACATTTTACTTGGCAAAGAACAACTGATTGATCTAACTTTGTCAGATGCCATAGATAAATATTTGGATGAAGTTGGGAGCGAGTACGGTAGGACGAAACGCTATTCTCTACTCTTAATTAAGAAGTTGCCAATCGCGCGCAATATTATCACAAAAATACATTCAATACATTTGGCTGAGCATGTTGCTCTAAGACGGAGAGGCGTGCCGAATCTTGGTTTAGACCCTATTGCAACAAGTACACAGCAGCATGAGCTTTTACATATTAGAGGTGTTCTATCTCATGCATCTGTTATGTGGGGCATGGAAGTTGATTTAAGTAGCTTCGATAAAGCTACGGCACAGCTTAGAAAAACTCGCCAAATCTCCTCTAGCAAAGTGAGAGATAGACTTCCTACAAATGAAGAGTTAATTGCTTTAACAAAACTTTTTGCTGAGCGTTGGAAATTAAATAAATATGGTACTAAGTATCCAATGCATTTAATTATTTGGTTCGCAATTTTTTCATGCAGACGTGAAGCAGAGTTAACACGCTTATGGCTGCAAGATTATGATTCTTACCATTCATCATGGAAAGTTCATGATTTGAAAAATCCGAACGGTTCTAAAGGTAATCACAAGTCTTTTGACGTGTTGGAACCTTGTAAAACAATAATTGAACTTTTATTAGATAATGAAGTGCGGAGTCGTATGCTTCGATTAGGATATGATGAACAACTTTTATTGCCTCTGAACCCAAAAAGCATAGGAAAAGAGTTTCGTGAAGCATGTAAAATATTGGGAATTGAAGATTTACATTTTCATGATTTGAGGCATGAAGGATGTACGAGGCTTGCAGAACAAAGTTTTACTATTCCTGAAATTCAGAAAGTAAGTTTGCATGATTCTTGGGGGAGCTTACAACGTTATGTTTCTGTGAAGTCAAGACGTAATGTAATTCAATTGGAAGAGGTGCTACGCCTCATTGATGAAACGTAGCAAAGTCTTTAGCAGCTTCAGAATACTTCTTATCTAAGATATCAGCCAAGTCTTTAACGTGCACCAGAAATGGTGCGCGTTTGCTTGAATCTATTTTAAAGACAGAGAAAGGAAATTCTTGATTATTTGCCTTTCTTAGCGCCTCTGCCTTGCTTAAGTGAGGATAATAGTCTTGTACTACACTCATTAATTCGACAGTCATAGAGCGATATTTCATAAATAGGTAATCAGCTGTGTTTAACTGGAATGCACCCATTGTGAAATAGCCTTTTAACTAGTTAGTTTTAAACTTGGAATACAACACATCAAAATTGGACTGTGTATCCCAAATTCGAAGGACTGCATCACTGCCTACTAGGTACGTTTTGAGCAGCTTAATAAGATCTTTGCACCTTGGATCACTTTTAAAAAAATGATTAGTTTGCATAAACCCGTTTAATGGCATAGATACAGGATATGCTTTGCAATTAAATAGGCCTTCCAGATTACCTCGTAAAGCAATGAAAGCATTTTCATCAGAAGAACCAACAGGATCATCTATGAACTGGCGTTCCAGTAAAAACACCAGTCTGAGTGCTAATTGTCCTTGGGGTGTAAGTTCCCATTTCGAAAATACGGCAATAATTTCATTATTACCACCTTCATTAAAGAAAATGGCGATCATCTCTTTCTTCTGCTGATCTAAATATTGTTGTTTTGAATATATTGGAGTATTCGCTGAAAGCGTAAATAGCATTGGCAAATATAGCTCATGTGTTTCGAAGCCTGCGTAGTCTTTGAATAGAACCTTCATTGTCGAATCAAATAACTCTTCAGCACGAATTTGTTCTGTATTCCAAGCTGTTAAATCCTCATTAAACTGCCTAGTGTTGAGCATATATTGGTAGCCCGTAATTTGATTAGAAAAATACTGATCATGGCAGTAAATCCCCCCATTAAGCATAGGCCCCATATGTTTAATAAACTGAATAAACAATTCGTTCTCTGGCTTTAGCCGAACAGATAACATCCCATTAGTGACAGGGGAGCCTGTCACTAATGGATATGCTGATCTAATCAACTCAACAGGTTTACTGAGAGATAATGCCTGATTACTATTTTGAGAATTTTGTTTTGCAAACATGCTTGTAGTTTTTGATCTCCCAAGAGCTTTTGCTGACTTCTCAGAACCAATCAGATCGTAAGCCCAAATAGGTTGAATGCTGCATGACGAATGTGTAGCTGCAAGTAAAGCATCTGATGCGTACTTAGTCATGTTACTGTCCTCCTACTTGAGCATCATCTGACTGATCAGAGTCTAGTAGGTTAAGTTGCTCGAACTTGCGTGGACGGCCAAGTTTGGTAGCAGGAACTTTTGGTATTTGGCTTGTTCGGAAGCTCCGAATTTGTTCTCCATTAGTAAAGGCGAAGTACTGATCATTTTTGCATATGTAGTCAAACGTAGCCTTGAGATTCTTAAGCATTTCATGGTCGGTATACTCCAAAATGCCTAAGGCACGATAGCGGTACTCATCTTTCTTCATATTGCAGATAAAAGCAGTCCCAAGATTGTTTGTAGCAACCCTCCATTTTTCAGCAATATATTGCCCCCACGTGATGTCCTCACGATGGTCATTGGCATTGAAGAAGTAATAAAGATGTCCATGGAATCCCTTGGTTGGGGTGTGTTCAATACGCAGGATATACCCGAGCGCTTGCTTAAGCTGATTATGCTTAGATGCATCATAGAACCGAATAAAAGACTCTTGCATAAACTCACTATCATGTTCAGCCTGAGCAAAATCAGTTGAGATAGCAAGCTGTTGAAGCTTAGCTGTATCGCGTATTAATCCTAGGTCTACTCGAACAACAAGGATTCGAGAATGGATCTTGAGTAGAGTCTCTACAAGCTCAACACAACGCTCTTTAGAACGGCGTCGATTACTAGCACGATTCGAAAGTTGTTTACGAATTGAGGCACTGCTCATTCTTATTGCAAACAACTTCTGAAATTTAATTAAAGCTGCAACATAAGCCTGAGCCTGTTCAGATGTGTAACACTGATTGATCAGAGAAAATTCATAAAGGGTATATTGTTCTTCCTTTGAAAGTTCTAAGAATGAATCCTTAAAGGCCTGTAACTCTATGCCCATCTTGTAATTGCCAGAGTGAGCAGACACAAAGATTGTTGTAAGCTGGCACTTAAGCAAAAGTGGAATATCCTTCGCATATTCAACACGTAGTTGCTCTTTGCCCTTAAAACTTTGAACAGATTTAAGAGTAGCGATTGGGCGCTCTTTCTCAAAATACTTGATGAACTCAACACGACTGAGCATTTTTTCAACTTCAGGGTTTATACTCGTTTTGAATATTTTAATCTTACCGTTTTCTGTCATGTACTCATGAGTTGAAAAATCTTCCTTGAGCTGTTCTAGGAATGCATCTCTATCTGCAACTGAGAACTGTGCGATAGGTGGAAGAATTGGTTTAGCTGTGTTGTTCAGAGATTTCATAGTATACCTACATACAAATAATTAATTACGTATCAGGCGTCATGAGGTAAATGCTCTCCCTATGGACATCGTTTAGAAATGTCCATTAGGGTAGGCGTAGAGTGGATATTGGCTAATCTATCTGGAATGTATTCATCTCAAATGGATACACAATTAAATCAATCTAATCTATAAGCAGTATTTGCTAAGGCACACTGCTTATGACAATAAGTATCTAGTAGATTAATTACATATATCTAATATTACTTATTACAATTGTATTTAAACCGAAAAGCCGATTGCACTTTACTTCGAGAATGCTCTACCAAAAAATGACGGTAATACGAGGACTTTTTAAAAGTTGTGATGTCCTGCGTTATGCAGCATTTAAATGGCTTCGTTGAGCTATTCTTCGGGTGACCCACACCCGTAAATTGCTAAGCTTCCAATTGAATGTACTTATTAATTTGATGTGTTGCTGGCTTAGGTTTGAGTTGGTCATATTGGTTCCTTATGTAGCAAGTTTTGTATGCTTGATTGCATAAGGGAAATTCTAGAAAAAAATTAAGCACCCTCTAAAAATCTGCGAAGAATTTATTTAAGCTACTGATATATATGTATTTAAAATCTTTAAAATATAGAAATTTCATTGTAATTATTACTCTTTTAAAAATTTATTAATTTTTTTTAAGAGCATGTCAGTGTAGAACTAACAGGCTCTAAATAAATTATGTGAGTGATCGGATTTTTATTGGGGTGGGAGGGGAATTCTAAAGTTTTCTACCTTTCTTTTCTATAAAAATGTTCAGCGCATCATATAGGCTTGGCTCGCTTTCCTTTAACCAAGATTTAGCGCTATTCAGTAACTTCATTCTCTGATCGTCGGTTCTAATTTTACTTTTTTGAGTTTCTAAGGCAGAAATCTTTTTCTGATAAAATACTCTTATTTCCTTATAACGTTCGATAGGGCGACCTGCAAAAGAAGTTAGGGGTTGATCACGGTTCTGAGCTTGTATGATTACAGTTTTTTTACCATATTCTTCAATTTCTTTGACTTCAGCTGTAGATAGATCATTTCGAGCTGCAAAAAGAAAATATTCAGCTTCTTCTTTTTTTCGTAAACAATGTTCTATTTCAGCATTGTATTCTTGAGTGAGGTATTCTGGAATTTTTGAGATAGCTTGCTGCTCAATGGCTCCTAGAACCGTATCCATACTTGAGTAAGTTTTTTGATTACTGGTAATAAAACGTTGAACAAGTGAGAGGTAAGTTTTTTTTACCCTCTGGGATTTTTTATGGCTGTTTCGGGCTAATTGAGATTGCCTAATCTGTTTATAGATATCTTCTGGTAGCGTGTAAATATAGAAAGAACAATCATAATGTTTGGAGTAGAGACGAAATGCTTCTTCAAAATGTTTCTCAGCTTGTTGTGCTGTTTTTTTGAATATTCTGGTTTTAGTTGATACCAAGTTTTTGAATTTACGAATTTCAGTCGCGATTTCGCTATAGTGTCGGGCAAGTCGGTCCTCTTCGGGAATGTAGATGTAAATTTCCGATTTACCTCGAAGTAATGGTGGGGGTAATCTCCATGCCTGTTGACGGAGAGCCTTTTGTTCTGGCGATTCTTTTAATAAGCCTTGATCAAGCTGTTCATAAAACCACTTTCGGTCATTATCCGTCATTTCTTCACTGATAGGTTCCATTTGTTCGGGTAAATAAGCTTTGTAGTGTTCGGCATAGGCTGATGGCAAACCATAGGGAAATTTATGTCTTTTAATAATATGTTCTTCAAGTTGGTCAATTAAGCCAATAAGTTTTTTGATGTTAATCGTAGATGTGGTTTCTTGTTTAGCCTTAGCATTTTTTTTAGCTGAAGTTGCCATGTAATCAAGTTCACTTATTCATTTTAAAAGAAGTGCATATATTATAAGTCGTAACTACTTATAATTTAAAAATGATTTAGCTTAACTTGAGAGTGAATTATGAGCATTTGTAGAGGGGTGTTAGGTGTTAAACTGCACTCCATTTATGTACCGACTTATGATGATTCTGTACCGACTTGCGATGTTTTGGGTGAAAAGTAGTCAAAATCAAAATGTAGCTTAGAGTTATAATTGTTGGACTAAACTTGTAGTACTGTGAAGCATTCTACTGGATTATAAATTTATTATGGACTGAATCAAGTGCTAGAAAATCACTCATTATTGGTTAGTTAATAGTATGTCTTTGTATTACTAAAAGGTCTCAATAGCGTTTCATTAATTGCAATGCAAGATTGTAGGCTACGGTTGTAGAAATTGACTCTGCTATAAAGAACTCTTGGGGTGGGGTGAAGTTTAAAGCCTGCTTTCGATAACGCGTCTGCTTTCCTGTCTGTTTGTCTTTAAAAATAAACTCATCCTGAGCATGAGAATATTCTTGTCCATACAGTGGACCACCAAGACACTTTAACCGAAACACTGAATCATCCTTAAATTTACCTAATGGTTAGTTTAAAGAATTAATCTAATGAAAAACAATAACAATCACTTTACGACTTAGTCGATAGATCATTGACACCTTAAATATTGCACATTATCCTTTGCTTGCTGGCCACATTGCCAGTCGGTTTTGACAGACCGTTTTATTGGGTTGCATCAGAGTTATTCCTTCTGAGGAATAATTTTGAGGGTACATCTCGTCTCCTCCCGTTGCGGTAGGACGGGAGAGGGACACTTTCGAGTGTGCTGGTGTCAATCCAATCCGGTCTGTCAACCCTTTCTCGTTCTGCCACCATAATTCTCTAATGCTTTGGCAGAACTCCCAATATAAAGGAGTTGGCTATGCATATTCTTTTTATAACGCCTGATTAGTTTTAATAGGATTTGATGAACTTCTAGTTTCTCAAGCTTTAGATCTTTTCGTCTAAAAATTTACTTAAAAAAATGTCATGTGAGCTACACCATGGCAAGGCTTCGTGTTGCCTAAAAAAGCCTAAGCTCCATGACGACGTCACTGGATAAAATGATGAAAAATAAAATTTTGATGGGTTTGGTAGGTGTCAGTATTTTGTTGGTTACTGGTTGTTCTTCTGATTTCGAAAAGGGTATGAAACAAAGCTGTAGGAATACGGGAGGAAGTCGCAGTTTCTGTTCCTGCTTCTACGACAGGATGGAAGAAC
Source organism: Acinetobacter sp. RUH 2624 (assembly GCF_000162375.2). Lineage (NCBI taxonomy): Bacteria > Pseudomonadati > Pseudomonadota > Gammaproteobacteria > Moraxellales > Moraxellaceae > Acinetobacter > Acinetobacter sp. RUH 2624. The sequence goes on along the minus strand of NZ_KI391940.1, from coordinate 94,946 downwards.
ATTATGGTGAAGAAAAGCTGGAGGCGATTGGCATGATGCAAGTCAGGATGCCAGAGGATTTCGAAGAGGTGTCTTTTAAGTCTGGTCAGCAATGTGCACATAAACTTTAGAGCTCGTATTCACATTAAATCTTAGTTTGTCTTTTGATCTCACCTGCTGCCATAGAGCAGTGGGTTGGATAGGCTTACCTAAAAAAATGAGGAATTTACAATGAAACATCCATTGATTGGCCTTTATTTCACCATTGTGATTGGTTATTGGCTGTATTTGATTTGGCAGTACCCTATTTATTCTGGTTCATATTCTTTGGGTCGGGCACTTGTTTGGCCTGCTGATTTTCTACGTTGGTTGTTTTAGTCGCTAAATTGGGGAAGTTGCCATGACAATCATATCGAGAGAATCACTCCAGAAAAGCCGTTGGATGTTGATGTTAAGAGCGAGTGACAATATTTATTTTGCACCCGCTATTCCTTATAAAAAATTGCAAGGGGCTATGAGTTATCTCCCTCAAGGAATTCATCCAGATGAAATCCTTATGCTAATTGACGATACGGTATTTGGCAGTGCTAAAGCTGGACTTTGTGTGACGGCGACAGGACTCTTTTATAAAGAAAGCTTTGGAGATGAAGCGGTTTATCTCTTTAAAAGTATTCATCATGTCGAGGCAGATATTGGCGTCATTAATCATGGCATCGTACTGAATCGGATGGAAACTTTGACCTTTAACCAATTGGATAAGGGAACAGTACGAACATTGGCTTCATTTCTAAATGAAGTCTGTCAGGGACAAACAGAGACCTACCAAGCTCCACCACAGATTGATGCAGAACTGAAGGTGATTGTTGATCTGTTTGCTTATTTTATTACATTTACTGTGGGTCAATGGAATGCTCAGTCGAAAGAAGCGCTATCCAGTCATTTTTCTAAATTGAATAATCAAGCAGTACATCAGTATGTTGAACAACTAATGAATCAAAAACCAAACTTCGATTATGAAGAATTATTGCATCGCTTTGCAGAACTGAAAGATGTGCTGGCTTATAAACTTCGTACGGAGATGATCGAACAACTGGTCTACGCCATGGCACTGGGTCTGGTTGAGCAGAATCAGGCTTATCTTTTCATGACCCATTTGTGCCGTGTAGCTAATGTCTCTAAGGCAGTTCTTCCTGACCTCGTCAAAATTATCTATCAATGTCTGGCAGAGGAAATAGATCAGAAAAAAGTTTCTTATCTGACTAAGGAACAACTACAGGCCTGCAAACTTCTTGAAATTCAGTCTGAAGTATTGTGTGAGCAAACCCTTCAAGCTGCTTACCGGAAAAAGATGGCTGAGTTCCATCCAGATAAATATCAGAACCTTCCAGAGTCTGTTCGTCAGCTCATTGAAAGCCAAGCACAGCAACTGAATGAAGCACGGACTCTATTAAAGAGCTATTTGGACAATAACTGAAAATAAAGAATTTTTACTTACATATTACCCCAATGAAGGCAGCCCTAAAGCGCCGTATATCCTCTATTTCAAGGTAATGATATGAATATGATAAAGAACAGCACTAACTCAACTAAAAAGATACCACCGTTATATTGGTTGTTAACTGTAGTCATGATGGCGGTGTTAATTGCAGGCGGTATTTTATTTAATCAACATCAAAAACGACAAACTGAACTTCAGTTAGCACAACTCGCTTTAGAACAATCTAAGGTACAAAATCAATCTGCCACAACACAAGCAGCATCGGAACCCGTTGAATCAGGTTTCACTGGAATTGAAAGTATGGTGGAAAACCCGGAATCAGAATCTGCTCATTCACAAGCTGAAGATGAGGTTGTTGCGGGGGCAATAGCCGCGGTTGATCAGGCAAAAGCACAAGATACAAGTCTAGGTAATCTCAGTTCAGAAGTTGATGGTGAGTACCATGAAGGGAAAACCTTAAGTTCCAATGCTTCTCGCTATGGATTAAAGCCAATCAAATCTGCTCCAGCTGATTTAAAGTCAACCATCCCGAATATTGATCAAATGTTAGCGTCACATCTCATGAATGTATGGGGCCGCTCAAGTCCAGATCAGGTGAGTAAACGAGTTGAAGGATGGAGCCAGCAAGGTAATACCATGACCTATCGTACTGCATGGGACTCTGACCGTTACCAATGTACTTGGTATGTGGTGAGTTGGGATAAGAACAGCAATCAAGTCCTTCACGAAGGATACCAGCCCTGCTTTGGTCACTAATTAAAGCTGGTCTGTAGCATTCGTTTAATTATTACTTTACTTAATCAGAGAAAATACCATGAACCCAATCAAACTTATCGCATGTGGAATTTTAAGTCTTTCACTCAGTTCTATTGCTTTTGCTAAAACTGAGCAGATTACACTTAAAGCCAATGTCTATTACGGCGAAGAGTCAGTTGTATTTCCAACTACTAAAGGCGAAGTCATTTTAAATAGCTACGCTATACCAGCTAAAGTCGTTCCACAAGTTAAACCTTTTAAGAAGGGGCAATGTTTAGAAATCAAATCAAAACATGGTTTCTTTAAAGACACTGGAGATGGTCAATATATTGAAAGTATCCAACCTTGTAGCAAGAAAGGTTTAGCGACTCCAAAAGTAACTCGTTAATTTGACTTAATCTAAAACGACATAAAGCTCAATCAAACCACAAGCATTTGCTTGTGGTTTTTTTTATGCCTTTTATTGAGAGGAGACGACTATGCATCAATGTCCTTACTGCCATTCGAGACATCTGAAATTACTACGGCAGTCAGAACAAAGCCATCAAGGTGTATTTGCAAAACTTTCATCATTCTCCCCCATGTCTCTGGCAGCAGCCTGTATGCAATTGTCAAAACGTAGTCCTATTCACCCACTAGTCGGTGGCTTTGTTGGTTTAGTTGTAGGGGGCATGTTTCTGCTCTACGTCCAGCATCAAGACAATACAGTGTCCTTGCATTATCAGTGTGAGCAGTGTCTGCAACATTTTGAAATCCAGCAATCAAGCTTTTCTTAACTTCATCCCAAACTCTTAATCAAATTATTTAAATCACTTAATAGGAAAAACATCATGGCACATCAAGTTGAAACAATGGCTTTTGTAGGTCAAACCCCTTGGCATGGTTTGGGCAATCAACTCACTAGAAATCAACCTTTAGAAGTATGGGCACAACAAGCAGGGATGGATTGGCGAATTGAATCATCCAATGTCAGCTATATGACAAAAAATGAACGTGGACAAAACATCATCATGCCGTATGAAGATCAGAGAGTCCTTTATCGTTCAGATACTCATGCGCCGCTATCAGTGGTAAGTCAGCGTTATCAGGAGGTGCAACCGATGGAGATATTAAACTTCTATAAAGACCTGACAGAACAATCAGGCTTTGAACTGGAAACAGCAGGGGTATTGAAAGGTGGTCGTAAGTTCTGGGCACTGGCTACGACTGGACAATCAACAGCACTGAAAGGAAAGGATGTGAGTAATGGTTATATCCTTCTGGCAACAGCATGTGATGGGACATTAGCCACCACGGCGCAATTTACAAGTGTACGTGTGGTGTGTAATAACACCTTAGCGATTGCCTTACGTGGGCAGAATAGTAGTGCAGGTGTGGTGAAAGTTCCACACAGTACCAAGTTTGATGCTGAAAAGATTAAACAGCAATTGGGTATTTCGGTTCATGCATGGGACGAGCACATGTATGAAATGAAGCAGCTCAGCCAGCGTAAAGTCACCCAGCAGGAAGCAGCAGCTTACTTCGATGCAGTGTTCAATAATACAAACCTGAATATTGCTGAACAAGATGAAAGTATCATTCAGTTCTACCGTAATGTAGCTACGCCTAAACAAATCAACTCATCCAAAACCGACAATAAAACTGAGCCAAATGGACGTGCGATGTCTAAGGTCATGACCATGTTTAACGGGCATGGTCGTGGTGCCGAGTTAGCTTCAGCTAAAGATACGGCGTATGGACTGCTTTGTAGTATTACCGAGTTTGTTGATCATGAGCGACGTGCGATCTCAAAAGATCACCGATTAGATTCAGCATGGTTTGGGGTAGGAGCCAACCTTAAACAACGCGGGCTGGAACAGGCACTAAGAATGGTTGTATAAGTTATGATTATTTGTTTAAGTTTATTTATACATGAATTACAGAAAATCATGTAATTAATTTATAAAAACATGGGCAGATTATGGGGTAAGTAATTTTACCCCTATATTTTAAAAGATCTGAGACTCTACAGTCTTACACTACACTCTACTTACAATAGTAAAGCTTATGGAGTTAGAAAAAATATCAAGGATTGAACCAATGATGAAATCAAGCAGAATCAGATAATTTTTTTCATTTTATTTTTTTAAATTACTATATACCTATTTAATCAATTCCCACTACAGTTGTAATATATCCTGTCATTAAAAGGATCATTAGACCTAATGACATTTCAAATAAAATGGCATAACCCAATTGTTTTGCAAATTTTGGATCCTGTAAACGAGGAGTAAAATACCATTTATTAAAGGCAGCCAATAATAAAATACTTAAAACAAATATTATTTTAATAATGAATCCATGCCCATAAGGAGTATTCAGTAGAATATTGAAATCTTTAATGAGTAATAGAGCAATACTGGCACCACATGCAAGTAATATTCCTACCACAAAAGCAGCAATTCTTCCAAACAGATGCATGCGTTCTTTCAAGGGAAGACCAGTAATTTTTTTACTTGTTCTCCATAAAGGATAAAGTGATCCCATCCATAAAGACATTACAAGTACATGGATTGATAATAAAAATTGTGCGAATAAAGGTAAATTTGTAACATGACCATGTTGAGAAAAACTAAAAACAATAGGAGTTAAAAGTATGAGAAATATTACTCCTTCAATTTTTGAAACCTGAATAGTTCCTTTACTAAGTTTTATGATCATCAATAGAAGTAGAAAAGCAAAACTAATTGATCGAATAATATGAACGTGCCCTGTGGGAGTATTTATTAAAATGTTTATGTAGTTGCTATCCCACATGCCAGAAAGACCTGTATTGGCAAAACTTCCAATGAGAAGGAAGAAGCCAAGAATACTGGATATTAAACCCAGTCCTGCACCAATAGTTATGTACTTCAGAATAGTCTGTTTAATTTCTACATAACGACCAAGTAAGAAATAACAGAAAGCGCCACCAACAACAAATGCAATACCTAAATATAAAACGACTTTAGCCAGCCATGTTGCGTATATCCAAGTTTCAGGAAGCATATTTTTCTCCATCGTTATAGCGACATGCCAGCAAATTGCTGGCATGTTTACTAACTTCGTTTTTATTTTATTTTGCTGCTTTAAGCGTGAAATTATATTCGCCATTCATGTTATGGCCATCTGCACCCATTGTGGTCCATACCACGGTATATTTACCTTTCTTAAGTTTAGGTACGGCCACTTCAAATGACTTTTTCATATCATGAGTTATTTTATAATTTAATGGGATATCCTTACGTTGGGCATCAAGCAATTTGACGTTCATTAACATAACCTCTTCACCAAAATTTAAAGTTATGTTTTGGGGTTGACTTGCTACAGAAGCATTAATAGCAGGTGTTGCACTTTCAAGTTTTACATGTGCAAACGCACTTGAAGCAGCTACAACCATAGTTGCACCAACTAATACATTGCGTAGAACTGATACTTTATTTTGGAAAATTTTCATTTCATCATCCTTCTAAAACTGATACATAGCTAAGTAATGACCCGTTGACGTTCATGAATAGATTGAGTTGGTCATCACTCTTCGTATGCTTATTATTCAAGACAGATAGAAACGTCTTGATGACTCCAAAATTACATTTTTGTCATTTTTAAAATTGAAAACACACAAGTGTTACACTGACTTTATTGAAAATAATGGTCACTAAATGACCGGAAAACGAAAAATTAGTTTAATCCTAATGAGCTCTTTATTTTGAGAATTAATATGAAGGAGGTTCTATGGACCATCATCATGAAGATAAGAATACTAGCAATAGACTTATTGACCCTGTCTGTGGAATGGCCGTAACGCAGGCTTCTAAATTCTATGAAAAAATTGACAGTAAAACGTTTTACTTTTGCAGTGAAAAATGCAAGTTAAAGTTTGAAAATGATCCTTTGTTTTATATTAATGAAGAGGGTAAATCTTCTCCAACTAAAAAATCAATGAATAGAGCTGAAGTAGATTCAAATGAAATTACTAATTCAGCTCATGTAAATACTTCAACAATTTATACATGTCCCATGCATCCGGAGATTCGACAGAATCAACCTGGAAACTGTCCAATTTGCGGTATGACATTAGAGCCTTTACTTCCAAATTTAGATGAGGCTGATGAAAATCCTGAACTCAAGGACTTTAAAAGAAGATTTTGGTACACGTTACCTTTGACCGTTATCGTAATAACCTTGGCGATGTTTGGTCATAAATTAAACTGGTTTGAAATTAAAGTACAAACCTGGATTGAACTTCTTCTTACCTTGCCAATAGTTTTTTGGGCGGGATGGCCATTTTTTGTTAGATGTTGGCAATCAATTTTAAATCGTAGTCCGAATATGTGGACTTTAATTGGAATTGGGACTGGAGCTGCATTTATTTATAGTGTCGTTGGAACCCTAGCCCCACAAGTTTTCCCAGCGTCTTTCATCTCTATGGGGCGTGTTGCTGTATATTTTGAGGCAACAGCCGCAATTATTTCACTGACCTTATTAGGTCAAGTTCTTGAGTTAAAGGCACGTTCGCAAACTTCGTCAGCAATAAAATCTTTACTTGGGTTGGCACCGAAAACCGCAAGAAAAATTAATGAAGATGGCACAGAGGAAGATATCCCACTTTCCCATGTACATGTTGGAGATTTGCTTAGAGTACGACCAGGTGAGAAGGTCCCCGTTGATGGAATAATTACAGAAGGTTCAAGTTCTATTGATGAATCAATGTTAACGGGAGAGCCAGTTCCAGTAACAAAACGTATAGGTGACCAAGTAATCGGTGCGACAATGAATATGAACGGTTCATTAGTGATACGTTCGGAAAAGGTCGGTTCTTCAACAGTACTTTCACAGATAGTTCAAATGGTAGCGCAAGCTCAGCGTTCTAAAGCCCCTATGCAAAGAATGGCAGATCAGGTAGCTGGCTGGTTTGTACTGGTGGTGATCGGTATATCTATCCTTACCTTTTTTGGGTGGGGAATATTTGGACCAGAACCGAGTTGGGTATACGGACTAATCAATGCTGTCGCAGTTTTAATTATTGCTTGTCCGTGTGCTTTAGGATTAGCCACACCAATGTCAATCATGGTGGCAACGGGTCGTGGTGCATCCAATGGCGTACTCTTCCGTGATGCTGCAGCAATAGAAAATTTACGTAAGATTGATACATTAATTATTGATAAAACAGGGACCTTAACAGAAGGTCGCCCCTCATTTGATAAGGTCATTGCTTTATCTGGATATGAAGAAAATGAAGTTCTCAGATTAGCTGCCAGCTTGGATCAAGGTAGTGAACATCCGTTAGCGGATGCAATTGTACAGGCTGCCCGTGAAAGAAATCTTGTACTAACAACACCAACATCTTTTGAGTCAGGTTCTGGAATTGGTGTTAAGGGTGAGTTAGATGGACAACAATTATCATTAGGCAATACAGCTTTAATGGAACAACTCGGCATATCAGTTGATACATATATCCCTCAAGCTGAGCAATTAAGAGCAGAAGGCGCAAGTGTTATGCATTTGGCTGTTGATGGGACGCTCGTAGGACTATTGGCTGTTTCAGATCCAATCAAAGTCAGTACACCTGAAGCTGTGCATGCTCTGAAGAATTCTGGATTAAGAATTATAATGGCCACAGGAGATGGTTTAACTACTGCAAAATCAGTTGGAGCTAAATTAGGTATTGATGAAGTATACGGAGAAGTTAAACCAGCAGATAAACTGGAACTGGTTAATAAATTACAAAAAGAAGGAAGAATGGTTGCAATGGCAGGTGACGGTATCAATGATGCCCCAGCTTTAGCTCAAGCGGATATTGGTATTGCAATGGGGACTGGAACAGATGTGGCTATGAATAGTGCTCAAGTCACTTTAGTCAAAGGTGATTTACGAGGTATAGAGATCGCTCGCTCCCTGTCAGAGGCCACTATTAAAAATATGAAGCAAAACCTGATGTTTGCATTCCTTTATAATGCATTAGGCATCCCTTTAGCCGCGGGTATTTTATATCCATTTACTGGTTGGCTACTTTCTCCTATGATCGCAGCTTTAGCAATGAGCCTAAGTTCAGCATCGGTTATTGGTAATGCTTTAAGGCTACGTAGTTAAGAAAGGATCATTTTCTGACTACTCATAATTTTTTAGATACTGGAAATGAGTAGTCAGTTGTCTTTTATTTACAAAAATTAGTTTTTAAAAGTTATTTTAAAAACTATCCGACCGTTGTTATAGTCTGCTTGAATCGTTGCGCCATGTACATCAAGAATTGACTTGGTAATTGCTAGACCTAAACCTGTGCCTTCCTCAACTCTTTGTCTGGATGCATCCGTACGGTAAAAACGGTCAAATAATCGATTCAGCTGTTCAGATGTTATTGGTGAGCTTTCATTTTCGATTGTGAATATAGTGGTATCAATATTTTGTCGGCAATTAATCTTAATTATTGAATCAGGTTTACCATATTTGATCGCATTTGATAGTAAATTACTCAGTGCACGACGTAACATTGAGGGATCGCCTTTTACGTATCCTTGTCCACTTTGTTCTAGGGACATTCCCTTTTCAGCAGCGATAGCATCATAGAAGTCAAATAAAGCAGAAATCTCTTTTACTAGGCTGACCTGTTGTAGGTTTGGTAAGTGTAGGCCATGCTCTGCCTTTGCAAGAAATAACATATCTGAAACCATTCGAGCCAAACGTTCAAACTCTTCCAGATTAGAAAAGAGAACTTCCTGATAAGTATTAATATCCCGACTACGAGATAAACATACTTGAGTTTGAGTCATTAAATTATTAATAGGTGTTCTAATTTCATGGGCCAGATCAGATGAAAAATCTGAGAGTTTTTCTACAGCCGTTTCTAGCCGATCTAACATATCGTTAAAGGCTATGGCTAATGATTTTAGTTCAGTGCGTGTATTATCGACCGCTAATCGTTCAGATAGATGCTGAGCTGAAATGCCTTCTGCAACTTTTGCCATTTTTTGAACTGGTCGTAATCCTCTCCAAGCGGCAAACCAACCTAAAAACATTAAACAAATTGTGCCTACAACGCCGATATATAATAACTGTCGTCTAAAATCATTTAAAAAGTGTTGATGTTCAGATGTATCGATCCCCACAATAATTTGGGCTGATGGAATACTAATATTATTAAAGGACTTTTTATAAACTAAGCCCCGATAGATTTTTTTTTGAATTTCCCATTCTATCCAAGGGGCTTGTTTAGATTTGACTAACGTTTGCGTCTTTATGACTGCTGGTGCTGAACTAAAAATGATTTGGCCTGTTGGACGTTCTATTTGAACAATCAGATCATGATGACCTACTAAAGCATCTTTTAAATATGTATTTAATTCATGGGTATTTGTAGGGTTCTGTTCAAGTAAATTTTCTAAAAGCTGAATTTTTCCTTCTAACTGGGTCCGGTCCTGAGTTTCAAAATGATGCATAACAAGTTGATGAATGACCAGCCCCATAATCAATAAGATGATGACAGTTGATAGAGAAAAGATAATTGCAATACGGAAGCTAATTGCATTAAACAATTTATGAGTCATCTTCTACCTCTAAGACATATCCCATCCCCCGGATGTTTTGAATTAACTTAGGAGTGAAGTTGCTATCTATTTTATTTCTTAACCGTTTAATAGCGACTTCAACTACATTGGTATCACTATCAAAATTCATGTCCCATATTTGAGAAGCAATTAAAGCACGAGGTAGAATTTCTCCACGTCTACGCATAAATAATTCCATCAATGCAAACTCTTTGGCTGTTAGGTCAATACGTTGCCCTGCACGAGTAACACGACGTTTACGTAAATCAAGTTCAAGGTCTGCAATAGTGATTAGGTTGCTATCTTCTTTTTGTTGTCCCCGACGGAGTAAGCTCTTAATTCGAGCCAGTAGCTCTGCAAAAGCAAAAGGCTTGACAAGATAATCATCAGCCCCTAATTCTAACCCTTTCACTCGATCATCAATTTGATCTCGGGCTGAAAGAAAAAGAATAGGCATGCTTTTACCGCTTTTTCTAATGTCATTAATGATATTCCAGCCGTCCAACTTAGGTAACATTACATCTAGAATAATTAGGTCATACTCTTCAGAAAGAGCCTGGTGTTTTCCTGTTAATCCATCTGTAACCCAGTCAGTAATATAGCCAGCTTCAGAAAGGCCTTGTTTAAGATAATCACCAGTTTTTTGTTCATCTTCAACTAATAAGATTCTCATTTATAAAAACCTGATTGCATTAATTAGGATCATAATAACGTTATAAATCCGTGAATCGGCGTAGATTACAAAAATGTCATTTTCATGTCATATAGATGTTTAGTGCCGGCCTTTAATGTATTCATATGAGCTAATCTTGGAGCAAAAAATGAAAACTTTATTTCGTCGTAGTTTAACTACTTTTTTATGTGTTGGGTCTTTGTTCGCTGGAACTCAGTCTTGGGCTGCAGAGGCTAAACAGACCAGTACAGTAAGTACTGCTGTTCAAGCAGATATCAAAGAACAAGGTAAGTGTCAAAAACCCTGTGATATGAAGAATGATAAAACAACTCAACAGGATCATAGCCAGCACGACCACAGTAAAATGTCCGATATGTCCCAAATGGATCATTCTAAGATGATGAATATGGACCCTTCTAAAATGGGAAATATGGATCACTCAAATATGATGAACATGGATCACTCTAAAATGAACATGTCAAATACATCAAATAAATAAAGAATACGATAAATGAGAGATTGGGGGTAAAGCAGTTAAACATGTTTTATCCCTTATCTTGATATCCGATAGGTGAAGTAAATGTCTAAAAAATTAAGTCATGTCTTTTTAATAGGAATCGGTTTATTTTCGTCGACTTGGGTTATGGCCGCGGTTAAAGAATATGATTTAACTATTGCTGAACAGACGGTGAATATAACAGGTAAGCCTTTAAAGCGAATTACGGTAAATGGTAAGTTTGTTGCACCTCTTCTTGAGTTTGAGGAAGGTGATGATGCTGTTATTCGTGTACATAACAAGTTAAAGAACCAAGATTCATCTATTCATTGGCATGGTTTAATCTTACCTGGCATCATGGATGGTGTTCCTGGATTTAATCAGTTTGATGGTATTGCACCAAATAAAACTTATGAATACAAATTTAAAGTCCGTCAAAATGGTACTTATTGGTATCACTCACACAGTAAAGGACAAGAACAGGATGGCCTATATGGCCCCCTCGTGATTTATCCAAAAAATAAAGTACCTTTATCAGCTGGAGAAAAGGCTGATAGAGATTACGTAGTCCTACTATCTGACTTTCATAATTCGACTAGTGGTCAAATTATGAGTAATCTCAAAAAAGAGGCTGATTATTACCAAAATAGAAGAGAAACGGTTTTTGATGTTTTTAAACAGATTAAAAAAGATGGCTTAAAAGCAACATGGCAAGATCGCTCTATGTGGAATCAGATGCGAATGCTTAAGACAGATATGTCTGATGTAACAAAGTATACGTTCTTGATGAATGGTAAGACTCCAGAACAAAATTGGACTGGAAATTTTAAAGCTGGAGAAAAAGTACGTCTTCGGTTTATTAATGCCTCGGCAATGTCTTTGTTCGATGTAAGAATTCCTAATCTGAAAATGACAGTAGTCAGCGCAGATGGACAACCAGTAAAACCCGTGCCAGTGGATGAATTCCGGATAGGAACAGCTGAGACTTATGATGTTATTGTAGAACCGAAACAAGCAAATTATCAGATTGAAGCTGAATCTATTGATCGAAGTGGTTTTTCTATTGGTACATTACATGATGAAAATACTTCACTTGTAAAAAGTACTACGATGCCGACACCTCGTCCCCGTGCTTTACTGACGATGGAAGATATGGGAATGGACCATGATATGTCTTCAATGAAAGGTATGGATCATGATATGTCTTCAATGAAAGGAATGGATCATGATATGTCTTCAATGAAAGGAATGGACCATGATATGTCTTCAATGAAAGGTATGGATCATGATATGTCTTCAATGAAAGG
>NZ_KI391940.1:0-82575 GCF_000162375.2 Acinetobacter sp. RUH 2624 | reverse complement strand
AAAGGAATGGATCATGATATGTCTTCAATGAAAGGAATGGACCATGATATGTCTTCAATGAAAGGTATGGATCATGATATGTCTTCAATGAAAGGTATGGACCATGATATGCCTTCAAAAACAGTAAGCTCTTCTGGATCTGATCAAGTGGTTTACGGATGGGCGAATGCATCAACACCAGCTGGTCTAAAAGCACTTCAATATAGTGATTTACAATCTTTAACCCCCCAAAAAGATACCCGTGCTCCAGAACGTGAAATTGAAATTCGTTTAGGTGGAAATATGGAGCGCTATATTTGGACAATTAATGGTAAGAAGTTTAATGAAACTGAACCATTTAAAGTGAAATATGGTGAGCGTATACGCTTGAAATTTGTTAACGATAGTATGATGGCTCATCCAATGCATTTACATGGCATGTTTATGCAACTGGAAAATGGCCAAGATCCTAGCAATATGCCGAATAAACATACAGTAATTGTTCCACCAGGTAAAACAGTTACAACTTTATTAACGGCTGATGAGTTAGGTGAATGGGCTATCCATTGCCATTTGCTCTATCACATGTCTGCTGGAATGATGAATAAACTTATTGTGGCAAATGTCGATAGTAATAGTACTGATTCGAAAGATGTTGTTGCTCAACCTAATACTAATGATAAGGGGGTAAATCAACATGCGCACCACTAAAAAAATATATTCTAAGACATTTTTATCTATAGCTTTAATTGGATTATCAGGTGTAGCTTTTGCAAATGATACTGCTGTTCAAAGCATGGATAGTAGTACTAAATCCTCTCAGTCCGAGAGTATGAAAATGCTGTTAAAAGAGCCTGGTGGATTAGGTTATGTTGATCGTAATACTTACCAAAATTCAACTTCTGGTAATGATGGAGATAATGGTATAGGCCTGGAAGCCGAAACTTCTAATAACCGAAATCATGATAAACATCTGAAAGAACATGGTGGACAAGTTTTCCAAATGACTAAGTTTGAGAATGAGTGGACTGTGGATGAAGATGGCAAAGGTGCTTTAGGATCGAAAATTGAAACATTGATAGGTACAGATGAAAATCGCCTATTTATTGAAGCAAATTTGGATAAAGCAGAAAGTCATGATCCAAAATATGATGTATCTGCGCTTTATAGCCGTAATGTAGCACCCTTTTGGGATGTACAGGCTGGGGTGAGATACAGTGAAGATAAAAATAACAGCAACAGCGATCGGGTTGATGGTGTTGTTGGCGTGTTGGGATTAGCTCCATATTTCTTTGAAACCCAAGCTTATTTGTACGGTGGTGAGAATAATTTTTGGGGGGCAAGCTTTGAAGTCGAGCGTGATTTCCTGTTAACCCAGAAATTGATCACACAACCTTATCTTGAAGTAGATGCTGTATTTAGCGATGATTCTAACTATGCTGCAAAATCAGGTTTGTCTGAACTAAAAACCGGTATTAAAACCCGATATGAAGTCACTAAAAGAGTCAGACCTTTTGTGGATGTTGCTTACCAATATGAAAAAGGACAAAAAGCAACTAACGTGCAAGAAGCAACTGAGTCCGAAAAAGGATGGAAATATGGTGCAGGCATCGAATTGGTATTTTAAAATACTATAACTTGAAATCATGAATAGTAGTTTCGGCTACTATTCATGAAATTGTTGCTATTACGATTCAATTCTGTAAAACTAAAAAAGCTTAAAATTTGGTCTATGTCTATGCAGTGGTTAAAAACATGCCTATCGCTGTTTTTATCGTTTGCTATCCTGTTAGTAGGATCGGCTGCTGTTGCCTCGTCTGTACATAAACGATGTTTAATGCCATCTGAACAGATGCAATCCATGCAAATGGAAGAGTCGAAAAATCAGAATATGATGCATACTGATTGTATGAAAGGAGAAGCAAAGTCCAAAAAAACTCTGCATGATCCATCCTGTCTGTCTGAACAAGATTGCATTATGTCTTTTACCAAGCTTGTATATGCTAATGACGTTCAGGGTATTTTGCACTCAATGGTTTCCTTTCCTATAGAGCGCTCAGCTTTTTACTCTTTAGATCAAAATCTTCCTTCTCCATACCCTTCGGGTTTATGGAAGCCTCCACGCTCTAACTAATTTGATAGTCCTCTATCATTCATAGAATTTTCTATGAATGTTCTGCGCGTGCGCGTAAACATTTTAGAGCAAAAAATATGAATATTTATAAAGAAAAGCAATCTCATCGTAAGAGATGGCCAATAGCTACTATCTGTTTCTGTCTGGTCTATGGTCAGGCTTATGCTGAGCCATTAACTTTGAATACAGCTATGAAGCTTGCTGAGCAATATGCACCTACCCTAAGAGCAAATAGTGCTCGAATTGAAGGGGCTGAGAATGTAGTTTCAGCTTCTGGCATTTTACCCAACCCTAAATTATTTTTCGGTTTGGAGAATTATCCTATATCTGGTGATGCGTCATGGTCAGTCACACAAGATGGCATGACCATGCAGAAAATTGGTGTTATGCAAGATTTTCCAAACCGCGCCAAAAGACAAGCCGAGGTCGAGTTAGCAAAAGCTGAATTGGGTTCAGCTACTGCTCAAACTGAGATTCTACGTATTGAGTTACGTCAGAAAGTCGCATCTGCTTGGCTTAAACGCTTTTATCTTGAGCGTAAATTGGCGCTATATGATGAACTGTTTTCAGAAAATCGATTACTTTCTCAAATCACACAGACACAGGTCACATCCGGTCGGACAATTGTTGCTGATGCACTTGATCCAAAACAAGAAGCCACTGTATTACTTGACCGGAAGGATGATTTACTTCGTGATTTAAATAAAGCCAAACTAGAATTACATCGATTGGTAAGTGTAGAGCAAACTGGAAATCCCTCTCAAATTGAAACCTTACCTGACCAAGCTCCATCCATCCATCTTGATACATCAAAGCTGTATCATCACTTGCATCAGCATCCTGAATTAAAAGCTTTTCAGGCTGAAAAGCTAACTGCTGAAGCAAAACTGAAGCAAGCTCAGGCTTTACAGAAACCAGATTGGGGTATTGAACTTGCTTATCAGCATCGAGCACCCGAATTTGGCGATATGATCGGGGTGCAACTAACAACAGAGCTTCCTGTCTTTTCAAAAAGACGTAGTAGTCCACTCATTCAGGCAGCTTTAGCCGAACAAAACAGGATTACCGCCGATCAAGAAGTCCAATACCGTGACCATCTCACTATGCTAGATGATGGGTTATCCGATCTTGATGCACTTGATCAGCAAATTAGACGTGCGATGCAAACAAGTATTCCACTCGCTAAACAAAAAGTGGGTTTACAGTTAGCAAGTTACCAAGCAGGCAAAAGCAATTTGTCCAATGTCATTACCGCCCGGCAAGCTCTTTTAGAACAACAGCTGCGACTTATTGATCTTCAACAACAACAAGCAATTACAACAGCACAACTTTATTTTGCCTTTGAAGAGCCGACCTTAAACCATGCTGAGGAGCAGCCATAATGTTAAGAAATAAATTGGCAATGACTGTCATGGGAGTTGCCACAATTAGTCTTGTCGTAGGTGGCGGTGCCGGATATTGGTTTGCTCATCAGGAAGAGGGTTCTCAATCGGCATCGGTAAGCCAGAAGCAGGATGCTAAAGTACTTTATTGGTACGATCCAATGAAACCAGAACAGCATTTTGATAAGCCAGGCAAGTCTCCATTTATGGACATGCAACTGGTACCTAAATATGCAGACGAAAATACTACGATGACGGATGAAAGTCGTCCTACAGTCAAAATAGATCCAACTCTTCAACAAAATTTAGCCATCCGTTACGGCACAGTTGAACAGGCTGTAATTGGAAATGCCATGTTTACTAATGGCATATTACAAGCAAATGAACGGCAAACAGCTATTTTACAAACTAGAGCAAGTGGCTTTGTCCAGCGAGTGTACGGGCATGCTGTTGGAGATATGGTGACGCAAGGAAGCCCTATAGCTGATATTTCAATACCGGAATGGACTGGAGAGCAAACTGAATTTTTAGCTGTGCTCCGTACGGGAGATCGTTCCCTTATTCAAGCAAGCCGTCAACGTTTACAGCTTTTAGGAATACCACAAAATGTGATTCATCAAGTTGAGCGAACTCGTCGAGTGCAATCTAATATAACTTTGCAAGCTCCAACTAGTGGATTTATTGATTCACTAGAAGTCCGCAATGGTATGGCTTTGGCTATGGGGCAAACCTTGGCCACAATTAAAGGTATCAACCCGATTTGGCTAGAGGCAGCCGTTCCTGAAAAACAAATTGCTGGAATCAAACGAGGTATGAGTGTAGAAGCCAATTTTGCTGCTTTTTCTCAAAAAGTAGCTGGCAAAGTTATCGACATTTTGCCTACCTTAGATACAACATCAAGAACTATTAAAGTTCGGATTGAATTACCAAATCCTAGTGGTCAACTTAAGCCAGGGATGTTTGCTTCTGTCAATATAATAAATAATCCCCAAAGCAGTTTGGTTATACCAGAGCAAGCTGTTATACGGACAGGTACTCGGAATGTTGTCATTGTAGGGCATGAGCAAGGACGTTTTGAACCTGTTGTTGTACAGTTAGGTCAAAGTGATGGCAATAAAATTGCAGTCCTGCAAGGGTTGAAAGCTGGTCAGAAAGTAGTGATTTCAGGACAATTTCTGATTGATTCTGAAGCAAATTTGCAAGGCGTATTGGATAAGCTCAACACTGGGCAACCAATTGCATCATCTCAAACGATTAAGAGGTCAACATATCAAGGTCTTGGTAAAGTTGAAAAAGTCACAAATCAAGATATTACCATTTCACACCAAGCTATTCCTGAGTTGGGTTGGGGTGCTATGACTATGAGCTTTAAACAACCAGTTCAACCATTTACCCAAATTCAGCAAGGCGATCAGGTCCGTTTTGGGTTTACACATACTGGAGATGCTTACGTTATTTCTGACATTTCCAAGATGTCCATGACATCTATGAAGAACTAAACGGGAGAACCATTATGATTGCCCGTATTATTCGTTTTTCAATTGCGAATCGTGTATTTGTCCTGTTGGCAGCTTTAGTTTTGGCTGCTTGGGGAACTTGGGCTGTAAAGAATACACCGGTTGATGCTTTGCCAGATTTATCTGACGTACAAGTGATTGTCAGAACTAATTACCCAGGTCAGGCACCACAAATTGTTGAAAATCAGGTGACGTACCCTTTAACAACAACGATGTTATCAGTACCAGGTGTTAAAACTGTTCGAGGTTATTCTTTTTTTGGTGATTCTTATGTCTATGTCATTTTTGATGAGCATACCGATCTTTATTGGGCCCGTTCTCGTGTATTGGAATATCTAAATCAGATCCAGGGAAAAATGCCTGCGAATGCAAAATCGTCGTTAGGACCCGATGCTACTGGAGTTGGCTGGGTTTATGAATATGCATTAGTTGATCCAACAGGACAACATGACCTTGCACAACTGAGAAGCATACAAGACTGGTTTTTAAAGTATGAACTAAAGACATTACCTAATGTGGCTGAAGTTGCCACGATTGGGGGGATGGTTAAGCAATATCAAGTTGTCTTAGACCCAAGCAAAATGGCGGCTTTAGGTGTTACACAAAACAATGTCATTGAGGCGATTCAAAAGGCTAATCAGGAAACTGGTGGTTCAGTCCTTGAAATGGCTGAAACGGAATATATGGTACGAGCTTCTGGTTATTTAAAAACTTTAGATGATTTTCGCCAGATTCCACTACGAACAAATAGTTTGGGTGTTCCTGTTTCTTTAGGTGATGTTGCAACAATTCAACTCGGACCGGAAATGCGTCGTGGTATCACTGAGCTGAATGGACAAGGTGAAACTGTTGGTGGTGTTGTGATTTTACGGGCTGGTAAGAATGCACGTGAAACGATTACTGCTGTGAAAGCGAAACTGGCTGAATTGCAACAAAGTTTACCGAAAGGAGTGCAGGTTGTTCCTGTATATGATCGCAGTAAACTGATTGATCGGGCAGTCGAGAATCTCAGTCATAAATTAATTGAAGAATTTATTGTCGTGGCTTTAGTCTGTGGACTTTTCCTCTGGCATTTACGATCAGCAATGGTAGCTATTGTTTCTTTACCACTTGGGATTTTGTCGGCTTTCTTAGTCATGTACTATCAGGGCCTAAATGCCAATATCATGTCACTGGGGGGGATTGCCATTGCTATTGGCGCTATGGTTGATGCAGCGGTTGTGATGGTTGAAAATGCACATAAGCATATAGAGACTTGGCAGCATGAACATCCCAATCAAGTATTAGAAACTCAAGCACGCTGGAATATTATTGCCCGTTCCGCCAGTGAAGTTGGTCCTGCTTTATTTTTCTGCTTACTTATCATTACCTTATCTTTTATTCCTATTTTTACTTTACAGGCGCAAGAAGGACGTTTGTTCTCGCCTCTGGCGTTTACCAAAACCTATGCCATGGCAGCGGCAGCTGGTTTATCCATTACTCTGATTCCTGTTTTGATGGGTTATTGGATCCGCGGGAAATTACCCTCAGAACAGCGTAATCCATTGAACCGTTTCCTCATCAAAATATACCGACCTATGTTGGATCAGGTTTTAGCTCATCCAAAGACCACTTTATTTGGTGCATTGCTAATTTTCCTTATTAGTCTTTTTCCTTTAACGCGATTAGGTGGAGAATTTCTGCCGAATATGGATGAAGGTGATTTACTGTATATGCCTTCAGCTTTACCAGGATTGTCCGCAGCTAAGGCCTCAGAACTGTTACAGCAAACAGATCGAATGATTAAAACGGTTCCAGAAGTTGCGACAGTATTTGGTAAAGCAGGGAGAGCTGAGTCAGCAACAGATCCTGCGCCTTTAGAAATGTTTGAAACCACGATTCAGTTCAAACCACGGTCTGAATGGCGCTCAGGTATGACACCTGACAAATTAGTAAAAGAACTAGATAAGGCAGTCCAAGTACCGGGTTTAACGAATATATGGGTACCACCTATCCGTAACCGGATTGATATGTTGGCAACTGGGGTGAAAAGTCCAATCGGGATTAAGATTTCAGCAAATGATCTGCAAGATATTGATCGGGTAGCACAGCAAATTGAACAAGTTGCTAAACAGGTACCCGGTGTTAGCTCGGCTTTAGCTGAACGACTCACAGGTGGTCGATATGTTGATGTCGATATTAACCGTATGCAGGCTGCACGATATGGTCTCAATATCAACGATGTGCAGAAAATTGTATCATCCGCGATTGGTGGAGAAAATATTGGTGAAACTGTTGAGGGATTAGCAAGATATCCCATTAATGTACGTTATCCACGAGAGATTCGAGATTCACTGGAAGCTTTGAGAAATTTACCGATTGTAACTGAATCTGGACAACAAATTGTATTAAGTAGTGTTGCCAATATTCAAATTACAGATGGCCCTCCAATGCTAAAAAGTGAGAATGCCCGTCCAAGTGGTTGGGTTTATGTAGACGTACAAGGACGTGACTTAGCTTCAGTTGTGCAAGAGTTGAAGCAGTCTATTGACCAAAAAGTAAAACGCTCCTCTGCCATGAGCATTAGCTATTCAGGACAGTTTGAGTTCATGGAGCGTGCGAATGCTCGCTTAAAAGTCGTCATTCCAATTACATTGATGATTATTTTTCTACTGCTCTATTTGATTTTTAGACAAGTACAAGATGCAGTTCTGATTATGGCAACGCTACCTTTTGCTTTAATTGGTGGTATATGGGCCATGTATTTGAGCGGTTTTCACTTTTCAGTTGCGATTGCAGTTGGTTTTATCGCCCTTGCAGGTGTTGCTGCTGAGTTTGGTGTAGTCATGTTGTTCTACTTGAAGCAAGCAGTTGAACATGCACAGCAAAACCTATCTTCTTCAACGGCATCCTTAACAGAGCAACAACTCAATGATGCAATCCGAACAGGAGCTGTACTACGCGTTCGTCCTAAAGCCATGACGGTTGCCGTCATTTTGGCAGGCTTAATTCCTATACTTTTAGGGACTGGGACAGGTTCTGAATTGATGAGCCGTATTGCTTTACCTATGGTTGGGGGCATGATTTCAGCTCCTCTACTGTCAATGTTTGTTATCCCGGCTGCATATCAGCTTTTAATCAAAAGAAAACTATCAACACATTGATCGTTTTGTTATTTCGTCAAAAGAGGTTTTATTATGTTGAAATTTATGAAAATTGTGGCTCTTGTTGCAACTGTTGCTGCGTTAACTGCATGTAGCAAAAATGAGGCATCAGAGCAAAAGAAAGCGGAAGCACCGATGGAGCAGATGAGTAAAGAGTCATCTACAGTTGCAACAGCTCAAGCTGTTGGTGTGATTACTGCTATTGATACGAAAGAAAATATTCTAACACTCGACCATGAAGCAATTCCTGCAATTAAATGGCCTGCAATGACTATGGGCTTTAAAGTTGCAGATCCAGCATTATTAAATGGTTTAACTGTAGGGGAGAAGGTTGACTTCGAATTAAAAATAGAGGGTGAGAGTCAGATTATTATTGCTGTGAAAAAAAGCTCATAATCAGTTTAATACTTAAAAGAAAAATGGATGCAAAGGCATCCATTTTTCTTTATGAAACATTCTTATTTTGATTAAAGTCTACTAATAAGCTGATATGTAATGAAGGCAAAGAAATACGCAAGCCCAAATAAGTAAGTCGCCATAATAACAGGCTGTTTCCAGCTACCAGTTTCACGACGAATGGTCGCTAATGTTGCAAGACAATGTGGTGCGAAAATGTACCAAACTAATAATGACATCCCTGTAGCTAGCCCCCAGCCATCAGGACCAGAGATTTGACTCAACAATGTTTGAGTTACAGTATCTTCATCTCCAGACATAGCATAAATTACACCTAAAGCAGCAATGACAACTTCCCTTGCAGCCATAGCAGGAATTAATGCAATACAGATTTCCCAAGTAAAGCCGATAGGTGCAAATATAGGCTGAATAATGTGTCCAAGTTGTCCAGCTAAACTATAGTTGATAGCAGGCATTGTGGCATGCTCAGGTGGTTGAGGGAACGTAACCAACACCCAAAGCAATATAGATAATGCTACGATAATGCCACCAACCCTTTTTAAAAAGATCGTAGCTCGATCATAAAGTCCTAATGCAACGTTTCGAATATCTGGTAATCGGTAAGTAGGCAACTCAAAGATAAAAATACTTTCTGTCTTATCTTTTCTAACTAGTTTCAAAAATAAAGAAACACATAATGCTGAAACAATGCCAGCCATATATAGTCCAAAAAGAACTAAACCTTGTAGACTTAACCAACCATAAACTAATTTGTTTGGAATGAATGCCGCAATCAGCAAAGCATAAACAGGTAATCTTGCAGAACAAGTCATTAATGGTGCAATCATAATGGTTGCTAGGCGATCTCTTTCCGAACTAATGCTTCGTGTTGCCATGACACCAGGGATAGCACAGGCAAAACTAGACAATAGTGGAATAAAGGAACGTCCACTTAAACCAGCTTTGGACATTAATTTATCCAAAAGGAATGCTGCTCGTGGCAAATAACCTGATTCTTCTAGAATTAAAATAAAGAAGAATAAGATAAGGATCTGCGGCATATAAGCCAAAACACTACCCGATCCAGCGATTACCCCATCAACAATAAGACTTCTAAGTAATGGATGAGTAATAAGCGGGCCAATTGTATTACCTAACCAAGCAATTGCATTTTCAATTAATGAGATAAAAGGTTGTGCCCAGATAAAAACGGCTTGGAACATGACAAACATGGTAAGCGTTAGGATGACTAAACCAAGTACAGGATGTAAGAAAATTTTATCCAAGAAAGCTGTTCTTGCATCACCATTATCATTTTTTAAAATTACCTGTTTAGTAATATTTTTAATCTGATCAAAATGATTCAGATCAGAATGATAAGGAGTGACAAATAGATTTTTTTGATCTAATTGATTTAGTAGTTCTTGCACGCCTTTAGTTTTAACGGCAACAGCCTCAATAACAGGGATACCCAACAATTCTGATAGCTTATTAATATCTATCGAAATACCACGCTTTTTGACCTCATCCATCATATTTAAAACAAGAAGCATTGGTCGATTCAATGCCCTTATTTCAAGCACAAGACTTAAATGTAAATGTAAATTAGTGGCATCAACCACACATACATATATATCAGGTAGGACCTCACCCTCAAGCTCACCTAAGCATACAGCCCTTGTTACCTCTTCATCTAGACTCGTAGGCTTTAAGCTGTATGTGCCGGGCAAATCTAAAACCCGAACTGATTCACCAGAAGGTAGTTTAAAGAAACCTTCTTTCCGCTCAACAGTAACACCAGCATAATTAGCTACTTTTTGACGAGTACCTGTTAAAGTATTAAAGAGAGATGTTTTCCCACAATTTGGGTTACCAATAAGTGCAATATTTTTACTGTTCATTTGAAACAATCTCTACAAAAATTCGTTCAGCTTCATTCTTTCTTAACGCAAATCGAGAAGTTTCAATTTGAACCAATACTGGATCACCACCGAAAAGTCCCTTAGCTAGAACTTGTAAAGTTTCACCAATTCTGAAACCTAACAATTCAAGTCGTTCGAGAACTGGATCATTTTTATCTAAATATTGGTTACCTTTTTTTAGGTCAACAATTTTGACAAAGTTGTTTGGTTTAACTTGGAATAAATTCATTTTTAATACTCTTATTTCAATGCCAAAATTTTTCGAGCACCGTTAAGTACGAAAAGCGAAACAATTATTCCTATAACAAGATCTGGATATGCGGAACCTGTCAAAGCCACAAGGAAGCCAGCAATAATTACACCTAGATTCACAATCACATCATTAGCTGAGAAAATCCAACTTGCTTTCATATGTGCTCCACCATCTTTATGTCCAGAGATTAGATAAAGACAGGCAACATTCGCAATTAGTGCAAAAAAGCCGATTACAATCATTAATAAAGATTCAGGCTCACTACCTAATACAAAACGTCTAATTACATCGACAATTACAGTTATTGCGAGAAATAATTGAATCCAACCCGCAAAATGCGCGGCTTTAACTTGATACTTTGCAGCTTTACCTACAGCATAAAGTGCAATCCCATAAACAGCAGCATCTGCAAACATATCAAGAGAGTCTGCGATTAACCCTGTAGATGCAGCAATTAGTCCACTAATAAATTCAATAACGAAAAGTGCAGCATTAATAGCTAAAAGAATTTTTAAAACTTTTGCTTGTTCAGACGTATCTGCTTTTTCAGGCATTTCACCCACAGAGGTGGCGGTACTTTCAAGTTTGGCTCCAAAACCAAGTGCTTCAAGTTTGCTAGTAATTTCATTAAGACCATCATTATGAAAAACTTTCAATTTCCGATTAGGTAAATCAAATGTTAGTCCTTTGATCTCATTTACTGGAGACAATGCCATACGAACCATTTGCTCCTCAGCAGAGCAATCCATTTTCGGAATCAGAAACGTACTGATTTCTTTTGCATGCTCTTTATTTACATAGGCTTCAGTTTTATTTAATTTTGCTCCAAACCCAAGAGCTTCAAGTTTTGCAGTGATTTCATTACTTTTACCATTATGCATAACTTTTAGGTTTCGATTCGGCAAATCAAAAACTAGCCTCTTAACATTTACCAAAGAAGATAAAGTCATCCGAACCATTTGTTCCTCTGCGGAACAATCCATTTTAGGGATTTTATAGTCACTGATGAAAGTCGCTACATCCTCATTATCATTAACTGTCTCAGGTGAACTTATCGAATCTGGGGTACAACATGAGTTTGACTGCGTAGAACATGGCTGAGTACTAGCACAAGGATCTTTTTCATCTGGCTTAGATTGTTGTGGTAATTCATTACCACAACAAGAACTTTTACTTTCTTCAGCAGTTAAATCTTTACTGTTACCAGAATTTTTTTCTGATTCATTTTGATTTTGCTTAGTGTCTTCACAAGAATTTTCTTTATTACAACCGCAACCACTCATTGATGTGCCCATAGTCATATCTTTACTTATTGCATATTAAAATCTCTATAGCTACTATAGAGTCAAGTTGGATTTTGAGTATTTCTAATGTTTATGAAGATAGGAGAGCTCTCTGAAAAAACGTCGTGCTCAGTACTGACAATACGGTTTTATGAAAAAGAAGGTCTAATCCCGCAACCTGATCGAACTCAAGGTAACTATAGACTATATACTGAAGATTACATTGATCGGTTGAAATTCATTGTGAATTGTCGTTCTTTGAATATGAACTTAATTGAAATCAAAAAATTACTAAATTATAAGGATCTACCTAATCTAAATTGTTCTGATGTGAATGAGCTTATCGATTCACATATTAACGATGTAGAGGAAAATATTCGGAATCAGCAGAAACTCATACAGCAGCTATTAGAAATAAGAAAGACTTGTGATGGGTTATGTACAGTGGAAAAATGTGGTGTACTGAAGAAGTTAGCCTGAATAAAAAGTTAGTGATCACATTTGTCTCTCAAACTTACTGATACGTATATTGGCTTATTTAATATTATTGCTAAATTCTTAATCTAAAATGAACTGTTTACAGCAGTTTTTCAAATTTAACTAGCTTATTTAATGGATTGTATTTTGCAGACCATCTGGCTAGTTGGTTATGGTGAATGGACAGGCATGACATCGGCAACATTAATTGGGGTTTCTAGAACTGCCAGAGCAGTAGTCGATGAAATAGTTGTCTATTTAGCCATAGATTAAATAGTTGAAGGGGGAGATAAATTACTTACTCCCCAGAAAACATCTCATTTACTCATTGTTAAATACCTAATCGATGAAAACTAGATTATCAAAGGTTTGAGTTCTGTTAGGTGGGAGGGCTTGAAGGTAATTGGTATCCAAAATTTATAAATCGAAATTTTCATACCAGCTAGCCCAACTGTTTAGCTTTTTACCTGCATACTCCACAGTACCTTCAGCCCACTTAATATCATGCTTATCCCTCAGGAGCTGCCCAACGAATGATGCAGTTAATTTTTTAGTTCCTGAATACAGTTTCTTTATTAATATGGTTTCTTGGATACTTAACTCATTTGAAATCGCATCGTAAAGATAAGATTCGATATCTTCAACATCTCTAATTTTATTATCATCATCAACTAAATTATATCTCTTGAAAATTTCCACAGCTTTGGCATTACTACTACCATTTTTGTATTCAGAAATTTTCTTACCCTTAAGTTCATTATAAATATTTATAGTTAATTGAGGACTATTTCTTGGTATGAAAAAAGAAGATTGCTGGCGTCTAACGTTACTGACAGATGTTTTTACAGAACCTATATCTTTATAAAACCATGTGTATGTTTCAATTGACCGAGATAAAAAGCCCGTAATTTCTAGCCATTTACACATTCTGATAGCATAGTATCTCCATGTTTTATCTGCATAATCATTGTTAGAGTAAATACTTTTCATTAAGTCTATAAAGAAAGCCAAAGTAATATTTGTACCGTTAGGTAAGTCCTTTAAACTTAAAGTAATAATATGTTTTTTAAATTTTTCTCTCATTAATGAGAGAATACTTTCCATGGAATTCCCTGTAGCTAATATTTCCTCTGACAATGAATATTGGCTATTCTCCCTTACTGCAATGCCAAATGTCAGTAAGTCTGTACCAATATTTTGAATAGTACCATCAGATAAATTCGTTTTAATTTCCAATTCGGGAATGGAAATTGGAGTGCCTGTTAAATGTTGCGCTACATTCCAGATAGCAAGAAAATCATTTGATGGTAAATAGCGAAGAGAAATAATAGGAATACTCTCTGTTAATATATATTCTCTAAAAATATCCCAATAAATATTTAATCTAATACCACTTTTAATGATTAGTCGTTTATGAAGCAGGTTTGTGACTACATTGATATACGCTGAATTATCAGGAGACTTTCCCTTGGGAGATTCTAGGCAGCCAATTTATAAAAGTCTTCGGCCATTTGATTTGGTGTCTTAAAACCCAAACCCTTTTGAATTCTTCGATGATTATAAAATAACTCAATGTATTTTATAATATCTGCTTTGGCTTCTTCTCTGGTTTGATAGTTGTAATGATGCACTAACTCATTTTTCAGTATTCCCCAAAAGCTTTCAATCGGTGCATTATCGTAACAGTCTCCGCGCTTGCTCATTGAACCTTGAAAACCATATTGCTCAAGTATATTTCGATATTCATGGCTGCAATATTGACTTCCTCTGTCTGAATGCACAATCAGTTCTTTGGTTGGTTTTTGATTGTGAATAGCCATATTTAGCGCATTACAAACAAGCTGTGTTGTCATGCGCTCATTTAAGCTATAGCCAACCACTTGCTTCGTGTAAAGGTCTTTTACCGCTGCTAAATACAGCCATCCTTCAACAGTCCATATGTACGTAATATCACTTGACCATGCTTGATTTGGTCTAGTCATTGAGAATTGTTGCTCCAGCAGGTTTTCATAGATCGCTCGATTATGGTCACTATTCGTAGTCCTTTTAAAACGCTTGTGTCGCTTACAATACAGGTGGTTCAGCGCTTTTATCTGACGTACAGCGTACATACTCATTTTTATACCCTGAGCTTGTAAGTATTTGGTTAATCGAATATAACCATAGCTCTGCCTTGTCTCCTCATGGGCTATTTTCACCAATATCGTCTGTTGATTTCGTTGAATCGTTCTTTTGCTCACGCCTCTCTTGAGCCAATCATAAAAACATGAAACTGAAACATGAAGTAATCGAGCCATTAAGGTAATTGGAAAAGAATATCTTTTTTGTTTCATATAGGCGTACCTTACTGACTTTCTTTGGCAAAGTACGCTGCTGCCTTTTTTAAAAATTCACGTTCCATTTCAGCTATTTTGAGCTGTTGTTTGAGTTTTTTATTTTCTTCGAGTAGAGCGTTTAGATCAGGTGAATACTGTTTTGTACCTGCTAAAGTTCCAGCCTTTGCTTTGGTATTCCAATTTGAAAGAGTTTGCATTGAAATGCTAAGTTGTCTAGCTGTTTCCGAGACATTGCCTTGATTGGCTTCAATTAATTTGATGGCTTCAGCTTTAAATTCTGTGGTGTAAGTCTTGTGTTTCTTGCTCATGGTAAACTCCTGATGAGTGTGTTTAGTTTACCAAGTTAAAACCTCCTGTTTTTTCAGCACACATCAGGTAAGACAGTGACTAAAAAGCCTAAGCCGATTCCATACCAAATTACACTTGAGGGGAGTTGTAATATTAATTGAATAGGGTGAGGAGTACTTAGTGCATAATGTGTTAATGCCCCAATACAGGCCACAGTTAACGCTAAACCTGTGAAATTCCAAGAACCAAATTTTTTAATTAATGGTGGGGTTAGGAGTAAATAACCGGCAAATGCTACAGCACTTGCAAATACAAAACTTGTTCCTAGCCAGAAATTGCCCTGAATTGGTGCGTTGTTGTGTTCTTGGAGCATCACTAGCACAGTTCCACCATAACTAAGAAAAATGGCGATTAAACTTTTTATATCTAATTTTTGTTTGTAGAGCAGGCTTGATGCAATCACGGTAAGTGTTGGATATAAAAATAAGATAATTCGCTCTAAAGAAGCACTAATAAACATAAGGCCCATGAAATCAAGCCAGCTGGCAAAGTAGTAGCCTAATAGACCGGCAAAAATTAAAATTAGCCAATCCTTCTTTTTTATGCCCTGATTATGATGCCTATTGAACCAGCAAATTAATAGAAAGAACGGTAAGGCGCTTAGCATACGTAAAGCCATCAGGACTGTACCGTCTACTAATGGAGAAAGGGCATAAGTTTGTTTAATAAAGATTGCTTTTGTGCTGAATAGAAAAGCAGAACAAAGCGCGAAAAAAGACCCAATTTGAAACGAAGATAAAGAAATTTTCATATACAGGACTGTATAAGAGAGACTATTGTCTGCAAAAAAAAGAAAAATCTTCCTATATTACACCTCAAGTCAAATATCGTGAATCATCAGTTCAAAATATGGGTATTTATTAAATAAATAGTGGGTGGTATTTTCAAAAAGTTCAATTAGAATCCAAATTCTGTACAAAGAATACACATGGGGGAAACATTGCGGGTTGCAATGTTTTTGACAATGAGAAATTAGCTTGAGGAACGCTCATGCAGATCGGAATCCCAACCGAAACTGTCGTCGGTGAAAATCGTGTAGCTGCTACGCCAGAGACAGTAAAGAAGTTGATTAGCGCTGGTCATAGCGTTGTGATTGAACGTGGTGCTGGTGTAAAGGCTGCGTACATTGACAGTGCTTATGAACAGGTCGGTGCAACCATTACGGATGATGCCTATACGGGTAGTCAAATTATTTTGAAAGTTCGTGCGCCACAAGGCGGGGAAATTCAAAAACTTGCAGCAAATACAGCTGTTGTAGCAATGTTTGATCCTTATCGTAATACCGAGCTAGATCAGTTTGCGAATCAGCAAGTGTCTGCTTTTGCTCTGGAATTGCTTCCTCGTACGCTTTCTCGTGCACAAAACATGGATGTGTTGTCTTCTCAGGCAAACTTGGCTGGTTATAAATCAGTTTTGCTTGCGGCTGCCGAATATCAACGCATGTTCCCAATGCTGATGACTGCTGCTGGTACTGTAAAGCCAGCACGTGTTGTGATTATGGGTGTTGGGGTTGCGGGCCTTCAAGCGATTGCTACAGCAAAACGTTTGGGTGCTGTTGTTGAAGCAACAGATTTACGTCCAACAGCTAAAGATCAAGTTGAGTCTTTAGGTGGTAAGTGGTTAGACGTACCAATGTCTGAAGAAGAACAGCAACGTGCAGCAGATGCAGCAAAAAATGGTTATGGCTGGATGCCGGGTGAGCAATACATCAAAGACCAAGCTGCGATTGTGGATAAAGCTGTGTCGAATGCCGATATCGTGATTACAACAGCATTGTTGCCGGGTCGTGATGCGCCGCGTCTGATTAAAGCTGAAACTGTTGCCAAAATGAAGCCGGGCTCTGTCATTTTAGATATGGCAGTTGAAACGGGTGGTAACGTTGAAGGTTCTAAAGTTGGCGAAACTGTTGTGACTGAAAATGGCGTGAAAATTTTGGGTATTCCAAATATTCCAGCCACTGTTGCGACAGAAGCTTCTGCATTATATGCACGTAACGTTTTCAATTTCGTAGAGACTTTATTCGACAAAGAGAAAAACTTTGCGATTAATCAAGAAGACGAAATCCAAAAAGCCCTATTGGTCACTCATGGCGGTCAAGTGCTGCTTAAGCGTGGTTAAGGAGATTTCTCATGGTTGAAACTATTACAATTTTCGTCCTTGCCATCTTCGTAGGTTATTACGTAGTTTGGGGTGTTACACCAGCTTTACATACGCCACTTATGGCGGTAACTAACGCATTGTCATCAATTATTGTTGTTGGTGCGATGTTGCAAACAGTCGGGCTGCCTGTACTTGGTGTAGATGCAAATGTTGCATTTCAAAGTGTGAATGTTGTAAGCGTACTTGGTGCGATTGCGGTATTTTTGGCAAGCATTAATATTTTCGGCGGCTTCGCAGTAACTGCACGCATGTTGGAAATGTTCAAGCCTAAGCAAAAGAAATAAGAGGGCTTTGACATGGAATTTATTCAAGCAAATGCAAACTGGTTGTACCTTGTAGGCGCAATTCTCTTTATCTTGACGCTTCGCGGTCTATCTGGTCCTAAAACAGCAATTCAAGGTAACCGTTACGGTATGATCGCAATGGCGATTGCAGTTGTAACAACCTTCTTTGTTGCCAACAACCCAGTTATTTGGATGATTGGCGGTGCAATGGTGCTTGGCGCGATTGTGGGTATTGCCCGTGCACGTACTGTACCAATGACTCAAATGCCTGAAACTGTTGCACTTATGCACTCATTAGTAGGTTTGGCTGCAGTTTTAATTGCAGTTGCTGCAATTTTGCATAACAACCAGCTTACAGCATTGTTTGCTCAAAACGAGGCGGCATTAACAGCGGCTGGCGTGCAACATGCGCACATGAGTAAAGTTCATTTATTTGAATTGTTTGTGGGCTGTTTCGTTGGTGCGATTACCTTCACAGCATCTGTATTTGCTTACGGTAAATTGGCTGCGAAAAAATGGGCTAAAACAATTTCTGGTGCATGGGTTAAACCTGTTCAAGCGCTTATCTTTGTTGCGATGTTGGCTTGTGGTTTCTACTTCTTCACAACTGGTAATATGACTGCTTTCTGGGCAATGACAGCACTTGCACTTGCATTTGGCTGGGTATGGATTGCACCGGTAGGTGGTGGTGACATGCCTGTGGTGGTATCGCTTCTTAACTCGTTCTCTGGTTGGGCAGCGGCAGGTATTGGTTTTACCCTTGAAAATAACATGTTGATTGTTGCGGGTTCGCTTGTAGGTTCATCTGGTGCGATTCTGTCATACATCATGTGTAAAGCAATGAACCGTTCAATCATCAACGTATTGTTTGGTGGTGCAATGGGTGGTGCGGCAGTTTCTACAGCGGCTAAAGGTGAACAAGTTCAACGTAACTACCGTTCAGGTTCTGCTGATGATGCTGGCTTCTTGATGTCAAATGCAGACAGTGTTGTGATTGTACCGGGTTATGGTATGGCGCAAGGTCGTGCACAAAATGCTGTGAAAGAGCTGTGTGAAATTCTAAAAGAGCAAGGTGTTCGTGTTCGTTTCGCTATTCACCCAGTTGCAGGTCGTATGCCTGGTCATATGAACGTATTGCTTGCTGAAGCAGACGTAGCCTATGAAGATATCTTGGAAATGGATGAGATTAACTCTGACTTCCCGGCAACTGACGTAGTACTTGTTATTGGTGCAAACGACGTTGTGAACCCTGCTGCAAAAGATGACCCAGGTTCACCAATTTATGGTATGCCGATTCTTGAAGCACATAAAGCACGTACAATCATGGTGATTAAGCGCTCTATGGCGACCGGTTATGCAGGTCTTGATAATGACTTGTTCTATAACGAAAAAACTATGATGATCTTTGGTGATGCTAAGAAAGTTGTTGAAGATATGACTAAAGCAATTAACGGTACAGGCCACTAAGTTGCTTTGAAATAAAAAACCACCTTCGGGTGGTTTTTTGCTTTTTGGGATTTAAAGAAACTTTTCTACTAAGTCCATTGATTGTTGGTAGAGGTCGCGTGCCAGTTGCTGGTTTTTGGCATGTGACGATTTCCAGTCAGGCATATGCGCGCTGACATATTCGCCATTGCGGTTTTGCCATGATTCTCCAATCGCCATTTCTGTTATGAGCTTTGCAGGAACTGATGTTGGAACTAAACCTACTTTCATGGCTGCATAAACTGGTTTTGGTAAGTCGCGATAAATATCGGAGGCAACACCACCAGGGTGTAGTGCATTATTGGTAA
This sequence comes from Acinetobacter sp. RUH 2624, assembly GCF_000162375.2. Classification (NCBI taxonomy): domain Bacteria; kingdom Pseudomonadati; phylum Pseudomonadota; class Gammaproteobacteria; order Moraxellales; family Moraxellaceae; genus Acinetobacter; species Acinetobacter sp. RUH 2624. The sequence continues at coordinate 63,168 of NZ_KI391940.1, read as the reverse complement.
TTGAACTGTCTGCTAGTCGTTCAGCTAATGCGTTGCTGAACAGTAAGTTTGCAAGCTTGGATTGTCCATAATAGAACAGGGGGTTGTAAAAACCTTCTGCACGAAATTTATTAGGTTTAATTGAGCCAACCCAGTGAGCAATAGAGGCAAGATGAACAATGCGTGCTTTAGGTGACTGTTTTAAAGCCGGAAGTAACTTTTGAGTAAGTAGGAAATGACCTAAATAATTAACGCCAAATTGTTGCTCAAAACCATCTGCGGTGAGCTGTTTTGTTTTTGCAAATAGCCCGGCATTATTAATAAGCACATCAAGGCTGCCATATTTATCTGTAATTTCATCAGCAGCTTTTCGCGTTAGCTCAAGGCTATTCAGATCAAGAGAAACGATATCAACTTGTCCTTGGTTGAGTGAGCGTAGTTTGTTTTGTGCCTCTTGTGCTTTTTGAGGATTTCGGCATGCCAAAATCACATGTTGTCCTTGTTTTACAAGTTGTTCGGCTGTGGCAAAACCAATACCTGTGTTGGCGCCTGTAATGAGTATTTTCACTTTTTAGTGCTCCGGTTATGCTATTTATTGATGAGACTTTAAGAATGGTTATAGTGCTGTAATTTTGACAATTTGTCATGTCAAATTTAAGTAAGATTGATGACTAGCTCGTAAGGTAGGCTTATAAGAAAATGATAACTCTATTATTCTATAATTTTCTGGAAATATTAAAATCTAACTTTTTAATTTTATTGAATTAAGTTTAATATATTGATCTTTAAAATTTATAAATCAAATAAAATGAACATAGATGAGATTAGGGTAAAAATTAATCAACTTTATCTTTGGGATGGTTACCAGCGCGAAGCTGCACTCCGACAATTATCAGGATGTTTCGAGCCATCTTTATTTCCACATTTGCTACGTAAATTAAGTGATTATGTGCAAGTTAATAGGCATCTCGCAGCTCGTCATTTATTAGAGTGGGCAGAACGGTCAGATTGTGCGGATTTATGTATCACTTATTTTTTAGACATTGAAGCAATTAAGGGAAGAATTCGAATTGTAGGAGAGATTGAAGATATATTGATGGATAAAATTCATCAAAATTTAGATAAAGTAAAATTGGTTTTATTGTCTAAACAGGGGAAATTGAGTAGAGCTTTATTTAATTATATCCAATCTAACCAATTAATTATTGAATCAGAGTTGCTTGAGATTGCTAAAAATGCAAATGATCAGTGGATTAGGTACTATTGGATTAAGTTTGCTGTAAAGCAGAATCTAGACTTTTTAAAGTCGGAATTTCGACAATCAAAATATGTAGATGTAAAAAAAGTTCTTTTGAATCGTTTGTTGGAATTAGATGCATTAGATAATGAAATTTTGCTGTTTGCTTTAAATAGTAAGTACTTATCTATTGTGGATTTTGCTATCTTTGTATTGAAAAATCGTAATTTTGATTTTAATAACTATTTTATGCAATTTCAAAATAATCAGCTTGAGAATACAAGTGTAAAAAAATGCTTATTACAAATGATAATTTTAGAATGGAATAAACAGGATTTTTATTTATATATAGATAAGTTAAATGATAAGTCTATTTTATTTATGATTTTATATAGAGCGCTTAGAATGAAGTATATTTCATTGGGCGAAGTAATTAATTTGTTCTATCGTAAAAAATTAAAGCTTCCATTTTATTTGCTTCAGAAAATTACTAAGTTGAGTACTGAGCTTAAAGAGGTAGACGAACTTTATTTACTAACTACAACACCAATTAGCTTTGTACAAAGATTAGAATTTTCTGAGAACTTATCTTTTTGGGGTAAAGTGGAGTGGTTGATTCATATCGAGAAATATTGTCAAACAGATGATGAAAAGGATGTGTTGAGGGATTCTATTAAAATGGTACTGAATTTGGCTAAATACCAATACTATGGCCCTTTATGGAAAAAAGAGGACAAGGAAATATATTGGATCTTGTTTCAAAATATGGGGAATATTTTAAATCTCATAGAAATATACCCACAAGAATATGAAAATTTAAAAAAACTAATAACCAAATGATATTAAAAAAGCGGCTCAAAAGAGCCGCTTTTTTAAAAGCAAAATTTTATGCGACTGACTCTGGGGCAGTACGCCATAAGCTTTCTAAATCATAGAATTTGCGGGCAGTTGGTAGCATCACGTGTACTACAACAAAACCAAGATCAATTAAGATCCATTCGGCATCTCGTTCGCCTTCAACGCCAATCGGGCGGAAACCAGCTTTTCGAGCTTCTTCTGCAACATTGTCAGCAAGTGCTTTGACGTGACGAGTAGATGTACCACTCGCAATGACAATAGCATCCGCAACGTTGCTAATAGAACTAACATCTAACTGTAGAATATCTTTTGCTTTTACATCAACTAAAGCGTCATGGACGACTTTGAGACAAGCTTGTACGTCTTTATTTGAGGTGTTCATTGCGAAATCGTGAGAATTAGACACGCTGGGCGATGGTTCTAAATTCATATAGGGTATATTTTCCTGACAATTACTCACTATCTAATATAGTGGTTTTCACTCAGAATTTCAAACAAAACTAGTAACAGTTTATATATTTACATCATCCGAAAAGTATTTCTTTTTCCATGTAAATGACTGATTTGACCCGTTTTTAGGTTTATATTCTGCTGCAATGTAACCGTCATACGTGCTTTGTTTAATCCATGAAAAAATTTGCTCATAAGGGATTTGAGCCGTATCGGGTTCATGGCGTCCAGGACAGTCTGCAAACTGAATATGGCCAATCTGGTGAATATTTTCTTGTAACCCTTCAAGTACATCTTCACCCATCATCGCCATGTGATAACAGTCATATTGCATTTTTAAAGCAGGGTGGTTGACTGCTTCAAGCATCTCTTGGGCTTGGGCAATGTTCTGTACTAAAAAGCGTGGCATATCTGTGCCATTAATCATTTCAAATACAGGTTCAATGTCGTGTTCTGTAAGTAAATCACAAGCTAGCTTTAAGTTGCTTGCAAGTGTTTTAAGGCAAGGAAGTAAGTCAGAATCTTGAGGTTGCTTACCTGCCAAAATATTAACACGAGGTACTTTTAAGGCAGTGGCATAGCGAATAGCTAACTCTAGTGCTTCACGGAATGCTGCTTCTTGGCCAGGTATGCCTGCTAAACCATTTCCGCCTTGCATAAGATCGCCAGCAGGAACATTAATTAAACATAAACTTAGGTTGTAACGTTCAAGTTGGTCTTGAATATCGGAAATGGAAAGTTCGTATGGGAATTGGATTTCTACATGTTCAAAGCCCTCTGCATGGGCTAATGCAAAGCGTTCAATTAAAGAAACTTCGGTAAAAATCATGGATAAGTTAACGGCAAGACGACCCATACACAAACTCCGTTTATTATTGCTCTACTAGTTGAATGATAGTAGCTAAATCTTTCTCAGCAAAGCCATTTTTTTGGTGAGTTTGTAGCTGTAATAGAGCTTTTTGTGCAACAGGTATGTCTAAATTAACATTGTTAGCCAATGTTACCGCGTTGTTAAGATCTTTGGATAATGTTTGAACTTTCCACTGAATAGGCTCGAAAGTATGAGTTGCCATGCGTGGTGCAAGTATTTGAAAAGGCTTTGAGTCAGCAAATCCACCTGCTAGGGCGGGAGCGAGTAATGTCGTGTCTACACCTGCGTGGTCTGCTAGTGCTACAGCTTCGGCAATAAGAGCACTATTTGCTGCCACAATCAGCTGATTGCAAATTTTAGTGGCTTGGCCCGTACCTGTATCACCCATACGTGTTACACGTTGAGAGAGTACATTGTAAACAGGTCTCAAAGCTTCAATAGTTTGAGCATCTCCACCTGCAAAAATGACTAGCGTGCCTTGTTCTGCCCCGGCTGTACCGCCTGAAACAGGGGAGTCAATCCATATCACATCTTGTGAAGCAGCACCCTGAGCAAGTGCTTTTGTTGCAGCAACAGACAGGCTTGAGAAATCGACAATAACTTGATTTGCTTTTAAATGAGGCTGAATTTGCTCAAATACGGCTTGCACAGCTTTATCGTCAGCTAGGCAAGTTAAAACTATAGGGTATTGTCCGATGTTTGAAAGATCGAGAGCATGTGCGCCAATATCGATAAGTTCTTCACAAGCAGATGCAGTTCTGTTCCAGACAGCAACTTGAAAACCAGCTTGAATAAGGCGACTAGCCATACGGCTTCCCATAAGTCCTATACCTAAAAAAGCTATAGGAGTATTACGATCAAGATTCATAATCAAAGCTCTTATCTATATTGGCGTGGTAAAAATTTAACTTCCGGATGTTTGTCTTTTTTACGAGCAAGTTTGCTATTTTTACCAAGTAATAATTTAAGTTGCCAGATTTTTTCTAGACGCAATGATTTTTCTGGTTGGTGCTCCATTGCATCTAATACACGTTTTGCAGCAGTCAATGCATCAGGTGAACGTTGTAGCATTTCTAAGGCAATTGCATTCGCTTTTTCTAAAGGGTCCTCGCTTAGATGAGTTACAAGACCAATATCTTTTGCATAGTTTCCGTCAAACACACGGGCAGTTAAGGTGAGTTCTTTGGCAAGGTCAACACCTATCAAACCTTTGAGTGAGCGGGTAAGTCCCATGTCAGGTACTAGTCCCCAGCGACTTTCCATAATCGACATTTTTGTCTCTGGGTGGGCAATACGAATATCGGCAGCCAGTGCAAGTTGCATTCCTGCTCCGAAGCAATAACCTTCAAGTGCAGCAATCACAGGTACAGGTAAGTTTTGCCAAATCAGAAAGGCTTTTTGGAAAAGGCTTTGTCCAGGTTTTACAAGCTCCCAAATCGCAAATGCAGAGTTTTTAGGGTTGTTAAGGTCAGATAAATCAATACCAGCACTAAATACTTGTGCTTCGCCAGTCAAAATTACACAGCGGATATCTCGGTCTTTTTGTATGGCTTTAGCCGTTGAAACGAGTTCTTTGAGGAGGGCAAAACTCATGGCATTACGTTTATCAGGACGGTTTAGATAAACTGTTGCAATACCATTATTTTTTTCAATACGTAAAAGTGCCATGAAATTCCCGCTTATTTTTTTATCGATAAACGGAGCATAACATGGCTTGAAATTGGAAACATGACAGGTCAGTCATGCCTTTTTACAGGTTCTTGTTTAGTCCGGTATAACTAAAATTTGGTGAGCCGCACTTTCAACTTCTTTAATAACAAGACCTAATTCATCGAAACGTCTCATGACTTCTTCAATGAAGCCATCGTCAGCTCTGCGGCGCTCTTTACGTAATGTTGAAACAAATTGCTCGAAGTCACCAGTGACTTGTTGAAGCTTTGGTGTGCCTACATAGCGAGTTGCACCATAGAGGCGGTGCAACACATGTTCGAGTTGAGGAAAGTCTTCAAGCTCAATGAGTTGCTGCATTTCATCTAGCTCGGTTGGGAAACTGTCTATCAACATTTTCAATAAGTCTTGAGCAAGATCTTCTTTATTTGCAGCCAATTGTAGGCTTTGTTGCCAGTTTAATATTTCTGGGTCGAGTGCCTCGGTAACAACATGGTGATCTTTATCTAAAGCTTGTGCAGTGAAATTGTTTTTAGTCCATTGCGTTAAAATCTGAATGATTTGCTCCATTTGAATTGGTTTGGTGACATAGTCATTCATACCAACTTTCAGAAGCTTTTGTTTTTCATCAGCAAGGGCATGGGCTGTTAACGCAATAATTGGAAGCTGCATTTCTCCATCTAGCGTTGACTCTAGTGAACGGATCGCGCGAGTAGTATCAATGCCTGACATAACTGGCATTTGAATATCCATAAACACCAAATCAAACGGTTTGAGTTTTTGGTCAATGCGTTCTTGGATGATATTCAGCGCTTCTTGTCCACTTAAGGCTTTAGTGGTTTTAACATTTAACTCACCTAACAATGCTTCTAAAACAATTAAGTTCGGTAAATGGTCATCGACCGCTAAAATATGTAAACCCTGACCATTAAAGTCTTGTTGTTCCTCTTCAAAAATAGGTTGGTCACTTAATAATTGAATGAGTCCGCTACGGCTTAATGGTTGATAAAGTGGGCGAGCACGATATTCAGTGAGCATGTTTGGCTCAAGGGTCATTTGATAGCCGTAAACTGCTAAGTTGCCCTGATAGCGGCTACGAATTTCTTTAAGCAGAGCTTCTGTATCGCCACTATGATCAACAATAAGCCATGTATTGTCTTTCTGATCGAGGTGTTTTAGGCGGCTAAACAAGTCCAAAATTGATTGAGTTTCAATGTGTGGAACTTGGTAATTTTCAAGATAGTACCGTAAAACACTTGCCGTTGCAGGGTGTGCTAAATAAGACACCACTTGTAAGTGTTCGAAGTGAGGGTGTTCTATCTCATGCTCTTCATCTACAGCAAACTGTGCAGTAAACCAGAATGTTGAACCTTTTTCTGTTGGCGCACGCTCTTGGTTATCTTCAAAACCAATTTGACCATGCATGAGATGAACCAGTTGTTTGGAAATTGCAAGGCCTAAGCCTGTACCACCAAATTGACGGGTAACAGATGCATCACCTTGTGAAAATGACTCAAATAATTTTTTGCGATCAGTACCACTTAAACCAATACCACTGTCTTGAACACTAAAATGCAGCAAACATTGACCAATGTCGTCATGTTCCATACGTACACGAACAATAATTTCGCCGTCTGGAGTGAACTTGATTGCATTTGAAATTAGGTTGGTCAAGATTTGCTTAAAGCGTAAAGCATCTCCAATGACTTCTTGAGGAATGTTGTCTGCATAATAAAATGCCATGGCAATATGCTTTTGCGCAGCCAATGGAGACAGCATATCCATCACATCGAAAATTGCTTCTTCTAAATCAAACGGTGCTGTCTCAAGCTCTAATTTACCTGCATCAATTTTTGAGAAATCTAATACATCGTTAATTAATGCTAATAGATGGGCAGAAGATTTTCGAATAGTCTGTAAATAGAGATTTTGCTCATTACTTAGATTTTGTTGGCGAAGTAGTAAATGAATAAAGCCATCAATACTATTAAGCGGTGTACGAAGCTCATGACTGATATTGGCAAGGAAAACAGATTTTGCCTGATTTGATGAAATGGCTTGGTCACGTGCTTGACGGTAAGTAATGTTTTGAACTTCGAGGGTATCTAATGTTCTACGTAAATCTTCTTCGGTTTGTTCGGTGTGTTCTTTAAGCTCTAAAAAACTAAAATGTAGTCTTTTCACCACACTTGCGATATCACGTTGGAGTAAGCGTAATTCACCCGTACTGTTAATGACCATATGCTGATCTAATGTGTCTGCATTGAGTCGCTGTAGTTGCATCCGAATTTCGTACATTGGTGCAACCCAGCGACGAGAGAAGAAATTTAGACAGAGCAAAAGTAAGAGCAGCGTCATTAAACTCGTAATAACTAAAGCGATCAGAATACGATAACGTGCTAATTCTAGTGGTTGATTATCCATTTCAATCACTAGCCAGACAGGGGTTTTACCTGTGATATTGCTGATGCGAACCCCATAAATATTGTTATTGTTATAAGAGATCGGGCCAAAAAAACTATTGTTTTGCGTAAAGTTAGGCCAATAACGATTATCTCGATAGCCTACACTTAAGTAAGTCTGACCATTACTGTCAATTAAAGCAGCACGCTTGAGATTTTTTTCACTGAACATGCTTTGCATAATATGTTGAGCATGGTCATATTCATCAGGTTTGAGTTCTACTAATGTATAGAGATCTTTAGCGATTTGATTATAACGCGCCAAAATAGCTGAGGCATGATGCAGTTGCTGTTGTTTTGCAGAGTAAGATGTTTCAGTTAAAACCAGAAAAGCACCAACACCAGTTAAAATCATCATGGGCACAAAAATAAGAGCAATCAATTGCCCATATGCATGATTCAGACGTAAGCGTTTCGATAAGGTTTTATTGAAATTAGACATGGCTACATCGGATTGATCTCTCTGTAGGGCATATTATCACGCTTTATTTTAAAACAGACGGCATTTTATAACTGACTGGGCTTTAATCACTTTAATTAAAAAGCATAGTGAAATGGGTGCAGTACCGATCATTTTTTCATACAATAGTGCCACCCCGATTTAGGTGTTGATCATGAGTAATACACAACCTGATTTTTTAGCCGACGAATTTTTGTTAGATCACTATGTAGGTAAAACACCTCTAGTCCGTTTGCAGCGCTTGGCTTGTCACACGCAGGCAACGGTTTTAGCAAAATTGGAAGGTAATAATCCGGCAGGTTCTGTAAAAGATCGCCCTGCATATAACATGATTATGCAGGCAGAAAAGCGTGGTCAAATTAAACCGGGCGATACGTTAATTGAAGCGACTAGCGGCAATACAGGTATTGCTTTGGCTATGGTTGCGGCAATGCGCGGCTATAAAATGAAACTTATCATGCCAAATAACATGAGCCAAGAACGCAAAGATGCGATGTTAGCTTATGGCGCAGAGCTGATAGAAGTGACTCCACAGCAAGGTATGGAAGGCGCACGTGATTTAGCTTTGCAAATGGAAAAAGACGGCAAAGGTCATGTTTTAAACCAGTTTGGTAATCCTGATAATGTTGAAGCTCATTACCTGACGACAGGTCCTGAAATCTGGAAGCAAACGGGTGGTAAAATTACTCACTTTGTAAGCTCAATGGGTACAACCGGTACCATTATGGGTGTTTCTAAGTATTTAAAAGAACAAAATCCAGACATTCAGATTGTGGGCTTACAACCTGCAGACGGTTCAAGTATTGCTGGTATTCGCCGCTGGCCAAAAGAATACTTACCAACAATTTTTGATAGCAGTCGTGTAGACCGAATTATTGATATTCCTCAAATTGAGGCGGAAAAAACCATGCGTAAATTGGCTCGTATGGAAGGTATCAGTGCAGGTACATCTTCAGGTGGTGCAGTTTGGGCATCAATTAAGATTGCAGAAGAAAATCCAGAAGCTGTTATTGTTTGCATTATCTGTGACCGTGGCGACCGCTACTTGTCTACAGGTTTGTTCTCAGTACAGGACGATAACTCATAATTGAGAGAAAGAATGCGTTTCCCAACTTTAGTTTTTGACATTGAAACTTTAACTGATTTAAAAGCGGGAGCGCATTTATATCATCTTGATTTGCCAGAGGCAGATGTTGAACAGGCACTCACAAAAATCCGCCGCCAAGAATCAGGTATGGATTTTCAGCGTTTGCCATTGCATGAAATCGTTTGTATCTCTGGTTTATGGATTGATGAATCGGGCTTTAGACTGTTTTCTTTTAGTCGAGAGCACTATTCAGAAGCTGAAATTTTACAGAAATTTCTATCTATTTTTGACAAGCGCCATCCCACTTTGGTGAGTTGGAATGGCTCACAATTTGATTTGCCGGTTATCTTATTCCGTGCCATGTATCATGGTCTTTCTGCACCGGGGTTGTTCGATCAAGGTGAGCTTGATAGCCAGAAGCGTTTTAATAATTACCAAAACCGTTATCACCACCGTCATATTGATTTAATGGATGTGATGGCAATGTTTAATGGCCGTAATTTCCAGAAACTTGATGAGGTTGCCTGTATTTTAGGTTTACCAGGTAAGCGTGGTGAATCGGGGTATCATGTTCCTGAATATGTACGTGCTCAGCAATGGTTAAAGTTAACCAGTTATTGTGAGGGTGATGTACTCAATACTTGGTTTATTTATTTGCGTTGGTTGTTACTTAAAGGTCAAATCAATGTAGATGAACATAATCATTGGATTAGTTCTAGTATTGAATATTTACAGACTATGCCTCAGCAGGCCGATTTTCTTGAAGTGTGGCAACGTACGTCGAAACATACCGACTTTACATCCCACTATTTTAATCCTTTAGATTTTTAGGTTCATTCTTTGAAACAGCAAGCCAAATCTCGCAAAGCTCAGCAACCTGAATATATTTTTCAGGTTGAAACTCTTTCTCATGAGGGGCGAGGAATTGCGCACTATGGTTCTCATCCGCATCATGCGGCAGATAAGCATGGTAAAAAGGTATTTATCCGTTATGCGTTGCCTGGAGAAACAGTAAAGGCTCAAATTACGCATGAGGCTAAGCGCCTTGAAGAAGCTGAAATGATTGAGCTTTTAGCAGAACCTTCGCCAAATCGCGTAGAGGCTGTTTGTCCTCATTATGGTATTTGTGGCGGCTGTAGCATGCAGCACATTCATCCAGATGAGCAAATCCGCTTAAAGCAAAATGTACTCCAGTCACATTTACAACACTTTGCGGGTATTCAACCTGAACAGTGGTTAGAGCCAATTCGATCTTTACAAAGTGATTATCGCCGTCGAGCGCGTATTGGTGTGCGCTATTTGCCAAAACAGGACCGTTTGATTTTAGGGTTTCGTGAGCATCATAGTAATCGTTTAACTTCTATCCATACCTGTAGTGTTTTGGATAAAAAGTTATCAGATAGCCTGCCAGAATTGCGTACTTTACTCCAAAGTCTAAAAGGCAAAGCGCATATTGGTCATGTAGAATTAGCAAAAGGTGATGATGAAATTTCTTTATTGGTTCGCCATGTAGAAAAATTAAACAATTCTGATGTCAACCAATTAAGACAATTCGCGTTACACAAAGGCTGGCAGTTGTATTTGCAACCTAAAGGTCCCGAAAGTCTCCGTCGTATTGATGAAGAGCAAGGCGCTATGCGATTACATTATGCTTTAAATGCATTTGAAGTAAATTTTGCTTTTTCGCCATTGGATTTTACGCAGGTCAATGGCACAGTAAATGAACAAATGGTGCAATTGGCATGTGAATTGCTTCAATTGCAGCAGGGTGAAAGAGTACTGGATCTGTTTTGCGGATTAGGTAATTTTTCGCTTCCACTTGCACGATGTGTTGGTGCAAATGGACAAGTTGTTGGTGTGGAAGCAAGTGAAGAAATGGTGCAGCGAGCAACGGATAATGCCAAGTGCAACAATCTGGTGCAAGTAAACTTCTTTTCACAAGATTTAACAAAAGATTTTTCGCATCATTCTTGGGCAAATCAAGGATTTGATGCATTATTGATTGATCCTCCTCGTGCTGGTGCATATGAAATTATGCAGTATGTACCAAACTTTGGAGCAAAAAGAATCGTTTATGTATCATGTAATCCAGCAACACTAGCAAGGGATGCGGGTGTTTTGGCTCAACATGGATACAAGTTAAAAAAAGCAGCGGTTATGGACATGTTTACGCACACAGAACATGTTGAATCAATTGCTTTATTTGAAAAAATTCAAGAGATAAACGATTAAAAACATGAGTTACATATCCAGGAGAATGGTATGGTCACAGTACGTGAACAGTTACCTGAACAACTAACTGAGTTGTCAGAGGAAACGACTGTAGAGCATGCCGCCGAAACACAAGTCGGTTTAGCCTCATGGTTGGATCGGGTTCGTGAAATATTAGATGGGGCAGAGCTTAAACAACTCGAAGAGGTTGCGCATTTAACCCTGCAAAAAGAGTTAGATTCAACGGTTAATCATCGTTCCAATACATTTGCTACTGGTGTTGGAATGGCGGATATTCTGGCGCATTTACATGTAGATGAAGATACTTTATCTGCTGCAATGCTTTATCGTAGTGTTCGTGAAGACATTACTGATATAGAAGAAGTAAAGCGCAAGTTTGGTGAGCAAGTCTATAACCTTGTCAAAGGTACTTTGGCAATGGGTAAGCTTTCAGAACTCATTGAAAAAAATAAACGACTAGAAGACCATTTTAATAACAACCAGAGGGAACATTTAAGCGGCATTTATAAAATGCTGATTTCAGTGACTGAAGATGTCCGTGTTGTTTTAATTAAGTTAGCTGAGCGTACTTATTCTTTACGTGAGTTGGCCAACTCTTCACGTGAGCGTCAAGAGCGTGTAGCGCGTGAAATTCTAACTATTTATTCGCCATTGGCGCACCGTTTGGGTATTGCACAGCTTAAGTGGGAACTAGAAGATTTAGCCTTTCGTTATTTGGCACCAGACCGTTATAAAGAGATTGCTTCATTACTCAATGAAAAGCGTCTTGAGCGCGAACACTATATTCAGTTCGTAATCGACCGCTTAAAAAATGAATTGGCATCTTACGGTATTGAGGCGGAAATTACAGGTCGAGCAAAACACATTTATTCGATTTATCGAAAAATGAAAAGTAAAAACCTGAGTTTCGATCAGCTTTATGACATTCGTGCCTTACGTGTGTTAGTCAATAGCGTGCCGGAGTGTTATCACTCATTAGGTATTGTTCATCAAATCTGGCGCCATATTCCACACCAGTTTGATGACTATATTACCAACCCGAAAGCTAATGGTTATCGCTCATTACATACTGCTGTAATTGCTGAAAATAAATCTTTAGAGGTACAAATCCGTACTCATGAGATGCATGATGAAGCAGAATTAGGCGTATGTTCGCACTTTAACTACAAAGAAGGCTCGAAGAATACCGACCATTCTTTTAACCATCGTTTACATTCGCTTCGTGCCGTTTTGGAACATTACCAAGAACGTAATGAAACCACCGTACACCAAAACGAAGATGAGACGGAAGGCTTTGATCAGCTTCAAGACTTTGAAGGTTTTGAAAAGATTTATGTTTTCAGCCGTGATGGTGATATTAAAGAATTACCACGTGGTTCAACGGTTTTAGACTTTGCTTACCATGTGCATACAGAAGTAGGAAACAAGTGTTATGCGGCACGTGTTAACCAACGCTATGTACCATTAACCTATACGCTAAAAACTGGTGAACAGGTCGAGATTTTAACCAAGAAAGACCGTGAGCCTAACCGCGACTGGTTGGTGAACTCTTTAGGGTATATCAAGACAGCTCGTGCACGTGACAAACTACGCCATTGGTTCAGACAGCAAGATCGTAGCAAGAACCTTGAAGTTGGCCGTGAGTTATTAAACAAAGAATTGTCTCGATTGGCGATTCACCCTAAGAGTATCGACCTGAACGACTACTCATCACATTTTAATGTGAAAACAGGGGATGATATTTTAGTTAGTCTGGTCAGCGGTGATATCAGCTTGCATGCCTTGATTAATCAGATTAATCGTCAAATGCATCTGGATCAGGATGAGCCTGAGCTGGTACTTAAACCAACATTAAATCCGCGCGCCAGTCATACTTTGTCTGCGCATGGCATCCTAATTGATGGTTTAGACAATGTTGAGTTACATATTGCGCAGTGTTGCCAACCGGTTCACGGGGAGTCAATTGCTGGCTATATCACATTGAATCGTGGTGTAAGTATTCACAAAGTCTTGTGCTCTGATTATCAACGCATGATCAAGCAAGAACCAGAACGTGCTGTTGAAGCCGATTGGGAAATGCAGCCAACTCGTGGTCAAAGTGTTCAAATTGTGGTTGAAGCTTACGATCGTCGTGGTTTGCTCAAAGACTTAACTCAAGTGATTTTCTCTGACCAAATTAATATCCGTCAGGTGAATACAATTTCTGAGGCAGATGGTATTGCCAATATGAAGTTGCTTATTGAGGTGAAAGGTTTGGCTCAACTTTCACGTTTGTTAGCTCGTTTAGAGCAACAACCTGGAATTATTAGCGCACGACGCATGATTCAAGGTGTTTAATTAAATTAAAAAAGGCCGTCATTTGACGGCCTTTTTTATAAGCTATTTTCTCGATAAATAAATATTAGTTAAACGATTTAGAAACTGGGGGCTTATCGTTGAGAGTTGATAAAGCAATTTGGTTTTTATGCCAACAGGAGTATGAGTAGGAGTCCAGAAATGAGCTTTTTTCTCGACAAGTGAAAGGACCTGCTGAGCAATATCATTTGGAGTTAAGTCAACGCCCATATTTTGAATACTACCTGCATCCATATTATTGACCATTGCGGTTTGTACAAATAAAGGCATCACATCTAAAACACGAATACCATATTTTTTCCATTCCACATCTAAACCTTCGGTAATTCCGCGAACTGCAAACTTACTGGCTGAATATGAAATGAGATCAGCTTGCCCATAAATTGCAGAAGCTGAAGAGAGATTAATGACGCGTGCAAAAGAAGCTTGCTTTAAATAAGGAAGAGCAGCATGGCAGCCATTGATGACGCCGTTTACATTAATATTGATTGTTCTTTGGTGTGAATTGATATCGATGTGTTCAAAGGCCCCAGAATATAAAATTCCTGCGTTATTCACTAAAATATTAAGCTCGCCAGCCCAGTCGGTAAATTCTTTTAATATATGTTGCCATTGCTCGTAATCACTGACATCTAAATAACCAGCGCATGCATTGGGTCCTAACTCTGTTGCTAAGCTTTGAGCAAGTGATTCGTTAATATCATAAATACCTACTTTATACCCTTGTTTGTAAAATACTCGTGCAATTTCTGCTCCAATACCTTGAGCTGCGCCACTAATCAGAATGCTATGTTTCATCTTTTTTTCTCTTTATCGTTACAATATGACGAATGATTTGCCGCTTTAATTTTGATCATAGCAAATTAAGATTTTAAATTTACTGACCGACTTTTTGAACTTGAGGGTTACCATGGATAAATTGCTTAAAATTATGCAAGAGCTACGTGAAAAATGTCCGTGGGACCAAGAGCAAACTCCAATGTCACTGACTAAATATGCGATTGAAGAGGCATATGAGGTCGAGGCTGCCATTCGTCAGGGCGATATTGATGAAATCCGAAATGAGTTGGGTGATTTGTTATTACAAGTTGTATTTCAATCGCAAATGTTTAGCGAACAAGGAGCGTTCAATTTTCAAGATGTAGTTGAGGCAATTAGTGAAAAATTGGTAAGACGTCATCCACATGTTTTCCAGGCTGATCAATTTAATAACTTAACACCAGAACAAGTAAGCGAGTTATGGAAACAAATTAAACAACAAGAGAAGCAAGGTAAGCCGCAATCAAGATTGGATGAAATTAAACATGGTCCTGCACTGTCTCAAGCACACGAAATTCAAAAGAATGTTGCAAAAGTCGGATTTGATTTTGAAACAGTAGAAGATGCTTATGTAAAACTAGAAGAAGAATTGGGTGAATTCAAAGAGGCCCTTAAAAATCAAAATATTGATGAAATTCAAGACGAATTTGGCGATTGTCTGTTTTCATTGGTCAATGTAGGACGTAAACTTAACATTTCAAGTGAAACTTCACTTTTATCAACCATGCATAAATTTAGAAGTCGTTTTGCTTTTATTGAAGAGCAAGCCATAAAACAGCAAAGAACATTAGAAGACATGACCTTGTCCGAGATGGATGAATTGTGGAACCAAGCAAAACGGCAATTACATTCAGGGGAAAAACGACATGCGATACAGCATGAGACTTTGGAAAAATAATTGTTTTATTTTAATGATGTTGTGCTTAGGTGTGATTTCACCTTCGGTTTTTGCTCAATCTTTTGATCAGAATTTTCAGGAATGGAAGGCTAAACAGCAGATGTACGACCAAAAGTTAAACGTCTCTAAGTCTTCTCATTCTTATGGTTCTAAAATTTCTCAAACGAACAGTTTAAATGATTCTACTGCGCAAATTCATTTAAATCAGGCTACTGTAAATGAGTTTCGGCAGTTAAAAGGTATAGGTGAGAAAAAGGCTCAAGCGATTGTGGAATACAGGCAAAAGAATGGTGGTTTTAAAAATATTGATGAAATTAAAAACGTCAAAGGAATCGGACCCGCTATTTTTGAAAAAAATAAATCACGTTTAGCCTTATAAAAGTTCTGTTCGTCAATTATCATTTCCTGCGCAATCTAAAGAGAATCAAATTGCCCTTTGTGTGTGTTAGAGCTATGATTAGCGACAACTTGTTATTTACGTCCTGACGTAGGAGACAGCGTCTTTTGCAAACCTTGCGAGCGTCAAAATGTGGTTTGTCCACAGCCCAACTTCCTTCTTCGATTTTAGATGTGATCGATAGTCTGACCAAAGCAGGCTATGAAGCTTATATTGTTGGGGGTGGTGTCCGTGATTTAATGCTAGGACTCAATCCTAAAGATTTCGATGCAGTCACCAATGCAACACCTTCTCAAATTAAAGAAGTTTTTGGTCGTCGATGCCGAATTATTGGCCGTCGATTTGAATTGGCACATGTCTATTCAGGACGTGAGCTGATCGAAGTTGCGACTTTCCGTGCTCCTCCTAAAAAAGCAGTTACCAATGCTTCTGGCATGATTTTGCGTGACAATAACTGGGGAACCATCGAACAGGACTTTGCTCGACGCGATTTTTCTATCAATACGCTTTATTACCAACCACGTAAGGGTATTGTGCTCGATTTTTGTAAAGCAATTGATGATGTCAAGAATAAGACTTTGCGTTTATTGGGCGATCCTGTGCAACGTTTTGAAGAAGATCCGGTGCGTATGCTACGGACGTTACGTTTTGCAGCTAAGCTAAATTTTAAAATTGATCCAGCAATTCTCGATATTTTTGATGTTGAGATGACACAATTGCTTCGTGATGTTTCTCCGCACCGTTTATACGATGAGTCTCAGAAGCTTTTCACAATGGGTCATTTGGCACGTGTATTACCAATGCTAATTGAATTTGGCGTGTGGAAGCAGCTTTTTGCTGATATTCGTCCAGATCTGACGCCATTTATTCAACGCGCTGCAAAAAATACAGATCAACGCATTCAAATTGGTAAAACCATTAACCCTGCATTTTTCTATGCAGTTTTATTGTGGCAGCCATTTTTAGAGCGTTGTGACTTTTATTTATCAAAAGGCGTTGTTCCAGCCGAAGCACGTGCTCAAGCAGGTTTAGATGTTTTAAAACGTCAAGCGACACGTACAGTCATTCCTCGTTTTGCCGAAACTTTTATTCGTGAAGTTTGGGAAATGCAAACCCGATTGCTTAACCCAAAGCCACAGCAAATTGAAGCATTGGCAAGCCATGCGCGTTTCCGTGCAGGCTTTGACTTCTTATTACTTCGTGAAAAGTCAGGTGATGACACAACACAAGGAATGGGAAGCTGGTGGGATGCTTACCAAGAAATGTCAAATGACGAAAAAGAAGCTGCGATTAGCCAATATAATCGTCAAAAAGCGAAAAGTCGTCGTAAGGTTGCTGCTGAACCTGTTGAGAACAATAGAGTTGATGCAGAAATTGAGCCTTTGGTGGATGTTCCAGAGCCTCGAAGCCGTCGTGGTAAGAAAGAACGTGCACGACAAGAGCAGTCTGTCGATCGTTTTATGGAAAAATCTTCCACATCACAAACCAATATGACGAGCGATCACCCAATTTTAAAGCGCAAGCGGGTACAACGTGATTTGAGCCAAGTTATTTTTGGGCCGACACAATGACAGTAACCACATATATTGGCTTAGGAAGTAACCTAGGTGACTCACGCCAGATTTTATCTGAGGCGATAGCCAAGCTTAAAACTATTGGTGAAGTGAAGGTATCCAAACTGTATCAAAGCCCACCAATGGGTCCCCAAGATCAACCCAATTATCTAAATGCAGTAGCTCAGCTAAAAACTGAGTTACTTCCGCTTGACTTACTCGATCATTTACAGCGTTTTGAGCAAGAAGCTGGGCGAGTAAGACTCCGTCATTGGGGGGAGCGAACTTTGGACCTAGACCTGCTGATTTATGGTGATGAAAAAATACAAAATGAGCGCTTAACGGTGCCGCATGTAGGAATAATGCAACGAGATTTTGTTGTGATTCCTTTATTAGATTTAGACGCTGATTTACATATCAATGATCAGCCACTTAAGAATTTAGAACTCTTACAGCAGCCAACGCTGACTGTACTTGCTGATGAGTCTTGGGCTTAAAGTCTGACTTATTACGTTCTGCAAACTCCTGTAGAGGATACCATCATGATTAGTCTAAGTGACTTAAGAAAATTTAAAGCCGAAGGACGTAAGTTCTCTTGTCTAACTTGTTACGATGCAAGTATGGCAAAAGCAATGGAACTTGCTGAAATTGATACTATCTTAATTGGTGATTCTCTTGGAATGGCAATTCAAGGTCGTGATTCAACTTTACCTGTAACTGTTGAAGACATGGCTTATCATACAGCGGCAGTGCGCCGTGGTAACCAGCATGCTTTAATTATGACTGATTTACCATTTATGAGTTATGCCACTTTAAACGATGCTTTGCAGAATGCGAAAACAGTTATGCAAGCTGGTGCGCAGATGATCAAAATCGAAGGTGGCGCATGGCTAAGTGAAACTGTACAGGTGTTAACACGTAATGGTGTGCCTGTATGCGTACATTTAGGTTTAACCCCTCAGTCTGTACATGTTTTTGGTGGCTACAAACTACAAGCTAGAACCCGTGAAGCAGCTGATCAACTTATTGCTGACTGTACGGCGGTGGTTGAAGCGGGCGCGGCAGTTTTATTGCTCGAGTGCGTTCCGGCACAATTGGGTCAAGAAATTGCTGAATTATTCCCGAATACTCCTGTGATTGGTATTGGGGCAGGTAATGCAACTGATGGTCAGGTACTTGTAGTACAAGACATGTTAGGTTTAACTTTTGGTCGAGTTGCGCGGTTTGTACGTAACTTTATGAAAGAGCAATCTGGTGAAACAGCAATTTTAGATGCTTTTAAAGCGTTTCATGCTGCTGTACAGGACCAGTCGTTCCCAGCCAAAGAACATACTTTCCAAGTTGAGCTGTAATTCATGAAAACAGAAACCACTATACAAGGCTTAGCTGCTTCTTTAAATCCTGCTAGAGCTGCACGTAAAATCATTGGTTTTGTCCCAACTATGGGAAATCTACATGAAGGCCATCTCACCCTTGTTCGTGAAGCGAAAAAGTTATGTGATGTTGTGGTTGTGAGTATCTTCGTAAACCCGACCCAATTTGGTCCGGGTGAAGATTTTGATAACTATCCACGTACTTTAGAGCAGGACAGTCGTCTACTTGCTGATGTTGGTTGTGATATTATTTTTGCGCCTTCAGTTGAGCAAATGTACGGTACACAACCTCGTTTAACTAATATTAGTGTAAGCCAGATTACCGATGACTTATGCGGTAGTTCACGTCCTGGGCACTTTGACGGTGTAGCGCTGGTTGTGACAAAACTCTTTAATATTGTGCAACCGAATTATGCTTTTTTTGGTCAAAAAGATTATCAACAGTTGGCGGTGATTCGCCAGTTTGTACAAGACTTAAATATTCCATTAGAAGTGATTGGCGTACCCATTGTTCGTGCAGCAGATGGTTTAGCACTGAGTTCAAGAAATGGTTATTTGACTCCTGAACAACGTCAGATTGCGCCAGTCATCTATCAAGGTCTAAAGCAAGCTGAAGAGCAATTACACCAAGGTAAAGATTTACAACAAGTCTTGGCAGATTTAAAAACGTTGTTGACAGACAATGGTTTTGTTGTGGATTATGTGGAAGCTCGTCAGCCAAACTTGTTGGCTGTGTCTCAATTTGATCGTGATATTGTGTTGTTTGTCGCGGCTAAGTTGGGCGGAACACGTTTAATTGATAATTTACAAGTTGCCTTTACACCTCAATAATACATAAAAGGACAGCCATGCCATGAAGCGTATACTTATCGTGACAGGACAGTCTGGTTCAGGAAAATCTTCAGCTCTTCAAGTATTAGAAGATTTGGGCTATTACTGTATTGATAATTTACCTTTGGCATTGCTGCCTGAAATTGTGGCAAAGCTAGATCATGAAAATAATCTTGAACAGCTGGCTTTAGGTGTAGATGTCCGAAGTACTCGGGCTGATATGCAAGAGTTCGACCATGTTTTTGAGCAATTACAAAAACATGGTACGGTTGATGTGATTTATCTGACGACACAAGATCAGGATTTGATTGCACGATTTAGTGCGTCGCGTCGTCCACATCCGTTGGCGAATCGCTTCAAAAGCCTTTTGCAATGTATTCATGAAGAAAAGCAGTTACTGATTCCAATTCAGTTCCGAGCAACGGTTCATATTGATACCACTGATAAAAGTGTTCATGATTTAAAACATATCTTGCTGTCAAAATTAGGGCAGTCAGATAATCTGATTGTTATATTGCAGTCATTTGGTTATAAACATGGCATTCCTTTAGATGCCGACTATGTTTTTGACGTACGGCATTTACCAAATCCGCATTGGGATTTAGAATTACGCCGCTTTTCTGGTTTAGACGAGCCAGTTAAACAGTTTTTAGAAGCAAGTCCGCAAGCAAACGAAATGTTTGAGGATATACACCACTTCTTAAGAAAATGGCTGCCGGCATTTGCTGAAGGGCATCGTCACTATATGACGGTTTCAATAGGTTGCACTGGCGGCCAGCATCGTTCAGTTTATATGGTAGATAGACTAAAACAAGCACTTGAGGCAGAATGGTCTGTTCAGGTCTTACACAGAGAAATGAAGCACTGGTCATGATAGACACAACTGTTGATGTAATTAATAAACTCGGTTTACATGCACGTGCATCAGGAAAACTGATAGAGGTCACTACAAAGTTTCGTTCGTCAATTCAGATTGGTAAGGGCGATCATTTAGTAGATGCTAAGAATATTATGTCGTTACTGATGTTAGGTGCAGGAAAAGGGACCACTTTACGTTTGGTCATTGATGGCACTGACGAAGAACAGGCATTAAGTGAAGTACAGGCGTTATTCGCCGCAAAATTTTATGAGGCAGATTAATCGTGGCACGTCGTCCCCAGCGTTATACTGAAGAAGATTTTGATTCTTTAGAAGGACGTGCAAGTAAAACCGAACAGAAAAAAGCAGTTCAACGTATGGCTGCTTTAGGTGAGCAGTTAGCACAACTTTCTATCAAACAGATTCAAAAGCTTCCGGTTGATGAGCGTTTAATTGATGCTCTTTTAGAAGTCCAGAATATTAGTTCGTTTGAAGCACGCCGTCGCCAATTTCAACGTGTTGGTAAACTCTTGCGTAATGAAGATGAGACAGTCATTTTATCTTATTTGACTCCTCAACAAGGCGCGAAAAAACAAGCTCAACTTATGCGTTGGGTAGATCGTATGATCGAGCAAGGTGATCCTGCAATTAACGAGTTTAGTAAAATCTATAATGCATCAGAACGTCATACTTTGCGTCAGCATGTGTTAAGAATTAACCGTGATAAGACTCAGCAAGTTCCAGAAGCAGATCTTGAAGCATCTAAAGGTAAGTTTATTAACTACGTGCAACAAGTCGCTTTATTGTCAGATCAAGGTTAATTTCGTTTTAACTAAAAAAAGCGACGTTTAACACGTCGCTTTTTTATTTCCGATATTGTTTAAACGCGTTCTTTTGCCCATTCACGCAAAATGAATTTTTGCAATTTGCCTGTTGAGGTTTTTGGAATTTCAGTAATCACTACGTCTTTGGGAACTTTAAAACGTGCCAGTTCTTTTTGACAATGTGCAATAATTTCTTCAGGAGTCACTGTAGCACCCGTTTTTAATTCAATAAATGCACATGGTACTTCTTGCCAACGTTCATCAGGTTTTGCCACAACAGCCGCTGTTAAAACCGCAGGGTGTTTATATAAAACATCTTCAACTTCTAAAGATGAAATATTCTCTCCGCCCGAGATAATAATATCTTTAGAGCGGTCAGTAATTTTTGCGTAACCATCTGGATGGCAAACAGCTAAATCTCCAGTATGAAACCAGCCACCAGCGAAAGCTTCTTCAGTTGCCTTTGGATTTTTTAAATATCCTTTCATAACAATATTGCCACGGAACATAATTTCTCCCATGGTTTCACCGTCATTTGGAA
Source organism: Acinetobacter sp. RUH 2624 (assembly GCF_000162375.2). Taxonomy (NCBI): domain Bacteria; kingdom Pseudomonadati; phylum Pseudomonadota; class Gammaproteobacteria; order Moraxellales; family Moraxellaceae; genus Acinetobacter; species Acinetobacter sp. RUH 2624. The sequence continues at coordinate 41,415 of NZ_KI391940.1, read as the reverse complement.
CTGGTTGCATCGTTTCAGGGTCTAATACTCGCATACTATCTTGAAGTGGATAAGGCACACCCTGACGAGAGTGTAGTTGCGCTTGTTCAGTAATTGACAGGTCACTCCATCCTGCTTGAGAGGCACAAAGGGCAGATGGTCCATAGGTTTCGGTTAAACCATACACATGGTTGACATTAATCCCAATATTTCGCATACCTTCAATTACAGCGACAGGTGGAGCAGCACCTGCCACCATAACTTCAACATGATGTTCTATACTTGGTTGTTTTTGTTTCGGTAGGTTAATAATCATGGATAGAACAATTGGCGCACCGCAGAAGTAATCAACCTTATGTTTAGCAATAAGCTGCATCACCAGTTCGGGGTCAACTTTGCGTAAACAAATATTGGTTCCGCCACTTGCTGCAATACTCCACGCAAAGCACCAACCATTGCAGTGAAAAAGAGGAAGTGTCCATAAATAAACAGCTCGAGGTTTCATACCGCAAGCTAAAATATTACTAGCTGCATTTAAATAAGCACCTCGGTGGTGATAAACCACTCCCTTAGGATTACCCGTTGTTCCTGATGTGTAATTTAAACTAATTGCATCCCACTCATCTTGCGGTAAAAGCCATTCGAAATTAGCATCGCCTTGAGCTATCCATTCTTCATATTCAAACGAACCAAGAAATTGATTTTCACCTTCATATTCTTCATCAGCTACATCAATCACAATGATATGTTGGTTTGGAATGAGTGATAGGGCTTCTCGGGCTAAATTAACAAACTCGGGGTCAACCAAAAGCACTTTCGTCTCAGCATGCTCTAGCATAAAAGCGATGGTTTTAGCATCTAAACGGGTGTTTAGTGTATTAAGAACGGCACCTGCCATAGGGACAGCAAAATGGGCTTCAATCATTGCTGGTACATTTGGCAATAAAACTGAAACGGTATCGTTTTTAGTTATACCTAATTGTTGAAGCTGAGATGCAAATTGACGGCAGCGCTGATAAGTTTCTTTCCATGAAATCTGACGATTACCATGAATGATAGACGCTTGGTCTGGATAGATATAAGCTGCACGTTCTAAATAGCGCAGAGGGGATAACGCAACAAAGTTTGCGGGTGTGCGTGGTAATTCATCGTATGCACTAACCATGTGAAATAACTCCATGTTCTATTTTTTAATTCATTCTTTGAAAATATGACTTAATATTAATCAAAGCATTAATGCTTTAGTCTTAAACAGAAATACCCCTCAGTCAGGAAATGAGCACAAATGCTATTTTCAACATCTTAAAACAGTTCTGATGAATAATTATCCTATTTATGTATTTCTTAAAATTTAGGTAGAGCACTTATTAAAGTCACTTATTGCTGTTTACCGTATAAGCAAAATGTATTTATGATTTTATGAGTACAAAGGTTTTCACTTGGCTTGAACAAGTGTAAAATCTTTCAGGTTTTTTAATTTTGATTTACACCGTTTTTATATTTTGAGGCTTGCCTCGATCATAATCTCGCGGTGAAATGCTCCTTCGTATAGGGCATCACTCCTTAAGGATTTTTCTATGCCAATTATCACATTGCCAAATGGCGATCAAAAGAATTTTGATCACCCTGTATCTGTTATGGAAGTCGCTCAAAGTATTGGGCCTGGTTTAGCAAAAAATACCGTTGCTGGACGAGTAAATGATCGCTTAGTTGATGCATGTGACTTAATTACCGAAGACTCGACCTTACAAATTATCACTCCAAAAGATGAAGAAGGTCTTGAGATCATTCGCCACTCTTGTGCACACCTTGTAGGGCATGCAGTAAAGCAACTTTTCCCTGAAGCAAAGATGGTGATTGGTCCGGTCATCGAAGAAGGTTTCTATTACGACATCTGGATGCCACGTCCTTTTACATTAGATGATATGGCAGCAATCGAAGAGCGTATGAAAAAGCTCATCGATCAAGATTACGACGTTGTTAAAAAAATGACTCCACGTGATGAAGTTATTGCTGAATTTACTGCTCGTGGTGAAGAATACAAATTACGCTTGATTGCAGACATGCCTGAAGAAACACAAATGGGCTTGTACTACCATCAAGATTATTTAGATATGTGTCGTGGTCCGCACGTACCAAATACTAAATTTTTAAAATCATTCAAACTTACCAAAATCTCTGGCGCTTACTGGCGCGGTGATGCGAAGAATGAACAGCTTCAACGTATTTATGGTACTGCTTGGGCTGATAAAAAACAGTTAGCAGCTTATATCAAGCGTATTGAAGAAGCTGAAAAGCGTGACCATCGTAAAATTGGTAAAGCGTTAGACTTGTTCCATATGCAAGAAGAAGCACCGGGTATGGTGTTCTGGCATGCAAACGGTTGGACTATTTATCAAGTACTAGAGCAGTACATGCGTAAAGTTCAGCAAGACAATGGTTACCAAGAAATTAAAACTCCGCAAATCGTAGACTTTACGCTTTGGGAGAAATCTGGTCACGCAGCAAACTATGCAGAAAACATGTTTACGACTCATTCAGAAAGTCGTAACTATGCTGTAAAACCAATGAACTGTCCTTGTCATGTTCAAGTGTTCAACCAAGGATTAAAATCTTACCGTGATTTACCGATTCGTCTAGCTGAGTTTGGTTCTTGTCACCGTAATGAACCATCTGGTTCTTTACACGGTATTATGCGTGTTCGTGGCTTTACACAAGATGATGCACATATCTTCTGTACTAAAGAACAGATTGGTAAAGAAGTTGCAGATTTTATTCAACTTACTTTAGACGTTTATAAAGACTTTGGCTTTGAAGAAGTTCAAATGAAGTTGTCTACTCGCCCAGAAAAACGTGTAGGTGATGACGCTCTTTGGGATTTAGCTGAAAAATCTTTAGCAGATGCTTTAGATGCAGCTGGTCTTAAATGGGAATTGCAGCCGGGTGAAGGTGCATTCTATGGTCCAAAGATTGAGTTCTCTTTAAAAGACTGTCTTGGTCGTGTATGGCAATGTGGTACCATTCAATGTGACTTCAACTTGCCAGTTCGTTTAGACGCTTCTTATGTAACTGAAGAAAACGAACGTGATCAGCCTGTAATGTTGCATCGTGCAATTCTTGGTAGTTTTGAGCGTTTTATTGGTATACTAATTGAACACTACGCTGGTTTCATGCCACCTTGGTTGTCACCTGTACAAGCATGTGTCATGAACATTACCGATGCTCAAGCTGAAGCAAGTGAGCAAGTTGTGGCAAAACTCAAGGAAAATGGCCTTCGCGCTATTTCTGACTTGAGAAATGAAAAAATCGGATTTAAGATTCGTGAGCGTACTCTAGAGCGCATTCCTTACCTGTTAGTTCTTGGTGATCGAGAAGTTGAAGAAGGTACAGTGAATGTACGTACTCGCTCAGGAAAAAATTTAGGTACTATGTCAGTGGATGCTTTCATTGACTTAGTGAAATCTGCCGTCGCCGAACGTGGCCGGTATATTGTGGAGTAAGAAAGATTAAACAGCCTGACCGTAACCAACAACAAGGTGCAAAGAGTAACCGTCCAGCAATTAACGATGAGATCCGTGCAAAAGAAGTACGCCTCGTCGCTGCTGATGGTGAGCAAAAAGGAATTGTTTCATTAAATGAAGCACTGCGTGCTGCTGAGGATGCAGATCTTGACCTTGTTGAGATTGTCGCAAACGCTGAGCCGCCTGTTTGTAAAATCATGGATTACAACAAGCACTTGTTTGACCTGAAACAGAAGCAAAAAGATGCCAAGAAAAAACAGCATCAAGTGCAAGTGAAGGAAATCAAACTACGCCCAGCAACTGATGTAGGTGATTATCAAGTTAAGCTTCGTGCTATTTTGAAGTTCCTTGAAGAAGGTAACAAAGTCAAAATCACTTTACGTTTCCGTGGTCGTGAAATGGCTCACCAACAACTTGGTTTAGCTCAATTGCAAAAGATTGAAGCAGACGTAGCTGAGTTTGGTATTGTAGAGCAAGCTCCGAAAATGGAAGGTCGACAAATGGGTATGTTACTTGGACCGAAAAAGAAAAAGTAATACTCAAAAAAAGCACTGCAAACGCAGTGCTTTTTTATGCCCGTCATTTCTTGATTTAATTCCTTTAAAGTGCGATTTAATAACTTTTTAAACCAAAGTTATTCTCAAATTTTATGTGTTTTTTGGTGTTGGACATATCATTGTATTAGTCAAAACATGATATAACGCAAGACGCAGTCATGATAACGATGAATAGGAAAATAGAATGATTGATCTATATTATTGGGGAACACCCAATGGACATAAAATCACAATTGCCTTAGAAGAAATGGGACTGGATTACACCCTTTATCCAATTAATATTTTAGAAAATGATCAATTTCAACCAGATTTCCTGAAAATTTCCCCGAATAATAAAATCCCCGCAATTGTTGATCAGGACGGTCCACGTGGTGAGCCAATTTCAGTATTTGAATCAGGCGCGATCTTACAATATTTAGGTCGAAAAACCGGATTGTTTTATCCAACAGATGAACAAGAGCGGGTTGAAGTTGAACAATGGCTCATGTGGCAAATGGGTGGGCTAGGGCCTATGCTTGGGCAGAATCATCATTTTAACCGCTTTGCGCCAGAGAAAATTCCTTATGCAATTGAACGTTATGTGAATGAAACTAAGCGTTTATATGGCGTATTAAACAAACAACTTATAGGGCAAAAATTTGTTGCGGGGGAATACTCAATTGCTGATATGGCAATTTTACCTTGGATTCTGCGCTATGAATGGCAGGGGATTCAATTAGAGGATTATCCTTATGTACAAGAATACATTGTCCGCCTAACAGCACGTCCTGCGGTACAAAAAGCTTTATCAATTAAAGTTATCTAATTTTGCTTGGTAGCACAATGAATAAAGTGAAAGGTAGTTTGGTTTAATTAGAATGCTAAGTTACTTTTTACTTTTTTTGAGTGCTTTTGGGGCTGCTACATTATTACCATTACAATCAGAAGCTGTACTCGTTGCTTTATTATTAAAAAATCAACAGTCCGCTTTTCTTCTTATTTCGATTGCTACTTTTGGAAATGTACTCGGTTCATGTGTGAACTGGTGGTTAGGTTTAAAAATAGAACAGTTTAAACATAAAAAATGGTTTCCAGTTTCTGAAAAACGTCTAGAACAAGCTCAACGTTTTTATCATAAGTATGGCTTTTATTCGCTACTTTTAAGTTGGACACCTGTGATTGGTGACCCTATTACTTTGGTTGCTGGCTTACTCAAAGAAAATTTTTGGCGCTTCTTATTTATGGTTCTTATTGCTAAGGCTGGGCGTTATATTTTCATTTATTGGGTAATTACAGACTTTATTTAAAATACAAGCATCCGAAGATGCTTATATTAAAACTATTTATTTAGTCTTCCGAGCTTTTGGTAATGTCGACTTTAAATAGGTCATTGGTTTTTAACCAACAGAACGTGACCACTGCAAGCGTCATACAACCACCAAAAATAGTCGCTGCAATAGTCCCCAAATATTTAGCAGCCAACCCTGATTCAAATGCACCCAGCTCATTACTGGATGACACAAACATGCCATTTACAGCCGCTACCCGACCACGCATATTTTCTGGTGGGAATATTTGCAAAATGGTTTGTCGAACCACAACTGAAATACTGTCACAAGCACCTGTCATGGCCAGTGCAAATAGGGATAACCACATATTATTCGAGAAAGCGAAAAGGATCGTAAATACACCAAACCCGGCAACTGCTAATAGCATGTTACGCCATGCGTGCTGAGTTGGAGGAAAACGAGTCAAAGCAATCATGGTAATGAGGGCACCAATAGATGGCGCTGCACGTAAATAACCTAAGCCTTCTGGTCCCACTTTTAAAATATCTTCTGCAAAGATAGGCAGTAAGGCAATCACACCTCCAAATAAAACAGAGGCAAGATCTAGAGAAATAGCCCAGAGAACGATTTTGGTTTTCCAAATAAAGCGGAAACCATCACCTAAGCTTTCTAATACATTCGCAGTTTCAATTTTAGGAAAGCTTCGTTTTTGTAATAAATTAATAAGAATAAAACAGATGCTGAGTAGGGCAGCAACACTAAAAAGACTGGTTTCTCTGCCTAAGTAAGCAAGCATAAAACCGCCTAGCATAGGCCCAATAATCACGCCACTTTGCCAACCAATTGTTGTCCATGTGGCACCATTGGCATAAAGCTCGCGTGGAATTAAGAACGGTTTCAATGAGGTGGCAGAGGGATTATAAAACCCACGTATCGTACCTAAGCCAAAGATGACTGCGTAAATACCCCACGAAAGGAAATTTACACTGATATGACCTAAACCATGCAAATGAAACAGCAACCACAAAACTAAAGGTAGAGGTACCGAGAAAAATAAACAGATTTTCATTATGACCTGTTTATTAAATTTATCAGCAAAATAGCCACCCCAAAGGGATAGGGCAATAAATGGAATGGCTTCTGCTAGTCCAATTAAACCTAAAGTTAGAGGATCTTTGGTAATTTGATAAAGTGAATAAGCAACAATAATTTCTTGAATCAAAATTGCTAACGTTAAGCAAAATTGATTAATGGTAACAATAGAGAAATCTCTATAGCGCAGTGCAGCTAATGCATCATGTTTCTGCATTTGAAATATCGTATGTTGATAATTTGAACATATTATAGAGCTAAACAAGCCATAATGTTGAATTTATTAGCAGTGACCAATCTCTAAAAAAATGATATGAATTTTTAATTTATTAAGACATTCATCTAAAAAAGCACTACGAGTAGTTTTAATTTTAGTCAGCATACTATAAAATACGCGCTTCCTTACCTGCAGGTCGATTTTGCAATGGTGCAATCGCGCCGAACAGGTGCCTAAAAGAGGTTACTATGGCTAAGTTAAAAACTCGCCGTGGTGCAGCTAAACGCTTCAAAGCGACTGCAAACGGTTTTAAGCGTAAACAAGCGTTCAAGCGCCACATCTTGACCAAAAAATCTGCTAAACGTATCCGTCAATTACGCGGCTGTGTAATGGTTCATGTTTCTGACATGAATTCAGTTCGTCGTATGTGCCCATACATCTAAGGAGATTATAAATGGCTCGTGTAAAACGTGGTGTAGTGGCTCATCGTCGTCACAAAAAAATTCTTGCTCGCGCTAAAGGTTACTATGGTGCTCGTTCACGCGTTTACCGCGTAGCGTTCCAAGCGGTAATCAAAGCTGGTCAATACGCTTACCGTGACCGCCGTCAAAAGAAACGTCAATTCCGTGCTCTATGGATTGCGCGTATCAATGCTGGTGCTCGTCAAAACGGTTTGTCTTACAGCCGTATGATCGATGGCTTGAAAAAAGCTCAAGTGATCATCGACCGTCGCGTATTAGCTGACATCGCTATGCATGATGCAGTAGCATTTGCTGCTTTAGCTGAAAAAGCTAAAGGTGCATTAGCTGCATAAGCTTAGAGATTCAAAAAGAGGCCGCTTTTTAGCGGTCTTTTTTATTTTTAATGGTTCTATTTTAAAAAGAGAAAATAATCAGAGATAAATGATGAAAGATGAAAAATTTCTAAATGACTTAATTCAAAAAGTACAGCAAGGTCACCAGTATAAATACTTATATTTTTGGGGACATACTCCTAAACAAGCTGATCTTGTTGATAAAAGCTGTTTTAGCCAGTGGTTCCCAGCGCAATTCAAAGTAGAAGGTGTCGAGTATTTTACTGCTGAACACTATATGATGGCGCAAAAAGCAAAATTATTTAATGATGAAGAAATTTTTGCACAGATTTTGCAGGTTAAACATCCGAATGAAGCAAAGCAACTCGGTCGTAAAGTGCGTAACTATGATGAACAGATATGGCAAGAAAATCGTTTTGACATAGTGGTGCAGGCGAATTTTGCGAAATTCTCACAGCATTCTGAATTGAAAAAATTCTTATTAGCAACGAAAGACCGTATTTTGGTTGAAGCATCTCCTGTCGATAAAATTTGGGGTATTGGTATGGCGCAAGACCATCCACATGTCCAAGATCCATCTCTATGGCAAGGTCTAAATTTGTTGGGGTTTGCTTTAATGCATGTTCGAGAGCGGCTTTTAACTGAATAGGTTGGTGTGAGATCAACCAATGCTTCACTTTAAAAAAGTAGTAAGGTGAGGGGAGCAAATTGAAGTCATTAAATAATTCAGATATTCGTATAGCATCATTTAACAATGCATTATCTATTGCAGAAGTACATGTGCAAGGTTGGAAAGAAACCTATGCCGGTATGGTTAAGCAAGAAATATTAGATGAGCTTAACGTACTAGATAAAGAACAGTTATGGAAAGAGATAAGCAGAAGTCCTGATCATAAGTTATTTATCTATACTGAAAATGGGGTAGTGAAAGGCTTTCTTGATGGCTATTTAAACCCAGAAAGTAATATTGCTGAAATTCTTGCTTTTTATCTTTTAAAAGAAGTTCAAAAACAAGGTATAGGTCGTGAATTATTCCAAAAGTTCTATCAATGCGCTTTAAATCAAGGTTATGCTTTTATTTGTTTAGAAGTCTTTAATAAAAATCCGAGCCGTTTCTTCTATGAAAAAATGGGAGCACAGTTAATTAATGAAGCCGAACTACCAGAGTTCGGCTTCGGAATAACAGAATTACCTTATCAATGGGAACTTTAATCAAGATTAAAGCCCAAAATAATAAGCTAAGGCACAAATAATGACGGTTAGAACAATGAGCTTGATTACACCTGTTCCACCAGTTTTATGATGAGGTGCTTTTAAATGAGTTACAGACTCATTTGTTGCATCAAAAGGAGAGGGTTTCTCAACAGGTTTTAATTGAGCTGTTTGATAGTGATTTGCTGCTTTCACAATCAGCTTTGCAAATAGGTCGTCAGTTTTGTGGGTAAAATTTCTTAAGTTAATAATTTGCTCTTGATCTAAGTCTTCCCCTAAAGGATCATTTGCAGTGCGTTTCTTTTGCTCTAAATAGTCGGATAAAGCCTGAGTGCGGTAGAGGAGTTGGTGTGCGCAATCAGCTGGGTAGTTTTCAGGAATAAGAGCAAGAGTTGGTTGATGATCTATAGCGATTTGATGAGTTGACCCATCAAAATATTTTTTCTCAAATTTAGGTTCTTCAAAACCTGCTGCATACTTACTTCGAAATAACTCAGATTCCATAAAGTCAGCAATTTCATCCCATTGAGGGGCTTTTAAGTCAGCTTCGACTTTTTTAGATAATTTTTCGTTCAGCTCAAAACGCCAAAAAGTTTCTAAACGTAAATCACTACGCTGATTTAAAGGTGGTTCAAACTCGTTATCGCTGCTATACCATTCGGCAAGTTCATGGCCAAAAATCCACGCAATTTTCTTATTGTTTTGATGGCTCACAATAAAGTGAGTATAAGGTAAAAGTTCGACATTATTATTCGGATTTTGCTCTTCATTCAAGATTGTTGATAAATGAAGAGAGATCTGGGTTGTTCCTTGCTTTTTGAGTGCTTCTAACCAAACTTGGAAATGTTGAGCAAGTAAATGCTGTGAAATTAAGTCACGAAATTGAAAACTATGCTGGTCAAAAATATGATGTTGTCGCCATTGGTTAAAGCTTAAATTCTGGCGAAGGTATTCATTACCGTAGGTCACAAGTGTAAGTTGTTGTTTCCAAATCTGATTGAGCGCCATAATAATTGATCTCATTGACGATAGTATTATTTTATACGTTTTATCTTTTTGTTGCCTAATACATTTTTCATGATGGATAAACTTCATCAATACGGTGAAAAACTGTTAGAATGCAGTGTTTTATTATATTTTTAAATTTGTTGCTTTGAGAGTTAATATGTCACTGGAAGCCCTGACCACAGAAGCGCTTGCTGCCATTGCAGCAGCTCAAGACCTTGTTGCACTTGATCAGGTGCGTGTGCAATTTACAGGGAAAAAAAGCCAGCTTGCAGAACAATCGAAAGCATTAGGGAAAATGGACCCTGAAGAACGCAAAGTACAAGGTGCTGCGATTCATGCTGTTCGAGAAACAATTAATAGCGCTTTAACTGAGCGTCAAACGGCATTACAACAAGCTGCGCTAGCGCAAAAACTAGCAAATGAGACCATTGATATTACTTTACCAGGTCGTGGACAGCGCATTGGTACAGTTCATCCTGTTACTCAAGTACAAGAACGTATTTGCCAGTTCTTTACTAAAGCTGGTTTTACAGTTGCAACAGGACCGGAAGTTGAAGATGACTATCATAACTTTGAAGCATTAAATATTCCTGGGCATCACCCTGCACGTGCCATGCACGATACTTTCTATTTTGATGCAAACCACTTGTTGCGTACGCATACCTCTGGTGTGCAAATTCGTACCATGGAAACAAGTCAGCCGCCAATTCGTATTGTATGTCCGGGCCGTGTATACCGCTGTGACTCAGACCAAACGCATTCGCCAATGTTCCATCAAATCGAAGGTTTGTACGTTGCTGAGAACACCAGCTTTGCTGAATTAAAAGGTTTATTAATTAACCTACTTAATGAGTTTTTTGAGAAAGATTTAAAAGTCCGTTTCCGCCCATCATATTTCCCATTTACAGAGCCTAGTGCAGAAGTAGATATCATGGATGAGCGTGGACGTTGGTTAGAAGTATTAGGCTGTGGCATGGTGCATCCAAATGTATTGCGTGCTGCGGGTATTGATCCTGATAAATACAAAGGCTTTGCTTTTGGTTTAGGGGTAGAACGTTTTGCAATGTTGCGTTATGGCATTAATGACTTGCGTATGTTCTATCAAAATGACGTGCGTTTCTTACGCCAATTTGCCTAACATTTTTTCAGGATTAAATAAGGTTTATAAAGATGAAGATTAGCGAAAATTGGTTACGCACATGGGTTAACCCTGCAATTGATAGTGATACATTATCTGATCAGTTGACTATGCTTGGTCTTGAGGTAGATGAACTAGCGCCTGTTGCTAAGCCATTTACCGGAGTTGTAGTTGGTGAAGTTCTAACAGTTGAACAGCATCCAGATGCAGACCGTCTACGTGTAACAACAGTGAATATTGGTTCAGGTGAGCCTCTGCAAATTGTATGTGGTGCTCCTAATGTTCGTGCTGGAATGAAAGCACCTGTAGCAACTATTGGCGCAGTATTACCAGGCGATTTTAAAATCAAAAAAGGTAAGCTTCGTGGTGTCGAGTCACAAGGTATGCTGTGTGGCGCTTCTGAAATTGATCTTGAAGATAAAATCGATGGTTTGCTTGAGCTACCTGCCGATGCTCCAGTAGGGTTAAACATCCGTGAATACTTAAAACTTGATGATAACGTCATCGATATTAGTATTACGCCAAACCGTGGTGACTGTTTCAGTATCCGTGGTATCGCACGTGAAATTGCAGTGATTAACCAACTGCAAATGAATGAACCTGAAATTAAATCGGTTGATGCGACAATCACTGATGAGAAAAAGGTTGTTATCAGTACAGAGGGTGCTCCACGCTATTTAGGACGTGTCATTAAAAATGTCAATGTGAAAGCTGCTACTCCTGAATGGATGGAACAAGCTTTAGCACGTTCAGGAATTCGTACACACAGTATTTTAGTTGATGTAACGAACTACGTTCTAATGGAATTAGGCCAGCCAATGCATGCTTTTGATTTGGCTAAAATCGAAGGTACTGTAGAAGTTCGCCAAGCTAAGCCGCAAGAAAAGTTGCAACTTTTGAATGATCAAGAAGTTGAATTGCAAGAAGATGTGATGGTTATTGCTGATGACCAGAAAGCTTTAGCAATTGCCGGTATTATGGGGGGTCTAGCGTCAAGTGTAACTGATGATACGACAGACATTTTCTTAGAAAGTGCATTCTTTGCTCCGCTTGCGATTGCCGGGCGTGCTCGTCGTTTTGGTTTACACACAGACTCTTCGCAACGTTATGAACGCGGTGTAGATTTCGAATTACCTTTGATTGCGATGAACCGTGCTTCCCAGCTTATTCAAGAGTTGGCAGGTGGTGAGTTTGGTCCAATTACTATAGCTGAAAAATCTGATTTACTTCCTAAACGTGAAGCGATCGAACTTAAGCAAGCTCAGGTAGACCAATTATTGGGATATCAAGTTGCTGCTGAATTTATTACAGATGCTTTAACTCGACTAGGTTGTGAAGTAACTGTTAAAGCTGATGGCGAATGGAGCGTAGTTCCACCATCACATCGTTATGATATGGCAATTTATCAAGATTTGATTGAAGAAGTTGCTCGTATTGATGGATATGACAATATTCAGATCAGCTTACCAAGCATGGATGTTCAGCTTGCTAAGTACCAAGATCGTTTTGAAATTGCACAGCTACGCCAAACAGTAGTTACTTTAGGTTACCAAGAAGCAATCAGCTTTAGCTTTGCTGATGCAAAACTTGAAAAGCAGTTAAACCCGCAAGTCAATCCACTTATGCTAGCAAATCCAATTTCAAGTGATTTGGCAGCAATGCGTAGCACTTTGCTTTCTAGTTTAATTCCTTGTGTGCAATATAATTTAAATCGTCAGCAAAGCCGTGTACGTTTCTTTGAGCTTGGCTTACGTTTTGATTATCAAGATGCCAATTCTATTCAAGACTTAAAACAAATCCCGACATTAGCTTTAATTGCTGTAGGTTCTCGTGAACCAGAATCATGGCATGCTAAGCCACAACCAATGGACTTCTTCGATTTTAAAGGTGAAGTAGAGGAAGTTTTAGCTGCTGGACGTGTCAAAGTTGAATATGTACGTTCAGAGCGTTCATGGTTACATCCAGGACAGTCTGCTGAAATTTTAGTTGATGGTAAATCAATTGGTTACCTAGGTCGTTTGCACCCATCTTTAGAAAATGAGCTCGATTTGAGCACAACTTGGGTTGCTGAGCTTGATCAGGCAGCAGTTTTGCAATCTTATGTATCTAATTTTACAGAATTATCACGTTTTCCTTCGGTTAGACGTGATATTGCGCTTTTAATCTCTGATAATATAAATGTTAGAGATATTCAGCAGTTAATCGAAAAAACTGGTGGAGAGCTTTTAGACTCTACTTGGTTATTCGATGTGTATACGGGGCAGGGTGTCGAAGAAGGTAAACGTTCATTAGCGTTTGCACTATTATGGCAACATCCTTCACGTACGCTTGAAGATGCTGAAATTAAATCTGGTATGGACAATATAATCCAAGTGTTGGAAAACACTTATCAAGCGACATTGAGGGCCTCATGACAGCACTAACTAAAGCAGACATGGCTGATCATTTAAGTGAGTTAACCAGCTTAAATCGCCGTGAAGCAAAACAAATGGTCGAGTTGTTCTTTGACGAAATTAGCCAAGCGCTTATCGCGGGTGAGCAGGTTAAGCTTTCTGGTTTTGGTAATTTCGAGCTTAGAGATAAACGCGAGCGTCCGGGACGTAATCCTAAAACAGGCGAAGAAATTCCGATTTCTGCCCGTCGTGTAGTGACCTTTAGAGCAGGTCAGAAATTTAGACAACGCGTTGGAAATGAGCAGATCGATTGATCTGCTTTTTTTATTCATAATTTTTTTATAGCTTTAGAATTAACATGTTTTATGGAGCGATCAAATTCATTTAAATCATATATCGAATATATATTTGTTTAAATCATAAAATTTAAGCATAAAAAAAGAGGACATAACGTCCTCTTTTTATCTAATCTAGATTCTAGATTAGTGTGCAGCAGAAGCAGCAGCGTCAGTAGCAGCAGCAGCAGCGTCAGAAGCAGAAGCAGCAGCGTCAGAAGCAGCAGCAGTTTCAGAAGCAGCAGCGTCAACAGCAACAGCAGCTTCAGAAGCAGCAGCAGCAGCAGCTACAGCTTCAGAAGCAGCAGCAGCAGCTGGAGCTTCTTCTTTCTTAGAACAACCAACGAAAGCTAAAGTAGCGGCAACAGCAGCAGCAACAGCGAATTTTTTGAATAACATGGCATCACTCTCACAAAAAAAATTTGAGATTAAAAAAACCTAAGTTAGGCTGTTTTGCTTTTATTATTCCTAAACGTAGCTAGGTAACAACGCATGGAGCAGTCTAACTGGTCTGCCGCTATGCTATCACTGCAAATGTTGAAATACTACTGTCACCTGTCAAAAAAGCGCAGAAAAATTGAAAAAACAGCCTGTTTTTTAACAGAAAAAAACAATCAATTAGATTAGATATATTGGAAAAGGTATAAGTAAGCTACTAAAAAACATAATTTTTTTATATTAAAAATATTTGTTTTCAAAAGCTTAAATATATCCTTACATAAGGTTTAACAAAATGTATTTTTGTGTAAAGCATGTCAACCAAATAAAAAAGCTACTCATGAGAGTAGCTTTTTGGAAAACAACATAATGATTAAGTTGAAGCTTTACGTTTCATCTGATCAAAGAAATCATCATTTGTTTTGGTTTCTTTCATACGGTCAAGTAAGAATTCCATAGCAGCCAACTCATCCATAGGATGAAGGAGTTTACGGAGGATCCAGACTTTACGTAATTTATCTTCATCCATTAAACGTTCTTCACGACGTGTACCTGACTTCTTAATATTCATGGCAGGGAAGACACGCTTCTCAGCAATACGGCGATCAAGTGTAATTTCTTGGTTACCAGTACCTTTGAATTCTTCGTAAATTACATCGTCCATTTTACTGCCAGTCTCAATAAGAGCAGTAGAGATGATTGTTAAAGAACCGCCTTCTTCGATGTTACGAGCAGCACCGAAGAAACGTTTTGGGCGTTCTAATGCATGTGCATCTACACCACCGGTCAATACCTTGCCTGATGAAGGAATTACAGTGTTGTATGCGCGAGCTAAACGTGTGATAGAGTCAAGTAAAATCACAACATCTTTTTTATGTTCAACAAGACGTTTTGCTTTTTCAATGACCATTTCAGCTACTTGTACGTGACGTGCTGGTGCTTCATCAAATGTTGAGGCAACGACTTCACCGCGTACGGTACGTTCCATTTCAGTTACTTCTTCTGGACGCTCATCAATAAGTAAAACAATAAGGAACACTTCCGGATTGTTTCTCACAATAGATTGTGCAATGTTTTGAAGTAACATTGTTTTACCCGCTTTTGGCGGTGCAACAATAATAGAACGTTGTCCTTTACCAATTGGCGCAACTAAGTCGACAACACGGGCAGTTAAGTCTTCTGTTGTACCATTACCAAGTTCCATAACCAATTGTTCGGTTGGGAAAAGGGGAGTTAAGTTTTCAAATAAAATTTTATTTCGAGAATTTTCTGGCGTGTCATAGTTAATCTGGTTAACTTTGAGCAACGCAAAATAACGCTCACCTTCTTTCGGAGGGCGAATAGTACCTGTGATGGTATCACCTGTACGCAAGTTAAAGCGTCGGATTTGTGAGGGGCTCACATAAATATCATCCGGACCAGCTAAATACGAACCTGCGGCAGAGCGCAAAAAACCAAAACCATCAGAGAGAATTTCAAGAACGCCGTCACCAAAAATTTCTTCGCCATTCATTGCATGGCGTTTCAAGATGGCAAAGATAATATCTTGCTTTCGGTTACGAGCCATACCTTCAAGGCCCATAAATTCAGCAATTTTAATTAGTTCGCCGATTGGTTTTTTCTTGAGTTCAGTTAAGTTCATAGGGGTCAGAATTAGGAAAGAATAGAGTGTGGTTTAAAAGAAGAAAAATCGCTCGCATACAAAAAAGAGTATCGCAATTGTATTTACACAATAACAATTCAGAAGTCTAATTAACTGTTTCGAAGAGAAATGTGAAAAAACAATTTCTGTTGCCGAGTGGCGATCTTTATGTTTGTGTCTTGTAAGAAGCCGGACAGAAGACGATTCCCTTCAGTGCCTCTTGAGCATGCAATATAAGTGAGATCAGCTAATTTGTCAATTTATAGCCGAAAAAAATACGCTATAGAGATATAGCGTATTTCATCTGTAACGTTCGGACTTAAACGTTTTCGTCAATGAAGCTAACGAGTTTAGAACGAGGTACAGCACCGATTTGCTGCGCTACTACTTCACCATTTTTGAAAAGTAATAAAGCAGGAATATTACGGATATTGTATTTCACTGCAGTATCTTCACAAGAAGTCACGTCAACTTTAACGATTTTTACTTTACCAGCATATTCACTTGATAAATCTTCAAGAACAGGTGCAATCGCTTTACAAGGTGCACACCAACCTGCCCAGAAGTCAACAAGTACAGGTGTTTCTGCATCTAGAACATCTGCTTGGAAGTTATCATCAGTTGTATTTACAATAGTCGCAGACATGGTACGGCTCCAATTTTTAGAAAAAAGTGCTATCACTATAGGAGGATATAATCTCTATCAGTATTACATAGCTACTTAGTTCAATGTAAGGGTTTGATGCTATTATTCAAGGCTTAATTAAATTTGTCTAATGGATGCTCACGATATTCACCATCGGCTTGTACAATCGTTTAACAAATCGAAAATTATCGATGGCTATTAATTGTTGATGAAAATGGCTTTTCAATTGCATTCTTGTGAATTACTCTAGGCGTGAATTGTTATGGGTTTAGTTCAATAATGTCTGACTTTCTGATTGATGAAGAATTACTTGCTGCCATAGATATGGGGTCGAACAGTTTTCACCTTGCCATTGCACGGGTAGATCACGGTGAAGTTAAAAAAGTGGCTTCAATGTCAGAAAAAGTACAGCTTGCAGCTGGTCTGGATGAAAATAAAAACTTAACAGAAGCTGCACAGCAACGTGGCTTGGCATGTTTGGCTCGTTTTGTCGGGCGTTTGGGGTCGGTTCAACCTAATCGTTTAAGAATAGTGGCAACAAATGCTTTGCGTCAGGCTAAAAATGGCCATGAGTTTATTCAAAAAGCTGCTGAAATTTTACCTAAACCTATTGAAATTATTGCAGGCCGTGAAGAAGCACGACTGATTTATCTTGGTGTATCTCACACGATGGCAAATGGTGGACGCCGCTTAGTTGTTGACATCGGTGGTGGGTCTACTGAGTTTATTATTGGCGAAGAATTCGAGCCGATTTATACCGAATCATTACAGATGGGTTGTGTAGCATATACTAAAGCCTACTTTGCTGATGGTGAAATTACCCAAAAAGCTTTTGATAAGGCAGTGGTTGCTGCGCGCAAAGAACTTTCAGCGATCGCAACAACTTATAAGATGGAAGGTTGGGATACTGTTGTTGGTTCTAGCGGTACAATTAAAGCCTGCCGTCAAATTATGGTAAATATGGGGTTAAGTGACGAGCAAGAAAATGTTACTCGTGAAGGCCTCTATAAACTTAAAGATAAGTTGCTCAAGTTCAAAAATATTTCTGAAATTGATTTTGAAGGACTTAGAGAAGATCGACGAGCAGTTTTGCCAGCCGGATTGGCAATTTTGTACGCAGTTTTTGAAGTATTAGAAATTGAACATTTGGCATATTCTGATGGTGCATTACGTGAAGGAGTCATGTATGACCTTTTAGGTCGTTTTAAGCATGAAGATATCCGAGATCGTAGTGTGCAAGCCCTAATGGGACGTTATAACGCTGATCCGAAACAAGCAGAACGAGTTGTGAATACAGCTCAACACTTATTTGATGGGGTAGCAGAATCTCTGAATTTAACCAGTGAAGACAGTGACTTACTGCGCCGTGCAGCATATTTGCATGAAATTGGTTTAGCAATTAGTCATGGTGGTTATCATCGTCATGGTGCTTATTTATTACAGCATTCTGATATTCCTGGTTTCTCACAAATTGATCAAAACCATCTTTCACATTTAGTTGCTCATCATCGTCGTAAATTACGTAATGATGTAAAAAATGAAGTTTTAAAGGCGGGCGGTAATAAATTACTCTACCTAAGTTTATTACTTCGCCTTGCAGTTTTACTCAACCATAGTCGCAGTGATCAGATGCTTCCTGCCATTGAATTGACCATCATAAATGATCAACAATGGCAGCTTAGTGTTTCTGGTGATGCCAAACAATGGCCATTGTTAGTTGCCGACTTGCATGATGAGCAAGAGCAGTTTAAGCATTGGGACATTGAATTGAATATTCAGTCGGAAAAATTTATCGATTAAAGGGATAATATTCGACCTATGAAAAAAGCTACTCAGTCCAAAGCGTGGACAACGGTTCAAATTGCACGTCATCCTGATCGTCCGCAGTTTCTAGATTATGTCGGTGAAATCTTTACAGAGTTTGATGCCTTGCATGGTGATCGTTTGTTTGGTGACGATGGTGCGATGGTAGGTGGTCTTGCTCGTTTTGACGGTCAACCTGTGATGGTCATTGGACAACACCGTGGTCGTAGTACCCGTGAAAAATTAAAGCACAACTTTGGTATGGCGAACCCAGAAGGTTACCGTAAATCTCAGCGTTTACTAGATATGGCTGAGCGTTTTAATCTTCCGGTTTTCACGTTTATTGATACGATGGGTGCATATCCAGGTGTTGGTGCTGAAGAACGTGGACAAGCTGAAGCAATTGCCACTAGTCTTGCTCAACTTTCAAGTTTGAAAGTTCCTGTTGTTGCAACAGTACTCGGTGAAGGTGGTTCTGGCGGTGCTCTAGGTATTGGGGTTGCTGACCGTGTGATTATGCTATCACATAGTATTTATTCTGTGATTTCACCAGAAGGTTGTGCATCTATTTTATGGAAGACTGCTGAAAAAGCAGCTCAAGCGAGTGAAGCTTTAGGTTTAACAGCAGATAAACTACAATCTCTAGGTATTGTTGAATATGTAGTAGATGAAGGCGAAGGAGCTCATTTAGACCCTGAGCGTGTGATGCAAAACCTAAAAGTAGTTTTAAAGCAAGCTTTGGATGAATTGCTACCGATGGATGCAAATGAACGATGCGAAGCACGTTATCAACGTTTAATGAAGTTTGGCAGCGAAAATTTAGGCATCACGTCTTAAAGCAGGCTCAAGAGTTTTCAGAAAATAGTTCTTTTCTTATTGGATGTAGTGGTGGCATGGATTCAATGCTACTACTACATTTAATGAATCAAATTTTCCCTCAAAAGATCCGAGCAATTTACATTGATCATCAACTGCAAGAACAAAGTGCAGAATGGGGGAAACTTGTTGCCAGTCAGGCAACAAGTTTAAATATTTCTTATATTATTCAAAAAGTACAGATTTCTGATGGGAATCTGGAAGCTCAAGCACGTCAAGCACGTTATCAAGCTTATCAGCAACATTTACAACAAAATGAAATTCTATTGCTTGCTCATCATCAGCAAGATCAGGCCGAAACAGCTATTTTACGTTTATTGTCAGGTACAGGTGTAGATGGACTTGCTGCAATGCAAGCCATTGATTACCGTGAAAATATGACAATTTGGCGTCCCTTTTTGGATTTAACACGTGAGCAAATTGCTTCTTGGGCTGCTCAGCTTGAAGTGAAGTATATTGATGATCCAATGAATTATGATACCCATTATGACCGTGTGTGGTGTCGTGAAGAGCTTTGGCCATTTTTATCAAAAAGATTTCCAAAAATGCAGCAGGCGCTGAGCCGAACCAGTTATCTCATGCAGGATGCTTCCGAAATTTTAGAAGAAGTTCTGAAAAATGATTGGCAATATTCGGGTTCAGCTGACTATTTAGATTTAACGAAATTATCTGAGTTATCTTTTGCACGACAGCGCCAGTTACTTTCTGCATGGATGAAGGGTGATGGGCAATATCGGCCTGCATTTGAAATGGTCGAGCGCTTAAAAAAAGAAGTCATTGATTCTAAATCTGATGCACAAGCCGCTTTACATTGGAACCAGTTTTATTACGTCCGTTATCAAAATATTCTTTATAGGTTAAGTAAACAGATTTATCTTGCTGAAAAATTAAATCCGGTTGAAGCCGAACTGGAGCATTCATTTAAATTACAAGAAGAATGGCAGGGTGCAGCAGGACTGTTCCATATTGAGAGTAAAAAAATTGGTTTAAGTCATTCTTTATTGAATAAAAAATTGAAAATAATTCGACGCCAAGGTGGGGAAAAGATTCATCTATATGGTCGTGTTGGACAATGGCCGTTAAAAAAAGCGATTCAAGAAGCACATATTTTGCCTTGGCTTCGTCATACAATTCAAATATTAGTCATAGATAATGTTATGCTTGGGGTTTTTACACCGAAAGGATTTTGGTTGGCTCAGTCTCCGTATTGTGAGCAAGGAGGATGGCAACCAGATTTAATTTCTCATTCTTGTGATCTGGTAAATGGCGAATATGGTTATGACAAGTGCAGTAAATAGTAATATCTGTTTTATTGGTGGTGGTAATATGGCCCAAGCGTTGATCGGCGGGCTGATTTCAAGAGGCTTGCCACCAACACGTATTACCGTTTCAGATCCAGTTGAACAAATCCGTCATTTATTACAAGAAAAAGAAGTTCATGTAACCCAAGATAATGTGGCTGCAATTAAAAATGCGGATGTTGTCGTACTTGCGGTAAAGCCACAAGTTCTAGCGAATGTTCTACGTCCGCTGAAAGGCTTATTATCGGATAAACTGGTTATTTCCATCATTGCTGGTGCGGAAATTAAGACAATATCAAATCTTATTGATAGCGAACGAATTGTTCGTGTTATGCCGAATACGCCAGCATTAGTTCAAACTGGCGCACATGGTATTTATGCGAATGATGTAGTTGGTGCTTCAGACCGTGAATTAACGAGTCAAATTTTAGCAGCAACTGGTTTAACAATTTGGGTAAACTCCGAAGCTCAAATTGATGCGGTAACAGCAGTTTCAGGTTCAGGCCCGGCTTACTTCTTCTACCTCATGGAAAGTATGATCCGTGCAGGTAAAAATCTAGGCCTAGATGAAAAAGTTGCAACTGCTTTAACTCTTCAAACAGCATTAGGTGCGGCTCAAATGGCAATTACGAGTTCAAATACTCCGTCTGAACTACGTAAAAATGTGACATCACCGAATGGTACAACACAAGCTGCACTTGAAGTTTTTGATCGTGCACAAATCTCTCAAAATATTCAATCTGCATTAGCTGCTGCACAGAAACGTAGTCAAGAATTGGCTCAAGAACTGAGTGACAGTGCAAAATAGCTTTAATAGGATAAGACAACTATGGGTGCAAATTCTGCGCTAATTTTTGGAATTTTAATTAACGTTGCGATTTTATTGGTCTTTTTCCGGTTCTTAATGCAATTGGCGGCAGTAAGTCCTTATAATCCTGTGGTTTTATCGACAGTAAAGGCGACGAAGATTGTTGATATTTTTGCCCGAATTTTTCCAACAGTCGCAAAAGGCCGATTCAATTTAGCCGCGTTAGTTCTTTTAATTATTTTATATTTACTGAAAATTTTTGGTGTGATGTATCTTTCAGGTTCAATGCCAAATAGTCCGATTCATTTAGTGATTCTGACATTTGTGACAATGATCCAAGATTTGATTCGTTTCTGTCGTTATTTAATTTTTGCGACAATCATTTTGAGTTGGGTGGTGATGTTCACTCAATCTCGTTCACCTTATATTGAAGTCATTCAAGATTTGGCAGAACCATTATTAGCGCCGTTCCGTCGCTTACTGCCTAATATGGGAATGATTGATTTGTCGCCAATTTTGGCATTCTTAGCGCTCTATATTGCTGAGATCTTAATGAATGAAGTTGCTAAAGTTCTTTTAACTGGACTTTAAGTTGAGACGATAAAAAGGGCTGTATTTCACAGCCCTTTTTTATTGGTTTATTGATGACTTAGTGTGCATCATCCCAGTTTTGCCCTTGCCCAACTTCAACTACTAAAGGCACAGAAATTTCGACAACGGATTCCATAACACTTGCGATTTGCTTAGAAAGTTCTTCGGCAATGTTTTGATCGGCTTCAAACACTAATTCATCGTGTACCTGAAGTAGTAGTTTTGCTTGATCTTTTGGCAAGATTTTATCAACTGCAATCATTGCAAGTTTAATAATATCAGCTGCACTACCTTGTAAAGGCGCATTGATCGCAGCACGTTCAGCAGCCTTACGTACCATCACATTTCGAGCATCAATATCTGGTGTATAAAGACGACGTCCTAAAATAGTTTCAACAAAGCCTTGCTCCGATGCTACTTGGCGGGTACGTTGCATGTATTCATAAATACCCGGATAGCGTTGGAAGTATTGCTTAATATAGTTTTGCGACTCTTGACGTGTGAAGCCTAACTGACGAATTAAGCCAAACTCGGACATACCGTAAAGTAAACCAAAATTTACAGCTTTGGCTTGGCGACGCTGATCGTTTGTTACATCTTCGATCGCAATACCCAATACTTCTGCAGCAGTACGGCGGTGAACGTCTTGTCCGTGCTGGAACGCATGTACTAAAGCATCATCTTGAGAAAAATGAGCCATTAAACGAAGTTCAATTTGTGAGTAATCGGCTGCTAGTAAAACTCGTCCTTCTGGTGCAATGAATGCTTTACGAATTTGACGGCCAATTTGTCTACGAATTGGAATATTTTGTAAGTTAGGATCCGAAGAAGATAGACGACCTGTCGCTGTGAGAGCTTGGTGATAACTTGTATGTACGCGATGGGTATCGTTATGAGATTGTTCAACTAGACGGTCAGTATAGGTACTTTTTAGCTTTGCTAACCCACGATGTTCTAGAATAATTTCCGCTAATGGGTGTTCGATTTTTTCTAAAACACTTTCACTGGTACTGTATTGTCCAGTTGCAGTTTTTTTACCACCTTTAATACCTAATTTATCAAATAGGATTTCGCCTACTTGTTTAGGTGAAGCAATGTTAAAAGTTTCATCTGCAATTTCCATAGCCTGATTTTCAAGGCCTTCCATGGTTTTTGCAAATTCAACACTTAATTTATCTAAGAATGCATGATCTAAACGAATACCATCTTCTTCCATGCCTGACAAAATTCGGGCAACCGGCATTTCGATATTATATAAAATATTTTCTAGCTCAGGATGTGCTTTAAGTTTATTTGAAAGGACTTCATATAAACGATAAGTCACATGTGCATCTTCGGCTGCATAATGAGCTGCAACTTCAATCTCAATTTGATTAAAAGTCTTCTGTTTAGCACCTTTACCAGCAATTTGTTCAAAAGTTGTAGTTAAGTGACTTAAATAGACACGAGCAACATCATCCATACCGTGACGAGTTGCTGCTGCATTTAATACATAAGATGCCAGCATGCTATCGAAATACCAGCCTTTAAGTTCTATACCGTGATTAGCAAAAATGTGCGCATCATATTTAAGGTGATGACCGATTTTTTTAACCGCTTCATTTTCTAATACTGGCTTAATTTGAGCCAGAATTTGTTCACGATCCAGCTGCTGTGGCGCATTTTCATAGTTATGTGCTAAAGGCACATAATAGGCATCTTTTGCATCAAAGGCGATTGAAAAACCAACCATTTCGGCAATACGGTAATCAAGACTTGTGGTCTCTGTATCAATAGCAAAATGATCGGCATTTTGCATGCGTTGCCAGAGTTGATCCCAAGCTTCTTGAGTTAAAACAGTATGATAATTTGCAGTCCCAAGCTGATCATCTTGACTAGTTAAGCTAGCTTGATCTTCTGTTTCTATTGTTTCAGCAGGTTTAACTTCATTTTGAACCACGGTCTGTGAAGCTTGCTGTTTGTAGCTTGAGCTATTTGGATTGTTTGGATGATCAAGCGACTGTAATTGGTTTCTAAACTCGAGCTCAGTGTATAGATTACGCAAAGCCTCTACGTTTGGATCAGTAAGCTTTAACTCATGCCAGTCGAGTTCTAAAGGAAGGTCGCAAACAATACTTGCCAACTGATGATCAAGCTTAATGTTATCTAAATTGTCTTTAATATTTTGGCTCAGTTTGCCTTTAAGCTGGTCTACATTAGCAATGATATTATCTAAAGTGCCATATTCGGTCAGTAACTTGGCTGCTGTTTTTGCTCCCACGCCAGGCACGCCCATAATACCGTCAGACGCATCGCCCATTAGAGTCAAGTAATCGATAATCTGATTCGGCCAAACGCCAAACTTTTCAAATACGCCATCGGTATCCATTACGCGATCTTTAAAGCTATCTTCAAGTTTTACATAGTCATTAACCAGCTGGGCCATATCTTTATCTCCGGTTGAGATAAGGACATGATGACCTTCTTTTACGGCGCGTTTAGCCAGTGTCCCGATAATGTCATCAGCTTCAGCACCCGGAAGGCTATATAAAGGAATTCCTTGCGCTTTAATTAGAGCGTGTAAATATGGAATCTGTTGAGATAACTCTTCCGGCATGGTTGGGCGGTCACCTTTATAAATAGGTGAAAGCTTATGACGGAAAGTTGGCTCAGGCGTATCAAAAATGACGGCCATATGTGTTGGTTGCATACGGCGCATTAATTTTTGAATGGCAGAAATTGCCCCACGTATTGCATTGGTATGTAACCCTGTAGAGGTCGTCAATGGTGGTAATGCATGATATGCACGAAATAAAAAATAGGACCCATCAACCAAGACAAATGGTGGCATTGAACAATTCCTTAATTTGAATTAGGTGTATTTTACGTGAAAACGGCTATGAATGCAGGTTTATGATTTTTGCAGTATTTTGTATGTATAAATATACGCTTGTATTGGCTTGAAGTAAGATGATATGTAATGAAGGTGTCATATTGCTAAGCCCATGTATAAAAAAGACAAACAGGGAATGATCGTTGTTTTGATCGCTTTGACTTTGTTTTTAGCCATTTCAATTGGTTTTAAATTTCAGAGTGCCGTTGTTGCTTTATCTATTGCTCTTACTGCCATACTAGTTCAGTCGTTATCAAATCTACATCAACGTTTAACTCATTTAGAACAACAGTTTTCTCGGCAGAGAACCCCACTTTATTCTATTCACATACAACGCACAGTCATTTATGCGGCTGCTTTAGTTGCATTAGTTGCTTATATCAATCATTGGACGTGGATTGCTGGTGGGACATTACTGGTTTTATTGTTATGTTTGATTCAAACTATTAGTACATTTCATACTCGTCTATTGTTCCTCGAGTCAGCCAAGCAAACAGTAAGTGTAAATGAATCTATACATACAGAAGTGATAATGCCTGTATCAGAGCAAGCTGATCCAAACAATATTGCCGAGTCAGCTTTACCTGAAACAACAGCTTTAGATCAAGAAGAACAAATAGCTCGTACACAGACCACCGCATGGTGGCAACCAGCAGTCGATTGGATGATTCATGGTAATCCAATTTTAAGAGTTGCTGTTGCTGTGCTTATGGTTGGGGTGGTGCTCTTACTGCGTTTTGCCAGTGAGCATTGGCAGTTGAGCTTAGGTGTGAAACTTGGTTTTATTGCCATTGCAGGAGGTGTATTAACAGCATTTGGATATACCTTGCAAAAGAAAAATCAGTTATTTGCTGTGGCGTTGCAAGGTGTCGGGTTAGCGATTGTCTTTCTAACGCTTGTGTTCTCGCATCATTTCGGTGTAATCGCAAGTCTAACTACAGCGAGTATTTTATTTGCTATTTTATTATCAATTACGGTATTCCTGAGCTTAAAACAACAAGCCATTTATTTAGCAATACTGGCACTCGGTATGGCTTATGCGGCTCCTTTAGTGATTCCGCAATATCGTCCTGATGTGATTTTTCTATTTAGTTACTATTTTGTCATTAATCTTGCGGTCGCTGCCGTTAACTTTATTCAGCCATGGAAAGTTTTAAATCAAATTGCTTTCTTTGCCACAATGTTTATTGGTGGTAGTGCAATCGCATTTTATGCCGAGCCAGCAAAATTTGGCACATTAGACTGGATTTTATGGTGTCATATTGCCTTGTTTATTTGGTTAAGTGTTCGTTATAGCCAAAATATATCTCGGGTTTCAGCACATGAAAAACAAGAAGGGATTCGTGTATCTCCACTCTTAGATGTTGGCCTTATTTTTAGTGTTCCTGTATTAGGCTTTACGCTTCATGCCTATTTAGTTCATGAGTCGACCCAAGCTTTGACCATTGGTGCTGCTGTATTAGCGTGTACCTATGCGGTATTAACTTATTGGATTAAAAAATCCCATCCACAACTTTCAGTTCTTGCAAAAAGTTTTTTTATACTCGCGGTTGCTTTTTTTGCCTTAATTTTTCCACTTGCAAAGGGAGCGCACTGGACTGCTATTGGCTGGGTCGCACAAGGTACGGCTTTAATCGTTTGGGGAGTAACTGAGCGCTATCGTTTAAGCCGATATATTGGCGTAGTTTTAGTTTTACTCAGTTCACTTGCACTGTTTTATCAGGTTTGGGCAAATGAAGAGTTTCCAACGCTAAGCACTAGCATTTATGCAATTGCTCAATTCATTTCTGCTTTTTATTTATTGCAATACAACAGTAAAGAGCAACGCTATTTTAGCGCAAGTATGTTTAGCGGTATTTTCTTATGCTTAGGTATGTATGCGGGCGCCGTAGCTGGTATAGAAATAATGGCATGGCATCATCATGGTTTAAGTCCGTATTTGATCTTCGCTGTAGCCCTAATCGCAATATTTAGTGCTATTGTTCACTATAAACTTCGTGTGCAATGGCAAAGTTTGCAGTTAATTTTAATTAGCCTGTTACTGTTGTTAATTTTGGGGGAGGTCTCTGTTAGTCAAGTATTTACGTTGTTTAAATGGGGAGACTCATTACAGCAAACTACTTTCCTAGTCGCTACAATTATTCTGAGCGGTTTATTTATTATGGCTCAACCGCAGACGGGTGAGTCTGGATACTTAAAAGTCTGGGCTGGTTTAAGCTGGTTAGCGTTAGCGATAGTTGGCGTGGCTATTTTCCCAAAAATGCCAATAGTCGCTTTGGCTTTTGTTCCTGTGGCTTATTCGCTTTGGGCTTATAAAACTCATAAAACGACACTATTGCATCAAATTCCGGTGTGGTGTTTAAGCTTACTGTGGTTGCTTGTGGTGAGTCTTGATGGTCATTCTGCCGAGTACCTTTATTTTATTCCTTTAATTAACTTAACGGACTTTCTTTCAATTGCGGTATTTGCAGGTTTACTTTTTATTATTTATCAACATGATTTTGATCAAGATAAGTCACTGGAGTGGACTTTTAAAATTACAACAATTTTAGTGGGCTTACTGGTATTTAGTAGTGTAGTCGTCAGAAGCTTGCACCATTACTGGGCAACACCGCTATGGAGTACTTCAATTTGGACAAATGGTGTAGTACAGCTAAGTTTGACCTTACTTTGGGTTATTTTGGCATTTGTATTGACGACATTCTCTAGTCGAAAAATGATTCGTCAACTCTGGTTTGTAGGCGCTGCACTTTTAGGGATTGTTGTATTAAAGCTGATTTTGCTTGATCTATCGCAAAGTGCAACGTTAACTCGAGTTATTTCATTTATTGGAGCAGGTGGGGTAATGCTGATTATTGCTTATCTTGCACCATTACCACCATCATCCTCTGTAAAGAAGAATCAAGAGCCTAAGCTTTAGGCTCTCTTTTTAACTCTTTTTGATTACTGTATTGATCGATATCGTCTTCAGCAAAAATAGTAGATGGTCGATCAATTAATCCCATTTTAGGAACAGGAATCTCAATTTGGTTATCTAAAAAGCCATTTCGGATACGTTCTTGCATTTCATCTCGAACTTTTAAAGAATTTTCTTGACGGCACCACATTGCAAATAAAAGCTCA
Organism: Acinetobacter sp. RUH 2624; assembly: GCF_000162375.2. Taxonomy (NCBI): domain Bacteria; kingdom Pseudomonadati; phylum Pseudomonadota; class Gammaproteobacteria; order Moraxellales; family Moraxellaceae; genus Acinetobacter; species Acinetobacter sp. RUH 2624. Next base: position 13,781 of record NZ_KI391940.1, on the reverse strand, counting down.
ATCGATGATTCCCTAAATGCAGTCACTGTAACCGCAGGTTTTGGGTCATCTAACACGAGTGGGTAATTTGCTGCGACGTTAAGTAGAACCTCACGGACTTTAATAATGTCTTCATGAAAATTAATGGCGAGTGTAATTGGAATACGGCGTATCGGGTATTTAGATAAGTTGTGTACAGGGGCACGAATAAGTTGTTCATTCGGTAAACGAATATAGACGTTGTCGAGTGTAAGTAACTTTACCGAAAGCAAATCAATTGAGATAACTTCGCCTTCGATCGTATTCCCGCGAATAAGTGTAATTTGAATCGTATCACCGACCTCAAATGAACCTTCACCAATCAAAAATAAACCACTAATCAAGTTACTGGCAGATGTTTGTGATGCGAAACCGAGTGCTACTGTTAAGATCCCCGCTGCCCCTAGAAATACACTAAGTTTGAACCCGGCTTCTTTTAAACTCGTCATAATGAAGAGTAAGAAAATAAAATAGAAAATACCGCGGCGCCATACCAGACGCTGATGAGCATTAAAACGTGAGCCAACGGTTCTAATAAATGTATTTGAAATAATACGGGCAAGGACAAAACCAATAAAACAAAGCACAACACCGACTAAAATTTCACTGATACGTTCGGTGTTAATATTGGTGAATATACTTTTGAGGCTATCAGCGATATCTCTAGGAATATTTGAATCAGCCATAGAACCCCCTTAGAAAAATGAATCAAACATATTAAATAGTGCACCGCCAGGTGAACGTGGGGGATGTACGTAAGTCACTTCACCTGCAAGAGGCGGTGTACGGTTTTCAATACGAATGCGGGCAGGGCGGTCAGACCCTTCATAATAAACTTTAATCTGTGAGGTCCATAAGCGTCCCGTACTTTCACTATAAAATAGCGGTAGGGCGGTAACCGGAACATTCATACGATCAAAGCGTAATTGATGATTACTGGTATTGTGAAAATCAATCGGCGTAACTGCTCTAAAAGCACGTGGTGTTAATAGATTTAAATCGGTACGTCCATCAACAGAGGTGGCATAGCAAATTTCACCTTGCTGTGCATTGGGTCCAAACCATGTATCTTTAGGCTGAATTACAGGAATCTCAAATAAAGGTTCATGCTGACTTTCAACTAAACCTGCAATCCATAAAGGAGTACTAATATAAAGTGTCCCACGTTGACCTGCTGGAATATAAATTGGATCAACAGGTTTAATCACAACAGATCGGTCTGCTAAACGAGGCATGAGTAGAAACTTTGGATTAGTTTTTCTAAACATGTAACGTTCGACTTGAACAGTATGGGGGAAACCAAAATTTGCATCCGAGATAATGTGCCAATCTTGTTCATTATCATCTTGGAGAGTGGGACGATAATATTCGATACGCCATTCTTTTATGCCCCGCGTTAAACGGAAGAGCATTGAACCGAATTGCCATGCTTTGGACTGGTTAATTTCAAAGTGCTGTTCACCCCACCATTTTAAAGAATTCTGGGGGCGAGGCTGATATTCATTATTTTCAAACAAGACGTAAAATTCCTCTACCGAGTTGTTAAACAGACTTCACGCTGTAATCTGCTTAGAGTACACTCAAAATCATCTTACTCATCATTATAAATTGTGATGCAAATATTGAAACAAATACAAGTTCCATATAGTTTTGCCAAGCGTCATGGTGTTTTATTTCGTTATGACGGTGATCAAGTTTTTATTGTTAGACGTCAAAATACAGAAAAAATTGCATTGCAGGAAGCAAGACGAATTTTGGGGAAGCCTGCACATTATCAGCTATGTACTGAACAAGAGTTTAATAGTTTATTAAGTACGAGTTACGCTGGTGACACAGGGGAGTCGCAACAAGTTGCAGCAGGTCTAGAAGATCATCCAGATTTATTGAGTTTGGCCGATCAGGTTCCTGAAACAGAAGACTTAATGGACCAAGAAGATGATGCACCTATTGTCCGTCTAATTAATGCACTTCTTTCTGAGGCAATCCGTGTAGGTGCTTCTGATATCCATATTGAAGCTTTTGAAAAAAAGCTATCGGTTCGTTTGCGGGTAGATGGTCAATTACGTGAAATTGTACAGCCGCGCCGTGAGTTGGCACCGTTACTTGTTTCACGTATTAAAGTTATGGCGAAACTAGATATTGCCGAAAAGCGTGTGCCGCAAGATGGGCGTATTTCTTTACGTCTTGCTGGACGTGAAGTCGATGTGCGTGTATCTACTTTGCCTTCGTCTCATGGCGAGCGAGTTGTTATGCGTTTGCTTGATAAACAAGCGGGTCGCCTTAATATGACTCACTTGGGTTTAATGGCAAATGACTATGAGCGTTTAACTCAATTGGTACATCGTCCACACGGAATTATTTTAGTTACAGGTCCTACGGGTTCGGGAAAAACCACTACCTTATATGCAGCTTTATCTGATTTAAATGATAATACACGCAACATCTTAACTGCCGAAGACCCAATCGAATATCAACTTGAAGGCATAGGGCAAACACAAGTTAATACCAAAGTGGATATGACATTCGCTCGTGCTTTAAAGGCAATGTTACGTCAAGATCCAGATGTTGTAATGGTTGGTGAGATTCGTGATTTAGAAACTGCTGAAATTGCAGTACAAGCATCATTAACAGGTCATTTGGTTTTATCGACACTACATACCAATACTGCTATTGGTGCGGTTACTCGTCTTAAAGATATGGGAATTGAACCGTTCTTACTTTCAAGTTCTTTAATTGGGGTCGTTGCTCAGCGTTTGGTTCGTACCTTATGTCCACATTGTATGACATGGCGTGAAGCCGATACTTTTGAAAAGCAGGTTTTTCAGCATATTTCGCATGAGCCAACTTTAAAGTTACCGGAAGCTCAAGGGTGTGAGCAATGTTCCCACTTAGGATTTAATGGCCGTACAGCGATTTATGAAATTGTACCTATTGATGAACCTATGCGCCGACTCATTCATGGTAATGCAGCAGAGTTTGAATTAGAAAATCATGCCCGTCAGTATTCTGGTTCTATTCGAGATGATGGATTGCGTAAAGTGCTCTCAGGCAAAACTACACTTGAAGAAGTACTTCGTGTAACTAATGAAGCAAGTGAAGCATAATACGAAAGATATAAAAAATGCCCGATAATATTCGGGCATGTTTCAATATGAATAATTATTCAGTCACAATATTAAAAGTTACATCAATATTGTTACGAGTCGCATTTGAATATGGACAAACAATATGAGCTGCTGCAACTAATTTTTCAGCTTCTTCGCGGTCCATACCAATTAAATAAACATTTAAAGTAACTTCAATACTAAAACCTGTAGGAATTGGACCAATGCCAACTTCACCTTCAACATAAGCATCTTTACTAATGTTGAATTTATCGCGGTTAGCAACAAATTTTAAAGCCCCTAAAAAGCATGCTGAATAACCCGCCGCAAATAATTGTTCTGGGTTGGTTACAGCACCACCAGCGCCACCCATTTCTTTAGGTACACCAAGTTGTACGTCTAATACACCGTCTGATGAAGTTGCACGACCATCACGGCCACCAGTTGCTTTAGCTTTTGCACGATACACAACTTTTTCTAAAGACATCTTTTTATTCCTAAATTAAATTGAATGCAAATATATCGTACACGACTTAAATATTTTGACAAGTTAATTTTGTAAAAAAAGTGGTGATTATTTAGCTATATTTGTACGAAGCTGTGTCAGTTGATCTTTTAGGCCGAGTAACGTGGTCATATCACAAGAACTTGCTTCCAATATATGAGCTGGAATATTCACTGCCCGTTCTTTAAGTTTTTTCCCATTTTCGCTTAACGTAATAATTACTTGTCGTTCATCTTCTTTTGAACGAGTACGATTAACAAATTGCAGTGCTTCTAGCTTTTTTAAAATTGGTGTTAAGGTGGAGGACTCTAAAAATAACTTGCTGCCAATTTCTGAAACAGTAATCTCATCTTTTTCCCATAAAACCAACATCACCAAATATTGAGGATAGGTAATACCTAATGGAGTTAAAAGTTTACGATAAAGTTGATTAAGAGCTAAATTTGTTGAATAAATGAGGAAACATAATTGATTCTCAAGCTTTAAGTTTTGACAGTCTTGGTCCATATATTCCTCAGAAAACTAATGGGTGCTTTTCTAGTATATCGCTTTATGTTTAATTTCTTAAATGCTCATAATTCTGAGTTATTGATAAAAATCAGATAACGCAAAAAAAAGAGTAATCAAAGGATTACTCTATAACTTTAAAATATGAATTTGAAACAATTACCAGAGGTCAGCAATTTTTTTCATTAAACGAGCACGGTATCTTGCAGTTGGATTGTTCTCATCGCGTTGTTGCTCTTGTTCGTAAAAATCCTGCCAAGCAGTAATCATTTCCAAGGTTGTGCCTTGTTTTTTTATCATAGAAACATCAGCTGGTTGAATGTTTTCTAAACGTTGTCTTGCACCTTCAGCACCAGTTCCCCAGCCAATAATTCGTTGCCCAAAAGCAGGAAGAGGAATATTTTTTGGAGTAGGTGGAAAAGTATTTTGTTTAAGCTGTAAATTTGGAGAAACAAAATGATTTGTTGCACCGAAATCCGCTGCGTAACAGTGAATATTTGCCCCTAAGCAAAAAATGCTAAATAAGTATTTCCACATGAATAATTAAGCTTTTAATAGTGAATTAATTTACGATGAGTCATTAAAGGCATTGAAGTGCGAACAAGTTCTTGAGCAGCTAAATCAAAAGGTACAGTAATTAAACCATTACCTTCATGTTCAATCATACTTAAAATTTGTCCACGGCTATCAGTTGCTCCTGCATGTCCCCAAGTTTGACGTTTTTCCCCATGCCAACCTTGTTGTGCCGCTCCTAAAACATAGCATTGGCTATCCATTGCACGTGCTTGCAACAACAGCTGCCAGTGCATTTGCCCTGTTGTATAGGTAAATGCTGCTGGAGCAGTCAATAGATGAGCGCCTTGTTGTCTGAGGGTTAAAGCTAATTCGGGAAAACGCAAGTCATAACATACCATTAGGCCGATATTGCCAAAAGGAGTAGATGTGACTACAACGTCTGTTCCAGGCTCAAAGAAACGGGATTCTTGATATCCACCGACAGCATCGCCAACTTGTACATCAAATAAATGTATTTTGTCGTATCGTGCTTCTGTACCTTCAGGACTGATACATAAGCTTACTGTGCGCACGCGGCCATCTTGAATGATAGATCCATCTGGACGGAATGGGCAGGGCAGAGTACCTGCAACAATCCAGATTTGATATTGATGCGCAAGTTTCTCAAGTCTTTGCTGGATCGATTCAAATTGCTCAGCTGTTTCACGCTGTTTACTAGCAGCGAAACATACAAAGTTCTCGGGAAAAACAATTAAGCTAGCATTTTGAGCCTTGCTTTGCTGAATCAATGACTCAATTATTTGAAAGTTGCTTTCAATGTCATCTTGAGAATTCATTTGAACAACTGAAACAAGAGTCATATACAAATCCCGATTAGCAATAAAATTTAGGCATTTTGCTTATCAGATACTTGTTCAAGCGTATCTTGTTCTTTCTGCAATTGCTTAACAAGTGGCTCAAACATATTCTGATTATTTGCATTGAGTTTCATCAATGTCTTATGCGCATCCAGAACAGTTCTTAGCATCGCATTATGAGTAATGTGTTCATCCGTTAACGTTAAAGTACAAACGTTAGGATCGCCACAATAATTCAGAATGACAAAAACCTGCCCTAGCCCCATGCTGTTGGCTAAGGTTGTGATATCTGGATTGGTAGATAGCATCACAGCTTGAATATGATGAGTCTGTTTCAGTTTTAAACCTAGCTTAGCTAAGATACCTAATACAGTACTATCAATAAATGTTGTTTGGGTTAAATCAACGATTGCACCAACAACATTCTCTTGCTGTTCAATTCTGTTTAAAAGTTTGTCTAGACTTATACAAGAATGGGCTCGCACTTCACCAATAAGTTTGAAAATATGCGTTCCATTTAAGCTTGCATATTCAACATGACCTGTTGACATATAAATGCCATTTTCAGAGAAGGATAGAAAAATTATCACATAGTGCCATCTCAGACTCAAGAGTCCTTAAGTCGTATATTTTTTAATTGTTTGATTTTTAAATTAATTCATTCGACAAAGACTAAAGATGGCAATGTCATCAGCAACATGATCAGGGGCTTGGAATGATTGATTTTGCAAATGTTGAACCAATTGTTGAAATTGATCATTCAATCCGCCATCAAATGGTTCTAATGCTCCATCTGAACAAACTATGAAACGTGCATGACGATTTAATGTGCAAACGTGTTCTTCAACTTCTAGTTCGTCAGTTAAACCCAAAGGAAAGCTACTAGTTGTTAAAATTTTTGGAGGTTGATTAGGTTCAAAAATAATTGGAGGAGGGTAGTGACCTGCACTAGACCAACGAAGGCTATGTGTTTCCAGATTTAAAATACCAACTACAATCGTAATATGTTTTTCAATATTCTCTTGAACTAACATTCCATTTAATTTTTTAATCAACTGTCGCGGTGTTTTTGAACGACCATGAAAGGCAGCCATCCATGAAGTTAATAAACTGCTTGTAACACCGTGTCCCGATACATCGGCTAGATAGAATAAAACCTCTTTATCATTTAATTTCCAATAATCATACCAGTCACCTGATAGATAGGCGGAAGGTTGAAAAAAAGTTTCAACTTCATAATTTAATAAATCAATAGGATTTGGTAATAAACGTTTTTGCAATTCTGCGGCGGAAGGTAAATCGCGACTATCTTGATTGCGTTTATATTGAGCATCAATCCTTGTTAATGCCTTGTTTAAATCTTGAGGTAACTGGTTCCATACCCATCCCGCAAGAGCACCTGCTTCCCATGCTTGAGCTAAAGCACTACCTTCATGCTCAAAAGCAATCACAATGGTAGGTAAACGCCATTTATGAGTCAGGAAATCTTGTACATCTGCAATTGCGATAATTGTTGGATCATATAAATCGAGATCATCTATGTGAATGACTTGTAAGTCTGGTAATGCTTCCAGAGCTTGCTCTAAGAAAGGAATAGAGCGGGTCGGTTTAATAAAATACATAGAAGATATGGTAGTCCTTTTACAAGATCACTTTATCCATCATAGAGGATGTATGATCAAAATCAAGGTATTGCCTTTTTATATGAAGACTACAATACCTTGATTTCTTCTTTAATTATTTTTTAGTTTTAGTTTGACTATCATCTGGTACATCTTCAGATTCGTCATCATCAATAAAAGATACGTCTGCTGAATTACCTTTTTTCTCAGCAATCTGGAAAGCCTTACGTTGGAGATACAAATCGCGAATCATCGCATATTGATCACCTTGTATGGTTTGATCCAAATCTAGATATTGAGCACGTGTATCAATGGCCTGTAAGACATTAGTTGACCAGTAAAGACCATCTTGGTTATCCATGATGTACTTTTGTGGACGAGCCTGAGAATCTACAGCTAAGCCAATCCCATCACGTAATGTACTCGGTCCAAAGAAAGGCAACATCAAAAATGGCCCAGAAGGAACGCCATAATAACCAAGAGTTACACCAAAGCTTTCATCTTCAGGCGGAAGGCCTAAGCGACTAGCAGGGTCAGCTAAACCTAAAGTTGTTAATGTATTAACAGTAAATCGGCCGAGTGTTTTTGCTGCACGCCCAGGGCGTCCTTGAATTAACTGGTTAACAGCATTCCATGGCTCTCCAAGATTTTTACGGAACTGACGATAAGAGCCACGCACATCTTCTGGAGTTTTCTCATTATATTGAACTGCAACTGGACGAAGAATATTGCGATCCAACATGTCATTAAAAGAATAAATCGGACGGTTTAATGACTGTAATGGATCTTTTACTGTATCCGGTTGAGCAGCGTTTGCATTAATTTTTAAATCTTTAGCTTTTAGTGCTTTCAAGTCTTTAATAATTTGTGAACGGGGGCGGCCCTGCTGAGCCTCTGTCGAAGTAGCATCTTCCGGACTAGCGGCAGATTCTTCAGTAAGATTTTCCTGAGCGTGTGCTGAGGTATAAAGACCCACAGTTAATAAGCTCGATAATAGTAAATTAGAATAATTCATATAATTCCTTAACCGCTAGCCAGGCTCTGTTCAATATGCAGTTGGATAGAGATATATTTTAATACAGAAGCGATAAGCTATTATCAATGTAAAATTGGTCAAATAATATAGAAAAATGACTAAAAAGCCTAAAAAATGATCTGTTGATGCATGGGATGTTAAAAAGGTATTGCAAAGGTAAGTTAATGGTCTATAATGCACATCCATCGGCGGTGATGCAGATAGAAACTTGTTGAAAAACAGTTACTTGAGATTAGATTGGTTACTTTAAGTGGTGAATTTAATGTTAAGTTGGTTTGAAAGATAAGTTTTAAAAATATCGAAATTACCTGTTGACTTTTAAGAGATTAAGAGTAATATAGCCGACCTAGCTTGCTGGTGACGAACCAGGAAGAAGATCATTAAGAGAATTGAAGAACAACTTGTGTGGATTTTTACTGGTTGATTAATCGAAATAATTTTCATTGATTGATTGGTTTAAATTACTCGAAGTTTATTTGAGCGAAATTTAAGTCAGTAATTGATGAGCCAGAATTGGCACCTTGTCTATAAATAAGGTGCAAAATGATTTTAACTGAAGAGTTTGATCATGGCTCAGATTGAACGCTGGCGGCAGGCTTAACACATGCAAGTCGAGCGGGGAAAGGTAGCTTGCTACTGGACCTAGCGGCGGACGGGTGAGTAATGCTTAGGAATCTGCCTATTAGTGGGGGACAACATCTCGAAAGGGATGCTAATACCGCATACGTCCTACGGGAGAAAGCAGGGGATCTTCGGACCTTGCGCTAATAGATGAGCCTAAGTCGGATTAGCTAGTTGGTGGGGTAAAGGCCTACCAAGGCGACGATCTGTAGCGGGTCTGAGAGGATGATCCGCCACACTGGGACTGAGACACGGCCCAGACTCCTACGGGAGGCAGCAGTGGGGAATATTGGACAATGGGCGCAAGCCTGATCCAGCCATGCCGCGTGTGTGAAGAAGGCCTTATGGTTGTAAAGCACTTTAAGCGAGGAGGAGGCTACTTTAGATAATACCTAGAGATAGTGGACGTTACTCGCAGAATAAGCACCGGCTAACTCTGTGCCAGCAGCCGCGGTAATACAGAGGGTGCAAGCGTTAATCGGATTTACTGGGCGTAAAGCGCGCGTAGGCGGCTAATTAAGTCAAATGTGAAATCCCCGAGCTTAACTTGGGAATTGCATTCGATACTGGTTAGCTAGAGTGTGGGAGAGGATGGTAGAATTCCAGGTGTAGCGGTGAAATGCGTAGAGATCTGGAGGAATACCGATGGCGAAGGCAGCCATCTGGCCTAACACTGACGCTGAGGTGCGAAAGCATGGGGAGCAAACAGGATTAGATACCCTGGTAGTCCATGCCGTAAACGATGTCTACTAGCCGTTGGGGCCTTTGAGGCTTTAGTGGCGCAGCTAACGCGATAAGTAGACCGCCTGGGGAGTACGGTCGCAAGACTAAAACTCAAATGAATTGACGGGGGCCCGCACAAGCGGTGGAGCATGTGGTTTAATTCGATGCAACGCGAAGAACCTTACCTGGCCTTGACATAGTAAGAACTTTCCAGAGATGGATTGGTGCCTTCGGGAACTTACATACAGGTGCTGCATGGCTGTCGTCAGCTCGTGTCGTGAGATGTTGGGTTAAGTCCCGCAACGAGCGCAACCCTTTTCCTTATTTGCCAGCGAGTAATGTCGGGAACTTTAAGGATACTGCCAGTGACAAACTGGAGGAAGGCGGGGACGACGTCAAGTCATCATGGCCCTTACGGCCAGGGCTACACACGTGCTACAATGGTCGGTACAAAGGGTTGCTACACAGCGATGTGATGCTAATCTCAAAAAGCCGATCGTAGTCCGGATTGGAGTCTGCAACTCGACTCCATGAAGTCGGAATCGCTAGTAATCGCGGATCAGAATGCCGCGGTGAATACGTTCCCGGGCCTTGTACACACCGCCCGTCACACCATGGGAGTTTGTTGCACCAGAAGTAGCTAGCCTAACTGCAAAGAGGGCGGTTACCACGGTGTGGCCGATGACTGGGGTGAAGTCGTAACAAGGTAGCCGTAGGGGAACCTGCGGCTGGATCACCTCCTTAACGAAAGATTGACGATTGGTAAGAATCCACAACAAGTTGTTCTTCATAGATGTATCTGAGGGTCTGTAGCTCAGTTGGTTAGAGCACACGCTTGATAAGCGTGGGGTCACAAGTTCAAGTCTTGTCAGACCCACCATGACTTTGACTGGTTGAAGTTATAGATAAAAGATACATGACTGATGATGTAAGCTGGGGACTTAGCTTAGTTGGTAGAGCGCCTGCTTTGCACGCAGGAGGTCAGGAGTTCGACTCTCCTAGTCTCCACCAGAACTTAAGATAAGTTCGGATTACAGAAATTAGTAAATAGAGATTTCGGTCTTGGTTTATTAACTTCTGTGATTTAAGTATCACGGTATTAAGCATGACCTGACGAAGGCATGTTTATTCATTAACAGATTGGCAAAATTGAGTCTGAAATAAATTGTTCACTCAATAACAAAGAGAGATGAAGTAATTCTGATCTTGGAGTTAATTGAGAACTAGCAAATTAACTGAATCAAGCGTTTTGGTATATGAATTTAGATTGAAGCTGTACAGTGTTTAAATACACAGTGCTCTAAACTGAAATGTTGAAGTTACTAACTTGTAGGTAACGTCGACTGTTTGGGGTTGTATAGTCAAGTAATTAAGTGCATGTGGTGGATGCCTTGGCAGTCAGAGGCGATGAAAGACGTGATAGCCTGCGAAAAGCTCCGGGGAGGCGGCAAATATCCTTTGATCCGGAGATGTCTGAATGGGGGAACCCACCTACTTTAAGGTAGGTATTGCAACATGAATACATAGTGTTGCAAGGCGAACGAGGGGAAGTGAAACATCTCAGTACCCTTAGGAAAAGAAATCAATTGAGATTCCCTCAGTAGCGGCGAGCGAACGGGGATCAGCCCATTAAGTTATGTGTGTTTTAGTGGAACGCTCTGGGAAGTGCGAACGTAGAGGGTGATATTCCCGTACACGAAAGGGCACACATAATGATGACGAGTAGGGCGAGGCACGTGAAACCTTGTCTGAATATGGGGGGACCATCCTCCAAGGCTAAATACTCCTGACTGACCGATAGTGAACCAGTACCGTGAGGGAAAGGCGAAAAGAACCCCTGTGAGGGGAGTGAAATAGATCCTGAAACCGCATGCATACAAGCAGTGGGAGCACCTTCGTGGTGTGACTGCGTACCTTTTGTATAATGGGTCAGCGACTTATATTCAGTAGCGAGGTTAACCGTATAGGGGAGCCGTAGAGAAATCGAGTCTTAATAGGGCGTTTAGTTGCTGGGTATAGACCCGAAACCAGGCGATCTATCCATGAGCAGGTTGAAGGTTGGGTAACACTAACTGGAGGACCGAACCCACTGTCGTTGAAAAGCCAGGGGATGACTTGTGGATAGGGGTGAAAGGCTAATCAAGCCTGGTGATAGCTGGTTCTCCCCGAAAGCTATTTAGGTAGCGCCTCGGACGAATACCATAGGGGGTAGAGCACTGTTTCGGCTAGGGGGTCATCCCGACTTACCAAACCGATGCAAACTCCGAATACCTATGAGTACTATCCGGGAGACAGACTGCGGGTGCTAACGTCCGTAGTCAAGAGGAAAACAATCCAGACCGCCAGCTAAGGCCCCAAAATCATAGTTAAGTGGGAAACGATGTGGGAAGGCATAGACAGCTAGGAGGTTGGCTTAGAAGCAGCCACCCTTTAAAGAAAGCGTAATAGCTCACTAGTCGAGTCGGCCTGCGCGGAAGATGTAACGGGGCTAAAACTATGTGCCGAAGCTGCGGATTTGACATTAGTCAAGTGGTAGGGGAGCGTTCTGTAAGCCGATGAAGGTGTATTGAGAAGTATGCTGGAGGTATCAGAAGTGCGAATGCTGACGTGAGTAACGACAAAACGGGTGAAAAACCCGTTCGCCGAAAGACCAAGGGTTCCAGTCCAACGTTAATCGGGGCTGGGTGAGTCGACCCCTAAGGCGAGGCCGAAAGGCGTAGTCGATGGGAAATTGGTTAATATTCCAATACTTCTGTGTAATGCGATGAGAGGACGGAGAAGGTTAAGTCAGCCTGGCGTTGGTTGTCCAGGTGGAAGGATGTAGGTATGTATCTTAGGCAAATCCGGGGTACTCTATACTGAGATCCGATAGCAAGCTGTACTTGTACAGCGAAGTGGCTGATACCATGCTTCCAGGAAAAGTCTCTAAGCTTCAGTTACACAGGAATCGTACCCGAAACCGACACAGGTGGTCAGGTCGAGTAGACCAAGGCGCTTGAGAGAACTCTGCTGAAGGAACTAGGCAAAATGGTACCGTAACTTCGGGAGAAGGTACGCTGTTGTTGGTGATGGAACTTGCTTCCTGAGCTGATGACAGCCGCAGAAACCAGGCCGCTGCAACTGTTTATTAAAAACATAGCACTCTGCAAACACGAAAGTGGACGTATAGGGTGTGATGCCTGCCCGGTGCTGGAAGGTTAATTGATGGGGTTAGCGTAAGCGAAGCTCTTGATCGAAGCCCCAGTAAACGGCGGCCGTAACTATAACGGTCCTAAGGTAGCGAAATTCCTTGTCGGGTAAGTTCCGACCTGCACGAATGGCATAATGATGGCGGCGCTGTCTCCAGCAGAGGCTCAGTGAAATCGAAATCGCTGTGAAGATGCAGTGTACCCGCGGCTAGACGGAAAGACCCCGTGAACCTTTACTGCAGCTTGACACTGAACTTTGACCTTACTTGTGTAGGATAGGTGGGAGGCTTTGAAGTTGGAACGCTAGTTCCAATGGAGCCGTCCTTGAAATACCACCCTGGTAATGTTGAGGTTCTAACTCTGTCCCGTTATCCGGGACGAGGACCGTGTCTGGTGGGTAGTTTGACTGGGGCGGTCTCCTCCTAAAGAGTAACGGAGGAGTACGAAGGTGCGCTCAGCGTGGTCGGAAATCACGCGTAGAGTATAAAGGCAAAAGCGCGCTTAACTGCGAGACCCACAAGTCGAGCAGGTACGAAAGTAGGTCTTAGTGATCCGGTGGTTCTGTATGGAAGGGCCATCGCTCAACGGATAAAAGGTACTCTGGGGATAACAGGCTGATACCGCCCAAGAGTTCATATCGACGGCGGTGTTTGGCACCTCGATGTCGGCTCATCTCATCCTGGGGCTGAAGCAGGTCCCAAGGGTATGGCTGTTCGCCATTTAAAGAGGTACGCGAGCTGGGTTTAGAACGTCGTGAGACAGTTCGGTCCCTATCTACCGTGGGCGCTGGAAATTTGAGAGGATCTGCTCCTAGTACGAGAGGACCAGAGTGGACGAACCTCTGGTGTACCGGTTGTGACGCCAGTCGCATCGCCGGGTAGCTATGTTCGGAAGGGATAACCGCTGAAAGCATCTAAGCGGGAAGCCTACCTCAAGATAAGATTTCCCTAGGAATTTATTCCTCTAAAGAGCCGTTCGAGACTAGGACGTTGATAGGTTGGATGTGGAAGCATAGTGATATGTGAAGCTGACCAATACTAATTGCTCGTGAGGCTTGACTATACAACACCCAAGCAGTTGTATA
>NZ_KI391939.1:3285921-3295382 GCF_000162375.2 Acinetobacter sp. RUH 2624 | reverse complement strand
GTAGCAAGCTACCTTCCCCCGCTCGACTTGCATGTGTTAAGCCTGCCGCCAGCGTTCAATCTGAGCCATGATCAAACTCTTCAGTTAAAATCATTTTGCACCTTATTTATAGACAAGGTGCCAATTCTGGCTCATCAATTACTGACTTAAATTTCGCTCAAATAAACTTCGAGTAATTTAAACCAATCAATTAATGAAAATTATTTCGATTAATCAATCAGTAAAAATCCACACAAGTTGTTCTTCAATTCTCTTAATGATCTTCTTCCTGATTCGTCACCAGCAAGCTAGGTCGGCTATATTACTCTTAATCTCTTAAAAGTCAACAGGTAATTTCGATATTTTTAAAACTTATCTTTTAAACCAACTTAACATCAAATTTATCACTTAAAGCAATCAACTTAATCTCAAGTAACTGTTTTTCAACAAGTTCTATCTGCATCACCGCCGATGGATGTGCATTATAGACCATTAACTTACCTTTGCAAGCGGAAATTAGAAATTAATGACTTGAGCGTTCAATTTTAAACCAAAATACAAATCAAGTATTTGTTTTATATGAATAATTATTTTTATTTCTTATTTTTGGCCTAAATAAGCCAGTATCATGCTTGATAATTCTCGTTTAAGTTGTTGTTCTGAGATAAGAAAATTGTTCTGGCTCACGTAACGCATCATCGTAAAAAGCGTACTATTAATAATTACAAAGGATTTATGCTTTACCTGCTCGAAGTCCCACTGATGAGGATTTCTACTAAATGTATATAAACCTACTTCAAAAAAATGCTTTTCTAAAATCTGAGCAGCTTGCGAATGGCTGTAGTCATGCCAATGTTTCAGTACTTCTATAAAAAACCCATGATCGGCTTTTAATGCATTAAATCCTAACTCTATTGCCAAGGGGATAAGCAGATCTAAAGGAATATTCCCCTGCTGCATAACTAATTCTTTAAGTTGCTGCCCTAATAATTCGCTTTTACGGCGTAATAGTTCTTCTATGATTTGATCTTTACTCTCAAAGTATTGGTAAATCGAACCAACACTTACGCCAGATTTTTCTGCAATTTTAGGAGTAGTAGTATGGAGCAATCCATATTGAGCAATACATTGCTGTGTTGCTTCTAAAATATGGTCAACAATAAGTTTTGAACGCTGTTGCTGCGGGGCTTTTCTCATCGTTTTTTATTCGTTAAATGCGAATTGAATGCGAATAATTATTCATATTAGCCTATTTATTATTCAGTTCAATACGTAAGTAAAGATATGCAAATGATTAGCCCGACTCGACTAGCTTCTTTTAATGATATGCAAGACAGTAATTTCTTTACTCAGTTTTTAAATATCTGCTGTGAAAAACCAGTACAACCAAACTATACAGAATATGTATCTTTACAACGTGCTCTTTGCGAAGGGGACGTTGAAATGGATAAGCTGATTGATTGGGTTATGCAAAATCCCAAAGACCACCGAATAATTTTTGAGAAAATATTATTTCAAGGCCGCGATGATCTATCTGAGTCGCTACCTACTGAGTTAGAAAATTTCTTTAATTACATTGAACAAAAGCCTGAATGGTTAGACCAGCAACAAATTGATGAGGCTATTAAATTTACTCATCGTTTAGGAATAAATAATGGTTTTATTCTTAGAGATTTATCTTTAATGGGGGGATATTTATATCCGGGATTTAATCAACCCCTAATTTTAACCGGGGCATTAAAGAAACAAGCGGGAACACGTTTAGCAGAAACCACAAAATGGTGGGTGGATATTACTGAACCTCAAGGGCTTTGTCGTTTGAGTGCAGGTTTTACGTCAACGATTTATGTTCGCTTTATTCATGCACTCGTTCGCCGGCAATTAAAAAAGTCTGATGGTTGGGATAGTGGGGTTTGGGGAATTCCTCTTAATCAATTTGATTTAGCCATGACTAATTTGGCTTTTAGTAGTGTAGTTTTACTCGGTATTAGAGCTTTAGGTATATGGCCAACAAAACAAGAGGCAAAGAGTTTTTTAAATTTTTGGCGTTATGTTGGTTGGTTAATGGGAATTGATGAAAAGTGGCTTATTCAATCTGAAACTGAAGGCTGGCGATTCCTTTACTGGATGCAGTTTGCTCATCCTCGTTCCGATCACAGCAGTATTGAATTAGGATCAAGCTTATCTAAAGAGCCTTTTGAGAGACAATATCTGCATTTGCGTTCTTTACAGCAGAAACTTGCTTATCGGCAACATTTAGAACTTACCCAATTTTTTATTGGTAAGAAAAGGATGAAACTACTCGGATTACCTCAGCAGTCTGCTTCATGGTTTGCTTATTATTTAATTGTGCGTAATTTACTACTTTTTAACGGCGCAAAATTTTCACCAAAAGTCGAAAGGTTTTTAACTCAATCGGGTCGTAATTTACAAAAACTTGGTCTACGTCTTTATGAAAATCAAGACAAGATAAAAACCTTAGCAAGTATGCATCAATAATTATTAAAACCTAAAAATAAAAAATGGAAGCCCGTTATCCGGACTTCCATTTTCAAATATTAAAAACCTTATTGAGCTGATGAACTGTGCATTTCAGCGTGATTCATTTGCTCATGCGTTTCCATCATCTGCTTATTTTTTTGACTAGGCATATAGTCAGGTTCATTGTTGATGGCCAAGTAAAAAACAATCATAAACAATACACTCAAGATAGACGCCACAATAAGTAACTTCCATCCCCACCAAGACTGTTCAGGCGATAATTTATTAGTCATTTCATTTCTCTCTTAAATTAACAATTTCAGTTCTTTAATTCGCTAAAGCTTATTAAAACTTCATGCTCATACGAACCCAGTAATTTCTTCCGATATTGTTAAACTGCTCTTCGCTCGCAAATCCAAAGCCTGCACTACCAGCTTTATTTAAGTGTTCGGTATAGGTCTTATCTAATACGTTATCGATACCAACAGAGACATCAATATCTTTACGAAGGTTATAACTTCCGTTTAAAGAAAGTGTTGAGAAACCTTTACTTGGTTTTAGGTCATATCCCACGATATTACCTTGATGTAGACTCACACGGTTTTGCTCAGCAACAACTCGCCACAACAGGCCTAAGTTATATTTGTCGGCTACATAGCGAATATTTAATCGACCTTCTAACGGGGAAATTTGAGGTAACGGTTTGTCATCTGTGGTGTTTTTACCCCACGCATACATAGCACTCAAATCTGCCTGAATACGGTCGGTAAATTGATATCCAATACCTGCTTCTGCACCAGCAATAGTTGCATCAACATTCTTGGCACCTGCAGTAATATCATGGCTCATATCATGCCCACCCATTCCCATACTCGGGTGATGGTGATAACTCATTAATATGTAGTCATCTACTAAGCCTGCATAAGCAGAAGCCCATGTGTTTAAAGCACCATGTTGTTGTTGGAAGCCTAGATCTAACTGCAATGTTTTCTCAGGATTCACACCGTTAAAGGTATTGGTTGAACCAGCATTACCATGTTTAGGAGAGAAAAGCTCCCAATAATCAGGCATACGCTCTACATAACCTAAACCGATATAGCTTTTGAAGTCATGCTCAGGATGTTGGTTTTCCCAGCGAACAAATGCGCTTGGCAAAGTCTTCTCAAGCTTCGTATTAAAGCCTTGGGCTTTAGAATCGGCTCGCTCATCTTCAACTGTTACCCGATCTAAACGTACACCTGTCACTAACTTGTTTTTATCATTCCATTGATAGCCAAGTTCACCGAAAGCTCCATATGATTGAAAACGCATATCTTGTCGATATGAAACATTCATAGAAGGCATTGTTGGCGATGACATGCTACCGCCATGTTTATTAAACTGTGAATCTACCCCAGTGATCAGGCTCCATTTATCCCATTCAGAGGTCATGGCTAAGCGAGAATTTAGTGTACGGCGCGTTACTTGCATGGCCATCGCGTTTGGCATGAGCATAGTCATACCACCATGGTTCATTTCAACTAATGGCGGTGTGCGCAAACTAAAATTATCCATAATATGGTCGTTATAGCTGTAGTTCACCTGCCCTTCGATTTTCTTAATGATATCGGTGATATTTTTCTTTTCGAAACGCAGTCCTAAGCTTTCACGCGCAAACTGAGAACCATCCATTGAACGTCCTGCATAAAGCGACTCACCATCAGATTTTCCACCTGTGAGTTCGATCCACGTGTTTTCATCTGGAGTAAAGCCAAGTGCTACATCAGCATTCCACTTCTTCCATGCTGAAGGTACAGTATTACCATCACCGTCTTGATAACTATTGGACTCTGAACGGTTGGCATTTAAACGAATATATTTTTTCTCATCGCCAACTGCTGCTTCAACATTATGGTCGATACGTCCATATGAACCTAGTAAAACACTTGCTTGCCCACGATAAGGTTTTTCGGAAGTAAGTTTCTCAGGCTGACGTTCAAACAGGACTGTTGCTGCCGAACCAGTATTGGCATATTGAACCGTTTGCGGGCCTTTAATCACAGAAATACGATCATAGCTTTCTGGTGAAATATAAGAAGTTGGAGCATCCATACGGTTTGGGCATGCACCGAGGTTCTCCGTACCGTCTGTTAGAATTTTAATACGTGAACCAAACATCCCTCGGAATGTCACATCACCATTTGTTCCACCGCTTTGTATTGAGTTAAAACCCATAATACTTTGTAAATAGTCTGCGCCATCTGTAGCAGGTACTGGCTGAATTGGCTGTTTCGGGTCCGCATGTACAATCAGACCATTTGCATCGTTACCTTGCTGTGCTGTAACAACAATAGGTGCTAATGAATGAAGTGTGTTGGTATCAGCATCATTTTTCTCTGAATCGGCAAAAGCTAAGCCTGAATGAGAAACAGCAAGCATCGCAACCCATAAAGGTTGTAGTAAAAATTTAGAATGTGGCATTTTTATACGCTCTAAAACATAAATAAAGTGATATCGAAGTCAATAAAGACCCCAACAAAAATTGCTTTTATTTATGCAAATAGAGGCGGTGCACGCCCTTGCGGGAGTAAGAAGAGTCGCTGTAGCGCAAAATAAACATGTCTAAATGCTTGTTGATAAGCGACTAAGCGCACTTGTATACGAACAAGCACCTCTTTTACGCCAAATTCAGGTGGTAAAACCAGATTGGCATAGACGGTACAATATTGGCACTGGTGATTTGCATCATGGTGGTCATGATGTTCAGGTACTTGTGCCTGTCCGATATGGTGGTCGTGATGTGAATGATGCATGGCATGTGACATGGTTTCCATCTGTGCCTTAGGTTTAAGCAAAGCACGGGTAATAGTTTCACAGACCGGAGCAATTTGATATTGCTTCGGTAATAGCGGCTGTAAAAATACCGCAATCTGTAAAAACACTGCTGCACATGCGAGCAACAGACCACTACGAAAAACCAAAAATCACATCCACGCTATATTGATGTTTGAAAACTTTTAACGTTTTACCGCAACTTTTTCACGCTCGCGTTGGCGAACAATCTTTTCGACTTTTTCACGTGCACGCTGACGTTTAAGTGGCGACAAATAATCCACAAACAATTTGCCTTTTAAGTGATCCATTTCATGTTGGATACAAACAGCGAGAAGTCCGTCAGCTTCTATCTCAAATGCTTGACCTTCAAGGTTAATTGCCTCGATTTTCACACGTGACGGACGGTCAACTTTATCGTATATTTGTGGCACTGATAGACAGCCTTCTTCGTACGGCTGCGTCTCTTCAGTCAGTGGAGTTATTTTGGGGTTAATGAAAACCATAGGTTCATCTTTAGATTCAGACAAATCCATGACGATAAGCTGAATATGACGATCGACCTGAGAAGCTGCTAAACCAATACCGGGTGCCGCATACATGGTTTCAAACATATCTGCTGCAAGTTGACGAATTTCATCAGTAACTTCTTCAACAGGCTTAGCAATGGTACGAAGACGGGGATCAGGAAAACTTAAAATAGGTAATAAGGCCATACTGACGTCCTCACTTATGCCATTGATTGAAAAACCAAATGAAGGAAATACTTCATCGAAAAATTGTGTGTAAGCCGCCTATTATAACGCATCTGCACGCATAATTTTTAGGAATTATCATAATGAAAAAGGTTTTTAACGGCATGGCTGAATTTCATGCTTTGGGGATAAAGAAGCATTTACTTGCTTTAGCACTCTGTACAACTGTCGCACTAGGTACGGTAGCAGAGGTTCATGCTGCCAGTCCAAATCATAATCCACCTTCTCTTAAAAGCAATGCACCGAATGTGTATGTTGTAAAACGTGGGGATACCCTATGGGATATTTCCGGCCATTTTCTCAATAAGCCATGGCGTTGGCCTGAAATTTGGGCAAGTAATCAACATGTTAAAAACCCTCACTGGATTTATCCGGGCGATCGATTACTGTTATGTAGCTTAGATGGACGTCCACTTGTGGGCAAAGATGAAGGGGATGGCTGTGTAGGCATTATTCGTCGTTACACAGGCCAAACCACAAACTTACAACCACAAGTTCGCGTAGAAGCATTAAATAATAGTGTGCCAGTTATTCCACTTGAACATATTAAACAGTGGCTAGAGAACAGCACTATTTTACCAGCCGATTCAATTACCAACACACCTTACGTTGTTGGTACAGCCGACCAACGTGTACTTGCAGGAAAAGGTCAAACTATTTATGCAAGAGGAAAAGGTCTAGTTGATGGTCAGCGTTATGCAGTCTATCGAGAAGGTGAACCTTACTATTTCACAGATAGTAAAGGTAAAAAGCATAGCCTTGGTATTGAGCTACTACAGGTTGCTTCAGGTGTTGCGGTATCTTCTGAAAAAGACATTACTACATTAGAGCTAACAGATAGTTATAACGCTGAAGTACGTCGTGGCGATCGTGTTATGCCTGAAGAACAAGCTACTTTGCCAACCTTATTTTACCCAGTAGATGCCAAACAAGTAACTAATGGTGGCAAAATTATTCGTGTCATGGGTTCAATCGGTAGAGCTGCAAAACATAGTGTAGTGACTTTGGACCGCGGTACAGCACAAGGTGTTCAGGTAGGTCAAGTTTTTGATATTACACAACAAGGCGAGACAATTCGCGATCCTAAAACTAAAGAAGCGATTCAACTTCCTGGTCAACAAATTGGGAGTCTGATGGTTTTTAGAACTTTTGATCAGCTGAGTTATGCCTATGTTCTAGAAAGCGATTTGCCTATTAAAGTCGGCTCAAGCATTCAGCCACCTCGCTTTAATGATTAATGTTGGATGTACCTTCTACAATGCTCACCCAACTTTCTTCACACCATTACCACACGCTTAAAGTGTGGTATTTGGTGCAGCACTCATTAGTTAGTTTTAAAAAAATTATCGATTATTTTGGAACTTGTGAAAAAGCAACTCAACCTGATGGTTTAGCAAAGTGGTCCTCTTTGGGGTTACATGCTAATCACTTAAAGCGTGTAAACGAATTTCAAACGGCACAAGGCCAAGCTCAGTTCGAACAGCTTATACAACAAGTTCAGCAGCATACTGATTTTATTTTGACGCCCGATGACTCTGGCTACCCTACTCAATTACTCCCTTATACAGATCATCCACCTGTTATTTTTGGAAAAGGTCAGGCACAGGCATTATTGCAACCGCAAATTGCGATTGTCGGTAGCCGAAAACCAAGCCCACATGGACGTCAGGTGGCTTATGATTTTGCCTACTACTTAAGTGAAAAGGGCTTTTTTATTAGTAGTGGTCTGGCTTATGGCATTGATGAAGCAGCTCATCAAGGTGCATCCGCTCATCAACGTACAATTGCAGTCACTGGTACGGGCCTAGACACTACCTATCCAGCTCAAAATAAAAAACTGGCAGAACATATTTTGGCTCAGAACGGCGCCATTATTACTGAGTTTTTACCTGGTACACCGCCATTACAACAGCATTTTCCACGTAGAAACCGAATTGTTAGTGGTTTGAGTTTAGGCGTTTTGGTGGTAGAAGCGACATTAAAAAGTGGCTCGCTCATCACGGCCAATAAAGCTGCTGAACAAGGCAAAACCGTATTCGCCATTCCGGGCCATATTTATAGTGAGTTCCATCAAGGATGCCATCAACTTATTCGTGAGGGAGCAATTTTAGTTGATCATCCCGAACAAATTATTGAAGACCTCGCCTTACCAACTCAATGGCAAAGCCAGCAACAAAGTCAAAATGAAGAAACTAATACGAATATTCCAGAAATTCCTGAGCATTTGATTGACCTTTATCAGTCTTTAGACTGGGTAGGACAAAATATTGACCAGCTTGTAATTCATCATAATGTTTCGGTTTCTGAACTGACCTCTTCACTAATGGAACTAGAACTACTCGGTTTATGTATGCAACAATCAGGGCTGTATTTACGTTGTCGTTCTTAGTATTAGAGCGCACAATAGCGATTCTGTTTGATTGAAAGGAAAGTATTACCATGATTACGACCTCAGTGACCGAAGCAGCCGAATGTTTACAACAAGGTCAAGTTTTGGCATATCCAACTGAGGCAGTCTGGGGATTAGGCTGTGATCCATTTAATGAACAAGCTTTTCAAAAGATTCTTAAATTGAAACAGCGCCCTATTGAAAAGGGCGTCATTTTATTGGCTAGCCATATTAGTCAAGTAGAACATCTACTAACTTCCTTACCGCAAACGACTCAGCAAGAAATTATTGATTGCTGGACGAACCACCAACCATCAGAAAGAGCCACAACTTGGCTATTGCCAGCCGATCAACACATTCCTTCATGGATTAAAGGCGAGCATCCTCTTGTTGCAGTCCGTGTAACGACACATCCTTTATGTGTCGCTTTATGCAATGCTTTTCATGGATTTATCGTCTCGACGAGTGCCAACCCTAGTGGACAAGAACCAGCCCATTCTTTACAAGATGCCTGCCAATACTTTGGTTCACAATTAAACTATCTCAATGGTGATTTAGGTCAAAGCCAACAGCCGAGCCGCATCATTAACGCCTTAACTGGTGAAGTCATTCGTCCTTAATTCCAGACAAAAAAAAGCTCAGTTATATAGGGATAACTGAGCATAAAAAAGGATGGGTATATACCACATCCAGAGGGTTTGGATATCTCTGGAACGAAAGAAAAATTGCTTAAAAGAGCATCTTTCGTAGTGGTCGCTATTATGTGGTAAGAGACTAAATGAGAGAAATATATTATTTCTCTAAAAAAAGCATGAAAAGTGTAGGGAATTTGGCGTTTTTAGCAATTAAGTTAAAATTATATTAATATTTTTATTGGTCTTTTTTAATATTTATATTAGACCTCTTGCGAAAGTCGTTATTGCAAGTTCATCCGATTTACCAGTGCAGCGATTAAGTTAATGCGTAAACCTGATCCTAGACAGTATCGTGGACAACAAATCCCTCTAAATTCTTAAAATATTTCTTCTCAAAGGCTTCAGGGCTTA
>NZ_KI391939.1:3210906-3284416 GCF_000162375.2 Acinetobacter sp. RUH 2624 | reverse complement strand
TTTTTTTTTCGGACGTTCTATTGAACATTCTGTCGCATCAATAATGACCCAGTTAAACTGTTCGTCTGCTGTGGTAATGCTTCGTTTTGGCAGAGTAAACCGTCTTGATTTCATCAATGCATCTTCAACCTTTTTAATGGTTCGATTCACATTACTTTCAGCGATATGGTAATTTGCAGCCAACTCCAATTGAGTGCTGTAATTCCGTAAGTAATTGAGTGTTAATAATAATTGATCCTCTATAGCTAAAGTATGAGGACGCCCAGATTTCTTTTTAAGTGATTCTACTTCTTTTAAAACTTCGATCATTTCACTAAAAACTGGTCGAGGTACACCAACCAAGCGCTGGAATTCAGAATCTGAAAAACGATTTAATTTCTGATATCTCATGAAATTTAGATTGAGGTGGTTTTTACTTTCGCAAGAGGTCTATTACACAATATTTTTATAAATATATTTATAAATCATATAGAAAAGCTTGGATTAACAAAAAAATTGGCATATTTTCATTACTTTTTTTAAAAATATGCCATAGTTTTTTTATTATTCTTAATTTTGCTCTGGCAGGAGATCTGATTTTTTAGATTTAACCTTCTTTTGTGCCATGATAATACCCACGAGAATC
Organism: Acinetobacter sp. RUH 2624; assembly: GCF_000162375.2. Classification (NCBI taxonomy): domain Bacteria; kingdom Pseudomonadati; phylum Pseudomonadota; class Gammaproteobacteria; order Moraxellales; family Moraxellaceae; genus Acinetobacter; species Acinetobacter sp. RUH 2624. The sequence goes on along the minus strand of NZ_KI391939.1, from coordinate 3,283,791 downwards.
ATAATTCCACCGAAAGTATGATAGATCGTCCACTGCTCAGATAACCAGAGGCTTGCAATAATGGCTGTGAACACTGGTACAAGGTTCATAAATATACTGGTTCTATTTGGCCCGATTTGTTGTACAGCTAACATCCAAACTAACGGCGCAATTAAAGAAGCAAATACACCGGCATAAATTGCACTTGGCGCATTTTGTGCATTTAAGCCATCAAGACCAAACCAGAAAATTAAAGGTAAATGGAACAGCACAGAAAACCCTATCTGGACATATAAGCTCGTCATAATTGGAAGTGGAAGCTGCCATTTCTTTAAGAAAACCCCATAAAATGCATAGAAGAATACAGCAACAATCATGAGCGCATCACCAAGGTGTCCGCCACCACTTAATAGCTTATTAATATTTCCTTGGGACATGACATATAGCAAACCCGCAAAAGATAAAATACTACCAAAAACAGCAAAACGATTAGGTACATCTTTTAAAATCGCAAGAGAAACAAAAATAGTAAAAATCGGAATAAAGGCATTAACAATACCCATATTAGTTGCACTGGTATAATGAGCTGCCGTATAAGCAAGGCCTTGATAAAGCACCATCCCAAATGCACTTAACACAGCAAGCTTAGGTAAATAGGGTATTACTATTCGTCTTTGTCTCCAAACAGATATAAACATAAATGGAGTCAAAATAATAAAGGCAATTAACCACCGATAAAAGCTAATACTTACCGGAGAAATATAGTCCGAGACATAGCGGGTGACTACAATATTTAAAGACCAAATCAGTACTGCCAGAATGGGAAAAATAAATGCCCATTTGTGATATTTCATGACCTGACTCATAGTAATACACCATCTACAAAAGAGATTTTATTTTGAAGAATGTCTTAATAAATTGAAATATCGCATTTCCGACATTGATATTGAACTTAGGACATCATTAATTTTTTAAAATAATGTCCAAGCTTTCATGGCATGTTCTACCACTTTATGTAGTTGCTCAGTGGTCGCGCCATCTCTCGCTTGAATAGTCAGTCCTTGAATAACAGTAGCATAGAAGTCTGTCATTTCTTGTAGAGGAGCATTAGCTGATAAATCACCCTGCTCTACACCTTGTTCCAAACGTTTTAATAATTTTTCTTTAGTTTTTATACGCTTATCTAATAGATTTTGCTGGACCTCTTGTGTCGCATCAGAGCAATTCATAGCTGCAACCACCAACATACAACCTGCTGGTTTATTGGGTTGAACCAATCGTTTTACATTGTCATAAAGATACAACTCAAAAGCAATTTTTGCAGTTTTTGCTTCTAAAAAGATCGTTTCAATAGGACATGCTTCATGAGCTAAGTAATAATCAATACTTTTATAAAACAAGCCTGCCTTATCACCAAAAGTACTGTATAAACTAGGCGCCGTAATTTCTAAAGCCTGCGTTAAGTCACTAATAGACGTTGCTTCATAACCATGTTCCCAAAAAAGCAACATAGCCTTCTCTAAAACTTGCTGTTCATCAAAGCATTTAGGGCGTCCACGCTTCTTTTTCAGCGTATCTTCATTAACCATAAGATCTGTTTCATGCCTATTTGTCATAAAGATCACATCTATTTTTATAACAATCGTTATTAAATTAATTGACGTTCGATTTTTTATCAACTATTTTATTTTCATAATGATCGTTAGTTAATTAAAAATTGCCTTTCTTCACTCTAAATTTAGCCAAGTAAGGATTTATTATGGACCAATCTACTACCTCTAAACCGCGACCCATGACTTCCACACAAGGGAGCTGGTTTGCTATTTTGGCGGTTGCCATTGCAGCATTTGCATTAGTAACAAGTGAATTTTTACCGGTTGGTGTTTTAAATAGCGTTGCAGCTGATTTACATATTTCTGTCGGTACCGCTGGTCTTATTATTACTGTACCTGGCATTATGGCAGCCATTGCGGCCCCTCTATTACCTGTTTCAGTAAAACAACTTGACCGTCGTTACGTGCTTATTTTACTGACTGCAATTATGGTGATTGCCAATACCATTACTGCTTTTGCTGAAAACTTTCATGTTTTATTATTGAGCCGCTTAATTTTAGGTATCTCAATCGGTGGCTTTTGGGCCACGGCTATTGCGTTAAGCGGCAAGCTGGCACCTGCACATTTGCCTATTGCTAAAGCAACTGCCGTAGTCATGGCTGGTGTAACCTTTGCGACTGTATTAGGGGTTCCGATTGGAACTTGGCTAAGCGAGTTTTATGGATGGCGTAGTGCATTTGGTATTACCGCTGCGATCGGCCTTGTTGTACTCGTCCTTCAGCTTATTTTCTTACCAAAACTTTTACCAGAATCAGCCATTCATATTCGTGATTTACCTGCTCTATTACGTACGCCCAAAGCACGTAGCGGTATGCTTATTGTTTTATTAATTGGTCTTGCTCATTTCTGTGCCTACAGTTATTTAGCGCCTTTTTCAAGAATATTGCAGGGTTCAATGGCACCACTATTAGTTCATTATTATTGCTTTACGGAATTGCTGGTATCTTTGGAAATGCATTTGCAGGATATAGTGGCAACTTAAATGTTCGTTACACACTCGCATTTGTTGGGACATGTTTTGCAATCGTATTTTTTGGCTTCCCTATCTTTGCTATTCATGAATTTGGTGCCATCGTTCTTACTGCGCTATGGGGCTTCGCATTCGGTGCCTTTCCTACCTCTGCCAATATTTGGATGTTTGTACACGCACCCCATGCTGTAGAAAAAGGTATGCCGCTTTTTGTTGGCATGTTTCAAGTCATGATTGCTACAGGTTCATTATTAGGTGGTTATGTAGTTGATCATTTCAATGAAAATACTTTAATTTATGGTGTATTAAGCTTCGTTGCTTTAGCATTAATTAGTACATTTACCTTTGCCAAAGGCTTAAATAATCCTAAAGCGACTTGTGAAAACTAAAATATTATTCAGAGTAAGTAGATGAAAAATGAGGACCAACAATTTTCTTTATTGAATGATATAGAAGTTCATGAGTTTCTATATGAAAAAGAAGATATTGTTCGTCCTCATGCTTCACTTTGGGGAGATTTTAATTTCAGTTTGAATGGTATTTTGGAAATGCAGGTAGAAGAACAAATTTATTTGTCACCTCCAAGCTATGGACTTTGGATTCCACCTCAAACTGTTCATCAATCTACTCATATCGATCATGAAATTCACTATATTTGTATCCGCCTCCACCCTCGTTTATGTTCTATTTTAGGTAATGTCTGTAAGTGCTTTAGCATTCAGCCTTTCTTTCGAACTCTAGTTTTACAAATTCTGGAACAGCAAAAACAAAATGGAAAACCTGAATATTTAGTACACCTTCTGCAAGTTTTATTCGATCAATTACAGCAAGCCACCGCATATTCTCATTATTTGCCACAAACACGACATCCTGTTTTATTGCCAATTTTGGAAAAGCTTTCAGACCCCTTGTTTTTTAATCAATCTTTACAACAATTACTGCAGAATTTTTCTGTCAGTGATCGCCATTTATTGCGCTTAAGCCAACAAGAATTACAACTTTCTTTATCGGAATGGCGTAATAGAGCTAAAATTGTTTATGCCATCCATCAAATTCGACAAGGTATACCCATTAAACGTTTAGCATACGATTTAGGTTACCAACACAGTTCCAGTTTTATTGAATTTTTTAAAAGATATACAGGTCAAACACCTGTTCAAATCAGAAACAATTAGATCGCAGACAGTTTTTTCTTCTCTTTTTATTTTTTGAACACGAATATTATTGCACTCCTCAAGAATAGCAGTTAAAACAAATGCGTTACTTGATATCAATTACAATCTTCAGGAAAGACACATGACTCAATCTGTATACCATATTCCAGTAAAAGCTATTTCAGGCGAAACGGTTGACCTTGACCAATATAAAGGTAAGGTTTTATTAATCGTAAACACAGCATCTAAATGTGGTTTAACTCCACAATACGAAGGTTTAGAAAAGCTTTATCAAGCGAAAAAAGATCAAGGTCTTGAAATCTTAGGTTTCCCTGCAAATAACTTCAAAGAACAAGAGCCTGGTTCAGATGAAGAAATCCAACAATTCTGTTCATTAAACTACGATGTTCATTTCCCGCTTTTCTCTAAAATTTCTGTAGCAGGTGCAGATAAACATCCTCTTTATCAGGCACTGACAACAGCTCAACCAGAACGCATTGGTGATGGCCCTTTCCGTGAGCGTTTAGAAGGTTTAGGCATTCCAACAAACCCTGCTCCAGAAGTATTATGGAACTTTGAGAAATTCCTCATCAATAAAAATGGTGAAGTTGTTGCTCGTTTTGCGCCAAACTTAACAGCAGACGATGAACAAATTGTAAAAGCAGTTGAAGCTGAACTCGCTAAATAATTTTTAGCGCAATTTAAGAAAAAAGAGTGCTACGGCACTCTTTTCATTGTCTGGTCAAAATGTTGTTCATTTGCAACAATACCTTATTTCTACATATTTTATGCATATAGTACGCACTTGCTTTACTTGGTATTGTTTGTAGTTATGAAAAAAGTTTTACAAGGCGCATTTTTTCCATTTGTGATTTTTGCTTCAGGTATGTTGTTACTTGGATGCGATCAGGCACAAGACCATGCTAAGGAACAAGAATCTGCTCAAACCAATGACGAAGTATCAGAACAAGCAGATGATTCTCAACAAGAAATCGTACCTGCCAAAAATAAAGCTGAGTTAAAAAGCGGTAATGTTTTTTATATCGTTCGTGATGCAGCTAACTTACAGTTAAAGGCAGGCGACTATATTGAAAAGCTTAAAGACACTCAACTTGATGTTGAACAAGCCATCCAAGATAAAGATCAACAAGAACTAAAAACAACTGTGACCACTTTAAAACAGCAGTTAAAAGGCTTAAATCAAGCACTATTGACTTTAGATATAAGAAGTCAGGAAGTTGAAAATATTCGCCAAAACTTACTACAAGCAAACCAACAAGCTTTAAGTATGCCTTTATTAAATGGGAAATTAGAACAAATTGATTTCGACCAAATTGAGAAGCAACTCAATACCATCCAAATGGATATGGTCAAACTTGCTGCACTGATTATGGCAGGAGATGAAAAGTCTGATTCAAAAACTGATTCTTAATTTTCTTTCTAGCAATAAAAAAAGCCACCTTGCGGTGGCTTTTTCAATCTCGAACCGCGTCTTATTGAGCGCGGTTTCTGATTTTACGGATTGTTTCAAGCTGGCCTGAGATCTCTGAAAGAGATGCCAAAGCAGCAGCTGAGTCCAAATCACTCTTTTGGTTTGCAAGCAATTGTTCAGCATTTTTACGTGCTTCTAAAATTGCAGCTTCATCCAAATTGTCAGCACGGATTGCAGTATCTGCAAGAACCGTTACAACATGAGGTTGAACTTCTAAAACACCGCCAGATACATAGACGATTTCTTCTGTACCATTTTCCAACAGAACACGAATCGGGCCCGGTTGAAGCAAAGTTACAAGTGGAGCGTGACCTGGCAAAATACCAAGTTCACCACCTGCACCTTTCGCGATTAACATCGTCACTGCGCCAGAGTAAATAGACTCTTTAACACTTACGACATCACATTGCATAGTCGCCATGAGATGATCTCCTTAAATTAGAGTTTCTCAGCTTTAGCAATCACTTCGTCAATACCACCAACCATATAGAACGCTTGTTCTGGGATGTGATCGTATTCACCAGCTAATAGACCTTTAAAGCCACGAATCGTTTCTTTAAGTGGTACTAATTTACCAGGAGCACCAGTAAATACTTCAGCTACGTGGAATGGTTGAGAGAAGAAACGTTGGATTTTACGCGCACGGTAAACAACCAATTTATCTTCTTCTGCCAATTCATCCATACCCAAGATTGCGATGATGTCTTTAAGCTCTTTATAGCGTTGCAATACGTTTTGTACTGCGCGCGCAATTTCATAGTGCTCTTGACCAACAACTAATGGGTCTAACTGACGTGAAGTTGAGTCAAGTGGATCGATCGCTGGGTAAATACCAGAAGATGCGATATCACGGCTCAATACTACTGTTGCATCTAAGTGAGCAAATGTAGTCGCAGGCGATGGGTCTGTTAAGTCATCGGCAGGTACGTATACTGCTTGGATCGAAGTGATCGAACCAGATTTAGTAGACGTAATACGCTCTTGAAGAACACCCATTTCTTCTGCAAGTGTAGGTTGGTAACCTACCGCAGATGGCATACGACCTAACAATGCTGATACTTCAGTACCCGCAAGTGTATAACGGTAGATGTTGTCGACGAATAATAATACGTCACGACCTTTACCATTTTCGTCTTTTTGATCACGGAAGTATTCAGCCATAGTCAAACCAGTTAACGCTACGCGTAAACGGTTACCTGGTGGCTCGTTCATCTGACCGTAGACCATTGCTACTTTGTCAAGAACGTTAGAATCTTTCATTTCGTGATAGAAGTCGTTACCTTCACGAGTACGCTCACCAACACCAGCAAACACAGATAAACCTGAGTGTGCTTTTGCGATGTTGTTGATCAATTCCATCATGTTAACGGTTTTACCAACACCCGCACCACCGAATAAACCAACTTTACCACCTTTTGCGAACGGGCAAAGTAAGTCAATTACTTTAATACCAGTTTCTAAAAGATCAGTAGAAGCTGCTTGTTCAGCATAAGAAGGCGCTTGACGGTGAATCGGCAAACGTTCTTCAGTCGCAACAGGACCTGCTTCATCGATAGGACGACCTAAAACGTCCATGATACGGCCAAGAGTGGCTGTACCAACTGGAACAGAGATCGGTGCGTTTGTGCTAGTTACAGTAAGACCACGTTTAAGACCTTCTGTAGAACCCATTGCGATGGTACGAACAACACCATCACCAAGTTGTTGCTGAACTTCTAAAGTAGTTTCAGTACCGTCAACTTGGAGAGCGTCATAGATCTTAGGAACGCTTGTGCGCTCAAACTCGACGTCGATAACCGCGCCGATGATCTGAATGATACGACCGCTACTCATTGCTGTCTCCTCAATTCAAACTTAATAATGTTAAACGGCAGCGGCACCGCCAACGATCTCGGAAATTTCCTGAGTAATCGCGGCTTGACGCAGCTTGTTGTAAATGAGTTGTAGGTCTTTAATCAATTGTCCTGCGTTGTCTGTCGCTGCTTTCATCGCGACCATACGAGCTGACTGCTCACATGCAACGTTTTCAATCACACCTTGATAAACCATAGACTCGATATAGCGAACCAACAAACCATTTAACAATTCTTCTGCTTCTGGTTCGTAGATATAATCCCAACCATAAGTACGGTTGAGGTCATCGCCTTCTTCTGCTGGTGCTAAAGGAACAAGTTGTTCTACTTTAGGCTGCTGAGTCATTGCATTAACGAAGCCATTTGATACGAGATAGATACGATCTAATTCGCCCTTATCAAATGCATCAAGCATAACTTGCACTGAGCCAGTTAACTGTTCCAAACTCGGCGCATCGCCAAGTTGGGTAGTTGCACCAAGCACTTTACCGCCGTAATTCTTAAAAAACGAAACCGCTTTTTGACCAATTAAAGCAAATTCAACTTCAATTGACTGCTGTTGTTGTGCTTTGACATGCTGCACAACTTTCTTGAACAAGTTAATGTTCAAGCCACCTGCCAAACCACGATCTGAAGACACTACGATATAGCCAACACGCTTAACTGGGCGGTCAACCATATAACGGTGTTTATATTCAGGGTTTGCTTGTACCAAGTGAGCAATTACACGGCGCATATTATCGGCATACGGACGGCCTTGAGCCATGCGCTCTTGCGCACGACGCATTTTAGAAGCAGCTACCATTTGCATCGCGCGAGTAATCTTTTGCGTGCTCTTGATACTAGCTACTTTGGCGCGAATTTCTTTTAAATTTGCCATACGCTTAACCTAGTATTCGAAAGCCCTTTCGAGCTTCCGAAGGTTGATCCGTGAACCAAACTTAACTAAAACTGAACTTAGTAAGTTTGAGTCGCTTTAAAGCTTTCAATACCTGCTTTGATTGCTGCTTCGATGTCTTTGTTGTAATCACCAGTTTCATCGATTTGTTTCATCAACGGAGCATATTCAGAACGGAAGTAAGCAATTAACGCAGCATCAAAGTCTACGATTTTCTTAACTTCTACGTCAGCCATATAGCCTTCGTTAGATGCATAAACAGAAACAGCTTGGTCAGCAATTGAGTAAGGAGCATATTGTTTTTGCTTCATTAACTCAGTTACGCGTTGACCATGTTCAAGTTGCTTACGAGTTGCTTCGTCAAGGTCAGAAGCAAACTGAGCAAACGCAGCCAATTCACGGTATTGTGCTAAAGCAGTACGGATACCACCAGACAATTTTTTGATGATCTTAGTTTGAGCAGAACCACCAACACGAGATACAGAGATACCCGCGTTCACAGCAGGACGGATACCTGCGTTGAATAATGATGTTTCTAAGAAGATCTGACCGTCAGTAATCGAAATTACGTTCGTTGGTACGAATGCAGATACGTCACCTGCTTGAGTTTCAATAATTGGCAATGCAGTTAAAGAACCAGTTTGACCAGTTACTGCGCCATTAGTGAATTTCTCAACGTATTCAGCAGATACACGAGAAGCACGTTCAAGAAGACGTGAGTGAAGATAGAATACGTCACCTGGATACGCTTCACGACCTGGTGGACGACGTAAAAGCAATGAAATTTGACGGTAAGCAACAGCTTGCTTAGACAAATCATCATAAATGATAAGAGCGTCTTCACCGCGGTCACGGAAGTATTCACCCATTGTACAGCCAGAGTACGGAGCTAAGTACTGCATTGCAGCAGGATCAGCAGCCGCAGCAGCGACAACAGTTGTATACGCCATAGCGCCAGTTTCTTCTAGCTTACGTACAACGTTTGCAATTGTTGATTGTTTTTGACCAATCGCAACGTATACACACTTAATGCCAGAGTTTTTCTGAGCGATAATCGCATCGATCGCCATTGCTGTTTTACCAGTTTGACGGTCACCAATAATCAACTCACGCTGACCACGACCCACAGGAATCATGGTATCAACTGATTTATAACCAGTTTGAACAGGCTCGTCTACAGATTGACGCCAAATTACGCCCGGTGCTACTTTTTCAACAGCATCAGTTAATTTTGCATCAATTGGGCCTTTACCATCAATTGGGTTACCCAAAGCATCTACTACACGGCCAAGAAGTTCAGGACCAACTGGAACTTCTAAAACACGACCTGTACAACGAGCTTTTTGGCCTTCTTGAAGGCTTAGGTAGTTACCTAAAACAACGGCACCCACTGAATCCTGTTCTAGGTTCAGTGCCATACCAAATAAGCCGCCGTCGAATTCGATCATTTCACCGTACATTGCATCAGCAAGACCGTGAATACGCACGATACCGTCGGATACCATAACAATGGTACCTTCGTTTTTAGCGGTCGCGCTGGTGTCCAGATCTCCGATACGCTGTTTAATGAGCGCACTGATCTCGGATGGATTCAGTTGTTGCATTGCGCTATTCCTCAATCTTTTATTAGTTCAGTCTTCATCATTTGCATTATGCAAGAAGACGAGTACGCATTTTTTCAAGCTTGTTAAGCGCAGAATCATCTATCACTTGATCGCCTGCACGAATAACCACACCTGCAATCAAAGCAGGATTAACTTCGACAGAAACATTAACTGCTGCCTTGAAGCGTTTTTCTAACGCATGTGCAAGCAATTGTTCCTGAACAGAAGTTAACGGAAACGCCGATTCAATCACGACATCAACCGTATTGTTATTCTGTGATTTAAGCTGTTCATATTCTGCTGCAATTTCAGGTAACAACACTAATCGATCGTTATCTGCAAGAAGTGTCAAAAAGTTAGACACTGCTTGAGATTGATCTTCACCTAAAACTTTAGCAAAAAGCTTCACTTGCTCCGCAGGAGTAAGTTCAGGGCGATTTAAATAAGCGGAAAATGCTTCGTCTTGCACCGCAGCACTGAGCACTTGTAACGCATTCGACCAATTGTCTGTTGCACCTTGCTCAGAAGCATAAGCAAATGCTGCTTTGGCATACGGACGTGCCAACGTCAAGAGTTCAGCCATAATTCGCCTCGCTTAAAGTTTAGCAGCCAGCTGAGACAGCATGGCGTTATGAGCTTCTGCATCAACTTGTTGGTTCAGGATCTTTTCTGCACCAGTCACTGCCAAGGCAGCTACTTGTTGACGTAATTCTTCGCGAGCAGAATTGATCTCTTGATCAACAACTTCTTTAGCTTGTTGACGAATACGCTCACCTTCAGCCGCAGCTTGAGTACGAGCTTCTTCGATCAATTGCGCTGCACGACGGTTCGCTTGTTCGATCAATTGAGCCGCTTGTGCTTTAGCTGCATCAAGCTCTTGCTTCACTTGCGCTTGTGCATCGGCAAGGTCAGCTTTCGCTTTTTCTGCTGCATTTAAGCCATCAGCGATTTTACGCTGACGCTCACTAATCGCATTGATTAGTGGTGGCCAAACAAACTTCATGCAGAATGCGACAAAAAACGCAAACGCAATCGCTTGACCAATCAATGTGAGGTTGATATTCATTGCAATTCCTCAAATAGTGGATTTCGGAATTAAGCTGATTAACCTACAAATGGATTAGCGAAGATGAAGAACAAGCCAATACCAACACCGATCATAGGCACAGCATCAAGAAGACCCGCGATTAAGAACATACGAGTTTGAAGTTGTGGAGCTAATTCTGGTTGACGAGCTACAGCTTCTAAAAAGCGACCACCCAAAAGACCAAAACCAATCGCAGTACCCAAAGCACCGAAAGCGATCAAGATAGCAGATGCAATTGCAACTAGACCTAAAGTGAGTTCCATGAAAAATTCCTCAGAGGTTAGGTTATTACCAAATTAAATTAAAAAAATTCAGCCCAACCATCATTTGATAGTTAGGCAATACCATTAATGTTTTTCGCTTGCCATGCTCAAGTAAACGATGGTAAGCATCATAAAGATGAATGCCTGCAACGTGATTACAAGAATGTGGAAGATCGCCCAAGGCACAGATAACGCCCATTGAATCCAGAACGGCAATAATGCGATCAGGATAAAGATTAACTCACCGGCATACATGTTACCGAACAGTCGGAGAGCCAATGAAATAGGACGAGCAAGGAATGTTACCAATTCCAAAATCAAGTTCACTGGAATAAGCAACGCTTTTGCAACTGGATTACTTGGGTTAAATGGGTTAAGTGCCAACTCGCCTACGAAACCACCAACACCCTTCTCGCGGATGCTGTAGAACAAGATAAGTACAAATACAGATAAAGACATACCAAGGGTAATGTTTGGATCTGTAGATGGAACGATCTTGAAGTAAACGTGGTGAGGGTCCATGCCAAATACGTGAGCACCAACAAATGCAGCAACTTGAGGAATCCAGTCAACTGGAATCAAGTCCATTAAGTTCATGAGGAAAATCCACACGAAAATAGTGAGTGCAAGTGGAGCAATTAAACGTGATTTGCCATGAAAAGTATCACGAACACTTGAGTCAACAAACTCAATGATCATTTCAATTGCAGATTGGAATTTTGTTGGAACGCCAGCTTTCGCAGTTTTCGCAACCATCCAAAACAACAAACAGAAAATCACACCAAGGCCAATTGACCAACCCATTGAATCCAAGTGAATTGCAGTGAACCCCATCGAATGAGCTTCTTCAGCAGTCTCAGCCAATTTCCATGTACCGTCTGGCATTTTGCCATAGGTCATATTGGTCAAGTGATGCTTGATATACTCTGTCGAAGTGAGGGCATGTTCTTCAGCAGCCATAAATCACACCTGGTCAATGTCAATTACTAAAAAGAAGGGAAACGAACATCGGCGTACTGTCGATATCTCGCCACCCTCCAAAAAATCTTCAATTCTTCTTGTTTCTATACTCGTTTTTGTAGACGTGAAACCCAAAAAGGAGCAACCCACGACATCGCTTGAACGAGGATAAAACCAAACAGCAATGCTAACGGTGATAAAGGTTTAACATTGCTCAAAATCAAAATAAATCCAACGATCATAATTGCAAATTTGCCTAACATGCCCCTATACATGTTAGACAGCACTTGTTTAGATGCTCTCGCACCTGCCGTCCTGAAGGATTGCCACGCAAAATAACTGGTAGCAAGCCAGCAGACCAATGCACCAAGTGCCGCACTTAATGCTGCTGTCATGTCTTTTATGCTCCACGCCACAAGTGCGGAAACAGGGATCATGCATGCTTGTAAGAAGACCAAAGCTTTTGCTAATCGTCGGTCAATCAAGCGACTAGTTTGGCTCATTATTTATCCACTCACAGCATAAATGCTTGACAAGTTTAGCTGATGATCGCTTTTAATCGCAGGCATTATAGAGTTACACCCCTGAACATGCAATCTTTTCCCGACTTTAGTCGGGGTTTTTCGTGACAGGTGGTGCTGACGCTACAGTCAGCCTTTGTTTACTTTTTATCTTACTTTTGCGTATTTAATACACATTTATCTGTTTTTATCGCCAGTTTCTTCCATGCTGTTACAAAATCGTCCTCATTATTCATACTTTCATCAACGGGTTGGAAGGTAATACTGCCCAGTTTCTGATATTGACCTTTTGTTGTGAAACTTTCAGCAAGTAAACACATCTGAGGTTTTGGTCGATTATCATTAAGATATTTAATTTGAGCTGCTGTAGGTGCAACATGCGGGTCATCCGTTAAAGCACCTGCAAACTTTAAATTAAGCGAGCGTTCCAAATACTGATAAGCATCATGATAAGACCAATATGGTTTCCCATTACTTGAGCTATCGTAAGCTTGAGCTGCCTGTAACATATTCCGGGCAAATATATTGGCATTATTCCAATACTTTGCTTTGTTTTCGGGATGCTGCTGTGAACGCAAAGCTGCAATAAAAAAGCCAATCCGTACTGCATTGTTTGGCTCCAACCACACATGCGTATCCACAGTATTTGGTAAAGCAGCACCACGCGTATTACGCTGCGGCAAAATAGAAAGAATACCACTGTCTAATAAAGAAATTGCTTTCTTATTGTTACTCAGCAGTTTGTTTAGCGGAGCTTCATGAGCCTTTCCTAACCAAATCACCAAAGAGGCATCATTGATTGCTTTACGATGTGCCGGGGTGAGTTGTACGTCATGTCCACTTTGGCCCTGAAGCAATAATTGAGGTTCTTCAACACCTTTGGTAATTTCTTTTGCAATCAAATAGATTGGGTGTGTAGAGACAACCAAACCCTGACTCCAACCTAGCGTACTCAAAAGAGAGAACATACTGAAAACAAAAACGCGGAACATGACAGACCATCAATTAGTAATAGCTCGAAGCATGTTATAATATAACAAAGTTACAAAAATACCTAAGATTAATCGAATGAAGCATCGCTTCATGCTAATATTCCATTAAAAATTTGAGGTTATGTCTATGAGTTCTTGCACGCATGAACATCATGATTCTTTGCATGGTGTACATGATCACCATAATGTCGCAAGTCGTTTAGCTGAAGCAGAAACTTTATGTTCTGCAGTTGGCGCACGTCTTACGCCTTTACGTAAAGAAGTTCTTGAGCTCATTTTAAATGCTTCAGGTCCAATGGGTGCGTATGACTTATTAGCACGTATTAAAAGTCAGACAGATCGCCCTGCCGCTCCGCCTACTGTTTATAGAACTTTAGACTTCTTATTAGAAAAAGGTCTAATCCATCGCTTAACATCTATTAATGCTTATATTCCATGCTGTCATCCACGTGAAGGACATCAAGCTGCATTCTTAATTTGCACCGAATGTCACACTGTTAAAGAAGCATCTTCACAAGGTCTAACTCAACAACTCGACCAACTTGCAGCTTTAGATGATTTCACAGCACAACACAGCATTATTGAAATTTCGGGGAAATGCCAGCAGTGCCGCACAGCTCGCTAAATCCTGTATTAATACAACTTGAACAGGTTTCTGTTCGCCGTGATGATCGGGATATATTAAAAAAAGTCGATTTTGATCTGCACCAAAATGAAATTGTGACCTTAATTGGTCCGAATGGTGCGGGTAAGTCGACTTTAATTAAAGTTCTACTTGGTATTTTAAAGCCAAGTAGCGGACGTGTCATAAGCGATAAAAAACTAAAAATGGCTTATGTCCCTCAAAAATTTAATCCCTCTCATAGTCTTCCTTTACGTGTTCAAGATTTATTAAATCTTGAAAAGTGTAGCCCAGCCCTTCGTCAGGAAATTATTCAAGACACCGGTATTGCAAAGTTACAACAATCAAAAGTTCAACAACTTTCCGGTGGTGAACGTCAACGCGTACTATTGGCACGCGCTTTACTTAGAAAACCAGATATTCTCGTTCTTGATGAACCGATGCAAGGTCTAGATATTCAATCTGAAGCTGAGCTTTATGAATATGTGCGTAGTCTGCCGGAGCGTTATGGATGCGCCATCTTAATTGTTTCCCATGACCTACAATGGGTTATGCAAGGCACGCATAGAGTTGTTTGTTTAAACAAACATATATGTTGTAGTGGATTACCCGAAAATATTCAGCAGCATCCTGAATATCAGGCAATATTTGGCACCCAGCGAGTCTTTTATCAACACCATCATGACCACTGTGCGCATGGTGATGCGGCACACCCCTGCCCTCACAATAGTAGACCTCACATCCACCCAGAACCGGAAGCTTAAGCCATGATGGAATGGTTACAATTATTGTTGCCCGCATGGATTATGGGAACCCTATTGGTCTTTTTGACCGCACCACTTGGTTGTCTCATGCTATGGAGACGTATGTCTTTTTTTGCAGACACCATGGCACATGGAACCTTACTTGGGGTAGCAATTGCTGGTGCTTTAAGCCTTCCCCTCTGGCTTGGCGTGGCAGGTACGGCTATTTTATTAGTCGCTATTTTATGGGCACTACATGACAATCGTTTACCAAACGATGCTTTGCTTGCCCTATGTTCAGCAACATTACTATGTAGTGGCCTACTGTTTATTCAGCATGTTCCAAGTTTAAGACCGGAGCTTTTAAGTTATTTATTCGGTGACTTACTGAGTATTGACTGGCCAGACCTACCTGTTTTCACATTAATTATTGCTATATCACTAGCAATTCTTTATCGCTTTTGGCAACCTCAAATTCAAATTGCAATTGATCCGGACATTGCGATTAGCGAAGGTGTGAATGCGAAGTGGCAGCGTCTTATCTTCATGTTACTGCTAGCCTTATTTACAGTATTAGCTTTACGTGCAGTTGGTTCACTTTTAATGGGAGCACTACTGGTTATTCCAGCATTGAGCGCCCGATTACTCGCTCACTCACCAAAGCAAATGGTTATTTGGGCTTTTGTTTTAGCTCAACTCGGTGTCAGTGTTGGCCTATGGTCAAGCGCAGCACTTAATATCTCGACTGGCCTCAGTATTGTTTTATGTATGGCTTTAAGTTTTGCTCTTATTTTTATGGTTCAAAAAATCAAAAATCAAACTCAAGCGGCCTAAATCAGGCTGCTTGATGAACCGTACTTAACAATAATGCTGCGCAACTAAACATGACAGCAAAACCACGGTTCAAATATTTTTGCTGTTTAGGCGAACGAAGTAGTCTTAAAACTTTTGACGCCAGCCCTGTATATCCAGCCATTACAATCAAATCAATCGTAACCATAGTGGCTGCCATAATTAGATATTGTATCCATTGAGGTTTGTTTAAATCTAAGAACTGAGGCAAAACTGCCAATAAAAATACAATCGCTTTAGGGTTACTGATATTGACCACAAATCCATTTAATAGCAGAGCAGAAACAGATTTATCCTTTTTTTCATGTTGAATTTCTATGTCTTTTACTGGTGCAGTCCACTGCAAATAGGCTAAATATAATAAATACGCTACCCCAAACCACTTAACAGCCTGAAAAGCTAATGGTGTCGTTGCGAATAGAACACCTACACCCGCCGCCACAATCATGATTTGAATTAACAAGGCGATTTGCAAGCCAATTGCATTCCAGTAGCCATGTCTAAAGCCATAATTTAAGCCGCTCGACATAGAAGCAATCGCCCCTGCTCCCGGAGAAATACTAATGACCCAACAGGCCAACATATAAGCAAACCAAACTTGCAAAGACATAGCGAAATAGATGATAAAAGTGGAATTATACCGTTTTATAAAACTATCGTGGCGATAATTCAAACAATAAAATCAATAAATAGACTACTAACGTCTCTTCGCATCAGGCACAATAATTGAAGCTCATACTAAATTATAATTGAGGAGAGATCTTCTAATGACTGCTCAATCTGTCATTTTGCCATTACCATCTGATCATGCCCGTTTTATTGTTCTTCGTTTAAAAGATTTAACAATTGCTGAATTAAAAGAACAACTCGAAGCTTTATTCGAAACACGTGACCGTCTCATTACTCAACATTCAGACGCACAAATTAAGACAGCAGTCGCTTTTGGTCCAGAACTTTGGAAGCAACTTTACAGTCAATCTCCTGCTGGTTTTAAACAACTTGAACCAGAAAATGGCGCATTCAATATGCCAGTCGTACCAGCTGATGTGCTTATCCACATTGCCAGTATGCGTTCAGATATCTGTTTTGCATTAAGCCAAGCATTTTTTGAAGGTATTAAAGATAAAGTTGAGGTTCTGGATGAGCGTGTTTGCTTCCGTTATTTTGATGGTCGCGATATTACTGGCTTTATAGATGGTACTGAAAACCCTCAATTTCCAGACGACCGCGCAGAAACCGCCCTCCTCCCAGAAAGTGCTGGAGCATTTGCAGATGGTAGTTTCATCTTTGCGCAGCGCTATGCACACGACTTGGAAAAATGGAAAAAACTTAAAGTCGACGCACAAGAAAATGTCATGGGCCGTACCAAGCTTGAATCTATTGAATTAGATGATGACGTTAAACCAGAAAATGCCCATGTCGCTCGTACTGTCGTTGAAGATGAGGAGGGCGAAGAAATGGAAATCCTACGTCATAGCTTACCTTACGGTGACGGTCGAGGTGATCAAGGCTTATTCTTCATTGCCTACACCAAAGACCTGAACATTATTGATGCGATGTTAAAGCGTATGTTTGGTACAAGTGGCGATGGCATTCATGACCGCTTACTGCACTTCGTGACACCACTAGACGGCGCATATTACTTTGCACCAAGTGAAGAATTGCTAGAAGAAATTTTAGAGGATTAAAAGATAAAAAGAGGAGCTTAAGCTCCTCTTTTTATCTTCTCATTCTTAGAAAGGAATACGCTTATATTTACGGTATTCTGGTTTCCAGAACGATTGATCAATCTTCTGCTTAAGCAAATCATCACTAATGGTCACAGCCACACCATCTGCCATTGCAGCTTTTGCCACTTCAAATGCAATCACTTTAGACACTTGTTGAATCTCGCCTAAAGGTGGTAATAAATCCGCTTGTGGATCTTTGAGCAACGGTGAACAGTCTGCTAAAGCACTACTTGATGCCATAAGCATGTTTTCTGTAACGCGTTTAGCGCCTGATGCTACTACACCTAAACCAATACCAGGAAAGATGTATGAGTTATTGCACTGCGAAATATTGTAAAGCTTGCCGTGATGATTTACAGGTGCAAATGGACTACCCGTTGCAATTAATGCCTTTCCTTCAGTCCACTCCACAATATCAGCTGGTACAGCTTCCACACGTGAAGTCGGGTTAGATAACGGCATCACAATTGGTCGTTCACAATTGGCAGCCATGGTCTTAATAATTTCTTCAGTGAATAGGCCCGGCTGACCAGAAACACCGATTAATACTGTAGGCTTGGCATTTTTAACAACATCAAGTAGTGAAATCACTTCTTCAATGTTGCCCCATTGGTCTACTACTTCAGCTTTCTGAGCTAATTTACGCTGGAAGTCTAATAGGTTCGGCTGATTTTCAGTGATCAAACCAAAACGATCTACCATGTAAACACGAGCACGTGCTTCAGCATCGGTTAGACCTTCTGAAACCATTTGTGCAACGATTTGCTCCGCAATACCACAACCCGCTGAACCCGCACCTAAGAAAGCAATTTTCTGATCTTTTAATTGTTTACCTGCTGCACGGCTTGCAGCAATTAGACTACCAACAGAAACCGCTGCTGTTCCTTGAATGTCATCATTGAAACAACAAATTTTATCGCGATATTTTTCTAAAAGTGGCATCGCATTTTTTTGTGCGAAATCTTCAAACTGGATGAGTGCTTTTGGCCAACGACGTTTTACAGCTTCAATCACCATATCTACAAATTCATAATACTCATCACCACTAATACGTGGTTGACGCCATCCCATGTAGATCGGGTCATTTAATAATTGAGGGTTATTCGTCCCTACATCGATTGTGATTGGCAATGTGTACGCAGGGCTAATACCACCACATGCGGTATAAAGCGAAAGTTTCCCAATTGGAATACCCATGCCGCCAATGCCTTGATCACCAAGACCTAAAATACGTTCACCATCCGTAATCACGATGACTTTAACGTTATTTTTATTAACGTTCTGCAAAATATCATCAATCACATCGCGATCTGGATATGAAATAAAAACACCACGATGACGGCGATAGATATCAGAGAAACGTTGACATGCCTCACCTACGGTCGGCGTGTAAATAATTGGCATCATCTCTTCAAGATGATTTTCAATTAAATGGTAGAACAGAGTTTCGTTGGTATCTTGGATATTACGTAAATAGATGTGCTTATTAATATCATCATTGAAAGCGCAATATTGCTGATAAGAGCGTTGGCTTTGCTCTTCAATAGTTTCAATAATATGTGGAAGTAACCCGTGTAAGTTAAAGTTACTTCTTTCTTCTTGAGTGAAAGCGGACCCTTTATTTAAAAGGGGTAACTCTAAAAGTGTATAGCCTGCATAAGGGATATAAAGTGGGTGTTTACTTGGGTGTCCTGATATCATTGCCTATCTCATTTTCCAGCTTAGAACTCCGAAAAGTACAGTTTCAGCACTCTCTAAAGCTCGTTGTATGCGTAAGCTTAAGACTATTTAATACAAAATAGGTATTTTAAACCGTGATATTGAAATTGAATACTATTTAGAAAAAACATACAGCAAAATTAATATTAAAAATTAACTACTTACATTTTTCATCTTTTTTAAAATTATTCTTAATTAACTCTATATCTGACTTAAAATCTTATATTTTCTTACTAGCTTACATTTTCATAAAAAATACCAAGTGTTTTACTACCTTATAATTTAAAAAATATTGCCTACAAAGCCTGTATTTACGTATTTTCAGAATTGAATCACATTCATTTTTTAATATTTACAAAAAAAATAGTTATATGGAGCTTCAAGAAAGAAATTAAATGAAAGCGTTAAATGCACTCCCCTAACTCATAGGAAATTTGCTATATTTGACGTTTTTCTGCGACATCTATTTTCGATTGATATGAATACGGCAATACAAGCAGCTCTCGACCATGCAGTGCAAACCCTTCAGCAAGAAGGTGTGCTTCCTTCGGATTGGAATAATTCAAGCAATTTAACGCGCACCAAAGACCGAAGCCATGGCGACTTTGCTTCTAATATTGCCATGATCGGCTCTAAAGCTGCTGGTATGAAACCACGCGATTTAGCTGAGAAAATTCTAGCAGCATTACCAGAAGTTGCAGACATCAGCAAAGCTGAAATCGCAGGTCCTGGTTTTATCAATTTCTTTTTAAATGCAGACCAACGTTTTGCGATTCTTGACCAAATTCAAGCTCAAAAAGAAAGCTTTGGTCGTAGCCAATCAAATGCAGCTAAAAAGATTCAGGTTGAATTTGTTTCTGCAAACCCGACGTCTAGCCTACACGTAGGTCATGGTCGCGGTGCTGCTTATGGTATGACTGTTGCAAACTTACTTGAAGCAACAGGTGCTAAAGTTGATCGCGAATATTACGTAAATGATGCTGGCCGTCAAATGGATATTTTGGCGACTTCTACCTATTTACGTTATTTAGAATTATTGGGTCAAAATCTTGTATTCCCAAAAAATGCTTATCAAGGCGACTATGTTAAAGAGATCGCCCAAAGCATTATCGACAAAGATAACAATGCATATGTTCGTGATGTAGCAGACGTCTATAAAGATGTACCAGAAGATGTGCAATATGCTGAAGAGCTAGATAGCGAAGGCAACAAAGTCGTGTTATCTGGTGATAAAGAAAAGCATATTGATGGCCTTATTGCCAACTCACAGCAGTTATTAGGTGAAGGCTACCGTGTTTTCCATCAAGCAGCTCTTCATGCCATTTTAGATGACATTAAAGATGACCTTGCTGACTTCGGCGTAACCTTTAACCAATGGTTTAGCGAAGCGTCTCTTAGCGCAAAAATTGACGAAGCGTTGGAAACACTTGATCAACGTGGCTTCTTGTATGAAAAAGATGGCAACATCTGGTTTAAATCGACTGAATTTGGCGATGAAAAAGACCGTGTTGTTAAACGTCGTAATGGTCAAACGACTTACTTCGCATCTGACATTGCATACCACTTAAATAAACTACAACGTGGTTATACCGACCTTGTTGATATTTGGGGTTCTGACCACCACGGTTATATCTCTCGCGTAAAAGCTGCGATTGATGCAATGGGTTATGACTCGAAAAAATTAACTGTTCTTTTAGTTCAGTTCGTAAGTTTATGGCGCGGTGGTGAGATGGTCCAAATGTCATCTCGTTCGGGTCAGTTCGTGACTTTACGCGACTTACGTAAAGAAGTTGGTAACGATGCTGCACGTTTTTATTATGTAATGCGTAAGAGCGAACAACACATTGACTTTGACCTTGACCTTGCTGTGTCACAAAGTAAAGATAATGCGGTGTATTATATTCAATATGCTCATGCACGTATTTGCCGCATGTTAGAAAAAGCAACAAGCACTGGCTTACAATTTGAAGTAAGTGCAGCTCGTTCACATGCTGCGCGCTTGTCACTTGATGCAGAAACTGAAATTCTTGCTAAACTAGCTGCATATCCAGACGTTGTATTACGTGCTGCTAATGCGTATGAACCACATCAAGTAGGTAACTACTTAAAAGAATTAGCTGCGCTATTCCACGGTTGGTACAATGAGCATAAAGTTCTAAGTGATGATGCTGAACTTACACAAGCACGCTTATTACTTTCAATCAACGTACAACAAGTACTGCGCAATGGCTTAGAATTACTCGGTGTTTCTGCACCTGAAGCCATGTAAGTTCATGTTGGGGTATTTGGCAAAGTCATATACCCCTTCGTGTTGCAAGAAATAACGCTTTGTAAGGACTTCACCTATACAAAGCGATGTTTTAAAGTAAACGAGAACTAAACTCGAAATAAAACAATCAAAAGACAGAGGAATAATCCACGTGTTTGGCAAAACGCAACGCGGTGTATCTGAAAGACCTAATAAGCCTAAAAAGCCTTTAATTCCTAAATGGTTAGGGACACTTGTCGCTATTTTAGCGGTCTTATGTATCGCAGTAGTGCTCATGCTTTGGAAACCGTGGCAACCTGTTTCTTCAAAAAACCAGATTACTTCTGACCACTACAAAGAAGAAGAAACCAATAAAGATTACCGTTTTTACGATTTATTACCTCAACAGCAAGTTACCCCTATTCCGGAACAGGCTATTCCAGAAAGTAAAAACCAAGGTACTGCTATGATTGTTGAGGCACCTAGTACTGCTCAACCTGCTGCATCAGAATCTGTTGCTAATACTGATGACAATACTGACTCTACAGCTGCTGTATCTCAACAACCAAATTATATTTTACAAGTCCGTAGCTATGCTGACCCAGATCAAGCAGATGCTCGACGTGCAGAGATCATTTTAAATGGCTTATCAGCTGATGTAATTAAAAGCTCAGAAAATGGTAAGACGTGGTACCGTGTTATTTCTGGTCCATACGATACCCAAGAAGCTGCTCTTGCTGCTCAGCAAACCTTACAGCATAGCGGCATTGACTCTATCGTAATTAAACGCAAATAAAGATTAAGTAATAAAAAAGGAACAAATATTTGTTCCTTTTCTTTTATATATCAGCACAATTTCTTTCGTTTGATCCCAAACCTTTCTGTCTTGCTTTTTGAAATGCTGGTCTTTGCTGAATCCGATGCAAAAATGCTTGAATATGCGGATATTTGCCTTGAAGACGGGACTGTAGAGCCTCTAATGGAAAGCTCATTTGAATATCGGCAAATGAAAAATCCCCTGCAAAATACTCATGCTCAGACAAGTAGTGTTCTAAAAAACTAATATGATCTTTCATACGTGGACGAACAAAATTTGCTTTAACCCCTTCTGTAATTTTCTTTGCTACAGGTTGAATTAACCAAGGTACATGTTTATTCACGTTATTCATCACTAGAGTCATGACCAATAAGGGCATAAGTGAACCTTCGGCATAGTGCATCCAGTAAATATACTGCTGCAAATCCTGAGCTTGCTTAGGTTTAAACTGCTGATTTTGATCATAACGTTGCTGCAAATACTCTAAAATAACAGCTGATTCTGCAATAACTTGCTCATCGTCTGTCAAAATTGGCGCCTTGCCGAGCGGGTGGATACATTTCAAAGTTTCTGGTGCTGAATAGTTGGGAAGACGTTGATAATAATGAATATCATAATCTAAGCCTAACTCTTCTAAAGCCCATAAAATCCGAAACGATCGCGAACATTCCAGGTGGTGTACACTAATCATGATACTGCCTACTTTTATTTTTCTTTTTTACATAAAAAACAGCATGTGAACATGCTGTTTTATTCCATTTGTGGGATGGATATAAAATCATCCACCGCAACAAAATAGCATTTTTATGCTGCAACAAGCACAGTATGAATGTCTAAACTACGTAACAAAGTTTTAGTTACTGGCGTTTTACTACATACCGTTAAGATTTTTTGTTGAAGCTCTTCGTTCGGCAACTCTTTAAAAACAATACGACGCTCGATATGTTCTTCATGCTCACGATTGGTATGAAAATCAATTTCAACCGAAAACTCACCAAAGTCATAATCTTTATGCTTTGCATACATTCTTAAAGTAATGAGTGTACAAGCTGCCAGACTTCCAGTCAGCAAGTCATAAGGTGCTGGACCTTGATCATGACCTTCTAACTTTTCTGGCTCATCACAAAAGTATTGATGGCGGCCACTGGTAATCTCACCCTTCCACTGTTCAGCAAGTGGCTTTGCTTTACTGCTCGCGATTACTGCTGTCATTTTGATGCTCTCATTTGATCTGGAAGAACTGGGGCTTCTAAACGTGCGCCAACATAATCGGGAATTTCGCCAAAACGTACATCATGATTAATCCACTGCTCACGCGCTTCTTTTAAATCATCCATAGTACGTGCAACAAAGTTCCACCATAATAAGATTGGAGTTTCAAAAGGTTCACCACCAATTAATAACACACGGTTCCCTTTCTTTACTTCAATCTCAATTTCACTTAAACCCGTATCTAATACCACCATATTGTCAGCAGTAAGTTCATGCCCATTCACATGAGCAACTCCATCTAATGCCATAAAACCATATTCAAACTCAGGATTTAATGGAATACGTGTTTTAGTATCACGGGTAGCAATTAAATCAACACCTATTAATGGTGTATGCACCACGACTGGAGAAGTCGTCTCTAAATATTTACCCACAAGTACAGTAAATTCTAGACCATCTTTTTCAACAACAGGCAACTCAGGATAATGTTCAAATTTCGGATCCATATTGCGCTTATGATCAGGTAAAGCAATCCAGAGCTGCGCAGCATGCATTTGGGTTTCAGTATCAGGTGCAACTTCTGTATGAGAGATACCATGACCGGCTGTCATTAAATTAACTTGTTTAGGACGAATTAATTGTTTTGAACCTAAGCTATCGGTATGCATCATGGTGCCTTCAATCATCCACGTGAAGGTTTGCAAACCAATATGCGGGTGCGGACCCACATCTAAACCATTACCTGCAGGAAATGTTACTGGGCCTGCATGATCCAGAAAACACCACGCCCCAATCATTCGCTTTTGTCGACTAGGTAAAGCCCGCTTAATCACCGTCCCCTGTCCAATTTCAGCAGAGCGAATTGGAAATTCCTGAATGAATTGATTGGCAAATTTCTCGCAATCCTTTGAATCAGAAATATCGTAATCGTTATTATTGCTCATGATATTACTCTCTTTTACCTATGCTTTTGCAATGAGTTGTTATACTGATCTTAACAATACACTCATTATTCAATATAGTCTTTTAGTAATACACAGGGTCTTATGAATGAGACAATCGATTTTTAATTATAAAACAGAAAATAATTAAAGCTGCTTTAAGCAGCTTAAGATGATTGAGTTTTAACGAGCTGTTTTAGATTTTTCATAAATTGCCCGAACTGGGGAAAGAACTCTTGAAACAGTGGATGGTCCCGATTTTCCAACATGACTTCACTAAAAAGTTTTAGACCAACTCCAAAAGATTTCGTAGTTTGATCATCGAAAAATTCTGCGTTCTTTAACTTTTCAACAATCTCAAAAATGTCATCATGATTACCAGTATAGAACTCGAGCCTTTCCGTATAGTTAGAAACTTCGCCTTTGGCATCTTTTAAATGTTGTACAGTAACGTGATATTGATGCTGTTTCATATATAAATTCTCTATTAAAAATTAATGGTTTTGGATAATTTCAATCTGCTTCAAGTCAACTTGAAATTGAGTAAATACAGATTGCAAACTCGCTAGAAATTGTTCTTGTTTCGCTTGTGTCAACTCTGCACAATAAATTTGTAGAAGTTGATTATTGGCTAACTCTGATAAATTAAATTTCGCTTCACCACGCTGAAATTGAGTATTTGAGATTAGGCCTGCTCCTTCCAAATCACTGACCACCCGATAAACTGTTGCCAAGCTCAACTTCTGTTTTTGGATATAGAGCTTTTGATAAATCTGTTTAACCGTTAAATCTTCCGCTTGCTCCTGAATTAAAGATAAAATAACAAGTCTTGGATGAGTGACTTTTAGGCCCGCTTCTTTGATTTTTTGCTGTAGCTCTAGCATGGCTTATCTCAACTTATAGACGCCCGATTGCAACCGCAGCCTGATCAATTTTTTCGGCAATTTGATAGATCTGCTCTTGCTTCAAGTCAGTAGTATTCAATTTCAAACGTAAGGCTGTTTTCAAATTTTCCATGGCGCGGTGAATTTCAATTAATTGATCATTACTGTGAATTTCACGTCTTAAGCGTAATTTTTCTAACAGTGCATTTAACTTATCTTTTTGTTCAGTTAAATAAGCCTCACCAAACTCCGTAATTTGATATTGTTTACGCTCTATATCTAACAAGTTAATTAGGTTCATTTCTTCCAGACTGGTTAAAGTCGGATAAATTGTTCCCGCACTAGGCGTATAGCCATCTCCTACCAAATCACTGATTTCTTTAATAATTTCATAACCATGCTTAGGACTTTTCTGAATAAGATGAAGGACTAAAAGTTTCATTCGTCCGGCTTCAAAAAGTCTCCCACGACGCCCCGAACGGTGATAGTCGTGGTGATGTTCATTGTGCTCAGTATGATGAAGTTCTGATTGTTGTCTCATCTTTGAAGGTTCTCTAATATGTTTAATTTATAAATATTAAGATATATCTTAATATATCTTTTATCAAGTATAAGTAATATTATACGACCTATTGTATTGATAGTTATTAAGATTAATTTTTATCTTTAAAAGTTAAGCAATAAAAAAGAGTGCTTAAGCACCTTACTAGGTAGTTTCCTGAGAAGAAATTTAAGCTGACGAAAGAAAAGAATATTTATGATGAATTTCTTATAAAATGTAATATGTTAATTTTTCTCTTTAATAATAAATAATATGCACTTGTGTTATGTAAGCGATTTAACATTAGCAGATGCGTCTAATTTAGTTAGACTTTATACAAATGATACGACTAGAAAGTATTTAGGTGGCCCATTGGAAGTATCTCTAGCTCAAACGCGAGCACATGCTGATATTAATACTCCAAGTAAATTACCTATTTGGGCAATTCGATCTTCTACTGATCATAATTTTTTAGGAATTATATCTCTGGATACTCATCATGACGGTTCAGATATCGAAGTATCATATGAATTGCTGCCGGAATATATGGGATATGGATATGCAACTCAAGCACTTGAATTTGTTTTAAATTATTCATTTAATGAGTTAAATCTTAAGAAAGTAATAGCTGAGACTCAAACACAGAACAAAGCATCAATCAAATTACTAAAACGTGTTGGAATGGTTTTTGAGAAATCAGTAGAACGTTTTGGTTCAAATCAAAGTATTTTTTTTATTACTAGTCACCAGTATATCGATAAACATAAATAATGCTTTTATCAATAGACATAAAAAAGGCAGGATTAAATCCTGCCTTTTCATTTGATTATTCCCACTCAATCGTTGCTGGTGGTTTAGATGACACGTCGTATACCACACGTGATACATCTTTAATTTCATTCATAATACGCGTTGAGATTTTATCAACCAATTCGTATGGTAAATGTGCAAAACGAGCTGTCATAAAGTCAACTGTTTCAACTGCACGAAGCGCAATTACCCAAGCATAACGACGGCCATCACCTACTACACCAACTGACTTAACAGGTTGGAACACAGCAAACGCTTGAGCAGTTTTATCATACCAACCACTGTCACGAAGCTCTTGCATGAAGATGTCATCAGCAAGACGAAGAATATCTGCATATTCTTTTTTCACTTCACCCAAAATACGAACACCTAAACCAGGACCCGGAAATGGATGACGGTAGATCATGCTATGCGGTAAACCAAGTGTAGTACCTAATTTACGTACTTCATCTTTAAACAAGTCACGTAAAGGTTCAACCAATTCAAATGCTAAATCGTCTGGTAAACCACCCACATTGTGGTGAGATTTAATAACGTGTGCTTTACCTTGTTTGCTTGCAGCAGATTCAATTACGTCTGGATAAATCGTACCTTGCGCCAAGAATTTCACGCCATCAAGTTTACGTGCTTCTTCAGCAAATACTTCGATAAATTCACGGCCAATGATCTTACGTTTTTTCTCTGGATCAACTTCACCAGCTAATGCATTTAAGAAACGTTGTTCAGCATCTGCACGAATTACACGGATACCCATGTTTTCGGCAAACATTTGCATCACTTGGTCACCTTCGTTTAAACGAAGTAAACCGTTATCAACAAATACACATGTTAACTGATCGCCAATTGCTTTGTGCAAAAGTGCAGCAACAACAGATGAGTCAACACCACCAGAAAGACCCAAAAGAACCTTTTCATTACCGATTTGTTCACGTAATTGTTCTACACGTAAATCGATAATGTGTTCAGGTGTCCAAAGGCCACCACATCCACAAATTTTATGAACGAAGTTTGCAAGTAACTCTTCACCTTTTGCCGTGTGCGTTACTTCTGGGTGGAATTGCACGCCATAGAAACGACGTGCTTCATCACTTACAGCAGCAACTGGACAACTTGGTGTGCTTGCAGTAATTGTAAAGCCTTCTGGAATTTTGCTCACTTTGTCGCCGTGGCTCATCCAAACGTGTAACTGGTTTTCGCGGTCTTGTAAGTTGCCAATAAGTTGGTCACGTTTAACGATATCAACTTCGGCATAACCAAACTCATGTACAGTACCCGGCTCAACTTTACCGCCTAACTGTTCAGACATGGTTTGTAAACCATAGCAAATACCCAATACTGGAACACCTAATTCAAACACCACTTGCGGTGCTCGCGGGCTGCCCTCTTCATGCACACTCTCAGGTCCACCTGATAAAATGATACCGTTTGGCTTAAAAGCACGGATGTCTTCTTCAGACATATCAAAGGCATACATTTCAGAGTAAACACCAGCTTCACGTACACGACGTGCAATGAGCTGACTATATTGAGAGCCGAAATCCAGGATCAGGATACGATCTTCAGTAATTTGAGTATTGGTAGTCATGACAAACCACTAAATGGCAAAAGAATTAAGCGCGCCATTTTAACATTTTTCACGCTTCGGCGCACCGCAAATCATCATATATCTTATTTTTTTCATATCAGAATCATTTCTATATTGGGATTGATCAATATAAATTAAAATTTATTGATATTTATCAATATACTGTATACCCCTTAAAAACTTCATACACATTGATAAATTCATCACATTCTATGCAACATCGTCGTGAATTTGATGTTAAGATGACCCGATAAAACAGGCATTACCATGGAAAGGTAAATACCATTAGCGATATTTGTCTGTCCTTGAACAGTTATCCGTTTTTTATGGCTTGTTGCCCCATATCAAAATCAATAGAAATCTAAGGAACAACAATGCTTCAAACTATGATTGCAGATTTCCAGCAACATTTTTGGTTGTATGTCTCTATTCCTTTCATGAGTGGTTTAATTGGCTATGTCACTAAAGTGATTGCCATTCAAATGATGTTCTCGCCACTTGAATTTAAAGGTATTAAACCGTTTTTTGGCTGGCAAGGTATCGTGCCTCGTAAAGCTGAAAAAATGGCAACCATTGCTGTTGAACTCATGACAGCCAAGCTGATTAAACCCGAAGAAATTTTTGCTCGCCTTGACCCAAAGCGTATTGCCAAAGAAATTGAAAAACCATTAATGGCAGCAGCAGAAGATATTACACGTGAGGTCGCGCAAGAGTATCAGCCCGGTTTATGGGAAGGTATGCCTGAGTTTGCCCGCCAAAGACTGATCCGTAGAGTGCAATCAAAAGCACCGGAAATTGTCGAGCACATCATGAGTGAAGTGCAACGTGACGTAAATCGATATTTTGATATTAAGCATTTGGTGATTAGCAACTTGCTTAAAGATAAACGTCTACTCAACAATATTTTTAAGCGTGTAGGCAAACAAGAATTTAAATTCTTCAGTAACGTTGGTTTTGTATTCGGTTTTGGAATTGGTGTAATCCAAATGTTGTGCTGGATTATTACTCAAGGCAAATACCCTTGGATGCTACCGCTCTTTGGTGGATTTGTAGGATTCTTTAGTGACTGGATTGCTCTACAAATGATGTTTAGACCGCTCTATCCGAAAAAGATATTGGGCTATACATGGCAAGGTCTATTTATTAAACGTCAAAATGAAGTAGCAGCTGACTACGCAGCCTTAATTTCCAAACAGCTTTTAACTTCACGTCATATGATGGAAGAGTTGTTTTCTGGTACTCACTCTGCACGTGTAATTGAGTTGGTTAACCGCCATGTTAAACAGGAAATTGACATGCAAGCAGGTGTAATTCGCCCACTTGTTGTATACGCAATTGGCGGCGAAAAATACCAGAATATGAAAACACAGGTTGCAGAACGTATTATGCAACAGCTTCCAGAAACGATGAAATATGTTGAGTCTTATGCAGAAGATGCGATGAATATTCGCAGTACTTTAATTGAACGTATGCAAAAATTAACACCATCCGAATTTGAAGGGATGTTGCGTCCCGCGTTCAAAGAAGATGAGTGGGCACTCATTGCAGTAGGCGCCGTACTTGGTTTTGTTGTTGGGGAATTACAAATCCAGTTTATGCTCTAATTTTTAAATATAAAAAAACCGGATGAATTGCTCATCCGGTTTTATTTTGTCTTGAATATTATTTTTCAATTGCATGGTCTAAGCTAATACGTCCAGCGCCATGAAGCATCAAGAAGAACAAACCACCTGCCATTGCAAAGTTTTTCATAAAATGGATGCCATTATTATATTGCGCTGCTGCATCAGCACCACCTTGGTGAAACAAGAATGCAGTCAAGATACTAAAGATTCCTAGACCAAAAGCTGCAAAACGCGCTTGGAAACCAAATAACAAAGCTAAACCACCACCGAACTCAACCAAAATGACTAATGGTAGAATTCCACCTGGAACACCCATAGCTTCCATATAACCTACAGTTGCAGCATAACCGGTAATTTTCCCCCAACCAGCAACAAGAAAGATGTAAGCGATAAGAAGACGAGCAACAAGGCTAATGAAACTATCCGCGCCTGGTTGCGTTACGATATTTTTGACCACCACATTTGGATTAAACATACAGCCACCTTTATTTAAATGCTTATTTGTTGATGAACTCATTCTAGGTTTGGGACATTGATAATTAAATACTCAAAATCCATATATATCGTTGCACAAATAGGATGATCAATTTGTATATTTTTGATGTTTTATACTGACTTTCGATAGGCTCACTGCTAGGATTTAAGCACGGTTTACCACTTAATCATCTCATGGAACTTCTTGATTTTATTCTACACGTTGACCAGCATCTCGCCGAATTTATTACAAATTACGGAGTCTGGATTTATGGCATTTTATTTTTAATTATTTTTGTCGAAACCGGTCTAGTGGTCATGCCGTTCTTACCGGGAGATAGTTTATTGTTTGCAGCAGGTGCTTTTGCGGCATCTACGGGTAAGATGGATCCATGGTTACTGGGTACTCTACTTTTTATTGCAGCAGTTTTAGGCGACACTGTGAACTATCATATTGGTCGTTTTATCGGTCCACGTGTGTTTGAAATGAATTCCCGACTCATTAACAAACAGCATTTAACAAAAACTCAAGAATTCTTTGCTCGTCATGGTGGCAAAACAATTATTTTTGCTCGATTCATTCCATTTGCCCGCACCTTCGCCCCTTTTGTTGCCGGTGCTGGTAGTATGAATTATAAGTTTTTCCTGACATACAACCTAATTGGAGCATTCTGTTGGGTGGCTTCTTTTGTAACGTTAGGGTATTTATTTGGAAATATGCCAGTTGTAAAAGATAACTTTACCCATCTTATTTTCGGCATCATTATTATTAGTGTTCTACCAGGTATTATTGGATTTATCCGCGAAAAATTAAAGAACCGTAAAGCTAACGTTTAAGGGTTCCTTTAGAAGAAACGAAATACCACCGGAAGCATACACAAAATGAGTAACATGGCCGATCCTTTATATAAATGATCGGCTTTTATTTTCTGCATTGAACCCGTTAATAAAGCACGTCCAAAAATCATCCAGAAACTCGCAGCAGGAATAAGGGTCAACGTAAAAGCAGCAAAGACCATAAGAAAATTTTCGGGCGAATTCCATGTTTCAGCTGGGAAAATACCAGCTGCAAACAGTAAGGACTTAGGATTTTTTAAAGTTGAGAAGAATAGTTGACGTGGGCGAATATTGCGATGGTTCTGGCTAAACTGTTGTAAATGTGTGGTTTTCCATAAACGGAATGCCATCCAGAATACATATAGCACACTCGTAATATGCAAAATGAGTAGCAGCGCTGGCCAGACTGGAGCTGCTAAATGAATAAATACGGCCCAAAAGCTGATGCCATAGGCATAGCCTAACCATTGCATTGGAATAAGCCAGAATGTTTTAGATAAACCTTGTGAGTGAGCTGCGGTTGCAAGTAATGCATTTGTCGGACCAGGGATAAGCAAAACAGCCAACATTGCTAATACAAAAAACCAGCTTTCAATCATAAAGTTTCCACATTGATAAAGATGCGGCAACCTTAAACGAAATAGGCAAAATATAGCAAGTTTAGTGAGTATATTGACTAGAAAAAATACAGCCACTTTAAAGTTATATTTTAAAAAAGCTTTTGATTTATATTGATTTTATTATGAAACATTTTGCTAAACTTTATTCATCACAATATGCTTTGATTAGCATATTGTGATTCAAAATTGACTATTATTTCGCCTTTTTACGAATAATAATTGGACAATTCTTAAACTGAGCAGCCTGAACAATTGCCTCTTGTTGACCCATTACACGTGAAAGTTCAGTGTTCTTGGTTGAAGAAGATTGCCCCATGTTGACAGAGATGGATGGACCGAATCCCCAACCGCCTCGTCCCCAGCCGCCACCAAGTCCAACGCCAACACCCATACCTGTACTTTTTGGAGTCTGTACACCATTGTCGATATATTGTTGAATACGGTTATATTCACTTTGCAGTTGTTGGCAACTCAAAGATTGATACTGTGTCGGAGACACATAAGTCGGTTTTACCGTCGTGGCACAAGCGCCCAATAGTAAAGTGGCTGCTGCCAAAGGCACAAGATATAAGCCTTTCATCATTTTTCTCTTATCGTTTTGGTTCAATTTCGCTGAACAATGCCTCATAAGATTGAGTCAATTTGTGTTCTGGCGCCAAGTGAGCCAAAGGTAAATTTTTCTGATGTGATTCTTTCATTAAAATTGATGGTGGTAACATGCTATTAAGTACAGGTAAACCTTCATCTTTTAACTGTTGAACCACTTCCCGCGGTAGTTTTGCTTGGGACTGGAACTGATTCACCACAATTCCCTCAATTTCCAAGCGGTCATTATGATCATCTTGCGTTTCGAGAACATTTTCAATCAATGTTTGTAACGCACGCTTTGAAAATACATCACAGTCGAAAGGAATCAGAACTTTATCTGCAGCAATTAAAGCAGACAAGGTGAAAAAGTTAAAAGCTGGTGGTGTATCAATATAAATGCGGTCATATCGTCCAATTAAGCTTTGAATTGAATCACGTAATTTATAAATTTTATGTTTGCTTTCAAGTGCATGTTCAAGAGCACCGAGCGTAGGGCTAGCCGGAAGCACATCTAGTTTTGCAAAAGATGTTGAGTGTACAAAACTGTCGAGATCTTTATTACGAGGGGCTTTTAAAATTGAGCCTATAGCATTACCAATTAGACCTTTTTGTTGATTATTCCCCAGCACATCTTCAAAGAAGTTTTCAATATTTGGTTCTAAAACTGCTTTATCAGCAGCGTATGTTGCCTCTTCACCTAAAAGGTATTGGCTAGAGTTGGCTTGAGGATCAAGGTCGATCACCAAGGTCCTTAAGCCATGTTTGGCACTAATTGCAGCCAAATTTACAGTAATACTTGATTTCCCTACACCGCCTTTTTGGTTAAACACCACACGAGTTAACATGTTTCCCTCTACATATTTTTTTTACTGTATGCAGTTTAACCTAGAGCTTAAGCAAAAAGGCAAAGAATGTAGAACAATTAAGCAAAAACCGGTTTCACGATGACCAAAATAATAATGGCAACAAATGCGATTGCACTAATAACCAAACCCGCACGGCGCTGGGCTAATAAAATAGTGTCATCCTTTTTAAAGGCTTTCATTAATGATGATAAGAGCACTAAAAATAAGATAATTTTAGCGTAAAACCACGGCTGGACCTGAAAGTTCTTCATCACCAGTAAAATTGCGCCAGTAATAAAAACCACAGTAAATGACAAATGCTGTAAAGCAACTAACACTTTACGCCCTGCTGGGTTAGGTTGTTGACCTTGTACACCAATAAACAGTGTAGAAGCGCGTAATACAAAAACCATAAGTGCGGCTGCTACCGCAGTCATATGAATAATTTTAGTGAGTAAATGTGCGTCCATAAACTAAGCCCTTAGCTCTTAGGTGCATGTGCACATTCTGGACTCGCTGGCGCTTGACCTTGCCACTCACTTGGTAAATAAGCGTGAATTGCTAAAGCATGGATTTGTCCCGGATTCATTAAATCAGAAGCCAAGGCATAAACTTTTTGATGACGTTGAACCAAACGCAAGCCGTTAAACTCTTCACTCACTACAATCACTTTAAAATGTGATTCTTTACCTGGAAAATATCCACCGTGGCCAGCAGACTCATTAATGACTTCTAAATGGCTAGGTGCAAGGGTTTGTAACCGTTCAATCAACTGTTGTTCAAGGCTCATAGCTTTTCCTTTTACGATTATTCGTATATTTAGACCTAGTATACCCTGTCTACACACAAACAAAAGTTGCTCTTGTACGCTTTGACTTCAAACAAAATGTCTATTTATTCGGCAACTTATCAATAAAAACGGCTCTAAATACTCATTTCTGTTTTTATTTTATGCAATCAGCATAATTATTTGCATAAAGTTGTTGACCCTTGTTTTGCTTAATGTATTATAAGCGGCACGCGGGAATAGCTCAGTTGGTAGAGCATAACCTTGCCAAGGTTGGGGTCGCGAGTTCGAGTCTCGTTTCCCGCTCCAAATTGGTTTTTTTTGAGAAAGTTTTAGTAAAAACTGCTCATATATGCGGGAATAGCTCAGTTGGTAGAGCATAACCTTGCCAAGGTTGGGGTCGCGAGTTCGAGTCTCGTTTCCCGCTCCAAATTTAAAAAGCCCTAGTCAAAAGACTGGGGCTTTTTTCTTTTTATCGATCCTTATTTTTTACTTTATCAATTCACAGCATAACTTACTGAGAAGAACCCGGTTCAAGTCCAACGAAAGACTTTCTAGCTTCTACCCGATTCACCTTTTTAAATTGTCAGTTATATCCATTTAATTTAGTTATATCTACAAGGTGTCGGCTTCATTGGATGCATAGATATACACGGCAATAATTGGAAACAGTCCATATTAAAGCGTTCTATATGGTGGCTCTGCTGTAAACATATGGAAAAGATAAAATTGCAATCATAAACATAGCTTTGAAAATGATATTGTTCTGTGTTTTGAGTATCCTTAGTTGCATCAAAAAACTTTATATATTCAGAAAAGACATGGAAATTAAGCTTCTTTAAATGGCTACTCATTCCTTGACCAGTACATTTAATATAGGCTTCTTTCAAGGTCCATATTTGAAAAAACCGCTGATATACGCTGAATGGGTCAATCGGTTCATTTTTCTGAATCCACTCCATTTCACTCGCCGCTAAAACGCTATCAACCCGCTTCCATTGGAACTCTCGATTCACTCGTTCAACATCAACACCGATTTCCCCTTCTTCAGTCACAGCAAGGACAATAACGTCCGATGAATGACTAAGATTAAAATAAATCGTCTTACTACCTTGTACAAAAGGTTTGCCGTTCGGTTGTAATTGAATATTGACTTGATGGGCTGAAATACCCAGCTTATCTGCTAGAACAGACTTCGTTAAGACACGAGAAATTAAGAAAAGACGTGCTGCCTGAGGAAGATATTGATCATATCTCAACTTTTCTGCGGCATTGAGAAAGCTGAGATAATGACTCAATATGAGATGGTTATCTGGTACCCGTGAAACTGGGCAAATATAAACCTGCACTTGGGGTATATCAGACATCACTAAGTTGTGCTGTAGTACTGATATACTTTGTCAGAACCGGTGTGAGGTAATCATAAACCGCTTCTACATGGGTAATGTGTGGATTATGACCTGCGCCAGCAATGATATGTACAGGAATATCAGGACTTATTGGGGTAACAATTGGATTTTTCTCTCCAATAATAATCTCGACTTTAGATCGAAGCTCATTGAGCAGAGTAGTTTGAGCGGCTCGTTGCTGTGGCAAATTAACGAGATGCATATACTCGCTAATATGCTTAGATACTGGTACACGGCATAATGAATCCATCGCATAGCCCACTGACGGATTTTTTTGTCCATCTGGATGCAGATCTTTAGCAATGATATCTTTCGGCACAAAACGGAAAATTAAATTAGAGATGGCCTGTATTTGGAATATTTTAGCAGCCCGCGCCTGAACAAAATAAGGTGATATCAGGATAAGGCGAGCAACTTTATCTGGATATTTCTTTGCAAGATTTAATGCGAAAAGACACCCTAACGAGTGAGCAATCACAACACTATTTGGTGCTAAAAGCTTTGAAGCAACATCAATAAATTGATGGTTGTTATCTTCCATTATCTCATAACTACCTGAACGCCCAAGTCCAGGTAGGTCCATCATAGCGACCTGATCATAGGTGATTTTATTAATGATTGGGAGCCAACATGTGCTATCGAATGGAATACCGTGTAAAAATAATGCAGAAGATTTTTCTGAACCAACTGGTTGTTTAGTATAGATTTCTGTCCAATATCGATTCTGATAGCTGAAACAGCTAGGCGTTGGAGCTTGCATACGACCAAAACGTGTAAGTACCAGACGATCAATCCAACGAGAAAAATAAGGACTGGTATTTATTAGGTCTGCGATACCCATCTTAACAGCTATCTTTTCTGTCTCAGCGACATGATAGTTTTCATTAGAAATAAAAGCGAGCTGCTCTTTTGAGCCACCAAGCAATACCTCAGGTAATTTCTCGAGCAGAACTTTAGGTATTTGCAAATGTGGTGCGCTAACCCCTAAGTGCTCGGCAGCTAGGTTAACTAGACGATGACATTTAGGTGTCGCAGGATCAAGTAATACATACTCCTGAGCAATAGTCTCAGGAAAAGATATCGTTCGGATGAGAAAGCTCACGATATATTGCATATTGCACAGTGGCAGGAATGTATCACTCCCACCAGGCAGCGCCAGCAGACGTCCTTGATATAACTTATCAATCATTTCGGCAATACCAATATATTGCATATCACCATAAGTATAAAAACCATCAATGACTGTCGCCGGATTTATTGCGGTCCATGGCACATTTAAACGCTTACATGTCTCAATAAAAGCTTGATGCCCTAAAATTTTCGAAGCTTCGTAACCA
The DNA here is from genome assembly GCF_000162375.2 of Acinetobacter sp. RUH 2624. Classification (NCBI taxonomy): domain Bacteria; kingdom Pseudomonadati; phylum Pseudomonadota; class Gammaproteobacteria; order Moraxellales; family Moraxellaceae; genus Acinetobacter; species Acinetobacter sp. RUH 2624. The sequence goes on along the minus strand of NZ_KI391939.1, from coordinate 3,247,178 downwards.
CCATATTTATAATACAAATCATCAGCAGACTCTTGCGGCGGGGTAGCGACACGATATCCACCAATCCAGATAAATCGCTCAAGCTGTTTCAATGTCGCAGCCCATTCAATCAGAGCAAGTCCTGATTTAACATTCGTACGCTGAGCTTCAACTTTGCTAATGCCCCAATTAAATGATGCTGCAAGATGATAAACAACATGGATCTTTTTTTGAGCATCCGTTAGTAGAGAGTCCAACTTAAAGTCATGACTTAAATCATACTCAACAAAGAGTTTGCCGTGAACCATTGTTTCAGTTAAAGCAATAGTCTGAGTCACGTCACCACCAAAACTTACTACAGCTTTATCACCGAACTGACCTGCCATATAAGTTTTTAACGATTCAAGGATTTCTGTAATGCGATGATTACTACCTGTTTTCATCAGAATCGTAATCTTGGCATAGCGCTGAGTGGTATCAATGTAGGAATCAAAATCCGTCGGCTCACCAGACATTGAATACAACAGTAAATACTGAGCGACAACATCTTTGGTTGCAGGAACCTGAAATGCCTGTGGCTGATCGGCATTCATGGCCTGATTCATCCGTTTGATATAGTCCACAATAGAGATTGTTTTACCGACCTCTGGAATTGAATTCGCGAACTTTTCTGTATTATCAATTGCTTTGAGAATTTCAGGGTTTTCGATACCATCACGAACTTTAGTATCGACCATAATGTATAGGCTATTTGTTCCACCAAGAGACTGATTCAAAAATCTGTCGTCTTGCTGCATTGGTAGGTCACGCGAGAAGAAATTTCGACTATCGTTATCTACTACAATACGGCTGGTACCGATAGCAAGTAAGGCACCTACTACCGCAATCGCAGTCATTAACATCATTCGCGGACGAACTGACAAAATAGCATCACCAATACGGTTTGGAATCCAATCCCATATCGGTAGACCTTTACGTTTGACCTTCGTAGCAGAAGGTGGTGGCAACATCGAGCGCAGTGCCGGAATAAAAGTCATCTCAATCACGAGTGTACTAATGATCCCGATCCCAGTAAAAATACCGAATGAACGAATAGTCGGAATATTGAAAGTTAACAGAGAGAAGAACCCGGCTGCTGCAATTCCGCCAGCCAATATCATAACCGGACCCACACGGACCAGAGATTGAACAACAGCTTCACTATTGGCAGCTTTAGGCTCCATCCCTTGAGCAAGCAAGCGGTCAAAGTCTTCGTAGTACCGCTTTAACAACTGTACGGCATGACCTGCTGCGATGGCCAAAATCAAAATTGGTGTAGGTGAGTTAAAAATATCCATCGGCTGTTTAAATAGGCCCATCATGCCCATACCCCATGCCACAGACAGCAAAGCTGTAACGAGTGGCAAGATCAACCCCTGCTTACTGCGAAATGCTTCAAAGTGCAATAAACCGATCACCAACACAGCAATTGGGAACAAGATATTGATACGCTTAGAATAATCTTCAGCTTTATCGAGATAGACGGGATTGCCACCAACACTGATGGTCATATCTTTGGATTGTTCGCTCTCTACAATTTTGTTGATTGGAGCCATCATCTTCTGGAAGCCTTCCGGGCTTTCCTCAAGCTCAAGCAAAATTGCAGCAGTTCTTTGATCTTTAGATACGACTGAATTCATATAGGTCGGGTTCATTGCCAACATTTTTTTCAAATGATCGATATCGTCCTGAATTACAGAACTGGTTGGCAATAATTTCTTGGCATCAAACCCTTCCGAATTAGCCATGATCCCTTTGGCTTGGCGTGCAGCCAGACTCATCATCGTAGAACGAACTACGCCAGGTGCATTGTCAACTTCTTCGGTAATATGTTTAACTTTTTCTAATACTTGCGGCTGATAAATATCACCTTGTTTCGGTGTAATGCCGATCACGACCATATACTTGGAACCGAATTTCTTTTCGATCAGTTTGGTCGAGGTGATATAAGGATGCCCATTAGGTGCAAGTGCGCCCGGATCAATAATAATTTTTACGCCCGATGCGAGATATGCCAAGACAATCGTTAAGAGCATGACTACGGTCAGCACAATACGGCGATGGCTGAGAATCCAACGCGCATATTTTTCCATCACTGGATGAGTCTTTTGAAGTAGTGTTTCGATCTCGTGTGATTTTTTATCGGCCTCTTGTTCTGGCTCTTCAATCTCTTGTGATGGCTTCTCGATCTCCTGCGATAGTTTTTCGATCTCTTGCGACGGTTCTTCGATCTCCTGTGCTTGCTGACTCACTGCCTCATAGGTTCCACCCTTTTTAGCCAGTGCTTGGAGATTAATAAGATCTTTCTTGAACTGGGCAAGAACCATCTTTTTTAGCAGTGCATCGGGAAAGACACCAAAAAAGCCGCCTGGTTCCGCCACAAAAAGCCACTCAATCCATGTACCTTCTGGATGCGGTTTAAAGTGGTAAGTACCCGTATAGAGAAAAGGTCCTTCTAGCACTTGAAAGGCATATAATTCGTTGGGTACCAGATGGGTAATTTCACCTTTAAAGGCCAACTCACGACCAGCAAAGGTCAAACCGATTTCATACCTACTGCCCACACGCGGAGTATTATCTAGTAGCTCAGAATGCTTACATGACAATTGCCAGCTTGCATCATGACCCGGGTTGGCAAGATATTTAAAGACCTTGTCAATATCGCCTGGCATGAGGAAAGCATGTTCTATGGTCACCATAGTGGTTCTACCTTCTTATATTTTTTATGCAGGAACTGGATACATCTGATCAATTGTCTGGGCCACAGCCGCCACGTTCTCAGCGAACATAATCGATGAATGGTCACCAGGCAGATCCACTTGTGTAAGCGTATCTTTGATCAGTTGATCCCAACCGAGGCTTTCCCCGAAATCTTCCATCTCATCTTTAGCCTTGACCAAGAGGATCGGAAAATCTTCAGGTTCTGGGAAATAGGTCTGGAGTGCGACGCCATTAGCCAAATAAGTGTCAAAGTAAAGTCGGAAATCTGATGGATTAGCATCCAAAGGTATAACATTGATAGCTTTAGCTTCTTTAAGCACATGATCAAACATGTGATCTGAACTTAATTCGCGCAAGTATTGCGCTGGGATCGTCAACTTTTTCCCATAAGGGACAGCTAAATCACGAGCAAACCAAGACAAGAGCATGGCATCATCGGCATCTTCAGGTACATTTTCTGGAATTGGAGCACGAGTATCGATCATGACAATCCCTGTGACCTGCTGCCCCATTTGACGCAACTGACGACTGATCTCGTATGCAATCGCACCACCAAAGCACCATCCACCGAGGAAATAAGGCCCCTGAGGCTGCATCTTTTGCATTTCAGCAATATAGAGTGTCGCCATTTCTTCAATGGCTACTTCAGCGGCATCTGCTTCAATCAATCCTGGAGACTGAATAGCACGTAAAGTACGATTCGGATTGAGATGACGCGAAAGCTCCATATAACAGAAAGTACTACCACCAATCGGATGGAACAGCCACAACGGTTGTTCATAGGTTCCACGACGTAATTCGATTACGATGGAAGGTTTGATTTCTTTATTTTCACGGATGATCTCGCCTAAACTTTCTACAGTGGAGTACTGTGCTAGTAAGGCAACTGATAATTCGGTACCAAATACCTTCTTGAGATGATTGACAAGCTTCACCGCAAGTAATGAATGCCCGCCTAACTCAAAGAAATCATCATATATACCCACCCGCTTAACTGACAAAATCTGCTCAAAGGTAGTACATAGCTCGATTTCGATCGAATCTCGTGGTGCAACATAATCATTGCTCTGCTCAAACACTGGCTCAGGGAACGCCTTACGATCTATTTTGTTACTACCCGTCATTGGAAATTCATCCAATCGGATAAACGTACTTGGCACCATATAAGCTGGGAGATGGAGTTGCAGGGTCTTTTTCAAACCTGCCATGTCAATGTCATGTCCAGTCACATAAGCTACTAATTTCTGATCGTTGTCGGCAGTGGTCTTAACCAATACTACGGCATCTGTAATACCATCGATCTGTTTGAGAACATTCTCAATTTCACCCAGTTCAATACGGAATCCACGGATCTTGACTTGGAAGTCCAGACGTCCGTGATGGGTCAAACGCCCATCCATACGCAAACAGACTTTATCTCCAGTACGATAAAGTCGACCAGCATTTGGTAGAGATGGTAAGGTTCTGAATTGTGCATCTGTCAAATCAGGTCGTTGCCAGTAATCAATTGCTAGACCATCACCTCCAATCCAGAGCTCTCCCATAACACCGCGTGGGACCAACCGCTGTTGTTCATCAAGAACATAGAGCTGGGTGTTCGCCATTGGCTGGCCTAAATCAATCAATTTTGCATCGGTAATGTGGGCTGCACTCGACCATACCGTAGTTTCGGTCGGGCCATAGATATTCCAGAGACAACTTACTTTGCCCAAAAGTTTTTCTGCAAGTATAGGATCGAGTGCCTCGCCGCCACTAATTGCAGTCATACCTGGAATACCGCTCCACTCGCTATCTAAAAGCATTTTCCAAGAGGCTGGTGTTGCCTGCATAATATTGATCGACTTCGCCTGCATATAGTCCACCAGCAAGTTACCATCTAGCGATACCTCACGTGGGCAGACGTGTACCACACCGCCGTACATCAACGGAATCAATAGCTCAACAACAGAAATATCAAAGGCATAAGTTGTAATCGCCAATAACTGCATATCTGGCGTTGCTTGCAGCCTATCATTCACAGACAGCAAGAAATTAGCCATTGAAGGATGCCCAATACGCACGCCTTTAGGCTTCCCTGTCGAACCTGAGGTGTACATCACATAAGCGGTATCACCAAAGGCAAGTGTCTCACGCACTTGCTCAAGAGGTACAACACCAGCTTGATTAATATCTAAACGAGGCACAGAAACATTAACAGCATCCATTAACTCAGCTTGAGTCAAGATGACTTTAGGTTCAGCGTCTTCTACGATGTTATGCAGACGTTCTCTTGGGAAACTAGGATCTAATGGCACATATGCTGCTCCTGCCGCCCAAATTCCGAGGATTGCAGCAGGCAATAGCGTAGTACGGTCTAACATCAGACCTACACGATCACCATTGGTAATATTGTGTGCACGCAAATATTCAGCGATACCAGCGATATGCTGACCTAACTCATGATAGCTGACAGCATGATCTCTGCAGGTCGTAGCATAGTTGTCACCACGCTCGTCAATCTGCTTCAGAATCATTGCCAATAAATCATGCTTAGAATAGTCCGTAACCTGACCATGTAGATAGCCTAGCTGGATGTTATTCGCATAACTAGGAGCAATATCTAACTCAATGAGCTTACGCTCAGGATGGGTCACCATCTCCGATAGTATGATTTGCAGCAGTTGCACCATATTCTCGGCAGACTCTGCAGAGAATATTTCGGAATTGTATTTCAGTACACCAACCAGTTCACCCTGATATTCACCCCCCATTTCCAGCATAATGTCTAATTGACCTTCTTGCTGGCGAACCGGAAAGCTTCCTAAAGTCAGGTCTTGACCAACTAATGTAGCTGGATTCTGGATTGGTAAGAGTAGTTCCTTAAACTCATCCATGCCGCCTAGACGTTCCCAGAACATTCCCACCTGAGCCAATGGGTTAATACTGCCATCACGCTTTGGTGAGACAGCCTCAACTACTCTAGAAAAGGCAACTTTTTGATGTTTTAGGCTTTGTTTTAATTGTTCTTGGACCTGTTGCGTAAATTGGCGTAAGGTTTGATCAGCATCAATGTCCACATGAAGAGCTATTGTATTGACAAATTGCCCAAGCGCATTACGCAAAGAACGCTCAAGTCTACCTGCTACTGCTGTGGCAATAACTAGATTATTTTCATTTGATAGTTTGTTCAGTAGGATATAAAAGCCAGATAGTACAAGACCAAACAAAGTGATCTCATAATCTTTCGCCAAGCTCACAAGCCCAGATGATACTGACTCAGGCACACGGAAAATCACCGAGCTACCTTTATGTTGCTGCACAGCTGGACGTGGGTAATCAAGCGGAATACTATGCACATGTGGTGCGTGCTGTAACGCATTTTTCCAGAAAAGTAGGCTTTCATCAGCATCGTCGGTCGCATTGTTCTTCTGCTTATCCGCATACTGTGCGAACTCGATTCCGTCTACTGCATTTGACTCTGTAATTAGTCCAAAGCGCTTGCAGACATCACGCAGCAACAGACCAATTGACCAGAAATCCATTAAGGCATGATGAATCACAACTGCAACCACATAATGATTCTGACCACGTTCATAACAATGAATACGCCACAATGGTGGTTGAGTCAGATCAAATGGTTGCTTGGTATCTTGTTCAACCAATTGCGTCAAATCAGAAGCTTCAACATGTCGAGCATCAGTGAAAATAATATTAGGATACACGCGATCCCAGATAAGTTGCTCAATCCCCTGTTCATTGGCAGGCATGCTTACACGCAATAGCGGGTAATCATCCATCACCGCTTCCAAAATCTCCATCGGTTTGTTGCCTAATGGTTGATTGACCTTTACATCAAAGGCCACCACCATATTGTAGGCACTGCAAGTTGGCTCAAAACGTTGGATATACCAAATACCAAGCTGCTCTGCAGAAATCGCGTGACGTGACAGAATTTTTGGCTCTAGGTGTGCAATGTTATTCATGAAGCAACTCCCTGTTGCAACTCAGAAACAAGATATTCGGCCAATGTATTAATTGTTGGGTAATCCCATAGTAATGTCGGCTCAAGTTCCAGTTTTGTCAGATCTTCTAAATCCCCAGAGACAGACAAAGCAACGATCGAATCAAGACCATAACTGGTAAATTTTTGCTCTGGATCAATCGTCTCAGGCTCTACACGCATTTCTTTGGCTACTAGTGTACGAATGATCGCGCTCCAGTAAGCTTTATCCTTATTCATGGGGTAATCTCCTCTTTAACTGGTTTGGCATCGCGCGGTGCCAATGCAAAATCGATAACAGATAACATATGGTTAGTTGAAATTCGGTCTAGCAAATCTGCCAATGTGCTTTCACGTACTGATGCCATAGGAGGAGATGTCTCTCCTTCGGCGGTATTTAAGAAAATGATCAGCCATGCACCATCCTGCAAAGCAGGCCTTAAACCATGACGGTTAAAAACCCAGAAACCCAGCACAGCAATGCGGGCAAACAGCTCGGCGTAGCCACGGGCAAGGCTAAAGCGCAGCGTTTCAAATTCGTTGCTTTGCTCAGAGTTTGAAAAGTAATCCTGAATTTTTTGATCCAATGAGCGCTGTTCAACAAGCAACTGGTTTGCTCGCTCACGTAGTGTAGAAAGCGTTTGGGCAGGCAATCCTGCTGTGACATCGGTATTGTTGAGCATTTCGATGATTGTCCCGAGCGACTCCATTACCAAGTCACCATCTCGGTTAAAAATCTCAAGCTCACGAAAATCAATAGCACCTGTCTCTACCTGCAAGTCATACAACTGGCGATAGCGTGCTTTAGCGTCGGCTTGATTGAGATGGTCGGCTTTTTTACTGCGACCTTTATTGGCAGACTTGAGCTGAAAACTCAGGCTGTCTAGACAGACGGTACTGCTACCATCAAATACACTAACAATCAGATGGTCTCTGAATGCTTTTTGGTACATTCCATCAGCATATGCATTTCTTAAGAAAAAACGTGAGCCAAGCACTGAAGAAGTGATCTTGGCAAGCGACTCTACATACTCAGGTACTACGACCTTGACGATTGGTGACCATGTACTGAATTGATTGATACAAACATGTAATCCACGCGCACCAACGAGTGATAACACCTCAACCGCTAAAAGATAAGCATAGGCGGTGGCGAGTTGCTCACGCACTAGCGGAATGTTTATCACTTTTTTGTTATATAACTCGCGCTCAATAGCAAATTCGGTCGCGATACGTAGCATCGTGTCACCCGCTCCGAGCGAGAAACTACTGCAATATGCGCGTGTTACCTGTAGTGTCTTGAGACCAAGCTCCAAGCCCTGACCTTCTTCACCGATTAGAGCGTCTTTGTGAATTTCAGCATCATTGAAACCAATACCGCTAATATCTAGACCACGCATACCCACCGTTGGCAGACGGTTCAAACTATACGTTCCTTTCGAAGCCATTTGACGCTTATCGAGCCAAAATGCACTCAAACTACGCGGTCCACGATCATTCGATGTTTTAGCAATCAGACTTAAAGAGTCACCTAAAGTGGCGCGATTGATCGACCATTTTTCGCCATTTAAGACATACTTGCTTTCACCAGATTGTGCAGTCACTTCACTAGATAACAGATCTGCACCATGTGCTTTTTCACTATAAGCTAGTGCTGGCGCAGCACCACTTAAAATTCGGTTAGCGATGTTTTGACATTGATTCGCATTACCACCGATCCATACGATCACAGACCAAGCATTCGTGCTATAGGTCGAATTGATGGTTAGATCACGTCGTGCTAACACACGATGCAGATATAACAACTCTTCACCAATTTCCATGCGCCCCCCAAGTTCTGAAGGTACATAGAAACGGTTCATGCCCACCGCATTCAGAAAATCAACAGCACGCTGAGGATACTGTTCCTTTTCATCACGCTCGATGGCAGCGGACCAAGAAAAATCATTGTTGGTATCATGTACGGAGCCTAAAATTTGCTCCAGACGAGCAGCAGATTGAAACTGCCGCAAATTGGAAGTAAGTGACATGAATTTTCACTCAAATGATTAAAGGGTAAGGGTTAAAACAAAGCACTTTTCAGACGATTAAAAATCAGCGTGCGCACTTCACGTTCCTTGATCATTGAGTTGAGTAGATTGGAGCTATAACGAATCAACTGCCCCCGCTGCTCACGATCACGGATGACGTCTAAGCCGTTCTTGATATAATTTCGAGCAATCACCGTTCTACGGTTTGGATGGGTCAAACAGACCAGCTGACCTCGCTCGATCTGTTCTTTAATTTTTCTTCTTCTAATTTTGCCGCTAGTCGTTTTATTTATTCGGCCTTGATGCAATAAATAGACCCCTTCTACAGGCAAGCCAATATCAGCTGCCACTTGTTCTTTAACCTGAGTCCTGATGTTTTCAAAATTAAGAGTCTTGTTTAATGACTTCTTCTTGATCTCAAGTACAACCGTAACACCCTCAGAATCAGCAAAGTTCACTGCTGCAACACAGCCTTTACGAACAGCAGGATGTGCCATTTCAACAGAGCATTCGATATCTTGTGGGTAATAGTTTTTGCCACGGATAATAATTACATCCTTAAGACGGCCAGTTACATACAGGTCTCCATCTTTGATAAAGCCCATATCACCCGTTCTTAAGTAATATTCTTTACTTGGCTGACCTGCTTCATCAAGGATCGTTGCTTCAAAGGTTTCCTGATTGATCTCAGGCTTCTGCCAGTAGCCTGCAGTGACACTCTCTCCTGCTAGCCAGATTTCACCAACTTCATGAGCTGCTACTTCTTTATGGGTATGCGGATTAACTATGCGGCAATCAATGTGCGCCGAGATCTTGCCACAGCTCACCACTTGCACCGCGGTCTGATCCTGACTGGTTTGTACCAAGTGAGCATTCAACTTATCACGATCAAGAGAAATTGCATTGAGAGGGCCAGTCACACCACTGACTAAGAGCGTCACTTCCGCCAAGCCATAGCATGGCAAGAAAGTATCTAGTTTCAGTTTGGACTGAGTATTGAACTTCTCCATGAAACGCTGCATGACATGCGCTTTGATTGGTTCTGCACCGTTAAATAGTACACGTACGCGGCTCAGATCAAGCGTTGCTGCGTCTTCATCTGAAATACGATGCAAGCACAACTCATACGCAAAGTTTGGACCACCACTGATCGTGACGCCTTTTTCACTAATAAATTGTAGCCATTTAAGCGGTTTACGTATGAAGTCCAGAGGCGACATTACATAACAAGTTATCCCCACATACACGCTCTGCAAAACCGAGCCGATCAATCCCATATCATGATAAACAGGCAACCATGTAAGGCCGATATCATCAGGTTGTGTACAAAAAGCTTCCGTAATCATGGCTTCATTTGCCATAATATTTTTGTGGGTGACAATTACACCTTTAGGCCAACCGGTCGATCCTGAAGTGTATTGAAGGAAACAAACATCATCTGCATCAATATAAGGAAAATCCTTTTCCGCCAAGTCACGCTGAAATTCCGTATCAACAGCATGTAGTATTAAACTTTCATTTTGAGCTTTTAATGTAATTAGGCCCGATAACTCAAGAATCTTTTTTGTTGTGAGCACGATTTTTGGCTCACAGTCATTCATAATATTCAAAATATTAGAAAAACCATTACGATTAAACGGCAAGCTAACTGGTACTGCGATAATTTTAGCTTTCAGACAAGCAAAGAACGATACGATAAAGTCTAGCCCCGGTTCGAACAGCAAGACTGCACGATCACCACTGTCTACAAGGTTCATTAATATCTGAGCTTGGTGTTGAACTCGCTTATTCAGATCTGCATACGTTAGAGATTGAATCCCACCAGATTGGCGTCCCAAATACTCAAAAGCAGTCTTACCCCCATTTAGGTTCGCGTGGGATTCCAAAGTTGCAATGATATTATCCGTACACATTACAGCCATAACTTACTCCGATTAATTATAATTAACCCTTAAAACCTGCTGATTCAGAAATTAATTTCTAGTTGGAGGTTTTAATAAAAATGAATATACTTTTTCTTTAAAATATAAATTCACATTATATTTTATGCACAAGTGTCCTTTATTACACCTGTAAGGGTTTACAGGTTAGATGTTACTTATTGAAAAATAAGAAGCTAAAATATTTTTAAAAATTATTTTTTATTCAGTTATATAGTTTAAGAACTTTTAAATAATTAAAAAAGCGACCATTCTTTGATCTACTTTTAGATACTCTTAAGTAAAATTTTTTAATCTTCAGATCATTACTCAGTTTTTCTTCTGCTGCGTTTGTTTTAATTTTTTTAGTTTCTATATGAGATATAATTTATAGTTCTTTTAAAGATAAATTATCAAATAATATCAACTCTCGTATAATTTTACTTTTAAGATTAAATTATTAATACCGCCTATTTAATTTTATTTCAGATAATTAAAATTTAATTTATACATTATTATAATAAACTATAAATAATTTTATTTAAAAATAATAAAGTTACTCATTATTTTAAATTCATAGATTAAATTTTTAAAATAAAAACTTAAAATACATATTATAAAATATTTAAATAAATATCATATAATTATTTATTTTATAATACTCTATATTCTTTATATATCTTTTTACAAAAGTCCCAGCATTACTGCTCGAATAGCTGCTGAAATTTTATTATTTACATTTAATTTTTGCATCGAGTTACAAAGATGAAAATTTACAGTTCTTTCAGTAACCCCAATAATCTGAGCAATCTCTGCTGAGGTTTTTCCCTCTGCTGTCCAACGTAAAGCTTCTTTTTCTCGGTTCGTTAAATAAAGGTTGAACTGAGAAAACTCTACATCATTGACAATTTTAGCAATGCTGGAATGCAATGTTTGGGTCAACCAATACATATTTGTATATTGTGCTTTTTGCTCTTTTTCTGATAATTGATCGGTGGATCTTGCTAGTGTTAACATCCCTCTCGTCCCAATAAAATCACGACTTGACTGAGCCCAACCGACATTTAAACCATAAGAACGCGCCTCTTCCCAGAAATCTTTTTCTTCTTGTGTTTTTGCATTTTGACTCGACCAGACAAGAGGTTGAAGTGATACCATACAATGCTGCACAGTAGGGTCTACCTTCACGTAACGTTGTTCTATATAGCGCTTTTGCCATGCCTGAGGATAATTATTCAACATAATTGTTTTTGGTTCAGCAATAGACAGCGGTGACTGCATACCATAAGCACAATAATCAAATCCAAGCTTTGACGCTGTAGATTTGACTACTTCAAACAATTCATCTTCATTTTTTACGACCAAAAATGCTGATAATAAATCCTCTTGCCAACTTTCCATTTGCTCTCATTAGGCTCCATTCAGAAATTATTTTTTGTTCAGTTATCTCTTGTGAATCCAAATAATTAAATTGAAGCGTAGGGCTATTTTTTTACCTTTATTTCAATAGAACTCTACAAAAATCTAAAAGATTACGAGGCTGTTAAAATATTTCCATTACTTCATCTTCTTTTATTACTTTCTCAATTGCAGATTTTGAACTCATCATCCAATTAACAACACTTTTAAGCCCAAATGGTTGTAAATTATTCAGATAAACTAAATTTCTGAAAGCCTTTAAGGTTGTTATATTCAATATACAGATTATGCTTGAAAAAATTAAATTTTACAGGATGCATTTTATTCCAAAAAACATAGTTTTTAAAATAAAAAAACAATGCTCATTATTTAATCTTGAAATTATATTTTATTAATTTAATTAAATAATACATTTCAACAATGATCCAAGAAATATAATTTTACCAATCATTATATATTCAAACTAAAAAAATAAATAATTATTTAGCAAATCAAATAATTACATGGTGGCTTATTTTAGTTAAAACTATTGTTTTAATAACAAGTATAAAAGCCACCTAAAAAAGCTAAAAAAAGTAAGTCAATTGAGCATTGTCAAAAGCATTTTTTATATTATAACTACAAGATAATCATTTTTTACTTTAGCCAACCTTAATACTTGAATAATCTTCCAATAAGAATAGCTTAACGATATAGGGCATCAAATTATATTTAACCTGTTAAACATAACAGTATTTAATTGGCAATAATTTATGGTATTTATCAAAAGATTTCTATTTCAGGGTACTTGAACAGGTAGCATGGCCAACATTACCCCTCATTTTTCAATTTCGACAGATGGTTTTATTCGTATGAATGAGAACCAACTCATGAATTACCCTTTTCAACACGTTGTATCTATCGTTGAATCAACCCAAATTGAAAAATCTCAAATTGTTTATTATGGTTTTACTGAATGGGCGACATTAAAAACGCCTGCTTTAAGTACAGGATGGGACTGGGAATTCGTTGAACAAAACGGTTTTGTTACTTTAAAACGAACTGGTCTGCCTAGAAGCAATATTATGATTGTTGATATATCTGGTACAGATATTGGATTTGATAGCACTGAAACATTAATCAAAAGGAAGATAGATACTTTGTTCTGGGAACAATTCATTTATGCTCAAATCAATACAAGCTTAATCAAGTCTAAAGTAAGTCTGAATTTCTCTTAGAAACCTGTAAATTTTTACAGTTACCGCCTTTCCAGCTGTTCAGTAAAGTCACATCAAAAATAAGTGGAAGCACTTGTAGTGAATATTATTGCTGGATTTCAAAACAATTTTTCAGAAGGCTTATATAGCAAATTTAAAAGTTACCGTTATAAGGTATTTGTTGAGCATTTAGGATGGGAGTTAAACTGCCCACATAATGAAGAACTCGATCAATTTGATAAAGTCGATACAGCTTATGTGGTCGCTCAAGATAGAGACTCTAATATTATTGGCTGTGCCAGATTACTACCTACGACTCAACCGTATTTACTTGGTGAAATATTTCCTCAATTACTTAATGGAATACCTCTCCCGTGTTCCCCAGAAATTTGGGAATTATCAAGATTTTCAGCCGTAGATTTTTCAAATCCGCCTACAACAGCAAGTCAAGCAGTGTCATCGCCAGTTTCTATTGCAATTTTGCAAGAAGCGATTAACTTTGCAAGAGAACAAGGGGCCAAACAACTTATTACGACCTCTCCTCTAGGTGTAGAGCGTTTATTACGTGCTGCTGGTTTTCGCGCCCATCGTACAGGCCCACCAATGACGATTGATGGCTATTCTATGTTTGCCTGTTTAATTGATGTGTAATGGTTTAAAGGTTAACTCTTGTCTCTCGGACATGAGTTAACCTAGTTTTTTTATAATCAAGAAATACGCTTATTGCGAAGAATAAATAACGCGTATCAATCAATCTTGGTTTTTAAATTTAAGTTTGCTTTTTTATAATAAGTCTCATCCGTTTTAGAGTTTCCATCACGCGGCATAAATGATGTCGATATAATTGCAACGACAGCCATACTGCCAATATAAAGCATAATTAAATATGGGTTACCTTGCCCAATACTGAGCAGCTTGGTGGCAATCATAGGGGCTAAACCACCACCCAAAACACCTGCCAACTGTACTGAAATCGAGATACCGCTGTAGCGAATTTCCGCAGGAAATTGACGCGCAAAAAGCTGAGCTTGTGGCGCATACATAATTGGAAACACCACACCAATCGCCAGCACAATTGCTGTCCAGACCAGTACCGGATCTTTGGTATTGAGCATGCTAAAAAATGGATAGCAGTAAAGTGCTAATACGCATAAGCCAAACATAAACATATTGCGTTGACCGACTTTGTCGGACAAATGTCCGCATAACGGCGTCATAAATAAAATCACGGCTGCACCACAAATGGTGGCAAATAAAATATCTTGGCGGGGAATACCAAGTTGTGCAGTGGTATAAGCTAGCGTAAATGTTGACGCAATATAAAACCATGCATTTTCAGCAGCACGCGCCAGAATAATGGTGATAAGTTGTTTTGGATGATTTTTAAAAACCTGAAAGGCAGGAACTTTGACTTCTTCAGACTGCTGTTTTACTTTTTCAAAATCTGGTGACTCAGGCACTTTTACACGAATATACCAGCCCACTGCCAGTAAAATAATGCTGGCAAGAAATGGTAAACGCCAGCCCCAGCTAAACAGTGCTTGCTCAGGTAATAACGACACCAGTCCTAGCGCGATTGAGGCGAGCATTAAGCCACCACCTGTACTCGCCTGTGGCAAACTTCCCCAAAACCCTTTACCACCTTCGGGTGCATGTTCAACGGCCATAAGCACGGCACCGCCCCATTCACCCCCCATGGCCATACCTTGAATAAATCGCAAGATCACCAAACCAATTGCGGCCCAATATCCAATTGATTCATAAGTTGGTAAGAGGCCAATCAGTACGGTTGGAATTCCCATGAGCATCAGCGTTAGCAACAACATTGACTTACGACCAATCTTGTCACCGAAATGACCAAAGACCAAGCCGCCTAAAGGCCGCCCAATAAACCCAACGGCATAGGTTGCAAATGCTGCAAGCACACCTGTAAGTGGGTCCAGATTAGGGAAAAATAACTTGTTAAAAATGAGTGCTGCTGCTGCACCATAAACAAAAAAGTCATACCACTCAATCGTGGTGCCAACCATGCTAGAGATGCCTGCTAATCGATGTGACGACTTTTTAGGATGTGAACCGTTTCCATGTATTGTTTGCATCGTAATATCCTTTTTAGATTTTCTTGTTTTGTCTTTTTATGCTTATGATCTGTCCTGACCATAAGCATGTTCAGGTCTCGCTTGATCTCCTTAAGCTTTTTGTGTGTTTTTAAAATGGGTTAGCTTAGTTTTTCTAAAATTTGCTCTAACTCCGGATTACGTTCTTGCCAACGTGGTTGTTTATCTTTATCGACAATGAGCGCACGAACGCCCTCAATAAAGTCACCATGCTCAAACCAGATATCCTGTAAATCACGCTCAAGCTGCATACACTGCTGTAGTGAAAGGCCGCGCCCTAAATATTGCAGTTTCAAGCTGGTTTGTTTGGCAATAAATGAACGCTGCTGCAAAATACTAAGCATCTTACTCGCCCAAGCCTTTAAGCTTTCATCCTGTTCATTTTCAAGGCTTTGCTCAATCTCATCTAAATGCTGATATCCGAAGTGTTTACGGATGCCTTCGGCAAGTTGTTTAAGCTCACTTTCGACAGGCCGAGTAATAAATCGGGTAGTGATGCGTTCAATTCCCTCTTTGCTTAAACTTGGCGCTTCAACGAGAGCTTCTTGTAAAGCTTGTAACTGATCGCTTGGTACATGGTAGTCAATTAAGTCGAGATAGAGCGCATCGCTACTACTAATCTGCTCACCCGTAATTGCCATATAAACGCCAATATCATCAAGGCGAGACAGGAAATGAGTTGCGCCAACGTCCGGGAAAAAACCAATCGCTGTTTCAGGCATAGCAAATCTGGACTTTTCACTGCTTACCACAATGTGACACGCCTGAGCCAAGCCAAAACCACCGCCTAATACATAGCCATCAAGCACAACGATGATTGGCTTTTCATATTCGCGCAGTGTATTGAGCATTTTATATTCGGCACTAAAGTAGCCTTTGTAATCGGCTGTGCCATTTTTATAACTGTCGTAGAGATAGCGAATATCGCCCCCTGCACAGAAGGCTTTTGGGCTATTTGATTTGATCAAGATCGCCTGAACAGCAGCATCATTTCGCCACAGTTCCAATTGGGCACCAATCCCTTCAATCATATCTAGTGACAATGCATTAAGATGAGTCACACGGTCTAAGGTAATCACGCCGAGTTTACCTTGTCGCTCAATCATTAAGTGATTTTCTGTATTCATTTTATTGATCTCTTACTGATTTTTAAAATTTGCCTGCCGTTTTTCAACAAAGGCCTGCATGCCTTCTTTTTGGTCCGCAGTTGCAAAAATGGAGTGGAACATGCGGCGTTCAAAACGTAAACCTTCGGTAAGATTCACTTCAAAAGCTCGGTTAATGGTTTCTTTGAGCATCATGTTTGCAGTTAAAGACCGTGCTGCGATTTTTTCAGCGGCTTGCAAGGTTTGTTCAAGTAATTCTTCTTTAGCAAACACACGTGCAACCAAACCACTTTGTTCTGCCTCTACTGCGCTCATTTGACGAGCGGTAAGGCACATTTCCATTGCTTTAGCTTTACCAATGGCATGGGTTAAACGCTGTGTCCCCCCAATGCCCGGAATTACCCCTAAAGTGACTTCGGGTAAACCAAACTTGGCGTTGTCAGCACAATAAATAAAGTCACACATAAGCGCCAGCTCACAGCCACCACCCAATGCATAGCCACTCACCGCAGCAATTAAAGGTTTACGGCGCTGTGCAATCCGGTCTGCAAGATGAAAAAAATCATCTAAATAAATATCAGGAAATGCCAAATCAGCCATTTCTTTAATGTCGGCCCCTGCGGCAAAAGCTTTTTCAGAGCCAGCTAATACGATGCAGCCAATTTCGCGGTCTTTTTCGAGTTGATCTAATGCCTGATTAATTTCACTAATTAATTCGCTATTTAAGGCATTCAGCGCTTGAGGGCGATTTAATGTAATCAGTCCAACCCCATTACGCTTTTCTAATAAAATACTTTGCCACTGCATTATTTATTCCTTATTCTGGTTTTATAGACTACGTGCGATGACTAAACGTTGGATATCACTTGTGCCTTCGTAAATTTGACAAATACGCGCATCACGATAAATACGCTCAATTGGGAAGTCTCTGAGATAACCATAGCCGCCAAACACTTGTAGGGCACTTGAGCACACACGCTCAGTCATTTCTGAAGCAAATAACTTGGCCATTGAAGCTTCGTTGAGACACGGTTGGCCTGCTTCTTTGAGACGCGCAGCGTAGTGAACCAGTTGTCTCGCTGCTTCAATTTCAGTTGCCATGCTGGCAAGGCGAAACGCGATAGTTTGATGCTCAAAAATTGGTTTTCCAAAAGTAATACGCTCTTTGGCATAACGAGTTGCTTCTTCGAGTGCCGCACGTGCTAGACCGACTGCTTGTGCAGCAATACCAATACGCCCACCTTCTAAATTGGCAAGTGCGATTTTTAAACCTTCGCCTTCTTTACCTAGCATGAGACTTTTATGGATGCGTACATCTGTCAGCGCAATTTGGCAGGTATCTGAAGCATGCAGACCGAGTTTTTCTTCTACACGAATCACTTCATAACCCGGTGTTTCGCGTGGAACTAAAAAGGCACTAATGCCCTTTTTGCCTGCGCTCGGATCGGTCACGGCAAACACGATAATGACGCCGGCATTATTACCCGAGGTAATAAATTGCTTGGCACCATTTAAAATGTAATCGTCACCATCTTTCACTGCACGGGTTTTGATGGCTCCCGCATCCGATCCTGTATGCGGCTCAGTTAGGGCAAAAGCACCGATCATTTCACCTTGAGCCAAAGGCTTTAAAAAGCGCTCTTTTTGCTCGTCGGTCCCAAATTTTAAAATAGGCACACAACCAACCGAGTTATGTACACTCATGATGGTCGAGGTTGCCCCATCTGCTGCCGCAACTTCCTCGAGTGCCAGTACATAGGCTAAGTTACCCGTATCTGAACCACCCCATTCCTCTGAAACAAGCATTCCCATAAAACCGAGTTGTCCCATTTGAGTCAGAGTGTCTTTTGGGAAAGTCCCGTCTCGATCCCAATCACTGGCATTAGGCTTGATTTGTTCTTGGGCGAAACTTTTCGCCATATCACGAATGAGTAATTGTTCTTCGGTAAATTGCATTATTATTTCCTTTACCCTGCTTTAGCTTGTTGTTTAGCAATTTCTTGATTACGCAATAAAAAGCGCTGAATTTTGCCACTTGGAGTTTTAGGTAATTCACTCACAAATTCAACTAATCGTGGGTAAGCATGTGCAGAAAGTCGTCTTTTCACAAACTGGCTGAGTTCTTCAGCAAGTGCATCTGAAGGTTGTACGCCCGCAGCTAAAATTACAAAAGCCTTAACGACTTCAGTGCGATCTGGATCAGGCACGCCTATTACTGCGGCTTCAATCACAGCATCATGTTCAAGCAGTGCGCTTTCTACATCAAAAGGCCCAATACGATAGCCTGATGTGGTGATTACATCATCGCTACGGCCGACAAAACTCATACTGCCATCAGCATGAAGTTCGGCAGTATCACCCGTTAAGTAGTAATGACCGACGAAAGGCGATTTTCGGCTTTCTTTATAGCCACCAAACCACATCATTGGAGACTGGCTAATGTCGACTGCTAAAATTCCCGGTGTGTCTGGCGGAAGTTCTTCACCTTGTTCATTAACAATCGCAACACGATAGCCCGGACTTGGGAAACCTGCTGAGCCAGCATGAATTTCATGTTTTAATCCATGATGATTACACACCACCATGCCAACTTCGGTTTGTCCGTAATGGTCATAAATTGGAGCGTCTAAGACTTGTTTAAACCAGCGAATGACTTCCGGATTAAGCGGCTCGCCTGCACTGCTCACCACACGGAACTGACCTTTTAACGGCGCCATTTGTACCGGATCTGCTGCCATCATCATGCGGTAAGCTGTTGGTGCACCTGCCAAGTTGTTAACTTTATAATCTTTCACAATTTGGCATAGGCTATCGGTACTAAAACCGCCTTCATAAAACAAAGTGGCATGACCTAAAAATAACGGCCCAGTAATCGCATAGTACAGACCATAAGCCCAACCCGGGTCGGCAATATTCCAAAACGAGTCCTCTTCGGTTAAACCAATGGCATCTTGCATATATCGACCAAAAGCAATCAGTGCTTTTAGTGGCACTTCCAATGGTTTCGCTGGTCCTGTAGTACCTGAAGTAAACATAAGCAAGAAAGGATCTTGGATGCTACGCATCACCAGATCACATTGATCGGACTGCTGCTTCACTTCATTCCAGAAATTAAAATCCCCTGCTTTAAGCGCAGTACCTTGTGCATCGGCCACTGTCATAATTGCAGGGCACTTTTCAATTTCATCGAGCTTGCTACGGTTGCCCATATCGGTCACCACCAACTTGCTTTGTGCAAGTTGAATACGGTGCTCAATCGCTTTTGGGCCAAATGCAGTAAATAAAGGCTGGTACACAGCACCAATTCGCCAAGCCGCCAAAATGGTTACAATCAGTTCAGGTGTTCTTGGCAATAAGCCTGAAATACGGTCGCCTGCTTTTACACCTTGAGCTTTTAAAAAGTTAGCAAACTGACTCGACCATTCTTTTAGTTCACGGAAGGTATATTGCTCTTTTCGTCCGTCTTTTCCTTGCCAGTACAGTGCGATTTTGTCGCCATTTGCATGTCTATCACAGCATTCATAACATGCGTTTAGTGCATCGAGTGAACCTGACAACATCTGTTTAGCAGTGCTTTCCAAATCGAAAGCCTGTACAGCATTTTGATAATCCATCATATCTTTTCCCTCAGTCCGGATTTGTTGTTATTCACGACAGGGTTTGATTTATTGGTTTAAAGCCTTCCTTTGGCTTTACCGTTATGCCTCTTGTGGCAGGTACTGCTGAATAATGCTCGAAAAATCGAGATGAGCATTACCACGCATACACATTTGCTGATAAAGCTGTTGCACCATACCACCTAATACAACAGGCTGTTTGACTTGGCCTGCGGCTTCTACAGCGAGTCCTAAATCTTTTAGCATTAGCTGAGTTGCAAAACCGTCTTGATAGCCTCGAGATGCGGGCGCATTTTCATTAATATGCGGCCATGGGTTGCATACATCCGAGCTCCAACAACGACCACTTGAGGTGTTAATTACCCCTGCCAATGCTTGTGGGTCGATGCCTAGCTTCACACCGAGTGCCATGCCTTCGGCCACCGCAGCCATTGAAATGCCTAAAATCAGGTTATTGCAAATTTTGGCAATTTGGCCTGCACCGACATCACCACAATGAACAATATTTTTGCCCATGTGGCTGAGCACTGGTTTTACTTCGTTAAAGGTTTGATCATCGGCACCGACCATAAAGGTTAAAGTTCCAGCTTGAGCACCAATGGTCCCGCCGGAAACGGGTGCATCACAAATTTTAATATTTTTACTCTGTGCAACAGCAGCAATGTCTTTTATGGTTTGCGGGTCAATGGTGCTGCTATCAATGCATAAGCTACCTGCTTTTAACACTTCCAAGACACCATTTTCACCCAAGTAAACCTCTTTAACATGCTTTGCGGCAGGCAACATGGTAATGACCACATCTGCTTGTTTAGCTGCATTCTGGGGGCTGTCGCAGACTATGCCACCTGCCTCGGCGAAGTGCTGGATCGCGACTTCACTGAGGTCGTAACCATAAACTTTGAGTCCGGCTTTTAATAGATTTTGGGCCATTCTGCCGCCCATATTGCCTAGACCGATAAAGGCGATATTCATCCGTGATCCCCTTAACGTAAACTAATGGTTGTATTTACACCGCCAACTTCATGGCTATCTTCAAACCAACGGCTGGTAATGGTTTTGGTTTGGGTATAGAACTGCACAGCCTGTTTGCCGTATGGTCCCAAATCGCCGAGTTTCGAACCTCTTGAACCGGTAAAACTGAAGAAAGGCACAGGTACAGGAATTGGAATGTTGATACCGACTTGACCAATATCAATAAGGTTTTGGAAAGTACGTGCAATCGCACCGCTTTGGGTAAATAGACCTACACCGTTACCAAATGGATTAGCATTGATCAATGCAATCGCTTCATCGAATGTATCGACACAAATAATTGAAAGTACCGGCCCAAAGATTTCTTCTTTATAGATACGCATGTCGGTATTTACGCCACTAAAAATCGTAGCACCCACAAAGTTACCTGACTCATAACCTTGTACTTGAACATTGCGACCATCGAGTAGAAGTTCTGCCCCTTGCTCAACACCGCTATTAATCAAGTCAATTACACGCGCTTTGGCACGTTTTGAAATGACTGGGCCAATGTCAGTATTTGGTTCATGACCTGCATTTACTTTTAGAGTTTTCGCTTTTTCAACTAACTCTTGAATCCACTGTTTACTGTCGCCAACCATCACTGCAACCGACAATGCCATACAACGTTGCCCAGCAGCACCAAACGCTGCGCCCACCAAGGCATTTAGGGTTTGTTCTTTATTGGCATCTGGCATCACAACCACATGGTTTTTTGCGCCCATCATGGCTTGCACACGTTTACCATGTTGACCTGCAAGGTTATAAACATGTGTTCCAACCGCAGTTGAACCTACAAATGAAATCGCTTTAATGTCTTTATGGGTACACAAACGGTCAACCACTTCTTTGCCGCCATGCACAACGTTTAAGACACCTGCTGGAATACCTGCTTGAATTGCAAGCTCAACCAACATCATGGTCGATAATGGATCTTGTTCTGATGGTTTTAAAACGAAGGTATTGCCGCACACGATTGCCATTGGGAACATCCAAAGTGGAATCATGGCAGGGAAATTAAACGGCGTAATACCCGCACAAACACCCAAAGGTTGTTGCAAGGTATACGTATCTACACCACGTGCTACACCTTCAACATATTCACCCATTTGCAAAGTACCAACTGAACAGGCATGTTCAACCACCTCTAGACCACGTTGAATATCGCCTTCGGCATCTGCCAAGGTTTTACCTTGTTCAGCCGTCAATACTTGTGCTATTTCTTTCATGTTGGCACGAATCAAGTCTTGTAGCTTAAGCATGATGCGCATACGTGCCTGAATTGGGGTTTGGCGCCAAGAAGTAAAAGCATCTTGTGCAGCTTGAATAGCAGCGTCGACTTCTTCAACCGTTGCAAAAGGCACGCGGCCAATCACTTCCTGAGTTGCAGGGTTAATAATGTCTTGCCATTCTTGAGTTTTAGATTCGATAAACTGTCCGTTAATAAGTAATTTAGCGGTGTCCAATTCGATTTTCTGGATTGTGTTCATAACCTCTCCGTAGGTCATATTTTTATTGTGTTCAGTTATTAGAAAATACTTTTCTACGTATTTTCTTTATTCAGGTTTTATTTGAGACTAACAAAGAAATCTTTGACCACCAACGCAAATTCATGCACGATTGTTGTGCAAATATGCACAGGGACAATAACAAAAATGAAAGTGGATTGGGATCATCTACAGTTTTTTCTGGTTTTAGCACGCACTAAAACTCTAACCAATGCTGCACGTATTATTGGTGTTGAACATAGTACGGTAGCTAGACGGATTCAGGCCCTAGAACTTGCTTTGGGTACAACTTTGTTTAAACGTGAAGCAACAGGCTATGAGCTGACACTCGAAGGCATGGCACTTGTTCCTCGAGTTGAGCAAATGGAACAAGCTTTCTTACAAATTGAAAAACCGCATCAACCTTTACAAGGACGTGTGCGAATTGGCACACCTGAGGGCTTTGGAACTGCATTTTTAGCCCGCTTACTGGCTGAGTTCTCTATTCAGTATCCACTACTCACCATCGACCTAATACCCGTACCAAAAATGATTAAGCTTTCGCATCGTGAAGCAGATATTGTGGTATCCATTGAACGCCCAACCTCGGGGCCTTATATCATTACGCGCTTATCAGACTACTGCTTAAAAATTTATGGCAGCCAGAGCTATCTAGCACAAAATCCACCGATTCGTGGTTTAGAAGATTTAACTCAGCATCGCTTTGTAAATTATATTGATGATCTGGTGTATAGCCCGGAGCTGTATTGTCTAGAACGTTTACCTTTAAAACTGAATGCTAACTTTCGCAGTAGCAGTATTTTGGCCCAACAAATTGCAGTGAGTGCTGGTGCAGGGCTTGCAATTTTGCCGAAGTTTTTAGCAGATGACAAACCTGAGCTCGAAGAGGTATTAGAGCAACAAGTTCGTTTTACCCATACCTTCTGGATGCTGACCTTCGTTGATTTACAGCATGAGCCGCGCATTAAACTGGTCTGGGATTACTTGCGTAAACAAGCTGATAAATATCAACATTTGCTGGTCGATTAATCTTTTAATAAAAAAGCCAATCAATGATGATTGGCTTTTTGGTAAATCGAGAAAGGATAATTAAAAGATTTCTCGGCCTAATTTTTTCATGCGCGGCTTATAGAATGCATAGTAAGTCACACCTAAAACCACCACCCATACTGGACTGACGTAGAGCGCTTTTAATGTATCTGGCTCTAACGCCAAAATCACTAAAGTAAACAAGAAAAAGGCTATAACCGCATACGCCATTAACACGCCGCCCGGCATTTTAAAGGTTGATGCAGCATGAAGTTCAGGACGAGTTTTACGATAACGTAAATAGCACGCCATGATCAAAATCCACACGCTAATGAACAAGATTACACAGAGTGAACTTGCCAGAGTAAATGCTTCCATTGTGTTTGGAACAAAGTACTGAAGCACTGCCCCACCCATAATGAAAATACATGAGAAGATTAAACCATTTGAAGGCACAGCACGTTTTGATAAACGTCCTAATATACCCGGCGCTTGACCATCTTTTGATAAGCCGAACAACATACGGCTTGTTGAAAACACGCCACTGTTCATTGAAGACATGACCGACGACAGAACAACCAAGTTCATAATAATTGCAGAAATAGGAATACCTGCATTTAAGAACAACTCAACAAACGGGCTTTTATCGGCACGAATATGATCCCAAGGTGTTACAGACATCACCACAAAAAGTGCTAACACATAAAACAGGATAATACGTACCGGAATCGCGTTAATTGCTTTTGGTAGGTTCTTTTCTGGATCTTTCGTTTCAGCAGCAGTTGTACCAATCAGCTCAACACCAATAAAGGCAAATACGGCGATCTGGAAACCTGCCAAAAACCCGCTTACACCTTTTGGAAATATACCACCATGTGACCAGACGTTACTGATGCTTACCACGTCACCATGAGGAGCTTGGAAGTGGGTTAAAATCATGTAGCCGCCCACACCAATCAAACCGATAATGGCTAAAATCTTAATAAGCGCAAACCAGAACTCAACCTCACCAAACAACTTTACTGTAAGAAGGTTAAGGCTTAAGACGAATAGTACACAGCCCGCACTAATCATCGCTTGTTGCATGGGTGAAAAACTGGCGCCTTCGGGTAACCAGAAACTTAAATAGTTAATAACCGCAGAAAGATCGGCAATACCGACCAGTACCCAGCCTAACCAATAGGTCCAACCTATATAGTAGCCAGCCCACGGACCAATTAGGTCATACGCCATGTCGACAAATGACTTGTAATGTAAATTAGCAAGTAGTAATTCACCCAATGCGCGCATAAGGAAGAAGAACATTCCACCAATTAACATGTAGATTACAAGAATTGAAGGACCTGCGAGAGAGATGGTTTTGCCCGAGCCCATAAATAGACCGGTACCAATTGCGCCGCCAATTGCAATGAGCTGTAAGTGGCGATTACTTAATTTCCGTTGTAAATGATCAGGGGAGCCTGCCTCATCTGAATGATGAACCATTGTCATATTAGAAGTCCTTTTTATATTTTGCTTAATTTAAATCAGCAACCTATAGGGAGAAAACGAACCGTATATCGTGGGTTGCTGAGTCTATACCTCAGGACAAGATGTTCAAGTATATTTTTTCCTTAATTGATCTATCTTTTGTCCCTATTTTTTAAGTTGCATTATTTATGTACTGCCTTCACGGCAATTTTAATTATCCAATCTCGATTCACCAGATTAGCCGGAGTTTAGCATGTGATAATGCTAGATGTCGCTTTACTCCCCCCCTCAAAACTGTGCTATTGATTCAAAAATAAACAATATTATTCCGATAAAAAAACTGATGAAAATAAAAAAAGCCAATCATGATTGATTGGCTTTTTAATAAAACTTAATGATCGTTAACGAGTTCACGTCCTAGCTTTTTCATGCGTGGTTTATACAACACATGATAGGTAACACCTAAAATAACTAACCATACCGGACTGACATATAAAGCTTTCAAAGTATCTGGCTCTAATGCCAAGATGACTAAAGTAAAAAGCATAAATGCCAAAACAACATAACTCATCAAAATGCCACCCGGCATTTTAAATGTCGATTTTTCATGTAATTCAGGACGTAATTTACGATAGCGTAAATAGCACACCATAATGAGACTCCAAACACTAATGAATAGAATCACACAAAGTGAACTTGCCAACGTAAATGCCTCCATCGTGTTTGGAACAAAGTACTGAAGTACTGCTCCGCCCATAATAAAAGTACAAGAGAAAATTAAACCATTTGAAGGAACTGCGCGTTTTGATAAACGACCAAATGCACCCGGTGCCTGACCATCTTTCGATAAACCAAACAACATACGACTGGTTGAAAACACACCGCTGTTCATTGATGACATCACTGAAGACAGCACCACCAAGTTCATGATGATGGCAGAAACCGGAATACCCGCATTTAAGAATAACTCAACAAACGGGCTTTTATCTGCACGAATGTGATCCCACGGGGTTACTGACATCACAATAAATAGCGCCAACACATAGAACAGAATAATACGTACCGGAATCGCATTAATTGCTTTCGGTAGGTTCTTTTCTGGGTCTTTGGTTTCAGCAGCAGTTGTACCTACCAGTTCTACCCCGACAAAAGCAAATACAGCAATCTGGAATCCTGCCAAAAAGCCTTCCGTGCCTTTCGGGAATAAACCACCGTGCGCCCAAACATTACTAATGCTTGCAACAGCACCTTGTGGAGCTTGGAAATGGCTGAAAATCATGTAGCCGCCTACTCCGATCAGGCCAATAATTGCCAGAATCTTAATAAGTGCAAACCAGAATTCAATTTCACCAAATAGTCGTACTGTTAGGAGGTTAAGCCCCATCACAAATAACACACAACCTGCACTAATCATGGCCTGCTGTATTGGGGAAAAACTTGCACCATCGGGCAACCAGAAACTCAAATAGTTAATGACCGCTGAAAGGTCCGCAATACCCACCAGCACCCAACCTAACCAATAGGTCCAGCCCAAATAGTAACCGGCCCAAGGACCAATCAGGTCATGAGCCATATCAACAAAAGATTTGTAATGCAGATTTGCAAGGAGTAACTCACCCATTGCACGCATTAAGAAAAAGAACATGCCTCCAATAATCATATAAATAAAGAGAATTGAAGGGCCTGCGAGGGAGATGGTTTTACCTGAACCCATAAATAGGCCAGTTCCAATTGCACCGCCAATAGCAATCAGTTGTAAATGACGGTTAGACAGTTTTCGTTGCAGATGATCAGGAGAGTTTTCCGTATCTGAATGACGAGCCGTTGTCATATTAAAATTCCTTTTTGAATTCCTTTGTTAAGATCAGCAACCTATGGCGAAAATCGAACCGTATGCCATAGGTCACTGAATCTGTTCACCAAAAAATGACTGGATAAACCGTATCTATCTTCCTTCTGTTAGATACATCATCATTTTTGGAGTAAAAACGAATTACTTTTGTGCTGCCGTCACGGCAATTTCAATTAACCAATTTGGATTGACCAAATCGGCCTGAATTGTGGCACGCGATGGCGCAACACACCCTTTTAACCAATCAACCCAAATTGCATTTACGGTTGAAAAGTCAGAAAGATTTTTTAAATAGAGCTGTGCAGAGAGCAAGCGAGTTTTGTCGGTATTGGCTAATGCCAAAAGTTCATCAATCGTTGCAAGAATTTCACGAGTTTGGCCTGCCACGTCTTGCTCGGTATTTTTAGGTACCTGACCTGACAAATAAACCACTTTGTTAAAAACAGTCACGGCGCTCATGACTTCGTTAGTGTTAATCTTTTGTATATCTGAATTAGACATTCGGATTTCCTTATACCTGATTAATAAATTGAACACGGGCGGTGACAGCACACATCAGTTCATAGCCCACCGTACCGGATGAAACTGCGACATCATCAATAGGTAAAACGACGCCTGTACTTGATTGGCCCCAAAGCACGACTTCACTGCCGACTTTGGCACTTTCAATACCTGTTAAATCGACTGCCAACATATCCATGCTGATGCGACCAATTGTACGAGTGCGGACAGAGTCCACTAAAACTGGCGTACCTGTTGGTGAAATACGTTGATAACCATCGGCATAGCCGCAAGCCACAATCCCAATCGTCATGGGTTGCTCTGTGACAAAGTTTGAGCCATAACCTACGCTTTCATTCGGCTCTAAATGCTGAACGGAAATAATTTCACTGCGTAAGCTCATGGTCGGCTGCAAGCCCCAATCTGCAATACTATGCGTTGGGTAATCTGGCGAGCTGCCATAGAGCATGATGCCACTGCGGGCATAATCTGATTTGAGCTGGTCTTGATAACGCAAAATTGCTGCACTATTGCTTACCGATCTTTCACCCGGTAAATCTTTTACAATTTCTTCAAAGGCAGTAATTTGATAATCAATACCTTGCTGACCGAAACGATCGCCATCTGCATCTGAAAAATGCGTCATGTGCGTAATCTTGGACACATTTGCCAAGTTATTTAAACGTTCCCAAGCCTGCACATAATGCTGTGGTTTAAAACCAAGACGGTTCATACCACTGTTCATTTTCAAGAAAACATCAAATTGAGCCGGATAAGGATGCTTTTCTACCCACTCGATTTGCGCTTCACTATGAACGGTGAAACTAAGCTGATACTGCACACAATCAAATAAATCTTGAGGAGAGAAAACTCCTTCGAGCAATAAAATTGGACCTGTCCAACCTAGAGCACGAATTCGTTTTGCTTCATCAAGATCAAGTAAGGCAAAGCCATCTGCTGCTTTAAATGCCTCATAGACACGTTCAATTCCGTGTCCATAAGCATTGGCTTTTACAACGGCAAAAACCTTACTGTTTGGCATAGCCTTGCGCACCACCACCAAGTTATTTTGTAAAGCTTGATGGTGGATCACTGCGGTAATAGGACGAGGCATGATTACTTTCCTAACGTCCGTTATGCAGCATGCGCGTGTGAATAACGCTGAATTGAAAGACCATCTGTACTGATTTCAGTCTTATGATTCAATACGATGTCACTGATTAATTTTCCTGAACCACATGCCATGGTCCAACCTAAAGTACCGTGACCTGTATTCAAGAACAGATTTTTAAAGCGAGTCGCACCAATAATTGGAGTGCTGTCTGGTGTCATTGGACGTAGACCCGTCCAGAAAGATGCCTGTGCCATATCACCGCCTGGGAACAAGTCCTGAGTGACCATTTGCAAAGTTGCACGGCGGTCTTCGTTCAGACCTAAATTGAAACCGCTTAGCTCTGCCATACCGCCTACGCGAATACGTTGGTCAAAACGAGTAATCGCGATTTTGTAGGTTTCATCAAGCACTGTAGATTGCGGGGCAAAAGCAGGGTCAACAATTGGAATCGTCAACGAATAACCTTTCACAGGATATACAGGTAACTGTAGATCAAGTGGTTTCAGGAAATCACGTGAATAGCTACCAAACGCTAAAACATAACGATCTGCGGTTAAGACCTTACCATTGACCTGAACGCCCTTAATTTGATCGCCTTCAACAATCAATTTTTCTACGTTCTGGTTAAACTGGAAGTTAACGCCTAGCTCTTTAGCAATTTGAGCTAAAGCATTGGTAAATAAATAGCAGTCGCCTGTTTCATCATTTGGTAAGTGTAAACCACCCACGAGTTTATCTTGTGCATTTGCTAAAGCTGGTTCTACACGACCAAGCTCGTTGCCATTTAATAACTCGTAGCTTACGCCGCATTCTTCAAGCACGCTAATGTCGCGTTGAACCGCTTCCATTTGTGCTTCTTTACGGAATAGCTGCAAAGTACCTTTAGCGCGGTTTTCGTAGTGAATACCCGTATCTTTTCTGAGTTCACGTAAACAGTCACGGCTGTATTCAGCCACACGCATCATACGTTCTTTGTTCACAGCATAACTTTGCGGATTACAGTTTTTCAGCATTTGCGCCATCCACTGTAATTGCCACATGCTGCCATCTAAATTAATCGCAAGCGGTGCATGGTGTTGGAACATCCATTTCACAGCTTTAAAAGGAATTCCTGGTGCTGCCCAAGGGGTCGAATACCCAGGCGAAATTTGGCCTGCATTACCAAAGCTAGTTTCTTCAGCAGGACCTGACTGGCGATCGAGAACAGTAACCTCAGCTCCTTGACGAGCTAAATAATAGGCACTTGCCACTCCAATAACGCCGCTACCTAAAACAATTACGCGCATTTCCATTCCCTCACGCACACCAGTTTATTTCACTAGTATATTTCTGCTTCAATAGTTTATTTCACTGTTTTTCAGGGTATAATCTAGGTAAATTTATGTTTTTCTCGCGAGAATTTTAAAAAAAGAGGAAATATCTATGCGCCCCTTAGATCGTATAGATCGCATGATTCTGGATATTTTGCAGCGTGAAGGACGAATTGCGATTAGTGAATTGGCATCGAGAGTTAACCTGTCGACCACCCCTTGTTCAGAGCGTGTAAAACGCCTAGAACGCGATGGCATTATCATGGGTTATTATGCACGGCTAAACCCAGCCTACGTGGACCGCAACCTGCTTGTCTTTTTAGAAATTAAGTTATCTGCCAAATCTGGCGATGTATTCGACCAAGTGGCTAGAGACTTAGTTGAGATTCCTGAAGTGCTTGAATGTCACCTTATTTCAGGCGAATTTGACTACCTTGTAAAAGCGCGCTTAAAAGAAATGAGTGCATACCGCCGCTTATTGGGAGATCTATTAAAGAAACTTCCCGCTTCGGCATCGTCACACAGTTATGTAGTCATGGAAGAAGTAAAAGAAACTTTATATTTAGATGTAAGCAAGTAAAGCGAGCATTATTGAACTCGCTTTACTCACCTTTTGAAAATTAGAAATATTTTAAAATCGAAATATGTTTGTTTTGATGCTTAAACTTCGAGAACCATTTAACCGCTGGATAGAGCGCAAAAGACAGCACAATTGTGATTAACCACAGCATCCATACATGGCTGACCGACAAATAATTCCCGTAGTTGGCTCCCCATACGTTTAGCGCAAACACATAGATCAGTTTCAGCACATATAAATGCAATAAGTAAAAGAACATCGGCACCGAGCCAAATACCACTAGTGGTTTTAAAAACGAGTACTGCTGCATACGTTCAAAAGCAATGAGTACAATCAAACCGATCCCAACATTTAGCAAAATAAACAGTAAAGATGGTGGATACTTGGTGAGGTTAAAAAAGCTCATAAGGCTCAGTTGTAATGACTCAAAATGCTGCCACGGATGGTCACCATAAACATTGATAAAACGCAGTAAAACAAACAACCCAATACTTGCGAAACCTAGACTAAGTAAAGCGCGGCCTCTTTGCTTTGCTGTATATTTTGAACTAAACAACTGGCCTAATACGTAGCCTAATAAAATCACCCCTATCCAAGGTAAAACAGGGTAACTTGTACGAAGCTTAATGCCCGCAAACTCAAGCCAGCCACGTTCGTGTAAAACGAACCATATATTTTGTAGGATGCCTTGTGAGAAGTGCACAGAATCTAATAAGTTGTGCCCAAAAATAATCATCAACCCTACACCAGCAATAACAGGCAAAGGTAAACTTACACAGCAAGCTAATACCACCATGCTAATACCGATCGCCCAAATCACCTGTAAATAAATGACTTCGGGTGGAAAAGTCGCTGTCCATGCAAAATTCACAAGGGTAAGCTCTAACACAATTAAAAATAAGCCGCGTTTTAATAGAAAGGTACGCGTTTGTTGTAAGTCCTGTTTTTTTGATTGAAATAAAAATGCAGAAATACCGGTTAAAAGTACAAAAACCGGAGCGCAAATATGTGCCAATAATCGACTGCCAAATAATGCTGGTTCTGTTACTGTTACGTCCATTGGATCGGTAACCTGTTTATGTAAATAGAAAGTTTCTCTTACATGGTCGAGTAACATAATGATGATCACCAAACCACGCAATGCATCAATCGACTGTAAACGTTCAATATTCTTTTCTAAAGACATAGCGGTAATCAATAAAATAATGTAACGTTATACTATTACATTATAGTTCTTTTGTCTTTCATGGCTGATTATTTATGCAACACAAATTAGGATTGTTGTCTTCGTTGGGTCTATCATTTATATCGACATTCACTTGGGCAGAAGAAACGTCAACGGTACTTGAGACCATACGCGTTCAGGCTGAAAGTACCCAAGAAGGTGTGAGTCAAAATAGCTCGGCGACTAAATTTTCTCACGATGTTTTAGACGTTCCTTTTAACCGTGCTTATGTTTCAAAACAAATGATGGAACAACAAGACGTTCAACGGATTGATGACGCTTTAAGCTTGGTGAGTGGGGTTTTTCATCAAAACAGTTTTGGTGGTGGCTTTTGGGATAACTACTCTTTCCGTGGTTTTAGTACCGATCCCAATTTAGGTGCCTCTATGATCCGTAACGGTTTGAGTGTCAACCGAGGGATTAGTGCTCCCAAAGATGTGGTAAATATTGAATCTTTAGAGTTTTTAAAAGGGCCAATCGCTGCACTATATGGTCGCGGCGAAACAGGTGGTTTGCTGAACCTCAACAGTAAAAAACCACAGTGGGAAAGCGAAAGTGAAGTTAACCTACGTGCCAATACCCAAGAACAATATCGAATTAGTCTGGAACACACGGCGCCTATAAACAATGAACTGGCCTATCGCGTAGCCGTGGCTCACGAAGATAATCAAAGCTTTCGTGATCATGTCAGCAGTGAACGTTGGTTCTTTTCACCGCAACTCACATGGAAAATTTCAGACCAAACGCAACTCGACTTTGACAGTGAATTTACAGAGCATAAAGGAACCTTTGACCGTGGTGTAAGCATAGTCAATCATCAGTTTGTGATGGACCCGAAAACCTTTACAGGTGAACCTGACGATGGCGATTTGAAAATAAAAGATTACTTTTACCAATTACGTCTGAGTCACGAATTTAACCCTGACTGGAAGCTAAATAGTGCAGTCAGTTATAAAGATGCCAAAATGGTGGGTTTTGCAACCGAACCTCGTCGTATGCAAGCCGATGGACGTACTTTAGAGCGTCAACGTCGCTATCGTGATTATACAAGTGAAGATGTGCTGGCTCAGACCGAGTTACTGGGCAAGCTTGATACGTCTTGGGCACGTCATGAAATTTTACTTTCAACCGAGCTTGGTCAACTCGACTATAAACAAAACCAGCTTCGTCGCAACCACAGCACAAGCTCACCAAACACAATTGATATTTACCAACCTGAATATGGCAAATATTTACCAAACCTTGCACCATTTACCAATACAAAAGAACAGCAGCGTTACTTTGCGCTTAATGTACAAGATCAGATCTTTTTTAATGACCAGTGGAGTGTGCTATTTGGCAACCGTTTTGATCAGGTCGAACAAGACTTTAAAAATCACCTGAGTCAGACTGAAAGCAACCAGACGCTTCACCAAAATAGTCCACGTTTCGGAGTAAATTTTAAAGCCTCTGACCAGTGGGCATTTTATACAAACTATGGCCGCTCATTTGCCATGAATAGTGGTATGAACCGCAATGGTCAGACTTTTGTTCCTGAAAAAGGTGAAAGTTATGAGGTCGGCACCAAATATAAAGTGAATGACCAAAGTGTGCTGAGTCTCGCTCTGTTTAAAATGAAAAAGCGAAATGTACTCACAACCGACCCAATCGACAGTAACTTTCAAACCGCAGCAGGCGAAGTGAGCAGTAAAGGAATTGAGTTTGACTTAAATAGCCAAATCACTGACCGCTGGTTCGTCAATGCCAACTATAGCTATACCGATGCTCAAATTGAAAAAGACCAAGACTTGGCAAAAGGTGCACGTCTAAGTAATGTTCCAAAACACCAAGGTGCTGTAAGTACCAATTATGAGTTTCTACAAGAAGGCTCAACAAAAGCAGGTGTAGGTGCCAACCTTACCTATGTAGGCGAGCGTAGCGGACATAACCTTGATAATGGCTTTAATTTACCAAGCTATACCCTCGTGAACTTAAATGCTTATTATGCCCCATCGGACCGCTTACGTTATCAGCTGAATATAAACAATCTGTTTGATAAAACTTACTATGTTTCAAGCTATAGCGATTTGTGGATTCAACCGGGTGAGCCACTAAACGCCTCAATCTCGGCACAGTGGAAGTTTTAATTCATCTATAAAATAAAAAAGCCCGAATTATTTCGGGCTTTTTTATTAGAACATGCCATTTTCATTCACAAGCGGTTCAGGCTGCATTTGCCCGATATCCCAAAGCTCAGCAATTTTTCCATTTTCAAAACGGCAAATATGAACCACAGCCACAATGGTAGGTTTGTCATTCATTTGCATTTCAAGTTTCGAATGTACGGCGATCAAAGTCCCATCTTCAATGACATGTTGGACATCAAAGACTTTATTAGGATTTTCAGCCGCGCTTTCACGCATCCCTTCCTTCAAAGAAGTCGCATCACCCGCATAATAAGGATTGTGATGCTTGAAGTTAGGCGCAGTGTAATTGCTATAGGCTTCATCAACTTCGCCTGCTGCGGCAAGTTCTAAAAACCGTACCGCAATTTGTTTTTGAGATAAGTTCATGATTATCTCCTACTCTTTTTAGACCTTATTGTAAGAGGTCGTCTTCTTCAGTTTCTTCTTCAAAGACATAGGCCATACAGCCCCATCCGTCATATTCACCCTGAAATTTTTCAGCGATGCTGGCAAACCATTGTTCCAAATCAACGATATCTGAATACTCAGGTTCCATGTTTACGAAGATGGTAATTACCCATTCGTTTGGCTCAACAGAGTCATCTTGGAAAAGTGAAACTTTTTGTTCTTGGTAAAGTAAGTAAAGTGCACATTGCTCTGCATTTTTTTGATCTTGAAAAGCAATTGAAAATTCAATTTCATGCAGCTCGGTTAAGTCATCCCCATCTTCAACCATTTGCCAAAGTACATTGCCGTTATCGTCATCTGGAAATTGTTCGTAATCGCGGTTCATTAGATTGTCCTTGTTGTTGCTCTAATTTGTATTATTCGGCATTAAGAATAACCGACTTTTATTGCAGTTTGGATATGTATTCAGTTGCGAATTGCATCAAATTTTAATTTTTTAAAACGGCACTTGCGATTCAATCACTACATCTGTTCCTTTCAATGGATGTTGAAAAGCCAAATACGCAGCGTGTAAAGCCATACGCTTCAAATGAAACCGTTTAGGTTCAGGATGATATAACTTGTCGCCCATAATCGGGTGTCCAATATGCATCATATGTACACGTAACTGGTGCGAACGCCCTGTCACAGGCTCAAGTAACACTCGACTTTGATCTGTTGTTTCATCATAAACCAATGGTTGAAACAAGGTTTTAGCATGTTTGCCTAATTCAAAATGTACAATTTGTCTTGGGCGATTTTCCCAGTCAGTAATGAGTGGAACCTCAACACTGCCCTCTTGCTTTACTTGTCCTTGCACCAAAGCAATATAAT
Source organism: Acinetobacter sp. RUH 2624 (assembly GCF_000162375.2). Classification (NCBI taxonomy): domain Bacteria; kingdom Pseudomonadati; phylum Pseudomonadota; class Gammaproteobacteria; order Moraxellales; family Moraxellaceae; genus Acinetobacter; species Acinetobacter sp. RUH 2624. Next base: position 3,212,010 of record NZ_KI391939.1, on the reverse strand, counting down.
GTTTTTTGACTGTTCTGGCCTGAAACATTTTACTTACCGCAACTTCTGCATCGCGATGCTTGGCAAACATAAGTAAACCCGAGGTTGCCATATCTAAACGATGCGTCACTTTAGCCAAAGGGAACTTTTCCAGCACCCTTAAATAAGCACTGTCATGATGCTCAGGTAACCGGCCCATGACCGACAACAAACCCGCGGGTTTATCAACCACAATCAAATCGTCATCTTCAAATAGAATGGAAAGCGGATCTTGTGGTGGAGCGTAAACAAAGTTGTCGTTTAAAGGCATGGTCGTAGAAACAGCAATGGAGCATGGCGGCAAATCATAAAGAAATTTCAGACCTACCGCAAAACAATCTATAAGCTATGCTCATGTTCCACGTGAAACTCGAAAAATCTTTATCGTTTTTTATTCATTTCAGCTAAAAGATCGAGCTGAATTTCTTGAATATGTGCAAGCCTTTCCCACTGATGCGATAAAAGATGATCCATTTTTTCATGCAAATGGCGAATCTCAAGCTCAGCTTTTAAATTAATTTGATAGTCATGTTGAGAGCGCAAACGGTCTTTAGCTTCTTGACGATTTTGACTCATCATAATAATAGGTGCCTGAATTGCGGCTAAACATGACAGCACTAAATTCAGTAAAATAAAAGGATAAGGGTCGACAGGACGTACCACCATCACGACTGTATTTAATACTATCCAACCTGTTAAAAAGATCGCAAAACAAATAAGGAAAGACCAACTTCCGCCAAATGATGCAATCTTATCTGCCAGTTTTTCCCCAAACGTCCACTTTTGATCAAAATCAGATTCGGTATTTCGGCTAATTAATTCATGGCGTTGCATACTGCCAATCACTTCATTTTCTAAATTAGAGAGTTCGCCCTTTTCGGAACGTAATAATGATTGCACGTATTTAATTCGATAATCTGCCAGATCGGCTCGACAAATAAAGCTTGAGTAATTCCTGATCCTAGCCAAAATAATGGACAGTACTTCCCTCTAAAGATAACGTAACGTTAACTTTGGAGATCCAAGAAATGGCCAAACGTTTTAGTGCTGAATTTAAACAGCAAGCAATTGATTATGCACTTTCAA
>NZ_KI391939.1:3118471-3210031 GCF_000162375.2 Acinetobacter sp. RUH 2624 | reverse complement strand
TAAGCCCTGAAGCCTTTGAGAAGAAATATTTTAAGAATTTAGAGGGATTTGTTGTCCACGATACTGTCTAGGATCACCAATCTGGATGATCTTGGATAATTTCATCGCTAATCACATTTCGAATGACTTCACCCGAAACCAGATCTTTTAACGGAAAATTCTTTCCGCATACGGCGCATTGGCGACACTGGTTTTTATTCTCCATCTTATTCAGCTCGCAATTATAATAATAAGGATATTATATAAATGATTTAAGACGACAACATCGTAAATAAAAATAATGCTTTAACCCAATATTTGTAAAGTTGCTGGCACTATTTTTCGATGTGCAGGAATCACCGGAACCATGTAGAGTCTTCCAAGCCAATTTTTAACATGCACCACTGTGGTTACCGTCAGTACTTGAGTCTTTTCATTCTTATAAATAGATAAAGTCACATTTAAATGCTTGTCATCATCTCCAATCACTAACTCATTTTCGGTACGTTGCCATAAGGTAAAAATTCCAATTCGGTCGCCTGCGACATACTCATTTTCTTTTTTATTCGAATCAATCTGTTTAAAACTTCCTAAATCTTTAAGCCCAATTTTAGAAGTAATTTTATTACGCATATTCATGCTCCACTCTACCCACTCTGGAGTGTGATGGAACAGTTTAATAAGTTGCCCAAATACATTTAGGTCGGGTTGACCCAGCACAATACTCCACGAGTCGTGGAAGTAAGCATTGTTCAATTGAGATGAGATTTGACTGTCGGTAGGTAAAGCAGAAAGATAAGGCTTATTCATTAAATTATATTCTTGTAAAGTATCGTTTTTATTATAGAGAATTTTTTAGGGTGTCAAGGGAAAACATCTATGGTTTACTTCAACAATCATAACTTTGTAAGTTATAACCTTGTGCCTATAAACTTTTGATCTATAGCGTCCTAAGCCGAATCGAGACCTTTTGGGTGAGTACACACTAACGTTATACGTTTTGGTGCATGCTACTCTTTTCGATCCCTATCACACCCTTGAGATATAGTTTAGCCAGCACCCTGCGGGATTGTTTTTCTAAGAAAAGCTAATTTTTAATATTTTTGGGAATTTTTACGTCATTAGACAAATTTAAAAGAATTTATTCCCATTTACCTATAATTAGTTATATTTAAATTCCACTTTAGTTGTGTTTTTCGGTTTATTTTACCAAAACATTAACTGTTTTGAGCAATTAGGCACCAGTCTTATAAAAAGAATCTAACGCCAGTAAAGTATGGTTTGTCTATGTAGAATCTCTTGTGTTTAGGCCACAAGAGAACTCTACTTTTCATTCTGGCTATTTACACTTATTCGTTATATTAAACTTTGGAGATTCATTGAAACTCACTAAGGTAAAGCTTCTATCGATGAAGGTTTCTGTATCTTCATTAGGAGTATGAAAAATCCACTCTGAAATACCATTACTTTTTAAAATAACCTCAAAGTTAAAATTAACTCCCATATTCTTATCTTGGAAATACACTTCATACTCATTAGGTTTAATTTTCAATATTTTAGTTACTTTATAAAATGGATGATCAGGAGTATCAAATGAGAATTTAATTGACTGATTCTTTTGATCAAAACTTACAGAATTGATGTTAGTTGAATTTTTCCCCCAATTCGCCTTCACAGTACAGTCATAGATCCATTTCTCTGGTTTATCTTTATAAATATAATAATTATTCCTTGCTTGAAACTTTGAAAAAAACTCATTCACAGTATTAGCAAAAGAAAGACTAGGAAAAACTAATAAAAAATATAAGAAAATAATCCTCATCTACAAACACCTACACTCACAATATTCTTAACCTTACTTTTAGCTATAATGAAAAAAGATAAATTTTTCATTCTCTAAATAAGTATCCCATCCAGACCATTCAAAACCAACTGACTTAATTAATGTTTTTCATATTTTTGTCTTGTTCTTTCTGCATTATTTTTAGATTTAATTTTTTCGCTTGAATACATTATAAAAACATATTATAAATTATTTCTAACCAAATAATTGGTTTTTTGGAACTTTATAATGAACAACAATATTATAATTTTTGGTTATGGAACAGGTATTTCCAAAGCCGTGGCACATAAGTTTGGTAAAGCAGGGTATAAAATCGGTTTAGTGGCGCGTAATGCTGAAAAACTTGAAAAAGCCATCTTAGAACTTAAGGCACAAGGTATTGAAGCTTATGCTTTTACATGTGATTTAGCGGTTCTTGAAGATATACCAAACCTAATTAAACGCATTAAAGATCAATTAGGAGAGATTAAAAATATTCATTGGAATGCTTTCCATGATATTGAAGGCAATATCTTAAAAACCCCTCCACTAGAGCTTACCAAAAGCTTTCATATTCGTGTTTCGAGCTATATTGCGACGGTACAAGCTTGCTTAGGTGATTTAGAGAAGAACCACGGTAGCATTTTATCGACAAACGGAATTTTTGCTTTCGATGCAGTGGGCATTGACTTAGTTGCCAAAGAATATTCATCGTTAGCAACTACTGCTGCCGCTCAATATAAAGCCACCAACTTACTTGCTCATAGTCTTGCTGACTCAAATGTTTATGTGAGCCAAGTGATTGTAAACGGTTTCGTAGATGGAACCCCTGAAGCGAAGGATAAAACCTACGCGGTACATCCAGAAACAGTTGCAGATCAGTTCTGGTACTTACACCAGCATAAACAAGAAACCGTTTCTCTTTGTGGAGAAGCCATTCAAGCTGCTTAAACTATTTCTGATGAGAGAAGAAGTGTAATCAATTAGGCTTCTTCTCGTTTTTAAATTGATGTCTGTATGCATCCGAATTCTTTAATTATTTCTCATAGTCTGAAGGATCAATTTTGTATGTTTTAAAGAGAATAGAACGTACAGAATCTTTTATTTCTTCATCATGCTTAATAATTAAATAAATATCTTTTTTAGTAAGAGGAACTTCTTTTAGTAAATCTGGTAAGTCTGCTGACCTTATAGCACTGACTTCGCTAGGTTGTTTCAAGATATTTTGATCTTGTTTTTCAAACTTAAAATCTACACCTTGTAAGTTGAAATAGACCATAACTCTTCTATTTAGAGAGTCACTATCATCATATAGAACTGTGCCTGCAGGAAGGATTGTATATGATGAATAGTTATCGAAATTTGATGCTATTCGTAGAGGTTTCTCTAGAACATGAATTTCTGGTGTCTTTGTACGGTTCAAGAAATAATAATTTAATAAAGACTGTATGATGAAAAGTAAAATTAGCACGGTAATTAATAAATTCTTTTTCATATCCACTTCTTATTAAAAATATCTTTTATTCTTTAACTACAAATTCATAGGTCTTATCTAAATTCCCATCACCACTAGCATAAAAACCCGCATATATATGAATCGTAAAAGTTCCCTTATATTTTGGAACTCCAGAAATTTTTAAATTGTTATAAGCATCCGCTTCATTTTCATCTATTGGGCTAATAGAGATATTCATATCACTAGGGAAATTGGTTTCAACTTCAAAAGAATATGGTATCACTCTACCACCTGATATGTTTAATTGCTGATTATATGCCTTACCTACATAGGCTACTGGAAGCCTTTCAGGCTCAATTGTATATTCGTGACCACACCCTGTCATAAGTAACAATGGCACACCCAAAGTTACTAATTTAAGCTTCAGATTTTTAAACAAATTATTTTTCTTCCCATACAATTGGAAATTTTTCTGATTTAGAGACATTACCAATCATTGCAGAGAAAATGGCTTGGCATTCTAAATTAATTTTTTTAACTGAACTGATATCTACAGGTTCACAGCTTCTATTATCATTATTTGAGCAGAATTCTACAGATACATCAATTTTGTTATTTTCAATCTTATCTATATAAGCATCCAACATTTGGTTGTTATTAGCAGTATTTTTGCAAACTATTTTTTTTGATGATGATTCTTTTACTTTATCCAGAACTTCATTGTTCTTAAAATTAATAGAAAAATTTAACTTTTCATTACTTTTAACTACATTATCTATTGTGAAGTTTGAAAAACTCTCACTACAACCTATTAAAAACAAGGAACTCAATAAAAATAATTTTTTTCTCATTTTATAACCTTTTTTAACTCAGAAACTAAAAGATCTGAAGCTGACATTTTATTTTCTAAAAACTTTTTTTCAAAAAACATTTCAGATGCTTCTCCATGATGATAGGTAGAAACACTATTAAAATTAGCTTTTGCCGTATCATCATCGTTCCATCGGCCACCTAAGATTGCTATATAATCATCCCTATAGTTCTTTAAAGGTTGAGAAAAGATATTAATCCATTTTTTCGCAACTGGGTCTGGCTCTAAATAATAAATACGAGCACGATCATTTCCAACGCCACTTTTGCTAAGTCTAATCCCTACAGGATCTATTGTTATAAGAGTATGAACTGTGCATATTTTTGCTTTAGATAATTCTTCTGATAATCCTGCAACATTCCACCCCCCTAAACTATGACCAACTAAATTGATTTGTGTATTTGGTTCTTCTTTTAAAATATTCTTTATATCTGTAAGTAAATTTAATAAAAGTTTTCCTCTATATCGCTTAACAACACTATCAGTACTATAAGCCTCTTCATAACCATAATATTCAAATTTAGCTTTAGTTATTTGTGAGCTAGATGCCTCTTTAAATTTTCTCATACATGATTTCATGATGCCCGTAGGGCCAGCTCCAATATCATCTGGGAAATCTATATCTAAAGGGCGTCCCAGAAATTGATATTTATCAGCAGCGCCGCCAACAAATGCAGTAAAACTTTGCTTATATACATCTAATACAACAGGTTGTATAGGAGGCATGACACATGCACGCCCACACGTTTGTTTTGCAAAGCTCTCTAAAGCTATAGCAGCATCATTCATGTTTAAATTTCCACATGTATTTTATATTGCTTATTCGGCTCTTCAGTTTCCAACTTAACCAAGCCTGTTCTATCTAACTTACCGCGTTCAATTTCTTTATCATTTTCATCAAAAATAATATATCCCGTGCCTGGTTTCAGTTTATTTCCTTGTTTATCCATTACATCGAACCATACACCATATTTTTGTTTTCCTTGTTCAGGTAAATACGGTAATGAACTATTTACACTCCCGCCCCCCATAAACTTATGCTGCCCAGCCTTCACCTCAAACTTGCCACCCGTGGTCATAAAAATACCCGAACCGGTAATTCTGACTTGAGAGCCGCCTGCGGTGAGCACAATTTCCTTGGATGCGGTCGCTTCGATTTTGTCTTCAGTCGAAATCACCTGAACAGCTTTACGGGCAATTAAATCTGCTCCATCACCTTGCGCCTGTATCTCGACTTTACCTTTGCCTGCATAGAGTCTTGCCCCTTCTTGCGCTGCAAAAAGGCTAATTTTATTTTGGGCATGTGCAATCAGGTTCTTTTGAGTAGATAGGTTAATGCTGTCGCCCGCAGTTTGGTTGAGCTGCCCATCTGCACTTAAGTGAATGTCTTCATTACTCGCGACCGCCATACTATTTGGGCTTGCTAGCAGCATGATCGCATCTTTGAAGGTTTTAGCTTTTGCGTTGTCTTGCTGTTCAAGTTTTTCAATAAACGACTTTAGGTTTTCTAAATGTTCTAAGGGGTCAGTTTGCTGATTTTTAGCAACCTCACTGAGGGCCTTAGCATTGCTAAGCCCACCTTCAATTTGTTGTTTGGCCTCAGCTGCGTCTAGGTGTACACCTTGGGCTTGGTCTTGTTTATGGGTACTAATAAGTAAGCCACTGCCTGCTCGAACCGCACCCCACTGGTCAGTTCTGAGTTCAAAGCCTTCACCACGACCGTCACTTTCGGCTTTGTCTTTTGGATGGCTTAAGTTACCGAGGTTTAATTGGCTAGCTGCATGGCTGCTTTGTAACTGGGCACTGATTTGGCCTGTAGTGTCATCAAAACGGAGTTGGTTAAAGCCTTTGCCATCGACTTCTTCAGAGCGAATACCACTGAGCTTTTTGGTATCAGGTAATTGGCCTTTCTGGTCGAACTGGGTTGGGTGGCGTTCCGCTTCGTGAATACGTCCCACCACAAATGGTCGGTCAATGTTGCCATCAAAGAAGTCAATCACCACGATCTCGCCCACGCGAGGCAAGAAGCGTGCTCCATAACCTGCACCTGCCCATGGGGTCAATACATCCACCCAAGCTGAGTCGGTGTCATTGTCGTTACTGCCTGCTCCACCGTCATGGCTATGGTCATCAGCTCGGGTAAACAGGAATCGGACTTTAATACGCCCCCACTGGTCAACATGAATGCTTTCACCTTCTAGCCCCACAACTTTAGCGCGCTGCGGGTAAGCTACCGGTCGGTGTTCTAGCGGGTTATATTCAGGTACAGCTTTAACGTTGCGTCGAACGACATTGAGTTCAGCAAAGTGGCGCTGCTCAGGATTTTGCGTGTCGAGTTCAGTTGCCTTGAGTTTGTCTTGTGGTAATAGGCGTTCAAGTTGCTGTTGTAATTCTTTCGGTAAATTATTCTGGTTGTAGTAGTGCTTGCTTAAGATTAAAAACTCTTTATCAGCACTGTCATGCTGGTCGAGTTCTGGGTGATCATTGAGTTCAAACCAGTAACCCACCTGCGCATCACGGATGTTACCTGCAACGGTAAACTGTTTAGAACTCAGGTGATGGTAAGCATTAATGTGTTGGTTAAGCTGTTCAATCTGGCTATTGCCTGAAGCAGTGGCTTGGTCTTCGCCTTTTAAGTCTTGCATCCACGCAGGACTAACATGCCATGCATCTTCAAGGTTCAGGCTAGCATTGTCATAGTGTTCGCTGTGCTTTTGTGTGCCTTGTACGCTGCCACTGCCTTCTTCTTGTTGAAGGGCATCAGCTTGCCAGCGTTGGATATGAACCGAGGTTGGTTGTAAACGACGCTCAGCTTTGACTTGGGTAATGGTATCAAACTGTTCTGTGGCACTGCTGCGTTGGTAGCGGAGGCTGCGGCGATCAAGGGCTTTATAATTTTGATTTTCATCAATTAAACGTAGCACTTGTGGCTGAATAGAAGCATTCGGGTCCGCGACTAAAAGCTGTGACTCATCGACCAGCCAATTAATACCTTCACTACGCCACAAACGGGTTAAAAAGTCATAATCGCTTTCGTTTGACTGCATCACAAATGGACGCACATCGTAGTCCTTAGTTAAGCCAGATGTGTCGAGCGTTAAACTTGAGGCAAACAGCGGACTTTTACCTTGCCATTCTTTAAACAAAATTTCGCTAATATCGCGCACGCTTTTATTCATAAACACGCGGCTATTGCGGCGTTTATGCCAGAGTGCAGTTGGGTCTTTTAAAGTTAAATTATAAATAGTGAGTGAGCCGTCACTTTGGCCTTGGCTGGCTTCGGTAATAATACCTGTCGTTCTAAAAAATTGGCCCATGTCAGTGACCTGATCAATGGCAACCTGACAGCCAATAAATTGTTTTAATGCAATATGCGCATTTGTAGACAGACACAATAATTCAGCAACGCTACCCTGATTAAGCGTATGTTCGCCCTCAATACGTTGTAAGAAGACTTGCTGATTTAAAGACTGATTTGAGAATTGGATATGTACAGCACGATTTTGTGAAACAAGGCCTAAACGTTCCAATATACTCGACACACTCATCTGCATTTTTATTATCAATCAAACTTATATTTAAGCCCTATTTTAATTAAAAAAAGACTAATCTGTCTATCTATACTCATTTTCAAAATGTAACTAGTCAAAATATGCATTTTTACGTTAATTTTTTATTCAATAGGTATGTCAAAAGTAAACTTCGATCATTTTAATGCATTTTAAATTATTTATAGATACTTAAATGATATAGCTAAGCAAGAGATAATTAATTCCCAGCACAACTTAGTGGAAACGTATTTAAGCTAAAAAATATTTATAAAAACCAATAAATTGCATGTTTTTATAAATTTTAAAGTAAAGCTCTTATCTATATTTTTCTTTTTGGGTGAATGTCATTCATCAACTAATTAATTCCCACCTCTTATAAAACCATATATATGACCTATTTTATTCTTTTTCTCACGCCCATATATATTTCATATTTAAACTACCCTTCCCATTTTCTAAAAACTAGACACGTATTTACCCCACCAAAACCAAAGCTATTACTCATGACTGTTTTGAGTTCGGTTTCTCGGCTTGTTTGGACAATATCGAACTTTTTCGCTTCTTCGCGCAGTTCGGTAATATTAATACTCGGCGCAATAAAGTTATTTTGCAGCATTAAAATAGAATAAATAGCTTCGTGTACCCCTGCGGCCCCCAAACTATGCCCAGTCATCGACTTGGTCGAACTCAGTGGCGGGACTTTTTCGCCACCAAAAGCTCGCTCTATGGCCAATAGTTCGGGAATGTCGCCTGCTGGCGTTGAAGTGCCATGCGTGTTGATATAGTCGATGGTTTGAGAGCCGTTTTGCTTGGCTTCTGCGAGTGCCAGTTTAATGCAACGTGTCGCACCTTCACCACTTGGGGCAACCATATCGACACCGTCACTATTGGCAGCGTACCCAACCACTTCTGCCAAAATTTTTGCTCCGCGTTTTTGGGCGTGGCTTAAAGACTCCAAAACCACCATGCCACCGCCGCCAGCGATCACAAAACCATCGTTATCGATAGAATATGGGCGTGAAGCGGTTTCTGGTGCATCGTTATATTTAGAGCATAAGGCGCCCATCGCATCGAATATTGCCGTTTGGGACCAATGGTCTTCTTCGCCGCCACCCGCCAGCATGAGGTCTTGTTTACCAGCGGCAATAAGGTGATATGCATAACCAATTGCGTCGGCTGAAGTTGCGCAGGCACTCGCAACCGATTGAGATACGCCTTTGAGGTTGAAAGCGCGTGATAAGTTAGCGCTAATGGTATTTGTTAGGTAGCGTGGCGCTAAATCGGGCGATACTTCGCTTGCGCCTTTTTCTTTTAGGGTATGCAACATGTCGATGATAGACGCTGTTGAGGTGCCGCCTGTTCCCCCAATCACGCCATATTTTGAGTTGTTGGCAATGTCATTTACCTCAAGCTTGGCGTGTTGTAGCGCATCGAGTGCCGAGTTATAGGCATACATCGCGCAAACGCCCATGTGTTTTTTTAATTCTGAATCGATGTTTTCAAAATCCATTTCGGCAGTGGCGCTCACATGACTTCGAAAGTTTAGTTTTGCATAGACATCGTTATAGCGAATGCCTGAGCGGCCTGCTTTTAAGGACTCGGTTACTGTCTCTAATGTATTTCCAATACAGGAATTAATTCCCATTCCTGTGATGACAACTCGTTCCATTCTTATCTCTATAAAAACGACAAAAATAGATCTTAACAATCAAGTTCTTTTTTGGAACTGGCAAAATATTTCTATATTTATTATTTTTTCTCATCAAATATAAATAAAAAGTTAATAATAATATTTTTATTTTAAAATCTATTTAGTTTTATTATTAAATCAAAAATATTTTAAATATTAAATTGACGTATTTAAAATCACCGATTATTATTTCGTTGCTGGCCTACATTGCCAGACGGTTTTGACAGACCGTAACTCGTGGCGGATTATAGTTCTACTATAAGTCGTTAGACCCTTGCGTCCCCTTTTCTTTGCGGTAGGACGGATGGGGGACGCCCCGCGCGTGCTGGTTCTACGAGTCCAGTCTGTCAACCCCTATTCGTTCTACCACCCTAATTAATTGACGGTAATTTGGTGGTAGGACTCCATTTTTTAAGGAGTTGACCATGCCACTTTTCAAACTCATTTTCTCTCTTATTTAACTATTTTATTGATTTAAAATTTAGGTTTTTACGCCTTATTTTTTTAAATTTATAAACTAATTTTATTTTAAAATTTTAATTATTTTATTTTCCTGTATTTATAGGAGGATTAACTTTTATTTAAAAAATTATTTTAATTTCCCAAGCAATTATATTTTTATTTTAGTTATACGCATAAATAATCATGAGAATAATATGAAAATTTATAAACCCTTTTTGGCTTTAAGTTTCATAGTCGGTAGCTTAGGTGTGGCAGGTTGTAGCCTTCATGCCCAACAGGAGTTTGAAAAAATTTGCCTGTCAGGTGGGCATAGCGAGGCCAGTTGTGACTGTATTTACCAGCAACTTGAAAAAGCTTATTCCCCGAAAATGATGCAGCGCCTAGAACATGTCAGTTTGCAAAGTCCTGTTCTCCCACGGGACTTTGCCCCTACTTTTTTAAGCACCATGCAGCGGTGTGACAAAAGTAGTCTGGGCTAAGCGTTGGCTTAGCTCTTTAACTCTGTGTCGCAATGGTGTTGTACTTTAAATCAGTGCAAAAAATTAAAGTCTGTTGTGGCACAGAGGCCAGAGTTGAATTCAAAATAAGATAAATAAACGACGCTCTTGTACGTTTTATCCTACAAACTTTTAGGGATTTTGCGGATTGGCGACTCCCTGCCTTTTTCCTATTATGAACTCATACAGGAACAGGATGTTCCGGAACATAAAACAACAATAATAGGTTCATGCATCAGGATCGTGAGATACGACAGGAGTCATATCTAGTACCCAAATACGAAAAAGCCCAACAGGATGTTGGGCTTTTTTATATCTGAATATTTATGAGTTTTTCTTTAAGTCTTCAATATAAGTGGTTGTGCTGCCATCCCAGTAACAATGTATACAACGCCCCTCTTTAAAAACATGCTCACAATTCGCATATCCATAAATTATAGAAGCACATTCAGGACACAACGAGGCCATGCTAGATTTAGTTTTTAAATACTGGCTTCCGCATTCATCACATTTTTCACAACCACTCAGCATGGATATATCTCAATTTAAAACAACGCTATGAGAACATAATGATAAATTAAAAGGCAATCTTGTACGTTTTATCCTACAAGCTTTTAAGGATTTTGCGGATTGGCGACTCCCTTCTTTTTTCCTAATATGAAGTCATACAGGAACAGGATGTTCCGGAACATAAAACAACAATAATACGTTCAAGCACCAGGAGCGTGAGATACGACAGGAGTCATATCTAATCACCAAATACAAGAAAGCCCGACAGGATGTCGGGCTTTTTTTATGGTCATTTAAAACTGATATTTATACTCACCTATAGCGGGGTATGCGCCTGTTCTTGCTTTTTATGGCGAATCCAACGTACCACCCAAATAACCGCAATCAGCACCACTATTGCCACAAGCGCAGGCACTAACATAGCTGAAACTGAAAGTAAGATTGCTCCAATCCACTCCCCTGTTGCGAATACAAAGTTCCCTAAACCACCTGTGGTTGCCGTTGAAACACCACGTGCAGCAACGGTACTCATTTGCACCACACCAGCCGTGCCACCGCCAACAATAATCGCTGCTGCCCAACTGGCAAACTGAGACATTTCTCCACTGCTAACCGCCATCGTCGCTAATGTACCCGCAATCATCGCCGCAGGGGTTGCGACTGTGTCTAAGGCATTATCGACCCACGGTATATAGTAAGCTGCAATTTCACACACCGTTGCCACACCTAAAGCCAAACACACCGATGGCAGAGCTAACCACTCAAAGCCTTTCGATGGCTCAAACCAGCCCATCATGGTGGCAATGCTCATAACCAGTAGCGGCACAAACACCCGAAAACCGCAGGCCGCGCTCAGGCCCACACCAATACATAAACCCAAGATTGTTTCCATAACGGTTTCCTTTTCATGCCCATCACGGGTCTTGTTATGTAAGTCTTATTTTTAAATTAACAAAAAGCCCTATCGGGTGACAGGGCTTTTTGTTAAATGCGAACGCAAATATTATTTCATTCTTAACGTTTAAATTGCGTGCAGTAGCATTTTGTACAAGGTGGTAAAGGGTCTGTGTTAATTTCTAAAAACACTCTGTGTCCGCACTGAGCACAGAAATAGAAGCCTGTTCCGGGTTTTTCGCCAGCTGTTACCATGATTACATTCCTATAATCGTATATATATTAAACAGGAATATAACCCAGTTAGAGTGATTGTCAATTGTCCATTTCGCCCGATGATGATGGCATAAATGCAAAAAATGTTATTTGTACGATTTATCTTACACAGATTTAGGGATTTAGCGGATTGGCTGTCCCCTACTTTTTTTCTAATATGAACTCATACAGGAACAGGATGTTCCGGAACACAAAACAACAATAATAGGTTCATGCATCAGGATCGTGAGATACGACAGGAGTCATATCTAGCAACCAAATACGAAAAAGCCCGACAGGATGTCGGGCTTTTTTTATGGGATATCTACACTAAGGCTCTTACTTGTCACTCACATTTAATTCACTTTATTTAGAAGCATTTTAAGCTCATGAATTTCTAATAATGGTTGACCTTTATGTAGCATTCTATGGCAGTTTGAACAGACTATAGCCAAATCCTCTAATTTGGTTTTAACTATACTGTCTGACTGGTTTAATGGAATCAGATGATGAACCTCACAAAATTCTTTACCAATTTCTCCATAGTTCTTTTCAAAGTCAAAATGACAAACTTCGCATTCTAATTTTCCAAAATCAGATAATATTTTCTGCTTTTTTTGTTTAATGATACTTAAATTTCTTTCTCGAACTAAGTGCCTTCTGATTTTAAGACTTCCCTCAGTGACTCCTAAGTCATCAATATCAGGTAAATCATTAACTAGACAGTATTTTTCAATATACTTTTTTACTTTTTCAACTAAAGGTTTTGTTTCTTCTAACTTTGCATACCAAACATTACTTTGCCCTATACCACCTTTTTTTGCACGAGGAATTCCAAACTCTCTTTCATCAATAGGTAGCAAATAAGCATCTTCAAAATCAGCTTTTATTCGATAGGATTTAACACCATTCTGCTTATGTAATTCCGAAGCAAATTCAAAGTAAATTTCCTCTTTGTATACAGTAGCATTCTTATACCACCCAATAATAACTGTTCCATTGCTCTTAGAACTTGCTGTCCAGACAACCGTTACGCCATCAATATATAGATCATCCTTGTTAGCTCCTAACTTTGTTATATTAATCTTTCCCGGAGACTGCACATATCCAAAAACAGAGCCATCCATATTCGTGAAATTACATACTTCGTGACCAATTTCGTTATCATTATATGACCCTCCTCTTTCTAAAATATCTCCATCCATTCCATTATATTTTCTCATCCAGCCAATATTGCAAAATAATATTCTCACTTTTATTCCCCCCAAAATTAAAAAAACCCCATCATCAAGATAGGGATTTTTTTGAACAATATCAATAATGTTTAACTAAAGTATCAAGCCACTTGGCCTTCTAAAAAGTCTTGCGCAAAACGCTGTAATACACCGCCTGCTTCATATACAGAAACTTCTTCTTCTGTATCTAAACGGCAAGTCACAGGCACTTCAAGAATCTCTTCTTTACCATCTGCTGTGGCACGTTCAATCACTAAAGTTAAAGTCGAACGCGGCGCAATATTACCAATCACGCTATAAAGCTCTGTACCATCTAGTTTTAAAGTCTTGCGGTTTACGCCAGGTTTAAACTCAAGTGGTAACACGCCCATACCCACCAAGTTAGTACGGTGAATACGCTCAAAACCTTCTGCCACAATCGCTTCAACACCTGCAAGGCGTACACCTTTTGCAGCCCAGTCACGGCTTGAACCCTGACCATAGTCAGCACCCGCAATAATAATTAACGGTTGCTTACGGTTCATGTAGGTTTCAATTGCTTCCCACATACGCATGACTTCGCCTTCTGGCTCTACACGCGCTTTTGAACCTTGCTTAATGGTACCGTCTGAACGAACCACCATCTCGTTATACAGTTTTGGGTTGGCAAATGTTGCACGTTGTGCAGTCAAGTGGTCACCACGGTGGGTTGCGTATGAGTTGAAATCTTCTTCTGGTACGCCCATTTTATGAAGGTATTCACCCGCAGCCGAGTCCATCAAAATCGCGTTTGAAGGCGACAAGTGGTCGGTGGTGATGTTGTCACCCAAAATCGCAAGCGGACGCATGTTCGCCAAAGTACGTGGTGCAGCCAACGCCCCTTCCCAGTATGGTGGACGGCGGATGTAAGTACTTTGTGGACGCCAGTCGTAAAGTGGGCTCTTCGCTTGCTCAACTTCGCCTAAATCAAACATCGGAATGTAGACTTTACGGAACTGTTCAGGCTTCACGGCTTCTTTAACTAAGGCATCAATTTCAGCGTCAGATGGCCAAATGTCTTTGAGGTAAATCGGGTTACCTTCTTTGTCATGACCTAACGCATCTTTTTCGATGTCAAAACGAATCGTACCTGCAATTGCATACGCCACAACAAGCGGTGGAGATGCCAAGAATGCTTGTTTTGCATAAGGATGGATACGACCATCGAAGTTACGATTACCAGAGAGTACTGCTGTTGCGTACAAGTCACGGTTAATAATTTCTTGTTGAATGACTGGATCTAATGCACCAGACATACCGTTACACGTTGTACAAGCGTAAGCCACAATACCAAAACCAAGCTTTTCTAAGTCTTTTAGAACACCTGCTTCTTCAAGGTAAAGTGCAGCCGCTTTTGAACCCGGTGCAAATGATGATTTCACCCAAGGTTTACGAACCAAACCTAGCTCATTTGCCTTACGTGCCAACAAACCTGCCGCCACAGTGTTACGTGGGTTAGAGGTGTTGGTACATGAAGTAATGGCAGCAATAATGATCGCGCCATCTGGCATTAAGCCATCAGAACGGTTTTCAACAACACCTGCAATGCCTTTTTCTTTTAGGTCCGCAGTTGAAACACGTGCATGTGGGTTTGATGGGCCAGCAATGTTACGTGTTACTGTCGACAGATCAAAACGTAGTACACGTGGGTACTCTGCTTTGGTCATTTCAGATGCCCAAAGGCCGATTTCTTTTGCGTACTGTTCAACCAATGCCACTTGAGCATCTTCACGGCCTGTTAGGCGTAAGTAGTCGATTGTGTTTTGGTCGATGTAGAACATCGCAGCCGTAGCGCCATATTCTGGAGTCATGTTCGAAATGGTTGCACGGTCGCCCACAGACATGCTGTCAGCACCTTCACCAAAGAACTCAAGGTAAGCACCCACTACGCGCTCTTTACGCAAGAACTCGGTTAAAGCAAGTACGATATCTGTTGCAGTAATGCCTGCCTGACGCTGACCAACCAACTCAACGCCAATAATGTCTGGTAGACGCATCCAAGATGCACGGCCCAACATTACGTTTTCAGCTTCTAAACCACCAACACCCACAGAAATTACACCCAAAGCGTCGGTATGTGGTGTGTGTGAGTCTGTACCGACACATGTGTCTGGGAATGCGACACCATCACGCGCCTGAATGACCGGAGACATTTTCTCTAGGTTAATCTGGTGCATAATGCCGTTCCCAGCAGGGATCACATCGACATTTTTAAATGCGGTTTTAGTCCACTCAATAAAGTGGAAACGGTCTTCGTTACGGCGGTCTTCAACAGCACGGTTTTTTGCAAAAGCGTCTGGGTCAGCACCACCGTATTCCACTGCTAAAGAGTGGTCGACAATAAGCTGTGTTGGTACAACTGGATTGACTTTAGATGGGTCACCGCCCTTCTCAGCAATCGCATCACGCAAACCTGCAAGGTCAACCAATGCAGTTTGACCCAAGATGTCATGACACACCACGCGTGCAGGATACCAAGGAAAGTCTAAGTCCTGACGGCGTTCAATCAACTGCGTTAAATAAGCAGTTAAGTTCTCGGCATCGGCACGGCGTACCAATTGCTCTGCAAGTACTTTAGAGGTGTAAGGCAGTTTTTCGTATGCGCCTGGCTGAATATCTTCAACGGCTTGACGCACGTCGTAATATTCAAGCTGGGTACCTGCCAGCGGCTTACGGTATTTTGTGTTCATTAACCACGCTCCGCCAATGGTTTGAATTTGAGGTTTTCAGGGCCTGTGTAGTTCGCGCTTGGACGAATGATTTTGCCGTCTTGACGTTGTTCAATCACGTGCGCAGACCAACCTGCTGTACGTGCAATTACGAACAATGGTGTGAACATTGCAGTTGGAACACCCATTAAGTGATAGCTCACCGCACTGAACCAGTCGAGGTTCGGGAACATGTTTTTCACTTCTTTCATCACTGCTTCTAAACGCTCAGCGATGAGGTACATTTTGGTGTTCTCTTGTGCTTCTGCTAAGTCATGCGCCACTTTCTTGATTACTTCGTTACGTGGGTCAGAAACTGTATATACAGGGTGACCAAATCCGATCACGACTTCTTTATTTTCAACACGTTTACGGATATCAGCTTCTGCTTCGTCTGGATTGTCATAACGTTGTTGAATCACGAATGCAACTTCGTTGGCACCGCCATGTTTAGGTCCACGAAGTGCACCAATACCGCCTGTAATTGCCGAGTACATGTCAGAACCTGTACCTGCAACCACACGTGATGTAAATGTTGATGCGTTGAATTCGTGCTCAGCATACAAAATAAGAGATGTATGCATTGCTTGAATCCACTCTTCAGATGGTTTTTCGCCATGAAGTAAATGTAAGAAATGCGCTGCAATTGATTCGTCATCTGTTTCAACTTCAATACGACGACCGTTATTGCTGAAGTGGTACCAATAAAGCAGCATTGAGCCTAGGCTTGCCATTAATTTATCAGCAATGTCTTTTGCGCCCGCTTCGTTGTGGTCTTCGTGTTCTGGTGTTAAACAACCTAGCACTGATACACCTGTACGCATCACATCCATTGGGTGGGCAGACGGCGGTAATTGCTCAAGTGCAGTTTTAAGTGCTGCTGGTAAGCCACGAAGCGCTTTTAATTTTGCTTTATAGGCTTTGAGTTCAGCTTTGTTTGGTAATTTGCCATGTACGAGCAAGTGAGCAACTTCTTCAAACTCGCTACCCGCTGCAAGGTCAAGAATGTCATAGCCACGATAGTGCAAGTCGTTACCGCTACGTCCTACGGTACACAGTGCTGTGTTGCCTGCAACTTGTCCGCTAAGTGCAACTGATTTTTTTGGTTTGAAGCCTGTTGTTGTTTCATTTGAGCTCATAAGATTGTCCTTTCCTATCTATCTGAATTTATTTATTAAGCACGGCATATGTACCGTGTTTTACTTCTTATTTCTTTTTAGCAAATGCGTTGTCTAAGTAGTCTTCAAACGCATAGTAGTTAATGCGTTCATATAACTCTTTACGCGTTTGCATAATATCAACTACGTTCTTTTGTGTACCTTCTTTACGTAAGGTTTCATACACAGTTTCGGCTGCTTTATTCATGGCACGGAAAGCAGAAAGCGGATAAAGCGCAAGGCTTACATCGGCAGATGCTAACTCTTCAGTAGTAAACAGTGGTGTAGAACCAAACTCGGTAATATTTGCCAAAATCGGTGCACCAGTCTTCTGAGCAAATTGCTTGTACATATCAAGCTCGGTAATTGCTTCAGGGAACAACATGTCTGCACCCGCTTCAATGTAGGCACCCGCACGGTCAATTGCAGCTTGTAAGCCATCTACTGCCAATGCATCGGTACGTGCCATAATCACGAAGCTGTCATCACCACGCGCATCAACCGCTGCTTTAATACGGTCAACCATTTCTTCTTGAGTCACAATGGCTTTGTTCGGACGGTGACCACAACGTTTTGCGCCCACTTGGTCTTCAATGTGCATTGCCGCAGCACCAAACTTGATGAGTGCTTTTGTTGTACGTGCAATGTTAAATGCAGAAGCGCCAAAACCTGTGTCCGCATCGACCAATAATGGAAGATCACATACATCGGTAATACGGCGTACGTCTGTCAACACATCATCAAGGTTACTGATTCCCAAATCAGGTAAACCTAAAGAACCAGCGGCTACACCACCACCTGATAAGTAAATCGCTTTATAACCTGCACGTTTTGCCAAAAGTGCATGATTGGCGTTAATGGTTCCAACCACTTGTAATGGCTTTTCTTGGGCTACTGCATCGCGAAATAGCTGACCTGCGGATTGTTTAGCCATTGTTATGTTCTCCTTGTGCTTGTAGCAGTGTTTGCTCAATAATTTTGTAAGAAGCATTGATATGTCGATGCATGAGCAGCTCGGCAAGTTCACCATCGCCTTCTGCAATTGCATCTAAAATACGGATATGTTCGTCCCAAGCTTTGCTCGGTCGATCGGGTGTGTTTGAAAACTGAATTCGGTACATACGGATGAGGTGATAAAGCTCATCACATAGCATTTTTTCTAGGGTTTTATTGCCACTACTTTTGATAATGCAATAGTGAAAATCGTCCTGCCCTTCTTGCAAGTAATATCCTTTACCTGCTTTAAAGTTTTCATCTTCAGCATGCATACGCAATACATCACGTAGCGCCAAAATTTGCTTTTTATCAATATGCTGTGCAGCAAGTTTGCAAGCCAACCCCTCTAAAGAAGCTCGAATTTGGTAAAGCTCTTTGAACTGTTGCAGTGAGAGCGAAACCACGCGCGCTCCCACATGTGCAGTACGCTCAACCAAACGTTGACCTTCAAGGCGATGAATTGCTTCACGCAAAGGCCCACGGCTAATGCCATAAGTCCGTGCCAGCTCAGGTTCAGAAATTTTGCTACCTGCCGGAATTTGACCCAAAACAATAGCCGTCTGTATTTGTTTAAATACATTCTCGGTCAGTGTTCTTCCCTGACTTTGTAGTGGCTCTGGTGCGAAGGTCAAATCTTGCATATTGTCGACAATTTTTAATCAATTATGGCTTTTATAGCGGTATGAATGAAAAAAATCAAGGTGATTGTTGACACTTTATAGAACGCATCAGGTCAATTTTTATCGTTAGGGCTGACATTTCACCTTATATTTAAAGCATTACATCAACTTCAATTTAATATTTATAAAACAATAATTTATCTTCAATTTATCTATAGTTTTATGACTATTTATAGCTTGCTTTTTAGTCAATAAACTTTTGTTTCAAACTTTAGTCTACAACCAATGTATTACAGCAAGATTGTAGACAATCTGCTTGAATGAAAGCATGAGTTATAAATTAGTATCTATTTACCGTAATTTCTTTTAAAACTTTTTATTATTTTCAGCCAGAAAATATCGATATTAGTGAAATTATCAGGTGCTTCACGGTAGCTTTATTGATACATTATTGAACATCGACATAGTTGTGGCGTATTTTTCGAGACAGAAAAAACCCAGCACTATGCATATTGTTGAATGAAAGGACTTTTTTGATGTTTCAACATATCCCCCCATACGCAGGCGATCCAATTCTCTCTTTAATGGAACAGTTCAATGCTGATACTCGTTCTGAAAAAGTAAACTTGAGTATTGGTCTTTATTATAACGAAGACAGTATTGTTCCTCAGTTAGAGACCATTATTGAAGCGCAAAAGCGTATAGAGCCTAAAAACGGTAAAACCAAACTTTATTTGCCAATGGAAGGCTTCAAACCTTACCGTGAAGCAATTCAAGCACTTTTATTTGGTGCAAACAGCCCAGCAGTTAAAGCTGGCCGTGCTGTAACCATCCAAACGCTTGGTGGTTCAGGTGCATTGAAAGTTGGTGCGGATTTCTTAAAAACTTATTTCCCAAATTCAGACGTTTGGGTAAGCCAACCAACCTGGGACAACCACGTTGCGATTTTCAATGGCGCTGGCATCAAAACTCATTTCTACCCATATTTCGACAACGAAACACGTGGTGTAGATTTTGACGGTATGTTGTCTACACTTAAAACTTTGCCTGAGCAAAGCATTGTGTTGTTGCACCCATGCTGCCACAACCCAACGGGTGCTGACTTAAACCCAGCACAGTGGGATCAAGTGATTGCAGTATTAAAAGACCGTAACCTTATTCCATTCCTAGACATCGCTTACCAAGGTTTTGGTGACGGTATGGAAGAAGATGCGTATGCAATCCGTGCTTTAGACCAAGCGGGTCTAAACTTCATTGTGAGCAACTCGTTCTCTAAAATCTTCTCTTTATATGGCGAGCGTGTTGGCGGCTTAACTTTCGTATGTGACGATGCAGAAGCTGCTCAGTGCACATTCGGTCAGCTAAAAGCGACTGTACGTCGTATTTACTCTAGTCCTCCTACAACAGGTGCTTGGTTAGTTGATGAAGTGTTAAATGACGCTGAACTTAACCAACAATGGCAAGGTGAAGTGAAAGAGATGCGTGAGCGTATTATTAAAATGCGTAGCATCTTGAAAGATGAACTCACTAAAGCATTACCAGACCGTGACTTTAGCTACCTTGTAAACCAAAAAGGTATGTTTAGTTACACAGGTTTAACTGCTGAGCAAGTAGATATCTTGCGTGAAGAATATGCAATCTACTTAGTACGTAGTGGCCGTATTTGTGTAGCAGGCTTAAACATGAACAATGTTTACACTGTTGCAAAAGCAATGGCTGAAGTACTTGCTAAATCTGTAGAAGCTGCATAAGACATCTACTAAAAAAGGCGCTTCGGCGCCTTTTTTTATGTCTCGATATTAAGATTTAGCTTTGCCCCAATATTTCAGTTTTGAGGTATGCCCAATCCCCACATTAAAGCTATTGGTTGGGTCGAGTTTTTGGTAGAAATTGGCTAATGCAGGTTTGGCAATGTAAAGATGCCCAACATTATGCTCTGCTGGATATTCAGCACGGCGTGCATCGAGTAACTTCCACATTTGATGTTCCATTTCTAATGGGTCATGGCCCTTTTTAAGAATATAGTCCTGATGGAACACATGACAAAAGAAATGCCCATAATAGAGTTTATGGAGAATTTTATTTTCCATTTCAGCAGGTAGTTGCTCTACCCATTCGCGGTCATTACGACGTAACGCAATATCAAGCGCGACAATATCTTCAACTTCACTACGGTGTGTATCACGATAACGAATTGCAGCTCCCGCAATCGCAAAACGGTGTAAGAACGCCTTTCGACCTTCTTCTTCACTACATACGAAATAGCTGCCTGACTGATGCACTGCAAAATATTCTTTTAAAAACTGCTCGGTCTGTACTTTTGAATTATTTTCAACACGTAAAACCAAATGGTGCTCATAACGATCTCGATATTCGGTCATACACTTAGGCAAATGACTCGGTAAAAAAAACGTAATCGCCTGTAAAATCTGGTCTGTTAAACCTTTAATTTTAAATTTTTCTAAAAAGCCATCGACTTTATCTTTCATGGCGAAGGCTTTTGGAACATTGGCTGTACCAAATTTTTCAATAAATAAGAATGTGTCTTTTCCGTACTTTTCACCAATCAAGTAAGCATCACGGTGAATATATTCGCCTGCAATCGGTAGACTTGGCAGTGAAGTGAGTAAATAACGGCGAATCGCCGTTAAATCATCAGCATCATTAGTACCAATATAAAAGACATTGCTTTCTACTTTTTCATAAGTATCAAGACGTACCGCAAACACACAGACTTTACCTGCTGAACCAGAAGCCTCAAACAAACGTGACGGGTCTGCATTAAAACGAGCAGGTGTATCTTCATCAACTTGGGTCACATCATGGGCATAACGATGATCCGATGCCTGCTTTTCGCCATCATCTAAAATATCTGCGGCTTGATATTTCTGCTTCTCTAAACGAGTTAAAATTTCTTCGGGAGTCGAACCTAAATTTACGCCTAAATGGTTCACCAGTTCTAACTGTCCAGCAACATTCACCTGAGCATATAACGCCAGCTCAGTATATGCAGGACCACGGCGTACCAAAGCACCGCCTGAGTTATTACACACACCGCCAAGTACTGATGCACCAATACAAGATGAACCAATTACTGAATGCGGTTCACGGTCATAACCTTTTAAAATTTGCTCTAAATTATCTAAGGTCGCACCCGGTAAACAAATCACTTGCTTACCGTCATGAATAACTTGAATGCCCTTTAAACGGCGGGTACTCATCACTAAAACAGGACGGTCATAATCATCGCCATATGGGGTTGAACCACCAGTAAGCCCTGTATTGGCCGCCTGCATAATGACAATACAGTCTGCCTCAATAGCAGCTTGAAGCACCTGCCATTGCTCTAGCAATGTGCCCGGCACCACTACAGCAAGCACTTTCCCCTCACCAAAACGACGACCTTGACGATACTGACGCGTACTTTGGTCATCGGTCAAAACATGCGAACGCCCTACAATATTTTGTAAGCGTTCAATCACTGCTTGAGGAGAAAATGTTTGCATGATGGTTTCCTTTTGGTCATCCATTTTTCAAGTTATATTGCAAAAACAAAACCTTGCTCATGCTACGCAGGCTGTAAGTGACGCTTAGCACCAGCAACTAATCTCTAGGTGTTAGATTTAATTAAAATTGGCTACGAGTTGGCGGCAGGGATGCCGCCTGTTGAGCAACCGTACAAGGAAGTACGGTTTGCTCAACAAAAGGTTTTTGGTTACTTTTGACCTTTCAAAAGTGACAAATGCCTATACGTAAAACATCAGCAAATCACCAAATTTTGAGGCTGTACTTATTCTTTCACTTAAAAAGTTATTTCTTAAAAACCCTGTTTCATCGCCTGTACTAAACAATCCGCATTAATATCCGAAATCGATTTAGCACCCGTGAGCGTCATCGCAACACGCATCTCTTTATCAATCAAATCAAGCAAGTTTGAAACACCTTGCCCACCTGCTGCTGCCAAGGCATACACAAAGGCACGGCCAAGTAACACTGTATCGGCACCGAGCGCCAACATACGCACTACGTCTAAACCATTACGGATGCCTGAGTCAGCCAAAATTGCTAAATCACCTTTTACCGCATCAGCGATTGCAGGCAATGCACGAGCAGAAGACATCACGCCATCTAACTGACGACCACCATGATTCGATACCACAATACCATCTGCACCAAAACGCACAGCATCTTTGGCATCTTCAGGGTCTAAAATACCCTTAATCACCATTGGGCCATCCCAAAACTCACGAATCCACTCAAGGTCTTTCCATGAAATGGATGGGTCAAAGTTAGAACCCAACCAGCCAATATAATCTTCAAGCCCAGTCGGTTTGCCTAAATATTTAGAGATATTTCCGAGGTCATGCGGACGGCCCATTAAGCCGACATTCCACGACCAATGTGGATGGAACATAGACTGCATATAACGGCGCATCGCAGCATTTGGCCCACTCATTCCCGAATGTGCATCACGGTAACGCGCACCCGGTACAGGCATATCTACAGTAAACACCAGTGTTGAGCAGCCTGCCGCTTTTGCACGTTCTAAAGCATTACGCATAAAACCACGGTCGCGTAATACATAAAGCTGGAACCACATCGGGCGGTTAATTGCAGGTGCAACTTCTTCAATCGGACAGACAGAAACCGTTGAAAGCGTAAATGGAATACCCTTTTTGTCGGCTGCCATTGCGGCTTGAACTTCACCACGGCGCGCATACATGCCTGTTAAACCCACAGGTGCCAATGCAACCGGCATCGACAAGGTTTCGTTAAACAGTTTTGTCTCTAAACTTAACGCTGACATGTCATTGAGCACACGTTGACGCAATGCAATTTCTGACAAATCTTGTACGTTACGCTTTAAGGTATATTCCGAATACGCTCCACCATCAATGTAGTGAAATAAAAACGGGGGTAAGCGACGTTGTGCCGCAGCACGATAATCATTGCCAGAAGAAATAATCATTTTGAATCAACTCTATTTAAACGATTTGCACGTTTCTGGCGAGCTTCGTCTTCATCCAGAGAACGTACATGGTTAATCACAAATTCAATATGACCGCAGACAGCTTGGCGTGCGGCCTCGGGATCTTTACGATCAATAGCATCCATCACCTGAAAATGCTGCTCGCTGAGCAAGTCACCATTGACTGGGTCGTTATAAACTTTTTTACGCCCTAACAAGACGTTGTATTGCAGCAAATCAAACAGACTACGCATCATTTGAATCAGCACCACATTGTGAGATGCTTCAGCAATCGCTAAGTGGAATTCAGCATCTGCCACAGCAGCCTGTGCTGAGTCACCTGCATTTTGATGTCGACTAATTTCATTAAAATAATGACGGATTTTGGCACGATCATCAGGCGTTGAGCGCAATGCGGCATACCATGCCGTGCCACCTTCAAGTAATAACCGCGCCTCTTGCACATCAAAACGGTACAGCGGATCTTCTTCAATCAAGTTACTAATTGGGTTCACAATGAGTTGCTGTGGCCACTGTTCAGGTAACTGCTGAATATAAGTCCCATCGCCACGGCGGCTACTGAGCACCCCTTGACTATTGAGCTGTTGAATTGCTTCACGCAAAGACGGACGAGAAACCCCTAAACTTGTTGCAAGCTGGCGTTCGGCAGGCAAACGGTCACCTTTTTTCATGTGACGTTCTTCAATTAATGCCTGCAATTTCATGACCACTTGATCGGAGATTCTCATCGCGTTTCCTTCACTGGAGTTATGGAATCATCCACGGAACCAGATAAGCCTGAACCGTAATAATGATGCCAACAAAGACAGTGAATATGATGCTATGTTTTACCGTGAAACGGAACAAGTCAGACTCTTTTCCAACTAAGCCTACCGCTGCACACGCAATCGCAATCGACTGCGGAGAAATCATCTTACCTGTCACACCACCACTGGTATTGGCAGCCACCAATAACACTTCTGGAATACCAATCTGCTGAGCCGTAGTCGCCTGTAGTGCCGAGAACAAAGCATTTGAAGATGTATCTGAACCCGTAAGGAACACACCAAGCCAGCCCAAAAATGGCGAGAAGAAAGTAAACGCATGACCTGTATGCGATAGAGCCAAAGCTAAAGTTGCAGATAAACCTGAATAGTTCGCAATAAAAGCAAACGCCAACACCATACCAATCGAGTAAATCGGTGTTTTTAACTCATTGATTGTTTCACCAAAAGTCGTTACTGCTTCACTTGCTTTCATTTTCAAGAAAATAGCAGTGATGATTGCAGCAATAAAAATTGCCGTACCTGTTGCAGAGAACCAGTCAAACTTATAAATCGCCTCGTATGGTTTCATCTCTGCCACAATTGGCGGCATTTTCTCGACCAGTTTATGCAAATATGGTACTTCAAGTTTAAAAATCCAGTGTTCAAGAGCGCCATCTTTTGCAAATAATGCTTTAAATGGCTTAACGCTCCAGATCGTCACCATGACTGTTAAAATAGCAAATGGAGACCACGCCTTAGCAATTTTCCCAATGCTATAACGTTGAACCGTAGTAGGTTGCTGAGTCAAGCTTTGACCAGCTTCAGGCTCAAAACGGAAAATATGTTTTGGTTTCCAGAAACGGAACAACACAGTCAAGCTGACCAATGACGCAATTGCAGCGGTAATGTCTGGTAACTCAGGACCAATGAAGTTAGATGTAAGATATTGGGCTATCGCAAACGAACCACCACCAACGACTACCGCAGGCCAAGTTTCTTTAACACCACGCCAGCCATCCATAATTGCCATAATCCAGAACAGCACAATTAGCGTTAAGAATGGCAACTGACGACCTACCATCTGGCTAATTTCCATAGTGTCTACGCCTGACACCTGCCCTGCCACAATAATGGGAATACCCATTGCACCAAATGCCACTGGCGCTGTATTTACAATCAAACATAAACCAGCTGCGTAAAGTGGCTTAAAGCCTAAACCAACAAGGAGTGCAGCAGTAATTGCGACAGGAGCACCGAAACCAGCAGCCCCTTCAAGGAAAGTACCAAATGCAAAACCAACCAATAACATTTGCAGACGTTGGTCTTCGGTAATTGACAAAATGCTTGAACGAATAACCTCAAACTGGCCTGTTTTTACTGAAATTTTGTATAGAAAAACTGCCCCAATAATGATCCATGAAATTGGCCATAGACCATAGAAGAAACCGTAAATGATCGACGCAAAGGCCATTTGACCCGGCATTTGATAGAAAAAGAGCGCAATCAATAGTGCAATAATGACTGTGCCTGTACCCGCGATACTGCCTTTTAAACGAAAAACAGCCAATGCCAAAAAGAAGAAAATAATCGGGATTAATGCAACCGCACTGGACAGCCAAATATTATTTAAAGGGTCATAAAGTTGTTGCCACATATTGAGCATTGTCATCTCCTTGAAATGCCGAGGCGAAATTTTTTGTACCTTAAAAGTTTAAACATTTAGCACAATTGGTATTACCAATTTAAATTTAAGTGCAAATGTTGTTCCTTAAACCACAGATCGCATCATAAACACAGATATTGGTAAGATCAATCATTAAATTAACATCATAATTGGTATGACCAATATAGCTAAGAAAAATAAAGCTATTTCTAATTTATAAATTTATTTATTAGACTAAAGTCGTAAAAATCTTTCTTATAAATTTAGATATGAACTACCAAAATGAAGTGAAAAATTTGAATATAAAAACTATAAACATACCTGTTTCATGATCTATGTATAATGTGCACACAACTCAAACCACATGTATTGAATTGAATAATGACTACTTTAACGTGTTTTAAAGCTTATGATATCCGAGGCAAACTCGGCACCGAATTGAATGAAGAAATCGCCTATAAAATTGGCCGCGCATACGGACAAATCTATAAACCAAAGACAGTGGTTGTAGGTTGTGATATTCGTCTAAGCAGTGAGGGTTTAAAACAAGCGACCATCCGCGGGTTAAATGATGCGGGTGTCAATGTTCTTGATTTAGGTATGACAGGTACTGAAGAAGTTTACTTCGCCGCTTTCCATTTAGATGTGCAAGGTGGTATCGAAGTTACTGCGAGCCACAACCCAATGGACTATAACGGTATGAAATTGGTTCGAGAAAATGCTCGTCCAATTAGTGCAGATACGGGTTTAAAAGAAATTCAGGCTTTAGCAGAAACCAATAACTTTGAAGAAGTTAGCCAAAAAGGTACAACTCAAAGTTATAACATTTTGCCTGAGTTCGTTGATCACCTAATCACCTATATTGAACCTGCAAAAATCCGCCCACTTAAGTTAGTGGTAAACGCGGGTAATGGTGCAGCTGGTCACGTGATTGATGCAATCGAAGAAAAATTTAAGGCGCTTAATGTACCAGTTGAATTTATTAAAATTCACCATGAAGCAGATGGTACGTTCCCAAATGGGATTCCTAACCCAATTTTAATTGAAAACCGTTACAGTACTCGAAATGCTGTTCTTGAGCATAAAGCGGATATGGGAATTGCTTGGGACGGCGACTTTGACCGCTGTTTCTTGTTCGATGAAAAAGGTCAATTCATTGAAGGCTACTATATTGTTGGTCTACTGGCTCAAGCTTTCTTGATTAAACAATCAGGTGAGAAAATTGTGCATGACCCACGTTTAGTGTGGAACACATTTGATATCGTAGATGAGTACAAAGGTGTTGCCGTACAGTCAAAATCTGGTCATGCATTCATTAAAGACGTTATGCGTGAGAATAATGCTGTATATGGCGGCGAAATGAGTGCCCATCACTATTTCCGTGACTTTGCTTACTGTGATAGCGGTATGATTCCGTGGTTACTTACTGTTGCTCTACTTTCTGAAACAGGACAATCACTTTCAACACTCGTTGAAAATATGATTACCAAATTTCCTTGTAGTGGTGAAATCAACTTTAAAGTAGCTGATACACAAATCACTATTCAAAAGATTTTTGATTTCTATGCTGCTCAAAACCCGGAAATTGACCGTACCGATGGTGTAAGCCTCGACTTTGGTGCATGGCGTTTTAATGTACGTGCTTCAAACACTGAGCCTTTACTGCGTCTCAACATTGAAAGCCGTGCAGACCATCAAGCTCAGCCAATGCAGCATTATGTAGATGAATTGACTGGACTAATTCAATCTTAATAGAGCTCATCTCAAAGAGATGGAACATTATTGTTCCATCTCTTTTTGGCTATTCTGCATAATTTTATAAGTATGATTATGTCCATCTAATACATCCTTATTTAGATTTTCATAACCTTTCAACAGCGCTTTTTTATCAAAATTACACGTTTGATTTTCATTAATAAATTTTTGGTGAATGGCACTATAACAACTCGATACATCATCAACAAATTGATAATAATCAGACAAAGGCAACCCTGCCAACTTTAATAGTTTTGGAGCAACGAAACTTGCAGAAATATAAGGCTGATTCAAGGGCTTCTTATCTAATTTATAATTGCTCCACACTACAAACGGTGTCTGATAATTTTTTAAATTAGTCCGCTCAGGATCATCTTTAAAAAATCCATAACTCTCATAAACTTCTTGTAGATTCGGTAAATGATCGCCAAAAGCCACTAAAATTGTTGGTCGATCTATTGTCTTTAAATATTCAGCGAGCTCTTTTAGCTTTTGGTTAGCACGTGCAGTTCCAGCAGTATAAGTACTTAATTTTTGCTTTTCATTTTCAGACAGCTCTTTGTTAAATTTATAATTTTGCTTACCAAAACGATCATCATTATACATTGGGTGATTTTCAACAGTAATCGCATAAATAAACTTTGGCTGTTGCTCGTTCTCTCCTAAAGTAGATTTAATCGAATCAAAAATAAGATCATCTGTAGCCCATCCTCCTAAATTAAAGACTGTAGACCGATCTTTTTGGGCAATCATATTTTCAAGTGATATAAATTTATCAAACCCCAATGCTGGATATACCTTATTGCGATTATAGTAATAACCATAGTTATTATGCATTGCAATTGTTTGATAACCAATTGAATTTAAATAATAAGGTAATGCATAAATTGGCTTTTTCAGCTTAGAAACATATAACAACTCATTTGCGAAAAAAGTTGTATTGAGGCTCGTAAGGACTTCAAATTCAACATTCGCAGTACCTCCTCCAAAAGAAGGAGACAGTAAATTAGAGACCTGATTTTGATGAACAAAAGATAGTAAGTCTTTTGGTAAACCACTATCTAAATGATGAGAATCCCAAAAGGATTCTTCCATCACGATAACAATGTTCGGATATTCCTTTTCATTGTCGTCTAAAGATTGAACCAAATGATGTTCCTGCAAAATCTGCTGTATGTCTTGTTCAGACACTTTACGGTTAGGTAATAAAACACTGGTTACATTATCCAATACCTTAGATACGTAAAAAGTCACAAACCCGTAATCTTGAATTTTCCTATAGTCGCCGATCCAGTCATTTCTCGTATTTGGAAATTCTTGTAAGCTGGCACAAATCATAGGTTTATTTTCTGAAAAACACGCTCCTGTGGGATTTTTAATAAAATTTAAGTAAATTAAGCCACTTGCAAGTAATGCAAAAATAATAATATTAGGAATATAGATGTGAAAAGTAGCTTTACTTTCTTTACGTATAGCGATAAGCAGTACAATAAGAAAGAAAATAATCAGCATAAAAAAGATGAGCTGTAAGTGCCAAGGAGTCGCTTTCATAGCCTCAGGAAGTAAAAAAATATCTTCAGGGCTTAAATTACTAAATAGATATTGTTGTTTCTTTTTATTAATAAAATTTAAAAATATAACGAATAATTGGCTTAAAAAAAGAGCAGTATACTTACGACCAACTATAATAAAAAATAGTTGAATTACGGCATAGTTAAATAGAATTGAAAAAATAGCTTTTTCTGAAATCAGATAGCTATAAAACTTATGCCAAGTCAAGTTCATATCCCATGCAACATATACACCGACACAGGGTAAGCATCCGCTGAACGCCATCGCCAAGTTTTAACGGGGTTCAGGTTTCCAGCGGTGAGGTAGTAATTCTTCTATTTGAGGCACTTTATGTGTTGGCAACCTTTTCAGCACATCACTTAAATAGGCATACGGATCCAAGCCATTCAGCTTTGCTGACTGGATTAAAGTCATGATATTGGCAGCTCGTTGACCACTGCGCAGCGAACCTGCAAATAGCCAGTTCTTACGCCCCAAGGCCCAGGGACGCATTTGGTTCTCTATCCAATTATTGTCAATGGGTAGATTGCCATCATCCAGATAGCGGCTTAAAGCAGTCCAACGTTTTAGGCTGTAATTGATCGCCCGGGCGGTTGGAGAACTCGATGGCACCGTCAGTTGATGTTGGTTGAGCCATTCATATAGTTGTTGCATGACCGGTTGACTATGCTGTTGTCGGTATTCGCAGCGGTCTTCCGCTGTACCATCCGTCTTTTTTCTTAATTCTGCTTCTATCGCATATAATTTCTGAATCAGCACTAATGCCTGTTCAGCGACCTGACTTTTCTTGGTCACATGTAGTTCATGGAATTTACGACGTGCATGTGCCATGCAGCCCACCTCAATGACCTGACCTGATCTAAAGCGTGCTTTATAACCACTGTAATCATCACAGACCAAATGACCCTGCCAGCCTTTCAGGAAGTCTTCAGCATGCTGGCCAGAACGGCTATCTTGAAAGTCATAGATCACTGCCTGAACTGGATTGTACTGTGTGCTGGCATAGGCCCAGACATAACCTTTTTTGGGCTTTTTCTCATTTTCACCCATCTGCATGACCGTCACCGGTGTTTCATCTGCATGGATCACCTGCTGTTGCAGTACCACCTGTTTTAAGGCATTGGCCAGAGGTTCCAGTTCCACCCCACAGCGGCCAATCCAGTCAGATAACGTTGATCTAGACAGATCAACACCTGCGCGTAGAAAGATTTGACGTTGACGGTACAAAGGCAAATGATCGGCATACTTTGACACCAGCACATGGCTAAGCAATTCAGGTGAAGCAATGCCTTTATCAATCACATAGGCTGGCATCGCTTGCTGAGTCAGAGTGTCACACTGATCACAGACCCATTTACCACGCACATGCTGTTCCTTATAGAACTGTGCCGGTCTGAAATTCAGTTTTTCACTGACATCTTCACCGATACGACGCAAGGTACAGCCACAACTGCATTGTGTTGATTCAGGTTCATGCTCAATACGGAGGGTGTGTAGATGATCTGGCAACAGCCGACGTTTAGGTTTGTTGACTGGGGCTTTCTGTGCAGCTGCATTGGTTTTATCTGCATTCAGTCGTTCCAGTTCCAGATCAACCGCTGCAATATCTTCTTCAACCGCTTCATCCCAGAGATGGATTTGTTTTGCGGTTAGATGTTCATTTTTACTGCCGAATTTATGCTGTTTAAATAGTGCAAGCTCATGCTCGTATTTTTGATTGAGAATAGAAAGATGTTGAACTTTAGAATCTAATTGCTGATTGGTGACTTCAAGATGTTGAACTCTGGCATCTAATTGCTGATTTGATTGTTCCAGTTGTTGTTTAGATTGTGCCAGAGACTGATGCTGCATCGCCAACTGTCTGGTAAATTCCAGCAGTTGTTCATGGGTCAGTTGGCTTAAATCAGGCAGCGTATTCATGACCGCAGTATGCCTGAGGTCATGATGCAGAGGAAATAGAACGTTTGGAGAATAGCAGAATGGATGAGCCTGGTTTAGAGCATTGTTACCACTTGCTGCAGTCCGATTCTTTGCCAGGGCAAACCCTGGATCAGTGCCTGTAACTGCTCCGGGCTGATCGCCATACTTTCACCCTGGTGAACTTTAGCCCAGTGGAATTTCCCCTGTTCCAGCCGCCGGGCACACAGCCAGATACCCAGTCCATCATGCACCAGCACTTTCATACGATGGCCACGCTTATTACAGAACAGGTAAGCGCAATGCGGTTTGATGTAGCCAAAGGCTCTCAGCACCTGAGCCATGGCTGTATCCATCCCTGCACGCATGTCCATCGGCTGGGTAGACAACCAGATCTCATCAATACGAATCATTGAGTCAAACCCTGGATCAGCAACAGTAATTCAGTTACTGACTCCACCGGCCAGTCGATCTCGATCATCTGATCCCTTGCGGAACTTGGTGCCTCATGTAATGGAATCCTGATATGAGCGACAGCTTTCTTCTCTGGCACAGGTGGTAGAGGTGCTTCTTGTTTGACTGGAGTCGGGTGAAGAATGACCGGAAGAAAGTCAGTCTGTGGAATGGATGGGGTTTTTAATGCAGGGGGCATTGATCTGGACTGACGAATCCATTTATGTAGCAGATTGGCATTGATCTGATGTTGCATTGCTACCTTGGCCACTGATGTATCTGGCTGCTGGCATTGCTGAATAAGTTGATGTTTAAATTCAGCTGTGAAGGTTCGACGGGGCTTTTTTAGCGTTGGTGCACTGTCTATAACTGTCTTTAAATCCATAAATAGGTGTCCACTTAAATTTAAGTGGACACTATCGCGGTATTAATGAGTTAGAAAAAGTGGGGTTCAGCGGACGCTTACGACACAGGTGGATAAAAAGGCAATAAAGATAAACAACAATTGCTGACGAAGAAAAACCATGATGACAAAAAGAGACTAACAGGATTGTCGCGAATACTAGCATGAAAGTAGTCACTACAACTGTAGCCTCTTTTTAGAAAAGAGCTCTATCTCAATTCAAGACAGATAGATAATTGATATTTAGAAAAATTAAATAATCAATTTTTATAACCCGTTGGATTATTTTTTTGCCATTTCCAGCTGTCTTGCAACATATCCTCTAAACCATATTGAGGTTGCCAGCCTAACTCAGCAACAGCACGGGCATTATTTGCAAATGAAGTCGCTACATCACCTGCTCGGCGTGGTGCGAATTCGAAAGCAACGGATACGCCATTGACCTGTTCAAAGGTATTTTTAACCTGTAATACTGATGAGCCATTACCCGTTCCAATATTCCATGCACGACAACCTGTTGCTTGTAATCGGTTATTTAGAGCACATAGATGTGCATTGGCTAAGTCAACAACATGGATATAATCACGAACACCTGTACCATCTACTGTATCGTAATCATTACCATAAATAGAAAGTTTTTCACGGCGACCAACAGCAACTTGCGTAACGTAAGGCATTAAATTATTTGGAATACCTTGTGGATCTTCACCAATACGTCCACTTTTATGGGCACCTACTGGATTAAAATAACGAAGTAAAGCAATCGACCATTTAGAATTAGAAACAGACAATTTTTGTAATAATTGCTCAACGATTAATTTAGTGTAACCGTAATTATTACTAGGCATACCTGTTGGCATTTCTTCATTTAAAGGAGATGTATTCGCTTCATCATATACTGTTGCAGATGAGCTAAACACAAGTGTATAAACTCGTGCTTTCTCCATTGATTTAACCAGTTGGATACTACCTGCAATATTATTATCAAAATAAATAAGAGGTTTTTCCTGGCTTTCACCAACTGCTTTCAAACCTGCGAAATGGATCACGGCATCGATTGTATGATTTTGAAATACGCGATCAAGTTCATCTGCATTCCGAATATCTCCCTCTACAAAAGTTAAACTTTTTTGAGTGAGCTCTTGAACTCTATTTAAAGACTCTTCTGAACTATTTGAAAGGTTGTCAAAAACAATGACTTCATGACCTGCATTCAAAAGCTCTACGCAAGTATGTGAACCAATATAGCCTGCACCACCAGTAACCAGAATTTTAGCCATCTATTTTTCCTAATAAAATTTTAATCAATCCACGTGTTGAAGCATCGAGTGTTGAAAGATCGTTTTGAACACCATTTAAAATCGGGAGTAACTGGTCAGCAATTTGCTTACCTTTTTCCACTCCCCACTGATCAAAGGGATTAATGTTCCAGATTACAGACTGAACAAATACTTTATGTTCATATAAAGCAATCAACATTCCTAAACTATAAGGATTAAGCTCTTTTAAAAGTAATGTTGAACTTGGCTGATTTCCTTCATATTGCTTATAAATAGGCAAACTCTCTAGTTCTTTTGTATCTAGAGCTTCGTTACCAAAAGCCAATAAACGTGATTGTGCCAAACAGTTTGAAAGCGCAAGATGATGCTGTTCAATCAATGCTTCAGCATTTTCTACATAAGTAAAATGATCTGCATTGTAGCGTTGTATAGGTGCAATAAAATCACAACTTACTGCCTGAGTTCCCTGATGGAGTAATTGATAAAAGGCATGTTGAGCATTTGGCCCAACTTCACCCCATACAATTGGGCAAGTATCTAATTCAACTTTTTGTCCACCACGTTGTACCGATTTACCATTAGATTCCATTTCGAGCTGTTGCAAATAAGCTGCAAAATATTTTAAACGGCCATCATAAGGTAATACAGCATGGGTCTGAATATTTAAAAAGTTATTATTCCAGACTCCTAATAATGCCATAAGTACAGGTATATTCTGCTCAAAACTTGTATTTTGGAAATGCTCATCAACAGCATGGGCACCAGCTAAAAGCTGTTGGAAACATTCAACCCCAACTGACAATGCGATAGGTAACCCAATACACGACCAAAGAGAATAACGTCCACCAACCCAATCCCAAAGTAATAATTGATTTTCAGGAGCAATCCCCCACTCTGACATTTTGTTAGCTTTTGTAGAAACACCAATAAAATGGCTTTTTACCACCCGTTCGTGTTTCCCTAAAGCTTTCTCAAGCCACTGACGAACAGTTTGTGCATTGGATAAAGTATCAATAGTGCCAAATGACTTCGAAGAAATAATAAATAACGTTGTTTCTGGACGCAGCTGATGAAGCAATTCCGATAACTGGCTACCATCCATTGTTGATACGAAATGAACATTGAGTGGTTTAGCTGTTTTTACTTTAAAATCCGATAATGCATGGGTTACCATTTGAGGTCCTAAATCAGATCCTCCTACCCCAATATTAACGACATCTTGAATGACTTCACCTGTGGCACCACGGTATTGTCCAGCATGGATTTTTTCAACCAACGCATACATACGCTGCAATTGGCTATGGACCTTTTCAGTTAATTCCGGAAATTTAGAATATTCTAATGGTAAACGTAAAGCCCAATGCATTGCAGCACGCTGTTCGGTACAGTTGACTTTATCTTGAGAAAATAATCGTTCAATCCAGTGAGTCAATTGTTTAGTTTTTGCTAAAGCCACCAATTGCTCTAACACACTTTTAGTCACACGGTGCTTACTATAATCAAAAACCAGTTGATCGAACTTTACAGAATATTGCTGAAATCGATCAGACTCTGATGCAAATAATTCTTTTATATGTAAGTTTGAATTTTTCTCAACCAAAGAATGAAGCTGCGCGATAGGAGAAACTAGCTCTTTGGGAAACTTCTCGATAGATTTACTCATAATCGACCTACTCCTTCATAAGCAAAACCTTTAGATTTTACATATGCTGGATCATAAATATTACGCCCATCCAAAATAAGAGGATGCTGCATCAATTGTTGTAACTGTTTAAAGTCAGGACTCCAATACTGCTTCCATGCCGTAACTAAGCATAAAGCATGTGCTCCTTGTGCTGCTTCATATTGATCAGCGCATAAAATCAGGTCTTCACGGGTACCATATAAAGCTGCAATTTCATTAAGAGCTTGTGGGTCATGTAACCGAACCTTTACATCTTGCGCCCATAAAGCAGCCAATAAAATATGAATAGGTGAGTTATGTGTACTTGGAGTATTCTCTTTAAATGAAGCTCCCCAAATTGCAACAGTTTTTCCACTCAAATCACAATGATAGTAGTTCCATAATTTACGGAATAAAATTTCTTTTTGTTGTTCGTTAATCGCCCAAACTTGTTCTAGAAGTTGACTTTTCACACCTGTTTCAGAAACTGTACTTGAGAGTGTTAAAATATCATGTGAAAAATTTTCACCACCAAAACCCACACCTGCAGATAGGTATGCTGCGCCAATACGAGTATCAGCCGCAAGCCCATGTTTTATATTGGCAATATCAATACCCAGCTTTTCAGCAACTAGAGCAAGATCATTCATGTAACTGATGCGAGTTGCCAACATACCTGAAATACTGAGCTTGGTAAATTCGGCATCTAAAATCGGCATGAATAAATATTGATAGCTGAAACGGAAGAATGGTCGTAGTAATTCTTGCATCGTATCTTGAGCATAACTCGATTCAACACCAACAATGACATGCTTTACATTGAGTACACTATTAATTGCATTCCCTTCTTGAATTACATCAGGAAAATAGACCCACTCATCTTTAGGTAAATATTGCTTTAATTTTTCTGTCCCATGTAAACCAAAAGTAGATCCATTAACCATTAACTTTGGATGAACAATTGGACGTTCACTTAACTTCTCAACTGTTTTTAAAGCTAGGTCTATTTGTGTTGGGCTAAAACAGAATAAATAAACTTCAACATCCAAAGGAATTTGAGAAAAAGGACTTTCTGTTAAAAAACCTGCTTTTCGTTGTTTATTTAAATAATGATTAACTTCTTGATCTTGATATGAAAGTACAGATATATTTTCTTCACAGGTGACACTTGTACACCAATAGATCTGATTGCCATATTCAGCTAATAATGCTGCCATTACACCAGCATGTAAGGTGGTTCCAAATACCGCGATTTTCATTGTACACCTGATTTTAATATTCTATAAAATTCTCTTCCCTTTCCAGGAAGAGAATATATTGCTCTGTTCATATATTCATTCGTTTTTACAAATAGTTAAACAGAGCTACAAAATTTTATAATTTAAGTTCCTGAATTAACTGTTTAAAATCATTTCCTAACTTAGGGTGTTTAATTCCATAGTGTAGTACAGCTTTTAAATACCCAATCTTACTACCACAATCAAACGTTTGACCTTGCATACGATAAGCTTCAACAGTATCTGTGTCTTGAAGCATTGCAATTGCATCAGTTAACTGAATTTCATTACCCGCACCTTTCGGCGTGTTCTCAAGTAATTGCATAATCTTGGCAGGTAACACATAGCGGCCAACCACTGATAAGTTTGATGGTGCAGAGCCTACTGCAGGCTTTTCAACAATACCCTGCATAGCAATGCTTTCACCTTCATTTGGGCTATGTTTTACATCCACAATCCCATATTGATCTACTAAATGGTCTGGCACTGCTTCAACCATGATTTGAGCAGCTTGGCTTGAGTTATAGCGAGAAATCATACGGGATAGATCATTTTGTCCAGAGCTATCTTTCACCAATACATCTGGTAATAGCACAGCGAAATCATCTTGACCGACAACACTCTTTGCACATAACACAGCATGCCCTAAGCCTAAAGGCTGAGGTTGTCTTACACTTACTACACTCACATGCTCAGGCACAATTTGAGTAATCTCTGCAAGTAAATCGAATTTTTTCTTTTGTTCTAGAGTGGTTTCCAACTCAAAGTTACGATCAAAATAATTTTCAATTGATGCTTTCGATGAATGAGTAACTAAAATAATTTGTTCAATTCCAGCCTCTACCGCCTCGCGTACTACATATTCAATTGCAGGACGATCAACGACCGTTACCATTTCCTTTGGAATAGACTTACTTGCCGGTAGAAAACGTGTACCTAAACCAGCTACTGGTAAAACTGCTTTTTTAATCATAAGAAAGATTTCAAGATATAAAATTTACTTAACAGAAGAATCAATATTTTCTTGGGTATCATTACCTTTAAATAAAGATGGCCCAACATGCCCTGGAGCATTAATTCCTTCACGTTTTAACATCACTTTGACTGTTTTAAACATGATTTTGAAATCAACCCAAACGTTGTGATTATCTACATACCATACATCACACTTAAATCGTTCTTCATAATCAAGTTCATTACGCCCGCTTACTTGAGCTAAACCCGTCATTCCAGGGCGTACTTCTAAACGACGCGCTTGTTCTGGTGAATATAAAGCAACAAAATCTTTTAACATTGGACGCGGCCCTACCACACTCATGTCACCTTTTAGTACGTTAATGAGCTGTGGCATTTCATCTAGACTAGTTGAACGCAGTTTTTGTCCAAACGGAGTAATACGAGCTTCGTCTGGCAATGGATTTCCTTGAGCATCAAAAGCATCTTTCATAGAACGGAACTTAATCATTTTAAATAATTTTCCGTCTTTACCAGGTCTTTCTTGGTAAAAGAATATTGGTGAACCTAAATTTTTACGGACTTTATAAGCAACTATCAGAAATATTGGCGACAGAACAGTTAAAGCTATTAAAGAAATGACTATGTCTACTAAACGCTTCATATTTTCATTCACTCATTTTTTAATATCTTTACGAAGAAAGGTATTATAAATTGTACCTAATAAATTCGCTGGTAACAGTCTAAACGCAGACCGTACCAGAAACAGCATGTTAGCATATAGAGGATTTTGTAACTTTAGTTGTTTTTTTAAATCTAGTAACTGTTTTTCACTTTTAATATATTGGAAACCTTTGCGCCGTGCGTGCATACCATTACCAACACGAGCATATAAAAGCACATCAGGCAAGTTTGCTACTTTGTAATTATTTCCAATTACACGTAGCCACAAATTATAGTCTTCCATAAATAAATGGTGCTGATAACCACCTAAGCCTAAAATTACATCTCTCTTATAAGCTACAGTCATATGATTAAATGGGCAACGCTTTTGCGCAAATTCTCTAATTTCTTCATAAGTTATCGGTACTGCTTTAAGAACATTTGCATCAGTAATGTCTTTATCAAACTCCATCACTTGTCCACTAAACAGAACAACATCAGGGTTCTGCTTTATAAAAGCAACCTGTTTTTCAAAACGATCAGGGGTACAAATATCATCCGTATCCATACGGAATACCCAATCATAACTGCACTGTTTCAAACCTTCATTTAATGCTTTTCCAAGCCCAACATTTTGAGGTAGCGCAACTACTTTTAAGCAATCACCAATTTTTAACTTCCACTTTTGTACACATGCATCAAGCTCATCCCCAATTGAACCATCTAAAACTAATACAATTTCACTAGGTTCTAAGCTCTGATTATCCCAAATACTTGCAAAGCATTTTTCTAGGTATTCGGGTTTCTCTTTGAAATATAAAGATAACAATACAGAAAACTGCAACATTAGAAATTCACCCTTTCATAATATTTTAACTGATTATCAATATCCACTTTCCTAGCAAAAAAATGGGAACACGTATTTTTGAGCTTTAACAACTGATCAGCATTTAAGTAAATAGGATTATTTCCATTATTATATCTCTTATCAAAAATAATATACCTATTGTTACCTTTCAAACTAATATTATTTCTAAGACCAGCTTTCACCACTATATATTGGAAGAAATGCTCATCAGGATTTAATCT
Organism: Acinetobacter sp. RUH 2624; assembly: GCF_000162375.2. Classification (NCBI taxonomy): domain Bacteria; kingdom Pseudomonadati; phylum Pseudomonadota; class Gammaproteobacteria; order Moraxellales; family Moraxellaceae; genus Acinetobacter; species Acinetobacter sp. RUH 2624. The sequence continues at coordinate 3,170,885 of NZ_KI391939.1, read as the reverse complement.
ATGTTTAAATAATGAAATATCTCTATCTGTAATTGAGTTTAAAATAATTTTCAATTCTTCTCTACGAATTGAAAACCAATTACTTCCAAACCAGAAATCTTTCTTGGTAATAAAAATTTTATCTAATATCTTTAAAGAAAAAGTAAATAATTTACCTACTAGCTTACGTTGCCATCTAGTCTCAACATGGGGAGCAAAAAATCTTACACGATATCTATGTCGAGGAGAGTCCGTAAGTTCCATAAAAATATTAGAATTACTCCAAGTTAAAGTTTCAGATAAATTTTTATTTGTTGATAGAATAACATCTTCACCACTTACTACATGAAAAAATTCAGAATCGGAATTATGGAATACAAAAGAAAGTAAATTGAGGGTAGCTTGTACTTGCGAAAATCCTCCCCACTTAACATCTACTCTTAACTCATCTTTTAAAAAATATAAATTTTTAATTTCAGGATTAACAAAATTAGTCTTTATATCCATGTGGACAAAAAAATTAACTTGCTGATTATCTCTTGCTAAACCTTCAAAATACTTTATAGGTTTATGAGCCATAATTAAAATAGCTATTTTTCCCATACACTCACCCAATATTCTTCAAACTATAACTTTTTGACAAAAGATTGTAAAAATTCATAAATAAAAAAATAGATAATAGTAAATTTCCATTAAAAATATTCTCATAGAAATAGAAACATACAAAAATTATGAATGTTGCATTTACTCTGTAATCCTTCTCTCTTTTTAAAAAAATAAAAAAAAATAATGTATATAAGAACCATCCCCCTTTAATCAGAATATTACTTAAAGCAGAGTCAATGAAGAAGTACTTTGAACGAGAAAATAATCCTGTCCCTACATATTCCATATATATTGTAGAGTCGTCCCAAACCTGTTCGTTGATTAAAATAACATCATCGCTATTAATTAAATAAAAATATTTATTCCGAGTATCTTGCTGTAAAATATAGTTCATTAAATTAAGAATATCTTTCACTATACTATATCTAGCCCATTTACTATCAACCCGATTTTCCACACAGAAAATATTTCCTATATTAGAAGTAGCTTTTTTTATTTTAACAAAATTAACCTTTAAATTAATGTGAATATAAAAATTAGAATCAAGTATTTGTTGCACCAAATTATAAATATGATCAATATTTTTATGAGACAGAATTAAAGAAGCATTCATAAATTAAAGACCTACATATAAAAGCATATTAAAAACTGATGGGAATATAAACGTTGGGACTATAGCAACAAATACCAAAGCAAATCTAAAAACAAGAATATTCTTTTTATTATCTTCAATAAACCAATAAATTGAATATAATAAAAAAATTAAAGCAATCATACAAATTCTTTTTGCTGGAGCATTAGATAAAAATAAAACAGAAAAAAGAGATACAAATATGCAGTACATATTTATATAATATAAATCTATATTTTTTTTATATAATATTAATTTATTCAATGATAAAAAAATCAGCATTCCAGCGCACACAACAGCAAAAAAAAGCAATGGAGATGTTTCTCCGGTATCTACTTCAGATTTTGAGCCCGATAAGAGAATCATAGCAAATATAGAAGTAATAGAAGCTAAAATAAATTTAATTTGAAAAAATTTCTTCCTTATGAAAATCAAAGGCAAGAATATAGCTCCCACATTATGACTAAAAAAAGAAGCTAAATAAAAAAACTTGGAGTTTATATGATTCTCATAAACAAGCAAAAAAGACAAGAAAAGAAATACTGTTGATATATATTGCCTATAAACGTTTAAAAAACCCATAACATTAGGAAAGAACAATATAAAAACCAAAATAAAATATGGTTTTACATCTTTTTTATAAGCAACATAGGTAAGTAAGCTAAAAATTATAGCATCCCATATAATAAATACAAAAATAGGATCTTTAAAAAAATCATAAAGAATTTTACTTGTAATCCAATAAACTGGCTCTCTTAATACATAAAAGCTTTTAAAAAATTCCCAATCATAAGTCATTACCTCCGAATAAACTGTCAAATCTTGTTGAATTGAGTTAAACCGCGCAACAATAGACCACCCCATCAAACAGGAGAAAATAAAAACATAATTTAGAAAATGTTTTTTTTGCACAAAAGTAAAACCTAAAGCTATTAAACAAAGAAAACAATACATAAATAATGTCATTGGCTAATCCTATTAAATAAGATTGAGAAATATTTATTAAAATTTATTTCCATTACAATCTATGTTTTAAAATTTCATAGAATTGAAAATAATTAATATTAAATATTATCCACATAATACTTTGATTTGTATATTCTTTAAAGAGATCACATTCAAATCTGCTGTGCTCAATAAGTATATAAATCTCAAAAAACAGCTATCTTTTAACAAGTTTAAAATATAGCCCTTATAATCTAATAAAGAATCTATACATTTAAAATATTACCCTTCCTTGTTTTACGTGAATAATAGAATCAATTATCAACACGCAAAACCTCAATAAACATATCACTTTCACTCAATATCCGTATTAATATTTAAGAATATCGAATCGACCAATTCACTAAAGTATCTTTTTTTATCATTGACTCTATTACCATAATCAATAAAAATTACACCTTTATAAACATATTTTTTATATGCGATAAAATCTTTTTTTACATCTAAAAATTGAAAATCCAGAATATCTCTAATATCTCTAATATCTCTAAAGGATTTGAGGTTATATACGTTATTAAAGTTTTCATAAAACACTCTACCCAAAAGATAAACTGGTTTTCCAAGAAGTAAAGCTTCATACCCAGCCGTGCTATTAACAGTAATAACACCTAATGACTTTAGAATTAATCTCTTAATATTCACATCAAAATTAACTAAACGAACATTAGGTAATGAACTTACTTTTTTATAGAATTCATAACTCTGCACACCTTTTGCACTTTTGTGGTCTTTTACATATAAATAAGTACCAAAAGGAAGATTATTGGCAATATTTATAATATTCGAGTATTCATTTGTATATTCCGGCGCCAATACAGAAGTTGAAGACTCAGGATGAAAGTGGATTGGATATATATAAAATCTTTCTTTAGATGAGCAAATTTCTAACTCGTCATTATTTATATAAAATTTTTGAGATTTTTTTGTATTTAAATATCTTTTAATATTTACTCGGATTGCTTTAATAGGGACCATAAATGGATTACCAAACTGATAATCGTAATAATGTTTATATTTAAAACCAATAGTAAGTAAGCGTAATGCTTTTAAAAACTTATTAAGTTTCACTATTCTAGAAATTGCAACATTATCCAATCCATTCTGTTTCATATAATCTGGTTGAATATCTACAATACTCTTTTTATAGTTTTCAAACCACTCCATCTCATCTTGTGTTATTGGTTTTTGAGCCAAGATTTCTAGTTTTTTTAACTCCTCCTCCACAATAGAATTTTGAATTTCAAAGTGATTTGGTAAACGTGACCCCATTAATCCAATATATTTTTTACCAAGTTTCGTGCACTGTAAATAAGCGGCATAAGCAAAACTGTTTGATATATTTTCATACAAAACAAAGTCAATTTGTTTATCTTTTATAATATCTTCAAAAAAAGAATCTAGACTAACTTTTACATTAAGCCAATAATTTTTATCTTTATTTAAATTAAAATCATGCGTTAAAAAACGATCATAATCCGAATAAAAATAATCTCCCCAATATTCTTGATTATTATTGTGTGAAACACTTAAATTTTTATCAAAATTTTTCTCTAAATAGCTATCAAAAAAGAAAGAATTTTGATTATTATCTAATTCAGGTAATGGTTCAAGATACTTTGAACGATGAGAATCTATAGCAAAATAAATGTTGTGCCCACGGCTTTCTATTTCTTTCGCTAACTCATAAAAGAAATATTTATAGTTGGGGGCAGAATTTATCAATATTAAGAAATTCATCGCTAAACAAACCTATTTTTTTTGAACGAGAAGACCACTTTTGCTATCAATATTGATAAAAAAGCACAGCATAATCCATAAGCTACAGCAACTTGTACTTTATTAAATATTAAAACGAGTGTACTAAGAATAAATATAGCTAAACCAAGAATATGAGAAAGAACAATCTGCTTATCTCTATGTTTTGCATATAAAATATAATGAGGAACCATACTTACGCAATAGATTAAATTCGCAAACAATACAACGTAGAAAATATGTTTATATGTATAGTATATATCTTTCCCAATCCAATGTAGGAAATAGGGAAAACTTATCACTAATACAATAGATATAAGTAAAGCTAGCCCTAAGGACTGGAAGAACATTTTCTTTACAAGTATTCTAAAATTTTCACTATTACTTTTCTCTTGGATCATTTTAGGATAGATAAAGGAAAAGACTCCTGTTTCTAAAAAACTAATAATTGCATTGGTAAGTCCAATAAATAAGCTATATGCAGCAATTACTTTTAAACCTTCTAATTGTTCTAACCAAAGCCGATCTACTGTTGTGATGGCTCTCAAAATTAAAGTGGAAATCAGTAGTGGTATACAAATTTTTAACCCACTTTTCAACCATTCTATTTGTATGATCTGACTCTTACTAAATACTAGTCCTTTCTTTAAAGCTAACCAACCTACAATCAAAGCAATCAAGTCAGAGACTATCCAAGCATCAAGAATACTATCGAGTTGATTTTCAACTAGTGCAAAAATCATACATCCAATAATAAGGTAACACCAAAGGCCACTTCTAATAAAAAGTAGGTTATTTGCCATAACTGTTTTTTTATCAATAATCAAAAGCCGCATGAGTTCCTGATTTAAATGTTCCAAAACTATCAGCAAACCCAAAAAAAATAACCACTTAGTTGGAATCGAGTAACTAGCAAGGAAAAGAATAATTGGTAATATAACAATATAAGCAAAAATTATTAAAAAACTTTGACTTTTTAAAAAGCTTCCCCATTCTTTTTTATCTTTTAGCACAAGCTCACGTGTAGAAAATGTATAGAAATCAAATCCTACAGCATATAATGAGTAACTCACCAATACTACAAATAGACCATAAACACCGACCTCTTCAGCACTAAGAAATTTTGCCATATAAAAAAGTAAAATAAACTTGCCCAGAAGCGTCAGTGCTCGGATAGACAAGTTTATGAGCGGTGCTATTTTCAAACCTAAGGTCATTAGCTAATAATTTCTAACTTTACTGGCGTATTTACACTTACGTCCTGCGTTACTTTTTTACCTAAAAGTTCGTCATAAAATTTAGGTGGTAGACCATAGCCTGGGCGTACGCTTCGGATACTTGATTCATCAATTACATCACCTGCTTTTAAATCTTTTACAAAATAAAGTGAGCGTCTAAATTGAGCATTGCCTTGTTCACTTGATTTTCTACCATAGTCTACATGACCAAGTGCCTGCCAAGCTGTTTTGGCGCCTTGGCACAATTGCTGAAGTTCTTTTGGCTCTAAAGAGAAACTATCATCGGGTCCTCCACCATTGCGGTCGAGTGTAAAATGCTTTTCAATAAGGCATGCACCCAAAGCAACAGAAGTAATTGCCGTAGTATTATCTAAAGTATGGTCTGATAGACCAACTGGCACATTAAAAGATTTCGCCATATCAACCATGGTCAGCAAATTATAATCTTCTGCCGGAGCAGGATAACCACTTACACAGTGCAAGACTACAAGTTCTTTGCAACCACCATCATAAGCAGCTTGAATTGCTTCACCAATTTCTTCTTTATCCGCCATACCTGTTGAAATAATCATTGGTTTGCCGGTTGAAGCTACATATTTAATTAATGGCAAATCGACCGCTTCAAAAGAGGCAATTTTATATGCTGGTGCATTAAGGTCTTCAAGTAAATCAACTGCAGTACGATCAAATGGTGAGCTAAAAATCGTAATATCTAAAGCACGCGCGTGGTCAAAAAGCGGTTTATGCCATTCCCATGGCATTTGTGCTTTTTGGTAAAGCTCATATAGAGACTGCCCATCCCATAAACCACCACGGATCATGAACTCTTCGTTTTGGCTATTTAATGTAATAGTGTCGGCACTATATGTTTGCAATTTAATTGCATCAGCACCACAGCGCTTCGCTTCTTCAATAATCTTGAGTGCCGTTTCTAAACGCCCGTTATGGTTCGCAGAAAGCTCAGCAATCACATACGGTGGAAAGTCTGTACCGATATCACGATTATTAATTGTAATTTTTTTGCTCATCTCATTTACCCTCTAGCCATTCTGTTCGCAACAAACCAAATTGATATATATCAAATTCGCCTCGCTGATCTTTAAAATGTTTTCTCAACAAACCTTCTTGGACAAAACCCATTTTTCTATGAAAATTTAAAGACTTACCATTAAATGATAAAACCTGACCAAAAACTTTTTCTAAACCAAGTTTATTAAATGCATGATTCAGTGCAATGTTACCCAGCAACTGTCCCATTCCTTTTTCAGCATCGGGTTTTATATAGAAACCCCATTCATAAGCTGTACTATTTGGGATCATAACAAAGGAGATGTACCCCTGTGGTTGCTGCTGATATTCAAAAATATAAAATAATCGATCAGTTCTATTCTTGTTCCGCTCAAACCAAGCGAAATGGTCACTTAAAGTAATAATATCCGAGTTAACCATCCATTTACGAATGTCATCATGGTTGCGCCATTGCAGTACCATTTCTAGATCATCATGACCAAGGAGCCTGAGCTGAGCATTCTTTTGATCTAACATTCCTTAAATTCCTCAGAAAAAATGGTTTGCAAGAGCAAATCTACACCTATACCATCGGTAATGGATAAAGCTTTTTGATGCATAAGTTGCAATTGTTCCTGATCAAACTGTTGTAATGCCCATAATAACTTTTCATGAATCTCTGCTTGATCCAAAGATATGGCGACACCTAAATCATGCAAATATTTTGCAATCATTTTTTGATTATCCGCCATGCAAATCATAATCGTGGGCAGTCCTAAACAACATCTTTCCCAAGCTGTACTACCAGCAGCACCAATCGCCAAATCATGCTCAGCCATTAAATCTGCCATATTATTAGCATTAATAAGTATATTGATGCTAAAGGGAAGTTTCTTTGCTTGTTGCAGAACAGATTCTTTCCAAGGAGCGTTAACCCCCATAACCACAGTAACAGATAAATGCTTTTCCTGTGGGCTATTTGATAGAGTTTCTAGCACAGTCCCTGTTAAATTATCTTTATCTACCCCACCAAGATTAACCAAAATTCTTAGCTTTTCCTGATTATATGTTTTTGGATGTTGCTCTAACCATAATCGTTTTGTACGAAATTCCGGACGAAGTAAAGCATAGCGTGGCCCCATTAAATAATGGCCCACTCGCTGATTTAATTTTGCATAATCTGATGGTGTATTCGCCAAGCCACAATCTAAAATGATATCTGCATCGTGTTTGCGGTTTGCCAAATCGTCAATAACGACAATACGGCTAACCTCTGGGCGAATTATTTGCTGCCATATTGCTGACAAACCATAGTGATCAACAATCATCCAGTCTACTGGGTATTCTATTAAAACTGCTAGCGTCTCTTGGGCATCTTGTTGCTCTGTTACACCCAACCAACGTTGATACTCAGAAAACTCTGAAGACATATTAAATAATGGCTGTGAAAGAGCATGAACCATATAGCCACGCTGCTTTACAAACTCGATTAAATTGCCTTGATGCGGGCGACAAATAAAATAGCTCTCGTGTCCATGTTGGGCTAAAGCATCAGCTATCGTTAAACAGCGGATCACATGCCCAGAGCCTATATATAAAGATGCATCCGCTCTAAAACAAAACTTCATTTTTTATACATCTAATAGTAGTTGTGCCATCAACTCTGCACGATGCCAATCTTCAGGAGTATCAATATCCTGAACCCGTGTTCTAGGAAGCTCTACAATCCGTGATCTATTTGAAAAAATCACAGATTTCTCTAGCCATGCCTTTGCCGTTCCCCAATAGAATTGCCCCGCGTCGTGCCATGCTTCTTCTAAATCCTGAGAACGCTTATTAAAGTTTTCTGGCTGGAACATTTCAACATTACCATCCTCATTCAATTTAATAGCTCTTTGAATCGGGAAAGCAAAAGTCGTTGCACTAAAAGCATAATCTAGCGGATGAGATTGTAATAGCTGTAACCCAGTTTTCAGATCATCAACCTGTACAAACGGTGCAGTGGCATATAAACAGCAAACAAAGTCTGGCGATTGACCCCGTAATTGTGCAAAAGCTTGTGTCGCATGTTGCATGACATCTGCTGTAGTTGCATAATCATCAGACAAGTGAGCTGGTCGCATAAATGGAACTTTCGCTCCAAACTCTACTGCAATCTCTGCAATTTCTTGATCATCAGTCGAGACCCAGACCTCGTCAAAACATTCACTTTTCAGTGCTGCTTCTATAGACCACGCAATCATGGGCTTACCGTAGAAGTCTTTAATGTTTTTACGAGGAATTCTTTTGCTTCCACCTCGCGCAGGAATAACCGCCAGTTGCATTCTTATACCAACACCTCTTTTAGTGTCTGGTAAATGTACTGTATTTGCTCATCAGTCAAATCAGGGAACATTGGTAAGCTAATAGCAGCTTCATAATAAGCTTCTGCTTCAGGGAAATCGCCTTGTTTGAAGCCTAATTGTTGATAATAAGGTTGGGTATGTACTGGAATATAATGCACATTTACTCCAATACCCTTTTCTCTCAATATCTCAAAAATTTCTTTACGCCCTTTACTCAATTCATCTAGCTTTAAGCGAATAACATATAAATGCAAACCAGAATATGTTTCCGGTAATTGGTACGGAGTAATTAACGGTAAATCTTTTAAGAGCTCATTATATTTTTTAGCAATCTCATGTCGTTTAGCCACAAATGTTTCTAAGCGAGTCAACTGTGTAACCCCTAATGCAGCTTGTAATTCGGTCATGCGATAGTTATATCCCAACTCAACCTGTTGGTAGTACCAAGGGCCTTCTGATGGTTTGGTCATAAATTCCGGGTTTCTTGTAACGCCATGACTACGTAATAAATCGATTTTCTTAGCTAAATCTTCATTATTGGTAAGCGCCATTCCACCTTCAGCTGTTGTAATAATTTTGACTGGATGAAAACTAAAGATTGTAATATCAGAATACTGGTTAGAACCAATATAACTTTCTTTATATTTACCCCCAATTGCATGGGAGGCATCTTCAATAATGCTAAAGCCATATTCTTTCGAAAGCGCATGGATTTTTTCCATATCGCATGGCTGCCCACATAAATGCACAGGCACTACAATTTTTGGTAATTTATTATTTTGCTTTGCAATTTCTAATTTGGCTTTTAGAGCATTAACCGAAAGATTATAGGTATCTGGGTCAATATCGACGAAATCAACATCTGCTTCACAGTACAATGCACAATTAGCCGATGCAACAAAAGTAATCGGAGATGTCCAAAGGACATCTCCTTTTTTCAATCCCAATGCCAAACAAGCTACATGTAAAGCTGATGTTGCACTATTCATAGCAAAGGCATATTTTGCCCCAACTAATTCTGCTACTGATTTTTCAAATAAAGGAACTTGAGGACCTTGTGTTAAAAAGTCAGATTGGAGAACTTGAACCACTGCATCAACATCAGCCTGATTTATATTTTGTTTGCCATATGGGATAAACATGTTAGATATTTCCTACTTTCTCAGCGTTTTCAATTAACCATTGTTGTAAATCTTCTGGACTCATCCATTCAGTATTATTATCACTAGAATAGTGGAAACCTTCTGGAACTCGTTTACCGTCTTTAATACGTTCTTGTGTTTCCGCCCAATCATTGATTACAGGCAGGATTTTATAATGCTCTGGATATTCATAAGTATAATAAGCGTCTTCGACACTGATCATTTGCTCATGTAATTTTTCGCCTGGACGAATACCTACAACTTCTTGTTTAGCTTCAGGAGCAACCACTGCAGCAAGATCGGTGACTTTCATTGATGGAATTTTTTTCACATAAATTTCACCACCAACCATATCTTCAAATGCATGCCAAACAAGCTCTACACCTTGTTCTAACGAGATCATAAAGCGAGTCATACGGTCATCTGTAATTGGCAGCACGCCTTTATCTTTAATTGACATAAAGAAAGGAATAACTGACCCACGAGATCCCATTACGTTACCGTAACGCACAACAGAGAATTTTGTACCGTGTTCACCAGAGTATGCATTACCAGCAACAAATAATTTGTCAGATGCAAGTTTTGTTGCACCATACAAATTAATTGGACTACTTGCTTTATCAGTTGAAAGAGCAACAACACCTTTTACTTTTTTATCAATACATGCATCAATCAGGTTCATGGCACCATTAATATTAGTCTTGATGCATTCAAAAGGGTTGTATTCAGCAGTTGGTACAATTTTTGTTGCAGCAGCATGTACAACATAATCAACCCCATCTAAAGCGCGATATAAACGTTCTTTATCACGCACGTCACCAATGAAAAACCGAACACGTTTATCATCTTTAAATTTCTTCGCCATTTCCCATTGTTTCATTTCATCGCGAGAAAAAATAATTATTTTTTTAGGATTATATTTTTCCAATGTCATTGGAACAAATGTATTACCAAAAGAACCTGTTCCACCAGTTACTAATATTGTTGAGCCTTGTAACATCTCTTCCTCATTTTTAAACAAATTAAAATTATTAGCCTAAATAATATCAAAGTCTGATATCGGTCTCTGATTTATCTAAAACATACTTCAAATCATAAAGTACATGCTTTTCTTTACCTAAGGCATGAAACTCATGTGCACTCATTGATTTAAACTGATTATGGGCAACGGCAATAACGATCGCATCATACAAGCCTTGTTGTAATTCTTTAATTGGCGCTAAACCATATTCGTGTTGTACTTCTGTATCATGTACCCACGGGTCATAGATATCTAAATCTAAATCGTATTCTTTCAACGCTTTAATAAAATCAACAATTTTTGTATTACGAATATCAGGGCAATTTTCTTTAAAACTAAGTCCCATAACTAAAATACGAGCACCAACCACCTGAATACGTTGCTTAACCATCTCTTTAATGAGCTGAGTTGCTACATGCTCACCCATACGATCATTTAAACGGCGAGCCGCTAAAATAATTTCAGGATGCAACCCGATAGACTGGGCTTTATGAGTAAGATAATAGGGATCTACACCTATACAATGCCCTCCAACCAATCCAGGTCGGAATGGTAGAAAGTTCCATTTAGTGCCAGCAGCCTTGAGTACATCTTCGGTATCAATATTTAATTTATTAAAAATAAGAGCCAATTCATTAATCAGAGCAATATTGACATCACGTTGTGTGTTTTCGATTACTTTAGCCGCTTCTGCTACTTTTATATTCGGGGCCTTATGAGTGCCTGCCTCAATAATTAAATTATAAACTTCATCAATATAATCAGCGACCTCAGGTGTGGAACCCGATGTGATTTTTAAAATATTAGTTACACGGTGCTGCTTATCACCGGGGTTAATGCGCTCTGGACTATAACCTACAAAGAAATCTTGATTAAACTTGAGTCCAGATACTTTTTCCAAAACCGGAATACATACCTCTTCTGTTGCGCCTGGATATACGGTGGACTCATATACCACTACATCACCTTTTTTTAAAACCTGTCCAATACTCGTCGAGGCTTTAATTAAAGGCGTTAAATCGGGCTGCTTAAAGTCATCAATTGGTGTAGGCACTGTGACTATGAAAAAATTAGAGTCCTGTAAATCATCTAAATGAGCAGTATAGTTGAGGTGAACAGCTTGCTTTAATTCATCAGGTGAAACTTCTAAGGTATGATCTTGGCCATTCTTAAGCTCATCTATACGTTTTTGATAAATATCAAAGCCGACAACTGGTACCTTTTTTCCAAACTCAACTGCCAACGGCAAGCCAACATAGCCTAACCCAATAATTGCTATTTTTAATTTGGCAATTTGCATATAAACGAGCCTTTTTCCTTAGAGTTTATATCTAATAAATCATGCTTTTGGCACTAACAGTGCAGCGTACTATATCAGATTTTCATTCAGCGCCGTACGTCAATTGTATAAATGTGTTTACAACGTTTATAAGCTACCTTTTTAATGTAGCCAAAATTATACATTATTAATATTTCTGCACTGTGACCACTGCTTAAAAGCCCGTTCCAGATAAACTAAACATACAAAGCCTTGCGATTTTTCTATGTTTTTTCATTTCTTTTCAGCTAGAATCAGTTCAGCCTGCGTTTAATAGACACTTGTCGCTATGCAGTGGACAATATCAATTAAAGATAAATACACAAAGGGTCGCGTGTGAAGTATTGCCAGTTTTTCTCTGTTCTTGCCTTAAGTTTAAGTGCTGCCAGCTGCGCGGTTACTTCCGGTTTACAAACTTATGATATTCCGAGTGAGGGAGTTTATAAAACAGACCTCGGAACTACGGTTAATGTCATTAAAATTTCTCAAGAAACATTACCGGCAATACAACCAGCTCAAATTGACTATCAACGTGACTACGCTTCCTTATTTAAAAACCAACAATCTATTTATCGTTTAAGTCCAGGCGATGTTCTCTCTATTCAGCTGTGGGCTTACCCGGAAATTACTCCTCCTGTAAGCAACATTAGTAATGAACAATCTGTTCAAGCGAATGGTTACCCAATCGACCAAACGGGGTATATTCAGTTTCCACTAGTTGGACGCTATAAAGCATCCGGTAAAACACTTGCTCAAGTCAACCGTGAGCTACACAACCAACTGGCTCGCTTTTTAAAAAATCCGGATGTGGTAGTGCGTGTAGTCTCTTATGAAGGACAACGTTTCTCTGTTCAAGGTAGTGTTACTAAAGGTGGTCAATTTTATTTAAACGACCAACCTGTCAGTATTTATACTGCATTGGGTATGGCAGGTGGTGTAACTACAACGGGTGATAACACTTATATTCAACTCATTCGCAATGGCCGAACTTATAACCTAAATACGATTGATTTAGAAAAGGCTGGCTATTCACTTCATAAACTTCTGGTTCAGCCAAACGATACTATTTATGTAAGCACACGTGAGAACCAAAAAATTTATGTGATGGGTGAGTCAGGTAAAAACCAAGCGTTACCAATGCGTGATCAAGGCATGACACTGACTGATGCCCTAGGTGAAAGTTTAGGAATAAATCCTTTATCTGGAAGTGCTAGCCGTATCTATGTAGTACGGACTAACCCGAATGACCGCACAACCGAAATTTATCATTTAAATTTAATGAGTATTGGTGATTTTGGTTTAGCGAATCAATTTAGACTACGTAGTAATGATGTCGTTTATGTTGATGCAACTGGCTTGACACGTTGGCAACGTATTATCAACCAAATTATTCCTTTCTCAAATGCTTTATATAACATAGACCGTTTGGGACAATAATTTTATGCAAATTAAAAATATTTTAGTCGTCTGTATTGGAAATATCTGCCGTAGTCCTATGGCAGAATATTTTTTAAAACAGCAATATCCTCAACTCAATATTGAATCTGCGGGTATTTCGGGGTTGATTGGGCATCAGGCTGATGAAAAGGCACAACTCTGTATGCAGCGTTTAGGCATTGATATGCAATCCCATATTGCAAGAAAACTCAATGCCGAACTCATCAAAAAAGCTGATCTTATTTTAGTGATGAGTAATAACCAACAAAAGCATATTGAGCAAACTTGGCCCTTTGCGAAAGGTAAAACCTATCGCTTAGGCCACTGGCAAAATAAAAATGTGCCCGATCCTTACCAGCATGAGCAAGCTGTATTTGATGAAACTTGCCAGCTCATTCAGCAATGCGTGGCTGACTGGAAACCTTATATTTAACGTATAGATTTTTAAGCATATGAACCAACAGAATACTAATACCGAAGATACAATTGACTTAAAAGAATTGTTTTTTTCACTGATTGCACAGTGGAAACTCATTGCTCTATGCGTTATTTTAAGCGTTGTATGTGCACTACTCTATTTACGTGTAACACCAGATACCTATTCGGTAGATGCTTTAGTTCAGGTTGAGGACAGCAAGGGAGCTTCTGCTGCACTTTTAGGCGATCTATCACAAATGATCGAGCAAAAATCACCAGCTCAAGCAGAAATAGAAATTTTAAAATCTCGTTTGGTTTTAGGTTCTGTTATTAAAGATTTACATCTGAATATACAGGTCTCTAGCACTGAAAATACATTTACACATCGCTTATTGAGTGATACTGATTACAAAACTGAATATGCTAAAAAATCGGTTTTATTTAAAGATGGTTTAAAAAGTTTTGATATACGTCAGTTTGAGATTCCAGCTTATTACTTAGATAAGAACTTACTTCTTGATTTTGATAAACAGTCTTTACGTTTAACAGATCCAGATACTGAAGAAGTCATCTTAACTGTTCCATTAAACCAAGCTAACAGCGTTACAGGACCGTATGGTGTATGGAAAGTTGCTATATTTACAAACGACCAATTTGAATCAACTTATAATATTAAGAAATTATCACTTCCTTTAGCTATAAAATCTATCAGTTCCGACTATTCTGTAGAAGAAAAAGGTAAACTCACAGGTATATTAGGACTTAGCTATCAAGGGCAAGATCAAGAACATATTACTAAAGTCTTAAATGCTATTTTAGCGACCTATAGTGCACAAAATATTGAGCGCCGTTCGGCAGAATCTGCTCAGACCTTAAAATTTTTAGATGAACAGCTACCTGACCTGAAAAAACAGCTAGATGATGCTGAGCGTCAATTTAATAAATTCCGTCAACAGTATAATACCGTTGATGTGACTAAAGAATCTGAGCTATATTTAACTCAAAGTATTACTTTGGAAACTAAAAAAGCAGAGCTTGAGCAGAAACAAGCTGAAATGGCAGCAAAATATACGGCTGAACATCCGGCAATGAGAGAAATTAATGGCCAGCTCGCTGCGATTAATAAGCAAATTGGTGAGCTCAATAGTACTTTAAAACAATTACCCGATGTTCAACGCCAGTATTTACAGCTTTATCGTGAAGTTGAAGTTAAAACACAGCTTTATACAGCTCTTTTAAATTCATATCAGCAACTTCGTATTGCCAAAGCCGGCGAAATTGGCAATGTACGCATTGTCGATACGGCTATCGAACCTGTTCAGCCTATTAAACCAAAGAAACTATTAGTCCTTATTTTATCTGTATTTGTGGGTGGTTTTCTTGGAACATTGATTGCCTTATTACGTAATATGTTACGTACAGGTATTAAAGATTCTGGACAGATTGAAAATGAATTGGATTTACCGGTTTATGCAACTGTTCCTCGTTCTCCAATTCAAGAAAGCCGCATCAAGATTTTAAAGAAGAAGAAGAGTATTCCTATTCTTGCGGTTAAAAACAGTGATGATATTGCCATTGAGAGCTTACGTAGTATCCGTACAGCTATTCACTTTGCATTAGCAAATGCAAAAAATAATATCATTATGATTGCAGGCCCTTCTCCTGAGGTAGGTAAATCGTTTATTTCAACTAACTTGGCGACTATTTTTGCCCAAGGCGATAAACGAGTACTATTGATCGATGCCGATATGCGTCGTGGTTATATGCATAAATATTTCGATGTTGATGTGAAACCAGGTCTATCAGAATTGTTAAGTGGACAAGCTGATTTACAAAAAGTATTGCACAAAACTCAGGTAGCCAATCTTGATGTGATCACTCGTGGTAAGAGTCCAACAAATCCTTCAGAGATTTTAAGCTCAAATCAGTTTAAAGAATTACTTGAACAACTACAAAGCCAATATGACCACATCATTATTGATACTCCACCAGTACTTGCGGTAACCGATGGTATTATTATTTCACAATATACTGGTGTGAACTTAATTGTTGCACGCTACGCCAAGTCACAAATGAAAGAGCTTGAACTAACTGTTAATCGTTTTGAACAGGCGGGTGTTAAAGTTAACGGCTTTATTCTCAATGATATTCAACGTGCTAGCGCTGGCTATGGTTATGGTTATAACTATGCTTATGCCTATAAGGCACAAAAAGAAGACTAATTAAAACTCTTCATAAAACCGGATCAAATGATCCGGTTTTTTATTTGCTTTTTAAGTTTTGCCACATTAAAACTAACTAAAATATATAAAAAACCACTCGTTTTTTTTGTTAAACATTCTATGCTTAAGTCGAAGCATGCTAAGATCGAAGCAGCCTTTTAGACTCAAATGATTATTTTTGGAACCTTTTATGAGTAAAGCCTTACCCATTGCTGTCGCTGTAGTTTTAGGCGGTGCTGCACTTGTACCTGTATATTATGCAACTCAACATCCGACCACAGAAGTCGGACGTAAAGCAGACAAAAATGCTTCTCCAATTCAAAAAATCAGTTATGTTCTTGGGTATGAAGTTGCTCAGCAAACCCCTCCTGAACTAGATACTAAAGCATTTGTTCAAGGGATCCATGATGCGCGCAATAAGCAGCCTAGTGCTTATACTCAAGAAGATTTAAAAGCTGCCGTTGCTGCTTATGAAAAAGAGTTACAACAAAAAATGCAGCATCAAGACAAACCTGAGCAAGCGGGTACAGCTGCTGACTCTGCAGATGCACAGTTCCTTGCAGAAAACAAAACGAAAGCTGGCGTAAAAACCACTGCATCAGGTTTGCAATATATCATTACTAAAGAAGGTACTGGTAAACAGCCAACTGCTCAGTCTATTGTTAAAGTACATTATGAAGGCCGCTTAATTAATGGACAGGTTTTCGATAGTTCTTATAAGCGTGGTCAACCAGTAGAATTCCCGCTTAATCAGGTCATTCCGGGTTGGACTGAAGGTCTTCAACTCATGAAAGAAGGTGGAAAAGCGACTTTCTTTATACCATCAAATCTTGCATATGGCCCACAAGAGCTTCCTGGAATTCCAGCAAACAGTACACTGATTTTTGATGTAGAACTCATTTCAGTGAAATAATAACAATCCAGGAGAGCCGTTATACTCTCCTGTTTTTTTTGGAAAATGACATGAAAAAAATCAGTTTGGTTATTGCAGCGTCAACAATGAGTTTATCTGTTTTTGCTGCTGCACCGATAACAAATAAAAGTCCGGCAAAAGATCAGTTTAGTTATAGTTATGGTTATTTAATGGGCCGTAATAATACTGATGCGTTAACAGATTTAAATCTTGATATTTTTTACCAAGGTTTACAAGAAGGTGCTCAAAATAAGACAGCACGCCTAACTGATGAAGAAATGGCGAAAGCAATTAATGATTATAAAAAAACATTAGAAGCTAAACAGCTAGTCGAATTTCAAAAACAAGGTCAACAAAACGCTCAGACTGGTGCAGCTTTTCTGGCAGAAAATGCTAAAAAATCTGGTGTGATTACGACTAAATCAGGTCTGCAATATCAGGTATTAAAAGAAGGCACTGGTAAAACACCTAAAGCCACCTCTCGTGTAAAAGTAAACTATGAAGGACGTTTACTCGACGGAACTGTATTTGATAGCTCAATTGCACGTAATCACCCTGTTGATTTCCAGTTAAATCAAGTGATCGCTGGATGGACCGAAGGCTTACAAACTATGAAAGAAGGCGGTAAAACCCGTTTCTTCATTCCAGCAAAACTTGCTTATGGTGAAGTTGGCGCTGGGGATAGTATCGGTCCAAATAGTACTTTAATTTTTGATATTGAGTTGCTACAAGTTTTGCCAAAATAATTTTCGAAGATAAAAAAAGCGATCTAAATTGATCGCTTTTTTATTTTAGTGTTTTAAATCTCTCGGTCTAAAGCCTGTCAGTAATAAGCCAATTAAGTAAGCGATCACACCTACAACGCATAAACCTACCACCTCTGCAACACGAACCCATTGAGAGAGTTCTCCGTTATACCAATTTAACCCGAACCAAAGCGCTGCAATCATCGCAAGATTAGCCAAGCCATATTGAAGTGCCAGTTTTTTCCAATGTGCACCAAATCGGAAAATATTACGCTTATGTAGGTAGAAATAGAGCAAACCTGCATTTACTAAAGCTGAACCAGAAGAGGCTAATGCAAGCGCCATATGCTCTGCATGCCAATTGATTAATTTAAAGAATCCAATGAATACAACGTTTAAAATCGCATTGGCAGCAACCGACATTAAACCCACACGGACCGGTGTTTTTGTATCTTGCTGCGCATAGAAACCTGGTGCAAATACTTTAATTAACATAAAGGAAATTACGCCTGCACTCATACATTGCAATGCAAGTGCTGTCATTTGTGTATCGCGTAAATCAAACTCACCACGTTGGAACAATGCCTGAATAATCGGTGTAGAAAGCATAAATAAAGCAATACTTGCTGGCAAACCAACCAACACAATCACTTTTGCTGCCCAATCGATCATACTGCGAAACTTCGCTTGGTCTTGTTCAGCATGACGTGCTGACAGTGAAGGCAAAATCACTGTACCAATCGCAACACCGATTAAACCTAAAGGTAACTCGGTCATACGTTCGGCACTGTAGAGCCAAGACACTGAACCATCTTGCATGAAAGATGCCCAAATCGTATTTAGCAATAGGTTAATCTGAGTCACAGAGACACCAAATAATGCTGGAAGCATTAATTTTAAAATACGCTCAACGCCTTCATGTTTAAAATCAACTTTTGGTGGGATCAGTAAGTTTTTACGCCATAACTCAGGAATTTGTATAGCTAACTGTAAAATACCAGCCGCAACAACTGACCAACCTAAAGCTTTGATTGGCTCAGCCATATACGGTGTAAGCCACCAAGCCCCTGCAATCATTGCTACGTTCAGTAAAACAGGTGAAAAAGCTGGCGAGGCAAACGAGCCATAACTGTTTAAGATGCTACTGGCAAAAGCCGTAAGCGACATAAACATTAAATAGGGAATGGTCAGACGGAACATACTGACCGCTAAATCAAACTTTTCAGGGTCATTATGGAAGCCCGGCGCATACATGTAGATAATTGCTGGAGCTAAAACCATAGCCACGAAAGTCAGTAAAGTCATGACTGTCAGCAAACAGCCAAATACCCGACTAATCAGGATTTGAACTTCTGCATGCGCACGACCTGTTTTATATTCGGTCAATACCGGAATAAAAGCCTGTGAAAAAGCCCCTTCGGCAAACAACCGTCGAAAGAAGTTGGGAATACGAAAAGCCACAACGAAGGTATCGAAATCTTTACCCGCACCAAACACGTTGAGCAATACGACATCTCGTACTAAGCCTAATACCCGTGACAACATCGTCATCGCACTGACAATAAAAGTCGATCGCCATAATGCCATCGTACTCACCTACAGCTATATTCGAAAGTCGCTATTGTAATGAAACTAGAAAATCTTTTCGTTGTGAAATGATGAATGAACTCAAGTTTTTTTCTGTGCTAACAACTGCCTAAAGTGCTGCCATTTAAAATAAGGTCCCGGATCGGTTTTTCGGCCCGGTGCAATATCTGAATGCCCTGCAATATGGTTTTTAATTTCAGGATAGGCCTGATGAATAGCAGTAACAACGTCAGTTAGCACTTCATATTGTACGTCTTCAAAAGGTAAATCATCACTTCCTTCAAGCTCAATACCAATTGAATAATCATTACATTCAACTTTGGCTAAGTAGCTTGAACGCCCTGCATGCCAAGCACGATCATTAAAGTTAACAAACTGTAGGACTTCACCTGTTCGTAAAATTAACAGGTGTGTAGAAACTTGCATACCTTCAATAGTCTGAAAATAGGGATGAACGGACCAATCTAATTTATTCTGGAAAAACTGTTCAATATAGCCTCCCCCAAACTGAGAAGGCGGCAAGCTAATATTATGAACCACAATCATTTGTATTTCGGTACCAGCGGGACGCTGGTTAAAATTTGGAGAAGGTACTTGTCTCGCCCCTTTTAATTGTCCATCTATAACTTCATACGGTGTGATTTGCTTCATTGAGATGCCAATAAATTGCTTGCCAATTGTTTTAGTTTAAAACAGTTAATTGCTTTTCAGAGTAGTCAGTATGATTGTTTATCGCGATTAATCTGATAAAACAGCTTATTTTTAAAGTCGACGGTGCTAATATATCGCAAGTTTTAGGGTCATCGACAAAATGGAAACCGTATGAGCATACCTCAGTCTTTGCTTGAACAGTCAATTCAAATCAATATTCAACAAGCATTACAAGAAGATATTGGGGACGGTGACATTACCGCCATGCTCACACCTGAAGATGAACAGGCTACTGCAACTATCATTAGCCGTGAAGATATGGTTTTAGCTGGACAGCCTTGGGTGAATGCGCTCATCTCAGCTTATGACAACACTATACAGGTGACTTGGTTAAAACAAGAAGGTGACCGTGTTGCTGCAAATGAAGCCTTTTTAAAGCTTACTGGTTCTGCACGTAGCTTACTGACTGTAGAGCGCCCTGCTTTAAACTTTATTCAAACTTTATCTGCTGTTGCTACAAAAACTGCTGAATATGTTCAGCATCTTGAAGGTTTAAATACAAAACTTCTCGATACACGTAAAACTTTACCGGGCTTACGTATTGCACAAAAATACGCCGTAACCGTCGGCGGCGGACAAAATCACCGCCTCGGTTTATTTGATGCATTCTTAATTAAAGAAAATCATATTATGGCAGCGGGCGGTATTGCCCAAGCGATAGCAAAAGCACATCAAATTGCGCCGGGTAAACCTGTTGAAGTCGAAGTTGAAACTTGGGATGAGCTAAACCAAGCGCTTGAAGCAGGTGCAGACATTGTCATGCTCGACAATTTTAGCCAACAACAAATGATTGATGCTGTAAAACACGTGGCGGGACGCTGTAAACTCGAAGCTTCGGGCAATATCACTATTGAAAACTTACGCGAAGTAGCGACTACTGGTGTCGACTATATTTCTATGGGCGTGTTGACTAAAGATGTCAAAGCCGTTGATTTATCAATGCGTTTTAATGCCTAAATAAAATCAGCATCATTATTGGTATTTTTTTGCGACTTGGTCATGTCTGCCGCTTGTGTTTTTTGCCATGCTGACTGAGTCGCTTGTGCCCCACTATCCCGTGGATCGGCAGCCATTAAAACAAAAGTAACTACTGCTAATAATACAATAAAACCTTGTAGCATAAATTTTCCCCATCACTTTAAAAAATTAGGGTTTCAAGGTAAAAGATAAATATGACTAGGCTTAGGAGATTCTGTTACAAAAGGTAAGTCTTTATTTTTATTATTCATCTATACGACAGCATCTTCCCACATAGTATTTTATATAAACACCCTATTCCCTTTATTTACTATCGTGACAGGTGACATGGATGTTACCGTTTCTCTGTGTTACATGGAGGTAACATCAGAGAAACAGAGGTTTTTGTCACTTTTGACCTTTCAAAAGTGAGGAAGCCTATACAACATCTATTTGAATTTCATATGATATAAGGCCGTGCTTTTTTATCAAAGTCATCTAAATCGGCTTTAAATAACAATTCCAATTCAGACTATATAACTTAAGACTCTAAATAACCCATATATGGATCAGAAATTGAATCTTCTTGAGTTTCTATACGTCCTGCAAAACGGCGACTAAACGTCGCATCGTCCGCTAATGTCACTGTAAAATCATACCAACCACCAAATTCAGACATATCCCAAACCAGTTCTTTTTCAGAACTATTAGTTTCTATCATCCATGTCTTGTTTGGTAGATAAGCATTAGCTTTGACGTTGAGCTTGACTGACTTATTACCATCATGACGCACTTTTAAATATAAATTCGCATCACATTCTTCTACACATACTCTAATTTCCGGTAATGCTTGAGTCTGATTAGCTTGACTTAAATTACCTTTAAACGCACGGTGAAAACCATTTGGTCCAAGTACCCATAAATCATACTGTCCATTGATAGTATTCCACGCGTCATCAAGCTGTTTGCCCGCCTCAACCATATAACGGCGTGGAATTGCCGTAAGATCTAATCGGTTATAGACATGGAAAACGGCTGCCTGTTTACCCGTATTGGAGAACATCAGTTTAACCGTTTTTTGAGTGACATCGACTTTGGCACTAGTGTGCAAAATATAAGGTAAAGCACGCGAAGGTCGAATTCCTATTTCCTGCTGAGGAAATTGTTGCTGGCTCGGAACAGAAACTTGTGGCAATAGTTCTTGAGCGACACGAATCGCATCGGCTTCGGCTTTTGTTTTCTTCCCATCTAGTTCAGCAACAGGCAAAAGATTCGGTGTTTTAAAATTAAATGCCGTTGTTAAATCACCACATACAGCACGGCGGTATGGGCTAATGTTAGGTTCTTGCACACCAAAACGTTTTTCTAAGAATTGTAAAATAGAAGTATGATCAAAGACTTGAGAATTTACCCATCCTCCACGGCTCCACGGCGAAATCACATACATTGGAACGCGTACACCTGGGCCATACACCCGTCCGTCTGTTTCGGGTTGAGATTTTGAAGTCGCTACTGCTGGATGGTTAAAGTATTCATAAGATACTTGTTGGTCCGTTAAAGTAGTTTTTCCATATACAACACCGTTTATATCTTTAGAAGGTGCGCTTGGTGAAGGAACATGGTCAAAGAAACCGTCATTTTCATCGAAGTTCACCAATAAAACGGTTTGACTCCACACTTGAGGGTTTTCAGTTAATACATTTAATACTTCCTGAATATACCAAGCGCCTTGTACAGGACTAGATGGCCCCGGATGTTCACTGTAAGTTGCAGGAGCAACTAACCAACTCACTTGCGGTAATTTACCCTGCGCAATATCAGCTTTAAAAGTTCCTAAAAAACCACCGTCTGGCATGGTATTGGCAATACCTTTGTAAAGTGGTTGAGTCACATCAATCTTTTCATCATATGCTGGACACGTTAGTGTGTCGTTACTGACAGGTTGACCAGATTGCTCATTTGCACGGCGATATTGCTTGAAACCAGCTAAAGGGTTATCAGTAAAGTTATCCGGCATGTTTTGATAAACTTTCCATGTCACGCCAGCCTGCTGTAAACGCTCAGGATATGTCATCCATTCATAACCTTCTGTTGATGGACCAATTCCATCAAATTCGTTGACCACACTCGCAACACCTGCGCCTGTAGGTCCATTGGTTCCCGTCCAGATAAATTTACGGTTCGGGTTAGTTCCCGCGTGCATGGCACAGTGGTAGGCATCACAAATCGTAAAAGCATTCGCTAAGGCAAATTGATATTCAACTTCTTGTTTTTTGTAATAGCCCATCGACTGCGGTTGTTTATGCGCTACCCAATCACTCATACGCCCATTATCCCAAGCACCTTGACCATCTGACCATGAATGATTTGTACCAGTAACACGCTGAGCATTGCCTAAACGACTATCTAAGTGGTATGGCAATACTTTCTTTTTGTTGGCGTCATATTGTTCCCAAACCTTTCGGCCTTCTGTCATAGGAATGGTAAAACGGTCACCGAAACCACGTACACCTTTGAGTGTTCCAAAATAATTATCAAATGAACGGTTTTCCTGAGTCAAAATCACAATGTGTTTAACATCTTGAATAGTTCCACTTTCAACTTTGGCGTCAATTGCTAACGCTTTTTGAATACTCAGCGGGAAACTCGCCAGAGCAGCGGTCCCAAACATTGTTTTTGTAGAATTTAAAAGAAATTCGCGACGATTCATTAGTTCTATCCTGAGTTCTTATTATGGTGCACAGTGCATTTTGCAATTACTGGTAGGCGGTGTTGTTGGCGATGAATTATCTGAGTCATTATCATCGTTACAAGCACTGAGCATGAGTGCTAAAGATGTAATTAATAAAATTGAAAGTTTTCGCATTGGTTTTTTCCAAACGGTTTAAATGCGAACTACTAATAAAGCGAAAAGGTGACAGGCAAGTGATGTTTTTATGTCGATTTGATGAAGGTATAAAAAAACGCATCCGAAGATGCGTTTTTTAGAAAACTTAAACTTACCAGCCTAAAGCTTCTTGTTGCTTTTTAATAAGCTCGGCAATTCCTTTTTCAGCCATTTCTAACATGGCATTGCTTTGAGCACGGGTAAACGGTTTGTCTTCCGCTGTACCTTGAATTTCAATAAACTCGCCTGCTTGTGTCATCACGACATTTAAGTCAGTTTGACAGTTCGAGTCTTCTTCATAGCAAAGATCAAGTAATACTTCATCTTGATACATACCTACAGAAATTGCAGCAACTAAGCCTTTAAGCGGATCTTGCTTAATTTTTTTCTGTGCAAGTAGAACATTCATCGCATCAACCAATGCTACAGCAGCACCAGTGATTGAAGCAGTACGTGTACCGCCATCTGCCTGAATGACATCACAGTCGATGGTAATGGTATTTTCACCAAGCTTTTTCAAATCAACCATCGCACGTAAGCTACGACCAATCAGGCGTTGGATTTCTTGAGTACGACCAGTTTGTTTGCCACGAGCAGCTTCACGATCACAACGTGAGTGTGTTGAGCGCGGTAACATGCCATATTCTGCTGTTACCCAGCCTTGACCTTGGCCTTTTAAAAAGCGTGGCACTGAGTTATCAATGCTTGCAGTACAAAGGACTTTGGTGTGACCAAATTCGACCAGCACAGAACCTTCAGCATAACGGGTGTAGTTTCGTGTAATTTTCACTTCACGTAATTGGTCTAATGCACGTTGGTCAATACGCATAATCCTTCCTAAATTCTCTTAAATACAAACTTGGGCATAGTATAGCAAAGGATTTTGACAGGTTGAGTTTATTCCCTACTTTCAAATGTAAGTCTGCACTTTTCAGGACTTAAAAATAAAAATAGCCCCTTTTTAGGAGCTATTTATTGGTCTATCTATTAGGCAAATTTGAATTTTGCTTTTAATTTTTCTAATGTCTGCATCACTTTTGCAGTGGTGTGGTTTGGTAATGAGCATTTTACTAAACGCACCCATACACTCCAGAACTGACGCATGAAATTAGCTTCATTGTAGTTAATGCCGTATTCTGCACAGAGTGCCTTAATTTTCGGTGCTACTTCTTTATAGCGGTTGGCAGGCATATCTGGGAATAAATGGTGTTCGATTTGATGGCTTAAATTACCACTCATAAAATGAAGCCATTCTGTACCACTAAAATTACTTGAACCACGAATCTGACGTAAATACCACTCTGCCTTAGTTTCAATGTCGGTATTATCCGGCTCAAACGTTTCTGCATCTTCAGTAAAGTGACCATTAAAAATCACAGCAGATGACCACAAGTTACGAATAATATTAGCAACTACATTGCCTGCAAAAACCGGTAAAAACATAGGACCAGAGATCACAGGGAAAAACACATAATCTTTTAAAATTTGGCGCGTTGCTTTTTTACGGACCTTAGCCGCATCTTTCCACACCTGTTTCCAGCTTTTGGTTTTATAAACTAATGCATCTTCAAGATGTAGATTTTGTACACCTACATACCATTCAAAGAAAAACATTAACTGTAGAGCCAAAGGAATATTAAATAGGTGACGAGGTTCCCACTTCTGTTGATCACTTACTCGCAAAATACCATATCCGACATCGTGGTCTTTACCAACAATATTGGTATAGGTGTGATGTACATAGTTGTGTGTTTCACGCCAGTCATCACCAGAGGCAATGGTATCCCAATCGTAAGTATTACCATTCAGACTTGGTTCATTTAACCAGTCAAACTGACCGTGCATAACGTTATGACCAAGTTCCATGTTTTCTACAATTTTAGAAATACCCAGTAAACCTGTACCCAATAACCAGACAGGAGGAATCCAGCCACAAAACATCAACATGCCACGTGATGCGATTTCGGTATAGCGAACGAAGTTACGGACTTTGTAGATATATTTTGCATCTTGCTCACCAAGACTTTGCATAACATCTTGACGAATCTGTTCAACACGACGGCCAAATTCTTCAATCTGCTCAGGGGTTAAATGAGCAGATTTAGAAACGGTAGAAAATTCTAATGCCATATTCATAGGGTTAATCCTCTTTAATTCTTTTTATAGATCAATCGTGACGGGGCTTAATGCCTGGCTCACGCATAGTTTAATTGGACGGTTCGGTTGGTCTTCAATTTCACCTGTTAACAGGTTTTGAGTAACTCCGCTTACCTTGGTACAGCTGCATTTATTGCAGACACCCATACGGCAACCATATTGTGGGCGTAAACCAGCTTGCTCTGCACTGCTAAGTAAATTCGTTTCAGCTAAAAACTCGTGTTGAGCACGGCGGAAAATAACAGGCTGTGCTGCATGTGTACCAGTCACTTGAAGTGGTTGGAAATATTCTTGGTGAAGCTGAGACTGAGCACCTTTTTGCGCATAAATTTCATTCGCCTGCTGCATCATGCTGTGGTGCCCACATATATAGGTCGCAGTCTGCGCAAAATCTGGAACCAGCTTTTGTAGTAAGCTTTCCGTTAAATGTTGTTTTTGCTCGCTGGTATTAAAAAAATGATATTGAAGCTGTGGATGCTGTTCTGCCAAAGCTTTTAATTCGGCATGAAAAATTTCTGCACGATTAAAATAAATGACATGGATTTGTTCAAGCTGCTGTTTTAAAGCTTGCTGCAAGAGTGAATAAATTGCAGTAATACCACTTCCTGAGGCAATTAAAATCGCAGGCTGCTGACCTTGATGTAAAATAAAATCACCTTGTGGCTGTGAAATCTCAACACACTCGCCTACATGTAATAGTTGAGCTGCACGAGACACCAAGCCTTGTATTTTAATACCTAAAGCGATTTCACCTTGAGTGGTTACCTCAATAATCGAATAGCTACGTTGTTGGTAAACGCCATCGATAAGCAACGTCAGTAGAATGCTTTGTCCCGCTCGAACTTGATCGAAATTAAAATTACGATTTGGTTTAAGCTTGATCAGTACCATATCGGTATGAAGCGGCTGAACAGCGGTAACTTCTGCAAGTACCCTTTTCCAAGCCCAAGTCGCGTTAATTTTCTGCAAAACAAAATCAACGAAATCTTCTCGAACCCAATGTGGTTGATAGTTAAGTGTTGCGTTCATACGTTCCTCTTTTGTTTCTGGCTATTTATTTGAGTGAACACATGTTCGTATAGTGAACATATGTACACTATATTTATAAGTGTTCACTCAGTCAACACTTGTTCACTATTTTTTTTATGAAAGTTTGCTCTTTTTTGTTAGACTTTGGCTCACGGTTTAAATAGGTTTTTTTAATGTCGATACGGGATGAACGAAAACAGCAAAGTCGTCAGGCACTTCTCGATGC
Source organism: Acinetobacter sp. RUH 2624 (assembly GCF_000162375.2). NCBI lineage: Bacteria > Pseudomonadati > Pseudomonadota > Gammaproteobacteria > Moraxellales > Moraxellaceae > Acinetobacter > Acinetobacter sp. RUH 2624. Next base: position 3,143,548 of record NZ_KI391939.1, on the reverse strand, counting down.
AGCCTTGCATCTGAGCACGTCTGGGCGTTCGTTCAGTAGTATCAGTTTGCGTGAAGTTGCACGTGAAGTGGGTTTAGTGCCAACAGCGTTCTATCGTCATTTTCAAGACATGGATGAACTCGGGAAAGAGTTGGTTGACCAAGTTGCCCTACATTTAAAAAGCGTTTTACATCAACTTGGCCAGAGTTATTTACAGCACAAGTCTGCAAAAACCCAAACCAGTATTGAACTATTTGTACAGGCAGTGAACCATAGCCCTAAACAGTGGCAATTTATGATTGCTGAACGTTGGGGTGGTTCAGAAACGGTCCGTGCAGCCATTGCTAGAGAAATTGAATTTTTGATTGAAGATCTCACAACAGATCTGACTAAACTCGAGAATTTTAAACATATTCAAAATCCTCAAGACTTAAATGTCTTATCTACCATTTTGACCAATATGTCATTTACATGGGCAATGACGTGGCTCAACCTCGCCAAACAATATCAAGGTGAGCAACTTAAACAGCAACAAACCGCGTTTATTGAAAATGCGTCTACACAAGTTCGCTTACTGTTTAGAGGCATTGCTAACTGGGAACGGTAAAACTGGCAAATGACAAAAAACAGGTTATGTGTTAATACGTAAAGAGTGAAAGAAAAAGGCGAAAATTTCAAGAAAAGTCTTTTTCTTTTTACAGGAAGTAAACTATTCGTTAGGCCAAACTGGTGTGGGAATACCTATGAATCTTGATCGTCATACACAGTTTTTGATGCGCAAAGAAAAAATTCTAAGCGTTGCAGAAAAATTGTTACTAGAAAACAATCAGGAAATTACTCTAGATGAATTAGTGGCCGAGCTAGATATTGCAAAAGGTACGCTTTATAAGCACTTTAGAAGTAAAAATGAACTTCTGCTTGAATTGATTATTCAAAATGAAAAACAAATTTTAGAAATTTCTCAAAAATATAATACTGATTTTAAAGAGTATGCACCACGGTACATGCTCCACCATTTGCTCACACCGGGAAAAACGATTTTATTGCATCAACTTGAAGAAAATCTGACGATGACAGAGTCTAAGTTGAAGCATCTTTTTGAAGAGCTTTATGAAGTTCGTCAACAACGTATTCTAGCGATTAAAGACATTACAGAAAGTTATTTAAAATCATTAAATTATGATATGTCGATTCGTGACTATTTATCTTATATCTGGTCACTCACTTACGGTGCATCGTTGCTTTTAAACTCGACTTATTATCAGCGCTCGATTGGTTCTCGCCAAAAATTAATTAATTTATATATTAACCAAGCATTATCACTACCTACCCAAACCACCAATTTTGATGCGCTAAATTTTCAGATTGAAGACGAGACTTCTCAAAATTAATTGAATTATTTCGTGATTATGAAATAAATTTTATAAAAAAAGGGCTTCTTATGAAGCCCTTTTTAAAGCAAAAAACTATTATTTTGCCTTACGTTCTTTTTCAATTAAGTAATTAAGGACTTGAGTGACTTTACCATCTTCACCCTGTACAACATATTTACCATTAACGACAACTGCTGGAACACCTGTTAATTGGTACTGTTGAGCAAGTTTATTTGACTCGGCAACTTTTGCAGTTACAGCAAATGAGTTGTAAGTGCTATTAAATTTTTGTTCAGGCACACCGTAACGAGTAAAGAATTTAGCCGCAGAAGCCTGGTCAAAAATCTGCTGACCATTCACCTGAATTGCATGGAATAATGGTAAATGCGTGCGCTTACGTACACCTAATGCCTCAGATGTATAGTAAGTACGTGCCCCTTGTTCCCATACTTTGTTCATGGCTGCTGGCGTACGCACAAAACGTACATCACTCGGAATTTGTTTTAACCACGTTTGCATATGTGGTTCAAGTTTAAAACAGTGCGGACAGCCATACCAAAAGAACTCACGAACTTCGATTTTCCCCGGTACTTCCACTTTGCCTGGATTGGCGATGACGGTGTAGTCTTTACCAGCAACAAAATCTGCTGCCATTGCACTACCCGATACGGCCATAATTGCTGCACTCAAACCACCCAAAACCAATTTTTTCATTGTTACAGCTTTTCCTCTAAGTTGTTATGCATTAGCTTATGCCCTAAATATAAAACAAATATGCTAAATTCGTTTTGCTTCTGTGAAGTTTTTTATTGGGTTTATCGCTTTTTTCCCAATAATCGCTACACTAACGGCGAACTACATCAAAAAGATAACCCAAGTTTAGAGGTGACACCATGTCGCAATTGAATGTTGATTTACAAGAAATCGCAAAATTTGAAGCACTTGCTGCCAAATGGTGGGATCAACATTCTGAATTTCGCCCACTTCATCAAATCAATCCTTTACGCTTGAACTGGATTGATGAACGTGCAGGTGGCCTTGCCGGTAAAAAAGTACTTGATGTCGGCTGTGGCGGCGGTATTTTGGCTGAAAGCATGGCACGTCGTGGAGCAGATGTACTGGGCATTGATATGGGTGAAGCACCTTTAGCCGTAGGTCGTTTGCATGCTCAACAAGAAAATGTTCAAAATATTGAATATCGTCAAATTCCAGTTGAAGAGTTGGCGCAAGAACAAGCAGGCCAATATGATGTGGTCACTTGTATGGAAATGATGGAACATGTTCCAGACCCGGCATCCATTGTGAAAGCATGTCAGACTTTGGTTAAACCAGGTGGCCATGTGTTCTTCTCGACCATCAACCGTAACCCGAAATCTTATTTATTCGCCATTATTGGTGCTGAATATGTGCTGCGCATGCTGCCAAAAGGTACGCATGATTATCACAAGTTTATTCGCCCATCTGAAATGGCACATGACATTCGTAATGCAGGCTTAACTTTAAAAGAAATGACAGGCTTGCTCTACAACCCAATTACGAAGCGTTATTGGTTAGCACCAAATGTTGATGTTAACTATATGGTTCACACAATAAAGACAGGTGCATGATGAAAGCTGTTTTATTTGATTTAGACGGCACTCTCATCGATACGGCTGCCGACTTTATTCGTATTATTCAACAAATGTGCCGTGATGCAAGACGCCCTGTTGTAGAAGCCGATCTTATTCGTACACAAGTGTCTGAAGGTGCCCGTGCCATGGTCAAATTGGTTTACCCAGAGCTGGATGTGACCAATCCAATTTTCTTGGCACATCGACAAAATTTTTTAGATTTGTATGGCAATAATATAGTTGTCGATACTGACCTGTTTGAAGGGATGTATCCACTTTTAGAAGAGTTAGAAGCTCAGCAAATTCCGTGGGGTATTGTCACCAATAAACCACGTGGTTTAAGTGAATCTCTTCTAGAAAAGTTAAACCTGACGGAACGCTGTGCGGTTTTGGTATGTCCTGAAGATGTTTCTAAAACCAAGCCAGACCCGGAACCAATGTATTTGGCTGCAAAGCAGTTAAATATCCCGGCAAATGAAATCATTTATGTGGGGGATCACCCACGTGATATCGATGCTGGCCGCAATGCTGATATGTATACCATCTTGGCAGCTTATGGCTATTTACCTATCGAACATCGGGATGATTTAAACGCTTGGCAAGCCGATTCGATTGTAAATACGGTGACAGAATTACACGAGTTGTTACGTCAAAAGCTTCCTGCTCTACAGGAAAATCAGCGTATGATAAGTTAACACAAGAGTTTTATAAGCTTTTTTAACGGTTACTTATATCAATATAAAAAGAAGGAGGTTTACCAATGAAATATTCAGAATATCAACCTCGTCCGGATCTACTCAAAGATCGAATTATTTTAATCACTGGTGCTGGTGATGGAATTGGGCGAGCTGCGGCCCTCAGTTATGCTTTACATGGTGCAACTGTCGTCTTGCATGGTAGAACCTTAAATAAACTTGAAGTAATTTATGATGAAATTGAAGGTTTAGGCGCGCCTCAGCCTGCTATTTTACCCCTCCAGCTTTCGAGTGCTTCCGATCGCGATTATGACTTTTTAGTAAGTACGCTAGAAAAACAATTTGGTCGTCTGGATGGCATTTTGCATAATGCAGGTATTTTGGGTGAGCGGGTAGAACTTGCACATTATCCAGCAGAAGTATGGGATGATGTGATGGCAGTCAATTTACGTGCACCTTTTGCTTTAACCCAAGCTTTATTACCGCTACTACAAAAGTCAGAAAACGCTTCTGTCGTATTTACCAGCTCAGGTGTAGGCCGTGAGGCACGCGCGCTCTGGGGTGCGTATTCTGTCTCGAAAGTCGCGATTGAAGCGGTGAGCAAGATTTTTGCGGCTGAGCATACTTATCCAAATATTCGCTTTAATTGTATTAACCCAGGAGCTACACGTACTGCCATGCGTGCTAAAGCTTATCCTGAAGAAGATCCGAAAACATTACCAACACCGGAGTCCATCATGCCGGCTTATCTTTATTTAATGGGTGAAGATAGCTTAACGCTCAATGGGCAAAGTATTGATGCACAGGATTAAATAATTACAGATGAAAAGCTAAAATAATTTATAGCCGATCATCACATCTGGCTTGGCTATACCTGAAAAGATATATACAAGCCTTTTTTATTATTGAGAAAAACGCTGGATTTATCCGTAATTTTAATTGAAGCATTAAATGATCTTCACAGTTTCTCTGCATTTTGCGCGTACAGTATTCAACATGAGAGACATCAGATGTAAACGAGGATGCATCATGAAAAAGTTGTTCACCATCTTAGCCCTTTGCATCACTGTACTGACCACCAGTATGGCTAGCTTTGCTGATCCTCCTTTTGACCGAGGACATGGCCCGAAAGGTCCTAAAGGCGGACCTCGTGGTGAATGGAATGATCGTGGGCATAAATTTGACCGTGACGATAATGGTGATCGTGTTCGCGATGAACGCCGTATGCGTGAGGAACGTGGCTTTGAGCGTCTGAAACAACATCGTTGGCAGCCAGGTTATGTGATGCCACAGCACTATCGTGGTAATGGTTATAAAGTCGACTATAAAGACAATAACTTACCTAAACCCGATCGTAACCAGCAGTGGTACAAAATTAACAATGACTATATTTTAGTCGACACGGACTCTAACAGTATTGTGAGTATTCGCGGTTTCTAAGATAGATAGCTCCTCACTATCGCTTAGTAGGAAAGGATGAAGCTGATCGGCTTTATCCTTTTTTTATTTTTATATCAATATGATATAAAAATTTAAATCTTCTAAATTTCTTCTTATTTCATAGAAAATTTTCACATTTATTATTCTTCGCCTTCACGATTTATCTGTAATTTTTCACTAATCTTCAATTATCGAAATTTAATAGATCATTCGAGGTTTACGATGAAAAAGATAACAACAGCAATTATTCTTTCAATGAGTGGTTTAATCGCAACAACAGCAATGGCTGCGCCTCACGACCATTATCACCACCAAGGATATGAGACAAAAACAGTCAAAGTTATCCATAAAGATGATCATGCGAATATTTGGCGTGCAGGCCAAGTTGTACCGCATCAATACCAACATCCACGTTATGTCATTGACTACCGTTCACACCAGAAATTGACTAAGCCAGGTCGTTATCAAAAATGGTATAAGGTGAACGGAAATTATGTACTCGTAAATGAGCAAAGCCATAAAATTATTAAAGTAATTCGTTAAGTTCATAAAACATCTAACACCCAAAGCTAATTTGGGTGTTTTTTTATCTAAAACATGCGACTTTGAGCTTTTTTGTTTAGAATCCTCTTTATATCTTTTTGCTGTTGATTCGAGATCGGTATGCCAACTAAGTCTTTAGAGAAATCACATAATAATACCCAGCATTATGTACATTGGTTCCGACATTCAGCACCCTACATCAATGCGCATCGTGATAAAACTTTTGTTTTAATGTTTGGCGGTGAAGCAGTCCGCGATCCTAATTTCGAACATATTATTCACGATATTGCCTTATTACATTCTCTTGGCATCCGTTTAATCTTAGTGCATGGCGCACGTCCACAAATTAATCACAACCTTAAAGAAAAAGGGATTGAAACCCCTTTTTATGATAACTGCCGTATTACTACACGCGAATCTTTAAGCTGTGTCATGAGTGCTGTAGGGTCTATTCGGTTAGAAATCGAAGCATTGTTATCTATGGGCTTAGCTAACTCTCCAATGTATGGCGCTCGAATAGATGTCGTATCAGGTAATTTCGTAACCGCTAAACCTTATGGTATTCGTGAAGGAATGGATTTTCAGCTTACAGGCGAAGTTCGTTCAATAGATACAGACGCGATTGAACGTCATCTTGATAACAATAATATTGTTTTACTTGGCCCAACGGGCTATTCAACCACAGGTGAAGTATTTAATTTAAGAGCTGAAGAAGTTGCAACCAAAACTGCGACTTATTTAAAGGCAGATAAATTAATCTTTTTAGGTGAGCAACAAGGTTTACCTAACGAAGATGGGCAATTACTGCGTGAATTAAGCCCACACCAGCTTGATTACTATATTCAACAATACCAAACCACACACCCAACTCTAACCCTACATTTGCAAGAAGCAAAAAAAGCATCTTTATCGGGTGTACATCGTGTCCATCTAATTTCTTATTCTTATGATGGTGCACTTATTGAAGAACTCTTTACGCGTGATGGTGTGGGTACCATGATTACCGATGCGCATTATGAAGAAGTTCGTATGGCGCATATTCAAGATGTCGGCGGCTTAATGAACCTATTACGCCCGTTAGAAGAAGAAGGCATTTTGGTGTATCGCTCACGTGAACGTTTAGAACAAGAAATTAACCAGTTCGCTGTCATTGAACGAGACGGTATGATTTTGGCCTGCGCTGCCCTTTATCCAATTCCGACTGAGTTTAATGAAACACGTTCAGCAGAAATTGCTTGTGTGGCAGTACACCCAAGTTATCGTAAATCAAACCGTGGCAGCCAAATTCTGCAATTTCTCGAAGAAAAGGCCAAACAACAAGGCATTCGTCAATTGTTCGTTTTAACCACCCGTACCGCACACTGGTTCTTAGAGCACGGTTTCCATCAGGTGAGTGTGGATGACTTACCAAATGCCCGTCAGGCACTTTATAACTATCAAAGAAATTCTTTAGTCTTTAAAAAATTGCTTCCCTAGACTATGCATTTTTTAAGATATTCTTATTTCAGATAAGCTTAGTCTAAAAAGTACAACCATAAAGGTAATTAATGTATGGTTGTACTTTTTTTAAATCTTTAAATTTTATTCTTTTAATAACTTTTACTTTATTTACATATACTTAAATATCTTTTTATAAATATTGTCCTGTTCAATAAATCATTTTTTTGCATAAGTTTATCGCCGAAAGTTTTTAGCTTTTTTTTGCATAAATAAAGACTGAATATTTATTTTTTACGAAATAAAAATCCCTTTAGGGTATCTGCTCATCCAATTATTTTTCTTTTTCTCTTTCGGGGAGCACAAAACCACATGGCACTTTTTAATTCCACTTCATGGGCAAAATATTCAGTCATTGCTGCCAGCCTTGCGGGAGTGATGATGCTAGGTGGTTGTGCCAAAAAAGAGGAGCACACCACGACAACTTTAAATATCGGCTATCAGAAATATGGCATCCTTCCTATTCTAAAAGCACGTGGTGACTTGGAAAAAGCACTCAAAGATCAAGGCGTACAAGTGAAATGGGTCGAGTTTCCTGCGGGACCTCAATTACTTGAAGGCCTAAATGTAGGAAGTGTTTCGTTAGGCGAAGCAGGTGAAGCACCACCTATTTTTGCTCAAGCAGCCAATCCAAATTTAGTCTATGTCGCAAATCAACCTGCTGCACCAAAAGCAGAAGCGTTATTAGTACAAAAAGATTCTCCAATCCAGTCTATTAAAGACTTAAAAGGAAAACGTGTCGCACTGAATAAAGGTTCGAATGTTCACTACCTTTTATTAAAAGTCTTAGAAGCAAATCACTTGAGCTTAAGTGATATTCAACCTGTTTATTTACCACCATCAGATGCGCGTGCAGCCTTTGAAAAAGGAGCTGTCGACGCATGGGTGATTTGGGATCCGTTCTTTGCAGCAGCTGAACATCAAATTCAGGCCCGCGTTCTGGCAACAGGTGAAAACTTGGTAAGCAATCATCAGTTCTACTTAGCTGATCGTAAATTTGCAGAAAATAATCCAAAAGTTCTGAACACGGTTGTACAAACGCTAAACCAGACAACTGAATGGGTCAGCACACACCAAGATGAGGCTGCCAAGCTACTCGAAAAACCTACGGCACTTGAGTTTGATGTACTCAAAACGTCTATTTCACGTATGGGTTTTGGAGTTCAGCCAATATCTGACAAGGTAGCTCAAGAACAACAATATGTAGCTGATGCCTTCTACGCGCAAAAGCTCATTCCCAACAAGCTCACCATTCAAGAAGCCATTTTAAAACTGAAATAAACCCAGCTTGGGCACAGCTTAAATAACGATATAAATGCTGTGCCTTGTGTTAAGGGAACAAGGATATCAATATGCAACATCAGTCATTATTTAATAAGAGTCAGTGGACCCAGTTAGTTAAGCGCTTTAGCGCGGTCGTTGTATTAGGTTTAACAATCGCAGCACCTGCTTGGGCAATTGACCCAACAGTGAAAGAACTTCGTATTGGTTTTCAAAAAAGTTCGATTAACTTCGTGATTGCCAAACAGCAAAAACTATTTGAACAAGAATTTCCAAATGCCAAAATCACTTGGAATGAGTTCCCCGCTGGCCCTCAAATTTTAGAAGCCTTAGCTGTTAGCTCACTCGATGTTGGCGTTACTGGAGACACGCCCCCGGTCTACGCTCAAGCCGCTGGCAAGCCTTTATATTACATTGCTTATGAAGCAGCCAAACCATTGGCCTCAGCAATTTTAGTTCCCAAAAACTCACAACTAAAACAGCTTAAGGACCTAAAAGGTAAACGTATTGCGCTACAAAAAGGTTCTAGCTCACATTACCTACTTGTACAGGCCGTACGTAAAGCAGGCTTAAAATGGAGCGACATTACCCCAATATGGCTCACACCTGCCGATGCTCGCGCTGCATTCCAAAAGGGTGCTGTTGATGCATGGGCAATATGGGATCCGTACTACGCTTCAGCACAACTAGAAGACCAAGCTCGTGTTCTTGCATCTGGTAAAGGCCTAAGCCCGAACTATACCTTTTACTTAGCCGCTCCAAATTTTGTTAAGCAATATCCAAAAGCTGTTCCAGGACTCATCAAGCAGATCAATCAAGCTGACAAATGGGTCCAAAGCCATCAAGCAGAAACTGCAAGTGCGATTGGCCAAAGTACAGGCCTAAAACCTGCGACCAGTGACTTATTTATTAAACGCCGTCCACGTCCATCATCGGCAGCTCCACTTAACAGCAAAGTCATTGCTGAACAACAGCAGCTTGCAGACATCTTTACTCAACAAGGCATCATCCCTAAACCAATCAGCATTAAACAAGCTGTTTGGGGTGCCAAGTAATTTCAATAGATATATAGGTAATGCACATGAAAATTTTCTGGTTTATTCCTACCCACGGTGATAGTCGCTATTTAGGTACAAGTAAAGGCGCTCGTCAGGTTGACCATGCCTATATGAAGCAAATTGCTGTGGCAGTAGATAACTTGGGTTACGAAGGAGTACTTATTCCAACAGGTCGTTCATGTGAAGATCCTTGGATTACGGCGGCTAGCCTAATCGATGCAACTCAACACCTTAAGTTTTTAGTTGCATTACGTCCAGGGGTAACAACACCAGCGTTGGCAGCTCGTATGGCTGCAACATTTGACCGCTTGTCGAATGGTCGTGTTCTACTCAACTTAGTGACAGGTGGCGATGAAGCAGAACTACGCGGTGACGGTTTATATGAAGATCACTCAACGCGTTATCAAACAGCCAATGAATACGTAAAAATCTGGCGTGAAATTTTGACGCGTTCACATACGGGTGAAGCTTTTACATTCCACGGTGAACGCTTACAAGTAGATGATGCAAAACTACTTTACCCACCTGTTCAAAAACCTTATCCACCTCTTTGGTTCGGTGGTTCTTCAGATGTAGCTGTTGAACTCGCGGCTGAGCAAGTCGACACCTACCTGACTTGGGGTGAACCACCAGCAGCCGTGAAAGAAAAGATCGAACATGTTCGTGCCAAAGCTGAGGCTAAGGGCCGTAAATTAACTTATGGCATTCGTTTGCATGTCATTGTTCGTGAAACCAATGAACAAGCATGGGCAGCAGCTAACGAGCTTATCCAGTATCTGGATGATGCAACTATTGCTGCAGCACAGAAAAAATTTGCACAAATGGACTCAGTTGGTCAGCAACGTATGGCTGCTCTACACGGCGGTAATCGAGACAAACTTGAAGTATCTCCAAATCTTTGGGCAGGTATCGGTCTAGTCCGCGGTGGTGCAGGTACAGCACTTGTCGGCGATCCTGAAACCGTTGCTGCACGTATTCAGGAATATGCGGATTTAGGTATCGATACCTTTATTTTCTCAGGCTATCCACACCTTGAAGAGTCAATCCGTTTTGCAGAGTTAGTATTCCCATTATTACCAATCGAGACCCGAGCTAAACTTGCTCAACCAAACTTAACTGGTCCATTCGGTGAAATCATTGCCAACAACTATGTTCCAGACGAGAAGAAACAAAATAGTTCCGTCAAGGAGCCTGCATGAGCAAAGATATAAATATTGTTTCACGTGGAACGAAGCAAGTCGGGCAGCATCTGCTGCCTTGGATTTTCCCGATTGTTCTATTGGTTGTTTGGCAAATTGCATCGAGTTCAGGCCTTTTAGAAAATCGTATTCTACCGGCTCCTACGGCTGTCGTTTCTGCTTTTTGGCATCTTTTGGTGAGTGGGGAACTATGGCATCACGTTAAAGTAAGTGCTGGTCGTGCACTGCTTGGCCTTCTGATAGGCGGCGGTTTAGGTTTGCTCTTAGGTCTGCTCAATGGATCTTCACGTTTCGCCTCTACCCTGCTCGATACGACCTTGCAAATGATTCGTAATATTCCGGCTCTTGCACTTATTCCACTGGTGATTTTGTGGTTCGGTATTGATGAAACAGCAAAATTATTCTTGGTGGCAGTTGGTGTTTTCTTCCCTATTTATATCAATACCTATCACGGTATTCGTTCAGTCGACCCCCAATTGATTGAGATGGGTAAAAGCTATGGCCTTTCCCGTTGGCAGCTTTACAAAGAAATTATTCTACCGGGTGCGATGCCTTCTATTTTAGTCGGTTTACGTTTTGCATTAGGTTTGGTTTGGGTGTTGCTCATTGTAGCTGAGACTATTTCAGCACAAGCAGGTATCGGTTACATGACCATGAATGCGCGTGAGTTTTTGCAAACAGATGTGGTACTCGTCGGTATTCTTCTTTATGCCCTATTAGGTAAGTTAGCCGATGTCTTAGCACAACTTTTGGAACGCTATTTATTACGCTGGCACGCGGGATATCAGAAATAAGGGAGCTTAGAATATGACAAATCTGAATTTAAATATTAATCAGAATGACGTAGAGCTCATTCCAGAAAATCATCCAGAGTCACAAGAACCCGTAGTAGGTGCAGAGATTCTGATTGAACAGCTTTATAAGTTTTATGGTGAGGTTAAAGTTCTTGAAGATCTTAACCTACATATTCAACCGGGCGAATTTTTAGCTATTGTTGGTCGTAGTGGCTGCGGTAAAAGTACCTTACTACGCTTAATTGCCCAACTTGAAAAAGCAAGTTTTGGTGAGATCAAGTTTAAATCTGCGCGACATTTACGTGAAGGAATTACTAACGATGACATTCGGGTTATGTTCCAAGACCCACGCCTACTTCCTTGGCGAAATATTCTTCAAAATGTTCAACTTGGGCTACCAAAATCGCAACATGCTTTAGCAGAAGAATTATTAGAGAAAGTAGGTTTAAAAGAAAAAGCGGGACAATGGCCTTCACAGCTCTCTGGTGGACAACGACAACGTACCGCCCTAGCCCGTGCGTTATCTCATACTCCCCGTATTTTACTGCTAGATGAACCTTTGGGTGCATTAGATGCGCTCACCCGCCTTGAGATGCAAAGCTTGATTGAGCGTTTATGGAAAGAGCAAGGTTTTACTGCCATTTTGGTCACACACGATGTAAGTGAAGCAGTGCAACTGGCCGACCGTATTATCCTATTAGATAAGGGCCAAATTGCCCAAAGTTTCCAAGTGAATTTGCCACGTCCGCGTAAAAAGAGCATCACTTTTGCCCAGCTTGAACAACAAGTACTCGACGCAGTCTTAGCAACTTAAGGTTGAGATGAGTAATGAGAACCATTTCAACAACAAAATGCCCACTTAATGAGCAATAAAACTGATGATTTATTGCTCTTTTTTGGGGCGAATATAAAAAAATATTTTTAAGAATAACAATAAACTAGTGAATCTCTCTATTTTTTGCACAATAGTATATCTATTGCTCAAATAACTATCCGTTTTTTCACTAAAAAAGTGAGACACCTGTGCACAAATCAAACGATTTACCTTACAATGGGAGCACTATCTTTTTAATTTATGCAGCAAATGGAACAAAAGAAGAGTACTCAAAAGCGCAATCAGCTTCTTGCTGCCGCCCTTGATGTGTTTTCACTATATGGGTTCAGTGGTGCAAGTCTGGATGAAATTGCCCAACTCGCTGACATGCATAAGTCGAATATTTTCTATTACTATGAAAATAAAGAGTCTTTATATGTGGAAGTGCTGACCACAGTTTTACAAAAATGGCTTGCTCCCTTACAAACTTTAGAAGCTGAGTTAGAACCAGCCGAAGCTTTGTCTCACTATTTAATACAAAAAATCGAACTTTCTCGTAGCCAACCAAAGGCTTCGCGATTATTTGCTTTGGAAATTATCCAAGGGGCACCACACATTTTGCCTATACTGAAAGGGCCTTTGAAAAAGCTATTTAAGCGTAAAGCCAAGGTCATTCAGACATGGCAAGAAGAAGGAAAAATTTCTCCAGATATCGACCCTGAGCTGTTAATACTCAATATTTGGGGTCTTACACAAAACTATGCCGATTTTGCCACGCAAATGGAAATGGTGACTGGAAAAACACTGCGTAACCGCAGTATGTTCCAACGCTCGATTGAGCATACAGTACATATGATGCTCTACGGCGTATTACCTCGCTAAAATAAAAAAGATCGGCAAATTTGCCGATCTTTTTTTAGAAATGATTTTGATAAAGAGCCAAGAGCTTTTGCGCACCCAATAATAAATTTTCTTCCCAATCTAAATGAGCGGTATCGTCTGCGCCATCAGTAATATATTTCACCGAAATTAAACGTACACCTAGCTTGTGGCAAACTTTGGCTAAAGCATACCCTTCCATATCCACCACATCACACGCGACTTTTGGCTGGCCAGTTTCAAATGAATCCCCTGTCCCGCAAATCCCTTTTGGTAAATCAGCAAAATGTGGTTGAAGATGAATCTCTGCCGGTAAATGATCATCTAACGGCGTTACACCTACTTCAAACCCTAATGGTGAAACATCCATATCACGTTGTACAAAGGTTTTTACTTCAACTAAATCATGTCGATTAAAAGATGAACTTCCTGCCGAACCTAAGTTAATTAGAGTTTTACAGCCTGTTTTTTGAATAACTTCAAATGCTTTAAAGGCAGCGTTGATTTTACCTATACCACTGTAATGGACTTCAATACCTGCTTGCTCAAACAAACCTTTAGATTCATTAGGAAGTGCCATAATTAAAGCGATATCTTTGTTCATTCAAAAAGCTCAAATCAAAATTAAATAAATTAGAAAATAAGTATAAATCAGGTGCAAAAGCTTTTTTGCACCTTTTCACTATTACTGCATTTTTTGTTGTAAGGCGATTAAACATGGAGAGAAGAACAGTTGCCCACTATAGGCTCCGGCTAAGGTTTTCTTCATTACAACGCTCCACATCACTAATAATAAAACACTAAGTGCCACTGCAACATACTGTAAAAATACAACTTCAACCTGATGCCCTAAATTAAATAAAACCAGAATAAACACACCAAGTGGAAAGGTTAAGCCCCACCATCCCAAGTTAAATGGAATACCTGTCTTTGCATGACGAAGCGTTGTTAATATCGCAAGACCTAGCCACCATAACCCAAAGCCTAACAGTACCAAACTGCCCACCACGCCTAATGCTTGAAATACATTGGCAAACTGGTCAAATCCTACATTTGGCGCCACTCTTTTTGCCTGTTCACCTAGCAACAATAGACCTAAAGCACCTGTTCCAATTGGACCTAAAGATAACCAGCTAGAAATTGCGACTTCTTTTTCCGGTAACTGATGCAAAGCCATACGCAACATTAAAATCGTTAAAATGGCAAATGCAGGTAAAACAGAAATTCCCCATAGTACATAGCCCGCTAACAATAAATGAAAGCTGTGGAAATCTGCTGGTAAATGTGCAACCAACATGCCCGCAGAGCTTGCAGCGACTTCACAAGCAACAACAGGTAACAACCAAATTGCAGTCATGGTATGTAGCTGATGATTCTGACGGCTAAACATGCAAAATGGTACGATCCACGCAATTGCTAACGCTAAAAAGACATCGATGTACCATAAAGCTTGAGCAATATGGATTGCTATTTCACCATAAAGCCCGATTCCGAAGCTTAAAAAGCCATTTAGTATGGTTGCAAGCCCCATCGGTATAGCGCCTAAAAACAAGCTCATATTTGGATGATTAAATATTTGCTTCGCTTCATGTGGGAATAGTAACCACCGCAATAAATAGAGAACTGAAAAAACACTAAATAGAACAATATTAAATTGCCATAACAGTGTCGCCAGCATAAATAAAAATGATTTGGCAAATGGAAGCTGAATTAAAATCATACTCACCACACCAGTACCCATAGTTGCTGTAAACCAATTTGGGGTAAAATGCCGTATAACATCTTTACTTTGATTTAATTGGTAAAAGGGTTTTTTCATCTTAAGTCTCTAATCAAAGAGTGGATGAAACTATAGTAGGATAAATTTATAATAAGAAAAATTGATTTATTTTTATTTAATTCATCAATTTTTTAGATACAAAAGATATTCATATTGAAAAATACCTGAGTAAAAACACAACAACAAGACGAATCTGTGAGATTATGGCAATATATAGCCCTTGCAAAAATAGCCATATTTTAAGTTCATGAAACTGCTACGTCTTAATGCGTTATCGCCCAATTTCCAGTTGCCGCAAACAGCGGTAACTATTGGTAATTTTGATGGTGTCCATTTAGGTCACCAAGCGATGATTGCTCAACTGAAAAAAATTGCTGCAGCACAAGGCTTAAAAACATTGGTCATGATTTTTGAGCCCCAACCGCTTGAGTTCTTTAAAGGCTACGATGCCCCGCCTCGTATTAATTCCTTACGGGAAAAAGTTGAATATCTAGCTGAACTTGGGGTGGATTACATTGCGGTTGCCAAGTTTGACCAGCATTTCCGTAGCATGAGTGCTTCTAAATTTGCAGATTTATTAAAAGACAAATTAAATGCTCAAGCTTTGGTTTTAGGAGATGACTTTCATTTCGGCAAAGACCGTCAAGGTAACAGCGAATTTTTAAAGAATTATGGATTTCAAGTCACAAATTTACATACGATTGAACTCGAAGGTGAACGCGTCAGTTCAACTCGTATTCGCCAAGTGCTTCAAGTGGGTAATCTCGCTTTAGCAGCTAAATTATTAGGCCGTCCGTACAGTATTACCGGACGTGTTCAATATGGCGACCAAATTGGACGAACTTTAGATTTTCCAACGATTAATGTTCGTCTAAACCGCCATAAGCCTTGTTTAAATGGTATTTATGGCGTTGAAGTCATTTGCGAGACAACTTCGCTAACTCAAAAAGTGCTTCAGGACGACCCTGAAAAACCGGGAATTGCCGGATATCATGAAAACAGCCTTTATGGTGCAGGTCATGTCGGTACTCGCCCAGCCATCCAGCAAGAGCATCCAGAGTGGAGATTAGAAGTACATTTCCCTGATGTTTCTGCTAATCTGTATGGCTTATTTATGCGGGTGACTTTTCTTCACTATCTTCATGGTGAATTAAACTACCCTTCGCTTGAAGCACTTAAGGCAGGAATTGATAATGACGTGCAGCAATTACGACAATATCGTAACGACACGACACAATTTCCTTTTTAATTCGAATTTTGATTGTAAAACATGTCGGCTCCCAAGCTGATTAAACTGGAAGACAACTTGCATGAGCGATAAGCAAACTACTGAAAATGCAGTGGACTACAAAGCCACGCTAAACCTGCCGGATACTCAATTTGCAATGAAAGCAAATTTGGCAGTACGTGAAGTGAAATGGTTAGAAGAGTGGTATACCGACAACATTTATCAGCAGATTCGTGCATCGCGTATTGGCAAGAAAAAATATATTTTGCATGATGGCCCTCCATATGCGAACGGTACAATTCACTTGGGCCATGCGGTTAACAAAGTACTTAAGGACATCATCGTAAAAAGCCGTACTTTGGCAGGTTTCGATGCGCCATATGTACCAGGTTGGGACTGTCACGGTTTGCCAATCGAACTAAAAGTTGAAGAAAAAGTAGGTAAAGTGGGCGAAAAAGTTGATGCAGCCACTTTCCGTAAACACTGCCGTGAATATGCACTAAAACAAATTGATTTGCAGCGTACAGACTTTAAACGTCTTGGTATTTTAGGTGACTGGGATAATCCTTACCTCACCATGAACTACAAACAAGAAGCCGATATCGTTCGTGCTTTAGGTTTAATCCAAAAAAATGGCCATATCCAGCCGGGCTTAAAGCCAGTGAACTGGTGTATGGACTGTGGCTCAGCACTTGCAGAAGCTGAAGTTGAATACGAAGATAAAAAGTCTGACGCAATTGACGTTGGTTTTGGCGTTGTAGATTTAAAAGACTTAAGCGCTCGTGTAAATGTAGATGTTCAAGATCCAACTGATATCGTGATCTGGACCACTACTCCTTGGACATTACCAGCGAACCAAGCAGTTGCATTGCATGCCGAAATTGAATATCAATTGGTACAAGTGACTACTGAACGTGGTAAGCAAAACTTTATTCTTGCTAAAGACTTAGTTGCTTCTGCAATTGAGCGTTATAAGCTTGAAAACCCAGTTGTTTTAGCTGACTTCACTGGTTCAGCTCTTGAAAACCTTACTTTACAACATCCTTTACTTACCGATCGTCAAGTTCCGGTTATTTTAGGTGAACACGTTATCGCAACAAGCGGTACAGGTGCGGTACACACTGCTCCTGGCCACGGTGCAGACGACTATAAAGTAGGTCTTCAATACAACCTGAAAGTTGAAAACCCAGTGGGTGGTAACGGTGTTTACTTACCAACCGCACCAATCTTTGCTGGTGAGCACATCTATAAAGCCAATCCAAAGATTATCGAAGCTTTAGGTGCTGTAGGTCGCTTGTGGGCTCATCAACCGATTAAACACAGCTATCCACACTGCTGGCGCCATAAAACTCCGATTATTTTCCGTGCTACACCACAATGGTTTATCAGCATGGATCAAAAAGGTTTACGTGACGGTGCGCTTAACGCCATTGAAAACGATATCGAGTTTGTACCGAACTGGGGTAAAAACCGTATTGAATCAATGATCGAAGGCCGTCCGGACTGGTGTATCTCACGTCAACGTACTTGGGGTGTGCCAATTCCTTTCTTCGTTCATAAAGATACGAATGAATTGCACCCTCGCACGCCTGAACTCATTGAAGAAGTTGCAAAACTTATCGAACAAGAAGGTATCGATGCATGGTTTAACAGTGATGCAAAAGACTTCATTGGTGAAGATGCTGAACAGTACAATGCTGTTCGTGATACGCTTGATGTATGGTTTGACTCTGGAACAACACATTACGCTGTACTTGAGCAACGTGAAGAATTAGAAAGCCCTGCTGACTTATATTTAGAAGGTTCAGACCAACACCGTGGCTGGTTCCAATCTTCTTTATTAACCTCTATGGCAATTCACAACCGTGCGCCATATAAAGCCTTGTTAACTCACGGTTTTACAGTGGATGAAAATGGCCGTAAATTGTCGAAATCTTTAGGCAACTATATTCCGCTTGAAGAAATCATCAAACAACTGGGTGCCGATGGCTTACGTTTATATGTAGCATCTAGCGACTATCGCTATGAAATTGCAGCATCAAAAGAAATCTTTAGCCGTGTAAGTGATAGCTACCGTCGTATTCGTAATACGCTCCGCTTCTTGCTTGCAAACTTAAATGGTTTCAAACCAAGTACAGATGCTCTGGCAGTAGATGATCTTATTGCTCTTGATCAATACATCTTACAACGTGCGAATGAAGTACAACAAACTATTATCGCGGCCTATGAAGAAATGAACTTCCATGTCGTGTGTAGCGCATTAACAAGCTTCTGTATTAATGACTTAGGTGGCTTCTACCTAGATATCATCAAAGACCGTCAATACACCACTAAGGCTGACTCACAAGCACGTCGTTCTGCACAAACAGCGCTTTACCATATCGTACAAGCATTTGTGCGCTGGATGAGCCCTATCTTAAGCTTCACTGCTCAAGAAGCTTGGCCACTTATTCCAGAACAAACTGAAAAGTATGTATTTACAGCTGAATGGTATGACCTACCTGTTTCATCAAAAGCAAACTTGCTTTCTGAAGCAGATTGGCAAACATTGATTAGCGTAAAATCTGCAGTAAATAAACAGATTGAAGCAGCTCGTAACGCTAAACTTGTCGGTAGTAATCTTTCAGCCAAAGTTGAACTTTGGGCAAATGAATCATTACAAACAGTTTTAAACCAACTGGCTGATGAACTCCGTTTTGTTCTTATTACTTCGCAAGTAGTAGTACATCCATTTGCTGAACAAGGTGAAGCAACTGAAATGGAAGGCTTACGTGTACAAGTATCTGCAGCTGAAGGTGAAAAATGTGCACGTTGTTGGCATGTCCTTCCGGATGTAAATACACACGCCGATCATCCTGGTTTATGTGGTCGTTGTATTGTGAACGTCACTGGTCGTGGCGAAGTGAGAAAATATGCCTAATTCACAAGCTAAAAAAGGCTTATTCCAGTTTTATCCGCACAACCTCATTTGGCTTGGACTTTCTGTCCTTGCCATTGTGTTGGATCAATGGACAAAATGGATTGCAAGTACACATCTGAACTACGCAGATCCTGTACCTGTACTTCCATTTTTAAACTGGACACTATTACATAACTATGGTGCAGCTTTTAGCTTTTTATCTGATGCTGGAGGATGGCAACGCTATTTCTTCACATCTTTGGCAGGCTTAGTTTCAATACTTTTTGTATTTTGGTTGCTACGTATGCCTAAAAAAATGGTGGTGCTACCTGTAGCTATCGCTTTAATTTTAGGTGGAGCATTAGGTAATCTAATTGACCGTATTACTTTAGGGTATGTGGTCGATTTCATTCATGTTTATTACCAAAATCATCACTTTCCAGCTTTTAATATAGCGGACAGTGCCATTACTCTAGGTACCATTTTGCTACTCATTGATACATTCTTCCTTGAGAAGCAAAGACCTAAAAATTCGGATGCATAATATGACCGAAATTATTCAACCTAATGAAGAAATTCGTATTACTGACGGTTCTAAAGTTGACCTACACTTTTCTGTTGCTATCGAAAATGGTGTAGAAATTGACAATACACGTAACCGTGAAGAGCCTGTTAGCTTGACTATTGGCGACGGTAACTTATTACCAGGCTTTGAGAAAGCATTACTTGGCTTACGTGCAGGCGATCGACGTACTGTACATCTTCCACCAGAAGATGCTTTTGGTCCTTGGAATCCGGAAAATATACAAACTTTTGATACGGTTAAATTCGAACAACGGCCTATTCCTGGTCACATGATCGAGTTTGAAGATAAAGCAAAAGCAACTTTATTTGGTGTTGTGAAGTCAGTGAATGATGATATTACTGAAATCGATTTCAACCACCCTCTAGCCGGCAAAAATATTACTTTTGAAGTAGAGATATTCAAAGTGACTCCAGCTGGTCAGCAAGGCATTAAGATCATGTAAAAAAAGCCCTCGATTGAGGGCTTTTTTATTATTTAACCTTTTATGGATGACATAAGAATCCTTACAAATTCTATATTCTCACGTTCTATGTAATGAATTAAGTTATAAAGATAAAAATCCTTAGGAAAAATATATGCTGGTCTATATCATCGTAGGAAGTGTTCGTGAAGGACGCACAGCTATTAAAATTGCCAATTGGTTAGAAACAGCAATTCCATCATTTAATCTAAAAGATTTTCAGACAGAAGTAATTGATTTAAAAGAGTGGAATTTACCGTTATTTTCAGGCTCACACCCACCTGCAACAGGTATTTATGATCAACCAAAACAACAAGAATGGGCAGATAAAATTGCCCAAGCTGATGCATTTATCTTTATTAGCCCCGAATACAATCATGGATATAGTCCAGCTTTAAAAAATGCTCTGGACTATGTAGGTAAAGAATGGAGTGGTAAACCTGCTGCATTTATTGGCTATGGTTCAACGAATGGTTCTCGCTCTATTAGCCAAATACGCCAAGTCACCTCAAGTTTAAGTATTGTTGACCCAAATGCTGTAATAGAAATACGAGATATCTTTAAACGCAATAAAGATGAAAAGTTTGAAGCCAATGAATTTGAAGTAAAAGCGCTTCAATCTATTGTTGAAAAGCTGCAAAAATATCATTTGTCTTAAATTGAACAAAAAGCCTCTTTTCCCAATAAAAGGGGCTTTTTAATTTTATAAACTTTTTAAATAATTCACTACGTCTGTATTCCCAGCCATTTCTGCTAACTGTAGTGCTGTGTATTCGCTTTTATAAGCGACATGTGCCCCTTTTTCAACTAAGAGCTTCACTATCTCTAAATGGTCATTTTCAGCAGCTGCCTGTAGAGCACTATATCCCTCATCATCTGTCTGATTAGGATCTTCTCCATCTATTAGTAATTGTTTTACTTGCTCTAGGTCACCTAAAGATGCCCAATAGATCAACTCTGGAAGAGAAAGTTCTTCATTATTTTCAGGTAATTGAGAGAAAGAATTAAATTTCACGAGATCACGCCCAAATAAAAAGCTTCTTCATTATATCTCTGAAGCAGGAAAACCGTGCAAATTTGTTTTTTAGTTATGTGTTTTCTATTTATTCCTGCGCAATAAAAAACACCCCCACTCTTTAGAATGGGGGTGTTTAGAATAATGAGCTGGCGATGACTTACTCTCACATGGGTAACCCCACACTACCATCAGCGCTAAGAGGTTTCACTTCTGAGTTCGGGAAGGGATCAGGTGGTTCACTCTTGCTATGGTCGCCAGCACAACTGTTTATGGATACTTGCTTTGGTCTTATTGACTGCCGAAGCGTTTTCCAAATCTTTACAGACTGGGCTGATTGAATCTGATTGTGTTCATTTTATCTAGTGGTATAACTAAATCAAGTTGCTTTGTAGATTTATGAATCGATTGATGCTTTATATACAACTGCTTGGGTGTTGTATAGTCAAGCCTCACGAGCAATTAGTATTGGTCAGCTTCACATATCACTATGCTTCCACATCCAACCTATCAACGTCCTAGTCTCGAACGGCTCTTTAGAGGAATAAATTCCTAGGGAAATCTTATCTTGAGGTAGGCTTCCCGCTTAGATGCTTTCAGCGGTTATCCCTTCCGAACATAGCTACCCGGCGATGCGACTGGCGTCACAACCGGTACACCAGAGGTTCGTCCACTCTGGTCCTCTCGTACTAGGAGCAGATCCTCTCAAATTTCCAGCGCCCACGGTAGATAGGGACCGAACTGTCTCACGACGTTCTAAACCCAGCTCGCGTACCTCTTTAAATGGCGAACAGCCATACCCTTGGGACCTGCTTCAGCCCCAGGATGAGATGAGCCGACATCGAGGTGCCAAACACCGCCGTCGATATGAACTCTTGGGCGGTATCAGCCTGTTATCCCCAGAGTACCTTTTATCCGTTGAGCGATGGCCCTTCCATACAGAACCACCGGATCACTAAGACCTACTTTCGTACCTGCTCGACTTGTGGGTCTCGCAGTTAAGCGCGCTTTTGCCTTTATACTCTACGCGTGATTTCCGACCACGCTGAGCGCACCTTCGTACTCCTCCGTTACTCTTTAGGAGGAGACCGCCCCAGTCAAACTACCCACCAGACACGGTCCTCGTCCCGGATAACGGGACAGAGTTAGAACCTCAACATTACCAGGGTGGTATTTCAAGGACGGCTCCATTGGAACTAGCGTTCCAACTTCAAAGCCTCCCACCTATCCTACACAAGTAAGGTCAAAGTTCAGTGTCAAGCTGCAGTAAAGGTTCACGGGGTCTTTCCGTCTAGCCGCGGGTACACTGCATCTTCACAGCGATTTCGATTTCACTGAGCCTCTGCTGGAGACAGCGCCGCCATCATTATGCCATTCGTGCAGGTCGGAACTTACCCGACAAGGAATTTCGCTA
Source organism: Acinetobacter sp. RUH 2624 (assembly GCF_000162375.2). Taxonomy (NCBI): domain Bacteria; kingdom Pseudomonadati; phylum Pseudomonadota; class Gammaproteobacteria; order Moraxellales; family Moraxellaceae; genus Acinetobacter; species Acinetobacter sp. RUH 2624. Next base: position 3,121,004 of record NZ_KI391939.1, on the reverse strand, counting down.
CCTTAGGACCGTTATAGTTACGGCCGCCGTTTACTGGGGCTTCGATCAAGAGCTTCGCTTACGCTAACCCCATCAATTAACCTTCCAGCACCGGGCAGGCATCACACCCTATACGTCCACTTTCGTGTTTGCAGAGTGCTATGTTTTTAATAAACAGTTGCAGCGGCCTGGTTTCTGCGGCTGTCATCAGCTCAGGAAGCAAGTTCCATCACCAACAACAGCGTACCTTCTCCCGAAGTTACGGTACCATTTTGCCTAGTTCCTTCAGCAGAGTTCTCTCAAGCGCCTTGGTCTACTCGACCTGACCACCTGTGTCGGTTTCGGGTACGATTCCTGTGTAACTGAAGCTTAGAGACTTTTCCTGGAAGCATGGTATCAGCCACTTCGCTGTACAAGTACAGCTTGCTATCGGATCTCAGTATAGAGTACCCCGGATTTGCCTAAGATACATACCTACATCCTTCCACCTGGACAACCAACGCCAGGCTGACTTAACCTTCTCCGTCCTCTCATCGCATTACACAGAAGTATTGGAATATTAACCAATTTCCCATCGACTACGCCTTTCGGCCTCGCCTTAGGGGTCGACTCACCCAGCCCCGATTAACGTTGGACTGGAACCCTTGGTCTTTCGGCGAACGGGTTTTTCACCCGTTTTGTCGTTACTCACGTCAGCATTCGCACTTCTGATACCTCCAGCATACTTCTCAATACACCTTCATCGGCTTACAGAACGCTCCCCTACCACTTGACTAATGTCAAATCCGCAGCTTCGGCACATAGTTTTAGCCCCGTTACATCTTCCGCGCAGGCCGACTCGACTAGTGAGCTATTACGCTTTCTTTAAAGGGTGGCTGCTTCTAAGCCAACCTCCTAGCTGTCTATGCCTTCCCACATCGTTTCCCACTTAACTATGATTTTGGGGCCTTAGCTGGCGGTCTGGATTGTTTTCCTCTTGACTACGGACGTTAGCACCCGCAGTCTGTCTCCCGGATAGTACTCATAGGTATTCGGAGTTTGCATCGGTTTGGTAAGTCGGGATGACCCCCTAGCCGAAACAGTGCTCTACCCCCTATGGTATTCGTCCGAGGCGCTACCTAAATAGCTTTCGGGGAGAACCAGCTATCACCAGGCTTGATTAGCCTTTCACCCCTATCCACAAGTCATCCCCTGGCTTTTCAACGACAGTGGGTTCGGTCCTCCAGTTAGTGTTACCCAACCTTCAACCTGCTCATGGATAGATCGCCTGGTTTCGGGTCTATACCCAGCAACTAAACGCCCTATTAAGACTCGATTTCTCTACGGCTCCCCTATACGGTTAACCTCGCTACTGAATATAAGTCGCTGACCCATTATACAAAAGGTACGCAGTCACACCACGAAGGTGCTCCCACTGCTTGTATGCATGCGGTTTCAGGATCTATTTCACTCCCCTCACAGGGGTTCTTTTCGCCTTTCCCTCACGGTACTGGTTCACTATCGGTCAGTCAGGAGTATTTAGCCTTGGAGGATGGTCCCCCCATATTCAGACAAGGTTTCACGTGCCTCGCCCTACTCGTCATCATTATGTGTGCCCTTTCGTGTACGGGAATATCACCCTCTACGTTCGCACTTCCCAGAGCGTTCCACTAAAACACACATAACTTAATGGGCTGATCCCCGTTCGCTCGCCGCTACTGAGGGAATCTCAATTGATTTCTTTTCCTAAGGGTACTGAGATGTTTCACTTCCCCTCGTTCGCCTTGCAACACTATGTATTCATGTTGCAATACCTACCTTAAAGTAGGTGGGTTCCCCCATTCAGACATCTCCGGATCAAAGGATATTTGCCGCCTCCCCGGAGCTTTTCGCAGGCTATCACGTCTTTCATCGCCTCTGACTGCCAAGGCATCCACCACATGCACTTAATTACTTGACTATACAACCCCAAACAGTCGACGTTACCTACAAGTTAGTAACTTCAACATTTCAGTTTAGAGCACTGTGTATTTAAACACTGTACAGCTTCAATCTAAATTCATATACCAAAACGCTTGATTCAGTTAATTTGCTAGTTCTCAATTCATTCAGATTAATTGCTTAATCTAAACTCTTGAGTGAACAATTTATTTCAGACTCAATTTTGCCAATCTGTTAATGAATAAACATGCCTTCGTCAGGTCATGCTTAATACCGTGATACTTAAATCACAGAAGTTAATAAACCAAGACCGAAATCTCTATTTACTAATTTCTGTAATCCGAACTTATCTTAAGTTCTGGTGGAGACTAGGAGAGTCGAACTCCTGACCTCCTGCGTGCAAAGCAGGCGCTCTACCAACTAAGCTAAGTCCCCAGCTTACATCATCAGTCATGTATCTTTTATCTATAACTTTAACCAGTCAAAGTCATGGTGGGTCTGACAAGACTTGAACTTGTGACCCCACGCTTATCAAGCGTGTGCTCTAACCAACTGAGCTACAGACCCTCAGATACATCTATGAAGAACAACTTGTTGTGGATTCTTACCAATCGTCAATCTTTCGTTAAGGAGG
>NZ_KI391939.1:3066101-3118286 GCF_000162375.2 Acinetobacter sp. RUH 2624 | reverse complement strand
GCGGCATTCTGATCCGCGATTACTAGCGATTCCGACTTCATGGAGTCGAGTTGCAGACTCCAATCCGGACTACGATCGGCTTTTTGAGATTAGCATCACATCGCTGTGTAGCAACCCTTTGTACCGACCATTGTAGCACGTGTGTAGCCCTGGCCGTAAGGGCCATGATGACTTGACGTCGTCCCCGCCTTCCTCCAGTTTGTCACTGGCAGTATCCTTAAAGTTCCCGACATTACTCGCTGGCAAATAAGGAAAAGGGTTGCGCTCGTTGCGGGACTTAACCCAACATCTCACGACACGAGCTGACGACAGCCATGCAGCACCTGTATGTAAGTTCCCGAAGGCACCAATCCATCTCTGGAAAGTTCTTACTATGTCAAGGCCAGGTAAGGTTCTTCGCGTTGCATCGAATTAAACCACATGCTCCACCGCTTGTGCGGGCCCCCGTCAATTCATTTGAGTTTTAGTCTTGCGACCGTACTCCCCAGGCGGTCTACTTATCGCGTTAGCTGCGCCACTAAAGCCTCAAAGGCCCCAACGGCTAGTAGACATCGTTTACGGCATGGACTACCAGGGTATCTAATCCTGTTTGCTCCCCATGCTTTCGCACCTCAGCGTCAGTGTTAGGCCAGATGGCTGCCTTCGCCATCGGTATTCCTCCAGATCTCTACGCATTTCACCGCTACACCTGGAATTCTACCATCCTCTCCCACACTCTAGCTAACCAGTATCGAATGCAATTCCCAAGTTAAGCTCGGGGATTTCACATTTGACTTAATTAGCCGCCTACGCGCGCTTTACGCCCAGTAAATCCGATTAACGCTTGCACCCTCTGTATTACCGCGGCTGCTGGCACAGAGTTAGCCGGTGCTTATTCTGCGAGTAACGTCCACTATCTCTAGGTATTATCTAAAGTAGCCTCCTCCTCGCTTAAAGTGCTTTACAACCATAAGGCCTTCTTCACACACGCGGCATGGCTGGATCAGGCTTGCGCCCATTGTCCAATATTCCCCACTGCTGCCTCCCGTAGGAGTCTGGGCCGTGTCTCAGTCCCAGTGTGGCGGATCATCCTCTCAGACCCGCTACAGATCGTCGCCTTGGTAGGCCTTTACCCCACCAACTAGCTAATCCGACTTAGGCTCATCTATTAGCGCAAGGTCCGAAGATCCCCTGCTTTCTCCCGTAGGACGTATGCGGTATTAGCATCCCTTTCGAGATGTTGTCCCCCACTAATAGGCAGATTCCTAAGCATTACTCACCCGTCCGCCGCTAGGTCCGGTAGCAAGCTACCTTTCCCCGCTCGACTTGCATGTGTTAAGCCTGCCGCCAGCGTTCAATCTGAGCCATGATCAAACTCTTCAGTTAAAATCATTTTGCACCTTATTTATAGACAAGGTGCCAATTCTGGCTCATCAATTACTGACTTAAATTTCGCTCAAATAAACTTCGAGTAATTTAAACCAATCAATCAATGAAAATTATTTCGATTAATCAATCAGTAAAAATCCACACAAGTTGTTCTTCAATTCTCTTAATGATTTTTCTGCTCCTCGTCAGAGACAGATCCAACACAATACTAAGCTCTTATCTTAACCCTGTAAGCTAAGATATTCTCGTGTATCGCGTCGGGATGAGTGCATTATAGGGAAAAAAAACCGGTACGCAAGCACTTTTATAAATATCCATGCTCGACCGGTTCTTTTTCAGTCAAATAAATTTAAAAAATAATTTAAATTATTGATTTATATATTTAATTTATTTTCCCATTGTTTTGATCTTTATATCTACAATCTTTATAGGCTGTTTGGGTACGTTTTGATGCATGCCATAGTTTGATGTAGGAACCTGAACAATACGGTCTACTACATCCATTCCTTTTACAACTTTACCAAAAACGGCATAACCTGGATTTCCCGGTGAACGGTTAAGAAATTTATTATCTGCGACATTTATAAAAAATTGGCTAGTAGCTGAATCTGGATCTGATGTACGAGCCATCGCTAAAGTACCACGTGTATTTGCAATACCATTTCCTGCTTCGTTCTTAATAGGTGCTCGTGTTGTCTTTTCCTGCATATTTGCAGTCATGCCACCCCCTTGTGCCATGAAACCAGGAATCACACGATGAAAAATTGTTTCTTTATAAAAACCAGACTTTATATAGCTTTTAAAGTTATTCACACTAATCGGTGCTTTATCGTCATACAACTCTATTTCGATGTTGCCTAAATTTGTTTGCATCTCAACTAAGCTATTAGCCCATACTGAGTGACTACTTAGACCTAGACAAAACAACATCAATAACTTTTTCATATTTTCCTACAATAAGCTTTATAAAAAGATAATTATTAAATCTAATCGCCTACAGCGAAGAATTCTAGTGACTATTTATTAAGAATTTTTAAGACTATTTGTTTATTCAATCCATGTTCCACGTGAAACATGGATTATTGAATTTACTTAACTATTTTTATCCCAAAATTTTCTGAAGTTTTTACTAATTTCGATAGTATGACGTTTGGCTTTTCTAGAAATTGGAGTCAGGTTAATAAAACCATGAGTCTGTTCCGGAAACTCTTCGTAATACATTTTTACGCCATTTTGTCTTAATTTATGACTATATATTTTCGCTTCATCATGTAGGACATCATGTCCAGCTGTAATCACAAAAGCTGGTGGATTTTTCTTTAGGTTGCCATAGGTGGGTGAAATAATTGGATCATCAAGTTCTACATTATGCTGAGTTGCATAATATTGTGTGACGTAATCAATATCGGTATTTGTTAAAACCAATCCTTCGTTATAGGCATAAAAAGAAGGATGTCTGCTTTTAAAATCTACTGTTGGATAGATAAGTAATTGTGCTTGTGGTGCATAAGCTTTATTTACTGATCTTTGCGCTACAACAGTACTAATATTTCCTCCTGCACTGTCCCCTGCAACCGCAATTCTATTTTTTAATATTTTTAATTGTCTGCGATTTTGATAAACCCATGCTAATGCATCTTCACATGACTGAATTAAATGTTGTGGTGAAACTTCCGGAGCAAGAGGATAGTCGATACTGAGGACCTGTACTTTTGCATATTTTGCTAATAAACGACAAACTTCATCATGAGTATCTAAACCACCTACAACAAACCCCCCCCCGTGATAAAACACGATTAATGGCAGTTTCTTATTAGGAGCCGGATGATAATGTCTGGCAAAGATTGTGCCGCTTTGTAGTGGAAGACGAATATCTTCTACTGATTCAATATAAGTTGGTTTTTGACGTATGGCCTGCATTTGTGCATCAAACATTCTTCTTGATTGAATCGGATCAGAGCCAATAAAACCCACTCTCCCCTGTTTGATTTGCACAGCCATCATGCATTTCGTAAATGAATCGAGATCTGGGTATTGATAAGAATATCCTAAAATTTTAGCGAGAGACTCTTGGGCTAGTCGGGGTAACCTATCAAGTGCTCGAGCAGCAGGGCCTTGTCCCTTATCTAGCAATGTTTGAATTTTTTGATTAAATGCTGTCATGCCTGTCTCCTTGAATCCCTCTTATCCTTCATATTTTCTACAGAATTCTTTGTTGTTTGACTATATTCGCATACAACTCATGCAATCAAGATACAAAGGTAAAAACCAATCTACGCTAATCTGATTTATAGCAAATGTCATTAACAAATCTGTCGATTAAAACAGGACTTTTTTGCCAATTATTGTTAACAGACAAAAAGAGGGACTGCTATGTCAGCAAAACTAGTTGTTACTATGTTAGCAACCAGTCTTTTAACTGTAGGCTGTGTTGCTTATCCAGATGATCCTTATTATCGTGGTGGCGGATATGGTTACCATGATCATGATCGTCGCTATGATCGTGATGATCAACGTCGATATAATGATTGGGAACGAAAACGTTGGGAAGAGCGTCAACGAGTATATGAACAACAACGTAAAGACTTTCGTGAACAAGAAAAAAATCGTCGTGAATGGGAAAAAAGGCACCGTGATTGGGATAAAAAACGGGTAGAAAATCGAGATCATGATCGCCGAGATTATCGTCACGATGATTAAACTCACTAAGATATAAAAAGCCCCAAAGAGATAAGTCTTCTGGGGCTTTTTTGAGGAATATAAATTCTCTCTAATTTATAGAAAAATGAGTAGCAGCTCATTTCATATATGTATCGGCATCATGAACATATATGTTCTATAAACTCATATCTCTTATTTTTAGCAGTGTATTACTGAGCAGTTGCAGAACCTGAAACTGAACCAGAAGCACCAGCGTCTACTTGACCAGGTTGTGCTTGACCAGAAACACCTGCATCGATACCAGCACCAGCATGTACGCCAGATGGGCTAGCACTTGTTTGAGCAGAACCAGAAGCGTTTAAACCAGCTTCTGATGCACAACCAACAGCTGTAAGAGCAACACCAGCAAGTACTACAGAGATAAGACCTAATTTTTTCATGATTGCTTTCCTTTCATTACGACAAACGTTTAAATGCAAAGTTCATCTTCGCGCTGCCTATAATTCACAATTTTTTTTTCTGACGTGCGTATCATTGGTTGTCTTTTGTAGTAATAGAAGTACAAATTCTGCAATTTTTTATTAAATTCATTTTTTTAATATGACCAACCTAATTTATAAATTAAACCATAGATAAACGATTGTTTAATTTTATCAATTTTTTCTTTTCATTCTGCTTGGCCGTTATATTTAAAATTTTTCCATTTATAGAAACGCTATATAAGGTACGTAGACTGTTACAGAGCTTTTTGACCCTTAAAAGTGGTTTTTCATAAAAAAGCCGCGAATGATCACGGCTCTTTTAAAAGTGAATACGGCTTAAATGTTAAATTATGGCCACTGCATTTCACCTTTTACGACCTTAGCCCCTAACTCTAAGCTATCCACGCTTTGAAGTGTTGGATATTGCTTTTGCATGAGTTTGCTCAACTCAGTAGCATTTTTAGTTGCTTTAGCTGCTTTTTCATAGCTATTTAAATAATTAATTGAAAAGTTAACAGCATCTAGGCCTTGTGGTGCGCCTTCTACCATATGAGCAGGTACGACAATTTTAGGTTGAAGGGCTTTAATGCTTTCTAAAGATTGAATGACTTCCACACGATCTTTGGTTTTAGGGGTATCGGCCATCCATAAATGAATGCCTGAAGATACCGGAATACCACCCACAACTGCTTTTGCAGAAGGAACCCATAAATAAGTAAGCTCTTTTTTACCTTTAATCTCGATTGATTCATTCTCAAGTTTTAAAGTTTTAGCAGTGTAAGCTTGAGGCACAATAATTTGGCTAGGTGCATTTGCACCCATTTGTGGCCCCCAATATTTAACTTTAAGCGCTTGAGTATCCTGAATATGCTTTACTGTTTCCGGCGTAGCAATGATCTGTACATTCGGGAAATACTGTTTAAATACGTCTAAGCCGAAATAATAGTCCGGGTCACCATAGCTTACAAAAATAGTTTTTAATGTTTTACCGCTATCAAGAATATTTGCAGCAATACGTAAAGCTTCAGATTTTGAAAATTGTGCATTAACCAATAAAACTTCCTTATCCCCTTCTATTAAGGTTGAAGTCACACCGAAGTGTTCTGGTTTAGCAAGAAAACTCTGAATTTTCAGTTCTTGAGCAAAAGCTGACTGAGCCATGGTTAATGCTGTAGCAGTAGCAAGTGCGGAAGCGGTTAATTTAAATAATTTCATTAGGTATTCTCCTGTTTCATGAAGAACACTTTAAATTGCAATTTATGTAAGATAAACGCACTAATTTAAGATAAACTGTTGCATATATTGTAATAATAGCTAGACATATGGATACTTTAAAAGCGATTCAGGTCTTTGTTTCTATTGCACAACATGGCAATTTGACCAAAGCAGCCGAGCATCTTAATTATTCTCGTGCCATGGTTTCGCGTTATCTTGAACACCTTGAGCATACGTTCTCAACTCGACTTTTCCAAAGAAATACCCGAAAAATATCTCTTACTCCAGCAGGTGAGAAAGCTCTACTCTACTGTGAAAATATTTTACAACAGCAGTTACTCTTACAAGAACTCGCTGCACCTGAGCAGCATAATGGAACAATTCGTTTTACGTGCGGTTTATTTTTGTTTGAACTAGGGGTAGCAGAATGTATTCGACAGTTTAAACGTCAGCATCCACATATTGATTTTGATGTTTACTTAACTGAAAACACCATGGATCTTATCGATGCACAAGTAGACTTGGCGTTACGTATCACTCAAAAGGTGGCCGATGGTTTAATTGCACGACCCGTTTGTCAAATCGAGTCTGTGTTCTGTGCTCATCCTGATTATTTAAAACAGCACAGTCCCCTGCTCCATCCTCGTCAACTTATTCAACATGAATGTATTGCTCATCACAGCCAACATCAATACTGGACACTTTTTGATAATGAACAACAGCCTCAGAACTATCCTTTAAATGTCACTTTTAAAAGTAATGATGTGAATGCGCTTTACGATATGTGCTTACACGCACAGGGAGTCGCAATGTTACCTACTTTATTAGTGGAGAAGGATTTAAAAGAAAAACGTCTAACTCCTTTATTTAAAAACTTTACGGCCCCTGAGTTAAGTTTGTCGGTCGTGTATGCTTCTAGACAGCATTTACCTCGAATTACTCAAGAATTTATAGCTTTTATGATTGAAAAGCTGGATTTTTACTTAAAACCGCAAAATTAAAGCTTTAAATTGCCGTGTACGCTTGAATTTTTAGGCAATGCCCATACTTCATCCCTATTAATGAATTACAGCATATGCATGGCAGTTCAGGTTTTACGCAGTAAATACTGATGCCAAAAAGGACTGTACATGTTTAAAAACCCATTTAAACGGAGATCATCAATGGCTAATGAGCAAAATGAGCAAGCTCAAGACATTCAAAATGAGCAAGCTGAGCAATCTAACGAGCAAACTCAGGCTGAAAGTGTAGAGCAAGCAAACGACGTTACCGTTGAATCTTTACAAGCGCAAATCACCAAACTAGAAGAAAATCTTAAGCTTGAAAAAGCTCGTACTGCTAATGCAGTTTACGAAGCACAAAAAAGCGTAGAGCGTATTCAACGTGAGTCTGAGAAACATAAAGAGACTGTACTTGAAAAATTTGCCAAAGAATTGTTGGACTCTGTCGACAATTTAGAACGTGCAATTCAGGCAGCTGGTGGTGAAGAAACACCTGTACTTGAAGGTGTTAAGTTAACCTTAAAGTCACTGTTAACGACTCTTGAGAAATTTGGTGTTGTAGAAGCTGATACTCAAAATGGTTTCAATGCAGATTTACACCAAGCTGTTGGTATTGATCCAAATGCCAAAGCCAATGAAATCGGCACCGTTTTACAAAAAGGCTATACCTTAAATGGTCGCTTGTTGCGCCCTGCTATGGTTATGGTTGGTCAATAAAATGAGCAAAAGCGAAGCATCGCTTCGCTAAAAGCACAAAATTTGAGAGTTTTTTGATTTTTTTTCATAAAAATGCTTGAAAAAAACCGATTGACTCTCATATCGAATAACAAGCAAAAACATTGCAACAGAATTTTAGAGGAACACACCAAATGGCGAAAATTATTGGTATTGACTTAGGTACTACCAACTCATGTGTTGCTGTACTTGAAGGCGATAAAGTAAAAGTAATCGAAAACGCTGAAGGCGCACGTACAACTCCATCGATCATTGCTTATAAAGATGGCGAGATCTTAGTTGGCCAAAGTGCTAAACGTCAGGCAGTAACAAACCCTAAAAATACATTATTCGCGATCAAGCGTTTAATTGGTCGTCGTTATGAAGATCAAGCAGTACAAAAAGACATCGGTCTTGTACCGTATAAAATCATCAAAGCAGATAATGGTGATGCTTGGGTTGAAGTAAACGATAAAAAATTAGCACCTCAACAAATCTCTGCAGAAATCTTGAAAAAGATGAAGAAAACAGCAGAAGATTACTTAGGTGAAACAGTAACTGAAGCGGTAATTACCGTTCCTGCTTACTTTAACGATGCTCAACGTCAAGCAACTAAAGATGCGGGTAAAATCGCTGGTTTAGATGTTAAACGTATCATTAACGAACCAACTGCTGCTGCACTTGCGTTCGGTATGGATAAAAAAGAAGGCGACCGTAAAGTTGCAGTTTACGACTTAGGTGGTGGTACATTCGACGTATCTATCATTGAAATCGCGGATCTTGATGGCGACCAACAAATTGAAGTGTTATCAACTAATGGTGATACTTTCCTTGGTGGTGAAGACTTTGATAACGCATTAATTGAATACTTGGTTGAAGAATTCAAGAAAGAACAAAGTGTGAACTTGAAAAATGATCCACTTGCGTTACAACGTTTGAAAGAAGCTGCTGAAAAAGCAAAAATCGAGCTTTCTTCATCAAATGCAACTGAAATCAACCTTCCATACATCACTGCTGATGCTTCTGGTCCTAAACACTTAGTGATCAACGTAACACGTGCAAAACTTGAAGGTTTAGTTGCTGATTTAGTTGCTCGTACGATTGAACCTTGTAAGATTGCACTTAAAGATGCTGGTCTTTCGACTTCTGACATCTCTGACGTAATCTTGGTTGGTGGTCAGTCTCGTATGCCGCTTGTACAACAAAAAGTACAAGAATTCTTCGGTAAAGAGCCACGTAAAGACGTGAACCCTGACGAAGCAGTTGCTATCGGTGCTGCAATTCAAGGTGCTGTATTATCTGGTGACAAGAATGACGTATTACTTCTTGACGTAACACCATTAACTTTAGGTATTGAAACAATGGGCGGTGTATTAACACCAATCATTGAGAAAAACACGACGATTCCTGCGAAGAAATCACAAGTGTTCTCTACTGCTGCTGATAACCAACCAGCTGTAGATATTTCAGTTTACCAAGGTGAACGTAAGATGGCTCAACAAAACAAATTGTTGGGTAACTTCCAATTAGGCGATATCCCACCTGCTCCACGTGGTGTGCCGCAAATTGAAGTATCGTTTGACATCAACGCTGACGGTATCTTGAAAGTATCTGCGAAAGATAAGAGCACTGGTAAAGAGCAATCGATTCAGATTAAAGCAAACTCAGGTTTGTCTGATGCTGAAATCGAAGCAATGATTAAAGATGCTGAAGCGAATGCTGAAGAAGACCGTAAGTTTGAAGAACTTGCAAAAGCTCGTAATGAAGCTGATGCATTAATTTCAAGCTCGAACAAAGCTGTTAAAGATCTTGGTGACAAAGTGACTGAAGATGAAAAAACAGCGGTAAGCACAGCAGTTTCTGAACTTGAAGCAGCAACTAAAGAAAATGACGTTGACGCGATTAAAGCGAAAACTGAAGCTTTACAAAACATTTTGATGCCGATCACTCAACGTGCTTATGAACAAGCGCAACAAGCTGGTGGTGCTGAAGGTTTTGATCCTAATGCATTCCAAGGCGGTGATGCTGGTCAACAAAAAGCTGATGATGGCGTTGTAGATGCTGAATTTACAGAAGTAAAAGATGACAAAAAATAATTTGTCTCTTTAAAAAGACCGCGCGAAAGCGCGGTTTTTTATTATTTACAAAAAAATAACAATTATTATTTTTATATTTATTTGCTATTTTTTAGTCAAAAAAGTCAATTATAAAAATTAACTATTTATTATTTATAAAAAATTTAAAGAATTAGAATCACTGTTATTAAATCCATTTATTTTTACATTAATGCCAAATAAATAGATTTATTTATTCCGTTTCTTTAGCAAGATCACAAAATGATCGCCTTCTTTGGTCTTCTTTATCATTTTGACGAATCTAAATTACTTACTAACAATAAGAATTTATTTATATTTTTATTTTTGCCATGAAAAAATTTCTATGGTGGGGAATAAGCTTTTGCTTAAGTATGAGCTTACACACAGTTGCTTTAGCTCAAAGCCATTTATCAACTATTTCTTTTAATCAACCTCTAAAATACAAGATTGATTATATAGATCCACGCTTTCATATTACCAAGGAACAATTTGTTCAAATTGGCAAAGAAGCTGCTGAAATTTGGCAGAAAGAAACTGGAAAAACTTATTTTATTTATGACTCACAAGCAGAGCTTACAATTAATTTAGTATTTGATGATTATCAAACTGCTCAAAATGAAAGAAAAATTAATATAAATAAGTTATTACAGCAGCAGGAAGAATGGCGGGAGAAAAATAAAGCTGTTCTTTTATCTAAACAACAAATAGAGGAGGAAACTACCCTTTTGAATGAAGCCAAAATCCAGCTTAATAATAGATTTGAACAATATCAAAAGGATGTAACTATCTTTAACCAAGGAAATGTTGGGAAATTTAATCAAGCTGATTTGATTAAACGTCAAGCTGAGCTAACTAGATTATCATTAGATTTAAAAACAAAATTTTCTCATCATAGTAATAAAATAGAAACTCTTAATGCGCAAATTAAGCTAATAAATCAACATCAAAACATGCTTAATCAAGCTATCAAGGAATTTAATTTAAGCACAACTGATCGTCCTGAGTCTTTTCATAAAGGCTTATTTAGTCAAAATCAAATTCAAATTTATGGCTTTAATTCATTTGATGATTTGCGTTTAACACTTGCCCATGAATTTGGACATGCATTGGGACTAAAACACACCACTGATCCTAAATCTTTGATGTACCCTCGTTTAAAGGAACAAGATATTCATAACTTCAAATTAACACATTCAGATTTAGATTTACTGAGTTCGACTTATAGTTCAAATGACAAAAATCATTAAAACTAACTGATTAAATAAACTAAATAAAATAAAAACTGTTCAAATTTTACTAACAAATAATTTGGCAAATGGTAAAAAATAATGAGACCAAAGTCTCATTTATTTATCGAAATTGTATATTTTTTGATTGATTTTTCATTTTATCTTCTTATAATACGTTTTTTTTTAAATCTCCCCCCTGACGACTATGCGCTTAACATCTTTGTTATTAGGCTTGGCTTTTGCTTTTTCTAATTTTCAGGCCAATGCTCATCTTGCAACTCCTGTAAACACTCAAGTTCAGCAAAAAAATGCTCAACATTTAACATATAGAATTGCTGAAGTTGATCCTCGTTTTGGTTTAAGTCAAGATCAATTGATTCAGATTACTCAGCAAGCTGCTGATATCTGGAAAGAAGGTACAGGTAAAAATTACTTTACTTATGACCCAAATGCAAAGTTAGAAATTCGTCTTGTATACGATGATAGCCAAAATCGTTCAGCAGAGCGTCAAAAAATTTCTGCTCAGTTTAAGCAAGATCAACAACGTGTAATTGATGAACAGCAGCAAATTAAGCAGTTGAAGCAAAATTTAAGTCAAACTCAATCTGATCTTGAAAACAAAAAACAGATCTTAAATGAGAAGTTGAAAAATTTTGATCAACAAATGATGCAGTTTAACGAAGGTAAATTAGCACCTGAATACACAGCAAAATCTCTTGCGAAGACTCAGAAAGATTTACAGAAGCAAACTGTTTCTTTGAAGAAAGATATTGCCGCTTATAATCAGCAAGCTGCAGATTTAAACAAAAAGGTTAATCACTTTAATCAGATTAACGATCAGTTCAATCAATCTTTAAATCAGTTTAAGCAAAATGCCCAAGCTGATGTATTTAAGAAAGGGATTTATAACGGTAAACAAATCACAATTTATGAGTATAGCTCAATTGATGATTTACGTTTAACGATTGCTCATGAATTAGGCCATGCACTAGGCTTAAAACATAGCGATCAACCGGGTGCCCTAATGTACTCAGTTCGCAAAGACAGCGATAAAAAAAGTAATGTTTTAACTGATGCTGATCGTGATCTATTAAACGCTTTACCTCAATAATTAGATATGAGACATAACGATGTATCTATTTTATAAATAGATACATCGAAATTCATGTCAAAGTCATGTTATTGTGGTTGTAAGAGCCGTCTAAAATAGAATGGAGATCAAGATGAGTTATTATCATATCCTGATTGAAGTAAATGACCACATTAGTACGATTGAACAAACTCGAGATATCGAACTATTTGATATTATTGAACTTAAACCGTACCTTCATTCTATTTTGCTGCCTTACTTTAACGAGCAAGAAATTGAGCTTGAAGATGAAAATATTGAATATAAAGATATTTTACATCTTGAAGTTAAACAGACTTTACTGCCTATCGAACATTTAATTGAAGAAGAACAGAAGCAATTACCAAGTGACACTGATGTCACTATAACTGCTTATGAAATCTTTAATGATCGCGACCTAAGCCAAGATGTCACTTCAGTTATTTTTGATATTTTAGAAGCAGTAAAGCTAGATCAATCCATAATTTAGTTATTCAATAAAAAAGGTCTGCATATGCAGACCTTTTTATTTAATGCCTTATTGCATCATTTTTCGTGCTTGTTCCTGACGGAATGCACGTAAAATTTGTTGCCCTGCCCGTCCTGTTGGATTTAAACCTAAACGGGTTTGCTCCTGACGTATAGCAACACGAGTTTTATCTCCAATCAGTCCATCAACAGCACCAATATCATAACCACGATTAATCAAAAATTGCTGAATCTCTCGACGCTCTGCACGAGAAGTACCTGGATCATCTGTTGGCCAAGAAGCAATGAATGGTTTCCCACCTTTTAAACGATCAGATAAATGTGCAATTGCAAGTCCATAACTTTCGGCTGCGTTATAGCTATAAATAGCATCAAAATTTTTAAATACTAAAAAGATTGGACCACTTGCTCCTGCAGGCGCCATTAACCCAGCTGGTGTGCTACCAGATAATGCACCTTGAATTAAGGGTGTACCATCAATTCGGGTTACTCCACGTGAACTCCAGCTACTCAATGGCTTTTTAGAGCGACGCCCTTCTCCATCAATTGACATACCTGATGGAATTTTGACTTCAAAGCCCCAAGGCATACCAGTTTGCCATCCAGCTTTATTCAAGAAATTAGCCGTAGATGCCAATGCATCTGCTGTGCTAGACACTAAATCACGACGACCATCACCATCAAAATCAACAGCTAAGCGTTCATAAGTTGATGGCATAAACTGTGTATGTCCAAAAGCGCCAGCCCATGAACCTTTAAGTTGATCTTCGGTTAAATCACCGCGTTGCAAAATACGCATAGTGGCAAAAAATTCTGTCCGGAAATAACTTTGCCGGCGCCCTTCACAACTTAATGTTCCAAGTGCCTGCAATAAAGGATATTTTCCAGAAATATCGCCAAAATTACTTTCAACGCCCCACACTGCCACAATTGTTTCAGGCGGTACGCCATAAACTTGAGAGGCACGATTTAAAACATCACGATATTGCGCTAATTTTTGTTTCCCAAGCTCAACGCGTTCTTCATCTACAAGACCAGATAAATAGTCCCAAATTGGTGTCGAAAACTCTGGCTGATAATTTAACTTATCAATCACTGAGTAATCTGGTGTTAAATTTTGTGTATAACGGTCATACGTGCTACCCGAAACACCCGCAGCAATCGCTTGCGAACGTAAATTTGCCAAACAACTCTGAAAATTATTATTAGGCGTGTAAGTATTGCTATTCGTTACAGGAACTGTTGCATTACTAGATATTGTAGAAGAAGAACCATTAATTATCAGCTCTGCTTGAGCCTGAGTCATTGTCAAAAATATAGACCCAACAATACAAGAAAAACGTCGCATATTATCCTAGTTCAATTTTTAAATTTAAATTTGTCTTTACCATACCATTATGGACTCAAAATTTTCAGAGAGAAATCGTAAATTTGAATTCATAATTCCTTCTTTAAATTCATTTCCAGAGTTTTAAATTCAAATTTTGCATCCAGTTTTAAATTTAAAACTTCCAACATCAGATTAATTATTTTTAAATTCAAAAATCGCACCCATACTTTAAATTCAAAACATCAGTTTAAATTTAAATATTCAAATCACAAACCAATTGTGGATAACTTATAAAACCACACACTAAAACTGCCGAAACCCCTATATTCTATATATCTTTCATCATCTTTATACGCTACAAGCCCCTCACCACTCATGGATACATGTTTTAAATTTAAAAGTTAGATATAGTTTTGAATTCAAAATACCACTCAGATAACATGCATCTTTTTAAATTCAAAACGCACATAAGCTAGAGACCCGATTTAAATTCAAACTTTAGGTATTGGGGATAACTTATTTTAAATTCAAAACCACCAAAAACAAGTTATTCTATTTTTAAATTCAAAATTACAACCTTTATTTAAATTCAAAAGCTCAATAGAAGTTATCCACAGCAAGACAATATTAGATTTTTTAATTTTTTTAAATTTAAAAGATAAAAAAAGCGATCCGAAGATCGCTTTTTTGCAAATTTTAACTGAATTAAATGGTCATATCAGCTGTTAATGCGAGTGGTTCTGGCAAAATTTTCGCTAATTGACGGCATAAATTCGTCAATTCATTACTATCCACAGGCATTAAGGTAATGTGGCCTAACTTACGGCCAGCACGTTCTGATTTGTTATAAAGGTGCAGATGAGCGCCATTTAGTGCTAAAACATCTTCAGTTTTAGGATGCTGACCAATAATATTGATCATGACCGTTGGTCGAACAACGTCTGTTGAACCTAATGGTAAGCCTGCAACAGCTCGAATATGGTTTTCAAACTGTGAACATACAGCACCTTCAATTGACCAGTGACCTGAATTATGAACACGTGGTGCCATCTCATTCGCGCATAGGCCTTGTTCTGTCACAAATAGCTCGAGAGTTAGCACACCTACATAGTTGAGATGATTTAACAAACGTGTAATGTAGTCTTGAGCAACAGGTTGTAGAGCTTCACTATTCGGTGCAGGAACGATTGAGTGCGACAAAATACCGTTGTGATGGTGGTTTTCAGCCAATGGCCAAGTCTTCACTTCACCATTTTGACCACGTACTGCAATAATCGAAACTTCGCGAGAAAACTTCACAAAGCTTTCAGCAACTAAGCTTTTTGCAGGACCAAGCTCTGCCCAAGCTGTATCAATTTGGTCTTCTGAACGAAGTACAAACTGACCTTTGCCGTCATATCCACCAGTTGCTGTCTTGAGCACAATTGGTAAACCAAGCTCAGCAACAGCTTTTTTTAAGCTTTCTAGGCTGTCTACAGCACGATACGGCGCAACAGGAATCGCAAGTTCATCAAATAATGCTTTTTCTGACAAACGATTTTGTGCAGTTGCTAAAGCAATACGGGGAGGGTGCAATGTTTTGGTTTGTGTTAAAACATCTACGTCCGCAACCGGCGTATTTTCAAACTCAAGACTGAAAACATCAGCACTTTCAATAAACTGCTTTAAACCTTGTTCATCTTGGCTAGAAAAAACTTGGCCTAAAACACCTGCTGGACAATCTGTATTTGCTTCAAAAAAAGTACATTGAATATTTAATGGTAACGCTGCTTGCGCCATCATACGGCCCAATTGCCCACCACCAAAAATACCGATAGTTTTATCCATTTCAGCCTCTTAAACCTGTCCCGGAATATTGTTGCTTGCAACTTTATCAGTTTGCGCAGCACGGAAATCTGCAACATTTTTTGCGATTTCAGGACGAGTTAAACCTAAGATTTGAGCAGCCATAATCGCAGCATTAGTCGCACCAGCTGGGCCAATTGCCAAAGTACCGACTGCGATACCTGCTGGCATTTGTACGATTGAAAGTAATGAATCTACACCATTTAAAATTGATGATTTAACTGGTACACCCAACACAGGTAAGTCAGTTTTTGCCGCACACATACCCGGTAAATGCGCAGCGCCACCAGCGCCTGCAATAATCACTTGAATACCGCGATCACGCGCAGTTTCTGCGTATTCAAATAAACGGTCTGGCGTACGGTGAGCAGATACCACTTCCGCTTCAAATGGGACACCAAGCTGTTTAAGCATATTGGCAGTATGTTCAAGCGTTGCCCAATCGGACTGGGAACCCATGATAATTCCGACTAAAGGTTGGGTATCTGTTGCGACCGCGTTCATTGGCATTTCCAAAGCGTAAAAATGGTAAAAACTCGACTTGTACCAAGCCAAGCATGAGAGAAAAAGATGAGGCCAATATTATAGCTGTTTTTTCACTCACCCCAAAGCCCAAGTTTATGAGGAAAAAGCGTGAATCCGATGGATTTAACAACGATCTGTCTGAAAACCCAATTTCAAATAATTTTACTGGCTTCTAAATACAAAATAGACACAACCAAACAAGCATAACATGGCCCAAACATAGTCTAATTTAAACGGCTGCTTAAACAGCAACACCATAAATGGTACAAATACAATGAGGGTAACCACTTCTTGGGTAATTTTCATTTCACCCAAAGTCCAGTTTTGATCACTCAAGATTCGAGTTGCTGGAATCATAAAACTATATTCCAGTAGGGCAATAATCCAACCGAATAAAATCGCTTGCCAGAATGGAGCATGGTGCAAAAACTTAAGATGCCCATACCATGCAAGTGTCATAAAACAGTTCGAAATAATTAATAGCACAAAAGCTAAAACCGTTGGGCTCAAAGGCACATCCTTCATCGTCACGATGATTTAAGTATTAATATGGATCAAAAACATTATAAAAGATAAAACTATAATTCAGCTTAAATCTAAAAAATAAAGCTGTACTTTTATGAGTGCCTCAAACACATAGAACAACAACGAATTTTGACTATCTTTTCCAGTTGAGCCTTGCTATCGTTGCTGGCAAATTTATCAATAATGAAAACACAGTAATTCACATTAATACTGTGTACAAAAGCAGTGGAGAAGGCGAGCAATGCATCTGCATATCTTGGGTATTTGTGGCACTTTTATGGGCTCTTTAGCACTTTTAGCTCGTGATTTAGGACATAAGGTAACAGGTTCCGATTCAAACGTTTACCCGCCAATGTCTACCCAGTTAGAAAATGCAGGTATTGAACTCATGCAAGGCTATGACCGTAGTCATTTACAGCCTCATCCAGATTTGGTCATTGTCGGCAACGCTATGAAACGTGGTATTGATGCCGTCGAATACATGCTCAATGAAGGCCTGCCATATATTTCTGGTCCACAGTTCCTTGCTGACCACGTTTTACAAGGCAAACATGTCCTTGGGGTGGCGGGTACTCATGGAAAAACAACCACAACAACCATGTTGGCTTGGGTACTTGATCAGGCTGGTTTAAACCCAGGCTTTTTAATTGGTGGTGTGCCACTTGGTTTTAGTGAAAGTGCTCGTTTAGGCGGTGGCAAATACTTCTGCGTTGAAGCCGACGAATATGACTCAGCTTTCTTCGATAAACGTTCTAAGTTTGTTCATTATCATCCAAAAACGGCGATTTTAAATAACCTTGAATTTGACCATGCCGATATTTTTGATGACCTAGCAGCAATTCAAAAACAGTTCCATCATCTTGTGCGTACCATTCCAAGTGAAGGCCGTATTATTGCGCCAATTACTGAAACTCATATTGATGAAGTACTTGAAATGGGTTGCTGGACGCCAGTGATTCGTACAAGTTTAGAAGCGAATGAAAAAGCTGCTTTGTCTGCCGAATTAATTTCAATTGATGGCAGCCATTTTAAAGTACTCGAAAATGGTCATGCCATTGGCGAAGTGAAATGGAGCATGACAGGGCAACACAGCGTAGCAAATGCTTTGGCAACCATTGCAGCCGCTCAACATGTGGGTGTTTCGCTTGAAAAGGCTTGTGACGCTTTATCTAACTTTGGCGGTGTGAAACGCCGTATGGAGTTACTCGGTACAGTGAATGGTATTGAGGTTTATGATGACTTCGCTCACCATCCAACAGCAATTGATACGACTTTGGATGGCGCACGTAAACGTTTAGGCGAACGTCGTTTATGGGCCATTATTGAACCGCGTTCAAATACCATGCGCATGGGTAGCCATAAAGATGGCTTGGCACATTCAGCACGCTTAGCAGATGACGTTATCTGGTATCAGCCAGAAGGTTTAGACTGGGATTTGCAACCAGTGATTGAAGCTGCTTCAAACCGCGCTCAAGTCAGCCGTTCACTTGATGAAATTATTAACCGTATTGTTAATGAAGCAGGTGAGGGCGATGCTGTTGTGATTATGTCTAATGGCGGCTTTGGTGGCTTACATCAAAAACTTATAAACGCATTAAAAGCAAAAGCTGCTTAACTTTCTCTCTAGATGATTTAATAAAAAAACGGGTTTCAGTTTGAAACCCGTTTTTTTAGTTTAATGGTTTTTAAACCTGCTTTGGCTCTATATCTTCTATAAATTTATTCGAGATGAATAAACGTAACGTATAAACAATACCCATCGCAAACACGCTATACCCCACGTTATTACAAATAAATGGAATACATAAAATAATGAGTGCAGTAATAGGATAAAACCATTTAGAAATTCCAGCTAAACATTCAAACTCGTATAACATCCATATACAAGTGGTATAAAGCACCACACTCACTGCGACAATTACGCCCATATATAAATCAGAGATATGTGCATGATGGGTCGTGACATCCACGGCGGCGGCAAGCGCAGCACCTACGGCAGCAATACTCACAAAGACAAAATAATGGCCATAACCCCATACAAATGGACGCACACCTTTAAAATGATGATGTTGTTCACTACGATCAAAGTAAGCCCACCACATTGCGAACATGAGCATCAATCCACCAATCATTAAGAAAACGGCTGGAATATTGATAGATTGAGCCGCAAGCGCATCACGTATGGCATTAAAACTCCCTACGATTGATTCGCCTAAAACAATAATAGTGAGGAGAGCATAGCGCTCTACAATATGATGAGGATGCCACGGTGTAGGCGAATGTTTTTCCGCATAGATAGGAACAAATAACTCGAACACAACCAGACATAAAAATAGAGGTATAGAAAGGACATGAGCAAAGTTAGCTACAAGCCAACCAATTTGTACTAAGACTATACCGATCGCATAGCGGTAAGCCGTAACTCGCCGTTCAGGATCATGTTTTGCTGCGCGAAGCCACTGGGTGACTAAAGCCAAGCGCATAATCACATAACCTACAATAATGATGTCAAAGTCCTGACTACGAAATACATCAGGAATACCTGCGGCCATGACCAATGAACCCACAATCTGTACAAAGGTAAGGCACCGATACAATGCGTCATCATTATCGTAAGCTGAAGCGAACCATGAAAAATTCATCCACGCCCACCACAGTGCAAAAAATACCATCAGGTAGCTTGGCAGAGCATGCCAGAGATGATTTTCAATAATCGCATGATGTAACTGCTGACCCGCTGTGGCAATCGCAACCACAAAAATTAAATCGAACAATAGTTCAAGGGGAGTCGCTGCTCTATGCGGCTGTTTTGGATCTCTTGGAGATAAAGGCCTCAAACTTAATTTTTTCTGTTTTTCTTGAGTAGTCATAAAATTAACGTTCTCGAATAAAGTGCCAACACGTTAACACTTTAATATTAACGTCCAGATCACGCATTAAAAATTATTCAGGTCTGATGATTAATCTTTACTCATCAATAAACTATATTTCATTTTTGTGACAATTCTTTATCAAGACAATAGCCTTAATTCTTTATCATAGCCCACGTTTTTTGTTCTCGTTTGGAATATGAATGTCTTTAGAAACACTCAACCTTAGCTTATTCCATGTCATCAATGGTGCTCAGGATGCGAGTCAATTTATCATTCGTCTTGCTATCTTTTTTGCTAATGATCTCCTGTATATTCTTTTATTCATACTTACATTTTTATGGTTTTATGGCGATCAAGATTTAAAAAATAGGGTCATTAAATCTGTCTTTTTAACCTGCATATCACTTTTGGTGGGTTATATTATTTCTCTGTTTTATCACCATCCAAGACCGTTTGTGATGGGTGTGGGCACCACGTTTATTGAACATGCGCCAACAGCGTCTTTTCCAAGTAATCATATGCTAATTTTTAGCACCATCTCGCTATCTTATTTGTTTGCTCAGCGCAAAATGATTGGAATGATTCTTTTATTTTTGTCATTTGTGGTGGCATGGTCACGTATTTATTTAGGTGTGCATTTCCCTTTAGATATGTTGGGTGCTTTTATTGTCGCGCTATTGGTCAATACAGCAGGTTATTACTTTTGGAATGCTTACGGTACAAGTTTGACCGCATTCTTTATTCACCTTTACCAGATTATATGTAAACCACTTTTAGATCGTGGTTTGATTAAATAATCCATAGAACTTTTAGTATTCACGCTACGACATTAAGTTCAGTTGCGTAATACAAAAAAATCTGCCATTCTATGTGAAATTGGATAGGTTTTATCCAATACAGAATTTAGTTTGACAAGGGGAGTAGCCTCCTCCAAACATAACAGCAATGTTATGTGTCAGATATCGTCAATACACTTTTATTAAAAAGTCGGTATCTGAGCATCGTGAAATTCATGATGTAGGCAAGACCTTGATCATGTTGGTACAGATGTTTAATTCATCTGGCAACTGGTCGAGGTTTTTTTATGCCCAATTGCCGGATGTAGGGAGGATTTATGGAAACAATCGGCAATTTATGGCTGTACGTAGCATTCTTTGGCATAGTCATTGTCATGCTCCTAATTGATTTCTTGGGCTTTAAACAAAAGCAGGGCCAGGATGTCTCAATTAAGCAAGCTGCCTACTGGAGTGTGGCGTGGGTAAGCGTCGCGGTCTTATTTGGTGGCGGTTTATGGCTTTATCTTCAACAAACGGTTGGGGTGACCTTAGCAAACCAAAAAACCATGGAATACTTTGCAGGTTACTTACTTGAAAAGTCCCTCGCGATTGACAACGTTTTCGTCTGGTTAATGATTTTTGCGGCATTTGCTATTCCAGCGGCACTACAACGTAAAATTTTGCTCTACGGCGTATTAGGCGCAATCGTACTGCGTACTCTCTTTATTTTTATTGGTGCATGGTTCGTTCAAGAGTTCTCTTGGGTGCTTTATATCTTTGGTGCGTTCTTGATATATACAGGTTTCAAATTCTTAAAAGGCCAAGAAGAAGAAACCAATATCGAAGACATCAAAGTTTTAAAGTGGCTACGTAAGCACATGCGTATTACGCCACAGCTTGAAGGTGACAAATTCTTTGTACGTCAAAATGGTTTATTGTGGGCAACGCCGTTATTTCTAGTTTTAATTTTAGTTGAAGCTTCAGACGTAATTTTCGCGGTAGATTCTATTCCTGCTATTTTCGCAGTAACGAGTGATCCATTTATTGTTTTAACGGCGAACTTAATGGCAATTTTAGGTTTACGCGCAATGTTCTTCTTACTTGCTGGCGCTGCTTCTAAACTGCATTACTTACCGTATGGCTTAGGCATTATCTTATTGTTCATTGGTGCAAAAATGTTATTGCTTGATGTATTCCATATGCCAATCTGGATCTCGTTAAGCTTTATTATCATAGTGTTAGCAATCACTGCTTACCTTTCTTTACGACACAACAAAAAACAATTGCAGTCTTAATTCATTACAACAAGGCATCTCAAGTGTAGATGCCTTGTTATCTAAATTTTTAAAAGAGACTGTACTTTAAAAAAACAGATCAATATCATATGCCAACTAAAAATTTATCTTTCCTAATCAGAAACATAATAGATAACAGCGATTCGGTATTTCATGCCGAACATACTTATTAAAATGTGTGGAGTCTCATGCGTTCTAAAAAAATTAATCTTGTCGTGGTCCCTTTATTACTCACGGCATGTAGCCATAAAGATGGTCCATTAGTACAAGACGTATATAACAACCAATATGACTGTGCTCGCGACTGGAATAACGAAACATGTAAACAAGAAAATAGCTCAAGTGGACATGGTTCTAGCTATGTTGGTAGCCGCTATTTAGGTCCCGCGTATTATCGAAACAATCGGGAAGTTTCTTTTCACGGCAATACCTTACATCCTTACAGCAATTTGAGTGTAGGTCACCCCATTATTTCAAGTACGGCGAAAAGCGCATCTTCTTCATCCCCAATTCGTGGGGGATTTGGTCGTAGCGGCTTCTCTTTCGGCGGCTAACTCCTCAGGCATTCACTGAATATGAAAAGAAAAATATTTACTCCACGTCCAGACTGGCAAGTGGAGCATCAAAATATTGGTTTCGATTATTTTAATTTACCTTCTCTCGATGGCTCAATTTACTGGTCTGAAGGGGTTGCTTATGAATTTACGCTTAAGCAGATTGAACAACTTGAAGATGCAGCAAATGAACTGCATCAGATGTGTTTATCGATAGTAGGAGATCTCATTCAACGGGGTGACTATCCTGCTTACTTTCAAATTCCCGAAACCGCTATAAACCATATTGAACGTTCATGGAAACAAAATGCTCCGATGCTGTATGGCCGCTTTGATTTCGCTTACGATGGGCGAAATATCAAAATGCTGGAATATAACGCAGACACACCGACTGGCTTACTCGAAGCTTCTGTCGCACAGTGGCTGTGGATAGAACAAGTTTCGGGCATTGCAAACCGAGACCAGTTCAATAGCATTCACGAAGATCTGATTAAACGCTGGAAGACAATTTTACCGCGGGGTAGCCATGTGCATTTTGCTGCCTGTCAGGAAGCGGGAAGGGAAGACTGGGGCAATTTAGAGTACTTGATGGATACCGCTTACCAAGCTCATCTACAAGTTTCTGAGCTTTCTATGGAGAACATAGGCTGGAACGGGCAAGATTTTGTTGATCTCCATAATCAGCCCATTCAAAACATATTTAAACTCTATCCATGGGAATGGATCTGGGAAGAAGCATTTTCTCAATATATCCACCCACAAACACAATGGATAGAACCTTGCTGGAAAATGCTACTTTCAAATAAGGCGATTCTGGTTGAGCTTTGGAAGCGTTATCCAAACCATCCATTATTAGTCGAATCCCATACCTATAACCCGCAGCAAAGTTTGTCCGGTAAATGGGTGAAAAAGCCAATTTTGGCAAGGGAAGGTGCCAATATTCGAGTTTTACAAGACGGCCATGACCAAGGCACGGCTTCTGGTAGCTTTTATTTTGATGACTATGACAAATATGGTTATGTCGTACAGAAATGGGTAGACACCCCATTATTTTCAGGACAACTACCTACTCTTGGTTTATGGATGGTTGGACATCAATGTGCAGGCATGTCTATTCGTGAAGATTGTTATGACATTATTGGTAATGACGCCCATTTTGCAGCGCATTATTTTGTCGATTAATAAACACCTAGACAGATATAAAAAAGCACTTTTTAGGTGCTTTTTTATTGTGCCCTCAACGCAATCAATCAGTGCATTCTAAGTACATAGCGAATAATAAACTTTAGGTTTTAAAGTTAAATTAGAACAAAAATTCAAAAATAGTATTAATTAACCTCTTGTATTTTAATATTTTTATCTAATTTATTTTCTTAAAAATCAATATTGGCAAGCTCTTTGCATCTCCAAAAAAGAAAAAAGCCTAGATTTTAGGGGCTCGTGAGAGCCCTGATTTTTTTAAGGAGTGATGCCATGAATGCGATTCCAACTTTAACGCCGCTTGCCATGCCGTGTAACAGCAGTTTTGATGCAAAAGATTGGGAAATTTTATCGAGCCATTGGTATCCGGTAGCGCGTATTCAAGATGTCTCTACTGCGCCTCAACGAGTCACACTACTAGACGTCAATATGGCACTCTACCAGACAGAAAGTGGTGAAATTCATCTGGTCCGCGATATTTGTCCCCATCGTGGCGTGCCTTTAACCAAAGGTTGGGTTGATGGTGAGGAGATTGTGTGTCCTTATCACGGTCTACGTTACAACACCGAAGGGAAATGTACCCAAATACCAGCTCAACCTGAGCTAACCAAAATTTCTGATCGTTTTTCTCTAACTAAATTTCCGGTTGTGCAAAGATACGGTCTCATTTGGACCAGTATTCATGGTCGTGATATTACTCAAGCCAATATTCCTGTATTAGATACTTGGGATGATGCAGAGCATCAAGCAATTTTGCCACCTTTTGTGGATATTGGTGGCTCTAGCGGTCGTCAGCTTGAAGGGTTTATCGATGTCGCTCATTTTGCATGGGTGCATCACAACGCCTTTGCGAATCGTGATAATCCCATCGTCCCTAAATATCACACTGAACGTACCAACTACGGCTTAAAAACGGTCTATATCAGCAATGTCAGTAATTATCCGCATGAGCTAAAACATCTCGAACCAGAAGGCTTTTTGTGGAAGCGTACTTTTGAGGTTTATCCGCCATTTTCTGCCGTGCTTACTGTCGATTTCCCAGAAAGTGGGGTCTTAAAAATTTTGAACGCCTGTTGTCCTATCTCAAGTAATAAAACCCGTTTATTTGTTCCACTCACACGTAACTTTGACCAAACAGGTGATTTAGAAAAAGTATATGCATTTAATGCGCAAATTTTTGCCGAAGACCAAGACATGGTCGAATCACAAAAACCAGAAGAACTACCGCTCGATCTAATGATGGAAGCACATTTTGAAGCAGACCGTTCATCAACGACTTATCGACGGATTTTGGCTGAATGGGGACTAAGTAAACGTTATACGGTTTAAATCTTGGCTAACTGGGGTACAATCAATCGAAAAAAGTGAAAATATATAGGCTATCCATGTCATTGATCGCAAATACCACCGTTGTGCGTGGTCGTTTTTTAGATATTCAACAAACTGTCTCTGAGCCAACTGATATTCCAAATCAAGTACGTTATTTGGAAGATGGTGTATTGATTAGTGAACATGGAAAGATCAAATGGTTTGGTGCATGGGAAGATGCAGAGCAGCATCTACCTGCTGGAGTTGAGGTTCAACATTATCCAGAACAATTAATTGTACCTGGCTTTATTGATACCCATATTCACTTCCCGCAAACCGAAATGGTGGGAGCTTACGGCGAGCAACTTTTAAGCTGGCTTAATACTTATACTTTCCCAACCGAAATACAGTTTCAAGACAAAGCATATGCAAGCGAAATTGCCCAGTTCTTTGTTCAGGAACTCTTAAAACACGGCACAACCACAGCGCTGGTGTTCTGCACAGTTCATCCCGAATCTGTGGATGCCTTATTTGAAGCCGCAGAACGCGTTCAGATGCGTTTAATTACCGGTAAGGTACTCATGGACCGTAATGCCCCTGAAGCGCTGTGTGACACACCAGAAACGGCTTACAGCGATACTAAAACACTCATTGAAAAATGGCATGGTAAAGGCCGTGCTCTGTATGCGATTACGCCACGATTTGCACCGACTTCTACACCTGAGCAATTAGAAAGAGCAGGGCAGCTAAAACAAGAATTTCCAGATGTTTATGTCCATACGCATTTAAGTGAAAACAAAGATGAAATCGCTTGGGTGAAATCTTTATTTCCGGAACAAGCTGGCTATTTAGATGTTTATCAACACTATGGCCTAACTGGTAAACGTTCTGTGTTTGCGCATTGTGTTCACTTAGAAGATGAAGAATGGCAATGTATGCATGATACACAATCGGCTATCGCATTTTGCCCAACTTCAAATCTGTTCTTAGGTAGTGGTTTATTCCCATTGAAAAAAACTTGGGAAAAGCAAGTCAAAGTAGGTTTGGGGACAGACATTGGTGCAGGTACTTCGTTTAGCTTACTGCAAACTGTTAACGAGGCTTATAAGGTTCAGCAATTACAAGGTGATAAACTTTCAGCTTATGAAGCGCTTTATCATGCAACCTTAGGCGGAGCAAAAGCGCTTGATTTACAAGATCAGTTAGGCAACTTCAACATCGGTAAAGAAGCAGACTTTGTGGTACTCAACCTAAAGCCAACAGCATTACAGGAGCTTCGCCAGTCTAAATCTAAGTCTGTTGAAGATTCACTGTTTGCATTATTCACTTTAGGTGATGACCGTAATATTGAGGCGACTTATATTTATGGAAACCGTGCTTATCAAAAAGAAACAGCCAAATAAAAAAGGCATTGTTAAGTTTTTGTTATTATTTGGAATATGTGCTCTTGCATTAAAGCATGATCGACATAATCCGCAAAATGATAAAATTTCAGACCCATCAAAGGGTGCATGAAACGTCATTTTGCTTTAAAATTTTACCATTAACTCAGATTTTCGAGGTGTTGCAGGTCAACACCTTTTTTATTTTTTCTTTTATATCTTGTAGGAATCTGCCATGACTGTTGCAATGAGCATCATGATTTCAACCGAAGAAATTCAAGCAAAAGTCAAAGAGCTCGGCGAGCAAATCAATTCTCATTATGCAAATAGTGACAAAGAATTGGTTCTGATTGGTCTACTTCGTGGTTCTGTTATTTTCATGGCAGACTTATGCCGTACCATTACCAAACCGCACGAACTCGATTTCATGACAGTGTCTAGTTACGGCGGCGGTACCACTTCAAGTCGAGACGTTAAAATCTTAAAAGATCTTGACGGTGAAATTCGTGGTAAAGATGTGCTGGTGGTTGAAGATATTATTGACTCTGGCAACACCTTAAGCAAAGTTGTGGAAATGTTGCAAACTCGCGAACCA
The DNA here is from genome assembly GCF_000162375.2 of Acinetobacter sp. RUH 2624. Taxonomy (NCBI): domain Bacteria; kingdom Pseudomonadati; phylum Pseudomonadota; class Gammaproteobacteria; order Moraxellales; family Moraxellaceae; genus Acinetobacter; species Acinetobacter sp. RUH 2624. The sequence goes on along the minus strand of NZ_KI391939.1, from coordinate 3,091,715 downwards.
AATTCGATTCAATTATGCACATTAGTGAGTAAACCATCACGCCGTGAAATTGATCTCGAAGTTAAGTTTTTAGGTTTTGAAGTTGAAGATCGGTTTATTGTAGGCTATGGCTTAGACTACGACCAGAAATATCGTCACTTGCCATTTATTGGTGAGATTGGTTTATAAATTTCATAAAAATGGCACCATAAGGTGCTATTTTTTTATATAACGTTTTAGCTTTGAACAAAAAAGACACAAAAAGTCGCAATCTGCTACAGACAAAACAGTTGGCTCTGTCGCACGATAGAATATGAAGCAAAATCATTAACTTCATCAAAAAAACAACTGGAGAACAAATATGTGGTCACTTATTGTTGCTATTGTGGTTGGTTTCTTCGCAGGCTTAATTGCACGTGCTTTACATCCTGGTGATGATAAAGCAGGTTTTATCGTTACTACTTTAATTGGTATCGCAGGTTCACTTTTAGCCACTTATGGTGGTCGTTTACTTGGTCTTTACGGAGAAAATTCAGCTGCGGGCTTTATCGCTTCCGTAATTGGTGCAGTCATCATTTTGTTTATTTACAACTTGATTGCACGAAAAAGCTAAACTTCAGTTCATTCATAAAAAAAGCACCTAATGGTGCTTTTTTTATTTACAGGCCTAGCTCTTTCCAAACTTCCTGAATTTCTTCAGCAGACCTCGCACCTACTAGTTTAAAACCGTTTGCAAAAATTAGGGTAGGAGTAGCATTAAAACCTAATTTTCTTCCAAGTTCCAAGTTCCGATCAATTGGGTTTGCGCAGCTCGCAACTGTTGGTTTTACACCTTGTTCAATCAGTTTCTTCCAAGAGTATGATTGGCTCGGTGCACACCAAACTTGTCTGGAAACGACAATAGACTGAGGTTTTAAAGGGTAAATAAACGTATAAATTGTTACATCTTTAAGTTTATCGAGTTCAGGTTCAAGTTTTTTACAGTAAGGGCAATTCGGATCGGAAAATACCGCTAAAACATGCTGACCATTACCTTTGACCGTTTTAATGGCATCTTTTAAAGGTAATTGCTTCCAATCAATTGAGTTTTGTCCTAGAACTAAGTCTTTAGTTAAATTCTTCTGGTCCTTTAAGCGGATCATAGAGCCTACCAACATATGCTGACCATCTTCACCAAGATAAATGATTTGTTGATCTAGATTGGCGCTATATAACCCAGGCATTTCGGTTTTCTGAATATTGCTAATTTTTAAATTAGGATATTGTTTTTTAATATTTTCCCGAACTGTATCTACATTAGCGAAACTCAAACTTGTAGTTAAACTAAATAACGCCAATATTCCTAATTTTTTAATCATAAAACCGACTCGGAGGCAGGAGAGGAGAACATTTTAATCAGTTCCGTTAGTGAAAACAGAACTGATTACCGAGTTATAACCAAACTTCTACTCAGTTATGCCAATGTTTCACGTGGAACATAAACAGGTTTTAAGGTATTAATTTCTACTGAAATATGCACAATTTCATCATGAATCGATAAAGCATGACGAATCTGGTCTGCATTTAAAGAGATATCGTCAGTTTCAAGCGCCAAAATACAAGAAAATTTACCTTTTGCGACTTTCCAGACATGAATATCTGTAATTTCAACATGTTTTGGAAATTCAGTTATGACTTCCCGAATTTCTTGAACTACCGGATGATCCATTTCAGCATCTAGAAGGGTTTTTCCTGTCTCTTTCATTAAACCAAAAGACCACTTTGCAACTAAAATAGCACCTAGAATTCCTAAAAGTGCATCTAAAAAATCCCATCCAAAATATTTACCTGCGAAAAGCGCTACAATTGCAAAAACAGAAGTCACTGCATCTGCAACCACATGTAAAAACGCAGCTTTTTGGTTTAAATCATGGTGATGATGCCCATGGCCATGCTCGTGATGGTGATGGTGATGGTGATGGTGATGGTGATGGTGATGGTGATGGTGACCATCATCATGAAGTAACCAGGCACAAATCAAGTTAATAACTAAACCTAAAATTGCAATTGGAATAGCTTCATTATAAAAAATTTCCACCGGGTTAAATAAACGTTGAACTGACTGAAAAGCCATAAAAATAGCCACAACCATCAGCAAAATTGCGCTGCTATAGCCGGCTAAAATCTCAATTTTCCAAGTTCCAAAGCTAAAACGGTGATCACTCGAATAATGACGGGCTGCACGATAGGCAAAGTAAGCTAAACCAAGGGCCAACATATGTGAACTCATATGCCAACCGTCGGCCAATAGTGCCATTGAATTGAAGAACCATCCACCAAATACTTCCAGTACCATCATGGACGCCGTTAAAATGGTTGCAATCAAAATCCGTTTTTGTGCTAAGGGATTTCCTTCATCAAACTGATGTTGATGATGACGTGATACACTATGATCCTGCATAAAATTTAAACCCAATATACTCCCTACCAGTATATTAAATTCTACAAGAGAAAACAGATGAGTCACATTGGTCAGGATAAAAAAATTCTTAATCGTGTAAAACGGTTAAAAGGACAAATCAACAGCATTGAAAATGCGATAGAACAAGCAGAATCTTCATGTATCGATATTTTGCAGCAAGTTGCAGCCATAAAAGGTGCTATAAACGGTTTAATGAGTGAATTAATGGAACAGCACTTACATCATCATGTGCTTAAAGGTGCAGAAATCGATCAAAATGAGCTAGAAGAATTTTTAAAAGTTTTAAAAAGATATGGCTAAAAGAAAGTTCTGGATGACACAACAATACGTATCATCCAGATTATTTAAAATTATTTTCCAATGCAGAACGAACCGAAGATTTTGCCTAATAGATCATCGGCACTAAAGTCTCCAGTAATTTCACCTAAAGCATTTTGAGCAAGACGTAGTGATTCAGCAACGAGTTCACCAGCGTTAAATACAACAAGTTGCTCACGTGCCTCTGCCAAATAGAGCTGAGTGCGCTTCATTGCGTCTAAATGACGAGTTCTCGCAATAAATGTATCTTCCTCAGGGTGAAAGCCTGCATGCGCTGTAATCGCATCTACGAGGCCTTGTACACCCATCTCTTGTTTTGCTGAAACTGTAATATGACGGAATCCTTGATAATCACCTATTTCGGCAGATTGACCAGTTAAATCACATTTATTGCCGATTAACATGAGACGACGCGGTTCAATATGTTCAGCAAAGTATTCTTGAGCGAGTTGCAATGGGTCATCCCCTTGATTTAAATCGTAGACCAATAACAGCAGATCGGCCTGCTCAATTTCTTTGATTGCACGGCGAATACCTTCTTTCTCGACCACATCTCCCGTTTCACGAAGACCTGCTGTATCAGTTAAAGTAATTGGTAAACCATTTAAGCTAATTTTTTCATGCAAAACATCACGAGTCGTACCAGCAATGTCCGTTACAATCGCTCGTTCTACACCAGCAAGCGCATTTAACAAGCTCGATTTACCCGCATTTGGTTTACCCGCAATCACAACCTGTAGACCTTCACGGAGTAATTGCCCTTGTCGTGCAGAAGTTTGAACGGCATGCACCGACTGTTGAACATCTTCCAGTAAAGCTAAAATTTTGCCATCAGCCAAAAAATCAATTTCTTCTTCTGGAAAATCAATCGCAGCTTCTACGTGCAAACGTAAATGAATCAGTTTTTCTAAAACTGTATTAATTTTTGTTGAAAATGCACCTTGCAGAGAACGAACTGCCGAACGAGCCGCAGCTTGAGAGGTGGCATCAATTAAATCGGCAATAGCTTCCGCTTGTACCAAATCCATTTTGCCATTTTCAAAAGCTCGCATGGAGAATTCCCCAGCTTTTGCAGCAATCGCACCCAGCTCGAATAGACGGCCAAGGAGAGCATTTTGAATGACTGGACCGCCGTGCCCTTGTAACTCGACAACATCTTCACCAGTAAACGAATGCGGATTTGGAAAGCATAGGACAATCCCTTCATCCATAATGCTTCCATCAGCATCATAAAACTTACGAAAACCTGCCATACGCGCTTCAGGCAAGTTTTTTTGTGTCAGTTTTTGAGCCATATCATAGGCCTTAGGTCCAGATAAGCGAATCACGCCCACTCCGCCACGCCCTGGTGGCGTTGCAATTGCAGCAATTGTGGTTTGACTTTGCATATTATTCACCTAAAAAACCTAAAATACAGCCAAAGAAAAATCCGCCTAAGATTACCATCTTAAGCGGATTGATTCAGCAAAAGTTCAACGATTAAGATGCTGATTCAGTCTTGTTTAGACGACTTTTCTCAACACTCTTGTTAATAAACCATTGCTGTAAAATGGTAATACTGTTGTTCACAATCCAGTACAACACTAGACCCGCAGGGAAGAACAACATAAATACCGTGAACATAATCGGCATAATGCGGAATACTTTCGCTTGCATTGGATCAGCTGGTTGCGGGTTCAACATTTGCTGAGCAAACATTGTCGCCCCCATAATTAACGGCAAGATGAACCAAGGATCCATTGCAGATAAGTCTTGAATCCAGCCTAACCATGGTGCGTGACGTAATTCCACACTTTCCATGAGTACCCAGTACAACGCAAGGAAAATTGGCATTTGTAGCAATAATGGCAAACAACCAGACAATGGGTTCACTTGTTCACGTTTATAAAGCGCCATCATTTCTTGCGAGAAGCGCATACGGTCTTCACCGAACTCTTCTTTCATGCGTTGCATTTCTGGTGCAATCACACGCATTTTCGCCATAGAACGATAACTTTTTGAAGATAAAGGCCACAAAATCATCTTCACCATAATGGTAAGTAAGATGATTGACCATCCCCAGTTGCCTACAATGCTATGGAAGAATTGAAGACCTAAGAACAATAACTTCGCAATTGGCCATAACCAACCATAGTCCACAGTCTGGTTCAGACCGACAGCTAAATCTTTTAATTCAGATTGTACTTTAGGACCTGAATAAAGCTTTGCATCTACTTCCATTGAAGTGCCAGCTGGAACATTAATTACTGGCGAAGTAAAGCCAATAATATTCATATGATCCGCAGACTGACGTGATTCAAGCTTAGCAACATAAGGCTGACCATTTGCTTGAGTCAGTTTAAGGTTTCCTGGAATCCAAGCACTTACAAAATAGTGCTGAACAATCGCAACCCACCCACCTTTAGCATCAGCATTTAATTTTTCTTCTGAGAAATTAGCAAACTTAAGCTTGTTATAGTGTGAATCAGGCGTACCCCAAGCTCCCCCTAAGAACGTCCCTAGAGTAAAAATACCTTGAGAAGACTTACCAGGATCCTCAGAGTTATCACGCTTTAACTGTCCAAACATCTGACCTTGCCAGTTTTGTTGGCTACGGTTAATCACTTGATGGCTTACAACAATCGGGTATTGACCTTGGGTAAAGGTAAAAGTTTTAATAATTTCAACGCCTTCTGGTGTTTTAAATACCATTGGTACGCTTAAAACTTTTTCAGACTGACCCTTTTGATCCTGCACACCCTTAGCATCAGCCAAAGTATATGATGTTTTTTCAACCGCATATAACGGACGACCACCACGACTACTATCTGGTCCATTCAAACCAATTAAGCCAGACTGAGCAACATATGTACGCTTGGCATCATTTTCAAGCATAACAAAAGGTTGATTACTGTCTTTGCTTTTGTCGTGAGAGAGTAATTCAATACGAACAATATCACCACCTTTTGGATTAATCCAAAGATGATAAAGGTCAGTTTGTACTGAAATAAGCTGTTGATTCACAGGTGCTGTCGCATCTGTGGTTTGTGACTGCGCAATATTTGCTTGTGGCACATCGGAAGCCACTGTTGCAGTTTTAGCATTTGGCAAATCAGCAGATATTTCATGTGAACTTACAGCCGCCGCTTGTTGTTGCGGTGCAGTTGCAGCATTTCCATAATCTTTTTGCCAAGCCAAAATGAGCAAATATGCGGTGACAAACATGGCCCCGAGAATTGCAAACCTGGCCCATTGTTGCATATCTATTACCCCAAATGGTTAGAGAGATTTTGCTTCATTAAACGATCACGAAAGGGTACAGCAACATGATGCGTTTGAGAATCTATTTGATGAAACGAAATAAAACGAATTGCTTTTGGCGGTACCGGATCATATCCGGAGCCTCCCCATGGATGACATCTGCAAATACGTTTAGAAGATAGCCAAACGCCTTTGATTGCACCATGAGTTTGTAATGCTTCTATCGCATATTGGGAACAAGTTGGGATATAACGACAACGGGGTCCAAGAAGCGGACTAATCGCAATTTGATACAGTCGAATGAACCAACGCAAAATACGAACCATTGGTCATCTCTTAATTTTGCGAGGTTGGGACAACTTTAGAATGTTTTTTTGCCAAGCGTTGTAATTTTTGCCAAGCAAAATCTAATTGTTGATATAGCTCAGCGTTCGTAATCGTTTCTATACCAACTTTAGGCATTACAACAACATCTATGTCTAACCCAAATTTCGGCTGATTTAGACGAAAGCTCTCACGAGCAAGACGCTTTATTCGATTTCTTTCATGCGCACGGCGCACTTTTTTCTTAGCAACAACAATACCCAAACGGCTATTAGGCTGTTCGGTGAATTTTGCAAGAAATAAAAAATGGGGTTGATGCACTTTAAAAAGCGCACCATCAAATACACTTTTATAATCTGCAGCACAGCGTACACGACGATCTGTGCTAAAACTGTAAAGTGCCATCACACCCAAGTCTGGTCAGCGTAACAGTAATTAAACAGTTAAGCTATGACGACCTTTTGCACGACGACGAGCTAATACTTGACGACCAGCTTTAGTTGCCATACGAGCACGGAAACCATGAACGCGTTTACGCTTTAATTCAGATGGTTGGAAAGTACGTTTCATATCGAAACTCCCAAAAATGATCTTTCTATAAAGGTCCGCGATTTTATTGTGCAATGTTTACTCTGTCAATGATAAACAGAGAAAGTTTTGTATTTAAGTCAAATTTTTAGTTCTTCATCCTCTCTTTATATTAAGTCAATTTTTACCATTTAAAAGTTATGCACAAAGTAATTGTTTATTTTTATTATGACTTTTAAGATATACACTTCTTATTTACATACTTATCAACAAACATGGATGTGAAATGAGTTTGGATTTGGTATATTTGAATTTAAATTCATATTTCTTAGTTATCCACAATTGGGAGTGGCCCTATTAAATAAATTCAAATTTTAAAATTTAAATTTATTCTTATTAGTGTGGACTTTTTCTGTGGATTTGATGGTTTTAAATTTAAAAAACATATATTTGAACTGTTGATAACTCTGTTTTTATTATCTTTATGGATTGTGGATAAGTTTATGTGATAATTTATCCACAGGATGTGCAAAAAGTTATACACAATTGGTTTTGAATTTAAATTTATTCACAAGAGATTTCTTTTTAGTCAAAATCAACCGAATTCGTCATGACAGATGTGGATAACTTGGGTAGAATGGCGACCCCTTCTCATCAGGAAGGGTTAATCTTTAAATGATTTGAATTTAAAACGCAGACATAGGGGATACACATGCTTTGGACAGACTGCTTAACTCGCTTGCGACAAGAGCTCTCTGATAACGTCTTTGCGATGTGGATTCGCCCTTTAGTAGCTGAAGAAGTAGAGGGTATCCTACGTCTATATGCCCCTAATCCTTATTGGACACGTTATATTCAAGAGAATCATTTAGAGTTAATATCTATATTGGCGGAACAATTGTCTGAGGGACGTGTACGTCAGGTTGAAATCTTGGTCGATTCGCGTCCTGGTAGTATTTTGTCTTCTAATGAACAACCAGCAACAACTACAGCTGCTTTACAAAGTGCACCGGTTTCACAACCTACTAAGGTTAAAAGAGAACCAGAACCTGTTGCTAACCCTGCAGTTAGTTCGAAAACTTCAAAAAAGAAACTATTAAACCCACAATTTACTTTTTCGCTATTTGTTGAAGGCCGTTCTAACCAAATGGCAGCGGAAACTTGTAGAAAAGTATTAACACAATTAGGTGCTTCTCAACATAACCCTTTGTTTTTATATGGTCCAACGGGTCTTGGTAAAACTCACTTAATGCAAGCGGTTGGTAATGCTTTACTGCAAGCTAAGCCGAATGCGAGAGTCATGTATATGACTTCGGAAAGTTTTGTACAAGATTTTGTGAGTTCATTACAAAAAGGAAAGGTTGAAGAGTTTAAGAAAAATTGTCGTTCTTTAGATTTGTTATTAGTGGATGATATTCACCTTTTGGCTGGTAAAGAAGCTAGTCTTGTTGAATTCTTTTATACATTTAACGCCTTACTTGATGAATCTAAACAAATTATTTTAACGTCTGATCGATATCCTAAAGAATTAACAGAACTTGATCCACGATTGGTTTCTCGTTTTTCATGGGGACTATCAGTAGGTGTTGAGCCACCAGATATTGAAACCCGAATCGAAATTCTACTTAAAAAAGCTGAGAATAGTGGCGTTGATTTGCCTAGAAACTGCGCATTATTCATTGCACAACAAGTGGTAGCAAACGTACGTGAACTTGAAGGTGCTCTTAATAAAGTTGTCGCAATTTCACGTTTTAAAGGTGCTCCAATCGACCTTGATGTTGTGCGAGAGTCTTTAAAAGATGTATTGGCAATCCGTGCTCGTACAATCAGTGTGGAAAATATCCAACGTGTAGTGAGTGAATATTTCCGTATTCCTCTAAAAGAACTGGTAGGTCCAAAACGGACACGAATTTATGCTCGACCACGCCAATTGGCAATGGGGCTTGCCCGTGAGTTGACTGGTGATAGTTTTCCGGAAATTGGAATGGCTTTTGGTGGGCGAGACCATAGTACCGTGATGCATGCTTGTGAAAAAGTGGTCAGTTTGCGGGAAGAAGATCCTATCTTTGACGAAGATTATAAGAATTTACTACGTCTTCTTCAGAGTTAATGAAATCATAAGACGTTGTTGCAAAGTCTCCATAAGTGCAGCATAGTACACAGCTAAAAAATGAAATGTTTGCTCCAAGTTGCTAGAGGAATGAATCGTGCGTTTGAAAATCGCTAAAGAAAGTTTACTCAATGTTTTATCGCATGTTGTCGGTGCGGTAGAACGTCGTCATACCTTGAATATTCTTTCAAACGTCAAAATTCAGACTAATGGTCAAGCACTCACCATTACTGGTTCGGATTTAGAAGTTGAACTGGTGGCGAGCACTGCTTTATCAGAAGGGGCGTGTCTTGAAGCAGGTGAAACGACTGTTCCTGCTCGTAAGTTAATGGACATTTGTAAATCTTTGCCTACCGCTGCATTGATTGATTTACAAATTACTGAAGATCAAAGATGTATTTTAAAGTCTGGTAATAGCCGTTTTGTATTAGGTACTTTACCAGCAGAAGATTACCCGTTGTTAAATACTGAGAATAGCCAAGGTACGCAAGTACAGGTGACTCAACGTGAACTAAAGCGTTTATTTGAAAAAACTGCTTTTGCAATGGCTGTACAAGATGTACGTTTTTATTTAACTGGTACTTTGTTAGAAATTGATGAAAATCAATTGCGTGCAGTCACAACTGATGGCCACCGTCTTGCCCTATGTGAAATTTTGGCCTCTTCTAGTTCGTCTCAATTAGTACAAGCAATTGTGCCTCGTAAAGCTGTTGGTGAACTACAACGCTTACTTAGTATTGAAGATGAGCAACTCACTTTGCTTATTGGTCGTGAATTATTAAATGTAACGATTAATACGCCAAGCCGTGATAAAGAACAAGGTGATATTACAGTTCGTTTTACGACAAAATTGATTGATGGGAAATTCCCAGACTACCGCCGTGTGATTCCACGTGGTGGCGATAAACATGTTTTGATTGGTCATGACGTATTTAAACAATCATTACAACGTGTCGCAATTTTAAGTAATGAGAAATTACGTGGTGTGTTCTTAAACTTTAATCAGGATTCTTTACAGCTTCGTGCAAATAACCCTGAACAAGATGAAGCGATTGAGGATTTAGCAATCCAATATCAAAATACGCCATTAGAAATGTCATTTAATGCTCAATATTTACTTGATGTGTTGGGTGTATTAGATGGCGATGATGTAAATATGAGCATGACTGAAGCGAACCAGTCAGTATTAGTACAAGATCCTGCTCATCCTGACCAGACTTATGTTGTTATGCCGATGCGTGTCTAAACTGGTTTAATTCTATGCATCTTACGCGCTTAAACATAGAACGCGTGCGTAATTTAAAAACGGTTGCACTCCATGGTTTGCAACCGTTTAATGTTTTTTATGGCGCTAACGGTTCGGGTAAAACATCAATTTTGGAAGCGATCCATTTACTTGCAACAGGTCGCTCATTCCGCACACATATCCCAAAAAACTATATTCAATATGAGGCTGACGACGCGATTGTGTTTGCTCAGTCAGCAACTGAAAAAATTGGTATGCAGAAACTCGCTTCTGGCGAGCAGTTGATGAAAGTGAATGGAGATACAGTTGCAACCCAAGGTCAACTCGCCAAATTACTCCCTTTACAACATATTGATCCACAAAGTACAGATATTATTGACCATGGTGCTAAGCCAAGACGTCAGCTTTTAGATTGGCTAATGTTCCACGTGGAACCTGAGTTTTATTTTGCTTGGCAGTATTACTCTCGAGCTTTAAAACAGCGAAATACTTTACTCAAAACAAGACGCAATCTTTCTTTGGCTGACTTAGAGCCGTGGAACAAAATGTTGAGTAATTATGGTGAAATTTTACACTCACAGCGTTTAAGTATCGTAGAACAATGGAACGTATATTTCCAAAATGATTTAAGACAGTTACTGCCTGATTTAGAGATTGAGCTGGAATATAGCCCCGGTTTTCATACAGAGCAGGGGCTCATGCAAGACTTGCTGAATCAGCATCAAAAAGACATTGAAAGACGTTATACAGAGTATGGTCCACATCGGGCAGATTTGCGCTTAAAAACACCTTTTGGACACGCCGATGATGTTTTATCAAGAGGTCAGAAAAAACTCCTGATTATTGCCTTAAAACTGTCACAAATTGCAATGTTGCATGCGAGTAATAAGGAAACTGTGGTATTATTAGATGATCTGACAGCAGAATTAGACTTAACCGCACAACAACGTTTAATTGAACGATTAAGCCAACTTGGTAGCCAGGTTTTTATGACAACTTTAGATCATGCATCGGTAAAAAAACATTTACATGATCTGTCTATTTCATATCAATTATTCAGTGTTGAATCCGGTCAAGTTAGTCTTGCTTCACCATAATTTTTTGATGTTAACCATCTTTGAATAAACCTATATTTGCTAGGGAGAAACCATGAGTTCAGAGTCTCAATCAGCCTCTCAAACAGAACAAACCAATGAAAAGGCTTATGATTCCTCTAGTATTAAAGTATTACGTGGATTAGATGCAGTTCGTAAACGTCCGGGCATGTATATTGGGGATACAGACGACGGTACCGGTTTACACCATATGGTATTCGAGGTTGTCGATAACGCAATCGATGAAGCCTTAGCGGGTCACTGTGATGAAATCATTGTCACGATTCACGAAGATGAATCGGTGAGTGTTTCAGATAATGGCCGTGGTATTCCAACTGATATTCACCCTGAAGAAGGTGTATCTGCAGCAGAAGTTATTCTTACCATTCTGCATGCAGGCGGTAAGTTTGATGATAACAGCTATAAAGTTTCAGGTGGTTTGCACGGTGTAGGTGTATCAGTCGTAAACGCACTGTCTAGTAAATTACATTTAATTATTAATCGTGCTGGCCAAATTCATGAACAAGAATACCATCATGGTGATCCGCAATATCCATTGCGTGTGATTGGTGAAACGGATAACACAGGTACGATTGTACGCTTCTGGCCAAGTGCAGAAACTTTTAGTCAAACCATTTTTAACGTTGAAATTTTAGCGCGCCGCTTACGTGAACTTTCTTTCTTAAATGCTGGTGTACGTATCGTTTTACGTGATGAGCGTATTAATCTTGAACATGTTTATGACTATGAAGGTGGTTTATCTGAGTTTGTTAAATACATTAACGAAGGTAAAAATCATCTGAACGAAATTTTCCATTTCACGGCTGATGCAGATAACGGCATTGCTGTAGAAGTTGCATTGCAGTGGAATGATAGTTATCAAGAAAATGTTCGTTGTTTTACAAACAACATCCCACAAAAAGATGGTGGTACACACTTAGCAGGTTTCCGTGCGGCATTAACGCGTGGCTTAAACCAATATCTTGAAAATGAAAACATTCTCAAGAAAGAAAAAGTGAATGTGACTGGTGATGATGCGCGTGAAGGTTTAACTGCTATTATTTCGGTTAAAGTTCCTGATCCAAAATTCTCTTCTCAAACGAAAGAAAAATTGGTATCGAGTGAGGTAAAACCAGCAGTAGAGCAGGCAATGAACAAAGAGTTCTCTGCTTACTTACTAGAAAACCCGCAAGCTGCAAAATCAATTGCTGGTAAGATTATTGACGCTGCTCGTGCACGTGATGCTGCGCGTAAAGCGCGTGAAATGACACGTCGTAAGAGTGCATTAGATATCGCAGGCTTGCCAGGTAAATTGGCTGACTGTCAGGAAAAAGATCCGGCACTTTCTGAATTATATCTTGTCGAGGGTGACTCTGCGGGTGGTAGTGCCAAGCAAGGTCGTAACCGTAAAATGCAAGCTATTTTACCTTTGAAAGGTAAAATCTTGAACGTTGAACGTGCCCGCTTTGACAAAATGATTTCGAGTCAGGAAGTCGGTACATTAATTACAGCACTTGGCTGTGGTATTGGCCGTGAAGAATATAACCCTGACAAGCTTCGTTATCATAAAATTATTATTATGACCGATGCCGACGTCGATGGTTCGCACATCCGTACATTGTTATTAACGTTCTTCTTCCGTCAAATGCCGGAGTTAGTTGAACGTGGTCATATCTATATTGCACAGCCACCTTTGTATAAACTGAAAAAAGGTAAGCAAGAGCAATATATTAAAGATAATGATGCTTTGGAAACTTATTTAATTTCAAATGCAATTGATGAGCTTGCTTTGCATATTAGTGCAGAAGCACCTGCAATTACAGGCGAAGCATTAGCAAAAGTGATCCAAGACTATCAAGTTTCACAAAAGAGCTTACAACGTTTAACGTTGCGTTATCCAGCAAGCTTACTTGATGGATTACTTGAAGTAGATGCCTTTAAAGCTGATCAGAACCATGACCAGGCTTATGTACAGCAATGGGCCGATCAAGTACGCGAAGCTGTACAAAGACTACAGCCAAGTTTGCGTCCTGAAATTACGCTTGAAACCTTTGAACGTGAAAATGCTCAAGGCGAGAAAACAGCGCATTATTGGCCACGTGTGACGGTATATGTCCATAACTTGCCACATGCTTACTTGCTTGATGCTGGTTTATTAAACTCAGCAGAATATGCACGTTTATTGAAGAACTCTAAGAGTTGGTTCAATTTAATTGAAGATGGTGCATATTTACAGAAGGGTGATCGTCGTATTCAAGTGGCTAACTTCCATCAGGTATGGCAGCACATTCTGCAAGATTCGCGTCGCGGTATGATGATCCAGCGCTATAAAGGTCTGGGTGAGATGAATGCTGAACAGCTTTGGGAAACCACAATGGACCCTGAAAACCGTAATATGTTACAGGTGACTATTGATGATGCAATCGAAGCCGATCGTATGTTCTCATGCTTAATGGGTGATGACGTTGAACCACGTCGTGCCTTCATTGAAGAAAATGCATTAAATGCAGATATTGATGCTTAATTGATAGCTAGATTCTAAATCAGTCTAAGGAGAGAAGATGATGAGTCAAAAGTTTATAGCAAGTATGCTGATTTCATGTGCAGCTTTAGTGAGTCATTCTGCATTTGCAGCTGACTTGGAAGCTGACATGAAAACTTTAGCAAAGAGCACAAAAGCCTTTGCTGAAGCGAAAGATCTCAATAACGCAAAACAGCAGCTTGTGATTATGCGTCAGGCTGCATTATCTTCAAAAAAATCTTTACCTCATAAGTTAGAAGGTTTACCGCCGGAAAATGTACAGGTAAAGCAATATCAAGCGGGTTTAGATCAGTTGGTTGCTGAAATTGATCGCGTTACTGTATTGGTTGATAAAGGTCAATTAGACCAAGCCAAAACTGAAGCAATAAATCTGGTTAATATTCGTAATGAAAACCATAAAAAATTTAGATAGATTCATTTTGATCTAAATAAAATAAAGGGAATGATTGATTCATTCCCTTTATTTTTTTGGTTTATTTGAGTGGATTAACTTGAAAAAGATTAATTTTCTACTAAGTCTGTAACTTGAATGAGTGCGTGGCCAAACAAATATCCAGCTGTTAACAAAAGGCAGATCCACAAAATAGCTCCAGCGACATTATAGATTAAAAACTTTCCATAACTCATATTGCTAGAGCCAGCAGCTAATGGTGCAAAAGAGCGTGCAAAAGGAATAAAGCGTGCCAGAAGAATGGTTTTGCCACCGTGTTGTAAGAAATAACGGTTGGTTTTATTTAAATACTCTTTCTTAATCAAACGTGATTTTGCTTCAAAAATACGGTTACCAAAATGACGTCCAATAGAGTAGTTCACAATATAGCCTAGGGTGGCAGCTATGATAAGCAAAGTAATCATATAACCCAGATGCATCATTTCAATTACTGAGCAAAGTGCCCCTACAGTTAGAAGTAAACTATCTCCTGGTAAAAAGAACATAAAAACAAAAGCTGTCTCAGAAAAAATGATCAAAAAGAGTATGGCATAGACCCATGCGCCATACTCCTGAATTAAAATAGGTAAAAAATGTTCAAAATTAGTAATAAAATCAATAAAATTCATTCAGTTTGTCTGATCCCGAATTAAATACCTACTCAAGAAGGGTAAAAACGAAGTTACAGAATTTAGTTAAATTATCTGTATATGGCAACCCTTAAGATGTAGCTTAAGTTTTATATGTTATCAAATTTGAATCTATCTCAAAAATTTAACAGCTGAATGAAATATTATTAGAAGTCATTCAAATTTTTATATAGTAGTGCAAATAAAGCTCTAATTTGAACTAAAAGCCAGTACTGGTACTTAAAAATACCAGTACTGATAAGAACTTAGTTTTCGAAAGAAGCTTCCATTTCCTCAAGTTCCATCATGAGTTCTAAAAGTTGCTCTTCATGTTGTTCGAGCTTCGCCTTCAACTCAGTCTGTTCATTCATTAGCTTAAGCAAATCATCTTTACGATTCGCTTCATATAATGAGCTATCTGCTAAAGCTTCTTCAATTTCAGCAAGTCTCGGTTGAAGCTTTTCAATTTGTGACTCAACTTTTTCAATATTTTTACGAATAGGTCGAGTCTGTTCGCGACGGCGTGCGGCTTCCTTACGCTGTGCTTCTTTATCAACTTTAGTAGGAGCAGGGGCAGCAGATGAGGAGTTATTTGCTGCTACAGCAGTCTGAGCATTAATCTGCTGCTGACGCGCTTCACGTAGCCATTTAGCATAATCCTGCAAATCACCTTCAAATTCGGTACATTTGCCGCCGTGTACTAAAAGAAGCTCATCACACACACTGGCAATAAGTTGACGTTCGTGGGAAACCAGAACAACAGCACCTTCAAAATCCTGTAAAGCCATGCTCAGTGCATGACGCATATCAAGATCTAAATGGTTGGTTGGCTCATCGAGAATTAAAACATTTGGACGCTGCCATACAATCAGTGCTAGGGCCAAACGAGCGCGCTCACCGCCAGAAAAGCTTTCACATGGTGTATCCATGCGTTCACCACTAAACCCGAAACTCCCCAGAAATGAACGTAAAGTAGCTTCACTAATTTGTTTATCTGCCAAACGGGCAAGTTGAAGCATCGGGCTGGCATGGCCGTCTAAAGCATCCATTTGGTGCTGTGCAAAGTAACCAATATTAAGTAACTCTGAAGCTTTACGTTCACCTGCTAGAAGTGGTAAATCACCGACCAAGCTCTTAATCAAAGTTGATTTACCTGCGCCGTTCATACCAAGTAAACCAATACGCGAATTTGGTGTAATTTGTAATCTGATTTTTTCAGCAATTAGCTTTTCGCCATAACCTATGTTGGCATTGTCTAAGGTCAGCAAAGGTGAACTCATTTTGGTCGGTTCACGGAAACTAAAAGTAAACGGCGTATCGACATGAGCTGGAGCGAGTTGTTGCATACGCTCAAGTTGTTTAATACGACTTTGTGCCTGACGAGCTTTAGTGGCTTTTGCTTTGAAACGGTCAATAAATTTTTGTAGGTGAGCACGTGTTTCTTGCTGCTTCTCAAAAGCTTGTTGTTGTTGTGCTAAACGTTCACTTCGAGTTGTTTCAAATGTTGAATAGTTACCGGTGTAAAGCGTGAGTTCCTGATTCTCAATATGGAGAATATGGTCTGTAATTGCATCTAAAAAGTCGCGGTCATGCGAAATGAGGATGAGGGTACCTTCATAGGCTTTAAGCCAGTCTTCTAACCACAAAATTGCGTCTAAATCTAAGTGGTTTGTTGGTTCATCTAGTAAAAGTAGATCAGAACGACTCATTAATGTACGCGCTAAGTTTAAGCGCATACGCCATCCACCAGAAAAGCTAGCAACATTTAAACGTAATTGATGCTCTAAAAAACCTAAGCCAGCCATAAGCTGGGCAGCTTTAGATGGTGCTGAATAACCGTGAATTTCATCAAAACGGCCATGTAGTTTAGCCAAGTCTGAATCTGTGAGTTGATCTGGATGAGCAAGCTTATTTTGAATATCCCAATATTCTTCATCACCAGAAAGAACAAAATCGATGGCAGGCATGTCTAGAGCTTTAACTTCTTGTGCCATATGTGCCACTGTCCAGACCGAAGGGCGAGTAAGAGTACCTTCATCTGCGCCTAAACTGCCTAGTAATGCTGCAAATAATGTTGATTTACCTGCACCATTGACCCCAGTCAGACCAATTTTCCAACCTGGGTGTAATTGCATAGACGCTTTTTGAAAGAGAACACGTCCACCGCGGCGTAAAGAAACTTGGTCAAATTGAATCATCTTGTCTTATCGAGGTGAGTTAGGGATGCTGTATTTTAAAGAGAACTGAACCTGAAAACAAAACTTTCAGAGTTTTAGTTTCTAAATGTTGAGATTGCATGGCTTAACCTATCTTTATTAAAGCTATTCGTCTGAAAATATCTAAATTTTTAACGAGATAGACCACATTCTAAAAAATATGGCTAAAATAAAAACAATTTAAAACTTGGTTGATAAATGAACTCCTAATAAAACTAGACTAAGGAAAGTCAAATGAAAAAAGGATTGGGGATAATTGGTGCAGTATTTTGCTGTGCTATGGGAACAGCACATGCTGGGCAAAATGTATGTGTATTCGATTTATTGGGAAAATCAGGTGAATCCTACAAAATGATGGAAGAGTGGGCACTGGCAGCGAAAAGTTGGCAGGCCGACATTATTTTAATTCCATTTCAAGACGAAGCTTTGGTAGATCGTAGACTGCGTGAGGGCAAATGTGACGCAGCTTATATGACCTCAATGCGAGCGCGAAATTACAATAAATTTGCAGGTTCGATTGATGCTATTGGTGGGGTGACAAGTAATGCAATTGCTCAAAAGGCAATTAGTTACGTTTTAGACCAACGTAATAAACATCGTATGGTAACTGCACAAAATGGAACAAACTACGAGGTGGTGGGGATTGTCCAGATTGGTTTGGCTTACTTGTTTGTAAGAGATAAAAGCCTCAACTCAATTGAAAAAGTACGCGGTACTAAATTTGCTATTTTACAATATGACGCAGCCCAAAAAATTATGGTGGAAAGTGTAGGTGCCCATCCTATTCCATCAGAAATTACAGATTTTGTGAAAAAATTTAATAATGGCCAAGTTGACGCCATTGCTGCCCCTGCTTATGCGTATAAACCATTAGAAATAGGCAAAGGTATTGGAACAAATGGGGCAATGTTTACTTTTCCCGTAGTCAACGTTACAGGGGACTTAATTGCAAGAAGTGATAGGTTTCCAGCCAATTTTGGAATGAAGTCTCGTGACTGGTTCATTAAGCAATTACCGCAAAATTTTGCGATGGTGAAACGGTTAGAAGCTGGAGTACCCTCTAAAATTAAAATCAATTTTTCAGTTGAAGATAAACTGAAATATCAAAAAATATTACGAGAAGGTCGCCTTGGCCTTACAAAGCAAGGAGTATATGACGCAACCATGATGAGTGTACTAAAACGTGCACGATGTACCATTGAACGAACAAATTTTGAATGTACGCTCAATGGTGAGTAGTTTGTTTTTTAATCACAAAATCGCTACACATATTTCAAAGCTGAATATGGGTATGAAAATTGTGAATATAAAAAGTAACTTACGGAAAATTAGTAGTTTTTAATTTTGATAAATAATTTAAATAGCACAAACAATGATCCAATGAGATAAAAATATTTGAGTAAAAGCTCTATTTTTTTCTAAAAAACATGATTAATATCTGTGTTTGAAAGGAAACTTCAAACAAAAAATCTGTTCCGTGGAAGGATGAAGAAAATGAAAAAAATCGTACTTGCTATGGCTGCCGCTTCTGTTGTTGGTTTTTCTGCTTCAGCGCAAGCAGCGAGTACCGTGTGTGTATTCGACCTCTTAGGAAAAGCAGGCGACTCATATAAAATGATGGAAGAATGGGCTCTAGCTGCAAAAGGCTGGGGTACTGAAATTAACTTGGTTCCTCGTCAGGACGAGGCTGTTGCAGATAATGATTTCAAAGCTGGTAAATGTGATGCGGTAGCAATGACTGCTATGCGCGCACGCCAATATAACAAATTCGCAGGATCAATCGACTCGCTTGGTGGTGTTCCTAATAACCAAATCGCACAGCGTGCTATTACTTATGTATTAGATGCACGTAATGCTGCCAAAATGACAACTAACCTTGGTGGTAAAAAATACGAAGTTGCTGGTATCTCTCCGCTAGGTTCAGCATTCATTTTCGTACGTGACAAAAACATCAACTCTGTTGAAAAAGCTGCGGGTAAAAAATTCGCCGTGTTAGGCTATGACGATGCACAAAAAATTATGGTGCAGCGTGTAGGTGCTCAGGCGGTTCTTTCTGATATTTCAAACTTTGCTGCTAAATTTAACAATGGTCAGGTAGATATGGTAGGTGCGCCTGCTTATGCATACAAACCATTAGAATTAAACAAAGGTTTGGGTGCAAATGGTGTAATGTGGAATTTCCCAGTATTACATGTAACTGCTGACCTAGTATTACGTGCTGATAAATTCCCTGCTGGCTTTGGCCAAAAGTCTCGTGACTGGTTCGTGAAACAATTACCTAAAAACTTTGCGATGATTAATCGTTTAGAAGCGCAAATTCCAGGTAAATATAAAATGAATCTAAGTGCTGAAGACAAACTTAAGTATC
This sequence comes from Acinetobacter sp. RUH 2624, assembly GCF_000162375.2. NCBI lineage: Bacteria > Pseudomonadati > Pseudomonadota > Gammaproteobacteria > Moraxellales > Moraxellaceae > Acinetobacter > Acinetobacter sp. RUH 2624. The sequence goes on along the minus strand of NZ_KI391939.1, from coordinate 3,072,230 downwards.
AAAAAATGTTACGTGATGGCCGTATGGACTTAACTAAACGTGGTATTTACGATGCTGGTATGATGTCTGTATTGAAAAAAGCACGTTGTTCTGTAGACAAAGCTAACTTTGAATGTTCAATGCCTGGTGAATAATTCATATTGATCTTAAAAGCCTAGACTTAGTTCTAGGCTTTTTTGCTTTATATAGGCTGTCAATTCAGCCATTGTGGTGAATTGAAAAGCCGCTAATCTAATTTGAAGATAAAACTTCATCTGGATATATGAAGGTATAAAAACGGAACAAGGATGTGAGTGATCAAAGAAGTACTATCGATATTTAAATATCTATTTTTCTTTAATTGAGCTCATATAAACAGAATTGCTCGTAAAAATATCTTAATCGCAAATTTTAGATGAAGCATATCTCATGAGAATCATGCCGACCAGCGTGAAATTTCTTGATGCTAAAAACAAAAAATCTACAAGGAAAGGAAAAGAATATGCGATTTTCCAAAACGCTTTTACTTGCGATGGGACTCACAACAATTTCATTTGCAGCCGAAGCCAAACAAACTATTTGTGTTTTTGACTTCGTTGGTAAAAATGGTGACGTCTATGCACTCATGAAAGATTATCAGCTTGCAGCGAAAAACTGGGGAGCTGATATCGAACTCAAAGTAAATCAAAACGAAGCAGTGATTGCTGAAGATTTTAAAGCTGGTAAATGTGATGGCATTAGCGTATCGGGTATGCGTGGGCGTCAATTCAACTCATTTACAGGTTCATTAGATGCTATTGGTGCGATTCCCGATCTCAAACTTGCTGTTAAAGTCATGCAAGGTTTAGCGAGTCCAACCTTTAGTAAATATATGGTGAATGGGCGCTATGAAGTCGTCGGTGTTATTCCGGTAGGGGACGCTTACCTTTTAGTAAACGACCGTAGTATTAATACAGTGGCGAAAGCTGCGGGTAAAAAAATTGCTGTACTAGATTACGATGAAGCGCAAAAAATTATGGTTCAGCAGGTAGGGGCACAGGCTGTGAGTGCTGATGTGACTAACTTTGGAGCTAAATTTAATAATCATCAGGTTGATATTATTGGTGCGCCAGCAGCGGCGTTTAAACCTTTAGAACTACAAAAAGGCTTAGGCACGAAAGGAGCAATCGTTAACTATCCAATCTTACAGGTGACTGGAAATATTATTATTCGTCCAGATAAATTCCCAGCTGGATTTGGTCAGAAATCTAGAGAATGGGTGGCAGGCCAGTTACCACGTGCCTTTACTATCTTAGGAAAAATGAAAGCTGATATTCCGCAAAAATACTGGATGGATGTACCTGCTGCCGATAAACCGGGCTATCAAAAGCTTATGCGTGAATCACGAATTAATCTTACAAAACGCGGTGTTTATGATAAACGGATGATGAAATTATTATGGCAATTCCGTTGTAAGCAAGATGCGAAAAACTTCGAATGTGGCTTACAAGATGAGAATTACAAATAATCTTGATAAAAATACTCAAGATTCGCTTTAAACTTCGAAGACAGACCCTATATTGATTATGCTATACTCAATATAGGGTCTTTTTTATTTTGAAAGGCACAGCAAAATCCGAGGAACAATCATCATGAATGCCCAAGCTCTAGTTTTGACAGATAATGCTGCCAATAAGGTACGCCAACTCCGTGATAGTGAAGGGAATGACGATCTCATGTTACGTGTATATGTAACTGGAGGCGGGTGTTCAGGGTTTTCATACGGCTTCAATTTCGCTGAAAGCGTAAATGAAGATGATGCTGAATTTGTAAATGGCGATGTAAAGATGCTGGTTGACTCACTCAGCTATCAATATTTAGTTGGCTCAGTGGTTGATTACGTTGAAGGCCTTGAAGGTTCACGCTTTATTGTGCAGAACCCAAATGCGACAACAACTTGTGGTTGTGGTTCTTCGTTCTCGATTTAAAAAGAATTTTAAATAAAAAAGCCTCTCTATTTTGAGAGGTTTTTTTATTAGTCAAATCATTATTTTTCACTAATAGATTCTAAAAAGTATTGAACCAGTTCAGGTGCATTCTGATAAGGAATCCAATGAGAAGCGTTCATGAAAATGGCTTTATAACTATTTTTAAAATAACCTGAATTTAACTTGGCACTTTTTTCTGTTACGGCAATATCATCTCTACCCCAAATAAATAGAGTCGGCACATCTATTAATTTAAAAGGATTCTGAGGTTTATCCCAGAAAAATCCACGGTACCAATTTAACGCCGTAGTTAGCCTATTTTCTTTTATAAACTCAGTCTCGAATATTTCAATTTGCTGTTCGGCCATGCCTGATGACTTTAGAAACTTACGGCCTAATTTCGGTATCTTTTTAAATAAAAGTTCGGGCACAATCGGTAGCTGAAAAATTGCAAAATAATAAGATTTAAAAAGTTGTCTACTGCTTAAACAAGCTTTTAAAAATGCGGCTTGATGCGGCACAGAAACTAAAGTGAGATGTTGAATATACTGCGAGTACTTCATAGCTACACTAGACGCAATTACAGAACCCCAATCGTGCCCAATTAAATAAACTGGTTGACCAAGCCCCTTAATAAAAACTGCGACATCTTCAGTTAGTTCACTTAAAGCGTAATGAAAGCGGCTTTGTGGTCTAGCATTTAGACTATAACCACGTTGATGAATCGCAAGTGTTCTAAATCCATGCTGATGCAATAGTTCAGAAGTTTGCACCCAACTATGTGCAGTTTCTGGAAAGCCATGCAATAAAACCACGAGAGGGCCATCTATAGGGCCTGAATCAATCACATCGAATGTCCAAGCCCCACGAGTATATTGATGAATACGGTTGGTCAAATCCATAACAACATGCCTTACTTATTTTTGTTGGCGTTTATCATGAGTTTTTATGCACATTTAAATAACAGCATTTCGGGTCAGTAAATGTGCTATAAGGTCGAATCTAGGTAAAAGAACTTATAAAAAATCTTATACCGCCGTGATTGTTCCTAAAATTCTAAAATCAGACGCACCAGTTACTGCTGGTAAATTACCACTTAAACTATTCACAAAACGCATTGCTAACCATGCAAATGCTGTAGCCTCGACCCAGGTAGGGGAGAGTCCTAAAACATCTGTGGTTTGAACTGACCAATTGTGCTTACGTAAACGCCAGCGTAATTGTTCTAACAAATAAGAGTTATAAGCCCCACCACCACATACATATACTTCGCCTGTTTCCATATCAGAACGATAAATCGCTTTTTGAATAGCACGCACAGTAAGTTTTAATAAGGTTGCTTGAATATTTTCTGGTGTATCTTCTAACTCATCGTAAGTTAAATCATTACGCCAATCGATTAACTGATCATCTAGCCAGTCAATATTGAAATCTTCACGTCCCGTACTTTTAGGTGGCTCTTTAGAAAAATATTCATGCGCATGAAGACGGTCGAGTAAAGAGCGAATAGGATGCCCATAAGCAGCCCAATCACCATTTTCATCATATGGATGACCCGTATGGCGATGACACCATGCATCCATCAAAATATTCGCAGGCCCCGTATCAAAACCAAATACGCCGTCAGGATTGTTGGCAGGCAACATACTTACATTGGCAATGCCGCCTAAATTCAAAATCACACGATGAATGCTTGGATGTTGAAATAATGCTTGATGAAAAGCTGGAACTAATGGAGCACCTTGTCCGCCTGCAGCCATATCTCTACGACGGAAATCTGAAACAACCGGAATCTGAGTAATTTCAGTAATAATGTTTGGGTCGCCAATTTGTAACGTAAAGCCATGCTCTGGACGATGACGAATAGTTTGCCCATGCGAACCGATCGCTTTAATTTGGCTACGGTCTAATTGATGCTTTTCAATTAAGCTATTAATCCCATGACCAATCATTTTGGCTAGAGCAACATCAGCTTTACCCATACGGTCAATTTCATTGTCATCGGGTAAAGTTAATGCCATAAGCTCATCACGTAACTCGGGTTCGAAAGGAACTGTAAGAGTGGCATGAAGCTGTAGTGGCTCAAATGAAGCCGCAACAATATCTACACCATCCATACTAGTGCCAGTCATTACGCCGATATAGATTGCGCTCATATGCAACTTCCCCTGCAAGACGCTGAAAAAATGTTAGTATATCGCACAAATTGAATAACTGATGTGTTTAGGTTTTGTGATGTCAAATTTCTTGCCCGCCGAAGAACAGCTTGCCCTCATCCAACGAGGCACGCACGAAATTATTTCAGAAGAAGATTTACTGAAAAAGCTTAAAGAGAATCGTCCTCTTAAAATTAAAGCTGGTTTTGACCCTACAGCACCAGATTTACATTTAGGACATACGGTTCTTATTAACAAACTAAAAACGTTCCAAGACTTGGGCCATGAAGTTACCTTCTTGATTGGTGACTATACAGCGATGATTGGTGACCCAACTGGTAAAAGTGCAACTCGTCCGCCGTTGTCACGTGAACAAGTTGAAGCCAATGCTAAAACTTATCAAGAACAAGTTTTTAAAATCTTAGACCCGAATAAAACAAAAGTACGTTTTAACTCAGAATGGTTTAACCAAAAGTCTGCTGCTGACCTTATCCAGTTAGCGAGTCAACAAACCGTATCGCGCATGTTAGAGCGTGATGACTTTACTAAGCGTTATAGCAACCATCAGCCAATTGCGATTCATGAGTTCTTATATCCTTTAGTTCAAGGCTATGACTCAATTGCGCTTGAAGCTGACGTTGAGTTAGGTGGTACAGACCAAACCTTTAACTTACTTATGGGTCGTACTTTACAAAGCCGTTATGGCCAAGAATCACAAGTGTGTATCACTGTGCCGATTCTAGAAGGTTTAGATGGCGTAAATAAAATGTCTAAATCTTTAGGTAACTATATTGGTGTTTTTGATGCGCCAGGTGCTATGTACCAAAAAGTATTATCAATGCCTGACTCTTTAATCGAACGTTATTTCGATTTATTAAGTTTTAAATCTCTTGATGAGATCAAAGCTTTATTAGATGAAATCGCGGCTGGTCGTAATCCACAAGAAGTAAAACGTATTCTTGCACTCGAGTTGGTTGAACGCTTCCATGATGCTGAAGCAGCTGCCAATGCTCATAAGAGTGCAGGTAACCGTATTACAGAAGGTGAGGTGCCAGAAGATACACCTGAAGTGACTATTTCACGTGGTGAGTTTGGAGGCGAAATCTTTATTGCTACGATTTTACGTGTAGCAGGCCTAAACCCGAATGCAGCAGCTGCAAAAGATGCTGTAGCACGTGGTGCAGTAAAAGTTGACTGGAATGTAGTAGATGCAGGTTTCTCTGTAAAAGAAAATGGCACTTTCATTATTCAGTCAGGTAAAAAGGCAATTGCACGTGTAACTTTCACTGATTAAGAAAGTTATATAGTGAAAAGCAGGAATAATCCTGCTTTTTTTATTTCTGGAACTCAAAATTAATTAAGGGTTCCACGTGGAACAATTTGTAATTAACTTAATAAGTAGAAAAATAGAATAAGAAAAAAATAGAAAGTATGAATCAATAAATAGAGTATTTACTCTAGTTTATCTTTGGAATCTTTGGAATCTTTGGAATCTTTGGAATCTTTGGAATCTTTGGAATAGAAAATGCTATATATGCCTATAACCTCTATAAGAAGAAATCAAAAATCTAAGGTGAACTGAATTTTCCTAAAATAAAAATGAATAAAAGTAGTGAAAATGCCTAAAAAAAAGCCATATATATCACTTTTTTCGCAAAATAGTAGAAAAAAACGGCACTCAAGAGAAAAAGGCTGAAATACCCCTTGCAAAGGGATTTGGATGGTCTATAATGCACATCCATCGGCGGTGATGCAGATAGAAACTTGTTGAAAAACAGTTGCTTGAGATTAAGTTGGTTGCTTTAAGTGATGAATTTGATGTTAAGTTGGTTTGAAAGATGAGTTTTAAAAATATCGAAATTACCTGTTGACTTTTAAGAGATTAAGAGTAATATAGCCGACCTAGCTTGCTGGTGACGAACCAGGAAGAAGATCATTAAGAGAATTGAAGAACAACTTGTGTGGATTTTTACTGATTGATTAATCGAAATAATTTTCATTGATTGATTGGTTTAAATTACTCGAAG
>NZ_KI391939.1:3013294-3063276 GCF_000162375.2 Acinetobacter sp. RUH 2624 | reverse complement strand
TTAAGTTATGTGTGTTTTAGTGGAACGCTCTGGGAAGTGCGAACGTAGAGGGTGATATTCCCGTACACGAAAGGGCACACATAATGATGACGAGTAGGGCGAGGCACGTGAAACCTTGTCTGAATATGGGGGGACCATCCTCCAAGGCTAAATACTCCTGACTGACCGATAGTGAACCAGTACCGTGAGGGAAAGGCGAAAAGAACCCCTGTGAGGGGAGTGAAATAGATCCTGAAACCGCATGCATACAAGCAGTGGGAGCACCTTCGTGGTGTGACTGCGTACCTTTTGTATAATGGGTCAGCGACTTATATTCAGTAGCGAGGTTAACCGTATAGGGGAGCCGTAGAGAAATCGAGTCTTAATAGGGCGTTTAGTTGCTGGGTATAGACCCGAAACCAGGCGATCTATCCATGAGCAGGTTGAAGGTTGGGTAACACTAACTGGAGGACCGAACCCACTGTCGTTGAAAAGCCAGGGGATGACTTGTGGATAGGGGTGAAAGGCTAATCAAGCCTGGTGATAGCTGGTTCTCCCCGAAAGCTATTTAGGTAGCGCCTCGGACGAATACCATAGGGGGTAGAGCACTGTTTCGGCTAGGGGGTCATCCCGACTTACCAAACCGATGCAAACTCCGAATACCTATGAGTACTATCCGGGAGACAGACTGCGGGTGCTAACGTCCGTAGTCAAGAGGAAAACAATCCAGACCGCCAGCTAAGGCCCCAAAATCATAGTTAAGTGGGAAACGATGTGGGAAGGCATAGACAGCTAGGAGGTTGGCTTAGAAGCAGCCACCCTTTAAAGAAAGCGTAATAGCTCACTAGTCGAGTCGGCCTGCGCGGAAGATGTAACGGGGCTAAAACTATGTGCCGAAGCTGCGGATTTGACATTAGTCAAGTGGTAGGGGAGCGTTCTGTAAGCCGATGAAGGTGTATTGAGAAGTATGCTGGAGGTATCAGAAGTGCGAATGCTGACGTGAGTAACGACAAAACGGGTGAAAAACCCGTTCGCCGAAAGACCAAGGGTTCCAGTCCAACGTTAATCGGGGCTGGGTGAGTCGACCCCTAAGGCGAGGCCGAAAGGCGTAGTCGATGGGAAATTGGTTAATATTCCAATACTTCTGTGTAATGCGATGAGAGGACGGAGAAGGTTAAGTCAGCCTGGCGTTGGTTGTCCAGGTGGAAGGATGTAGGTATGTATCTTAGGCAAATCCGGGGTACTCTATACTGAGATCCGATAGCAAGCTGTACTTGTACAGCGAAGTGGCTGATACCATGCTTCCAGGAAAAGTCTCTAAGCTTCAGTTACACAGGAATCGTACCCGAAACCGACACAGGTGGTCAGGTCGAGTAGACCAAGGCGCTTGAGAGAACTCTGCTGAAGGAACTAGGCAAAATGGTACCGTAACTTCGGGAGAAGGTACGCTGTTGTTGGTGATGGAACTTGCTTCCTGAGCTGATGACAGCCGCAGAAACCAGGCCGCTGCAACTGTTTATTAAAAACATAGCACTCTGCAAACACGAAAGTGGACGTATAGGGTGTGATGCCTGCCCGGTGCTGGAAGGTTAATTGATGGGGTTAGCGTAAGCGAAGCTCTTGATCGAAGCCCCAGTAAACGGCGGCCGTAACTATAACGGTCCTAAGGTAGCGAAATTCCTTGTCGGGTAAGTTCCGACCTGCACGAATGGCATAATGATGGCGGCGCTGTCTCCAGCAGAGGCTCAGTGAAATCGAAATCGCTGTGAAGATGCAGTGTACCCGCGGCTAGACGGAAAGACCCCGTGAACCTTTACTGCAGCTTGACACTGAACTTTGACCTTACTTGTGTAGGATAGGTGGGAGGCTTTGAAGTTGGAACGCTAGTTCCAATGGAGCCGTCCTTGAAATACCACCCTGGTAATGTTGAGGTTCTAACTCTGTCCCGTTATCCGGGACGAGGACCGTGTCTGGTGGGTAGTTTGACTGGGGCGGTCTCCTCCTAAAGAGTAACGGAGGAGTACGAAGGTGCGCTCAGCGTGGTCGGAAATCACGCGTAGAGTATAAAGGCAAAAGCGCGCTTAACTGCGAGACCCACAAGTCGAGCAGGTACGAAAGTAGGTCTTAGTGATCCGGTGGTTCTGTATGGAAGGGCCATCGCTCAACGGATAAAAGGTACTCTGGGGATAACAGGCTGATACCGCCCAAGAGTTCATATCGACGGCGGTGTTTGGCACCTCGATGTCGGCTCATCTCATCCTGGGGCTGAAGCAGGTCCCAAGGGTATGGCTGTTCGCCATTTAAAGAGGTACGCGAGCTGGGTTTAGAACGTCGTGAGACAGTTCGGTCCCTATCTACCGTGGGCGCTGGAAATTTGAGAGGATCTGCTCCTAGTACGAGAGGACCAGAGTGGACGAACCTCTGGTGTACCGGTTGTGACGCCAGTCGCATCGCCGGGTAGCTATGTTCGGAAGGGATAACCGCTGAAAGCATCTAAGCGGGAAGCCTACCTCAAGATAAGATTTCCCTAGGAATTTATTCCTCTAAAGAGCCGTTCGAGACTAGGACGTTGATAGGTTGGATGTGGAAGCATAGTGATATGTGAAGCTGACCAATACTAATTGCTCGTGAGGCTTGACTATACAACACCCAAGCAGTTGTATACAAAGCATCAATCGATTCATAAATCTACAAAGCAACTTGATTTAGTTAAACGCTTAGCTAAAATGAACACAATCAGATTCAATCAGCCCAGTCTGTAAAGATTTGGAAAACGCTTCGGCAAACAATAAGACCAAAGCAAGTATCCATAAACAGTTGTGCTGGCGACCATAGCAAGAGTGAACCACCTGATCCCTTCCCGAACTCAGAAGTGAAACCTCTTAGCGCTGATGGTAGTGTGGGGTTACCCATGTGAGAGTAAGTCATCGCCAGCTCATTATTCTAAACACCCCCATTCTAAAGAGTGGGGGTGTTTTTTTATTTGTCAGATGATTACTTCAAGAATAATATAAATTCGATAAAATATGGAAAAATACAAAATGATGAAGGCAATTGAGTTATCTCAATATATTCCGTATCCACCTAAGAAAGTATGGGAAGCATTGACCACACCTGAACTCATTCAACAATGGTGGGCTAAAGGAGATATTCAGCCTAAAGCTGGTCATCAATTTACTTTAGATATGGGTAGTTTTGGAGTACAACATTGCCTAGTTAAGGTGGCTGATAAAGAAATTTTATTTGAATATGACTTTGCAATTGGTGTACTTGATACAACTCTAAGATGGCAATTAATTCCTCAAGGAGAGGGCACACTTTTGCAGCTTAAACATTCGGGATTTAATGAGAATTCTTCTTTGGGACAACAAGCTTTTATGGGTATGAGAAAAGGTTGGCCACAAATTTTAAGTCGAATTGAGACGGTAATTTCTAATTATAAAAAAATAGGGTGAAAGAATATTTCTCTCACCCTCGTTGAGTCTAAAAATGTGCTTCTAAGCCTACATATGGTCCTTTAAACTCAAATTTAAGGTCAGTGTTATCATAATCATCTAAGTCAATATTGAGTACACGATAGCCTGCTTTAAGGCCTAAATCGACTACTAAATTATCGACAAATTTATACTTTACTTCTGCTAATGCATCTGTGATTTTTGCATCATTAAAGTTTGTATAAGTTGCTTCACCTTTAGCACTTAGACCTGTAAATGGAAGTTTTACTTCTCCCGACAAATAAGCAATAGGATATGTTTTATCAATATCTACACGTTTACCTGTATAGGCGGTGATATCACCATTTAATACGGTTGCACCTAGACCCGCATCCACACTCACAATATTATCTAGTAATTCATAATAAAGAATAAAATCACTATGATCTAAATTAATCTTATAGTTAGTTTGACCTAAGGACTCTGATTTAGTTTGTGTATCTAGATTGACGTAACGAATTTTTGCATTTGGAATAAATGGGATTGGGTGCTCAAATGCTAATGAAAGTTGTGCACTGCCTTTTCGATCTAAGTCTTGGTCATCTGGCAATTGTGTAGACATGTTTGCTTTACCATCGTAAAACCAATAGCCCACGTCCCCTTTAACTCCTATAAAATCCGCTTGAGCAAATCCGCTAAGACTCATCCCGAGTGCCAAAAAAGACATTTTTAATATCTTCATCATCATATCCTAAGAAAAGAAATCTTTGAGCGCATGATATAGACATCTGAGAAGTTATGCATTGATGAAAAATGGTGAATATAAAACTTTTAGAATTATAATTATTTTTATTAATTTATGTTTTTGATTTTATTATTAAAATATAGATTTTAAGTGGAGCTTGTTAGGAAAAATTTTAGTATAAATTTTGTGTAATACATCGGTAAGATTCTGTGATTTTACTCATCTAAAATTGGTTGATATATCTACTTTATAAAGTAGAAAATAATTTAAATGGTAGAAAATATCATTGCTTATATTCTCTAATAATATGTTTTAGAACATGAATATTAGCTAAAAAATAACCAATCTAAATCAAAATCTCTAAAAAAACGTAAAATTTCAGACGGAAATTACAGTAAAAATAAATAAAAACGGGTATTGTTCAACTATATAGGGGCAAAAAATGGACAAAAATCTTTAAGGAAGAATTTTCTATTTTTGCTTGTTTGAAATGAAAATAAAAATACTCAAAAGGTGCCTTTTATTCTCTATCAAACACAAAAGTATTCTTTGGTTCTTTTTTTGCGTGCGGAATAACAATCAACAAAAGCAGTAAAAATAAGTAATCTTTTAACATTAGGTGTTCTATGACAGATTCTCGTGAAAACTGGACGTCACGATCTGGTTTTATTATCGCAGCCGTTGGTTCGGCTGTTGGTTTAGGTAATATTTGGCGTTTCCCCTACGTTGCTTATGAAAATGGTGGTGGTGCGTTCCTTATTCCTTACTTACTTGCACTTATTACGGCAGGTTTACCATTACTATTTTTAGATTATGCAGTAGGTCATCGTAGTACAGGATCGCCTCCTAAAGCGTATAGAGCTTTGTTTAAAGGCGGAGAAACTCTAGGATGGTGGCAGGTTTGCGTCTGTATCATTATTGGTTTGTATTACGCAAGTGTTCTGACTTGGGCTGGTAGCTACATTTATTTTTCTATTGGCCAAATGTGGGGAAGTGACCCGGAAGGCTTCTTCTTCAATACCTATTTACAAACCACAAAAGCGACTGGCTTTGATTTGCAGTTTGTAGGCCATTTATTCTGGCCAATTGTTGGAATTTGGGCACTGACTTTAATCATTTTATATGGTGGAGTGAAAAAAGGTGTTGAATTATCTAATAAGATTTTCATGCCTTTATTATTCATCTTATTTACGATTTTAGTGATTCAGTCATTACGTTTACCGGGTGCAGTACAAGGTTTAAATGCTTTCTTTACTCCAAACTGGTCTGCCATGATGGACTATAAAGTTTGGTTAGCAGCCTATGGTCATACTTTCTTCTCACTCTCTGTTGGTTTCGGGATTATGGTGACCTATGCATCTTACTTAAAACCAAAAACCAATTTAACTGGCTCCGGTCTTATCGTTGGTTTCGCGAATGCATCGACAGAGATTTTGGCGGGTATCGGTATTTTTGCAGCGCTTGGCTTTATGGCACATGCTGCAGGTACTGAAGTTAAAGATGTGGTGAGTGGTGGTATTGGTCTCGCATTTATTGCCTTCCCTAAAATTATTTCAAGTTTAGGTTCTGGTGCTGATCTATTCGGCCTTTTATTCTTCTCTTCATTATTTGTAGCTGGTATTTCTTCAATGGTTAGTATTTTGGAAGTACCTATTGCAGCGATGCAAGATAAGTTGAAGTGGAGTCGTAAGAAAGCGGTAACCATTATTGGTGGCGGTAGTGCTCTAGTCTCAATTATTTTATTCTCAAGTGTTAATGCAATTAAGCTCGTTGATATTGTCGACCATTTTATCAATAACATTGGCATTATTGGGGGAGCATTGATATCAATTATTAGCGTAGCTTGGTTTAAGCGCTCAGCTCTTAGAGAGCTTCGTGATCATGTCAACCGTATCTCAACCATTCAATTGGGTAAGGGATGGGATTTCACCTTAACCGTGATTACTACTTTTATCCTATTAACAACACTCACTATGACTGTTTTTAATTTGATCAAAAATGGCTATGATACTTATAGTATGAGCTTACAAGGTGTATTTGGCTGGGGCAGTGTGATTTTCTGTGCAGTCGTTGCTATCGTGTTAAGTAAAATGAAAGATCGCTAGGAGGATAAAATAATGAATACTTCGGCAATCGTGATGATGATAATTTCAATGGTATTTGTATGGGGTGGACTAGCTTTATCCATTTTACATTTATCAAGACATCCTGAAGAGTTAGATGAAGTCTTAGAAGAAGTCAAAGACCAGCACACTCTTTAATACTGATCTAGTAAAAAAGCAGGCTTAAAAGCCTGCTTTTTTATGCAATTTTTTGAATTTTACAATAATAAAATCCATCACCAGATTGTGCTTCTGGCAACAGTTGTCTGCCATGAGCTTGTTCAATTCCCCAATCTGCTTCAATTTTTACTTCTTTTGCATCGGTATGCTTTGCAAAGAAGCTAATCATCTGCTGTTCATTTTCAGCTTTTAAAATTGAACAGGTGATGTAAAGCAGGGAGCCTCCAACTTTAAGTTGCTGCCACATGTGCTCTAAGATCTGCTTTTGTAGCTCAATGGTTTGGGCTATGTCACTAGATTGGCGCAATAGACGTATGTCAGGATGGCGTCGAATTACACCTGTCGCAGAACAAGGTGCATCAAGCACGATACAATCCACAGGTTGGGCTGGAGTCCACTTGGTTGCATCTGCTGCCAGAATTTCAGTATGGCTTTGATCTAGTGCTAGTCGGTTTAGGTTTTCAGTTACACGGACTAAACGACTTGGATCCTGATCAATGGCGATGAGCTGTGCTGGTTTAAATTTTTCAAGCAAATGAGCCGTTTTTCCACCTGGAGCCGCACACGCATCAATAACTGTTTTATTGTTTAAATCAGGCAATAAGGTTGCACATAGCTGTGCATGTTCATCTTGTACAGAAAACCAGCCCTGTTCAAAACCCGGTAACTGTGTAATTTGTACAGATTGTTCAAGAATAATACCCGCGTCAGATAGAGTACACGCACGTGCCTGAATATCTAAACTTTGTAGTTTTGCTAAATAAGCATCGCGACCAATATGGCGTTGGTTTACTCGTAAAGTTAAAGGTGCGGCTTGCTTTAACGATTGGCAGAGAGCTTCTGTTTGTTCTCCCCAATCCTTTTTTAAACGCTTAAAAAGCCAACTTGGTAAGCCATGGGCTTGCTGTAAACCTTGTTGAAAGTCCTCAGTTTCGCGAGTTGCTCGGCGCAAAATTGCATTCACAATACCGCTGAGTGCAGGGAAACCAAGTTGTTTAGTCGCATCTACTGTTTCTGAGATGGCAGCGTGCGCTGCAATACGCGTGCATAAAACTTGATAAAGACCAACGTATAGACAGGTTTCTACTGTCTCATTGTTTAAAGGTTTGCTGAGCAAAGGCAGACTAATTGACTTAAGTGCGAACCATTGGCGTAAAGTACCTAGAACAAGTTCATGAAATAACGCACGATCACGCTCTGCGACTTGATTCAGCTGTGTATTTAAAATACTAGCCAATGATTGGCCCTGCTGAACTTTGAGTAACGTTTGGACGACTTGAGCGCGCAGGTTAAAACGTGATGAGTTTGAAGTAACCTGACTCATGGCAGAATCTGTCCTACATGAAGTTTTTGAGTTTGTGCAATTTGTTGAGCATTTAATGCTTTACCACCTGGCCACTGTACACTCGTTAGACAAATAAATGTATTTTCACCACAAGCAACATGTACGCCTTGTTTATCAATTGCAATAATTTCACCAGCTTGAGCATGTGCTTTGCTTTGGCTAGAAACTAGAGAATTCCAAACACGCAGTGCATTATTTTCATCAAGTTGAACAAAAGCGACTGGCCAAGGGTTGAATGCACGGATATTGCGGTCTACTTGAACTGCATTTATAGACCAATCAATACGAGCTTCTGACTTTACGAGTTTATGAGCATAGACCGTTAAGCTTTCGTCTTGGACTTCGCGTTCTGCCAAATATTTTTGCAGAGTTTCTTCTGACTCGAGTACCGCACAAATTGCTGTTGCTCCTTGTGCTGCCAACTTGTCATGTAAAGTCGCAGAAGTATCTTCGGCAGTGATCGGACAATAGGTTTTATACATCATATCGCCTGTATCTAAACCTGCCGCCATTTGCATGATGGTAATGCCGGTTTCTTCATCACCTGTTGCAATCGCGCGTTGAATTGGCGCTGCACCACGCCAACGTGGTAATAGCGAGCCGTGAATATTTAAACAGCCATATTTAGGTGTATCGAGCACAGCTTGTGGAAGAATTAAACCATATGCTGCAACCACCATGACATCAGCGCCTAAAGCAGCAAGTTCTTGTTGAGCTGCCAAGCCTTCTTCAGTTGAAGCCTTGAAGTGAAGTGGTTGATAAACAGGAATATTATGTTCCAGTGCAAGCTGTTTTACAGGAGACGGTGTTAGTTTTTGTCCACGGCCTGCTTTACGGTCTGGTTGAGTATAAACCGCGATAATTTCATGGGAAGTTTTTAATAAAGCCGCCAATGCTGTTGCAGCAAATTCGGGGGTGCCAGCAAAAATAATTTTCACAAATGCAATCCAAAAAGAGTTTATGAGTAGTATACGTGAAAAACGTTTGAAGCCCTAAACTCATGGCGATTGAGCATTTTAGTTTTTAAATAGTGAACAAAAAATTATTGAAAAAATTTTATTGATAAAAAAAGGTTATAAAAAAATAAAAAATTATTCATGTAAGTTTTGCTAAATATTGACTGAGTATTATCGTTCTTGGCTTTCCCTATATTATTTGCTTCTATAGAATGGAGAATGATCAAATTATGATGATGAGTCAATATTCCGACTGATCTAACGCTATATCAGTATCATTCAGCCAGAGTGGAAGTCATTTCACTCAAGCACAACTTGTTGGAAATACAAATGCCTGACTATCGTTCAAAAACATCGACACACGGAAGAAATATGGCTGGCGCACGTGGCTTATGGCGTGCAACAGGAATGAAAGATGAAGATTTCGGCAAACCAATTATTGCTGTGGTCAATTCATTTACTCAATTTGTTCCGGGCCATGTCCATCTAAAAGATTTAGGGCAGCTTGTCGCAGCAGAAATTCAGGCAGCAGGTGGTGTTGCTAAAGAGTTCAATACAATTGCGGTGGATGATGGTATCGCGATGGGGCATGACGGCATGCTTTATTCATTACCATCACGTGATTTAATTGCGGATTCAGTTGAATATATGGTGAATGCTCATTGCGCCGATGCGATGGTATGTATTTCGAACTGTGACAAAATTACTCCGGGAATGTTGATGGCCGCTATGCGTCTAAATATTCCTGTGGTGTTTGTGTCTGGCGGACCAATGGAAGCAGGTAAGGTTAAATTCCGTGGTGATGAAAAGGCCATTGACCTTGTAGATGCGATGGTTGTTGCTGCTGATGATAGTTATACCGACGAAGAAGTTGCAGAGTTTGAACGTTCAGCATGTCCAACTTGTGGTTCATGTTCAGGTATGTTTACTGCAAACTCAATGAACTGTTTAACCGAAGCTTTAGGTTTATCTTTACCGGGCAATGGTTCTATCGTTGCAACGCATGCAAACCGTAAAAAATTATTCTTAAAAGCAGGTCAGCTTATTGTTGAATTGGCTAAGCGCTATTACGAACAAGAAGATGCAAGTATTTTGCCTCGTTCAATTGCCACTAAAGCTGCCTTTAAAAATGCGATGACTCTTGATATTGCAATGGGTGGATCAACCAATACAGTTCTCCACTTGTTAGCTGCGGCAAATGAAGCTGAAGTTGATTTTACGATGGACGACATTGATGAGTTGTCACGTCGAGTACCAGTGCTTTCAAAAGTAGCGCCAGCAAAACAAGACGTACATATGGAAGATGTACATCGTGCAGGCGGTATCATGGCCATTTTAGGCGAGCTTGATCGTGCCAATTTATTGGATGTATCTGTACCGACAGTACATGAAAAAACTTTAAAAGATGCTTTAGATAAGTGGGATATTATCCGTACTGAAAATGCAGAGGTTTATGAGTTCTATCGTTCATCTCCGGGTGGTGTTCCGACTCAAGTTGCATTCTCACAAAACCGTTACTACTCAACTTTAGATGGCGACCGTGAAAAGGGCGTAATTCGTAATGCAGAACATGCATTTTCTAAAGATGGTGGTTTAGCTGTTTTATACGGCAACATCGCACTTGATGGTTGTATCGTAAAAACTGCGGGTGTAGATGAATCTATTTTAAAATTCACTGGTACAGCACGCGTTTTTGAGAGCCAAGATGCAGCTGTAGAAGCAATTTTAGGCAATGAGATTAAAGCTGGCGATGTTGTTGTTATTCGCTACGAAGGTCCACGTGGTGGTCCAGGCATGCAAGAAATGCTTTATCCAACCAGCTATCTTAAATCTAAAGGTTTAGGAAAAGACTGTGCCTTGGTTACAGATGGTCGTTTCTCTGGTGGTTCATCAGGTCTTTCAATTGGTCACGTTTCGCCAGAAGCTGCTGAAGGCGGTGCAATTGGTTTAGTTGAAGATGGCGATACCATCGAAATTGATATTCCAAACCGTACCATTCACTTGAATATTGATGATGCGACTTTGGCACACCGTCGTACAGTTCAGGAAGCGAAAGGTTGGCATCCGAAGGAAGAACGTAAACGTAAGGTATCAAAAGCGTTAAAAGTTTATGCAATGCATACCACAAGTGCAGCAAAAGGAGCTGTACGCGTTCTATAAAATATTCAATTTTAATAATTGAGTAGGAAACATGCACCCATTAACACGATGAATTGTTATCATGTTAAGGGTGCATTTTTTATGTCTGGTAAAAAAAATCCGCTTGTAGGAAAAGGTGTTTTCAGATCATTCTATGGGTTTGCCATAAAATGGTGATAAAATCTTCACCTACGCAGAAACTCGCGAAATAACATGACATATTTTCTGCGCGAACTTAGGTAGTCATTTTTCCATCTCGACTACTGTTTCACCTTGCACTATGATCAAAATAACTTTTGATCTCGCTTAGGATTTATTTTTAGAGGCACTACTCATGTCACTGCTACGCCGTTGGTTTGACCCTATCCGATCGAGCTGGTTTTACCAAAAACCTTCTCGTCAAGCGGTGTTACCCACGGAAAATGGTTTAAGTATTTATTTACGACTTGATGATGTGTATAGCTATCTGGCTGTTCAGCAATTGTCTCAGCTAGATGAAATTTTAAGTGATGAGCTTAAACCTTTAAAAATTATTATTTCTCATACAGCTTCTGAACCTCCGAACAGCATGACGCATGAGGAATGGCAGCATTATTGTTTAAATGATGCCAAGATTTTAGCAAATCAGCATCGTTTTGCTTTTGATGAGTTCCCAGAAATCCCAAGCCAAGAAGCTTTAAAACAAGCCGCTGTCATACTAAAAAGAACCCCATTACAAGGTCAGAACTTCTTCCATTTACTTGAAGATATCTTTCACATGCTTTGGCAACAGCAATATGGAAAGTTACGTACTTTACATGCCATGGCGGTGAAGCATCAGATACCACAGCATTTTCCAGAACGTATTTTTACAGATGAACCTGTACAGGCAGCGTACTTTGAATTTGGTGGACGTAAATATCACGCAGTGGATGATTTATTACGTCTAACTCGTCGTTTAAAACAACAAAAGTTACTGACAGGTATTCCAATTTTTTTAATTAATCATATCGAATGGCGTGAACATTTGATTAATGATGCTGAAGCACTCAATGAAATTCAGGCTCTTCATCCTGAGCTTGATGTATTTATCGCTTTAGAAGACCCGATGAGCTGGTTGCTGCTTGCTTATATTAAAGAAGAGCTCGCAGACTATTATGATATTCAGCTAAAAGTTTATCCGCTGAGTTATCGAGGCCGAGACTGGTTTGACTGGAGCTTGGCAACGCGAGTTTCTAAACGGACAGAGGTTGCTTTTACACCTTTTTGCCGCCCTACAGAAGAAAGTACACTTGAGATGGCGAAACTTTTCTATAGTGTGCCGGAAAATCAGCAACTTGATACAATTTTTACTATTTTGCAGGCCGTTTGGACGAAAGGAAAAGATCCCTCTTTCCAGAAGCATTTCCAACAGTTACAGCAACAACTTGGCATTGAGCATTTAACCGAACAGGATGTACCGTCTGTTTTGGAGCAAAATGATGCGCTTTGCAAGAATAAACATCAGCCTGATTTACCAGTTTTAGAGTTGCGTATTGATGGGCAAAGTTATGTATTTAATAGCTTGTATCGGGTTTGGATGATTGAAAGCATTTTTAGCAATGTTTTAGAAGAAAAATATAAAACAGCCTCAACTTCTAATTGAGGCCTACTCCCAAAAACAAGAATAGGGCAAAACCTGTTTTTTCCGTAGCATAACCATGTAGGGAATCGGAGATAAACAGTGACATTTCTAGCTATTATTATGATGGTATTTGTCTTTGCGGGCATGATTAAAGGCATGATCGGCTTAGGATTGCCCGCGGTCTCAATGGGCTTACTTACCATCGCAATGAGTCCTTTTCAGGCAGCATCCCTACTCATTGTTCCTTCAATGGTCACCAATGTCTGGCAGCTTTTTGCTGAGGGGCATGTTTGGTCTTTTATTCGCCGTTTCTGGACTTTGCTTATAGGCATTGTTGCTGGTTCAATATGGAGCTTTTTGCCGACTTTAAGTCAAAGCCATGGGCACAGTAGTGAGATTTTATTAGGAAGTATGTTGGCCTTATATGGGCTTTATGGATTATGCGTCAAGAAACTTCCACACTTAGGTAAACATGAGCGCTGGTTATCGCCGATTATTGGATATATTGGTGGGGCAGTGACAGTAGCAACAGGCGTTATTATTATTCCTATCGTGCCATATTTGCAGTCTTTACATTTAAAACGTGACGAACTGGTACAAGCCTTGGGATTAACATTTACCGTCTCTACCATTTGCCTTGCAGTGTTTTTACATCATAACCCGATGTCGGGAGTAACACTGGACTATCGTTTATCTTTTGCTGCTTTGTTGGCGGCACTCGTTGGAATGTGGATCGGTAAAAGAATTCGTTATCGACTCAATGAGCAGTTATTTCGCCGTATCTTTTTTATAGGTTTAGTGTCATTAGGGCTTTATATGATTTTGCACTAAGCCAAATTTCTAAGGGCGATGCTCTAATAGGAAATCTGCAAATTGCTTATAACTACTAGACAGTTGGCTGAAATTTTGTGTTGCCAAAAGTAGTTTTCGGTTTGCCCATGCGCCGAGTAATTGGATGGAATGAAAATCATAATCCGATTGCAAGCGCTGCGCCGCACGGGCAGGCATAATCGCAATACCCACGCCTTTGGCAACAACCTCAGCAATTGCACTAAAGTTAGGTAGGCGCAAACGATACTGTATGTTAAAGCCTAATAATTTCGCTTGAGTTTCAATGGACTGTTGCAAAGAGTGATGGGCTTTAAGGCCAATAAAACCATAGCTTAAAGCCTCTACCAAATTTAGCTTTTGATATTGAGCTAACTCATGTGTAGCAGGACAAATCAAAACTAAAGGATCACTTGCAAATTCTTTCGTTTGCAAATGTCGAGTATCAAAAAAGCTTGAGACCAAACCAAGGCTCGCAATTCCTTGGGTTAATGCATCTACAATTTCTGAACTTTCTGCTTCGTGCAAATCGATACTCATTTCGGGATGAAGCACCAGATATTGCGGTAATAAAGGAGGCAAATATTCGCTTTGAGCAGAAGAGTTACACCAAAGTGTTAATGCTTGAGTTGTAGAAGACTTAAAGCGCTGCATTTCTTGTTCGAGTTGATCTTTTTGAGCTAAAAGCTGACGAGCATGCTCTACAAATGCATGTCCAGCTGTGGTGAGTTCTACGCCTGTGGTTTGGCGAATAAATAAGGGTGTTTCAAAATACTGTTCGAGTTTTTTTATACGCTCACTCGCTGCTTGAAGTGAAATTGCAGAACGGTCAGCACCTTTGGTTAGACTACCAGTCGAGACAATATGAAGAACTAGCTGTAAATCAAAAAAATCAAAACGCATGATAGGAACGTATTGAAACGCAAAAATTCATCATACTAAATCGGAATGAAAAAAGGCAGCTTACGCTGCCTTTTTGAATTTAAGTTTTATCTTTTAAACTAAACAACCAGTTTAAAATAATGGCTGCAAAAGTTGCGGTACCGATACCGCCTAAATTGAAATTACCGAACAATAATTCAAAGTTACCAGCACCTAAAATAATCGTCACAGAAGCAACAATCAGGTTTTTATTGTTAGAAAAATCAACTTTGTTTTCGATCCAGATTTTTGCACCAGCAATAGTAATTAAACCAAATACCACAATAGATGCACCTGTGAGGACTGCACTTGGAATAGTGCTAATGACAGCACCAAATTTTGGGGATAGCCCTAAGAAAATAGCGAAGATACCTGCAATCACAAATACAATCGTTGAGTACACACGAGTAACCGCCATCACACCAATGTTTTCACCGTAAGTGGTCATGCCAGGTGCGCCAACACTACCAGAAAGTGTAGTCGCTAAACCATCTGCAACAAATGCTTTGCCTAATTGTGGCGTCAGGTTTTCACCTGTCATAGCGCCTACTGCTTTGATATGGCCTAAGTTTTCTGCCACTAAAATCAGTGCAACTGGTGCAATAATTAAAATAGCCTTGGTATCAAAATTAGGATGTGAAAAGCTTGGAATACCGAACCATGCAGCTTGTGAGATCTGGCTAAAATCGATTGGTTTACCTAAACCTAACCCATTAGTCGTAATGGCATAAATTGCATAAGCCAAAATCAAACCAACTAATAGAAGTAAACGTTGTAATAAACCACGCGTAAAGACCGCAATACTGCCCATACAAAGTACGGTAATTAAAGCCATCCACATTTCAAAGGGTTGGCCTGCAACACCTTTAATGGTGACAGGCGCAAGGTTTAGACCAATAATCATCACGATTGCGCCAGTCACCACAGGTGGCATAAGTTTTTCAATCCAGCGTGTACCAGTAAGCATCACAATAAAACCGATGAGTGCGTAAAAGATACCGCAGGCTACGATTCCGCCTAACGCAATTGAAAGATTTGGATTGGCCCCTGAACCTGTGATATGTCCCGTAGCTGCTGCAACAACACCAATAAAGGCAAAACTTGATCCTAAATAACTTGGAACACGTCCACCTGTAATTAAGAAGAACAGGATGGTACAGATACCAGACATTAAAATAGCAAGGTTAGGATTAAAGCCCATGAGTAATGGTGCTAAAACGGTGGCTCCGAACATGGCAAATGCATGTTGGATGCCTAAAATGGCACTTTGAACTGGGGGGAGATATTCATTGGTAGAGACCGGTCGATGGTCAACATCACCTTGGTAAGGCTGCCATTTTGGAAACCAGTTGGACATAAAATGAGCTCGTTATTCTTTAATTGGTGCAATGATACTCTTTCTTGGGAATGCATTTAATCTCTAGAGAGCAGTATGTGAGTGAAAAGTAATTATTTTTTAACGATTGGTATAATTTAAAGAATTCTAAATATAAGGAATTAGTTATTTTTTTATTATAAAAATTAATTTTATGATTTTTAAAAAATATTTAAAAAAATAAAAAATCGTGGAAAATTTATAAAAAATGGGGAACTTTGCAAGTAAAAAGCAGCACATCACCGATGTACTGCTTTGTCAAACAATTGGTAAAAACAGCTTAGCCCGTATTACGTAAACCAGCAGCAATACCTGCAATACTCACCATCAG
This sequence comes from Acinetobacter sp. RUH 2624, assembly GCF_000162375.2. Classification (NCBI taxonomy): domain Bacteria; kingdom Pseudomonadati; phylum Pseudomonadota; class Gammaproteobacteria; order Moraxellales; family Moraxellaceae; genus Acinetobacter; species Acinetobacter sp. RUH 2624. The sequence continues at coordinate 3,047,338 of NZ_KI391939.1, read as the reverse complement.
TGCATGGTCAACAGGGGTATGTTCTGCCTGACGCTCCGCGAGATAATCACGGCGGCGTTTCATGAGTTCAGCTTGTAAAAGATGCAAAGGAAGTAAATATGGTTTACGGACCTGCATAGATTGATCCAGAACCTCGTTATTGCTAAGAAGCTTTGATTCATCTTTTAATTTAAGTAACGTTTCAACAGCATCTTTTAAGCGCTGACGTAATTGGTTACCGAGCACTTTTAAATCTTCATCTTCAGTTAAATGAGACTCGTAGTAGAGTGCAATGTTGGCATCGGCTTTAGACAATACCATTTCCAACATATCAATGAGCGTTTGGAAATAAGGCCATTGCTGAAGCATTTCATCAAGCGTTGCTTTTTGCTGATCGGCAATCACTTCATTAATGGCTGCGCCTGTACCTAACCATGCAGGCAACATCAAGCGGATTTGTGTCCAAGCAAATACCCATGGAATAGCACGTAAAGATTCGATGCCACCACTCACTTTACGTTTTGCCGGACGCGAGCCTAGTGGCAACATTTGTAACTCAAGCTCAGGCGTGACGGTACGTAAATACTTCACAAAATGTGGGTTTTCACGCACTGTTTGACGATAAACCTTCACGGAATGATCTGTCATACGGTTCATGAGTTCACGCCATTCGACTTTAGGTTCTGGCGGCGGTAACAATGTCGCTTCAAGCGTTGCTGCGGTATAGATTTCAAGGTTTTGCATGGCAATACCTTCTAGACCGAATTTGAAGCGGATCATTTCACCTTGTTCTGTCACACGAATTGCACCAGAGATCGAACCCGGTGGTTGCGAAAAGAGTGCCTGTTGGGTTGGAGCACCACCACGGCTAATTGAGCCGCCACGACCGTGGAACAGAGTCAACTGTACGCCGTGTTTACGAGCAATTGCAGTCAACTCTTCTTGAGCACGGTATTGGGCCCAGTTAGCAGACATGAAGCCAGCATCTTTTGCAGAGTCAGAGTAACCGATCATAACTTCGTGTTTGCCCTGAATGTGCTGCTTATACCAATGCATATTGAACAGCGTATTCATGGTAGTTGCAGCGCCATCTAAATCTTTTAAAGTTTCAAATAGAGGCACCACACGTAAAGGGTGCTGAATACCTGCTTCTTTTTGCAATAACAATACAGCTAAAACATCACTCGGATATTCAGCCATCGAAATAATATAAGCTCCTAACGACTCTGGTGGTTGGTCTGCCAAAGTACGCATAGTTGCAAATACTTCCTGTACATCTGGGTGACCAATCAAACTACCTTCAGGCTCATTAATATATTTCGGTAGCAACGGACGTTTGCTTTGGAGCTCCTGAATCAGGAAGTTTTGACGGGCTTGTTCAGTCCATGACTCAAAATTACCCAAACCTAAGTATTCGGTAATGGCTGAAATGGCTTGGCGATGACGGCCTGATTCTTGGCGAATATCAAGTTTAAGTAGTTCAATACCAAAACAGTTCACACGGTAGATAAAGTCGAGAAGTTGACCATTTGCGATTTCAGGCAGATTACTATCAATTAAAGAGCGATAGCACAGCAATAATGGTTGTAATAGCTCATCTTTACTTTTAATGACATTGCTATCGTCTGCTTCTAAACCTTGTAGGCGCTGAGCTAACCAATGACGAGTTGCTTTTAAACGCTCTCGTGTTGCACGTAAATACTCGCGATAAGGTTCTGGGTGTGGACTACCAATCGCTTGGATCATCTCTTCAGAACAAGCCTGAATTGAAAGCTCCCAACGTAAATTCTCAATATCTCTTAGGTAAAGGTCGGCAGCTTGCCAGCGTGATAACCATAATACTTCTTGAGTGATTTGATGAGTAACGTTCGGGTTACCATCACGGTCGCCGCCCATCCAAGATGCGAAGCGGACTGGTGCAATATTGAGTGGTAAGTTTTGTTGGCAATTGTCTTGAACTAACTCATTTAATTCACGAATAAACTTAGGTACGGCATTCCAAAGCGTTTGCTCAATGGTTGCAAAGCCCCATTTTGCTTCATCGACAGGAGTCGGGCGGTGCTGTCTGATTTCATCTGTCTGCCAAGCTGAACTAATTTGTTGTTTTAAGTTGGCAAGCGCATTTTGACGTTCGCGTGGAGTAAGTTTTTGCTGATCGAGTTGTGAAAGACAAGCATTAATATCGTCATATTTTTGAATGAGGGTACGACGGCTTACTTCGGTTGGGTGTGCTGTAAGTACCAATTCGATCTTAAGATCACAAATTTGCTGGAATAGTTTTTCTGTCGAAATACTTTTATCTTTAAACTTTTGAAATAAGTGAACAAGTGGATTTGGAGAATTAGCCTCCGAATCAAACTCTGCCTGTCTGCGGCTACGTACCACATGATATTGCTCGGCAATATTGGCAAAATTCAGAAAATGAGAGAAAGCGCGGGTAAGAGGTAATAGCTCTTCATCGGGCAGTTCTAAAAATAATTGTTCTAATTGCTTTTCGGCTTCAGCTTGACCATCACGTGCACCTTTGGCAAGAGCACGGATTTGCTCGATCTGATTAAACAGTTCTTGTCCTGCATGTTGTTTTAGGGTTTCACCTAACAAATTGCCAAGTAAGCGGACATCCTCACGCAGTGGCGCATTGATTTGCTGAACCATGCTATTTTCTCCTGTTCTTATTCTTATCGAATATAGCGCGATTAACGAACATTCCAAGCTTTGAGCGTAAGAAAATGTGAATTTTTGCTTAAAAAATAACATTTAAATCGCTTATAACGCTTCAAAAGATGGCATGCACCTGATGCAAATTTTGGCAATCGGACTTTGGTTTAATTCCGATATTTGAGGAAAAATAAGTCAAGAGCATCTCGAATAATCTGATTTAGTTCTTGAGCATTGGGTACAGTAATAATTCCAAGTAAAACCTTATGGTGGCGTACACCAAGCAATAAAGTTAAAAGAAGTTCTGTTTGATAAATCGGATCATCGGATTGAATAAAGCCTAATTCGGCTGCCTTTTGGAAGAACGCAGCTAACTCATTTTGCAGGCGAGTATGAGATGCCGTAAAAAATTGTTCAGCTAATGGGCTTTGTTCCGCTGCGAGTTCAAATAATACATGTTCAAGTTTTAGTGCCTCAGGTGAATAAATAATTTGTAAGGCGCGTGAACACACACTAAAAAGTGCTTGATAAAAGTCTACGGAAGCATCTAATTCAAATTGTTTAGTGCCGAGTGTCTCTTCACATGTTTCCGTAATCGCACAGATAAATAGATTGGCTTTATCTTGAAAGTGGTTATAAACCGTAAGTTTGGTAACGCCTGCTTCCTGCGCAATCTGGTTCATGCTGGTACCGTGATAACCAGATTTTAAAAAAATAGCTTTAGCAGCTTGTAGGATACGAGCACGCTTTTCTAGATCTTTGGGGCGACCACTTTGATTAACTGTTTGCACAAAACCCTCTAATAAAAGATTAAAAAAATAAATATTTATAAGTTTTTTTTAATTAATGTACCCATGGGTATATTAATTAAAAAACAAACAAACTATGATGCAAGCATATTGTGCCTTAAAAAATCAGTTTGAATAAGAGCGATAAGATATGAATCTGTTAAAACCTCTCATCATGAGTATGGTGATTGTTTGCACGGTCACATTAATGGGGTGTAGTAAAGAGGCACCCAAAACAGAAGAAATACCCTACGTGATGGTAACGCAGCCTTCGACCACACTAAACGAATTAAAAAGCTATGCAGGAGATGTACAGGCTCGACAACAAACTGCCTTGGCATTTCGAGTAGGTGGACAAGTTACGGCTCGCTATGTCGATGTAGGTGACCGAGTTAAAGTTGGACAAGTATTAGCGAAACTCGATGTAGCAGATGCACAGTTACAATTAAATGCGGCCAAAGCTCAATTACAAAATGCACAGGCAGCAGCGAAAACAGCATCAGATGAACTTAAACGTTTCCAACAATTATTACCTGTAAATGCTGTTAGCCGTTCACAATTTGATACGGTAAAAAATCAATACGACGCAGCGCAAGCAGCGTTACAACAAGCCCGCTCTAACTATGAAGTTTCTGCAAATCAAACTGGTTATAACCAACTTATTTCTAATAAAAACGGGGTAATTACCGCGCGTAATATTGAAATTGGACAAGTCGTTTCAGCTGGACAAGCAGCTTATCAATTGGCTATTGATGGCGAACGTGAAGTGGTTATAGGCGTACCAGAACAAGCAGTTACCGAGATCAAGGTTGGTCAAGCAGCTTGGATTACCTTGTGGTCTAAACCGAATGAAAAATTTGCCGGATATGTACGTGAAGTTTCTCCAGCGGCTGACCAGTCTCGTACTTTTACAGTCAAAGTAGCACTCAAAGAAGGCCAATCTGCTATTCAGCTTGGACAAAGTGCTCGGGTATTTTTTAGCTCGACTCAAACCAATGTGATGAGTGTGCCACTTTCGAGTGTTTCTGCCACAGATAATCAGCCCTATGTATGGGTCGTAAATGCAAATCAAACTTTACGCAAAGTACCTGTAACAGTGGGAGCTTATGGCCGAGATAGTGTGCCTGTATTAACGGGGTTGACACCAAATGATTGGGTTGTGATTGGTGGTGTTCATTTACTACGTGATAAGCAGAAGATCCATCCGATTGACCGTGAAAACCGCGCGGTGAAAATTCAGGGGGCAACAAAGCCATGAAATTCAATCTCTCGGAATGGGCACTGAACAATAAAGGTATCGTCCTTTATTTTATGTTGTTGCTTGCCATTATCGGTGCAATTTCCTATTCCAAATTATCTCAAAGTGAAGATCCGCCATTTACCTTTAAAGTGATGGTTGTCAAAACATTCTGGCCTGGAGCAACTGCCAAAGAAGTTTCAACGTTAGTGACTGATCGTATTGAAAAGGAACTGATGACAACTGGGCAGTATGAAAAGATTATGGCTTACTCCCGTCCAGGTGAGTCGATGGTTACATTTGTTGCTAAGGACTCGCTCACTTCTGCACAAATTCCTGATGTTTGGTACAACGTCCGTAAAAAGGTCAATGACATTCGTACTGAACTGCCAAGTGGTGTACAGGGTCCTTTTTTCAATGATGAGTTCGGGGATACTTTCGGTAATATTTATGTACTGACAGGCAAAGACTTTGACTATGCACTTCTCAAAGAATATGCAGATCGTTTGCAATTACAACTACAAAGAGTCAAGGATGTTAGTAAAGTTGAATTGATTGGCTTACAAGATCAAAAAATCTGGATTGAGATTTCAAATACAAAAGCAGTCCAACTCGGTATTCCTCTTTCTGCAATTCAAGAAGCCTTACAAAAGCAAAATAGTATGGCAAGCGCAGGTTTCTTTGAAACCGGTACAGACCGTATTCAAATACGTGTAAGTGGGCATTTAAACAGCGTTGATGAAATTAAAAAAATTCCTTTATTAGTCGGCAATAAAACCATCCAGCTTGGTGATGTTGCTGATGTCTACCGTGGTTTTAGTCAACCGGCTCAGCCACGTATGCGTTTTATGGGGGAAAATGGTATTGGTCTCGCCGTGTCTATGCGTAAAGGCGGGGATATTATTGCCTTGGGCAAAAATCTAGAGTCCGAATTTGCCCAGCTCCAAAAAACCTTACCTTTAGGCATGAAACTACAGAAGGTATCTGATCAACCTGTAGCAGTACAACGTAGTATTCATGAATTTGTAAAAGTACTCGCTGAAGCAATCATTATTGTCTTGTTAGTAAGCTTTTTCTCTTTAGGTTTCCGTACCGGATTGGTAGTCGCTTTTTCCATTCCTTTGGTTTTAGCAATGACTTTTGCCGGCATGAATGTATTCGATGTCGGGTTACATAAAATTTCTCTCGGTGCTCTGATTCTAGCTTTAGGTCTACTGGTTGATGACGCCATTATTGCAGTCGAGATGATGGCAATTAAGATGGAACAGGGCTATAGCCGAATTAAGGCTGCTGGATTTGCATGGAAAACAACGGCCTTTCCAATGCTGACAGGAACATTGATTACCGCGGCAGGTTTTTTACCTATCGCTACGGCACAGTCCAGTACGGGTGAATATACACGTTCAATCTTTCAGGTGGTGACGATTGCCTTATTGGTGTCTTGGGTTGCTGCAGTTTTATTTGTGCCTTATTTGGGTGAAAAACTACTGCCTGATTTTACCAAGACTGGTCATCAAGCACCTTGGTATGTTCGTTTATGGGCAAGATTAACGAAAAAACCACAATCACAAACGATCGAGATTTCACAGGACCATCATTACGATCCTTATCAATCTAATTTCTATTTACGTTTTAGGAAAATGGTTGAGTTTTGTGTGACCTATCGTAAGACTGTAATTGCAACGACGGTCGGGATTTTCGTGCTGTCTGTACTGATGTTTAAAATGGTTCCTCAGCAGTTTTTCCCGCCATCAAACCGTACCGAAATTTTAGTTGATCTAAAACTTGAAGAAGGCGCTTCTTTAACTGCTACAGAACAAGCGGTGAAAAAGGTTGAACAGTTCCTGTCTAAACAAAAAGGTATTGATAACTATGTGGCCTATGTGGGTACAGGCTCACCACGTTTTTATTTACCGTTAGACCAGCAATTACCACAAGCGAGCTTTGCACAGTTTGTTGTTTTAGCGACCTCACTTGATGACCGTGATGAAATTCGTCGCTCGCTAGAAACTCAAATTAAACAGTTGCTCCCACAAGTTCGTACCCGTGTGTCATTACTGGAAAATGGTCCGCCTGTAGGTTATCCATTGCAGTATCGTGTGTCAGGTGAAGATCTCAATCTGGTACGTAAAGAAGCACAGCAGGTTGCGAAGGTGATTGGTGAAAACCCAAATACTACCAATGTACATTTGGACTGGGGTGAGCCGAGCAAAATCATTGCGATTCAGATTGATCAAGATCGTGCTCGACAAATGGGTGTCTCAAGTGTGGATTTGGCAAACTTCCTGAATGCTTCAATTACAGGTAGTGCGATTGAACAGTATCGTGAAAAGCGTGAGCTGATCGAAATCCGTTTACGTGGTGATCAAGCTGAGCGTGTTGAAGTCGCTTCTCTTGCAAGTTTAGCAGTCCCAACCGCAAATGGTACGACAGTGCCTTTAGCTCAGATTGCTAAAATTGAATATAAATTTGAAGATGGCCTGATCTGGCATCGTAACCGCTTACCAACAATTACCGTACGTGCAGATATTCGTACCAAATTACAGCCAGCGACTGTTGTTGGCGAGTTAGCCGAATCAATGGATAAGTTACGTGCTGAGTTACCAAGTGGTTACCTCATTGAAGTGGGGGGAACTGTCGAAGAGTCAGCACGAGGACAAAGTTCGGTCAATGCTGGTATGCCACTATTTTTGGCAGTGGTCATGACATTACTCATGATTCAGCTTAAGAGTCTATCGAGAGCAACTATTGTATTTTTGACTGCACCATTAGGCTTAATAGGAGTAGTTCTGTTCTTACTTTTATTTAATAAGCCATTTGGTTTTGTGGCTATGCTGGGAACCATTGCTTTATCCGGAATGATTATGCGTAACTCGCTCATTTTGATTGATCAGATTGAACAAGACCGGCAAGCAGGGCATCCAACATGGGAAGCGATTATTGACGCAACGGTACGCCGTTTCCGTCCAATTATTCTGACAGCCTTGGCAGCGGTATTAGCAATGATCCCACTTTCACGAAGTATTTTCTTCGGTCCAATGGCCGTTGCAATTATGGGTGGACTGATTGTAGCCACCTTGCTGACATTATTTTTCCTGCCTGCATTGTATGCTGCGTGGTTTAAGGTGAAAAAAACAGCATAAAATACATAAATTTTTTGTGAATAAAGGTGCGAAATATTGAAAACTCCAATATAGTAGCACCTGTCTTTACACAAAAAATACAGGATTATTTCACTGCATAAAAAATAGGCACAGTGCAGTGAATTGAGGTGAAATACAGATGGGGCAAGACCATATCGAACAGCATCGCCGTTATATTGTGATTTCTTATGCGTTCATGTTTCTTGCATTGTTTACGGTTATTTTTGCGGCCTTTGCTTATCTGGTCGCTCGTAAAGTAGCTGTTGTGGATGATGCGGAAGTTTGGATTCATGCTCATGCGCTCTGGATTATGCGCAATGGTATTCTATTCCTCTTCATGTCAGTTTTTGCTGTTGTTTGGTTTATTCCTCTTTTCTTTTTTGCATGGAACAGTAACCTTTGGGTAACGGCATCAACAGTTGCTGGTGTTGTTTTTAGCGCTATTGCTTGGTTATTTTTATTAAATGCATGGTTAAAAGGCTTGTCTAAATATTTAAAAAATAAGGCAGTTTTTTAATATATCTGTTTTTTGAAAGTTTTCCCCTTGTAAATTCGGCTAAAGCCCCCCATTTAGTCGGCAATAGAGTATTGATAAAATTTCCGTGAGGAGCACCGCCAAACATGGCTAAACGTGATTATTATGAGGTTTTAGGCGTTTCAAAAACCGCAAGTGATGATGAGATCAAAAAAGCCTATCGTAAATTGGCGATGAAATATCATCCTGACAGAAACCCTGACAATGCCGAGGCTGAAGAAAAATTTAAAGAAGCTTCAGAAGCTTATGAGATTTTATCGGACAGCGAAAAACGCAGCATGTATGACCGTATGGGACATAATGCGTTTGAAGGCGGCTTTGGTGGCGCTGGTGGTGGCTTTGGCGGTTTCAGTGCAGAAGATATTTTTAGCCAGTTCGGTGATATCTTTGGTGGAGCGTTTGGTGGCGGTGGACGTCAGCAACGCCAACGTCGCGGTTCAGATTTACGCTATGTAATGGAACTTACCCTTGAGGAAGCTGTAAAAGGGGTTAAGAAAACAATTACCTTTACTGCTCCGGCACCATGTGACGTGTGTGATGGTAAAGGCTCTAAAAATCCAAAAGATGTGGAAACTTGTAAAACTTGTCATGGTTCAGGACAAGTGCGTATGCAGCAAGGTTTCTTCTCTGTACAACAAACTTGTGGCACATGTCGTGGCCAAGGCAAAATTATTAAGAACCCATGCCATGCATGTCATGGTTCAGGTGTAGCAGATCGTCAGCAAACATTAGAAGTCACTATTCCAGCGGGTGTCGACAACGGTGACCGCGTTCGTTTAAGTGGTAAAGGCGAGGCGATCCGTGATGGCCAAGCTGGTGACTTATACGTTGAAGTGGTTGTTCGTGAACACGAAATTTTCCAACGTGATGGTGCCGATTTATATATGGACGTACCAGTAAGCATTGCGGATGCTGCACTTGGTAAAGAAATTGAAATTCCGACTTTGGAAGGCCGAGTTAGCTTGAAGATTCCTGAGGGAACTCAAACAGGTAAATTATTCCGTTTACGTGGTAAAGGTGTGCGCCCTGTACGTAGCAGTATGGTGGGTGATTTACTTTGCCGTATCGTGGTGGAAACACCAGTCAACTTAACCTCTCGTCAACGTGAATTGCTTAAAGAATTACAAGCATCTTTTGATGGCGAAGACAGTGCCTCTTCACCAAAGAAAAAATCATTCTTTGATCGCTTATTCGATTAATGATTGATTAGATCAGAAATTAAAAAGAAGGCGGATATTCAAAAATATCCGCCTTTTTATTGCGCTGATTTATCTTATTATTGTTATTCTGCTTAAAAGAAAATGACTAGCGATTACTCTGTAGGATGAGCGACATCAATATCGTCAACACTTACAATAAGTTCGTTTGATGCAACTGGAGTTACTACAGCCTCGACAGTAGCTTGAGTCACTGGTTGTACAGCTACTTTTACTGCTTCTACTTCTGCGGTTTTTTCTTCAATGATCGGGTCGATATCCTCGACTTTAACTTCAGCATTAGTATTGCTTGCCACACTTGTTTGAGGTGTAGGTGTTGCTGCCTGAGAATTTACATTTGTGGTAATGCGTGCTTTAGATAAGCTTTCTAGTGTGTCCCCAGGTTGGATTGCAGGCTCTGCAAATGCCATTGAACTCATCATCCCCATAACGGCTATTAAGCCCATAATTTTCGAATGCATGCTGAACTCCTTATAGTCATCTTTTTTTCATTCGTGGCTCAGTAGTGTGCAGATCAATTCTTTAACTTTTGTGAAAACTGTTTAAATTTCGGTTCATCTTAAAAAATATTTTTTACTTTTTATTGTGAGCAAAGAGTTTTGATATAGTAAGCCAATTACGTAAAACACAAGATTGGGAAGGATTATGTCAGCAGCTCCACGCATTGGTATTTTGGGTGCAGGCGGCCGTATGGGTCGTATACTTATTCAGGCAGTTCAACAAGCAGGTTATCAATTGGGAGCTGCTGTTGTACGCCCAGAAAGTACTTTAATCGGTGCTGATGCTGGTGAACTTGCAGGAATTGGTTCAATTGGAGTAAAGCTTACCGGAAGCTTGGCTGAGGTTCTTAAAGACTGTGACGTTGTAATTGACTTTTCGACTCCTGCTGCGACATCTGAGCATCTAAAGTTATGTCGTGAAGCTGGGGTAGCTATAGTGATTGGAACAACAGGTATGTCCGATGAACAAAAAGCTGAGCTTGATGAAACGGCAAAACACATACCTGTTGTATATGCGGCAAACTATTCTGTTGGCGTAAATGTATCAATCAAGTTACTTGAGCTTGCAGCAAAAGTATTTGGCGATACAGTAGATATTGAAGTGATTGAGGCTCATCACCGTCATAAAGTAGATGCACCATCTGGTACAGCACTCATGATGGGTGAGGCGATTGCTGATACTTTAGGCCGTAACTTAAAAGAAGTTGCTGTTTATGGTCGTGAAGGGCATACCGGTCCACGTGATCGCCAAACCATTGGTTTTGAGACCATCCGTGGTGGCGATATTGTTGGTGAACATACTGTCATGTTTATTGGTGAGGGTGAGCGCGTTGAAGTGACTCATAAAGCCACTAACCGTATGAACTTTGCTGCTGGTGCAGTACGAGCTGCTGCATGGGTTGTAGGTCGTGAAGCGCACAAATACGACATGAAAGATGTGTTAGGGTTGAACGACGTACAGGTGTAAACCATCTGTACACGTCCTATATGTGGCGAGAAAAACAAGATAGAGCAGAACATGAATAAAAAACAAATTGCTTTGACCACTCTTCTTTGCTTAAGCAGCCTCTGTGCAGGGGCTGCCTCTACAGACAAGGCGAAACTCAGCCTTGACCGTAATCATATTAAAGTCTGGACCTATCAAAAGGCCGATAATCCAGTCTTTCAATACAAAGCTGAAACAACCTTTGATGTACCCATTGAGCGTGCTGTTGCAGTAATTTTAGATGTAAATCGCGCAGCGCAATGGGTTCCTTATATGGGTAAAGTTGAAATGCTCTCTCAAGATGAGAAGAAGGGTGAATTTACTTTATATATGGTATTAGATTTTCCTTTTCCCCTAAAAGATCGCGATGTAGTTGTTAAAGGAAAAATGAGTAAAGCCGCTAATGGTGTTATTACGATTAAGAACACAGCGATTAATAGTAATTATCCGACTCAACCCGATGTGGTTCGTTTAACCCGTTATGAAGGTGAATGGACGTTCCAGAAATTAGCGAATAACAAAGTTAAAGTAACCACCAGTGGCTACGCTGACCCAGCTGGTTCAATTCCTTTAAGCTTCGTAAATATGTTTGTTCAGCAGCAACCGTATCAGATGCTGCTTAAAATGAAGCGGGAAGTAATGAACCCGATTTATGAGCAACCTAAATTACCCGATATTTTAAAATAAGTAAGTGAAAAAAAGCGCCTGATCTCAGGCGCTTTTTTTATTAATCTGAACACTGTTGCAAAGCTTGTGTCGGGCTGCTTTCACGTTTGATTTGGAATAGAACCAATAACAAACCTAACCCCGCCAATAATGCACCAGCAAATGATACTGCGCTATAACCCCAACCTAAATCGAGTACTAACGCACCTGCTGCGGCACCGACTGCATTACCTAGGTTAAACGCACCGATATTTACTGAAGAGGCAAGCCCTGGAGCTTCGTGAGCCACTGACATGACACGCATTTGTAAGGGTGGTACTAAAGCAAAGGTTGCTGCACCCCAAATCACCAACGCAATGGCTGCTCCAATCTGGCTTTGGGCAAGAATTGGGAAAGTCACCATCATCACGATCAACAGCACCAAGAAACCAATCAGAGTTTTGTTGATAGATAAGTCTGCAAAACGACCACCTAAATGGTTACCAATTGAGAAACCGACACCAATCAACACCAACATGAACGTAATGAAGGTCGGTGAAGCATGGGTAAACTCAGTCAAACTTGGCGCAATATAGGTATAGAGCGTAAACATTGCTCCTGCACCAAGTACGGTGGTGAGTAATGCAAGCACCACAGGAGTACGCGTTAATACCTTCAACTCGGCCTTTACATTAGGTTTTTGGGCAACCATACCTTGCGGTAGTGCTTTCCATAAAGCGAGCATAGTAATAACGCCGAGCACGGAGATTGCAAGGAAAGACATACGCCAGCCAATATTTTGCCCAACCCATGTTGCCAAAGGTACACCACCAATATTGGCAATGGTTAAACCCATAAACATGGTTGCTACAGCACTGGCTTGTTTGTGCGCAGGTACAATACTCGCTGCCACAACAGAGCCAATCCCGAAAAAGGCACCGTGGTTCAGGCTTGTAATGAGACGTGCACCTAATAAGCTCATATAGCTTGGTGAAAACGCTGCAATCAGGTTACCCACCGTAAAGATCGCCATCAAAAAAATAAGCGCATTACGTCGTGCAAAACCACCAAACCATAGGGTCATGAAGGGGGCACCGAGCATTACACCAAGTGCATAGCCTGTAATTAACATTCCGGCTGTTGGAATTGAAATACCTAAATCATGAGCGATATTCGGTAGCAATCCCATTGGAGAAAATTCCGTGGTACCAATGGCAAAGGCACCAATTGCCAAGGCCAATAACGAGAACGCCGTATTTGATTGAGTGTTCATGAGTTTAGTCCCAAACAGGTGCCCATGGCTCTGGGCTAACTTCACGGCCATTACGGTCGAGCTCAGCAATCATTTGCATTTCAGCTGAAGTTAACTCGATATCCTGTGCTTTTAAGTTGCTAATCAGGTTTTCACGTTTAGTCGAAGATGGAATAACTGCAAAACCACGTTGCAATGCCCATGCCAGTGCAATTTGTGCTGTTGACGCTTTATTTGCTGCCGCAATTTCAGCTAAAACAGGATCGTGAAGCACTTTGCCATATGCAAGCGTCATGTATGAAGTGACATCAATATTCTTCTCTTGTAAGAAATTTACAAGTTTATGGTTTTGAAGATAAGGACTCAGCTCAATCTGGTTCGTTGCAATATGCTCTACACCAATTGTGTCAATTGCTTGTTGGGTAAGTGCAATATTGAAGTTCGAAATACCAATTTGTTTGGTTAAGCCTTGTTGTTTTGCTTCAAGTAAAAGCTGCATGATTTCAGGAATCGAAACACCTAAGTCCGGTGCTGGCCAGTGAATCAAAGTTAAATCGACATGTTCAGTACGAAGCTTTTGTAAGCTCTCTTTTAAGCTTGGAATAAACTTCTCTTGGGCAAAATTATCTACCCAGATTTTTGTAGTTAAAAATAAGTCCTGACGTGATACGCCACTTTCAGCAATCGCTTGACCAATTGCTGCTTCATTTTCATAAATTTGAGCAGTATCAATTGCACGATAACCGACATCTAGCGCATTTTTAACAGAATCAATCACAGCTTGTTCTTTAAGGCGGAAAGTTCCTAGACCAAAACGTGGGATATTCATGTATTCACCTGAAATTAAATAATTGTTTAACTTGAGGTGCATTTTGCTTTTTTTATTGTTGCGAAAAAATAGATGAATAAGCAAAATATCTTTGAAGTTTAGTCAATAATAGAATAAACCATGAAATCAACAATTGAAGAACTTATTGCCTTTATCACAATTGTTGATACAGGTTCATTTGTGGCGGCAGCAGAACATTTAAAGCAAACACCTTCAGGGGTGAGTCGATCTCTTACACGTTTGGAAGCGAAGTTAGATGTGACTTTGATAGAGAGAACAACGCGTAAACTGAAACTCACTCAAGAAGGGCAACAGTTCCTTACGAAGGCTCGAAAAATTTTAAATGAACTGAATGCGGCCGAAGAAGAACTACAAAAGTCTGATCAAGGTACTGCCGGTCTTATTCGGGTTGATTCTGCCACACCGTTTGTTTTGCACGTGATTGCACCATTAATGCATAAGTTCCGTGAGTATTACCCCGATATTGAAATCGAGTTAAATAGTAATGATCAGGTGATTGACTTACTTCAGCATAAAACCGATGTCGCATTTCGATTTGGGGAGCTTAATGACTCTAGTCTGCACGCCAAATTGGTATGTAAGAGCCGTTTATATATTGTGGCAAGTCCTGACTATCTAGCTCTTAAGGGAACACCAACACAACCTGAAGAACTTAAGCAGCATGATTTGATTGGTTTTACCAGACCGACATATATCAATAGCTGGCCAATTAAAATCGGTGACGAATATTTTTTCGCACAAGCAAACATTAAAGCTTCTAGTGGTGAGACTGTGCGCCAGCTGACGATTAGAGGACATGGTATTGCACGGCTATCTGAATTTGAAATTTGGAAAGATATGGAAGAAGGGAGATTGATTGCATTATTTGAAGATCAAATTGAACATCAATATCAAAGCATCCATGCTGTGTATTATCAACAAGAGCATCTACCAAAACGAATACGCTTATTTATTGAGTTTTTGGCAGAACAGTTAAAAGATGATTTTAAAACCTGTCTCTAAAAGTTCCATAGATATCACTTGGAAAATGAACTTCTAAAATGGGAATTGTTTGTCCTTCTGCTGAATGTTGGAAAAGAAAATAGCTTTTTTGCTGGTCTCGGCAGCTAAAATATAAGTTTGAATAAACTGAATTCACCATGACAACTTCATTTGAGCTATTTCGTTTATATTGATAATGAGAAATCGCACTGGTCTCGTCATCAGTTCGCTGTTCCATTTTGTAGTCTTGTTGGTTGGTCATTTTTAAATAACCTTCAATCAAACTTTGGCAAATCGTGTGTCTGTGCTGCTCATTTTTGGGCTGTGGTTGGCAACCTGCTAAAACAATAGTAAATAACAATATAGCTTTTAATTTCATTAGATTGCTACTCTTTGAGTTGATTTCCATAGCCTAAAGGTGTTCTATAAACCAGTACAGATACAGAAATTTTTAAAAAAGCAGCACAGAATGACTTTCCAATATCAGGTTCTTGCTAACCAATTAGCACACCGTATTTATCAAGATGAACTGAAACCTCATCAGAAGCTTATTTCCTTACGAGATTTTGCCCGTCAACATGGTATTAGCTTAAGTACCGCAAAAAGTTGCTATGAATTGCTTGAGGCGAGGGGGCTTATTTATGTAAAGCCGAAGTCAGGTTATTTTGTGGTTGCTCGCACCCCATCTAGCCCTATTCCGGATAGTCCGGATTTCTTATCTTTACCTCGGCATGTCTCAAATCTGGAATTGCATAACCAAATTCAGGAAGCTGCCTTACAAAGCCATCTTGTACCTTTAGGATCGATTCAGTTAACGCCGCACTTTATTCCTGTAGAGGGTTTACGTCGTTCTATTCAACGGGCTTTAAAAAATTGTCAGCCTCAAGATTTTCTTTATTGTAATAAACAAGGCCATGAACAATTAAGAAAAGCGCTATCTGATCATTGGCGTGAAGATGGTATTTATATCGCTCCAGAAGATATTTTTATTACCAATGGCTGTATGCCGGCTTTGTCTTTAGTAATTCAGAAACTCACTGAAGTGGGCGATAGTATTCTTATTCCTACACCCACCTACAATGGTCATTTACAGTTATTAGCAAGTTTAAAACGACAAATTGTTGAGATTCCGGCAGATCATCGTGGCATTGATCTTGAGCGCTTAGAATCCTTAATGCAGCAAGGTTTAGCAAAAGTTTGCTTAATGACAGCCAATTATCAAAATCCATTGGGATATTGTTTTAGTAATGCAGAGAAACAGAAGATTGCTGAATTAGCTGCAAAGTATCAGTGTTTTATTATTGAAGACGATATTTTTGGTGAGTGTGGCTACAGTAGTGAACGGCCATTACCCATTCGATATTGGGACCGCGAAGGTTATGTCATTTGGTGTGGTTCAGTGTCTAAGTCTTTGTCGAGTGCGTATCGAGTAGGATGGTTTTGTTTAACGACAAAGCTAGAACATTTAAAACTTGAACTGCTGGTAAGTAATATTGGCGTGAATACACCCTTGCAGTTAGGTTTAGCTGATTTTATTTATAGTCGTGGTTATCGAGAGCATTTAGAGCAGTTAAGACCCAACTTGATGCGACAAGTCGAAGAATACCGTAGCTGTATTTTAAAAGCTTTTGAAGGTATACCAATTGCATTGAGCCAGCCCGAAGGCGGATATGCATTATGGATACAGTTACCTAAGAGTGTAGATAGTTTAGCGCTCTATTACACTGCCCAAGCTCAGGGAATTACGGTGGTACCGGGTCATGTTTTTGGTGAGGATGAACGCTATCGACATTTCATTCGTTTAAACGCAGGCCATGAGTTAACTGCCGATGTCCGCCAAGCAATTATGAGCTTGGCAGACTGGTCGCGACAACAGATGAAAACGGTGAGTTAGTTTTATTCTGCAAAGTCTGCCTTAAGCACAATGCGATAGCGTGCCTGACCTGAGTGTAGACGTTCAATTGCTTCATTGAGCTGTGACATTGGAAATAGCTCAATTTGAGGTGCAATTTTTTTGCGTGCGGCAAACTTTAAAAGTTGGCGTAGAGCAGCAGGTGAACCAGTAGGTGAGCCTGTTACTGATTTGGCACCATCAATAAGTGAGCCGACAGAAACAGGAACAGGTTCTAAAGTCAGCCCTAAGAAGTGCAACGAACCGTTTGGTGCTAGCGTAGAAATAAAAGCTCGCCAATTTAAAGTCACATTTACGGTACTCAGCAATAAATCAAATTTACCTTTTTGAGCTTTTACCGCTTCTGTATCGCGACTATTTACTACATGGTCGGCTCCCATTGCTTTGAGTTCTTCGGTTTTATCTGGGTTAGAACTAAAAGCAGTGATTTCACAGCCCCAGGCTTTGAGTAGCTTAATGGCTATATGACCTAAACCGCCAATACCAATCACACCCACATGATGGGTTGCCTGAATCTTGTGTTTGAGGAGTGGATCAAAAACGGTAATTCCGCCGCAAAGTAGGGGCCCAGCACTTTCAGCGTCTAAATCATCTGGAAGGGGAATGGCCCATTGCCAACCTGCACGAACTTTATCGGCAAAGCCACCTGCATGACCCACGATTGTTGCGACATTTTCGCCCGTACAAAGTACTTGCTGACCACCAATACATTCATCACACGCTTGGCAACTTTCAGCAGTCCAGCCAATACCAACACGTTGCCCAATTTGTAAACCTTTGGCTTCTGAACCCAAAGCTACAATTCTTCCAATAATTTCATGGCCTGCAACTACGGGGTAGACGGTTGAGCGCCACTCATTGTTCAGAACTGAAATATCGGAATGACACAAACCACAGTATTCAACTTTTACTTCAACCTGATGTGGTTGTAATTCACCTGCATCAAATTGGTAAGGAACCAGTTTTTCACCTGCCTGCATTGCTGCATAAGCCTGAATCGTATTATTGCTCATCGGAAACTCCTTAAGCGGATTTGAACCGTTCTGGTGGGTTATGAAGCTTTAAATTGACAATCGTTTTCATGATCATTGACCATACCCACTGCCTGCATAAACGCATAGCAGGTGGTTGGACCAACAAATTTGAAACCATTTTTTTTAAGCGTTTTAGATAGCTTTACACTGAGCTCAGTTTGAGCAGGGGCCTTACGATAATCTATAACATCATTGTGCTGAGGAGTAGCATCTACAAACTGCCAAAGCCATTTAGAAACATCACCAACTTGGGCTTTAAGGGCTTGCCATGCAATCGCATTATCGCGAATGGCTTTGAGTTTGCCTAAGTGACGGATTAAGCCTGCATCGGACAGTTTTGTTTCTAAAAAGTCATCTGTAAATGCGGCAATGTCAGCAATAGAATGATTAAAAAAGTGCTGGCGGTAGCTTTCTCTTTTTTTGAGTACGGTAATCCACGATAAGCCAGCTTGTTGGCCTTCAAGACAGAGCATTTCAAATAATCGGGCTTCGTCGTGTTCTGGTTTGCCCCATTCTTCATCATGGTAAGCAATATAGAGTGGATCGTTGGAACACCATCCGCAGCGTTGAATTTTCATGATGATGCTCCTTATATTTATCTTGGTATTTTAGAGTTTGAATGGTACCCATTCATTTGGGCGAGTATCCCAATAATATAGTTCGGCTTGGGTTAAGTCTTCAAACTTTAGCCAAAAATCTTTGCCGACTTTATCTGAAAAACCGGTACTGATCAGTAGGGCATCATCGCTGATTTCCATGATCCAGCCTTGATAGCTATTGCCATTTAGAATGATCTTTTGCTGGTTGCCAGACTCGGCAAACTCTACTAAGCGATTGATCAGCGCTTCCGACATAAAATGTTCCTAGCGTAAATATGAATAAGGATTAACAGCACCACGACCTTTACCATCTAAGTAAAGGCCATAATGAAGATGAGGTGAAGTATAACGTGCATTTCCCGTATTGCCGACATAGCCAATCAGATCGCCCTTTTTGACATAGTCACCCACGTTTAAGCCACGTTTATGTCCATCAAGATGAGCATAATAATGCCATGTTCCTGCCGGGCCTAAAATCCAGATGACTTTGCCACCGAGGTTATTATTACGAAGATCTGCCACTAGCCCTTCGGTTGTACTGTACACTTTGGTTCCACGTGGAGCCAAAATATCAATTCCTTCGTGGCTACGACCCTGACTCCGAGCAGTGCCCCATGTGTCTTTTAACTCATCTCGATCGACTCCTTTTACCGGAACGGGAAGTCGACTTGGAAGCTGCATACTCTTGAGTTTGCTGACTTGAGTTGGTGAAAGCGGAGCAGGCTTTTTAGGTGCACTGGCACAGGCTGCCAAGAGAATAATGAGAAAACCAAGTGAGAGATGGGAAACTAAACGTCGCACAAAATACTCCCTGTCATAGCCATATCAAAATTATTTTGCCCACTATGTCATGAACGGCTTGTCGAGATCAATTTTTTCATAGCGGTTGGAACACCTTTAGCGACAGCTTGTTCCGGACTTAGCCATTGGCCTTCAAGTTCAATCGCCAGATGTTCTTTTTGATCAGGTTCCACGTGGAACACATGAGCATTAAGTAACCATGTGAAGTGGGTGAAGCTATGACTAATCTGAAAGGTTTGTGCTTGAGGTTGTAGTTTAAATTGCTGGCTTAGGCTCAGACGCTCATTTTCATTTTCTAAAATAGGTAAACAAAATAAACCGCCCCATAGTCCATGAGCTTGGCGTTGCTGCCAGAACCATTCATCTTCACACTGAATAATAAGAACATCTGCCGTTTTAACAGGCGGTGTTTTTTTCGGTTTTTTAAAAGGTAATTCTTGTTCTAAACCTTGCTGATAAGCCTGACAATGAGATTGCATTGGACAATATAAACAAAGAGGCTTTTTAGGTGTGCAGATGGTTGCACCCAAGTCCATAATCGCTTGTGTGTAATCATGGTTGCGTTGGGTTGGGCATAGCTCTTCAGCGAGTTTCCACATTTCACGTTCGTGTTGTGGCTTGCTTAAGTCATCCTCAATGGCAAAGAAACGAGCTAAAACGCGCTTCACGTTGCCGTCCATAATTACGCCGTACTGACGTAAACCTAAAGACATAAGCGCGCCTGCGGTCGAGCGACCAATGCCAGGTAGCGCAATCCATTCTTCTAAGGTTTCTGGAAATTTACCTTGCTGTGCTACAAGGCCAGCAGCTTTATGCAAATTGCGTGCACGAGCGTAATAGCCAAGACCTGCCCAATAAGGGGCTACTTCATCCCAAGTTGCATGGCCTAAAGCTTCTACAGTTGGGAAGCGCTCCATAAAGCGGTCAAAATATTGAAGAACTGTTTTTACCTGAGTTTGCTGTAACATAATTTCAGAAACCCAGACTTTGTATGGATCATCTGCGACTTGCCAAGGCAAATCATGACGACCATGTTGATCGAACCAGTTTAAGAGGGCATCAGAAAAAGAAAATTCAGGCATGAACAGCTATAGAAGAAAAGTAAGGGTTAAATTATAGCTGAAATTTGGGTTAAGTTTTGTTTAAAGCAAGCAATCAGAACGAGCCTGTTAAAACAGAGACTACTTTAAAACGAGTAGTCTCTGCTTCAAGCATAAAAAAGGATTAATCCTCTTTTACGCCCCAACGTTGATCAAGTTTCAACGGCTGGTTTTTATAGTAAGGAATGACATGAATATGGAAATGGTCAGAAGTTTGTCCAAACACTTCACCATCATTAAAGCCAATATGGAAACCAGCTGGTTGATGACGAAGCTGTGTTTCATGACGGGCAATTTCAAGAAGTGTCAGTAAACTTTCATGCTCTTTAGAGGTAATGTCAAAAAACGAACTTACATGGCGCAGTGGAGTCACTACACAGTGGCCTTTAGACAACGGATTTGGGTCAGGTAAAATTACAGCAAATTCATTCTTATCAATGATGTCATATTCATCAAAATTGCAATACGGACATTTCTTGTCAGTCATTGTTGTATCCTCTCATGT
Organism: Acinetobacter sp. RUH 2624; assembly: GCF_000162375.2. NCBI lineage: Bacteria > Pseudomonadati > Pseudomonadota > Gammaproteobacteria > Moraxellales > Moraxellaceae > Acinetobacter > Acinetobacter sp. RUH 2624. The sequence continues at coordinate 3,026,617 of NZ_KI391939.1, read as the reverse complement.
TATTCCATTAAACCCCGAGTGCGGGAAATAAGACTAGGCTTTGCTCTAGCTCAACGGGAGTATAGTTATTGAAGTATGGTTTAAAAAATACAGGAAAAATATTGCAAAGTCATAAAGATTTAAGGGAGCAAATGCGAAAAAAGAACCATTTGCTCCAAATTTGCTTCTTTTATTTTAAAGTACGTTCTAATAAAGCGTACATTTTAGCAAGGCCTTGTTTTTCCGCTTCGCTGTTGTAGCCAAGATCTACGCCGTTCGCTTTAGCTCTTTCATCTGCAAGCGGGTTACTAAAGCCATGTTTAGCATCCTTTAAAACCACTACTTCATGTTTAACCTCAGCAGCTTGCATCTCTTTTTCAAAATTAGCAACATCTTCTAAGGTGACCATGCTGTCTAGTTCACCATGTAGAACCAATACCTCACCTTGAATGTTGCCTTTTTGAGCAGGTGCCTTAGGAGTTAATGTACCATGGAATGTCGCTGTTGCTTTGAGGGGAGCACCTGAGCGAGCTAAATCGAGTACCACTTTGCCGCCATAGCAAAAACCTACTGCTGCAAGTTTTTCACTATTCACTTCCGGTTGAGCAGCTAAAGTTTGAAGCCCTGCATTAGCGCGGTCAGTCACCGTGTCTAACTCTTCAAATGTCTGCATCATCCATTCGTAAGCTTGAGCAGCAGTCGTCGTCACTTTTTTATCGCCATACATATCAATTGCAAGTGCAGCATAGCCGTGTTCAGCAAGTTCACGCGCACGTTGTTCAGTGTATTCGTTACGTCCCCACCACTCAGGACCAATAATGACACCAGGTACAGGGGTCTCACTTTCTGGAGCTGCAAAGTAACCAATTAAATGGCTGCCATCTGGTGCAGTGTATTGAATTTCACGGGTTTTAATTGCTGTACTCATGACATTAATCCTGAAATTTAACTTGGTTTAAATACACTTGATTAAAGCATAAAAAATAAAAGCTATATAAATAACTATGTAAAAATCTACATCAAAAGAAAAACATAGAAACATTTGGGCAATAAAAAAGAAGGAACAGGTTCCTTCTTTTTTATATGGTCATAATTAAATTAGGTTCGGCCTCGCGAAATAAAACCAATAACAGCGAGAATTACAGCCACAACTAATAAAATCACGGCAAAGTCTTTAGATAACCCTGCAACACCACCAAACCCTAATAGACTGGCAATGAGTGCAATCACTGCAAAAATTATTGCCCAACGGAACATATGCTGTCCTCCTTATTTTTCATTGTGTTTTTACTATATAGCGTGTTTTTTACACGGAATGTGTCGTTTATGTGGTTGAAATGTATATTAAACAATCATTTTGTGATGCTAAAAATACGGTTTCTTTCCTTAAGCAGAGATTACTTCAATGCTATAATCTGAGTTTGCTTTATGTATATAGCTGTTAAAACCTATGTCTACCGAGACCTCACTTCGTCCATTGTTTTGGAAAAATTATACGCTTGAGCAGCTTACACAGCCTGAGTGGGAAGCTTTGTGTGATGGGTGTGGTTTATGTTGTCTGGTCAAGCTAGAAGATGAAGATACCCATGAAGTAGCTTACACCAAGGTAGCGTGTAAATTGCTGGATTGCTCTACCGGACGTTGTTCAGACTATTCAAATCGTCAGCAGCAAGTTCCTGACTGTTTACAGTTGACGCCGGAAAGCTTAAAAACCATACACTGGTTACCATCGAGCTGTGCCTATAAACGGTTGAATGAAGGTAAGAATTTACCTTCTTGGCACTATTTAAATACGGGTACGAGACAAAGCGTGGTTAAGGCGAAAAAGTCGGTTGCAGGACGATGTATTCCTGAAACTGATGTACATGAAGATGACCTAGAAGATTATGTGGTGCGTTGGGTGCGTTAATATGCTCCCGATGGGCATTTTTAATTACAGCGTATAATAAAGTAACATTTTAATCGTAAAGTTTTTAACTATCTCCGTTATATAAAAATAAAAGCAAAAGGAGATAAAAATGATGAAACGACTAGCAGCCCCCTTATTATGTAGTAGTTTCTTCTTGTTAATGGCCTGCGGGTCTAATAATACTAATTCAAAAAGTCCTGAACAAAATACAACTGCAAAAACAGAGCAAACTAGGGGTGCCAAACAAGTTTATCAGGTCGAGGCAGTCGCACATTTTAATGAGCCTTGGGCAATTACCACTTTGCCGGACCAACGTTTATTAGTCACTGAACGGCAAGGTAAATTAAAAATTTTTAATCCCCAAAATAAAAAAGTACAAGATGTTCAGGATGTTCCAGCGGTGAACTATGGTGGCCAAGGTGGTTTAGGAGATGTCGCTTTGCATCCAGATTTTACCGAAAATCACTGGATATATCTCAGTTATGCGGCCAAAGGGCAGGGTGGATCTGGTGCGGTGATTTCACGTGCAAAATTAGATTTATCTAACCCTAATCAGCCAAAACTTAAGTATATAAAGCAGATTTGGCAGCAAGTACCTAAAGTTTCAGGACAGGGCCATTATGGGCATCGTATGCTTTTTGGCGCAGATGGTAAGCTTTGGGTCAGTTCAGGTGAGCGCCAAAAGTTTGACCCTGCCCAAGACATGAAAAGTAATTTGGGTAAAATTCTACGTTTAAATGATGACGGTTCAGCAGCTGTAGGTAACCCTTTTTATAAGCAAGGCGGTGTTACTGCTGAAATATGGTCACTTGGACACCGTAATCCCTTAGGCATGGCCTTTGACCGCCAAGGACAGCTATGGGTGGTTGAGATGGGGCCTAAAGGTGGTGATGAGCTTAATATTATTACCAAAGGTGAAAACTATGGGTATCCGGTTGTTTCAAATGGCGACCATTATTCAGGTCAGCCTATTCCAGACCATAACACTCGCCCAGAGTTTAAAGCACCCGAGATAGACTGGACTCCTGTAATCTCACCGTCGAGTTTGATTATTTATCGCGGACAACAATTTCCGGCATGGCAAAATAAAGCCTTAATTGGTGGGTTGTCTTCACAAGCCATTGTAGTTGTAGATTTAGAGCATAAGCCCATAAAAGAAGTGCAAAGACTAGAGATGAAGCAACGTATTCGTGGGTTACATGAAGCACAAGACGGTTCAATTTGGGTAATTGAAGATGGCCCCAATGCTCGTTTACTCAAGCTGAGTAAGAAACTCTCTTAAGGCCTTGAGTTAGCCTGTAAATAAAGGATGGGTCTCATAGATTCAAATTGTAGATTTCTGTGAGACACAATAGACTATAGTGAAAAGACGATAAAGCTATTTGAGATGTCAGACACCCATATTCCACTTCCTGAACGCCTGCGCCCGAGAGACTTGTCTGAAATTATTGGGCAAGATCATTTGTTAGGCGAACATGCACCCTTACGTCAAATGATTGATCAGGGACATTTGCCTTCTATTATTTTTTGGGGACCTCCAGGCGTTGGTAAAACGACAATTGCTTTGCTTTTAGCTCAGGCAATAGATCGTCCGTTTGTGAGCTTATCTGCGCTGAATACGGGCGTAAAAGAATTACGTGAAGTGATTGCAGAAAGTGGTGATTTACTCACACCTGTAGTTTTTATTGACGAAATCCATCGCTTTAATAAATCACAGCAAGATGCATTATTAGGTGCTGTTGAAAAAGGTAAAATCACCTTAATTGGCGCGACCACTGAAAACCCGTCTTTTGAAGTCAATAGTGCACTTTTATCGCGCTGTCAGGTCTATACCTTAAACAGTTTAGACAGTGAGGCAATTCAGACTTTACTTAACAATGCACTTCAAAACGATAAATTCTTAAAAGAACGCTACATTCATATTGAAGAGTATGATGCTCTTTTACAGTTTGCAGCAGGTGATGCCCGTAAAGCACTAAATTTACTAGACTTAATTGCAAGTACTTTTGAGCCAGAAGTTGAAAATACCATTACCAATGCTGTGGTTGTAAAAGTCGCTCAGCAAAATATTGCGCGTTATGACAAATCGGGTGAACAGCATTACGACCTCGTTTCTGCTTTTATTAAATCGATTCGTGGTAGTGATCCAGATGCTGCTCTGTACTGGATGGCTCGTATGCTCAAAGGCGGGGAAGATCCGGTTTTTATTGCAAGACGTATGTTGATTGCTGCCTCAGAAGATATTGGGAACTCGAATCCAAATGCACTATTGCTTGCAGGTGAATGTTTCCGTTCTGTACAGGCGGTGGGTATGCCTGAGGCGCGAATTATTTTGGGTCAAACTGCGGTTTACCTAGCAACCAGCGCAAAAAGTAATAGTACTTACCTCGCGATTAATAAGGCTTTAGATCTTGCTGAGAAAACGGCAAATTTACCAGTGCCTTTACACTTGAGAAATGCACCGACCAAACTGATGAAACAGCAAGGTTATGGAATTAATTATCTCTATCCTCATGACTACCCAGAGCACTTTGTGCTGCAAGACTACTTACCACCTGAGTTGAAGGGAATCAAACTTTATGAGTCGGCGAGAAACAAGCGTGAAGTTGAAGGTGAGCGCCTCCAGCAACGCCGATGGCAGCAGGAGCAATAGTTCTCTATTGCTTCTTGCTAATCCAATTCTTCAGTGACCTGACCGTAAATCAGTAGCGTGAATACGCCTGTACCACCAATAATGTTTCCAATGGTAGTTGGAATTAGAAAATTAAATAGATATTCGCCAATAGAAGCCTCTCCTTGCCAGACCAGATAGGACATTTCGGTAGAACCAACCACAACGTGGGTAAAGTCGCCTAGTCCTATCAGATAAGTCATGAAAAAGATGACTAGGAATTTATTGCTGACCGAAGGCAGCATCCACACCAATGCGGCAATTAAAAGTCCCGACATAACCCCTTTAAGCAGGTTCTGGATTGCAGAAAAAGATGCAACATGATGCGCCAGCTCATCTAGTGCTTTATCAATGTCTGGAGTAAACAGGTCTGTGGTCAGGAAAAATAAACTCGCCAAAGCTGTTCCAATGATATTGCATAGAATCACAATTCCCCATAAACGGCCCACAGCTCGTAATTTGTCCAAACTAAAAGGCTTAAATAAGGGCACAACTGTAGTAATGGTATTTTCGGTAAAAAGTTGCATGTGGCCCAAAATAGCAATCAGGAACCCAATGGTATAACCAAAATTGGTGATTAAATCGGTCCAGATGGCATCAGTTGGGATATAAGAAGCAATAATCGCTTTAAATACAAATGAGAAGCTAATGACCAAACCAGCAGCAATTCCTGAAAAGATCAGTGCAGCTGTTGGGCGATCCAGTTCTTCCGCACCATCACGGCGGATAATTTCATAGACTAAACGGGGTGACAGTTTCTCGTGTTCTTCTACTGCCATTTTTTCACGCCAGCTTAAGGTTTGCTCGACCTTTTTTTCCTCTATTTCATGATCCATCAGATTTGCTCCTCACTGAATAAATATTTTTTACTTATTATTTTTATTCATTGTTAAGGCAGCATTCGGGATAAATCCAGTTTATTCCTACCAGCTTTATGTGTCTTTTTATAAATTGAAGAGTACGGCAGTAAGCAAAATAATATACGGATGAACGTAATTAACCAGATAAGACCATTAAGTATAAAAAGAGATTAAGAGTATCGTATGGCAAGACTATTTACCGCCCGAGTGAAAGGCGAGCGTTTTCTATAAACTAGTTAGGTTTGAGATTGAGCGCTTACAGCAACGCAGAGAATTAAAGTAATGTATATGTTCTCAATGTACGTATGAGTTTCATATAGTCACCTTGAGAAGCTTCAGAAATAACGGTTTCTACCTCAGCTTGGCTCCAACCTTGTTTCAAAGCAGAGTCGCTAAAATTAGATAAAATCACTAATGGGTTTTCACCAAAATGTATCGAGTGATTCATTAATTTCTTTTCAGGCTTAAATAGTTTCATTGGATTCACCATACTTTAAATTTAATTATTGTGATGCAATTAATGTTTTTTTAGATTTTAGTGCTTTGTTTTTAGATTGTGCAAGTCATAATTTAATTAAATATACAAATCTGTCTACTTTCCTTAAATTCTAGGGTACTGCAAATAAAAAAACCGAGCTGAAATGCCCGGTTTTTTTAATGAAGCTGACGAATTAGATGTCAGATAAATCTACGCCTAAACGAGCAGCAACTTCTTCATAAGCTTCAACAACACCACCTAAACCTTGACGGAAACGGTCTTTGTCGAGTTTCTTCTTAGTGTCTTTATCCCATAAACGGCAACCGTCTGGAGAGAATTCATCACCAAGTACGATGCGGTCATGGAAAACACCAAATTCAAGTTTGAAGTCCACCAAAATCATGTTGCCTTCAGCAAATAATGCTTTTAATACATCATTTACTTTATAAGTTAACACTTTCATTTGTTCTAACTGTTCAGCAGTCGCCCAACCTAAAGCAATCGCTTGAGATTCGTTAACCATTGGATCGCCTAGGCCATCATCTTTGTAGAACAATTCAAATGTAGGAGGAGTAAGCTCTTTACCTTCTTCTACACCTAAACGACGGCATAAAGAACCAGCTGCGTAGTTACGGATTACACATTCAACAGGAATCATTTGAAGTTTTTTAACAAGAACTTCAGTCGGAGAAAGCAATTTTTCAAAATGCGTTTCGATACCCGCTTCAGCAAGCTTTTCCATGATGAAGGCGTTAAAACGGTTGTTCACCTTGCCTTTACGATCTAGTTGTTCGATTTTTTCGCCATTGAACGCAGAGGCATCATCACGAAAGACTAAAATCAGATGGTCGGCATTGTCTGTTTCATATACAGATTTTGCTTTACCAGTATAGAGCAAGGTTTGTTTTAACATGAGGGAACCTTTTAAAAAAAAATGCCTAGTAAACGACTAGGCTGGCCAATTTTGGTAAATCTGGTTTAACACTTCCGCAGCAACATCAGGGCTTGCAAAAGTGTTGTCTGGATTAAAGAGAGCAAGGCTATGACTAGAGCCAACACCAGTCAGTTTAAGCACATAAGTTTTGTCATTTACTTTGATCGTCGCTTGATTACTGCCTTGAGCGATAACATTGTAATTTAACGTGCTCAAGGTTGCTTTGGTGTATTGCCAAATCTCGGCAGTACTTCCATCAATTTTTAACAGTGGATTCTTATTACCATCTGTTACAAGTTGAGGGCGACTAAGCGCGCTACCTGATTGAGCAGATGTGTCTGCTGTATCAGCTTGGGTTTGTTCAGGACGTGGCAATGCAAAACGGTTGCCGCGCTTGTTTTCAAACTTCGGCGCATGATCGATAGCGAGCTGGTCTACTGTTGGTGCAGGATACAAAGGAGTCGCTGGTCGTACAGTTGCATCGGCAGGGTACTCAAGCGGGGCGAGTTGCTTTGCTTTTTTATAATCTAAAGAGTGATTATTGAGTGCGAAGCGACCACAGCCAGCTAAACTTAAGGCTGAAACTGCAAGGACTAAACCAAGACGTAATTGCATCATAAATTGCTCTTATTAAATAATTCCCGCATCTTTTAGGGCATTGCGGAGAGGTTCGCGATATTGCTCAGCGAGAGGAGTGAGTGGTAAACGAATACCAGTATCAATCAGTCCCATCTCATGTAGTGCCCATTTCACAGGAATTGGGTTTGATTCGCAAAATAGAATATTGTGTAAATTTGCAATCTTATTGTTAAGCGTCTTCGCTTGTGGCTCATCTTTAGCAATAGCAACCGCACATACTTCGCTCATTGCTTTAGGTGCAATGTTTGCAGTAACCGAGATATTACCGTCTGCGCCAAGAAGCATAAGTTCCCATGCAGTTTCATCGTCACCCGAGTAAACAGCCATCTTGCCGTTTAAAGCATCGATTAAAGCTTTACCACGAGGTACATCACCTGTTGCGTCTTTGATACCTACAATATTAGGAATTTCTGCTAAACGTACCGCTGTATCGTTTGACAAATCTACGCCAGTACGACCTGGTACGTTATAAAGAATAAGAGGTAATTCAACAGCTTCAGCAACCGCTTTATAGTGCTGGTAAAGGCCTTCTTGGGTTGGTTTGTTATAGTATGGTGTTACAAGTAAAGCTGCATCAGCACCGAGGTCTTTAGCTGCTTTAGTTAATTCGATTGCTTCACGGGTTGAGTTTGCACCAGTACCGGCAATAATTGGAATACGTTTATTGGCTACACGAATAATTTCTTTAATAACCTGTGTGTGCTCTTCCATGCTCAATGTTGAGGCTTCGCCGGTTGTACCGACGGCTACAATACTGTTTGTACCTTGTTCTATGTGCCACTCAACCAGCTTCTCAAGACTCTTCCAATCTACACCGCCATCTTTCAACATGGGAGTGACAATTGCGACGATTGAGCCTTGAATGGTCTGTGCTTGCTGAGTCATTTTAAAAAATATCCTATTTATCCATCCGAATCTGAGGTAAGAAAAACAAAATGTGGGATGGTTGCAGTATTTTGATTGTCCAGTTCTAACAATAACAGATTGTTGAATGACAATTATGCAAATTATGACTGATCAGACGCATAAGAACAATATGCTTAACTGATAAACCCTATGTAAACTTGAGCAAAACATAGAATGCCAATTTGATCATTTCAAGTAAAAGACAGTAAATATGACAATATGGTGCAATTCTGCGAATCCCTACTTGATACAGTCTTTTTTATGGCAAGATAAAATGCATATTTTTCCCGAATGGGACTTAAGATGGCATGAAAATGAAGAAACAACCACAAAATTCGGCTTTAGTCGTAGTTGATGTACAAAATGGTTTTACGCCGGGCGGAAACCTGGCAGTTGTCGACGCCGATACTATTATTCCAACCATTAACCAACTTGCTGGTTGTTTTGAAAATGTCGTCCTGACTCAGGACTGGCATCCAGATAATCATATTTCTTTTGCAGTCAACCATGTGGGCAAGCAGCCATTTGAAACCATTGAACTCGAGTATGGACTACAAGTGCTTTGGCCTAAGCATTGTGTACAAGGCACGCATGATGCTGAGTTTCATCCAGATTTAAATATTCCGACAGCTCAGCTGATTATCCGAAAAGGTTTTCATGCTCATATTGATAGCTACTCGGCTTTTATGGAAGCAGACCACACCACAATGACGGGTTTAACGGGTTACTTAAAAGAGCGTGGCATTGATACGGTTTATGTGGTTGGTATTGCCACGGACTTTTGTGTCGCATGGACTGCTTTAGATGCAATTCAACTCGGCTTTAAAACTCTAGTGATTGAAGATGCGTGCAAAGGTATTAATCTCAACGGTTCGTTAGAACAGGCATGGCAAACCATGCAGCAACAAGGGGTTATCCGTATTCAATCGACTGACTTGTTAAGTGAATGCTAGAGATAGTGCCCATGATGTTTGGGCTTTAATTGCGATTTGATATGGATGAACAGCATGTCTGCATTATTACGTTTTACTCAATTTGTTCAAAAAACGTTTGCTTTATGGGTCATCGTTTTTGCGGCATTGGCACTCTGGCAACCTGAATTTTTTGTCTGGCTTAAAGCTTATATTCCATGGATCTTGGGCATTATTATGCTCGGCATGGGAATGACCATGACCGTTGATGATTTTAAAGGGGTACTACAAAGCCCTAAAGCGGTGTTGATTGGGGTGGTAGCACAGTTTGTGGTGATGCCGGGTTTGGCATTTGTTCTGTGTAAATTATTTAATTTACCTCCTGAAATCGCAGTTGGGGTTATTTTGGTGGGGTGTTGCCCAGGCGGAACAGCTTCAAACGTGATTACCTACATGGCCAAAGGTAATGTGGCTTTATCGGTCGCTTGTACATCGGTATCAACACTTTTAGCACCTGTATTAACACCTGCTATTTTCTATCTACTTGCTAGCCAATGGTTAAAGATAGATGCAGCTTCGATGTTTATTTCGATTTTACAGGTGGTGTTGCTTCCTATTGTGGTTGGTCTGATTTTAAGAACATGGCTTAAACGTCAAGTCGAATCGTATATTCAAGTCATGCCTTTAGTTTCAGTGATTGCAATTGTTGCTATTGTGGCAGCCATTATTGGCGGCAGTAAAGCAGCTATTTTTCAATCGGGTTTGCTCATTTTGGCGGTAGTGGTATTACATAACGGGCTTGGTTATTTATTAGGTTTTACCGCAGCGCGTTTCTTCAAATTGCCTTATGCAGACAGTAAAGCAATTGCGGTAGAAGTCGGTATGCAAAACTCAGGCTTAGGCGTAGCGCTTGCGGCAGTACATTTTGCGGCTTCTCCGATTACAGCAGTACCGAGTGCTATTTTCAGTCTTTGGCATAATATTTCGGGCCCGGCGCTTGCAACTTATTGGGCAAGTAAACACAAACAGGAATAACTGTATACAACACACATTAAAAAAAGGCCAAACGAATAGTTTGGCTTTTTTATTTAAAGAACATTTTAGGGAGAGCTGAATTTAGAACTGGTATGTCTTTTGCTTTGAATTGATGCATTAAAAATAACGTGAATATCAACATAAATCGCAAAGAAAAAGATAAGGCTTTTTTTGATGAACCAGATTTTTAAATTATTTATACCCATGCTTTCTAGCAATTTAATTGTAGTTTTAAGTGGATTGGTTGATATTGCGTATGTAGGGCATTTTAGCAATGATCATGTCGCCGCATTATCGGTAACCTTATCTTTATATACAGTGATTTATGTCATTGGGATGGGGATTCTGCAAGGTGTGATACTCAAGCTTTCAGAAGCCTATGGTTGCCATGATTTACCGCGTATACGTCAGATTTTTATTCAAGGCATTTGGCTAATGTTATGTTCGGCATTGATCAGTATTGGCCTGCTTTACGTATTCCGTGATTTACCAAAATTATTTGGTGCATCTGAACATGTGGTTTCAATTACTAAAAACTGTATTTGGGCTTTGGTATTTATTTTACCTGCGCATTTACTGATGCGTTTATTTACAGCTTTGTCTCAGGTTACTGAAAATGCACACAAGGTTTTATTATCAGATAGTCTTTTCTTCATTCTTAAAATTATTTTGTCCTATCTTTTAATTTATGGTGTTGCTTCATTTTCAATTCCGCCACTCGGTGCGATAGGAGCTTTATTAGCCACTATTATTGTTCGGTGGTTTATGTTGGCTGTTTATTACCTGTTTTTCTTGGAGAAAGGATACATCTTTATTGAACATCCAGAGCGGTCAGTTGAAGATAGCCGACAAAGTCTGCGTATGATTTTAAAAATAGGGATACCTACCGCGATCATGGCGTTGATGGATGTTGTTGCATTTTGTTCGGTTGCTATTTTAATTTTGCCTTTCGGGAGTGTGGTGTCTGCAGCCCATCAAATTGTCGCGAGTACGGGCGGCTTCATGTTTATTTTTCCTTCCTCAATTGCCTCGGCTTATAGCATTTTGGTGTCGAGGTCTATGGGCAGCGGGAACATGGACGAAGCAAACAAAATTGCCAGACAAAGTATATGGGTAATTATGGCAGTGAGTGGCAGTCTGTCCCTGTGTTTATGGTTGGAGCGGGACTTAATTGTCACGTTCTATTCAGATGATTTGGCTGTACAGATTTTGGCAGCATCACTGCTGTTGATTGTCTGCATGTCTCATTTTCTAGATGGCTTAATGTCTTTACTAACCTCTTTGCTGCGTTGTTGGGATGTGTCGATTTTACCCATGCTGATTTTTTTAGTCGTGGTGCTATGTTTCGGATTGGGTGGTGGTTGGTGGATGGCTTATAAAGGGCTGCATTGGGGGAGTCACTCGATTTCTGCAATGGGAATTTATGGTTTTTGGAGTATGGCAGCCATAAGCTATTTAGTAGCTTGTGTATTGAGTGCTTTCTGTTTCCGTTTTAGAAAGCAATTAAGAGGTTTTTGATTAGGTAAATCAACACAACCTTAAAGAGGATGTGTTGCTAACCATTCTTCAATCTCATTTTCAGAAATTACTTTAAAGCCATGGCGCTGTAACAGTGCTGTGGTAATCCCCACACCTGTAATTCTCTCACCTTGAAAAGTACCGTTATAAATTTTTTGGCTACCGCAAGACGGACTATTTTCTTTTAAAACCACGCAAGTTGCTTGTATTTGCCGTGCAATTTCTAAAGTACGGTAGGCGCCTTTTAAATATAGCTCAGTTACATCTAAACTAGATGAATCCGCGATTTTTGCCTTGCCATCAAGTACATCTTGACCTGTTCCTCCCACAATTTCTGCGGGTAGACGAGGGGTGCTAAATCCACCTAATAACTCTGGGCAAAGTGCATGAGCTTTTTTATTTAAAAATAACTGCTGAAGCGTAGTGTGCAAGCAAGAGCGCCCATCGTAGCGTACAGGCTCCCCAATTAAACAGGCACTGATTAAAAGCATGGGTTTTCCGTCATTAGAACTTTAAAAGCCATGTGAGTGTACCCAATGATTTATAAAATATGAAATCTAAAACAAGCAGAAACAAATGGCGTAATTTGATTAATAAATTACACAATTCATAATTAAATTATGTATTGCATAATTTAATTGTTTTTAGTAGCATCTGTTTTAAGGTAAATGGCCATTGGAGGTCCAACAAGGATGTTGGCCTCCATAAATCTAGGAATGACTTTAGGAAAAGACGATTTTTAAAGGTTTATTGAAAAATCTCAATCGTACTTTTAGATAAGAAAGGACAGTGTGTATGGAAAATAAACACCATATAGAAGGGAAATTAATCATTGGCTTTGCGCTCACTCAATCTTCGTTTTAGTTATTGGTTTTTTTCTCATAGGATGCGTTGGGCTAAGGCATTTGACGGTTCAAACACTCTCCCAGCAAATGCGTATTCTATAGAGAAAGGAGCTGACCAGATCAGCATGAGAAGTAAACGGATCAGGTAATTACCAGAGGGAAACTAGATGGATATTTTAGAGAACCCATTAGAATTATGCGGTTTTGCATTTATTGAGTTTGTTTCAAAAGAAAATGAATTAGATCCAATTTTTGAAACAATCGGCTTTTCAAAAGTAGCCAAGCATAAATCGAAAAAAGCGTACTTATGGCGTCAAGGAAATATCAATATTATCCTGAATTATCAGCCAGAATCTTATGCTTCATTCTTTTTTAATGAGCATGGTCCATCTGCTTGCGCAATGGGATTCAAAACTCGTGATGCGGCAAAAGCTTTTAAAAAGGCTGTTGAACTTGGTGCAGAACCAATGTATTCGAATGTTGGGCCAATGGAGCTTAACATTCCGGCAATTAAAGGTATTGGTGGTATGCCAATCTTCTTAGTTGACCGCGACATTTATGATGATCCTAGACAGTATCGTGGACAACAAATCCCTCTAAATTCTTAAAATATTTCTTCTCAAAGGCTTCAGGGCTTA
>NZ_KI391939.1:2789607-3012159 GCF_000162375.2 Acinetobacter sp. RUH 2624 | reverse complement strand
TTGAAAGTGCATAATCAATTGCTTGCTGTTTAAATTCAGCACTAAAACGTTTGGCCATTTCTTGGATCTCCAAAGTTAACGTTACGTTATCTTTAGAGGGAAGTACTGTCCATTATTTTGGCTAGGATCATGAAAATGACTTTATTTTCTTTGATGATACCCAGCGTAATCCTGAAGGTGCGGGCTTAAAAGAAATTGACCACTTAACTCATAACGTCTACAAAGGCCGTATGGAGTACTGGGCGAACTTCTACGAGAAGATTTTTAACTTCCAAGAAATTCGTTACTTCGACATTAAAGGTGAATATACAGGTTTAACATCTAAAGCATTAACTGCTCCAGATGGCATGATCCGTATTCCTTTAAATGAAGATTCAGACAAAGGTAACGGCCAAATTGCAGAATTCTTAGCTGATTTTAATGGCGAAGGTATTCAGCATATTGCATTTATTTGTGATGACTTAATTTCGACTTGGGATAAGTTAAAAGGCTTGGGTCTGCAATTTATGACTCCACCGCCAAACACGTATTATGAAATGTTGGAAGATCGCTTACCTGAGCATGGCGAACCGACTGATGAATTAAAACAGCGCGGTATTTTGCTTGATGGTAATACTAAAGATGGTCAGAAGAAGCTTTTATTGCAAATCTTCTCTCAAAATATGATTGGGCCAGTTTTCTTCGAATTTATTCAACGTAAAGATGACGATGGTTTTGGTGAAGGTAACTTCAAGGCATTGTTTGAATCGATTGAACGTGACCAAATCCGCCGTGGTGTTCTCGAAGCAAAATAAGTTTTGCTTTGTCTCTAATCTAAAAAACCAAGAGCAATGCTCTTGGTTTTTTTATAGCTATTGATTTAGCGGCTTTTAATGTATTGATTAATCGAATTAATCTCATTTTTAAGAGTTTCAATAATTTTACTTTGTGGGTCAACGGGTAAAAACATTTCGCTATCAAGCGCCACAATACAAAACTCAATCCCTTGGTTTGAGTTAAATACCGGCAGACCTACAGCGTTAATACCCGTAAGTAAATCACCTTTAGCCGCAGACATTTGTTGCTGGCGAATCGTCTCTTTAAGTTCTAAAAACTCTTCCCAATTATGTGGTGCAATGTTTAGCCCAAGTTCTTGATGTTTTTGCCATTCAGTTTCTAGCAATGGACGAATAAAATGCTCCGGAAGGTAAGAAGCAAATAAACGTCCTGCAGCAGAATTGACTAAAGGCATAATTGAACCGACTTTGGTCACAATCGAAATAGGGTGATTAGATTCAATAGATTGAACCACCACAGGGCCTTTTGGCGACCACTTACTAATTTGAATGCCACAGCCAATTTTGCTTTGTAGGTCGTAAATTAAATGTTGTACCAACTGTAAAGTGTCACTGTGCTGAATGCAGTTTAAGCCTAAACGCCATGCTTGATCACCTAAGGCATATTGGCCATCTTCAAGCTGTTTGGCGTAATCCATGCGAATTAGGCTCACCAAGTAACGGTGTACTTTGGCAGGATGCATCTCAAGCTTACTCGATAAGTCTTTGAGAATAATCGGTTGATTGTGCTCTAAAAGGGCATTTAGTACGGATAAGCCAACTTCAAGTGATTGAACCCCCCCAGATATTTTTTCTTCAATCATTTAAATACCCTTAATTGATTTACTTCAGCAGTTAAACAGTTATGTATAAACATAAATTGGAATTGATGCGATTTACATCATGCCTGAGCCTATAGAAAAATAGAAATCACCTTTTTCTATTAGCGAAATTCACATGTTTAATAATCAACAATTCTTACAAACAACTTCATCTTTCATTTATAGCGTAAATTGATAGAAGTTTAGTAGATTTAAACAATATAAATCGGCATTGATATAGAACAGTTCATTCAAACTATTCCCACCAATGCCGACTTTTAAAACGATTGCTTTGAAAGAATTATGCGCCTAATTCTTCTTCATGCAAGAAATGAGTATGGTGTGGCGCACGTTTGGTTTTGCTCCATTCATCTAACATTTCAGTTTTCATTTCTTCAGTAATTTTTGCAATTTTCTCTTCAGCATGTACATCGTTATAAGTCAGTTCTAAACGATGGCCATTTGGGTCAAAGAAATAAATTGAATGGAAGATACCATGGTTGGTAATACCTAGCACTTTAACGCCGTTGTCTTCTAAATGTTTTTTGGCAGCTAAAAGGGCATTTAAATCTTCAACTTCAAAGGCAATATGTTGTACCCATTGAGGCGTATTTTCATCTCGGCCCATTTCTGGTTGGGTTGGTAATTCAAAAAATGCCAACACATTCCCCTGGCCAGCATCTAGGAATAAATGCATATAAGGATCGAAGGCTTTCGTTGAAGGTACATGGTCTTCAGCAAAAGCTAAGATAAAGTCCATGTTGAGCATTTTTTTATACCACTCAACAGTTTCTTTCGCATCCTTACAGCGATATGCAACGTGATGTATTTTTTTAATGGCAAATGTCATGTTGAAACTCCTTTTACTATTCCCAATCTGGTTGTTGTTCTGGCGCCGCGTTATAGAAGGCTGGGATAGACAAACAATGTTGATAAATTGATTCAATTTTTGGAAACGCAGATAAATCTATCTTGAAGCGTTTCGCGTTATAGACCTGTGGAATGAGGCAGCAATCGGCAATCGTTGCTTCGTGCCCAAAGCAAAATTGTCCATTTGAATCTTGAAGTTGCTGTTCAAGCGTTTGAAAGCCTTCAAGAATCCAGTGCTGATACCAATAATTTTTTTGTTCGTCCGAAACATTTAAGTCATTTTTTAAATATTTCAGCACACGTAAGTTATTTAACGGATGAATATCACAAGCGATTGCCTGGGCAAAAGCACGGATTTTGGCTCTTTCTTTCACATCATTTGGGAGTAATTTGGTTTCCGGATATTGTTCATCCAGATATTCCAGAATACTTAATGACTGTGACAAAGTTAAATCGCCATCTACTAAAGTTGGCACTAAGGCACTGCGATTTAACTTTAAATAGTCTTCACTTTGCTGCTCGTTTTTAACCAAATGAACTGGTGCAGTTTCATAAGCGAGATTTTTAAGGTTGAGGCCAATCCGTACTCTGTAAGCTGCAGAGCTACGAAAGTAACTATACAGCTTCATAATCTGGCTCCGAAGTTTCTGCAAAATCGAAATTTAATGCAGGAAGTACCGTATTCCGAACTTCACCAAAGCCAACGCGAATACCATTTTTCTCACAGTGTCCTTTCATAATGAGCGTATCGCCATCTTGTAAGAAACCACGAGTTTCACCATTCGCAAGTGTTAACGGTTTGGTGGTGTTCCACGTCAGCTCAAGCAAGCTACCATAAGAGTCAGGTGTAGAACCTGAAATAGTCCCTGAACCCATTAAATCGCCGACCTGAACGTTACAACCAGCAATCGTGTGGTGAGTCAGCTGCTGAGCCATAGACCAATACATATATTTGAAATTGGTTTTACAGATCACATCAGTTTGTGCTGAATTTGGGCTTTGAATTTCAACACTCAAATTAATGTCGTAACTATTCGCTATATTTTCTTGTAAGTAAGCGAGAGGCTTCGGTTCTTGTTTTGGCCCTTCAACTTTAAATGGCTCAAGTGCTTCAAGTGTAACCACCCAAGGTGAAATCGAGCTTGCAAATGTTTTAGCGTTAAACGGTCCAAGTGGAACATATTCCCATTGCTGGATATCGCGTGCTGACCAGTCATTTAGCAAAACCATGCCAAAAATATGATCCCATGCATCTTCAATTGCAATTGGCTGGCCTAATTGAGTTGGTTTGCCCACAATAAATGCAGTCTCAAGTTCAAAATCGAGTTTGCGAGTTGCTGAGAAAACCGGACGTTCTTCATTTGGAAGCTTAATCTGACCAGAAGGGCGTACGACGTGAGTTCCACTGACCACAACAGAGCTAGCACGGCCGTTATAACCAACAGGTAACTCGCTCCAGTTTGGAAGCAAAGCATTTTTAGGGTCACGGAACATACAGCCCACATTAGTTGCATGTTCTTTAGAAGAATAAAAATCGGTATAGCCAGGAACTTGGACAGGCAAATGTAAAGTCACGCTGTCTTGCTTAACTAAAACTTCCTGACGTAATGCTTCATTTTCTTGAAGCGTTGAGTTTTCAACTGAAAGAAGAGACTGTAGCGTTTTACGAACTTTAGACCAGTTGGCTTTGCCAGATTCAATAAATTTATTAAGTGTAGATTGATTAAAGTATGTGTCTTGATCTGAAAGTTTTAAAAGACCATGCTTTTCAAGAGCAGCGAGATCAATCACCCAATCACCGATAGCTACACCGACCTGACGCTCGCCTTCGGCTGTTCTACTAAAAATACCATAAGGCAAATTATGAATAGTGAAATCAGATTGAGGTGAAACTTCAATAAAAGAGTTTAGTTTTTGTTCCATTTTCGCTTCCTTGTCTTCATCTCGCGTCTTATACAAATAAAAGTTCGGTCTAGGGACTGAGCTACTCAGTAAGTTTTAACCTTTATTGAGGTCATTTTTTACTTATGAGTTTGATAGAGACCGAGAACAACCAATTACTTCATGGTTCTTATAATACTGAATTCATCAAATTACGCAATACATAATTTGATTACACATTGCATAATAATTGTTATTTCTTGCATTTTCTGTTTTCATGCGCGGTTGTGAGAAAAGTAACGCATTTATTTTTTCATCAATCCCTATGAAAATCTGATCAATTTATGATATACGTAATTTATTGTAAAAAAATTACGTGACAAGGATGAGAATAATCATATGTCAACACAAGAGCAAGGAAACCTGAAACACGGTTTGAGTAATCGTCACATCCAGCTGATTGCATTGGGTGGAGCGATTGGTACAGGGCTGTTTCTTGGTATATCACAATCGATTAAATTGGCAGGTCCATCGGTAATCTTGGGTTATGCGATTGCCGGATTTATTGCTTTTTTAATGATGCGCCAGCTCGGTGAAATGGTGGTCGAAGAGCCAGTAAGTGGTTCTTTTAGTCATTTTGCTTATAAATATTGGGGACCTTTTGCAGGCTTCATGTCAGGATGGAACTACTGGGTACTCAACGTACTGGTATGTATGGCAGAGTTAAGTGCAATTGGTCTTTATATTCAATATTGGTGGCCGCAAATCCCAACGTGGGCATCCGCTCTAACGTTCTTTATTCTCATTAATGGTATTAATTTGCTGCATGTTAAGTTTTTTGGCGAAATGGAATTTTGGTTTTCCATTGTCAAAATCTTAGCTATTTTAGCTATGATCGGTTTCGGCTCGTATTTACTTGCAACCGGTACAGCAGGGCCACAGGCCAGCATTTCAAACCTTTGGGCATTGGGTGGTTTCTTTCCATTTGGCATTAAAGGTTTGGTCATGGCAATGGCGGTCATTATTTTTGCTTTTGGTGGTATCGAGCTTTTTGGTATTACTGCGGCAGAAGCACGAGACCCAGATAAAACTTTACCTAAAGCGGTAAACCAGATTATCTATCGTATTTTGATTTTCTATATTGCGACGCTTCTTGTTTTATTCTCATTATTTCCTTGGAATCAAATGGCACAAGGTGGCAGCCCTTTTGTAATGGTGTTTGCTTCTTTAGATAGCCAAGGTGTTGCAACTTTACTCAACTTCGTGATTTTGACTGCTGCGGTTTCGGTCTATAACGGCACAAGTTATTGCAGTAGCCGTATGTTGCTCGGCCTTGCTCAGCAAGGAAATGCACCAAAAGTATTTGCTCGTATTAATAAACGCGGTATTCCAACGAATGCAGTGATCCTTTCTGCGGCAGTCACTATTTTATGTGTGTTGTTAAATTATATTTTCCCAGAAAAAGCGTTTGGCTTACTCATGATGCTTGTTGTAGCAGCGATTGTGATTAACTGGGTCGTAATTTCATGGACACATTTAAAATTCCGTAAATTCATGATGCGCCAAGGTCAAACCACTAAATTCCCAAGCTTTATGTATCCATTTAGCAACTACCTTTGCATGGTGTTTATGCTTGGAATTTTAGTTGTCATGTCGCTAACACCAGATATGCGTGTTGCGGTTATGATGATTCCGGGATGGATTTTGTGTTTGATGGTGGCTTATCAGTTTAAACGCCGTAAGTTAAAGGCTGAGCAGCCTGTACATGCTCTAGAAGCAGATGTGTAATTAGACCTTAATTAGGAACGAAAAGGGACGTATCGTATACGTCCTTTTTTATTTTTAAAATTTACAACAGAAATTAAAGGACTTTATAATTGTTATATTATAACATCTCTTGAATGAATAACTAAGGCTTCCCGATGTTGAGGGAGGAACAACATATTTATGAAATATTCCTATTTAGGTTTACTCTTACTTTCTCTGACTGCGTGTACCACTCAAACACCTAAGCCAACCGTTTCTAAACATCCTCACTCTTTGCCTCAGTCATCTAAAACGGTAGTAAGAATAAAACAACAACCCGAAGATTATATTGCCTGGATTGCAACCGCAGATCATGCGCAGTCTGTACAAGCTTATAAGCAATTTCTTAATCAAAAAGGGCTTGCCAATTTAGTTCCGGATTATGAGTTATTGCGTTCAGCTCGTGACTGGCAAAAATGTGGAGTGGAGCCTTATGCCGTGCCACCACGCGAGATTTGGTCCAATATTGTACCAACGCTTAGTATCTTAAAAGCATTGGTTGACGATGGCGTAATCAACGATTTTGAAGTGACATCGGCCTATCGAGCTTTATCTTTAAACCGCTGTGCAGGTGGGGCGGATGCTTCCCGACATGTCTTTAATGCAGCGCTTGATTTTCGAATTGGACCAGAACAGCCTAGCGACTTAGACCAGTTCAATATTCAACAAACCAAAACTAAACTTTGTCAGTTCTGGGAAACCAAAGGACAAGCACTTAACATGGGTCTTGGTGTTTATGCCTCGGGACAAATTCATATTGATAGCCAAGGATTCCGTTCATGGGGACCTGACCATCACTATAGAACCTCGATTTGTCAGTGACTATAAAAGCAATTTTTTCAAAGACTAAGTAAATTGGCTTAGATAAAACTGGAATAAAAACTTGATCAATAGTTATGTTATAACATAACATTAATGGGGTTTAGAAATAGGTTACGCCTGTGATCTGGCCATATTTAATTGGCCAGCCATGATCAGTTTAAATATTATTCAAAGAGATCAAGCCATGCACACTGCAATCGCCAACTCATTTGCCAAGCTTCCTGTTACCGTTTTATCTGGCTTTTTGGGTGCAGGAAAGACCACATTACTCAACCATATTTTAAATAATCGTGAAGGCCGCCGTATTGCCGTGATTGTTAATGATATGTCTGAGGTAAATATTGATGCAGCATTAGTACGTGAAGGTGGGGCGGAGCTTTCAAGAACAGATGAAAAGCTGGTTGAAATGAGTAACGGCTGTATCTGTTGCACGCTACGAGAAGATTTACTGGTTGAGGTGAGACGCTTAGCCGATGAAGGGCGCTTTGACCAATTGGTGATTGAGTCAACGGGTATTTCAGAACCATTACCAGTAGCAGAAACTTTTACCTTTGAAGATGAAGATGGAAACTCTCTCAATGAGTTTGCTCGACTCGACACCATGGTCACGGTAGTCGATGCTTTTAACTTTCTTAAAGACTACAGTTCAGTTGATTCACTGCAACAACGTGGTGAGTCATTAGGCGAGCAAGATGAGAGAACTGTGGTCGATTTGCTTATTGATCAGATTGAGTTTTGTGATGTGATTGTGCTGAATAAAATTGATTTGATTGATCAGGCGCAGCAAGACCAGCTTATCGCCATTTTAAAAACTCTAAACCCGCGTGCTCGAATTGAGATTGCTCAATTTGGAAAGATCGCTTTAGATAAAATTTTAAATACACAGTTATTTGACTTTGATGAAGCCGCGCAAGCGCCGGGCTGGTTAAAAGAACTACGCGGCGAGCATACGCCAGAAACTGAAGAGTATGGCATTAGTAGCTTTGTTTACCGTGCCCGTCGACCTTTCCATCCAGAGCGTTTTTATGATTTGGTTCAGTCAGAATGGCCAGGAGTCGTGCGTTCTAAAGGCTTTTTCTGGTTGGCTGCCGAACCGACTTTGGCTTATTCATGGTCACAAGCGGGTGCAATGGCTCGACACGGTTTAGCAGGTTATTGGTGGGCTGCTGTTTCAGAAGAAGACTGGCCGAGTGACCTCGCCAGTATTGAACAAATTAAGAAAAACTGGGACGCTCGCACAGGTGATGCGCGTCAGGAATTGGTTTTAATTGGTATGCAAATGGATGAGCAAGCTTTAATACAACGCTTAGATGGTTGTTTATTAAGTGATGAAGAAATGGCTTTAGGACCACAAGCTTGGCAGAACTGGTCGAACCCTTTTAAGCAAGATGATGAAACCATGTTGATCGCTTAATAAAACAAAAGCCCCTATTTTCAAGGGGCTTATTTTTATGATTTATCTTTAATAAAAATCTTTCGAATGTAGCTGTTAAGCGGGGTGGAATAATATTTTTCAATTGCTGCGCTAATAACAAAAGTTAGAACTAGATAACCAATTAAAAGCATAATTTTGATGCCAGAGTCGGTTTGAGCCGGAACAAAAGCAACCTTCATAAGGCCCAGCACAACCAGATGAAACAAATAAGTTTCGTAACTTCGTTGCCCCAACCAGACCATCACTTTGGTCAATAGGTTATGCGCCTGTGTTTCGGAAGGATGCTGAAAACACAAAATCAGTAAGCCTGTGGCAAAAGCAAATAAGCTAATACCCCATGTGCTGACTTCTTTAATTGGAGCATATAAATATAGAGCGGTCATACTTAAAATGATTAGCCATGAAAGAAGTTTTTTATAGTGCCAATTTGGCTGATATTTATGAGAAAAAATGGCAGTTAAACAACCAACTGCTATGCCATCAAAACTTGAAAAATAATGATATAAATAAGCCCCGCTTTCTTCTCCAAAATGTAGAGATCTAAAATAAGGCCCGTAAATAATTACCCCAATCAATACAGCAATAAAGACCTTATTACTACGCGTAAGCAAGCACAATAATGGGAAAACAAAATAGAAAACTTCTTCCACAGAGAGTGACCACAACACGCCCAAGGCGTAGTTTACCCAACCAAATTTAATAATCAGGATATTCATCCAGAAGGTTAAAGCTGCAAATATGGTTAAGGGATAGGAAACCTCAATACCATTCGGAGCTTGGTTCATAAAGGGTTTTAAGTCAAATGAACCAAGTATGCTTACCCCTAAAATGAGTAATACCAAACACGGCAAGATACGCGCTGCCCGTCGGATATAAAAATGCTTGAGGTTAATTGCAGAAAATTGTTTATCTCTTTTTAAAGTGTGGTGGGTAATTAAAAAACCCGAAATCACAAAAAACATGGTGACACCATAATTTCCATTTCTTGCGATGACTGTGCTAAATGCTTCACCTAAGAAATCAAAACCTAACCATGTATCTTTGAGTTTATAGGGAATATTAAAATGGTGTAAAAGAACCAATAGGATAGACATTCCTCGAAGAATATCTATTTTATAATTACGCATTCGATGTGCTTCCAGTTTTATTAATATACTGTGTGGCAGCAGAATACTATTGATCAGTTATTTTAAATAAAAATTTTAAGCAGCATTTCGTAAATTAAAAAGACTACATTTTTGCTTCTTTGAATTGAGCTAAGGCATAGCAGAAATAATTATTAAATAAATATTTATAAAGCATTTATATATTTGAATTTTTCTACATAAAACTTTAAATTAGCTTTTACCGAACTATGTTTATTTTTTAGACTTATTAAAATATATTTAATTCATAAATTAACATGTTGTATGTGGTTGTATATACATAGCATGTCAACTAAAATACCTTTTTGCCTGCTGCCTTTTTGAGTATTTGTTATGCCCAGAACATCAAAACAAGAACATACTGAGCTTTCGATTGAAGCTGATAGTCCAGTTCCTTTATATCAACGCGTAAAACAATTGATTTCACAAAAGATTTATGAAGGTACTTGGGCTGTAAATAAAAAAATTCCTTCGGAAAGTGAACTGGTTAATCAACTCGGTTGTAGCCGTATGACGGTAAACCGTGCGCTACGTGAATTAACGACTGAGGGTTTGCTCGTTCGAATTCAGGGCGTTGGTTCTTTCGTTGCTGAAGGGCAAGGCCGAACTGCACTTTTTCAAATTAATAATATCGCCGATGAGATTATTGCACGAAACCATAAGCACCACGCTGAAGTTTTAGTCTTAGAACAAATTTATGCAAATGCAGAGCAAAGCGTGTTAATGCAAACTCGCGAAGGTCAAAGATTATTTCACTCGATTATTGTGCATTATGAAAATGATGTACCTGTTCAGGTCGAAGATCGTTTAGTCGATGCAGCACTGATACCAGATTATTTAGAACAAGATTTTAAAACCATTACCCCAAATGCTTATCTCATGGCGAAAGCGCCAGTGACGGAAGGTGAACACATTGTTGAGGCGGTTTTAGCATCTGCTCAAGAGTGTAAATGGTTGAAGATTACTAAAGCTGAACCGTGTTTACTCATCCGTCGCCGTACATGGTCCAACAAACAGCTCATTTCAAGTGCACGTCTGATTTATCCGGGTAGTCGTTATTATCTCGAAGGGAAATTTAATCCATGATTGAATTGATCAGGGCCGATCAATATACAAAAATGCTTTGGAAAAACGGTGCGGGTTTCACTTTAGAAATTGCCAGAAGCCAAGGTGAAGCCGATTTCGATTGGCGCATTTCGATGGCAGATGTGACCACTTCCGGACCATTTTCGTTATTTTCCAACAAGCAGCGCATTATTAGCGTACTCGATGGACAGGGCATAGTACTGCATGTCGATGAGCTTCCTGCCAAAACGCTAAACCAAGGCGATATTTTTGCTTTTCATGGGGAGAGTCAGGTTCAAAGTGAACTGTTAGAGGGTGAAATTCGAGATTTAAATTTAATTTATGATCCTGCAAAGTTTCATGCTCGTTTTCAGTGGTTGAATGATGCAGTGGAGCAGGCATTTATAAGTTCGGCAGACCTGATTTTTATTTTTAATCAGGGTAGTGAAACACAAGTAAATGTGGATGATCATTCCGTTCAGATTGCTGCTCATGAGACATTAAAAATTGAGAAAAAATCTGGTGTCACATCAATCAATTTTCCCAAAAAACAACTTAAAAGCTGCTATGTCATTGAGTTAATTCAACGATAAAAAGACATTATTTACGACTTAAAAAGCACATGTCTTATTAGAGAATATGTGCTTTTTTTATGCTAGATATAAAAATAAATTAATTTAATTCATAAGCTTATTCAATTTTATTAAAAAAATATGAGTCACCCTCTTCACGCCGAAAAATATTTATGTAGTATATGGATGTATATACAAGTTAATACATTACTATACAAATGCAGAAACAAGTGATGTTCTGCTGATGTAAGCTCAAAGGAAGGAGTCCGACTGTGACAACAACGACAACAAAATTTCGTGATGTAGAAATTCGTGCACCACGCGGCACTGAATTAACGGCTAAGAGTTGGTTAACTGAAGCCCCATTACGTATGTTGATGAATAACCTTGATCCGGACGTTGCAGAAAACCCGAAAGAGTTAGTTGTATACGGCGGTATTGGTCGTGCAGCACGAAACTGGGAATGTTTCGACAAAATTGTAGATACTCTAAAAAATCTTGAAACTGATGAAACTTTATTAGTTCAATCAGGCAAACCAGTAGGTGTATTTAAAACTCATAAAGATGCACCACGCGTTTTAATTGCAAACTCAAACCTTGTACCACACTGGGCAAACTGGGAACACTTCAACGAGTTAGACGCAAAAGCACTTGCAATGTACGGTCAAATGACAGCAGGTTCATGGATCTACATTGGTAGCCAAGGCATTGTACAAGGTACATATGAAACTTTCGTTGAGGCAGGCCGCCAACACTACAACGGTGACTTAAAAGGTCGTTGGGTTCTTACTGCTGGTTTAGGTGGTATGGGTGGTGCTCAGCCTCTAGCTGCAACACTTGCAGGTGCATGTTCTTTAAACATTGAATGCCAACAAGCAAGTATCGATTTCCGTTTACGTACTCGTTATGTAGACGAACAAGCGACTGATTTAGATGATGCTTTAGCGCGTATTGAACGCTATACAAAAGAAGGCAAAGCAATTTCCATTGCACTTCATGGTAATGCTGCTGAAATTTTACCTGAGCTTGTTCGCCGTGGTGTGCGTCCAGACATGGTGACAGACCAAACAAGTGCACACGATCCACTTAATGGCTACTTACCAGTAGGTTGGACTTGGGACGAATATCGTGCACGTGCGAAAACTGAACCAGAAGCTGTGGTAAAAGCTGCAAAACAGTCGATGGCGAAGCACGTACAAGCGATGCTTGATTTCCAGAAAATGGGTGTTCCAACATTTGACTATGGCAACAACATCCGTCAAATGGCGAAAGATGAAGGCGTAGCAAACGCTTTTGATTTCCCAGGCTTCGTACCTGCTTACATCCGTCCATTGTTCTGCCGTGGTATTGGTCCATTCCGTTGGGCAGCACTTTCTGGTGACCCAGAAGACATTTATAAAACAGATGCCAAAGTTAAAGAGTTAATTCCTGATGATGAACATTTACATCACTGGTTAGACATGGCTCGTGAACGCATTAGCTTCCAAGGCTTACCAGCGCGTATTTGCTGGGTTGGTTTAGGCTTACGTGCAAAACTTGGTTTGGCATTTAACGAAATGGTTCGTAGCGGTGAATTGTCTGCACCAGTTGTGATTGGTCGTGACCACTTGGACTCAGGTTCGGTTGCAAGTCCTAACCGTGAAACTGAAGCAATGCAAGACGGTTCAGATGCAGTATCAGACTGGCCTTTATTAAACGCGTTGCTCAATACAGCAGGCGGCGCAACTTGGGTGTCTTTACATCACGGTGGTGGTGTAGGTATGGGCTTCTCTCAACACTCAGGCGTTGTGATTGTGTGTGATGGTACAGATGAAGCTGCTGCACGTATTGCTCGCGTACTGACCAATGACCCTGCAACAGGTGTTATGCGTCATGCCGATGCAGGTTATGAAATTGCGATTAACTGTGCCAAAGAGCAAGGCTTACACTTGCCAATGATCACGCAATAAAAATACATGGAAGAACTAGCGGTGCTTTTTGCAATTGTGAAAAGCACCGTCTCAGCAGAATATAGTGCAAAAAATTAGGAAGCCAACATGGAATTACTTATCCAACCGGGAAAACTGACCTTAGCCGATTTACGTCAAGCGTACCTCAACCCGATCAAAGTTAAATTGGATGAAAGTGCTTCATCTGCAATTGATGCAAGTGTGGCTTGCGTTGAGAAAATTGTAAATGAAGGGCGTACAGCTTACGGTATTAACACAGGCTTTGGCTTACTCGCGTCAACCAAAATTGCTCCTGAAGATTTAGAAAAGTTACAACGTTCATTGGTTCTGTCACATGCAGCAGGTGTAGGTGAAGCACTTGATGATGCAATGGTTCGTTTAATTATTCTATTAAAAGCAAATAGCTTGGCGCGTGGTTTCTCAGGTATCCGTCGTAAAGTAATTGATGCTTTGTTGGCTTTAATTAATGCCGAAGTTTACCCACACATTCCATTGAAAGGTTCAGTAGGTGCTTCAGGTGACTTGGCACCACTTGCACACATGTCTTTAGTTTTACTGGGCGAAGGTAAGGCACGTTATAAGGGTGAATGGTTACCAGCCGTTGAAGCTTTAAAAGTTGCAGGTTTAGAACCAATTTCTTTAGCTGCTAAAGAAGGTTTGGCACTTTTAAACGGTACACAAGTGTCAACTGCTTATGCATTACGTGGCTTGTTTGAAGCTGAAGACTTGTTTGCTGCTGCAACGGTTTGTGGTGGCTTAAGCGTTGAAGCGATGTTGGGTTCACGTGCACCATTCGATGCGCGTATTCACGAAGTACGTGGCCAACGTGGTCAAATTGATGTAGCTGCGGCTTACCGTGACCTATTAACTGACTCAAGTGAAATTGCACATTCACATGAAGACTGTAGCAAAGTTCAAGACCCATACTCTTTACGTTGCCAGCCACAGGTCATGGGTGCATGTTTGACGCAAATCCGTCAGGCTGCTGAAGTATTAGAAATTGAAGCAAATGCTGTATCAGATAACCCGCTTGTTTTTGCTGAACAAGGTGACGTGATTTCTGGTGGTAACTTCCATGCAGAGCCTGTTGCAATGGCGGCAGATAATTTAGCATTGGCAATTGCTGAAATTGGTTCACTGTCTGAACGTCGTATTTCGATGATGATGGACCGCCACATGTCACAACTTCCACCATTCTTGGTTGCAAATGGCGGTGTTAACTCAGGCTTTATGATTGCACAAGTGACAGCTGCTGCACTTGCGAGCGATAATAAAGCACTTGCACATCCTGCAAGCGTTGATAGTTTACCAACGTCTGCCAATCAGGAAGACCACGTATCGATGGCTCCGAATGCTGGTAAGCGTCTTTGGTACATGGCTGACAACGTTCGTGGCATTTTAGCTGTTGAATGGTTAGGCGCTTGTCAGGGTTTAGACTTCCGTGAAGGTTTAAAAAGCTCGCCTAAACTTGAACAAGCTCGTAAAATCTTGCGCGATCAAGTTCCTTACTACAGCGAAGATCGTTTCTTTGCTCCGGATATCGAACAGGCTAGTGAATTGCTTGCGAGTGGTTGCCTAAACAAGTTACTCATTCCAAAACTACTCCCTAGTTTATCTGAAGTGTGATTGATAAAACGGTCACATGGAGTGGCCGAATCCAACTAAATTTCCTCAAGGATTGGAGATTATAATGTCACAAAACTCCACACTACAGCGGGGTTTAAACACCCGCCATATTCGTTTCTTGGCATTGGGCTCAGCAATTGGAACTGGGCTTTTCTATGGTTCGGCGACTGCCATCAAAATGGCAGGGCCTTCAGTATTACTCGCGTATATCGTTGCAGGGATTGCAATTTATATCGTTATGCGCGCACTGGGTGAGATGGCTGTCCATAACCCTGTCTCTGGCTCATTCAGCCACTATGCATCTCAGTACATTGGTCCATTGGCGGGTTTTACCACAGGTTGGACCTATGTTTTTGAGATGGTGATTGTTGCAATTGCCGATGTCACTGCGTTTGGTATTTATATGGGGTTCTGGTATCCCGATGTACCGCGGTGGATCTGGATTTTGTCTCTCATCATGTTCCTAGGCGCAATTAACCTTATTCATGTAAAAGTCTTTGGTGAACTCGAATTTTGGCTTTCTATTGTTAAAGTCAGTGCCATTGTTGCCATGATTTTAGGTGGCTTGGGTTTAATGTTCTACGGTTTCCATGTTGACCACAGCAATGTTGTACCGGGGCTTCAAAACCTATGGATTTATGATGGCTTCATGCCACATGGTATTGCAGGTTTAGTGGCATGTTTATCTGTAGTGGTATTCGCTTTTGGCGGGATCGAGATTATTGGTCTAACGGCAGGTGAGTCACAAGACCCGAAGACCACTTTACCAAAAGCAATTAATGCCGTTCCAGTCCGTATTTTACTGTTCTATGTACTGACTATTTTTGTACTTATGTCGATTTTCCCATGGAACCAAATTGGTAGCCAAGGCAGCCCATTTGTACAAATTTTTGAAAACCTAGGCATTAAATCTGCTGCAAATATTTTAAATATTGTGGTGGTAACTGCTGCGATTTCGGCAATTAATAGTGATGTATTTGGTGCAGGCCGTATGTTGTACGGTATGGCAAATCGTGGTCAAGCACCGCAAGTGTTCAAGAAACTTTCACGTAATGGTGTGCCTTGGATGACTGTGGTGGTTATGGCTGGCGTGCTGTTAATTGGTGTGGTGCTGAACTACCTGATTCCTGAAAATGTATTTGTCATCATTGCTTCAATTGCAACGTTTGCAACCGTTTGGGTATGGCTCATGATCTTGCTTTCGCAAGTGGCGATGCGCCGTAAATTATCTACTGCTGAAATTAAGGCACTAGATTTCCCTGTATTTGGCTGGCCATATGCACCTGCTTTTGCAATCGGTTTTATGGTGTTCATTTTAGTCATGATGGGCTACTTCCCAGACTCGCGTCCTGCAATTTATGTAGGAATCACTTGGCTTGTTCTATTAACCATTGCGTACCGCATTTGGGTAAAACCGGAGCAAAGCTTGGGAAAGGAAAGTGAGCCTGTCCAGCAAAACATAGAAATGGAAAGCTAACAAATCAACTGCCCAATAGTTTTACTGTTGGGCAGTTTCGAGGATAGGCTAATGAAAAAACTTTGGCAAAACTGCCATATTGCGACCATGCAAAATGGGCAATATTCTTATATCGAAGATGCTGCAATTGTTACCGAAGGGCATCTCATCCACTGGATTGGAAAACAACAACAACTTCCTGCCGACACTTATTCCGAAACAGTTGACTTAAATGGTGCTTGGGTGACCCCAGGTTTCATCGACTGTCATACGCATAGTGTTTTTGGTGGCAACCGTAGTGTTGAGTTTGAAAAGCGCTTACAAGGCGTAAGTTATGCGGAAATTGCAGCAAGCGGTGGCGGTATTGCAAGTACAGTACGCGCAACACGTGAAGCCAGTGAAGAACAACTCTTAAACTCAGCACTGAAACGTATTCGCTGTATGCAGCAAGACGGTGTCACCACCATTGAAATTAAGTCTGGCTACGGACTCAATTACGAAAACGAGCGCAAAATGCTGCGTGTAATCCGTCAAATTGGTGAAAAATTACCGATGACGGTCAAAAGTACCTGTTTGGCTGCCCATGCGTTACCGCCAGAGTACAAAGATCAAAGCGATGCTTATATCGAGCATATCTGTACAGAAATGTTGCCTAAACTGCATACTGAAGGTTTAGTCGATGCAGTAGATGCGTTTTGCGAGCATTTAGCCTTTTCGCCTGCTCAGGTTGAACGTGTTTTTAAAACGGCACAATCATTGGGTCTACCCGTTAAACTTCATGCTGAGCAGCTTTCATCACTAGGCGGCTCAAGCTTGGCAGCACGTTATCATGCTTTGTCGGCTGACCATTTAGAGTACATGACCGAAGATGATGTCAAAGCCATGGCAGCGTCGGGTACGGTTGCTGTGTTATTGCCGGGTGCCTTTTATTTATTGCGTGAAACACAATACCCACCAATTGAAAGTCTGATTAAGCATGGCGTGCGTATTGCGCTATCGAGTGATTTAAATCCGGGTACATCGCCAGCACTTTCTGTGCGTTTAATGCTGAATATGGGCAGTACGTTATTCCGTTTAACCCCAGAACAAGCCTTAGCAGGTGTCACTATTCATGCGGCACAAGCACTCGGTTTAGAGCAAACACACGGCAGTTTGGAGCAGGGTAAAGTCGCTGACTTTGTGGCTTGGGATATTGAGCATCCATCTGAAATTGTTTACTGGCTTGGCGGAGATTTGCCTAAGCGAGTCGTTCAGCATGGACAAGAAGTTATTTTTTAAACGGTGTCACATGAATCACACATTTAAATGGCAAGGCCGACATGATGGCGAGGGTGAGGCACATCAACGTATCCACCATATTGTGAACAAAAATCAACATGCCGAATTTGCCCTGATTGGTTTTAGCTCTGATGAAGGCGTGAAGCGTAACAAGGGTCGAGTCGGTGCTGCCGATGCACCAGATGCAATCCGCACGCAACTGGCTAACTTACCGATTCATCGTCCAGTGAGTCTGGTCGATTTGGGTACGGTGACTTGCGAATATGAGAATTTAGAGCAAGCACAAAGTGAGTTAGCAGAACAAGTCGCAAATAGCCTAGAACATGGCTTAAAACCGATTGTATTGGGCGGTGGACATGAAGTTGCATTTGGCAGCTTTAGTGGGTTATTCCAATATGTACAAGCCCACGCGCCAGATAAAAAAATAGGCATTATTAATTTTGATGCCCATTTTGATTTGCGTGAAGCAGAGCATGCCACCTCTGGAACACCTTTTTTACAAGCAGCAAGGCTTTCAGAACAGCATCAAAAACAATTTAATTATTTATGTATTGGGGTCGCCAACCATGCCAATACTAAAGTTTTGTTTGATACAGCCGATGCTTTAAATTGTTCATATTTACGCGATCATGAGGTTAATATTTTTAACCTACCAAACGTGCTCGCAGCGGTTGACGCTTTTATTGAAAAAGTAGACTGTTTGTACGTTACGATTGATTTAGATGTCTTCGCGGCTGCGGTTGCACCTGGGGTCAGTGCGCCAGCCGTAAAAGGAATTGATTTAGCGACTTTTGAAGCAATTTTTAAGCATATTCAAGAGACTGGCAAAATCAAACTTCTAGATATTGCTGAGTGCAATCCAAAATTTGATTTGGACAATCGAACAGCAAAATTGGCTGCGTATATTGTTTATCAATATTTGTTTTCTTGAGAAACAATTTTTAATGTAGAAATGAAAAAGTGCACTGAGATCGCTCATGTGCGCTTTTTTTGACTTTCTGGTAAATTAAAGTCAAATAGGGAGTATAGATAGCAACTATAAATAATTTAATTAAAAAGAAAATTAATTTATAAAATCATTGAGTTAAAAAAATACTCGATTTTTACACTATTTTATAGGCTGCTTGGCACGTAATTTGTTTTGTCTATATTTTAAACTTCGTTAAATATGTTTGGATAATTAAATGAAAAACAGAACCTTACATTTTGCTTGTATCAGTGTTTTATTTTGGATGTCTCATTCGTCTAATGCTACAACCCCCGAAATAAATACAAATACCATCGAAAAATCACAATCTAAGCAAAACAGTGATGTCTCTGTTCGGGTGAAAGTTTTAAATCAGCTTTTACAAGAACAATGGGAATATACTTTGAAAAATAATCCTGAAACTGCAACGACTTTAGGCGATTTACGCTACAACGATCGATGGACCGAGTCTTCAAAAAATCAGATTGAGAAAGATAAAAAAACTACTCAAAATTTTTTAAAACGTTTTGAAGCGATTGATAGCACAGGATTTTCAGCAACTGATCAATTAAATAAAGATTTAATGATTTATCAGTTGAAAGAAACTCTTAAAAATTATGATTTGAAATTGTATGAGATGCCTTTTAATCAAATGTGGGGACTACATTTACAATTTCCGGGATTTATTAGTTCGATTCCATTTAATAATGCTAAACAATATCAAGACTATATTGCTCGTTTAAAACAAATTCCTCTTATTCTTGATCAAGGTATTCAGTTAGCGAAACAAGGACAAAAAGACGGTTTGATGCCACCCAAGTATTTAATTGAAAAGGTGGCAAAGCAGATTGATAGCATTGCAGCTCCAGCAGGGAAAGACAGTGTATTTGCTTCTCCATTAAAGCAATTTCCAAACAACATTTCTAAAGCAGAACAAGAACGTTTAAGCCGTGAAATACTACAGGCCATAGATCAGAATGTTCGCCCCGCTTATCAAAAACTCGGTACGTTTATTCAGAAAGATTACTTACCCCATGGACGACAACACGAGGGTATATGGAGCTTGCCAAATGGTGACGAGCTTTATCGTTTTTATGTAGAAAACAATACGACAACCTCTGAAAGCCCTGAAAATATTCATCAGCTCGGGTTAAAAGAAGTTGCTCGTATAGAAGCAGAAATGCTGAAAATTGCCAAAGCGCAAGGTTTCAATGACTTAAAAAGTTTCCAACAATCCTTAAAAACAAATCCTGCTGTTTTCCCAAAATCTCGTGAAGAAATTTTAGAGATTTATCGCGGGTATATTGCCCAAATGCAACCGGAGTTGCCGAAGCTGTTTGGTTTATTACCTAAAAATAAAGTCGAAGTTTTACCTGTAGAGCAATATCGAGAAAAAGAAGCGGCAGGAGCGGAGTATCATCAAGGAACACCTGATGGTTCACGTCCCGGACAAGTGTATGTAAATACAGGGGACTTCTCTGAACGTTCCAAAATATCCATGGAAGCAACTGCTTACCATGAGGCAATTCCCGGCCACCATATGCAGATTGATATTGCCCAAAACCTGCCAAACTTGCCGATGTTTCGAAAGCAACCTAACCATACTGCCTATATAGAAGGATGGGCACTTTACGCAGAGCAACTAGGTAAAGATGTTGGTTTCTATAAAGACCCACTTTCAGACTATGGACGACTATCGAGTGAGTTGTTCCGTGCTTGTCGTTTAGTGGTTGACACTGGTGTGCATTATAAAAAATGGACCCGTCAGCAAATGATTGATTTTATGCGAGAACACTCTGCTTTAGATGAACCAGATATTCAGGCAGAGACTGATCGATATATTGCTATTCCTGCCCAAGCATTAGCTTATAAGATGGGCCAACTCAAAATTTTAGAGCTACGGGAGCTCGCCAAACATGAGCTTGGAGATCGTTTTGATATTAAAACCTTCCATGACATGGTTTTAAATGCAGGAACCTTGCCTTTAAATATACTTGATGCCCGTATTAAAAATTGGATAAAGGAACAAAAAGCGGCAGCTTAAAATAAAATTTGAAATTTAGGTCAGGTCCTCGTTGGGCCTGATTTAAAAACCAATAGAAAACAGAATATAATAATAAAAAATATATTTTCGAAACTAGAAATGGAAAAAAACCTAAAACAATATCAGGCTATTATTTTTGATTTAGATGGCACTTTAGCCGACTCCTTTCATTTTTTTCTAAGCGTTTTAAATCAACTTTCCGCAAAGTATAAGTTTAAATCGGTAAGCCTTCACGAAGTCGAGTACTACAAACAACTTACGCCTAGAGAAATTATGAAAGAGATGAATGTCTCTCGATGGAAACTGCCTTGGATTGCGAAAGATTTTATTCAGTTAATGAAAGAAAGAGATGAAGAAATTCATTTGTTTGAAGGTATGCGGGACCACTTAATTGAACTGCATAAGCGTGGATATACGCTCGCAATTATTACTTCAAACTCTAAAGAAAACTGTCAAAATGTACTCGGTAAAGAACTCTGTGAGCTTTTTAGTCATATTGATGGCGGCTCGTCTATATTTGGCAAAGCGAAGCGGATAACGCGTGTTCTCAACATTTTGGATGTAAGTAAAAACCATGCCATTTATGTCGGCGACCAAACCACCGATGGCGAAGCTGCACATAAAGCAGGTATTGATTTTGCTGCGGTAGGTTGGGGTTATACATCGGCCGAAAAATTAAAAACCATCCAGCCCAAAGTCGTGCTAACAGACTTGGCAACCATGAAAGAATTTTTCTAAATATATGAAATGCAGGACAAACCATGAATAACAAGAACAACCCGATTGGAATGATTGACTCTGGTTTAGGTGGGTTGTCTCTCTTTAAGCATATTCGGCAGGCTCTTCCGAATGAAGACATTATCTATTTCGCCGACTCGAGATATGTCCCTTATGGAGACAGAGAAAGCGACTGGATTGTTTCACGAACCACGCATTTAATTTCAAACCTAGTTGCTCAAGGTAAGTGCAAAGCGATTGTGGTTGCTTGTAACACCATGACGGCTGTAGCAATTGAAACGATTAGAGCACAAATTAATGTGCCACTTATTGCGATAGAACCAGCGGTAAAACCCGCGGTTGCCATGACCGTGAGCAAGCATATTGCTGTCTTGGCAACGGCAACCACGGTGAAGGGCAAAAACTTAAAAAGTTTAATTGAAACGTATGCGCAAGATATTAAAGTGTCTTTGGTGCCGTGTATTGGTTTGGCTGAAAAAATTGAAACGGGCAAAGCACATACAGCGGAAGTTAAGGATTATTTAAAAAATATTTTGGCACCGTTGGTCGAGCAAAAAGTCGATACGATTATTTTAGGATGTACACATTATCCGTTTGTTTCAGACACGATTCAGGAAATTGTAGGGCGTGATATTCAAATTATTGAGCCTTCCGAAGCTGTAACAGCCCAATTAATACGGCAGCTCAATCAGTATCATTTAAGTTCTGAAAGTCCAAATGAAGGGAACCATATTATTTGGACCAGTTCAGACCCGTTGGAAGTTGCGGATGTTACTTTTTCTTTGTTAGGTACGCGTTTACCCGTAAAAGCTATAGAAAAGTAAACTCTAGAAAAGATGATAAGAGGTGTTTGCTTATCATCTTATATTTTTATATAGATTGTTAAATTGAAATTAAATATTAATCTATTTCATTAGCTAAATATATATAACCCAAGTTTATATTTTAAATTTAATTAAAAGTTCTAAATATGATAAAGAAAATAATATTATTAAAATATAAATAAAATGATTATATTTAAAGTTTTTCATTAAAATAAATTGACGTAATTAAAATCACCAATTATTATCTCGTTGCTGGCCTACATTGCCAGCCGGTTTTAGCAGACCGACCCTAGCGTAGCGGGTTATACTTCCTCAGTATTTCTCGTGTGGAACCTTTGTGCCCCCTTTTTCTCTATGGTAGGGCGGAAGGGGGACGCGTTCGCGCGTGCTGGTCGCTAGGTCAGTCTGCTAACCCTCTTTCGTTCTACCACCCTAAATTAGTTCGCGGTGATTTGGTGGTAGAACTCCATTTTTAAGGAGTTGGCCATGCCATTATTCAAACTCATTTTCTCT
Source organism: Acinetobacter sp. RUH 2624 (assembly GCF_000162375.2). Lineage (NCBI taxonomy): Bacteria > Pseudomonadati > Pseudomonadota > Gammaproteobacteria > Moraxellales > Moraxellaceae > Acinetobacter > Acinetobacter sp. RUH 2624. Next base: position 2,989,532 of record NZ_KI391939.1, on the reverse strand, counting down.
CTCAATTAATTATTTTATTTATTTAAAATTTGGGTTTTTTGCGACCTGATTTTTTAAATTTATAAATTATTTCTATTTTAAAATTTTAATTATTTTATTTTCCCGTGTTTGTGGGAGGGTTAGTTATTATTTAAAAAATTATTTTAATATTTAATCGAATTATATTTTTATTTTATTTAAAGATATAAATAATCATGAGAATAATATGAAACTTCATAAATTTATATTGATTTTAAACCTTGTGGTCGGTGCTTACAGTATTACCAATGATGATGCCAATGCTCAGCAGGAATTTAAAAGAATTTGTTTGTCAGGTAAACACATGCAAGCCAGTTGTAATTGTGTTTGCCAGCAGCTTGCACAGGTGTATTCGCCTCAGACTGTACAACGTTTAAAACACACCAGTTTGCAAAGTCCTGTTCTCCCACAGGACTTTGCCCCTAACTTGTTTAGCAGTATTCAACACTGCAACAAAACTGAAATGGGCTAAGTTCGCTTAGCTCCTTTATCTCTGTGTCGCAATGACCTCTCAAACTTTAAATCAGCGCAAAAGTAAAAGTCTGTTGTGGCATGGGGGCCTAGGGGAGTGTCCTTTATGTTCTGGTATGAACGCAATAAAAAAGCCCGATATGCGTTACATATCGGGCTTAATCAATCAGTTGTTAAAGCAAGTGATGCCTTAATAATGATCTTTTTTGAATTACTCTACAGTTACTGACTTCGCCAAGTTACGCGGCTGGTCAACGTCTGTACCACGTAATACAGCAACGTGATAAGACAACAACTGAACTGGTACGCTATAAATGATTGGAGCAAGCCATTCGTTTACTGCCGGAATTTGTACAACGTGTTGACGATCTTTTTCAACTACGCCGCTATTTTCATCAGCGAATACGAATAATTCACCGCCACGCGCCTGAACTTCTTCCATATTTGACTTAAGCTTATCAAGCATTTCATCGTTTGGCGCAAGAATCACGATTGGCATTTCAGTATCAACAAGTGCCAATGGCCCATGTTTTAACTCACCAGCCGCATAACCTTCTGCGTGAATATATGAAATTTCTTTAAGCTTTAACGCACCTTCCAAAGCGATTGGATAGTGTGTGCCACGGCCTAAGAATAAACAGTGTTGTTTTTCAACAAACAATTCTGATAAACGTAAAATTTCAGCATCATTCTTAAGCGTATCAAGAATTACTTTCGGGCTGTGCCACAATTCGCGAGCAATCTCTTCAATCATGACATTGCTAATACGCTGTTTTACTTGTCCAATTTTTAAGACGAGTAGCATAAGTGCAGCAAGCTGAGTCGTGAACGCTTTAGTTGATGCAACACCAATTTCAGGCCCAGCAAGGGTCAATAAGTGGTGATCAGTTTCACGTACCATTGAAGACGTCGCAACGTTACAGATAGTCAAAGTTTGAATATCGATATTGTTTGCTTTGGCACGTTTTTGAGTTTCACGTAATGCAGCTAAAGTATCGGCTGTTTCACCTGATTGAGAAATACAGATATAGAGCGTATTTTCAACAATCACAGGTGTGCGATAGCGGAATTCACTTGCGATTTCAACTTGGCAAGGCACGCCAATCAGTTGTTCAAACCAATATTTCGCGATCATGCCTGAGTGATAGCTTGTACCACATGCAATAATCTGTACGCTTTGAACTTTGCTAAAGTCTGCTTCAGCATTTTGCAAGAAGTCTTCGCGTAAGCTGTTGCCATCAAGCGCTTGAGAAATTGTTTGTTTAATTGCTTCTGGTTGCTCATAAATCTCTTTGAGCATGTAGTGCTTGTATTCACCTTTTGAAGCATTGCTTACCGTTGCGTCAAGCTCTTTCACTGGACGTTCAACAAGTTCACCGTTTGCAAATACTTCAATTGAAGTACGAGTCAGGCGAGCAATATCACCTTCTTCTAAATACATAAAACGGTTAGTCACAGGTAAAAGCGCAAGTTGGTCTGAACTAATAAAGTTCTCACCAATACCTACACCAATCACCAGTGGTGAACCTTCGCGTACAGTGATTAACTCATCTGGGTAATCGCTATGGATAATACCCAGTGCATATGCACCTTTAAGCTGAGGAACAACAGATTGTACTGCTTCAAGTAAGCTGTCAGTGCTTTTTAGTGCTTCTGCAACTAAGTGAGCGACAACTTCTGTATCTGTTTGAGAGGTAAATACATATCCTAAAGCTTGAAGGTCATCTTTAAGCTCTTGATAGTTTTCGATAATACCGTTGTGTACGACTGCCACTTTACCCGACATGTGAGGGTGAGCATTATTTTCAGTTGGTTTACCATGTGTTGCCCAACGTGTATGAGCAATACCAACTACCCCAGTGAGCTGCTGATCAGCAACTGCATCGGCAAGATTAATCACCTTACCTACACGACGCTCACGTAAAACTTCTTCATTATTCAGTACAGCAACGCCTGCTGAATCATAACCGCGATATTCAAGACGTTTTAAACCTTCAATTAAAATTTCGGTTACACAACGTTCTGCAACGCCTCCGACGATACCACACATAATTCAATCCTCTTATTTTTTAACCTTTTGGGGACGTTGATAATTTGCTTTAGAAATTTGTTGAGCACGTTCAAAGGAGAGACTTTGTTCAGCCACATCTTTCGTAATCACAGAACCCGCACCGACTGTTGCTCCATTTCCAATAGTCACAGGCGCAACCAGCGAGCTATTAGAACCGATAAAGACTGCATCGCCAATAGTGGTTTTGTGTTTATTTGCACCATCATAATTGCAGGTAATTGTACCTGCCCCAATATTTGAATCGGCACCGATCTCGGCATCACCTAAGTAGGTGAAATGATTGGCTTTACTGCCAAGACCAATGGTTGTGTTTTTGACTTCAACGAAGTTACCAATGTGGACTTCGTTTGCCAATTTAGCGCCTGGGCGTAAGCGTGCAAATGGACCAATTTGGGTGTTTTCACCAACAATTGCACCATCAAAAACACTATAAGGCTGAACTTTGGTTCCCGCTGCAATTTTTGTATTTTTCAAAATACAACCAGCACCGATTTCTACAAAGTCACCGAGTTCACAGTCACCTTCAATAATGACATTTACGTCAATACGGACATCGTGTCCAACTTTTATAGAACCACGTAAATCGAAACGAGCAGGGTCGGCAAAAGTTACGCCTTGTTGCATAAGTTCTTTTGCTTGCTGTTGCTGAAAATCGCGCTCAAGTGCCGCAAGTTGTAAGCGGTCATTAACCCCTTCAACTTCAAAAGCAAGTTCTGGCTGAATAGAGGCAATTTCTAAGCCATCTGCAACCGCCATCGCAACGATATCAGTTAAATAGTATTCGCCTTGTGCGTTTTCATTAGAAAGCTTAGGTAACCATTCATGAAGTTTTGCATTGCTTACACAGTAAATACCTGTGTTGATTTCTTGAATTTGGCGCTGAGCATCAGTTGCATCTTTATGTTCAACAATCGCTTGAATTTTTCCGTCTTGGCGAACAATACGGCCATAACCTGTTGGGTTGTCGACATGTAAAGTAATCATCCCAATACCGGTTTTACTTGATACTTCAACAAGTTGCTCTAGCGTTGTTTGACGGACTAAAGGAACATCACCGTATAAAATTAATGAAATACCGTCTTTAGGAAGTACCGGTAAAGTCATTTGTACAGCATGACCTGTACCTAATTGTTCTGCTTGTTCAACCCATTGAATGTTTTCTTGTGCAAACGTCTGTTTTACGTGATCGCCGCCATGTCCATAAATGGTAATGATATTTTCTGCTAATAGTTGTTTTGCTGTCTTAATAACATGTCCTAGGAGTGGGCGACCAGCTAAAGGTTGCAATACTTTAGGTAGTTGTGAACGCATTCGCGTTCCTTTGCCTGCAGCTAGGATAATGACGGTAGTTGACATGAGTAAACCTACTTAAATGGCGTTACGCCCCAGAAAGTAATAAATATGATGATACAGAGTGCCGCCCAAAGCCCTGCAATGATGTCGTCCAGCATAATTCCGAAACCGCCAGCAACTTTCTGGTCGGCAACACGGATTGGCCAAGGTTTCCAAACATCAAACAGGCGGAATAAGCAAAAACCAATTAGTGCCCATTGTAACGACATTATATTAAAAAATATTAAAGGCAGAAGAGTAATTGATTGTCCTGCAAATTCATCCCAAACAATTCGCCCATCATCATGAACATCAAGGACTTTTGCCGTTTGACCACAAATATAAATTCCCACCAAGGACATGATGAGAATAGCGATTAAACTTAAGGTAAATCCGAGAGATAACCAGATAGGAATGAAAAGTAAGGCAAAAGCAGAACCAAAAGTACCGGGTGCTTTAGGAGCGAGACCAGATCCAAAACCAACCCCACAGAAAACGATGCAGCGGTTGAACCAAGACATGTTCTTAAAATGAATCGGCGGTTTATGCAAAGTGTTGGTATCCATGAATTTGCAATGGGTAATCTGAACCCAAATGCTCAAAAGTTAGTTTTGTTTGCTCAACGATCTGTCCGATCATTGTAATCTTAACGTCCAGTTGTTTTTGCAAAAGTTTTTCATAATTTTGCGGTGTTATTGTAAAACATAATTCGTAGTCATCACCACCTGCAAGCGCATATTGCCAACGTTGTTGTTCTTTTAGTTGTTGCAATACAGGGTCAACAGGTAATTCTTCCAAGACGAGTCGGGCTCCAACCTTGGATGCTTTTAAAATATGTCCTAAATCTTGCGCTAAGCCATCTGACACATCAATCATGCTAGAGGCAAGGCCTTTTAGCTCTTGTCCAAGCTGACAGCGTGGTGTCGGATAGTCGAGTCTTTGCTGTAGAGGATGGCCCAAGTGCTGTAAACCGTAGGCTGCATCACCTACCTGTCCGCTCACACATACATAATCACCAACTTTTGCGCCTGAACGTAACACGGCTTTTCCGGTTTCAATCCAGCCCATTGCGGTAACGGTAATGGTGAGATGTGGGCCTTGAGTGGTATCTCCACCAATTAAGGCAACACCAAATTGATTACAACAGTCATAGATTCCCTGACTAAACCCTTTAAGCCACTCATGGTCAACTTGAGGCAAGCTGATTGCTAGTAAAATACTGTGCGGTTTGGCACCCATTGCGGCAATATCTGAAAGATTTACAGCAACACTTTTCCAGCCAATCGCATGAGGTGAGGTTTCAAGAGGGAAATGACGTCCAGCAACAAGTGTATCTGCACAGATCACCAGTTGTTGATTTGGAGGGGGAGTAATTAAGGCTGAGTCATCACCAATACCAAGCGCGACATCGGAGTTTGACTGCCGATTAAAGTACTGGTCAATAATTGAAAACTCAGCCATAGAACACCAAGCCTATTAGTTTGCTTGTTGTTTTTCTGCGCTACGCAGTGTCGAACTTAGGCGGTCTAATACACCATTGATGTATTTATGACTGTCTGCTCCGCCAAAATGTTTAGCGAGTTCGATTGCTTCATCAAGTACCACACGATATGGAATTTCTAAATGATCACGTAACTCGTAAGCACCTAAACGTAAAGTCGCAAGCTCTACACCATCAAGTGCGTCAATTTCACGGTCAAGTACCGGAATAAGTAACGCATCAAGGTCTTCGTGTTGAGCGATGACTTGAGTAAGTAGTTCGTGATAATAGCTTAAGTCGACCTTGTGCATTGCATTTTCAGCACGGGTACGTGCTTCAATTTCGTGTACAGGGTTGTGACTCATTTGCCATTCATAAATACCTTGTACAGCAAAACGACGTGCTTTGCGTTTTGCTGCATAAGCGGCTTGCAGTGTTTGAGACATGCTTTAAATTGCCTTTAATAAATTAACCATTTCAATTGCAGTTAAAGCAGCTTCGCTACCTTTGTTTCCTGCTTTTGTACCTGAGCGTTCGATTGCTTGCTCGATGCTGTCAGTAGTTAATACACCATTGATAACAGGCAAGCTGCTTTCTAACGCAACTACACCTAAACCTTTTGCACATTCACCAGCAACAAAGTCAAAGTGAGGCGTGCTACCGCGAATCACTGCACCAAGAGCAATGATGGCGTCAAACTGGTTTGATGTAGCTAATTTTTTAGCAACGATCGGGAGTTCCCAAGCGCCAGGAGCGTGAATAACAGTAATGTTATCTTCATTTACGCCGTGACGTTTTAATGTGTCGATCGCGCCTTCCAATAAGTGTTCAACAACAAAGCTGTTGAAACGACCCACTAAAATCGCATAACGACCTTCGCTTGCGAGATGTAATAAACCTTCAATACGGCGAATTGCCATAGCAACCTCGATTATTTCGTTGTGATTTGATCAGCAGTGACATATTCCACTACTTCTAAATTAAAGCCAGATAAGGCATTGAAACGTAATGGTGAGCTAAGAAGCTTCATTTTTTCAACACCTAAATCACGCAAAATTTGAGCACCTACACCAATCGTTTGATATTGATGTGAAAGTGCTGCATTGGATTTCACCGGTTTTGGCTTGTTTAAATCATCCAACGCTGGTCCCAAGTCTTGCAAATGATCTTGCCCGATCCAGACTAAAACGCCGCGGTCACTTGCTGCGATCGTCTGTAGTGCACGGTCAAGATTCCAAGCAGGTTCGCCGTCAGCCTTATTCAGCTTAAGCAAATCACGAATTGGGCTGAAACCGTGTACACGTACCGTTGTAACCCCTTCTTTTGGCTCGCCTTTAACTAAAGCCAAATGAATGTCCGGGTTACCGATCTCGCGATAGCGATAGAGCTCAAATGATCCGTATTCTGTTTGAATCGTTTTTTGATCCAGACGTTCTACAGTTTGCTCATTCGTCATACGGTAGTGAATTAAGTCGGCAATTGTACCAATTTTTAGGCCATGCTTCTCGGCAAAAATTTCTAAATCTGCACGGCGTGCCATTGTGCCATCTTCATTGATGATTTCACAAATCACAGATGCAGGTTCAAAGCCCGCTAGACGTGTTAAATCACAGCCTGCTTCGGTATGACCTGCACGGTGTAAAACACCACCTGGCTGAGCCATGAGTGGGAAAATGTGGCCCGGTTGTACGATATCGCTTGGTTTTGCATGCGCTGCGACAGCCGTTTGAATTGTATGTGCACGCTCTGCTGCTGAAATACCCGTTGTAATACCTTCAGCTGCTTCGATCGATAACGTAAAGTTTGTACTATGCTGAGCACCATTCTGATCAACCATCAAAGGAAGATTTAACTGTTTACAGCGCTCACGGCTTAACGTTAGGCAAACTAGACCACGTGCATGTGTAATCATGAAGTTAATATCTTCAGGACGAACATGCGTTGCTGCCATGACAAGATCACCTTCATTTTCGCGATCTTCGTCATCCATCAAAATAACCATTTTGCCTGCACGAATATCGGCGACAAGATCTTCAACACGACTCAGCGGCATTCGCTTTCACCTTTTTTTGTCGTAAGACAATTTCTATTGAATAAATTTCGCATAGTTTACGCTGTTTATAGAATTTTGCCTATGATTCTGATTTATCCAAATTTATAACGAGACATAATAGATCTGGATTTATTTATCTGAATAAATCATAAGAGAATAAAATTATTTAAACTAAATACCATGAATTTAAATAAAAAAAACCTAGCCAAAAGGCTAGGTTTAAATGCGCACAAAGACTTTTAAGAAGCTGCACTACTTGGGCTATCATTTTGTGGAATTGATTTTTTGCCCATCAAAATTTCAGTTCGAATATTTTGCGCAAGCTCTGCACATTCAGCATTCATGCCGTTAATCATAAATGCATGGCGAGTCATAACATTACTTGGGTTTGGCATAGCAACAAGCTGATAGCTGTCTTGAATCGCTTTAAGCTGATCATTATCAAGATAAAGTGCAGATTCTTTCGCGTGAAGATGTTGTGCTAAACGCTGAGCAGCTTCTTTGGCGTCAATTTGCATTGCTTCTACAGCATGACACACGGCACTACGGGTTTGCAGTGCAAAGCGTTTATCTTCACGGTAACGCTTATATAAAACGTCTGACAGTAATTGGAACACTGTACCTACCATAAGTAGGCACTCTACAGCGTGTGCATGTGAAGTTGAGATTGCGAGTGTTGCGCCTTCGGCATGGAACTCATCTACTATCTCAATATCTGTAGACTTTAAATGATAATGCTTCGTGCATAGCTCAATACTTTTATTTAAAAAGAGCTGACAAAGTTTAAAGTAAGGAACAGAAACAGACTGGTTAACGCTACTTAACAACTGTTTAGGGTCATAAAACTGAATATTAAGTGCTAAGGTATCTTGATCTGGAGACTCAGCGCTTTTTTCTGGTTGTGTACGAACCAGTGGTTTAGCTTTAGCTTGCTGCTGAGCTTGTGCGACCAAGGTCACTGTATTTTGCTTTTCTAGTGCGAGTGCTTGAGTTAACTCTTGAATCTCATGTTTTAAACGATTTTCTTCGTTAATACGGGCCAAGTATTCGCTACGGGTTGGACGAGCGATAGCACGGTAAGCAAGCCATAATAAAATATGTAGGAACAGTGAAGCTAAAATCGCAAGCCATTGGGTACGAAGAATTTCCCCAATACTTGGTTGAATAAGCGTAATTTCAATAGAACCGACTTTCTTCTCGTTTTGAAGAGCATCACGAACAAAAATTTCACCTTCGCGAGTTTTTGACATGCCGCTTGTTGCCAAAACTTGTTTATTGGCATCAAGAATACGGATAGATGCCACACTTGGATTGGTCGCATAGCGATTGGCAATAAGCGCCAAAGATACCGTATTGGCAGGCTCAAGCTCAGATAAGCTGTCTGCTACGAGTTGACTGGTCATGAGCTGACCTTGACTCGCACGGTTTTCATTGAGCTGGTGTGTCGTTGCAATCACCAATAAAAAGGTATGCAATGCAAAACTAATGATCAGTAGGCTAGCAAATAGCCCTTGTCTAGGCGCAATCAAGTTAAACTTCCAAGGCAATTATATTGAAATTCGATTATGATTCTTACAATAGTTGTCACTCAGACTAGAGTCAATTCATGCGAGAAATCATTCTTATATCCTTTTTAGGACCGGACCAACCAAACCAGTTTACCCGATTAATGCAAGTACTATCCGTACATTCATTGCAAATACTGGATGTAGGTCAGGCCGTTATTCATAATCAACTGACATTGGGCATCGTGGTCGCCTCTGAAAATGAAACTGCGACAGCGTTGGCAATGAAAGAGATTTTGATTTTAGCACATGATATTGGCTTAACAGTGCGCTTTAAACCAATCTCGGGCACAGAATACGATCAATGGGTAAGCGAAGGTGGACGAACCCGTTATATCGTCACTGCTTTAGCGCCTGAACTGACTGCTGCACATTTACAAGCAGTTACACAAATTGTGTCTACACAAGGCTTTAACATTGAAACTGTCACCCGTTTATCTGGCCGTGTAGACCTTGAAAAAGACAGTACATTGCCTCGTCGTGCCTGTGTTCAGTTTGGTTTAAGTAGTGGTCCAACTTTAGATGCACAAGCGATGCGTGCTGCTTGTTTACTTCTTTCAAGCGAATTAAATATTGATGTCGCTGTCCAAGAAGACAACGCTTATCGACGTAATCGCCGTTTAGTGTGTTTCGATATGGATTCAACTTTAATTGAACAAGAAGTAATTGATGAGTTGGCGCTTGAAGCAGGGGTAGGCGCGCAAGTTGCTGAAATTACTGAAAGAGCAATGCAAGGTGAGTTGGACTTCCAACAAAGTTTCCGTGCACGTGTTGCATTATTAAAAGGTCTTGATGCATCTGTTTTACCTAAAATCGCTGAGCGTTTGACCATTACTGAAGGTGCGGAACGCCTTATTTCGACTTTAAAAGCACTTGGATATAAAACGGCAATTTTATCTGGTGGTTTCCAGTATTTTGCTGAATATTTACAAGCTAAATTAGGTATTGATGAAGTTCATGCCAACGTTTTAGATGTACAAGATGGCGTTGTAACAGGTGAAGTAAAAGGTGTAATTGTTGATGGTGCGCGTAAAGCAGAGTTGCTGCGTGAGCTTGCCAACAAACTTGGTATTTCACTAGAGCAAGCGATGGCTGTCGGCGATGGCGCAAATGATTTACCGATGCTTGCGATTGCGGGTCTTGGTGTCGCATATCGTGCTAAACCGCTTGTTCGTCAAAATGCCAATCAGGCGATTTCAAGCGTTGGTTTAGATGGTGTCTTGTATTTACTCGGTATGCATGACAAAGATTTAAGCCGTGCCTAAATAATACTGAACAATCATTAAGCGCTGCTCAAGAGTAGCGCTTTTTTTATGCAGAATAGTCATAAAAACAAGCAAGTTATGACAAAATGATGCACAGAAAAAAGGCAATAAAAAAAACTGAAAAAAACTTATTTTGAGGCAAAAAAACAGCATAGTTTTTTGTAATGACACGCCAGAATTGACGCCATATAGGAAGTAGAACTTTTTTAAATTTGCAAAAATGTAATGACAAAAGAATGTTGCGACAAAGTATGTCGCTTCGACAAATAACAGGTCTTTTTTTCTAAAAAAAAACATCCATAATGCTTTCTAAGCTTCAACACAAATCATGAATTAAAGTTGTTTTTGGAATGAGGTCTGGTGTTCAGACCGAATGTTTTTAGACGTTTTCATTAAGACGGAGGTTTCTATGGTAACAGCGAATTTTGCCGCTATCGCCGGACTCAGCTTAATTGCTGTCGCGCTTGTTGCTGTGTTCTTTTCTCCTTACCGTCGTTGGCTTGGTTTTATGCTTGCAGGGATGTTTTTTTGGGGGCTATTGGAAGTGGTCCGTTTTGGAGTTCAAGTCACTTTTGAAATGCCAGTCACATATAGTTATTTAACTGCACTAAGTCTAGCGATGGTAATGGTCACATTTATTTTATTACGTGAGGATAAACAGGCACAGAAGGCTTTGGCAAATCGCCAATATATAGAACATACGCCAGTATATGAAGATGATCAGCAGCAATGTTCTAGCCGATAATTAAATTGTTATCTAACGGTAAAAAGGTATGCACAGCATGCCTTTTTTATTTACGAAAACATGATTTTTATTATACAAAGCATTTATTAAAAAATAGCCAGTTATGCTACGATAGGCTGGTCTGTTGACGTTTCATATATAGATTGCGTTGCCAATTAGAATATCATCAGTCGATGCACAAAACAGGCAATGGGGAGCCCTTGCTGAGTTTTGCCCCAAGGTTTTCATAAAAATACAATAGGCGTGAATGTTCATGAAACTTTCTTCTATACCTGTAGTCAAGTTACCACTTGTTGATGTCAGTACAGACCCGTTAGATTTATTGGTAGCAGGTTTGGCACTGCGTATGAAACAGTTGGCACGTACAAGTCCTAAGTTTATTGAGCTAGTGCATGACCGCGCATTCCGCATTCAAATTGGTACTGATTTAGGTGTGGCTCGCCAAATTATTATTAACCATGGCCATATTGATACAGTCGCTGGTTCACCTGAAAAAGCTGACTTTATTTTGCAGTTTGCAGATAGTGAACAAGGTGTAAAAACCTTACTTAAAGGCGACCCAACTGCATTCATGACGGGTATGCAAGAGGGTAGTATCAAAATGGAAGGTGATTTCAGCCTACTTGTTTGGTTTAATCAGGCAGCTAAATTGATTCCACCAAAATTACCTAAACCAGTAAAAGATAAAGTACGTCAGGCACGTGCCTTTATTAAAGAAAAGACTGGTCGTTAAGACCTAATAAAAAAACTCCCGATCGGGAGTTTTTTTATATCTATGCTTCAACTTCTAAATTGAAAGTGACTGGCCCATCATTAATGAGGTGTACTTTCATATCAGCAGCAAAAATACCTGTTTGAACATTTTCAAACTGTGAACGGGTATATTCAACTAACTGTTCATAGAGCGCTTTTGCGTCGCTCGGTGGCATGGCTGGACCAAAGTCTGGACGTAAGCCTTTTTGGGTTTGTGCCATGAGCGTGAACTGAGAAACAAGTAGGACTCCGCCATTTGCTTGTGATACATTCCAGCCCATTTTGCCTTGCTCATCATCAAAAATACGATATTTCAAAATCTTATCGATAAGCTTCTGACCTGTGGCTAAAGTATCGTCTCGGCCAATTCCTAAAAAAACCAATAAGCCATTCTGGATTTCACCGGTCGTTTCACCGTCTACCACCACTTTAGCTTCAAGAACTCGTTGTATTAAAGCGCGCATTGTTAGAGAGAGTTTCTGCAATTATTTGAATTGATGCAGTTTAGCAGAAATTAATTTAAATGATTTTTAAAAGGAAATTTCATGGAGTTGCAACAATGGTATAAAAGCTCATAATTCATCTATAAAAATATGCTTTAATGCTAAGAAGCAAGCGAATAATCATTGACTATGTCTCCAATTATCCATTCTTTACTTGATACAGACTTGTACAAATTTACGATGCTACAAGTGGTTTTGCATAAATTCCCGCAAACACATAGTGTCTACCATTTTCGTTGCAGAAATTTAGAAGATACTGTTTATCCATTAGTGGATATTTTGGATGACTTAAACGAGCAACTCGACCATTTATGTAATCTCAAATATAAAGAAGACGAACTACAATATTTAAGAAAATTACGCTTTATTAAAAGCGACTTTGTCGATTATTTAGAATTATTCCAACTTAAACGACGTTTTATTCAGGCCAGTATTGATAATGAAGGTCGACTAGATATTCGGATTGAAGGGCCAATGGTTCAGGCCATGATGTTCGAGATTTTTGTTTTAGCGATTGTAAATGAATTATATTTTAGCCGCATTAAAACAGACGAAGTTTGGGCGGAAGGCGAACGACGTTTACAAGCAAAGCTTGAATTGATTCAGCAGTACGAAAAATCTCAACAGCCGAATGATCCTCCATTTTTAGTTTCTGATTTTGGTACACGCCGTCGGTATAGTTTTGAATGGCAAAAACATGTAGTTGCTGCATTTCATAAAACTGTGCCAAATGTATTCCGTGGAACGAGTAATGTTTTGCTGGCTAAAGAATTAAATATCACGCCAATTGGAACCATGGCACATGAATTCTTGCAGGCGTTTCAGGCGCTTGATGTTCGTTTACGTGATTTTCAAAAAGCTGCTTTAGAAACATGGGTACAGGAGTACCGTGGAGACTTAGGAATTGCTTTGACCGACGTTGTTGGTATGGACGCTTTCTTAAGAGATTTTGACCTGTATTTTGCCAAACTATTTGATGGCTTACGTCATGACAGTGGTGACCCATATGAATGGGGTGATAAGGCTTATGCGCACTACCGTAAATTAAAAATTGACACCAAAACTAAAATGTTGACCTTTAGTGATGGCCTTAATTTGCCAAAGGCTTGGGAGCTACATCAATATTTCAAAGACCGTTTTCAGGTGAGTTTCGGTATTGGTACTAATTTGACCAATGACATGGGCCAAACACCGCTCAATATTGTATTGAAACTGGTTGAGTGTAATGGTCAGTCGGTTGCCAAAATTTCGGATAGCCCTGGCAAAACCATGACTGATAACGATACGTTCTTGGCTTATTTACGTCAGGTTTTCCAAATTGAAGAGCTTGAAGAAGCTGTTTAATCACAACGTAGTCTGACAGTTTGGCAGCTACTTAACGCTTGAGAATGTTTATATCTGATTTTCTGCTAAACGGTAGCAGAAAATCAGAGTTTGATAGATATAAGCTTATGCTAAGATGAAATTAAGCTGGTATAAAAAGTAACCATGACGATGACACTCCCTGATTTTAAACTCGATTTATTAATAGAAGCAGAAGAGTTAGTGCCTTATTTAGGTAATGAATATATCCGTATTGTAGATTTGAGTCGTGCATCAGTTTATGAGCAGCTCCATATTCCACATGCAATTCATTTACAGCCTAAATGGTTGGTCGCTCAGCATGAAGAAGCCACTGGTATTTTGCCAGATGAAGCAGGTTTACAAGCCCTCATTGAAAAATTAAATATTTCACCAAATCACCATGTAGTGGTCTACGATGATGAAGGTGGAGCATGGGCAGGACGTTTAATCTGGAATTTGCATTGCTTAGGATTTACACGTACGAGTTTAATTAATGGCGGTATTCATGCATGGCTTGGGGCAGGTTTACCGACTACAGCTGAGGTTGAAGAACTGCCTCGAGTTGATGATTTAATCCAGATTGATTTATCACATGCTGCACAGTTCCGAGTGAACTATGAAGAATTACGTAAACAGGTTGAACAAGAAAGCATTCAATTGTGGGATTGCAGAACGATTGATGAGTACAGCGGTGTTCGTTTAGCAGCGCGACGCGGTGGTCACATCCCAAATGCACTCCATTTTGAATGGAGTACTGCACTTAATCGACAAAATCATCTAAAATTGCATCCGCTTGAACGCACGCGGCAGCGTCTTGAACAACTTGGGTTCGATTTAAAACAACCTGTAGTCGTATACTGCCAGTCACATCACCGTTCTGGTTTGGCCTATATTTTGGCTAGACTTTTGGGTTGGGAAGCAAAAGCCTATGATGGTGCGTGGAGTGAATGGGGCAATCGCCTCGATAGTCCTATCATTACTGGAGAATCGCCGTCTTGAGTTTTACATCTCGCTTAAAAAAAGAATTATTTATTAAGGCACAAAATCTTGTTCCTCAGCATCAGTTAAGCCGTGTGGTGGGTAAAGTTGCTGCAAGTGAAAATCCGGTATTAAAAGCTGCGGTTATTCATGCATTTAAAACCAAATACGGTATTGACTTGTCGATTGCTGAACAAGGCAATGCACTTAAATATAAATCTTTTAATGATTTCTTTACTCGTGCATTGAAAGATGGCGTACGTCTAGTTGATGAAAACCCAGATAGTATTGTTTCACCAGCAGATGGCGCAATTTCTCAAATTGGTAAAATTACTGCTGGGGAAGTTTTTCAGGCAAAAGGCCAAAGTTTCTCTGTAGAAAAATTAATTGGTGACCCACAACTTGCTCAACCTTTCCAAGAAGGCGAGTTTGCAACGGTTTATTTGTCTCCACGTGATTATCACCGTGTTCATATGCCATTTTCAGGCACATTAACTGAAACTTTATATGTACCGGGTGAGTTATTTTCAGTAAATCAGGTGACTGCTGAAAATGTACCGGGTTTATTTGCCCGTAATGAGCGTATGGTTTGCTTGTTTGATACTGAACTTGGTCGTATGGCTGTTGTTTTAGTCGGCGCTATGATTGTTGCAGGTATTGAAACTGTGGCAACAGGTAAAGTAAAACCATCGGGTCGTATCGAATTACAACATCATCAGTTGAAGCTAGAGAAAGGTGCGGAGCTTGGTCGTTTTTATTTAGGTTCTACTGCTATTATTTTATTTGAAAAAGATAAAATCGAGTGGGAAAAACGTTTTAAAGCCGAGTCAGTTGTTGTCATGGGCGAACGTATGGGTCATACGATTTAACCCATAAATAATATTAAAAAAGAGAGCATTTGCTCTCTTTTTTTATTCACATTTTTATAATTAACTCTATTTTTAAATATAATGTTTATCAGTAAATGAACTTTCAACTCATTATAAATACTTACTAAGAGAATAAAATGTCCCCAACTCCTATCATTAGCCTATATTTTGCTTCGGTTTTGACTTTTGTGGCCGCGTTACTTCATTTTATTTGTGTGTTTTGGGGAGCAAATGGTTTTCGGTTTTTAGGGGCTGGGAAAAGTATTGTTCAGATGGTCGAAAAAGGGCATTGGTACCCGAATTTTATGGCTATAGCTGTAGGTTTTATTCTTTGTATTTTTTCTTTTTACGCTTTTTGCGCAGCAACTCGTTTTATGAATTTACCATTTGAAAAAATGATTATTTCTCTAGTTGCCATTCCATTTATTTTGCGTGGTTTGGCATTTCCATGGTTAAAGGCTAGATTTAGTGGAAATAGTGATCTATTTTGGTATGTGAGTTCTTTCATTTGCCTCTTGTTGGGTTCGTTATATGCAATAGGGGCATATTTTTTATAAGTTCAATTTGAAATGATGATTAGAAAGTAGAGGAGTAATCCCTTGATTAAAAAAAGTAATTCTTTATTAAAATTTTTATTGAGCAGTATTTGTTTGGCATCCGGTTCTGCTATGGCTACTCCAATGACAGATTTGAGTAAGCAAATAGTGAGTGAAAAACCGGGTTCTATACTGTCCATCGAACAACAAGATGTGACGAGTTTATTTCCTCATGCAGATCAACGTTTGCTGGTCAATTATCGTAGTCGAGGTGTGAATGGTGAACCTATCGTTGCCTCAGCATTTATTTTATTACCAAAAGGAACGCCTCCAAAAAATGGCTGGCCTATACTGGCTTGGGCGCATGGCACGACCGGAGTTGCTGACACCTGTGCACCTTCTGGTGACTATGTAGGTGGCCCTGTTCATTCTTATCAAGAAGTTGCTTCCAAAGCTTTAGATTCTTGGCTTGCACGCGGCTATGCGGTCGTTGCGCCCGATTATCAGGGATTAGGTACGCTAGGTGCACATCCTTATATGAATGCCAAGAGCCAACTGCACACGGTGGTAGATGCCGTACGAGCGTTACATGCAGTTAAGCCAAAAGATTTTAATAAAAAATGGCTAGTGATGGGCCATAGCCAAGGCGGAGCTGCTGCTATTGCCGTGGCGGCTTATGGGCAAAAAGATGCACCTGAACTAGATTTAAAAGGAGCGATTGCGCTTGCGCCAGGTGGCTATCAATATGAAGGCATTGCAGAGTATGTAAAAACTAATCCAAACCCAGAACCTAGCGTGGCAGCTTTCTTCCCGATTGTATTATTGGGCGCACAAGCAGCAGAACCAAGCATTGTCCCTGAAAATTTAGTTAGTCCCGAAATGAACACTGTGCTAACGCAAGCACGTAGCCGCTGTTTATCTGAACTTCAATCTGACTTGAAGAAATCTCCTTCTAGTATATTTAAAGCCGATGCAGATTTAAGACCTCTTTTGACTTATCTGAAGCAGCAGTCCATTGAAAATATGGTGCCTACCGTACCATTAATGATCGTACAAGGTTCTAAAGATCATTTGGTTGACCCGAGAGGGACATATGCTTATTACCAACAGCTATGCAAATCAAAAAAGCCAACTATTTATCAAACAATTGATGGGGGAGATCATCGCGATGCACTGCGTCAGAGTAGTACTTTTGCCACCAACTTTTTAAATGTTATAGAGAAAAATCAGACTAAATCTTATTGCTCTAATTTTAAATAAATAGTTTGAAATGTGACAAAAAAGCCGACTTTTCAAGAGTCGGCTTTTTATATGTGAGAAGACAACTTTAGGTCATGTTATATAGTCTTTCTTTTGGAAAAACTGCGGTAAAGGTTGACCCTTCATTTTCTTTAGATTGCACATCTAAATAAGCACCATGCTGCATCAGTACATGTTTTACAATCGCAAGGCCTAAACCCGTTCCACCTGTTTGGCGACTACGGTCACTATCTACGCGATAAAAGCGTTCGGTCAGACGCGGTAAATGTTTCGGGTTAATCCCGATACCGGTATCTTGTACGCTAAAGTAAGCATGTTCACCGTCATCATGCCAGCCAATGGTAATGGTTCCACCTTTGGGTGTGTATTTAATGGCATTGGTAATTAAATTACTAAATGCGCTGGCAATTTCCATGTCGGAACCAATCAGGTCACAGTGGCTATCAATATGTAAATTTAGTGTGTGTCCATAATCGGCATTGTAGGCCTGAGCATCATCAAACAGTTGATTCATTAAGCTCGGCATTTCAATAATCTGATTTTTTGCAATTTTTTTGTTGTTTTCTAAATTTGATAACAGCAATAAATCATTCACTAACGCATTCATACGTTTTGTTTGTGATTGCATTTGGTCAAATGCACGTTTCCAGCGTGGGCTGATATCTTCTTGGTCGGTAAATGTTTCGATATAGCCGCTCAGTACAGTTAAGGGGGTGCGAAGCTCATGCGAAATATTATCGACGAAGTCTTTACGCATTTGCTCAAGGTTGTGCATACGCGTTACGTCGTAAGCTACAAGTAAGCGACTTTCTCCACCGAACCGTGTGAGCTTAACCTGTACATAACGGTCATCATCAAGATTAGAATGGAGTTTAATCCCATCGGGCGCTTGATCAATATTGTTAAAATATTCAATAAAAGTAGGCTGACGCAAAATAGTTAATAAGTTGCGACCACGGTCAAGTGGACTAATTCCCAGTAAACGCTCTGCGGCTGGGTTCCACCATTCGATTTGATGTTGATCATCAATTAAAACAACTGCCTCAGCTAGGGCAACTAAAGAAGATTGGGCACGGTCAATTAGCCCAACCATTTCGGCCTGAACAATTCGTTCCTGACGCTGAGCACGATACACATTAAATAATAATGCCCCCCAAATACCACTTAGGTTGGGAGGAACATCGTAAGGATTGTTGGCAATCCAGTCATTCACCAAATATAAAGAACGTAACTGGAGCGCAAAAAACACCACGAAGGCGATAAAAATACAGCTCCAGAAATACCCAACCCCTAAACCGACTAACCCTGCAATAATCAGGAAAAATAATAAAAGTCGTAAATCTTGTTTAGCAAACGTCCACAAACTACTGTAACGGGAAAGCTTTTGTTCACGTACCTGTTCAGGGACGGGGTAAGGTTCATACATAAATTTTGGTTAACCTGCGGCTAAATCTGCACGTGTAGAGAAACGATAACCTGTACCACGTACGGTTTGAACAAATCGGTCAACACCAAAAGGTTCTAACACTTTACGCAAACGACGGATATGTACATCGATGGTACGGTCTTCGATGTATACATTACCGCCCCACACCTGATCGAGCAACTGGGCACGTGTATATGCACGTTCTGGATGGGTCATAAAAAATGCAAGCAAGCGATATTCTGTTGGCCCCATATCTAAAATGCTGTTACCAAAGCTCACGCGTTGGCTTACAGGATCAAGAATTAAACCATTGGCATCAATGGTTTTTTCACCGCTTAGCGCATTTGCACGGCGTAAAACAGCTTTAATACGAGAAACCAGTTCACGTGTTGAAAATGGCTTAGTCATATAATCGTCTGCACCGGCATCTAGACCTTGTACTTTGTGGTCTTCCTCACCGCGCGCAGTCAGCATAATGACTGGAATTTCTGCTAGGTTTTCATCGCGTTTTAAGCGGCGGCATAAATCCACACCACTTACGCCTCCAGGTAACATCCAATCAAGCAAGATAAGTGCTGGACGTTGGTCGACGATAATTTGATGGGCCTGTTTGGCATCTTCAGCCTGTAAACATTGAAAGCCTGCCATATCCAAAGAAGTATGGATCATTTCACGAATAGGAAGCTCATCATCGACAATTAAAATATAGTCATCTTTCACAGCGTAATACCTTGTAGATTTTAACGGTGAACCGTTTTGTAGTTATGACAGGCTTATTACAAAGATTAATTATGACAATTTCATTGCAGAAAAGTCTATAAAATCGAATTTAGCAATAATTTGTGACAAAAATACGGCAAGCACATGACCGAATGATGACAGGGATGCATAAATTTTCTTAAAGCCATTCAATATGTTAACAGTTTGCTTCCTACTAGGTTTTTAGCCTTAAAGCAGTGTCAAAAAACTTTAATATTATTTTGAAACTTGTGCCAACAAAGACAAGAAAACGATACGGCAGGCTGTTAAAACTTGTTCAAGAGATTGCTCAAAGCCACCCATGACCCATCGAATCGCAATTTGAGTCACATATCCGTTTAAGCCCGTTGCAATTAAAGAGAGTTCATTTTCCTTGTGCTGTATTTGCGGCATGGTCAGCATAACGAACGCTTGAATCATACGGTCAAACTGGGCAAGGGTTTCCTGAATGGTGGCCTGATTATGTAATTCCTGAACCAGAACTGCATCAACGTAGACGATACGAGCTAAACGAGGGTCATCTTTTAAGGTTGTCAGTAGCGCTCTTAACCCTGCATCGACCATTTTTTCCGGATCTGGTGCGGCCTTAATCACAGCTTGCATTAAGTTTTGCTGTAATTCTTCAATCATTTTTAAAAAGATAGTTTGGAATAAATCCTCACTCTTTTTAAATGATTCATAAAAATAACGTTCAGTGAGTTTTGCTTCTTGGCAGACATCTTTTACCGTCACTGAAAAAAAGCCAAGGGTTCCATAAGTCGCAATACCGGCTTCAATGAGTTTTTCGCGGCGTGCCTCTTTACGCTCAGAAAGAGATAATCCTTTGAACTGGCGTTCTTTACCCGCAGTTTTTGTTTTCTTTTTATTGGTTGAGTCGTTTGTCGCCATAAATAAATGGTTTCCTGATTTATCGGTTTTTCAGCAAGTATGAGGCTTATGATAAAGCCGTCAGCAGAATTGTGCCAATCTATCTGAAATTACAGTGTACTATATTGACAATGAATATTGTCAAAATTATATTAAAAGAGTCTAAAGTGCACATGCAATGAACCGGTTGTGCAAATCGAAAAACAAAGGATGGACAATGAAAAATTTTAAAAACAAAGTCGCTGCAATCACGGGTGCAGGTTCTGGCATTGGGCAACAATTAGCAATTCTCTTGGCGAAACAAGGCTGCCATCTTTCATTAAGTGATATTAATGAAAAGGGTTTAGAGAAAACTGTTGAGCTATTAAAACCGTACAGTAATATTACTGTAACAACTAAAAAGTTGGATGTTTCTGACCGTGAAGCGGTAAAACAGTGGGCACAGGAAACCGTTCAAGATCATGGCTCTGTTAATCTCATTTTTAACAATGCTGGTGTCGCTTTAGGTTCAACTGTAGAAGGCGCAAGCTACGAAGATTTAGAATGGATTGTTGGAATTAATTTTTGGGGCGTGGTTTACGGTACCAAAGAATTTTTACCGTTCATTAAGCAAACTCAAGATGGGCACATTATTAACATTTCGAGCTTATTTGGTTTAACAGCTCAGCCAACTCAGTCTGGCTATAATGCAACCAAATTTGCGGTGCGTGGATTTACCGAATCGTTACGCCAAGAGTTAGACATTGAAAAATGTGGCGTAAGTTCGCTATGTGTACATCCGGGAGGCATTCGCACTAATATTGCTAAAGCTGCAAAAATGAATGACAGTTTGAGTAGTTTGGGTATGGACCCAGCTAAATCTATTCAAAACTTTGATAAATTCCTACGTACCCCACCAGAAGAAGCAGCTCGTCAAATTCTAGATGCCGTTTTGAAAAATAAACGCCGTTTATTGATTGGTAGTGATGCAAAATTTCTTGATGCACTTCAGCGTTTGTTCCCAACTGGATATCAACGTGCTTCAACCGTTGTAACCAAATGGATGAAATAAGATTTAAATTAAAAAAGCCATCAATTGATGGCTTTTTTTATAAGGCTTAAGCTGTTTTAAATAAGAACTTTGATCTTCTTTTTCTTCCAGATAAACTGGTAATACAAGCCTTGAACGATACAAAGGCTCACAAATGCCAAGGCATAAGCAATCCAGATTCCTTTAAGCCCCCACATTGAGCTAAACCAGTAAGCGCATGGGATTTCAATTAACAAAATAGCCGAGATATTTAACAGCATTGGGACGGTAACTGTACCGCTGGCTCGCATGATTGATGCAAAAATAGCACCTGCACCAAAAAATAAAATTGCCCAAAGTACAATAAATAAGAGCTGCTGTCCTAATACCACCACAGTTGGGTCGGTAATGAATAAGGCCATCAAATATTTTGAAAATAGATAGCCAAGTGCAATTAACACACCTGTGAATAAAAAGTTCATGCCTAAAGCTGTGCGGGTGACACGTGCGAGTAAGTCTGATTTACCCGCACCAATTGCTTGAGCTGCAAAAATTGAAGCTGCAATTGAGATAGACAAAGCAGGGAACTGAATATAATTGAGTACTTGGTTGACGGCACCATAGGCAGCTGTGGCATGAGCGCCAAAGCGGTTAACTAAACCTACAATCACGAGTCCCGCCATAGAGGTAGTAATCATTTGAATACCAGTTGGCACACCCAGACGTAAAATGATCTTGCTCAGTTCTGGGTTGTGGCGGATATGCTGCAAAAGCTGGCGGTTCGGTCGAAGTGGGTGCTTTTTCTTATTTAGATAAATCGCAAGAAAAATTAAGATAGCTACATAACCCGTAATTGTTGCGATTGCTGGAGCAATAATCCCTAGAGCGGGTAAACCAAAATAACCTTTAAGTAAGATCGGTGTAATCACTAAACCAATCACACTGGTTAAAGCCAGCGCCAGTAAAGGGGTAGTACTATCACCTACACCTCGTAAAATTGAGGTATAGATAATATAAACAAATAAAAGTGGGCTACCTGCGAGCATCCATTGCACATAAGGTAAAGACAGATGCATTACCTTTGGATCAGTGCCTAAAAGCTCTAAAATATCATGGGCAAAAAATACACCAATAATCGCTGTAATGATTCCACCAATGATGGTCATAAAAAGAGTAGAACCCACCACACTTTGAACTTTTTCAATATTTTGAGCACCCCATGCTTGCCCTACTAAAACGGTGGTACCTGTCGAAATTCCGATAATAAAAGCGAGCAGCAAGAATAAAATAGGGAAAAAAACAGAGACTGCGGCAATTGCATCGACACCCATCATTTGTCCAACGAAGATGGTATTAATGGTGCCAGATAAATTTTGCAAGATATTGGTAGCAATGAGCGGCAATAAGAAAACAAAAAATGTTTTCCATAGATTTTGCTGATGTATTAAAGACTGTCTTGGTGGCATGTGTTCTCCATCGCCCATCTCTTTGATGAGCGGGGCGGACATTCAACTTAGCATATTTAGTTGAAATTTCTTGTAGTGTTTTACTATGCTAAGTTTCTAAATTTATTAACATTCATTCAAGATTTCTCCTGCTTTTTGCAATGTTTCATCATTTTTAGCAAAGCAGAAACGAATCAGGCGTAAAGACTCAGGTGCTTGTTGGTAAAACACTGAAACAGGAATAGCCACAATTTTATGTTGCTCGGCAAGAAACTGGCACATTTCAACATCGTTTAAGTCGGGTCTAATCTGACTGTAATCAAGGTTTTGGAAATAAGTCCCTTGAGATGGTTTAAATAAAAAACGACTATTGTGAATTGCCTGATTAAAACGATCTCGTTTAGTCTGATAAAACTGTGAAAGTTCCTGAATATGTTCTGGATGTTGCTGCATATATTGCGCAAGCGCAATCTGACAAGGGGTCGTACCACAGAAATTTGCATATTGATAAATTTGCCGGAATAGACGCATTAATTCAGGTGCAGCAACACAGTAACCGGTTTTCCAGCCTGTCACATGAAAGGTTTTTCCAAAAGAGCCAATCACAAAACTACGTTCTCTAAGCTCTGGAAAATGCAATGCGCTAAAGTGCTGTTGACCATCAAAAACTAAGTGCTCATAGACTTCGTCGGATAAAACCAAAATATTTTTATCTTGAATCAGTTCAATGAGTTCTAACCAGTCCTGTTTTTCCCAGATGGTACCAGTTGGATTGTGGGGTGTATTCACCACAATCATACGGGTTTTATCGTTAATCAAATCTTTAACTTGTTGCCAGTTCACTTTAAAGTCAGGTGCTTGTAGAGCAATACGAACAGCTTTACCGCCTGCTAACTCGACAGAAGGTCCATAGCTGTCATAACTCGGATCAAAAATAATGACTTCATCACCTGCATTGATGCAGGCTTGTATGGCACAGAAAATTGCTATGGTCGCGCCAGGGGTAATTGTGATTTCTGTGATAGGGTCAAGTTGAATTTGATCACGCTGCTGAAACTGTAAAGCGAGCTGTTCACGTAGCGTGAGAATGCCATCACCAGGTGGGTACTGATTATGTCCAGCCAAAGTTGCCTGAGCTAGAGCTTCGAGCAAAGCAGGCGGTGCAGGAAAGTCCGGGAAACCTTGTGAAAGGTTAAGTGCACCCAAGCGCTGTGCCATTGCCGTCATGGTACTAAAAATAGTTACCCCTTGTGCGGGCAATTTTGTCTGAAGCTGTAGCATGTTATTCTCTTAAGATAATTATTAACGTTATAAAATCGATTCAATCGCTGCGCGAATTACACCTAGAGTTAAACCGATAAATGCACCAACCACAACACCATTGACACGAATCATGTGTAAGTCGCCACCGACTTCGTTTTCAATTTTTCCAATCATTTCACGTGAGTCCCATTCATGAATGCGCTCACTCACATAGCGTATGATTTTATGGCTATATTGGTCCGTAAAGTTCATGGCAAGTCCTGTCATTTCTTTGTTGAGAACTTCACGAACTTTTACATTTTGGACAAGGTTTTCACCCAACTGCTGAATGGCAGCTCTGAGGTTCATTGCAATACCAGAGTCTTCTTTCATTAAATCTTCTTTAATAGCATCACACAAAATAGTGACAGCACCACTAATGAAATTTAGAACTTGAGGGCTATCTAGTAGCGCATCTTTACCGCTATTTAAACGTTGACTGGCAACACTATCAGGATTTGCTAGCTCCAGCATAAGCGAATGGGCAATAGTTTCAATTTCCTGTCGCCATGGGTGCTCGTGGTCGGCCAACATGGATTCTACTTTTTCAACCAGTGAATCGATGGTGCGCTGCTGAACATCAATACCAATCCAGCTTGCACCTTTTGCAAGAGACCAGACGCCCAGCGCTTTAAACATTTTTCTGGTTAATTCACGAGTTTTATCTGGGTTTTGTACCACCCACTCATGCGCGATATCGAGGCCACGTTGCAGTACATCTTGGTGGAAATCATTTTCCAATACTGCACGCAGCATTTCACTCGCAAGTTTATTGACTTGAGTGTTACGCACCCACTGCACACTGTTGTTTTGCACGAAATTGGCAATTTGTTCTTGGCTAACAAATTCAAAAACTTTAGGCACAGTTTGCTGAATGAGTTGTACCACTTGCGTATTGTTTTGTGGACTGGCAAGCCATTGGCCAATCGCAAGACTTAAATCGGTTTTTTCTAGGCTTCGTTCGACCACCTGAGGCGACAGGAAGTTTTCCTGCACAAAGCGGCCCATTGACTCTGCAATACGGGCCTTATTGCGCGGAATAATTTCGGTATGATCCCGCAAAAATTTAGGGATAGGAAGCTTACCAAATGGGTTTCGAAACAAAACGGTAATCGCATACCAGTCTGCTAGTCCACCCACTACGCCAGCTTCCGCACCTAACATCAAAATATGAATTAAGTTTGTATACTCAGGCAGAAAGCGATTGGCAATCAATAACCCAATCCACAGCACTACTACAATAACAAGCGCCATGGTAGCGAAATATTTGCTGCGCTTCAGATTGGGTGCATGGTGTACTTCTTCTGCCATATTCATACAGTCATCCTATTCATTTTTGTTTTACTGGCGGCTCAGGCGGTGGCAACAACTCTCCTGTCGGACTTAAGCCATATTTTTGTCCGATAGATTTGAGAATTAACGTTGCATCAAAAGCGTCTTGAGGGGCCTGCTTTTGATCCCGATAACATTCAATAGTATACGACACTTGAACAGGGTCGATATTGACCACTTGTGGGAAATCATAGAACGGATCATGCCAGAAACCCGGATAACGACGCCCATAACCATACGGATAAAAACTCGGTGCAGCTGGATAAACCACAGCCTGACGAGGTGGTTTTTGGCTTTGATTACTTGGGTCATTTTGTACTTTAAAAAAGCGGAAGCCTTTTTGTACGGTCGTTTGTGCTGATTTCACCAAGGTAATTTCTTCAGCTGTTCCATAGCTCATGTTTGAGTCAGCTTGAAAACTGATTCGAAACGTTTGAGCATTTAACGGATAGGCTGAAAACTGGCCAAGCTGATCGAAGGTTTTTGGTTTGCTTGGTATAGTTGAACAAGCACTTAGAGTTAAGGCAGTGCCTAAAGCTAAACAAAGAGAGAGATATTTCATGGTGAACTCCCAGCTGAGCATGGAAGAATGGATGACTCAGCATTAAAAAAGAGAAGTCTTAAAAACTACTGTTCGGTTCTAGTAAAAATTCGGTTTCCTCTGGTGTTGAAACACGTCCAAGGATGGCATTGCGATGAGGATAACGTCCAAAGCGATCAATAATCACTTTATGCTTTTTCTCAAAGCTTAAATTAATTTCATTGCCGAGGCGTTGAAATAATTTTAAAGCAAACTCATGGATCAATTTTGATTCACTATGCATAAATGGCATATACAAAAATGAGCGTTGGTCAGGATTAAGCTGTGCATCGAGTTGTAAGCTAATTGCTTCTTGTGACAGAGCTAAAGCGAGGCTGTCATACGCAAAAGATTCAGGTTGATCACGATAAATGTTGCGAGAAAATTGATCTAGCACAATAATCTCTGCAAGACGACCTTCTGGGGTTTTCCGCCAAGACCAAAGTTCTGCTCGAGTTGCGTGCTGATGAATATCTGCAAATTGATCACGGATTTTTTTGTCAAAATCATCACTTTTTGCAAACCAAAGTGAACGGTGTTCAGGTGAAAACCAGAAGTTTAAAATGTCTTGATCGTTCATGATATTGACAACTCTTTAGCAATTATTCTTCAATAAAATCACAATTCTTTCGTGTCTTAAATAACAAGATTGTGATAAAAATTGCCAAACCGAAATGATGTGATCATATCAATATCCATATCATGTCACGATTTTGTATATAGTGATCTTTTATAAGCGAGCAAATGCATGAGTCAACCCACTACACCATCTCAATCAGTTATTCCTGCTTGGGTGGATTCGTCGCTACTACAAGGCATGTTACGTGGAATAGAACGTGAAAGCCTACGTATGCAAAGTAATGGGTTCTTATCACAAGAGTTACATCCAAAGGCTTTAGGTTCAGCTTTAACACATCCGAAAATCACCACAGATTATTCTGAAGCGTTAATGGAGTTTATTACCTCACCACAGCCAACCATTGAGGATGCCCTACATGAGCTCACCGATATTCATGCAGTTGTGCATCGTCATTTAGAAAATGGCGAAAAGCTTTGGCCCTTGTCTATGCCATGTATGCTAGATGACAATGAAGAACGAATTCGATTAGCTCAATACGGTACTTCTAATATTGGTCGTTTTAAGACACTTTATCGCCGTGGTTTGGGTATTCGTTATGGTCGCCGTATGCAGACCATTTCGGGCGTCCACTATAATTTATCTTTCCCTGATTCACTTTTTTCTGCCTTGCAGGAACATGAAACTGACGAAAAATTAAAAGCACTCAGTCTGCAAGATTATCGTAGCCACCGTTATTTTGGGCTTATTCGTAACTTTATTCGTTTAACGCCACTGGTTATGTTCTTAGTCGGGGCGAGTCCATCGGTTTGTCGTTGTTTCTTGACCGGACATGAACATCATTTGTTGCCTTTAATCAAAGGGTCATACTATTTACCGTATGCTACAGCATTACGGATGGGACGTTTAGGCTACCAGAACTCGGCACAAAAAAGTTTAGGTATCCATTACAACAACTTATCTGGTTATCTGGCTGGTTTACAAAAAGCAGTACATTCTCCTTACCCGCCATTTAGCCGTTTAGGGTTAAATGATGCCTCTGGTGAACCGTTGCAAATTAATGATCATGTTTTACAGATCGAGAATGAATATTACAGTCTCGTGCGTCCAAAACAGGTCCCGCACGCGGGAGAAACACCTTCTCAAGCCTTGCAAAATCGAGGAGTGGGTTATGTTGAACTTCGTGCAGTAGATGTAAATCCATATTCGCCAATTGGTGTAAATGAAACAACGGCTGGTTTTCTTGAGGCACTGGCGCTTTATTGCTTGCTCAGTGATAGCCCTGAGTTGTTATGTCCCGAGCAAGATTTGATTGAGAAGAACCAGACAGAGGTGGTCAATCGTGGCCGAGCGCCAAATGCGACGATTACTGATTTAAACGGGTCTTACCATATTGAAGATTGGGCACGTCAGCACATTTCTAATATGCAGGATTGTGCCAAGTTACTCGATCAGACCTATGCGACAGATCTGTACAGCTCGGCTTTGGCCGTGATGCAAGAACGTATTGATGAAGTAGATGAAACACTATCTGCGCATGTGATTGATGACACGTTAAAGCATGGTGGAACCTGGAGCTTTGGCAGTCATATGGCACAGATGCATGCTGAAAGTTATGAAAAGCATGAAATCAGTGCAGAGACTTTGCAATATTTTGAACAATTGGCTGCACAATCTTTACAGCAGCAAGAACAACTTGAACAAGATAGTCAGATTAGTTTTGATCAATATCTTGAACAATATAGATAAAAATGAGGTTTTACATGCGATTAAGTTACCGTTTGGTGAGTGGACTGCTTGTACTGGCAAGCATTGTCGGCATGTCTTTTGCGTTATATTTGGAACATGTAAAAGGGTTAGAGCCATGTCCGCTCTGTATTTTTCAACGTGTTGGCTTAATGGCAATGGGGTTCGTGGCGCTCATTGCATTTTTGCATAACCCGGTTTCTAATGCGGTTAAACGCTTCTATGCATTTTTAGCAGGCATTGCAATTTTATGGTCAGTGGGCGTGGCAGGCCGTCATGTTTGGCTACAGCATTTACCACCAGACCAAGTACCAAGTTGTGGACCAGGTTTAAATTATTTAATCGATGCATTACCCATGAAAGCAGTTTTACAAGAAGTGCTTTCGGGTTCAGGTGAGTGTGCTGCAATTGACTGGACTTTTTTAGGTCAGTCTTTACCAGTATGGTCTTTGGTTTATTTCCTTTTACTTTTACTGGTTTGTTTATGGCAGTTATTCCGTTTTTATCCGGCATTTAAGACTGCTAAAAAGTGAATTTAATATGATTAAAAAAAGCCCAACTTAAGTTGGGCTTTTTTTAATCATATTCGAACAAGTGAAAATATAAGAAAAATTGATAGAAATAACGCATAATTTTGTAGACAGATAGTTCTGTTTTTTATAAAGTGCAGCCGTTTATATATCCTAATGATTATAAAAAAATGGTTTTTAATATATTTAGTGTCTTGGAAAAAATAGGGCTAAATGCTCAGAAACGTGCTATCCATGTACAATTTTCTAATGAACTACTCAATAACCAAATATTCTTACAACGTATAGAAGGTCAACATCAGTTGAATGGTGGCCTAATGGCGGAATTGATCTGCCTTTCAACCAATGCCCAAATTGCATTGAAGCAATTTATTGGTGTTCAGGTCGCTGTTGATCAGGTCACAGATTCGGGCCAATTGTTCCGAACCACAGGTATTGTGACTGAAGCCAGTTATGGACAAAGTGATGGTGCTTTAACGCTTTATAAGCTGACTATAGAAGATGCGACAAATTTATGGCACAAACGCCGTAATAGTCGTGTTTTTATGAATAAAAGTATCGTAGAAATTACCGAAGTTTTATTTAAAGAGTGGCAAGAAAAAAGTCCACTGTTTGCTGCGAGTTTAAGTCTTGACTTGAGCGGCTTAGGTCAAAACTATGATATTCGACCTTTTACTATGCAGCATAATGAGTCTGACTATGACTTTCTTACACGCTTATGGCGAAGTGAAGGTATTAGTTGGCTCATTGATGAAACAGAGCTTTTTGTTCCGCATTTTACTGCGCCAATACAAACTCAAAAACTAAGATTAATTGATGACAATAGCCAGTATCAGGCTTTAGAGCGTCGTAGTATTCGCTATCACAGAAGTAGCGCAACCGAATATCAAGATAGTATTACTTGCTTTGTTGCAGTACGGAGTTTGCAACCAACCGCGGTACATGTGCAGCGCTGGCAACCCGATGCCCTTGCACAAGAAGAGGGTAATGGTTCGGTTGTTACCACGCATACACATTCAGACAACTTCGACTCAGCCACTTTAAGTCTTGAGCAGGCTTGGCACATAAGCCCTGCTTGGATGCAAGATTTAAAAGGGGACGATCAGGCAACCGCTTCAGGCAGTAGTCAATTAGAAAAACTAAATCAACACTTCACCGATATGCATGCGAGTCGGGCTAAATACTTTAAAGCCTATAGTAGTGTCCGCGATAGCCAAGTCGGGTATTGGTTTAATCTACGCGAGCACCCTGAAATTGATCAGCATGAAGGGGCAGATCAAGAGTTCTTGATCATTGCTAAAAACTTCTATAATCAAAATAACTTACCTAAAGATTTACACCAGCAAGTTAGTCAGTTATTAACCCAAAGTCGTTGGGATCAACATGGTTATGATGACATCGAACGTCAAGGTAATGAGCTGACTCTCATACGCCGTCAAATCAAAACTGCGCCTGAATACAATCCAGAGCAGCATCGCCCAATTGCCTACCCACAACGAGCAAAAGTCGTGGGACCAGAGGGAGAAACCATTCATGTCGATGAATGGGGACGCATTAAAGTACGTTTTCTATTTACCCGTAGTGATGATCATGACCATGACGGTGGTGCTGGAAGCAATGACAATGATACCGACTCGGCTTGGGTAGATGTACTGACTCCTTGGGCAGGAGAAGGCTATGGCGCACGTTTCTTACCACGTATTGGAGAAGTGGTTGTCATTGACTTCTTTGATGGCAATATTGACCGTCCATTTGTGACTGGGCGCATCCATGAAGCGCAGCGCTCACCCACCAAGTTCGATGTAAAAGGTCAGCTTCCTGCGACTAAAAAATTGAGCGGGATTCGCAGTCAAGAAATCAATGGCAGTGGCTTTAACCAATTACGTTTTGATGACACAACCGGGCAAATCAGTACCCAACTCCAAAGTAGTCATGCAGCAACACAGCTGAATTTAGGTAATTTAAGTCATCCAAAAGAACAAGAGACGAGCCAAGGCCGTGGTGAAGGCTTTGAGCTCAGAACAGATGCTTGGGGAGCTGTGCGTGCGGGTAAAGGCATGCTCATTAGTACCTATGCACAAGAGCAAGCGATTGCAGATCATTTAGAGGCTGCACAAGCACAATCTTTACTTTCACAAGGCTATGAAAGCATGAAAATGCTCAGTGAAGTTGCAGCCAAGCAACAAACTGATGCTTTAAACGTGATTAATCGCTTACCCAAATTCATCCAGTCGCTTGAGCTAAAAACCACAGGTCAGGCATTAAATAGTACGGTAAATCTGTTTAAGGAAGGCATTAATAACGACCCTATTCATGCACTCAAAAGCTGTGGCGGCTTTATTGAGGATATTGGTGCTCTAGGCGGAAACGCAAAAGGCGTTGTAGATGAATTTAATGCTTTCTTTAGCGATGCCAAAGATGCGGTGGAAAACTTAAAAGCATTCATCGAAAACGTTGAAGAACATGGTGCCGACATCGTTAAAGGTAAGCTTGCAAGCATTAAAGATCGCATTCATAAAAATCCATTTGAGAGTATTAAAGAGGTCGGAAAAGTCTTAGCGAATGTCGAGACTAAGGACTTTGACCTAATGAGTGTATGCGGAACTTTTAGTAAAGGCAGTAAATTGGAAGTATCACCTTCTAAAGCATTGAGTTCTTTACAAGGCTTTATGGAGGGTTATACCCAAGGTTTAGAAAGTAGTTCCGATACTAAACAGCAAGAACAAGGCAAAATCTTTAGACAAGCCTTAATGCTATTAGCTTCACCAAATGGCATTGCCTTGACGACACCTGAAAATATTATTTTGCAAGCATCGCAAGATATTGCTGAAAGTGCCAGCGGTTCTATTAATTTGAGTGCGCAAAAAAATATTATTGGGCACGCACAAGACAAAATCAGTTTGTTCGCTGCTCAAAAAGGTTTGCGTGCTTATGCAGCAAAAGGAAAGCTCGAACTGCAAGCACAAGATGATGCTATTGAAGCAATTGCGAAGAAGGTCATTAAGCTCATTTCTACTGAAGATAAAATCGAGCTTACGAGTCCAAAAGAAATTGTATTAACGGCAGGTGGATCACAGCTTAAAATTAATGCCAATGGCGTTTTTTCAACAACAGGCGGTAAGTTTGAAAGTAAAGCTGGGCAGCATTTGTTTACGAGTGGGGCAACAGTAAATGCTGAGTTGCCGAAAATGCCTGAGAGTGGAATTTTTAGTCGAAGATTTGATTTTAGTGATATTTTCAATTTAGAAAATTTGAAAGAGGAAGTTAGATTTAAAGTTATCAATAAAACAAAGAATACAGAATATATTGGAATGTTAGATGAAATGGGTCGAACACCAAGGATATTTAGTGATTCATCAGATACTGTCGAAATTCAATTTATTAGCAATAATGACAATAAAAATATTATACCTACGAAGGAATTAAATGAAGATATTTATAATCATGATACTGGGGATTTTGTAGATGATGGAATTCAGAGCCAGCTTGCAGAAGCGCTAGATGATGAATATAAAGATGATCTAGAAGATGATTTTAATAAATTTGGAGTATAAGAGATGAAACGCAGTCTAACATTGCTACTGAGCACATTTATCTCAATACAAGCTTTTGCTGAAGAAAATGCTTGTGAAAAAATTTGGGATAGCTTCAAAAATAAAAATGAAAGTATCAAAATTGATAAAGTTAATGTCCCATGTAAACAAATTTGGGAAGATAGCAATAAAGCAAAGCTTGTAAAGACTATTGGCTTAAACCCAAAAGATGCTCAATGGATGTCAACAGGGGAATGTCAAGTTATTGAAGTGAATAAAAATAAATACCAAGTTTATTATGCTTATCTAAAAAATGATCATAGTGATATAAATATCATTAGTGATACTAATGGTAATTATTTTTCATATTTTAGAAATTTAGGTCGCTATGATATGTTTGAAGATAAGTTTTTTCCAACAAAAAAAGCAAATAAAAATGGCGTTGAGTTAAGTTGCCCTGGATTGGGGAATTTTGAGAAAATGAAACCTATTTTAAGTTCATATATCAATAATAAAAAAATTGATATTAAAAAATTTAGTTTTGAGGACTTAAACAAATGAAAAATGGTAAATCTATAAATCAAAAGTCATATCCATTAACGCGATATGGATTTATTTGTGCCATTTCAAGAATGGAATCTTCATCAGATTTAAGTTTACCCTTATCGGCACCAGTAAACATTAGAGCAAGCCAAAATAAAAATTCTCTGGGTTATATTGGTTTTTTTCAGTTTGGGGAAGCTGCACTTATCGATCTTGGTTATTATAAGCATTGGAAGGATAATTCTGATAAAACGGAAGAAAACGATTGGACTGGGAGTTGGACTGGTCACAATAGTGTTAATTCTTTATCAGATTTTTTGAAATCTCCTGCTAAGCAGGTTCAAATCATTGGAGAATGGATAGATCTTCTTTGCAAACGATTAAGAAATAGAAGTTTTAATGAATACTATGGGAAAATAATAAATGGAATTGAAATTACTGAATCGGGTGCTATTGCAGGGGCTCATTTAGTTGGTGAAGGAGGATTGGGTTCTTTTTTAGGTGTACCAGGTTTTAAGGGAAAATATAAAGAATCAGATGGGAATAATGTTCATATTAGTAAATATATTGATATGTTTAATCATTATGATCTAGAAAGCTGTTGTAATAGAAAAATATATATAATATTAAAAAACCAAATAGGACAAATAGCAAAAAATAAAAAAGTAACTATTGAATCTGAATTCAATGGTAAGTTTAAACAATCTAAATTTATTGTAAATACGGAGTCA
The DNA here is from genome assembly GCF_000162375.2 of Acinetobacter sp. RUH 2624. Taxonomy (NCBI): domain Bacteria; kingdom Pseudomonadati; phylum Pseudomonadota; class Gammaproteobacteria; order Moraxellales; family Moraxellaceae; genus Acinetobacter; species Acinetobacter sp. RUH 2624. Next base: position 2,955,909 of record NZ_KI391939.1, on the reverse strand, counting down.
GATGAGCAAGGACTATTACCTGTTATTATTAGACATCCAGGCAGTAAAATTATAATTAAAGCAGATGGAAAACAATCAGCTGTTATCACACAAGCCGCTGATAGAAAACAATCTATTGAATTAAGTGTAAGTGAAGATATTAAAATTCAATCTGTCTTACAAAAACCTGCTGAACCAGAGCCAAAAAAAGAAAAAATTGTCGTTGTTGAGCAGAAAACCGGTGATTCTAAGAAAGATGAGGTGAAAACAAATACTTCTAAAGATATAAAATTTGATATAGCTATAATAGAAAGTGACACAAATAGAAAAATAACGAATATGAGATTTTTCATAAGATATAAAGGTAAGATCAAAGAGCATACTTCTGATAGTTCAGGAATAAAAACCGGTATAATTGCAGAAGAAGGGGAAAATTTAGATATATTGGTAAATGGAAGTAAAGGTTACCAAAAAATAAAAACATTATCTGTAACTAAAGGAATGGAAAATAGCTGTATATCAGTCGCTTTAGGGCTAGTCAGCGTGAAATTGAAGATACATGATAGTAAAGGTAAAATTTTAAAAAATAATAAGTTTTTTGTTTCATATAGAGGTAGAGAAATACAAAAAACAACGGATAGTAATGGCTTTATTCAATTAAAAATGTTAAATGCATTTGTTTATAAATTGCTTCTTTCAAATAAGAAACCTGTTTTGACATTAAGAAACGATCCAAGTATTTCCGTAATCAATGTCAACTTAAATTCTGCGGCTACAACAATACAGATGCCTCGAGTAGCTCCAAATCCTCCAAGTAAGACAGTACCAGCAAAAACAACACAAGCGAAAGAAACATCACCTGAGACAGAAGAGAGCTTTGTTGATTACTTAATTGATTTTATCCCTTCATTAGGAAAAACAGAGAATGTTCATACAGAGAAAAATGGTAATCCTTTAACTAAACAGTATGGTAGTGATGTCGCCTTTACTATTAAAACAATAAATAAAGAGACAGGTAAAGAAGAAAATTTAGCTTATTCAATTAAGTATAATGGTGCAAAAAGAACACATTATACTGGAAAAGATGGTATTGGATTAAAAAAACATCGGGGTGAAGAGGGGAAGAAAATAGAAGTTATTGTAGAGATAAATGGAAAAGATCAAGTTCTTTATACTGCAACTCTAAAAAATCCTATGCCAGTCATTGAAATAAGAATAGATAAGCCAAAAGATGATAGCTTATATTTATTCCCTCTAAAGGTACGGACAAATTCATATAAAAATGGATTTGCTCGATTTGGTTCTAATCGTAGTGGTGGAAAACGTAAACACGCAGGTTGTGATCTGTATGCACCAGCAGGAACTGAAATTAGAGCGATGGCTGATGGTGTAGTAAGGAATGTTTATTATTTTTATGATAATACAGATGCTATTGAAATTGTTCATCCAAAACATATCATTCGTTATGGGGAAGTTAGAAAGGGTAAAGCTTTAGTAAAAGCTGGAGATAAAGTTGTAAAGGGTCAAGTAATAGCTTATGTAGGTAGCTTAACAACTAAAGGTATTCCAAGTATGATGTTGCATTTGGAAATGTACTCAAATCCAAATAATAAAGGCACTTTAAACGGTACAAGTGTTTATAAGCGGCGTTCGGATTTAATTGACCCTACACCTTTTTTAGATAACGCATCACTATGAGCATTCAATCATGAAGAATATTTATATCTTAATTTTTATAGGTGCTTTAATTGCCTGTAGTAATAAAGACCAAGAGAAAACACCAAGTAGCTTAAATCAAGAATCGAATGTAAATCATGCAGAAATGTATGAGCAACAATCTTCAGCTATAAGTGAAGTTTCACCAGCAAGTGAGCCAAAAGTAATTACAGATAAGGTGGTCGATACAAAAGATGATCTTCAAGCAAATCAAATTTCATGTTTAAATAAAAATATTACAGAGTGGTATGGTTTTGATGAAGCTAATGCTGAACCTAAATGTGAAAATTTAAGAAATTTTAGATTGACCTCTTATAAATGTGATATCTCTAAAAATGCTTTTGGTGCTGATAAAGATGCTCTTTTATTAGAAAATCAAGACAAGCGAATTTTCGCTTATTCTAATGCTAAAGATTGCAATGAGATTCTAGAAATACGAAATTCTAATGCACCATAAATTTATCTCTATTAATTCTATTATTTGCAAATAATTTTAGTTTCAAATAAAGATAAATATTAGTAATATATTTTTAAACTTAGTATCCTTACTAAGTTTTTATCTATATTGATAAGAAAAATTAATAAATATTGTTTTTATGGAGGAGATGGTAATAAAGAGTAGGACTATACTAAATTAATAAAAAATTAAAAATATTATTATCGATATAATTAAAAATCCGACAATATAGAATTATCTAAAAATCATTAAAGTTAATAAAGAATTAAAAAATAATTTTTAAAGAATCTTTTTATTAAATTAAAGCTAATTTATTTTTTAAGTTATGGATTTTAATATTTTTTAATTTTGTTATTGTCACTATTAATTAAATAGTATAATTTGATGCTCATCAAAATAGGTAAGTCATCTTTAATATCATCACTGTATGTTGTAAATCAAGGTTATTTGATATTAAGCATATTCAATCTTCTTACTTTTTCTTCAGCCCTATAATGTATTCTACTTACCCATCCTTCTAATTTCTTTGTAGAGGAGTACCAGTGATTTGTACATCTAGATTGATAGACTTGAATAAAACATTCGCCAATTTTTTAGGAGCAGCAGTAGCAATAAACACAATCCTTCCGTTGTCTAAATGATCTTTAACTTCGGCTATACCTTACTCAAACCAATATAATGAACTGGAAGTAGTTTCATTGATATTCTTAGAGAAATTTTTAAAGCTATATTCTAATTCTTGTTCGTTCAAGCTATACGTTGTAATCCATAAATACAATGACGCACCTTTAGATTTATATTTTTTAAATTTCATAAGAGATAAAGCAATGAGCGTAACGATGAGTGCAGCGATAAATCTAAAAATATTAGATTTCAATTTATCTGTTAACCATGCTTTTGTAGAGTCACCCGATAGTAATGTCCCATCCAAGTCAAAAACAACAATTTCTTTCATATATTTCTCTATATTTGGTAATAGTGATAAGAATTAATTTTCAAAAAATTATTTTTAAGGGTTGATTTATAAAATAATAAAATATTTTATTGTATTGTAATTTGGTTATAATAGTTTGACTTGATTATTTATAAATTAATTAAATGAAAAAAATTTGTTTTTTATTATTGCTTCCTCTTTCTGTTAACACATTTGCAAATACAGATAAGTGGAATGGTACTTATCATTACTATAGTTCAGAAGAACTGCCAGGTGGAAATGTTGCGACGATAGAATCGGTTTTAACACTAACACCCAAAAAGTGTGAGTATTCTATTGCTGGCTTTCAGGTTGATAAATCTTATATATGTAAAGTGAAAGAGAAAAATAATGAACTATATTTCTTTAATGTTCAAAGTGGTGAAAAGTTAGGAAAAGTACTCTTTAAGAAAGGAAAATACTATCTTTATTCTGATGAAGTTTTAGATAGTAAAGACAACTTATTTTCTAAAGATAAATAATAGTTATAAAACTCATTTTTAAAATATTTCAGACTCTATAAAAAGCCCAACTTTTGTTGGGCTCTATTTACGTCTCTACAATTCCTTCCAAATCTTCAAGCGTATAGTTCGGCATATCAATAATATGGGTTTGAATACCATCTTGCACATAATCATTCACATGAGGATATAACCAGCGAGTAATCTGTTCGGCAACACTTGAGTGATACTGAATTTCAAAGTGATTTAAGCCATAAAACACCGCTTTATGTGAGTCTGGAACTTTAAGCTGAAAACGTGGATTTGGGTGTTCGCCCAGTGCGCTTTTCACACTCACTAAGTAATCGCCAATCACGGTAAGCGCTTTATTACGCACCTTTTCAAATTCGAGTGTTCCTGCCACTAAAAAGGTATTGATATGGGAGGGTAGTGGAGCCGGCGCACGGTTGTCATCCATCATGCCGATACGGGCATCCATATATTCCCAGTCATCATCACGAACGCTGCCATGGCGTAAGTCTAAAATGCCATTACTACGGATATTAACTAGCTGACCCAGTAACCCAACAAATGGGAAAGCTCCGAGCTTATCTTGTATAGCAAAGCCAAAGCGCTCAAGTACTGCACCATGGTGTGGAGAACCAATACAGACGAGGTTTTCGACCATATGAATCCATTGATACATATTTTGTTTACCGTAAAACAGTGCGCTACGGGAAACCAGGCCACCCATACTGTGACCAATTAAATCAATGCTAGTAATTCTTGGATTGCGCTGTACTAAATCTTCTAATAAGTTTGAAAAACTGCGCCCATTGGCTGAAATGCGGCGACCTGTGTTGTAATTTAAATATAACATGGTGTTATGGTCACGCTGTGCTAACAGACGCTCACCAATGCCACCATAGTGTGCATTTGACCAAGTAAGATGGTTCATACACAAACCATGAACTAAAATTACGATACGCCCTGCAAGTTCGCCTTGCTGGATTGCACCGTAGTGATCGTAAAGGACCATTGGCAAGGCAAGTGGACTATGTTGCTTAAGCAAATAGTCTCCAAAAATACCATTTAAAATACCCACCAAAAAATGAAGTGTGGGTGTTAATGGCTTTTCATGAAGGGTCGGAAACTTTTCAATAATACGACGTAAACCCGGCGCTAAAAAATAACGACCATATTTTTGTAAGGCACCATAGGAAAACTGGTAGACCTTTTGCACAGATGGGCGTTTTTGAAAATTATTAGCATTTTGAGCACTAATACCAAAAGCATTTTTTAATACTTCAATATTAATGACTTGTATTAATTCATGTACACCATTTAAGCTGGTGCTGAACAGTTGAGCTAAACCCTCTAGTACGTCGGCCTGACTTGGTGGCGTACGATCCCATTTACAATAAGTTTCATGTAACGGTGTTAAGCTCGGCATATCTTTTCCCCATTTACGTTATAACCGACGTTTTAAGCTGTACTTTTTATGAACGGCAGCTAACGTTTCCATCTTAGTAGTTTAAATAACACATGTTTTTAAAATACTGATGAATGGTAAGTTGAGACGTTTTTCTTGTCTGACAATAGGGTTTTTATATACAAACTGAGAACAAAAATGTGAGTTTATTCTCAATTTAAGAGGGAAATATATGAATATTATCTACCTCCATGGCTTTAATAGCAGCTCTTCTTCGATTAAAGGGCTGAGCCTTAAGCAATATTGTAGCGAATTGGGCATAAATGTGCATTTGCCAGATTTAAATAGATCTCCGGAACAGGTCGTAGCACAAGTTTCAGAAATGATTCAGTCTTTAGAAAAGGTAGCTTTAGTCGGCAGTAGTCTTGGTGGATTTTTTGCGACATATTTTGTCGCGAAATATAATGTTCCGGCTGTACTGATTAACCCTGCTATGCAACCATGGAAGCTGTTTGATGAGTTATTTCAAGTTGAAAGCATGCCTTATAAGGTGAATGATCTATGGTCAATTGATCATGTTCAGTTACGACAGTTAGAACAACTGGAACTGAAACAACCTGAAAATGCTGACAAAATACTCGTCTTATTGCAACAAGGCGACGAAATTTTGGATTATCGTCAAGCACAACGCTATTATAGTGCTGCAACACCATCCTCATTGATTTTGACGGATGCTCATGGCAATCATGCCATGGAAGATTTTGAAGAAAAATTACCCTTAGTGATCGAATTCTTTGCGCACACCATCAAATAAGGAAAACGTACAACGTGACACAATATACGGCTCAATCGCTTGAAGTTCTTTCCGGTTTAGACCCTGTTCGTCGTCGTCCGGGGATGTATACCGATACTTCTCGTCCTAACCATTTAGCCCAAGAAGTTATTGATAATGCTGTCGATGAAGCATTAGCCGGTCATGCCGACAAAATCTGTGTCACGGTTTATAAAGATGGTTCATTGTCAGTTGAAGATAATGGCCGTGGTATGCCAGTTGATATTCATCCTGAATATGGCCAAAGTGGTATCGAAATCATTTTAACCAAGCTGCATGCTGGTGGTAAGTTTAGTACTGATAACTATCAGTTTTCAGGTGGTTTACATGGTGTCGGGATTTCAGTTGTAAACGCTTTATCTACACGTGTTGAGGTAGAAGTTCAGCGTCAGGGTAATTTATACCAGATGGCATTTGAGCAAGGTGAACCTGTTGCTCCTTTAGCGGTGTTAGAAGGTAAAGCACCAAAACGTGCGACAGGAACTACGGTACGTTTCTGGCCTGAAGCTAAATATTTTGATAGTCCAAAATTTGCGTTAAAAGCACTCAAACATAATTTAAAAGCCAAAGCTGTTTTAGCAGCTGGTTTAAAAATTACTTATATCGATCAAATTAATGATGAAAAAATCGAATGGCAATTTGAAAATGGCCTTGTCGATTATTTGATGGATGAATTGCAAGACCGCGAAATTTTGCCAAATCCTGCATTTGTAAGCAGTGGCCAAGCAGACCGTGCCGCGTGTGAGTTTGCGATTTGCTGGAATGTAGAGGGTGGCGAACAGGTTCAAGAAAGTTATGTCAACTTGATTCCAACTGCACAAGGTGGTACTCATGTGAACGGTTTGCGTTCGGGGGTGACCGAAGCGCTACGTGAATTCTGTGAGTTACGTAATTTATTACCACGTAATCTTAAACTTTCGGCTGAAGATGTTTGGGATGGCGTGAATTACATTTTATCGCTCAAGTTCCAAGAGCCACAATTTTCTGGTCAAACCAAAGAGCGTCTTTCAAGTCGTGAAGCATCAAATATTGTTTTAAATATTGCTAAAGATGCCTTTGCGCTCTGGCTCAACCAACATGCTGAAATTGCTATGCAACTTGCCGAAATGGCAATTTCTAAAGCAGGTCGACGTTTAAAAGCTGCGAAAAAAGTTGAGCGTAAAAAGATTGTTTCTGGTCCGGCTTTACCGGGTAAATTGGCAGACTGCGTGGGCCAAACACGTGAAGAAAGTGAGTTATTTATTGTCGAGGGTGACTCGGCTGGTGGTAGTGCCAAACAGGCGCGCGACAAGAACTTTCAGGCTATCATGCCAATTCGTGGAAAAATCTTAAATACATGGGAGGTTTCTTCTGATGAAGTACTTGCTTCTCAGGAAGTTCACGATATTGCGATTGCGATTGGTGTAGACCCGGGCAGTGATGATTTGTCAGAACTGCGCTATGGCAAAATCTGTATTTTGGCCGATGCCGACTCAGACGGTTTGCACATTGCGACTCTGCTATGTGCCTTATTCGTTAAACACTTTCCAGCATTGGTTGAAGAAGGCCATTTATTTGTAGCAATGCCACCATTGTTCCGTATCGACATTGGTAAAGATGTTCATTACGCGCTAGATGATGAAGAGCTTGAAACCATTTTAAAAAATGTTAAAGGTAATAAGAATCCGCAAATTACCCGATTCAAAGGATTGGGCGAGATGAATGCAATTCAACTACGTGAAACAACCATGGATCCGAACACCCGTCGTTTGGTTCAGCTCGATCTAGATGATGCACATTTAACAGCAGGTTTACTCGACAAGCTCCTTGCGAAAAAACGTGCAGCAGATCGTAAGCAGTGGCTTGAGCAAAAGGGTAACTTAGCTGATATCACGGTTTAAAAAGAATAAAAAAAATCCCCGCACAATAGGCGGGGATTTTTTATTTTAGCTACAAAATAGTATACAGTATTTAAATAATTAGACTTAAACAGACAAGTCTGTATAAATTATTCTTTATTTAAAACCTAATTTCTATAGGTTGTGGAAATTGAAAAACATCGCAATTTGCACCACCTCCAATCCGATCTATTACTACAAAATCACTGGGTGCCTCAAAGGTCAGCAAAGGGTGATGCCATGTGCCTGCCCGATAATTAATACTTTGCTTACCATTCGAGATGAAAGCACAGAGCTTGGAAATATCGGGAGTATCTTCGTCTAAAGCGGGTGCGACAATAATTAAAAACTTTTGTTGCTGTAATGGAATAAATGCTTGAGAACCTTTCGGATGGCGCTCTAGCATGGAAATTTCCAGAGGCAAGACACTGGCCTTGATGTTACGGAAAATACTGATCCCTGCTTTTGCTTCACCCTCAATTTCAGTTTCAACGAGCGCATGGTAGCGCTCGGTGTGGGCATCATTAATATGAAAAAAATCATGCCCATCACAACAAATAACTTCTCCGAAGGGCTGAAAGTTCTCAATAGTTAAGGGCTGAATCTGAACATTATCTATGATCATGACTTGGCAATTTTCCCCCATAAACGGACACGGCTAATACCACCATCTGGAATCATGTTAATACGGATATGTGAGATTTTTTCATGCTGTAAAATCTCATTCACATATTCATGAATATGGTCCATTTGCATAGGTTGGGCTTCTAGTAAATAAGACCAAAACATACTTTGTGGAATTAATTGTGCATCGGTTGCATTTTCAAGGTAGACCGCTTGTATCGATACTTGGGCAGGGAAGTTCCCTTTAAAGTGCGCCGTATCAATTTCAATTTTTTCAATTTTTCCGCTTTTACCCAGTGCAAGAATACACCAGTCATAACCTGGTGCGCGGCGGCGTTTGGTTTCCCATCCATCGCCCATATTGACGCCACGGCCTGGGTTAATCAAATTACGCGGGTGTCCAAAGTGCGCATCGCTATAGGCAATTACGCGACCGCCATTTTCAAGAGCCAATAAATCGAGTGTTTGCTCTGTATCAGACACCTGAATATGAACATCACCATAAACGCGTAAACGGGCGACACCGCCATCTGGGAAAATATTGAGGCGTATATGCGTGAAAATTGCATCATTATTGACCATAAAAATATGATGTTGACTCGGCCCTAGCTCGGTATTTTCCAAAATACTCTGCCATTTTGTCCCTGTAAGGTCACCATTTGGTGCATAACATGCTTCTAATGAGGCAGATGCAGGATAATTTCCTGTGAAAAACGTGGTGTCGATATCAAGTGCACTGATTTTTCCACTCACTCCTAGCTTCACAATACACCAGTCATAGCCCGCATGACGCTTACGGCGGGTCTCCCAACCGTCCATCCATTTGCCGTTATCATCGAATTTATCTTCAACAAAAATAGGTGCTTCAAATTGCAGCATACGTTTTGCTTCTGCAAAGAAATCATCTGAACACTCAATCACTTGTGCACCAATTCGGGCATCCGCCAAATTAGTTTTAGTATTCAAAATTTCAGGAAGTTCAAAAGCTGGAGCGTGCAATGTTGCCATAATGGAGTATCCGTATTTCTTGTTAAAAACATGATTTTTCATTTAAAACTGCACTCACACTGAGCGTGTTGAGACCAGTTCTATACTTAAATATATAAGCATGGTGCATGCCAGTTTGGTGGAAAAGCTCAATAAATTTTGAACGATGGCATGTTTTTAGCATAAGCACCCTATAGGTGAATATCTATAGGAGCGTGTTATGAATGTGGTGATTATTGGTGCGGGAATGGGAGGTCTAACCACAGGCATTGCATTAAAGAAATTTGGTCACCAAGTTCGTATTTTTGAGCAAACTGAAAAGATTCTTCCAGTCGGCGCTGCAATTTCGCTGTGGTCGAATGGTGTGAAATGTCTAAATTATCTGGGATTAACCGAGAAAATCGCCAAACTTGGTGGGCAAATGGATGACTTGGCCTATGTAGATGGTTTAACTGGAGACGTGATGACACAATTCAGTTTACGGCCATTAATTGAAGAAGTGGGACAACGCCCTTATCCGGTCGCACGTGCCGATTTACAAAATATGCTGATGGATGAGTTTGGTCGAGATCAGATTTATTTAGGCAAAAAAATGATCAGCCTTGAGGATAAAGCTGATTATGTCGAAGTGCATTTTGCAGATGGTAGTTCAACACAAGCCGACTTACTGATTGGGGCTGATGGTACGCATTCAATGACTCGTGCCTATGTGTTAGGTCAGCAGGTACAGCGCCGTTATGCAGGTTATGTGAACTGGAATGGTCTGGTTGAAATATCCGAAGATTTAGCGCCAGCTCAGCAATGGACGACTTATGTAGGAGAGGGTAAACGTGCATCTCTGATGCCAGTTGCCGATGGACGTTTTTATTTCTTTTTAGATGTGCCTTTGCCAGCAGGCTTAGAGAATAATCGTGATGAATATAAAAAACTTTTAAAACAATATTTTGCTGATTGGTGCCAGCCTGTACAGCAGCTCATTGAACGCTTAGACCCGCAAAAGACCAATCGGGTAGAAATACATGATATTGAACCGTTTACCCAATTTTATAAAGGTCGCGTGGTGATTTTAGGTGATGCCGCTCATAGCACCACACCTGATATTGGACAGGGCGGTTGCCAAGCCATGGAAGATGCGATTTATTTAGCGCGCTCTTTGCAAATTAATACTTTGGGACTAGAAGATGCTTTACGCCGCTATCAAAACAAACGTAATGAACGTGCCAATGAATTGGTGCTTCGTGCACGCAAACGTTGTGATGTAACCCATATGAAAGATGAAACTGTTACCCAAGCTTGGTATGCAGAATTACGCCGTGAACAAGGCGGACATATTATGCAGGGTATTATTAGTAATATTGTCGGTAATCCACTCGACTAAAACAAAAACAGCAAGGAATTTTTCCTTGCTGTTTTATGCTTCTAAATAAAAAATTTTAGAAGTGGTATTTAACCAAAGCACTGACGTTATTTTCGTCTCGGCCTTGTAGACCAAATTTATTATTCCACACAGAGTGCTCAATACCTAGGTACAGGCGTGTGTCAGGAGAAATGTGTTTACCTACATTCCATTTCCATTGAGTTGTCCAGTTCAACTCACTGGCATGGTCACCTTCAGCAGTTGACCAATCTAGGAAACCATCAACCAAGAATTCTTCAGATGCAATATTAAATGGAATTCCATAGACGAATGTCATTTGATAATCGTCATCAGTTTTCTCGTTGTTTGCACGGTAGAAATTTAAATTCGCATATTTAAAATATGGAATATCTAAATCAACAGCAAAACCATATAAGAAGTTATCGAAATTGTTGCCGTTTTCGCTATTACTTTCCCAAGTGGTACTAATGAGCACATCTTTAATTGGGCCATAAGCCAATTTTTTGCCAGATATTTCACCTAAGCTTAAACGTGGTGATAACTCAAAATATGTACTTTTATGATCATCTTCACCGCGCATACGGTCCATGAAGAAGAACACATCAGCATATTTAACTTTTGCTGCATATTCCAAAGTGATGGTAGTTTCTTTTGCGTCTACAACTTCATAGTTTTCACCATAAAGACCAGTCACGCTAAAATCTTGCCAAATTGGTTTTGCCTGAACCATGGCTGTTGCAGATAACAAGGCACAAGTAGCCGCAAGTTGCTTTAATTGCATTTAAATGATCTCCCCCCAAATAAAGCACGCTAAGGATACAGGGTCTTAAGCAAAAATGAAGCCAAATTTGATCAACGGTTAAAAAAAAGCCCACCGAAGTGGGGCGCTAAAAACGAATTCATTAATGTGTATTTCGTGTATTTATGGGTTGGCTCAATTGAGGGGCAGATGAGCTACGTAATGAAGGTAAATGATTAAATAACAAATTCAATAAGATAGCAAAGATACAAGTTGAACTAATACCCGAATGGAACAAAGTTTGTACCCAAACTGGAAAGTGAGCATAGAATTCATGGTTAATAATAGGAATCATCCCTGCTGATAAAGCAGTCGCGACAATAATCAAATTTTTCTGATCGTTATAATTAATTTTTGCCAAAGTACGGATTCCGCTCGCTGCAACTGATCCAAACAAGACCAGACCTGCACCACCAAGTACAGGCATAGGAATTGCTGCAATAAGGCGACCCATCACAGGCAATAGGCCTAAAATGATGAGAATAACCCCACCAGCCGCTACGACAAAACGGCTCTTAATCCCTGTAATTGCTACCAATCCTACATTTTGTGCAAAAGCACTTTGCATGAATGAACCAAAAATAGGTGCAATAGCACTCGAGAACATATCTGCACGAACCCCATTGGCAATACGTTTTGAATCGACTTCAGTTCCTACAATGTCTCCGACCGCAATAATGTCAGCAGTGGTTTCCGTCATAATTACTAAGGTAACAATCAGCATCGATAAGATCGCACTGAGCTCAAAAGTCGGTAAACCAAATGCAAATAGATGAGGGAATTGCAGCCATGCACCTGAGCTCACGTGACTAAAATCACCAAAACCCATGAAGTAGGCCAATATACTACCAGCCATGATCGCCAATAATATGGATAAGCGACGAATACCGGCTTGAGGTAGCATATTCAGAATAATCACAATACCTAAGGTCAGTAGTGCCAAAGAAATATTTTCTACACTTCCCCAGTTGGGTGCTTTCTCGTTACCACCCATCATCCAACGAATTGCAACAGGTAATAGAGATAGCCCAATAATCGTGATGACGCATCCGGTTACAACAGGTGGGAAAAAACGAATGATTTTTGAAAAGTAGGGCGCAAGGCAAAGCCCAACTAGAGAGGCTACAATGACTGCCCCGTAAACTGCAGATAGACCACCGCCTGTGGTGATAATGGCAACCATGGTCGCCACACCTGCAAAAGACACCCCCTGAACTAAAGGTAGTTTTGCGCCTAGATATTTTGTTCCCATGGTTTGTATGAGAGTTGCCAATCCGCCCACAAATAGCGCTGCTGCAATGAGCATTCCGACTTGTGCCGAGCTTAAACCAGCTGCCATTCCAATAATAAGTGGCGGTGCTACAATGCCGCCATACATGGTAAGTACATGCTGTAAGCCATAAGCAAAACTTTTTGAAATTCCTAAATACTCATGCTCTGGAGAAATCGCATTCTTTTGTCGATGATTCATATTTTTCTCCTATTTATATTTGAATTAACTGCCGCGATAAGTGGAGTAGGCGAAAGGGCTGATTAGTAATGGAATGTGATAATGCTGATTGATGTCTTCTATAAAAAATTGAATACAAACACGCGGGAAAAAAGTTTTGACTTCTTGGCAGGCAAAATAAGGAGCAATTTCAAATTCAAGTTGATAAGCACCTTCACTCAAGTCGTTTATTTCAAAATCACTCACTCGCCCATCTTGATTAGTGGTTGCGGTCGCAATTAGTTCGTGAGTTGCTGCATAAAACAATTTCACTTCGACCTGTGCAGCCGGTTTACCTAAATTCGTATCTAAAATATGAGTGCTGATCATGTTTGTACTTCCTGTGATAGACGTAATAGAGCAATTGCTGCGAGTTGCTCATGTACAATGACTTTTTCTATAGCTAAGTTGTTTTGAAGACGTTGATGGAGTTTTTTTAAAATATCTTCGCTACTGAGGCCGGCTGCTTTAATTAAAAAAATAAAACCAAACTTCTGTTCATACTCAAGATTACCTTGCAGCAGAGCTTGTTGTGTTTGCTCATCCAACGAGATACCAGCTTGTTCTTTAGCTGAAAAATCTTGCTCTTTTGCATTGAGTTGTTTTTTTGCCTGTCGTTCCCCAATTTTTGGATGGGTTGCTAAAGCGGCCTGAATTTCTTGCCATGACCATGTGTGGCTTAATTGTTCTGCATGCCCTAAAAGAACTGATGTTGAAGAGTAGGGACGTTCTGAAATAATTTTTTCGGCCCAAGCAGGAATATGGACGCAGTTGTTTAACAGAGTCTTGAGTTGCTCGGATGGGGCTTGATTAAACTCGGCTAAAAACACTGTTATTCCTAAACTCGTTATCATGATATAGAGTTTTAGCAATAACAGTGCCAAGAGTGGTTAATCTTTCACTAATGAATTTGGAAAATTAATAACCAACTAACGAGTTATGTGATTTTTAAACCAATATTCTGCAATATCCTGACGACGGCACACCCAGACACGATCGTGCATTTGAATATAGTCGAGGAATCTTTGTAAGGCTTTAAAGCGACCCGGACGCCCTAAAATACGGCAGTGCATTCCAATAGACATCATTTTTGGTGCAGTTTCACCTTCTGCATACAGCACATCAAAACTATCTTTTAAATATTGGAAAAACTGCTCTGAGCTATTAAATCCGCCCGGTGAGCAGAATTTCATGTCGTTACATTCGAGCGTATAAGGAATAATGAGATGAGGACGTGATGCACCAGCCGTATCGGTTAGTGTGGTCCAAAAAGGCAGATCATCACCATAATAATCAGAGTCGTATTGTATTTGCGGAAACTCTGCGAGTAACTGACGGGTATTAGGACTATCACGTCCGGTATACCAACCTATACTCTTATTTCCAAACAAGTTTTCTAAAACTGATAAGGCTTGTTCCATGTGCTGTTTTTCGACTTCAATGTCGGTATCTTGATAGTGAAGCCAGCGGTAGCCATGAGAAACGACATCATAATCAGCTTCTTTAATTGCTTCGACAATATAAGGGTTACGGGCCAGCGCCATGGCAACGCCGAAAATAGTCATTGGAAGCTTGCGCCGTTGGAACTCACTATGGATGCGCCAAAAACCAGCACGTGAACCATATTCGTACATAGAGTCCATCGACATATGCTTAGCTGGATAGCTTGCAGCACCGATAATTTCTGATAAAAACTGCTCCGAACCTGCGTCGCCGTGTTCAATATGCTTTTCGCCACCTTCTTCATAATTCAACACAAATTGCACGGCAATCTTAGCATTGTTGGGCCATTTCACCTCTGGAGGCTGTCCGTGATAACCGATTAAATCACGTGAATAAGGAGACTTTTGAATCTGCTCAATGAGTTCTGCTCCAGATAGATAAGATTCGGTCACAATTGCTCTCCTTTTGTTCAATTTTTCATAAAAATTTAAAAAATCAGCTTGCATATTTTTATAGATGGACTGATATTGAAGGTATGAAGATCTTCAAAATAAATTAAAAGCAGTACGTTTAAGTCAGGAGATAACAAACCATTACACCATCAAAATGTACAATTAAAGTCAGTTCATGCATGCTTAAAACATGCCAACATAAAAAAGTTTTGCATAGAAAAGATCCACAGTAAGAAAGAGAGGATGGTATTTATGAATATTGAAATCCGCACAGATAAAAACATCCATAATAGTGAACGTTTAATTACTTATGTACGTGCAGAACTTACTCAAGAATTCCAACGTCATAGCGAACGTATTACACATTTCTCGGTTCATTTTAGTGATGAAAATGGGGACAAAGGTGGCGATAAAGATATCCATTGTATGATCGAAGCACGTCCTGCTGGCTTGAAACCAGTGGCAGTGCACCATAAAGCAGGGAATATTGATGCCTCAATTCACGGTGCGATTGAAAAACTAAAACGTAGCCTTGAACATACTTTTGAGAAAAAGGAACACCCGAGAGGTGGTCAACCAGAATTCATTGATGATGAAGTTTAAAAATTGCTAAAAAGCCCTTCGGGGCTTTTTTTATGAAAAATAAAAAAGACGGATAAAAACTCTTCACAACTTTTGGTTTGCAATGCAATAGCATTGACCTCTAAAATCTTCATCAGAGATTAGGCATAATAGCCCTAATATATTTTTGAGAGATGGTCATGTTAACCACCCAGCAGCAGGCTTTAATTAAAGCCATAGAAGAATTAGAACTTACGCAAGTACAAAAATTACTTGCTGAGGGGCTTGATCCGAATTTCATTGATCCGGAACAAGGGCCACCTGTATCAATTATTTGTGATGGAATTTTTAAATGGTGGGAAGATGTCTCGGAAGCGTATGAAGCAGGCACTCCCTTATCAAAAGAAGAAAAAGATCAAGCATTACAAGTTTATCTCGATATCCTTGAAGCCTTAATTCAGGCA
Organism: Acinetobacter sp. RUH 2624; assembly: GCF_000162375.2. NCBI lineage: Bacteria > Pseudomonadati > Pseudomonadota > Gammaproteobacteria > Moraxellales > Moraxellaceae > Acinetobacter > Acinetobacter sp. RUH 2624. Next base: position 2,940,006 of record NZ_KI391939.1, on the reverse strand, counting down.
AAGGCAAATGTTCATCTTTGGGATGCAGAAGAATTTTATGGTCCACTATGGGATGCAGCAAGTTCGGCATGCGCACCAGCAGTTCAACGTTTACTTGATGAAAAAGTTGATCCAAACACACGTGATGAAGAAGGACTTACCATTTTATCTTCAATCAGTCAGTTGTTCTTTGATTGTGATTTTGATGAAATAGATTGGTCAGAAGCGCTTCAAGAAGAGCGTGAAACACTAGAGTTATTGCGCCATCATGGAGCAAAAATGTCAAAAGAACTAACTACTTGATTGGAATATAGAATGAGAACATTTCAAATTTTAACTTTTGCTCTGACCACTGTTGCCGCAGGAAGTAGTTTTGCCGCAGAGTTCTCGTTTGACCGTCCAGGTTCGGGCTTCGGAACAGGTATCACTCCAGTGGGGCAGTTAGCTTGGGAACAAGGTTTGCCAAGTGCAACTTATACAGAAGCAACTGTTGATGGCGTGAAAGAAAAAACCGTAACTGTACATGGTGATATGTTATTCCGTACAGGTTTGGCGAAAGACTTAGAATTACAATTGGGTTGGCAAGGTCCAGGTTGGACTCAAACCAAGCGCGCTGGTAAAAAGACAGATACTTCTGGTTTAGGTGATGTAAGCATCGGCTTAAAAAAAGCGATTGATTTAAATGATGAAAATTTAACAATGGCTGTATTGGCTCAAGCGCTTATTGCAACGGGTAATGATGAGTTTACTGAACATGACGATATTTATAGTTTAAGTTCGGCAGTGGCTTATCAGTATAATGATTTAATCAATACTGCAATTACGATGCGTTACGAAGTGCAAAACAGCAACTGGGCTGTAACAGCCATTCCAACAATCAATTATAAGATTGCGGGCAAACTTTCAGGATATTCTGAATTTGTTTATCGTAAAGCTGAAAGCCAAGACTACCAATACGGTTTAGGAACAGGTTTAGTTTACGTAGTAAATAACCGCACTCAACTTGATGCAAATATTGGTGTGGACTTAGAAGGTCAAGATAAGAGCTACAAAGGTGGCTTAGGCATGGCATTCTTATTCTGATCAGACTAACTTGAACTAATTATTATTGATGAAAAAGCTTATTTCTCAGGGAATTATTTATTTTCTAGTAGCCGCTACTTTTGTATTGAGTCAGTTTGTCTTTGCAGAAGATAAGTTATTGTCACCCGAACAGGCTTTTTCATTTTCGGTTGAATCGCCACAATCGCATACCGCAAAGTTATCGTGGAAGATTCAGCCGAATTATTATTTGTATCAGCATAAATTTACCGTACAACAGGGCAATCAGCCTTTAACTTTAAATTTGCCTAAAGCGGTTTCTCAATATGATGAGAACTATGGCCAAAGCCAAGTTTATTACCATCAAGTCAACTTCCAGATTAAGACTAAACCTTCAGAGCACTACACTGTAACTTGGCAAGGCTGTGCCAAAGACCGTATTTGTTATCCACCACAAACTATTGAGTTTCAAACCGATGCAGATGGTCTGGTCGGTTTGCAAAATCAGGCTGGTGCAGCACCAAAACGCTTATTAGATTTGGCAAATAAACCAGTATCTCAAGAACCTTTAGAAGATCCGACAAGTTCAGAAAATAAAGCTGAAGCGGCCGCTCCCCAAATTGCACAAGACCAGATTTGGTCAGCTAAATTAATTGAACACTCACTTTGGTATGGTGTTTTATTGTTTTTAGGTTTAGGCATGCTGCTTGCATTTACACCATGTTCTTTACCCATGTTGCCAATTTTAACCTCACTGATTATTCGAGAACATAAGGGTTTAAAGGCTTGGACCATTGCGCTTACCTTTGTGTGTAGTATGGCATTGGTTTATGCAGGTCTAGGTTTAATTGCTTCTTCAGCAGGGCTAAATTTCCAACGCTGGTTACAACAGCCTGCTACGCTTATTGCGTTTAGTTTACTGTTTGTAGTTTTTGCGCTGAATCTATTTGGATTGTTTGAGCTTCGTTTACCTCAAACGTGGTTAAATCGGCTTGATCGTATTCAGTCTATGCAACAAGGTGGTACTTTGGTTGGTGCCGGGGTCATGGGCGTAGTTTCTGCGCTCTTGGTTGGTCCATGTATGACTGCACCTTTAGCTGGAACCTTATTATTTATTTCTCAAACCCAGAACCAATGGCAAGGTGCTTTGCTTTTATTCTGTCTAGGTTTTGGGATGGGAATTCCTTTACTCATTGCCAGTGTTTTAGGTGCAAAGTTCTTACCTAAAGCAGGTGACTGGATGCATCAGATTAAAGTAATTTTTGCTTTTCTGATGTTAGGATTAAGTCTTTATTTTATTCGCTCTTTATTGCCAGATTGGGGCATGCAAGTGCTTAGTTTATTGCTAGGGCTGGCTTTTATTATTTATGCGCTGTATCAGTTCTTTTGGAAAAAAGGGCAGTTACAGTGGCTATATGCCTTACTACTTTTATTGGTAACGCCATTTATTGCTTATAACCAGTATCAGCATTTTCAAAATCGAAGTTTGCAAAGTTCCGACCATATGACTGAATGGCATGTTGCAACTACAGCCGCAGACTTTCAGAAAATTTTAGCAGCAGCGCCTGCTGATCGGGCTATTGTCGTTGATGTCTATGCAGACTGGTGTGTGGCTTGTCAGCCTATTGAACATCGTATTTTAAAAGCACCAGAAGTTCAGTCAGCTCTTGCACCTTACTACCTCATTAAGCTTGATTTGAGCCATTATGATCAGTCACATGAAGCTCTACTCAAGCAGTGGAATATTCTTGGACCACCAACTTATCTGTTTTTAAATGAGCAACAACAAGAAATTCGTTCTTTGCGTTTAACAGGTGCCTTTAGTCAGCAAGAGCTTTTGCAACAGCTTGCAAGCTTATCGAAAGCTAAATAGTCAAATTGATTTTATATGTGGTATTTGTTGAAAAGTGCGGACTTGATTACGCCCTGAAGCTTTTACCGCATAAAGTGCCTCATCGGCCTGTCGAATCACAATGTAGGGATCGTTTGCAAAAGCAGAGCTGCTAATTCCAAAGCTTGCACTCACATGAATCTGAATATTCTGATTATTGAAAATAGATAACCCTTGTAAGGCAAGTCGGCAACGTTCCGCAATTTTTTCCGCTTGAATAATGTCGGTATGAGGGAGTAATAAAATGAATTCTTCTCCACCAAATCGACCAATGATGTCTTCAGTACGTAAATTTTCAGAAAGACATTGAGCAATTTTAATCAGGACCTGATCGCCCTGATGATGTCCATATACATCATTAATTTTTTTAAAATGGTCTATGTCGAGAAGTACTAAAGCATAATCGAATTGTTGCTCGTGCAGTGTTTCAAGATGCGCATTTAAACTGCGTCTATTTAATACATTAGTTAATGGGTCGATCTGGCTTAAGCGTTGAATATAAGTTTCTCTTTGGCGCCATTGAGTTAGTAGAATTTCAAATAAAATAAAGCACGCCACTAAAATCGGCATAATAAAAAACAGCATACTCCCTAACCAAAATGGATTGGTTTGAGCATGTCGGATAGCCGTGAAGTTAAATAGTGGAGCGTAGGGTATAACCCCATTCATACTTAAATAAGTACACACGGCTAAAATAATTGTTGCTGGTATAAAAGCGCTATAAACAATTTTTCTTTCAAATAAAACTAAACCTACGCCAATCGTACCTACATAACCGACCATTGTGGCTGGGCTGATACTTCCTATTAAATAACCATCGTGACACAGCATGAGCATAAAGGCTTGCACGCTAATAAGAGGAACAATTTTTTGAGCCCAGTCTTGGTCTTTATAGCGGTAACACGGAATAATCAGCAAAGCTAATAAAAATAAGGTCAATAAGTTGAGCCAGAGCTGTGATTCGACTAAAGGTAAATTTGACCATTGCCAGACACTAGGCGTTATTAAGATATAGCCTTTCCATAAAATCCAACTGAAATTCATTGCACAGGCGAGGGTAAGCATCAGTGCACTTTTCTGTAACGGGGTCCAATTAATAATATGATTGTTATGGATGAATTCGAGAATCACCTGTTTTATTTTATTTATAGGATGAGTGATTAAACGAATTTTCATAATAATAAAGGAACTCCTAAATAGTGATATCTCTTCTTCAGATCATCCTAAAATGGGGGAGTTTGAATGATTCATAACCTAAACATACCATGATTCACTCATTAAACCTTAAGATTAAAGTTTTTATAAATAAGATGAAGTGAGAGGTATTTCAAACTCATCACTTCATTCATTTTAATTAAGTTTTATCAAGTTCATGAGCAAATTCGGCAATATCTGCCATCGCATGTTTTGCTTCGTCGAACCAAGCATTAAACATCTGGAAGTTATGCCACATGCCTGTATAAAGTTTAAAATGTACTTTGACACCTGCTTCTTCCGCTTTTTCTCTAAAGCGTTTTGCATCGTCTAATAAAATTTCTTTAGAACCCACCTGTACTAAAGTCGGTGGCAAACCTTCTAAGTTATCAAAAATAGGCGAAACACGTGAGTCATCTGCTGCAATATGGTTGCCAATATAATGTTGAATACCTATTTGCAGGGCTTCAAGAGAAAGCAAGGCATCATGTTTTTGGTTAAATCTTAAAGATTCACTGGTTAAGGTCAAATCTAAGAAAGGTGACAATAAAATTAGACCGCTTGGCATGAGTTCGGGTTGTTCTTTTAAACGCAAGCAAAGTGCCAAAGCTAAATTAGCCCCGCATGAATCGCCCGATAAAATAATATCTTTGGGCTGAATACCTTGAACTAATAATGATTGATATACGTCATATAATGCTTCGATCGCTTCAGGATATGGATGTTCCGGTGCAAGTGGATAGTCCACATGAATAATTTGCATTTGAGTGCGGGCAGCTAAATCCGTCATAAATGCATGATGAGTTTTTACACTGCCCAGAAAAAAAGCGCCGCCGTGAATATGAAAAATAAGCTGGGTTGCTGAATCCTGAGCTTTAATTTCCTCACCTTTTACACCAGCAAGCCGAATCGGACGAACACTTACATTTTTTTGTTTTGGAAATGCTCGGCAAAGTTGTTCAAGCATAGGGCGTAGAGCAGTTGGAGGTAAATTCAACTGACTTGGTTTGCGAATTGCTGTTTTAAGAAATGTTTCTGTTAAATAATATTTTAAAACGTTTGGTATATTCATATAGTATCCGCTTATGTTAATAACTTGTTTCCCTATAAATTTTATTTTTCAAGGTTACAAGGTTACACGAAACAGTCACATTCAAAAATTGCAATATCGTTGCGAGTTTTGAATACTGAAGTCTTGAAAGACCCAAGGATATTACAAAAATGAAAAAGATTGCTTTAGCTTTAGGACTTGTTGGTATGGCTGCATTTGCCAATGCAGCTGACCCACTAAACGGAACGGTATGGAAAACGATTGATGACCAAACCAATAAGCCCAAAGCCGTAGTAAAGTTTACGGAACAGAAGGATGGAACCTTAACTGCAACCATTCAAAGCATTTTGACACCAGGTGAAGAAAACTCTTGTACAAAATGTGAAGGTCCGTATAAAAACAAACCGCTTAAAGGTGTGACCATTGTACATAATCTAAAAAATGTAGGTGGTACCAGTTATGAAAACGGTACAATTTTAGACCCTAAATCTGGCAAAACTTACAAATTAAAAGGTGAGTTGGCTGAGGGTGGTAAAAAGCTTAAATTACGCGGCTATATTGGTGTTTCAGCATTGGGCCGTAACCAAACGTGGATTCGTGCGAACTAAATCTGTGAATGAAAAAAACGAGCCATTTGGCTCGTTTTTTTATGCATTTAAGTTTTGATAGGCAGTTTCATCAAAACCGACCAGAAAACCTTTAGAGGTCTGTAGAACTGGTCGTTTAATTAAGCTTGGCTGAGCAATTAGCGCTTCAATAAGATAATCTTCGCTACTTAAAGCACGAGTTTGTTCATCTTCAGATAGTTTTTTCCACGTAGTACCTTTCTTGTTGAGAACGGTATCTTGTCCAATTTCTTTTAACCAGATTTTCAAGGTATCGGCATCAATCCCTTGTTTCTTATAGTCGTGAAATTCGTAACTCAAACCTTTTGCTTGTAAGGCATCAAATGCTTTTTTCATTGAATTACAGTTTTTAATACCATAAATTTTTAACATTTTATCGGACCATGTCAAAAAGAAAGAACACACAGCCTAACCCAAAATGCATTTGGGCACTACTTTATACCGATACTTTTAAAACAAATGAAAAATAATGATTAAAACAATAAAGAATGTCATGTTATTGTCATAAGACAAGGTAATAATGAACTCAATAAGAAGAATCTAGAAAACTAAAAGAACTTAGCGCAAAAAATAAGAGATAGAAAAGAGAAAACCCGCATTTAATCATCCTGATCATGCGGGTCTCATTTCAACGTCCATTGTCACATCCTTGCAAATAAACTTATCTTAAGTTTATTTTATCTTCCTACGGCGTCCTATCCTTTTGCGTCATCCTGACTGCTTCCCTGTGCCGTGGGGCTATAATGCCGTTAAACGTGTGTAAGAAAAATACTCAAAAACGACATGTGTTGTAAGCAAAAACGACAATGCAAGTGAACACTTGTTCACTTAATCTTGAATTTTATAGTCGATGATAACTGGAGCATGATCGCTAAACCATTGATCTTTATAAACCCATGCATTTACTGTGCGTGCTTTCCAGTCTGGTGAACATGCTTGGTAGTCAATACGCCACCCTACGTTTTTCGCACGAGCTTGTCCGCGATTTGACCACCATGAGTACAATTCGGCTTCTGTTCTTACCACACGGAAGGTGTCTACATAGCCAAGTTCATCATAAATATGATCAAGCCAAGCACGCTCATGTGGTAAACAGCCGGACGACTTTTGGTTGCCCGACCAGTTTTTAATATCAATCCGTTTATGAACGATGTTGTAATCGCCACAAATAATGATGGACTTATTCTCATCACGCCATTGTTTTAAGATTTTTGCGTATTCACCCAAAAATAAATCTTTACGTGCCTGCGCTTCTTCACCACTTGAGCCCGAAGGTAAGTATAATGATGCAATATGTACGGGATGTGACAAACCTAAATCGAATTCGGCAGAAATGAAGCGGCCTTGACTATCGGCCAATTCAAACCCTAAACCATCTTTAATAGAGACAAAGGGTAAGCGGCTATAAATTGCAGTACCTGCGTAACCTGCACGCTCTGCTGGAAAGAGATGGGTATGCCATCCCTCGGGTCTAAACTTTTCAGTCCATTGTTCATGGGTAATGCGGCTTTCCTGCATGCATACGACATCGGCATCGGATTGTTCTAACCATTCAAGTAAGCCTTTCGTCACTGAAGAACGTAAGCCATTTACGTTAATGGAAACGACTCGAAGAATTTTTACATCACTTGGATACTGATCCTTTGGTATCATGCGAAAATTTAACCTCAATTGTGAATTTGGAGCACCTCATGACAACGCCTGTGTCATTTCACCCGCAAGCATTTATCGAACTCGCATTATCACGCGGTGTGCTTAAATTTGGTGAGTTTACTTTAAAATCTGGACGCGTGAGTCCTTATTTTTTTAATGCAGGCCTACTCAACGATGGTGAAGCTTTATCTCTTTTAGCACAAGGCTATGCCGATAAATTAACACAATGTGAAAATGTTGATGTGATTTTTGGACCAGCTTATAAAGGTATTCCATTTGTAGCTGCGACTGCTGTTGCTTTGTCGCAAACACATAACAAGAGCGTGCCATGGGGCTTTAACCGTAAAGAAGCGAAAGATCATGGCGAAGGTGGTGTTTTAGTTGGTGCTGCGGTTGAAGGTAAAAAAGTCTGGATTATTGATGACGTAATTACCGCAGGTACAGCGATTCGCGAAGTGGTAACGATTTTGAAAAATGCCGGTGCAACTATTGCGGGTGTTTTGGTTGCGCTAGATCGTCAAGAACGTGGTCAAGGTGAACTTTCTGCAATTCAGGAAGTTCAAAAAGAATTAGAAATTCCTGTGCATGCACTGATTACCATGAAAGATTTAATGGATTATTTAGAAGCGAAAGGCGAAAAAGAAGCGCTAGCTAATATGCAAGCTTACCGTGAAAAATACGGCATCTAAAAATAAAAAGGCATACCTCTAAAATAGGGGTATGCCTTTTTAATATTTTTACTTAGAACTGATAATTTAAACGCAATAACACATTACGTGGTGTGCCTGGCATGCTGTCTGAACGCCAGTACTCTTTATTGGTTAGGTTATTTACCGCAAGTGTGACATTCCACGGGTCGGCACTATAGCCAATTGCTGCATCGACACGATTGAAGCCTTCCATTTTTACTTGATTATTAATATTTGGATAATAAGAACCGACATAGGTTACGCCCACTTCGGTATACCACTGCTCGGTTGGTAAATAACGAACAAATAAATTACCTGTGTTCTTAGATGTGTTTGCTAAATAGTTGCCTTCACGATCAGGATTTTGCTTGTCTTCTTTTACTTTTGCATCTGTGTAGCCATACCCACCGCGAACAAAGACATTATCAAGTACACGCCCAATAAAGCTAAATTCGAGACCACGAGATTGATGCTGACCCGCAGTTGCCCATACATCTGGCTCACTGTCTGGGTTTGGTTTATAGCGAATATTATTTTTACGAATATCAAAGACAGAAAATTGAGTATTTAACCGGTTCTCTAACCATTCACTTTTTACACCCACTTCATATTGCTCATTATATTGAGGCTCTTTATCCATTTTTGTGACATCGGTGCTCCCAGTAACTTGGTTAACACCCATTTGTCCGCCAAATGGTGCAAAACTCTTAGAGTAAGACGTATAAAAGCTATGTTCTGGAACGGGTTGCCAGACTAAACCCACATTTGGACTAAAACTGCTGTCTTTTACATTACGATGATCATTATTAAGTTTATTGGTAGTTGAAAAGTCAAAGTAATCATAACGTAGGCCCATCATGAGTTTAAGTTGGTCATTTAGACCAATTAAATCCTGAACAAATACACCATAAGTGGTACCTTCATTGTAGTTATGTTGGCTAATTAAAAGAGGGCCATTGCCACGACTATATTCACGTTCACCAGTGAGCGGATTAACATAACCATAAATGGCTGAACCGTTTTGAGTCTTATTGGCTAGACGTGGTTCTCGTTGCTCATAGGTCCAGTCTGTACCGACCATAATTTGGTGCTCAAGCGAGCCTGTTTTAAATTTGCCCTTAATATCAAAGGTATTGGTTGTGGTCTTATTGCTAGTTTGTTGCCAATAGTAAATTTGATTGATATAGCCTTTTTTTGTTGTACAGGTTTTGCCTTTTAAATCTTTGCCATCTAACCCACAATAAGTTCCAAAATAAAAATGATCAAAGTTCTGTTCTGCTTGACGGTAACTCGCTGCCCAGTGGAAGTTCCAGTCAGGTGCATATTCATAATTTACATCGGTGCGGACCACTTGCAAAATATCATCAACATAATCGCCATCTTGGGCAAATCCTGTTTTGATAGATGTACCAGCAGGTAGATTTTCACGCGTTGGCCCACGGTCAGGAACTCGACCTAATTTGTCATAGGTATATTGTGTGGTCCAAGTGAGTGTTCCATCGTCATTTTTATAGGTAAAGCTTGGAGAGAGCATCTCAATTTTATTTTTAATACCTGAGCGGAAGCTGCCTGCCTCGCCATATTCTCCAGTCAAACGTACTGCTAAATTGTCGTTAAGTACTTGGTTGATGTCAGCCGTTGTTCCGTAATTATCGTATGAACCCGCATATGCGCCAACTGAACTTTTAGAGTCAAAATTGGCAAACTTACTCACCATATTTACAACCCCACCACCAGCGCTACGACCATACAAAACCGAAGCAGGGCCTTTTAAAATTTCAATACGTTCGATATTGGCTGTACTGCGACGTACTTGTCCGCTTTCACGTATACCGTCGCGGTAAATATCGCCTGTGTCTGCACCAAAACCACGAATCGTGATCCCATCGCCGCGCATATCGTAACTGGTTGATACGCCTGGTGTACCTTGCAGCATGACGCTTAAATCATTTGATCCATAAATTTTATATTTTTGAACATCAATAGTATCAATAGTTTGTGGAATATCTTTTTTGTCTAAACCATTACGTGTGACATTGGCTTTGTCGTAGTCGATATAACTTTTGATGGGATCGAGTTCACTCATCGCTTCAATTTTTATAGTTGGCATGACTGCTGCAACTTTTGAAGCTGAGTCAGCTAATTCCTCTGCGTAGGCACCTTGAATATTCAAGATCATTAAACTGAGTAGGCTAAGTGGGAACGAGCTTTTAATTTGGGGAGATGATATAGAAATTTTTAACATAAAAATAAAGTCAATTAACAAAAATAAAAGTATAAATGATAATTATAATCATTTAATTATTTAGAATAAAAGAACTATTGCTTATAAAATTATCATGATAGATTTTTAATTGTTGATTTTAAAAATATAATTTATGTGATAAATAATTGCTTGATTGAAATGATTAGTTTTATTTATGAATAGAGGTTTGAAGAGGGTGCTTCATTATTAAAAAACACCCTTAGAGTTAAGCATTGTTTTTGAGCACATCTACAATATCCATTTCTGGATCATAGTTTTCATCAATCGTTTTGCAAATTGCTTGGCCCACTATCACTTGAGTGCCATTAAAGGTCATGGTGGGTGCTTCATATAATTCCCAGCCATGATTGAGTGCTTTGGTGACTCTTGCACAAAAAGCAGAGTCATCAGGTCCGGTTAAATAGCGATAAAGTTTCATCTTTAGCCTTTAAAAAATAATATTTTATGACCTTAGTTTAACTGAATTTATCTGAATTCAAGATAAAGAAATAACCGATAAGGTTTTACTAAAATTAAGAAAAACGAGTGAAAAATCTCAGCTATACTCATGCTAATTTAAATTTTAAGAAGAGCTTGAGCATGCGTGTACTTGTCGTCATGGATCCGATTGAAACCGTAAATCTGAAAAAGGATTCAACCATGGCAATGTTGTGGGCGGCGAGCCGTCGTGGACATGAGTTAGGTTATGCATTACAACAAGATTTATATATCGATCAAGGTAAGGCTTACGGTCTCATCTCTCCGTTAAAAGTTTTCGAAGATTACAATCATTATTATGAGTTAGGCGAAAAGAAAAAAGAATCGATCGCGGCTTATGATGTTGTACTCATGCGTAAAGATCCGCCTTTTGACATGAATTTTGTCTACACGACTTATGTGCTTGAGCAAGCTGAGCGTGAAGGCTCATGGATTATTAATAAGCCTCAATCACTGCGTGATTGCAATGAAAAACTTTTTGCTACGCAGTTTCCAGAGCTACAAGTGCCTACACTTGTGACATCACAGCAGAGCCTGATTCGTGAATTTATTAAAGAACATGGCGATGTGATTGTTAAGCCACTTGACGGTATGGGCGGGATGGGTATTTTCCGTTTATACCAAGACGGTGTAAATATTGGTTCTACATTGGAAATGTTGACAGAATTAGGCACTCGTCCAATTATGGCGCAGCGTTATATTCCTGAAATTGTAGAAGGGGATAAACGAATTCTAATGGTGAATGGTGACCCTGTTCCGTACTGTCTAGCTCGTATTCCACAAAATGGTGAAGTGCGTGGTAATTTGGCAGCAGGTGGTTTAGGCCAAGCGCGTCCACTTACTGAAAATGACAAACTCATTGCAGCGAAAATCGGGCCTTTCTTACGTGAAAAAGGATTGGTATTTGTTGGGCTTGATGTGATTGGTAATTATGTGACTGAAATTAATGTCACTAGCCCAACCTGTATTCGTGAAATTGATGCTCAATTTGGTACATCAATTGCCGATGATCTATTTGACGTATTAGAAGCGGGTCGTCCTGCTCAATAATCCAGTTTGAGTGATTTCCTAAGCGAATGCTGGGAAATCACCTAAAAATATATCAATTAATAAAACCACAATATGAAATACGCTAGCGCTTTGTAGGCATATTTTCAAAAAAGCACATCTTTCTGTTATAAACGAGTGAAATTCGCTTTTCGTTAATGAAGCTTTAGGATTAAAATAAACGGCTACAAAAATAGATGACAATTTCCATTGTTTTTTGAGTTGAAGAATTAGACCGTGACAGATTCACAGCAAACCAAACCTAAACATGTCATGATGATGGCTGCCGGTACTGGTGGACATGTTTTTCCAGCCCTCGCCGTAGCCAAACAACTTCAACAGCAAGGTTGTCAAGTTTCATGGTTAGCCACGCCAACAGGTATGGAAAATCGGTTATTAAAAGATCAAAATATTCCAATATATCAAATTGATATTCAAGGCGTACGTGGCAACGGGGTCATCCGTAAACTTGCTGCGCCTTTTAAAATTTTAAAAGCAACTTTTAGCGCGATGCGCTATATGAAACAGCTTAAAGTTGATGCAGTAGCTGGCTTTGGTGGCTATGTTGCAGGACCGGGTGGTCTGGCTGCTCGCTTATTAGGTATTCCTGTTCTCATTCATGAGCAAAATGCAGTTGCCGGTTTTACCAATGCACAGTTGTCACGTGTAGCTAAAGTAGTATGCGAAGCATTCCCAAATACTTTTCCTGCGAGCGAAAAAGTGGTCACTACCGGAAATCCGGTACGCCGCGAAATTACAGATATTTTAAGCCCCAAATGGCGCTACGATGAGCGTGAGCAAGCGGGTAAGCCGTTAAATATTTTAATTGTGGGTGGGTCTTTAGGTGCAAAAGCACTTAATGAACGTTTACCTCCGGCATTAAAACAACTTCAAGTGCCCCTGAATATTTTCCATCAATGTGGTCAGCAACAGGTTGAGGCGACTCAAACTTTGTACGCAGATGCGCCAGCAAATTTAACTGTACAGGTTTTGCCTTTTATTGAAGATATGGCAAAAGCCTATAGCGAAGCAGATCTGATTATTTGCCGTGCGGGTGCTTTAACTGTTACAGAAGTTGCGACCGCTGGAGTTGCAGCAGTTTTTGTGCCACTTCCAATCGCGGTAGATGACCACCAAACAGCAAATGCCAAATTTCTGGCCGATGTCGGAGCTGCAAAAATTTGCCAGCAATCGACCATGACACCAGAAGTTTTAAATCAATTGTTTACTACGTTGATGAACCGCCAATTGCTTACAGAAATGGCAGTGAAAGCGCGTCAACATGCCCAACCAAATGCAACTCAGCATGTGGTTGATCTTATTCAAAAAATGTAATCGGATTTACTATGTCTCCAACAACAGCTGCAAACCAAGCAAAAAAATTGATTAAAGTGCCTGAAATGCGCCGTATCAAACATATTCATTTTGTGGGTATTGGCGGTGCAGGTATGTGTGGTATTGCTGAGGTGTTAGCTAACCAAGGATATAAAATTTCCGGTTCAGATATTAAAGCTTCAAAAACCACACAACAATTAGAAGAAAATGGCATTAAGGTCTATATTGGACACGAAGCAGAAAATATTAAAAACGCCAATGTGCTTGTTGTGTCAACGGCTATTGATCCAGAAAACCCGGAAGTGAAAGCCGCAATTGAGCAACGTACCCCAATCGTACGCCGTGCAGAAATGCTCGGTGAGCTTATGCGTTACCGTCATGGTATTGCGGTAGCAGGCACACACGGTAAAACCACGACAACGAGTTTATTAACTACAATGTTGGCTGAAGAAAATCTTGATCCAACTTATGTGATCGGTGGTTTACTTAACAGTACAGGCGTAAATGCGGCACTTGGTGAAAGCCGTTTTATTGTTGCTGAGGCTGACGAATCGGATGCATCTTTCCTTTATTTGCAGCCAATGGCAGCGATTGTGACCAACATCGATGCTGACCATATGGACACCTATGAAGGCAGTTTTGATAAATTAAAAGATACTTTCGTACAGTTCCTTCATAACTTGCCATTCTATGGCTTAGCTGTAGTTTGTGGTGATGACGCAAATATTCGTGAGATTTTGCCGCGTGTAGGCCGTCCAGTTATTACTTATGGTTTTAACGAAGATAATGACATCCGTGCAATTGATGTAGAACAAGATGGTATGCGTTCGCACTTTACGGTATTGCGTAAAGGCCGTGAGCCGTTGCGTTTAACCATTAATCAGCCTGGTTTGCATAATGTTTTAAATGCGTTGGCTGCGATTGGTGTTGCAACTGATGAAGGTGTTTCCGATGAAGCAATTAGCCGTGCATTAAAAGGCTTTAGTGGTGTTGGACGTCGCTTCCAAGTACAAGGTGAATTTGAGCTTGGTGAAGGTAATGTGAAATTAGTCGATGACTATGGACATCACCCTAAAGAAGTGGAAGCTACGATTAAAGCTGCTCGTCAAAGTCATCCTGACCGTCGTTTAGTGATGCTTTTCCAACCACATCGTTACTCTCGTACTCGTGATTGTTTTGATGACTTTATTGAAGTTTTATCTCAAGTCGACCAATTATTATTACTAGAAGTTTATCCGGCTGGAGAAAAACCAATTGTTGGCGCAGATAGCCGTACTTTGGCGCGTAGTATTCGTTTGCGTGGTCAGGTTGAGCCGATTTTAATTGATCCGGTTGAAGGTAATTTGCAAAACATCATGCAAAATGTGTTACAACCAAATGACTTGTTATTAACGCAAGGTGCAGGTAACGTGGGAGCAATTTCAGTAGAACTTGCACAGCACCATTTGTATGTGAAATAAACAAAAAGTATTGAATTATCGGGTTAAGGATTTAAACGTGTCAAATGCTACAAAATTCGGCAAAGTTGCTGTGTTACTTGGTGGAAAATCGGCTGAGCGTGCTGTGTCTTTAGATAGTGGTCAGGCAGTTCTGGACGCTTTGTTACGTTCAGGTGTTCAGGCTGAGGCATTTGATCCGCAAGACCGTAGCGTGACTGAACTTGTAAACTATGACCGTGCATTTATTGTATTGCATGGTCGTGGTGGCGAAGACGGTCAAATCCAAGGTGTGCTTGAGTGGTTAAACATCCCTTATACAGGAACGGGTGTACAAGGTTCTGCAATAGGCATGGATAAGGTCAAAACCAAGCAAATCTGGCAAGGTAGTGACTTACCAACTGCACCGTATCGCATTATTACTAAAGAAACAGATCTAGACTCAGTCATTGCTGAATTAGGTTTACCTGTCATTATCAAGCCTGTACATGAAGGTTCAAGTGTAGGCATGAGTAAGGTTGAAAAAGCTGAAGACTTTGCCGCAGCAATTGAAAAGGCAACTCAGCACGACGCTGTTGTCATGGCAGAAAAATGGATTACGGGACGCGAATTTACGATTTCATTCTTAAATGGCCAGCCATTACCTGTTATTCGTTTGCAGCCACCAGCAGATGTTGCTTTTTATGATTATGAAGCAAAATATCAACGCAATGATGTCGAATATGGCATTCCTTGCGGTCTTAGCGAAACCGAAGAGAAAAAACTACAAGCCTTATGCTTACGCGCTTTTCAGGCTGTAGGTGCAGAAGGTTGGGGCCGTATTGATGCAATGCAGGATGAGCAAGGTAATTTCTGGCTTCTAGAAGTAAATACTGTGCCGGGTATGACCAGCCATTCACTTGTGCCAAAAGCTGCTAAAGCCGTGGGCTATAGCTTTGATGAATTGTGTGTTGCAATTCTTGAGCAAACATTGGAAGGTACGGCTTAAATATGGCACAACTTCCGGCTTCCATGCGCCGTAAACGTGCGGCGATTACCTCCATTCATGAGAAACCGCCTACGCGTAAGCAAAAGCTTGCCAATGCTGGCGGATGGGTGCTGTTGGTTATTGCCTTTTTAGTCTTGGCGGTCGGAATTTACGGTCTATATAAAGTTATTACTGATGCAACTGTCGCAAAGCTTGAGGTGGTAGGTTCAACAACTCCGGTTGAGAATCAGCAAGTGATGCGATATGTGCAGCCGATTGTAAAAGATAATTACTTTACGTCTGACTTAGAGCAGATTCGTGATAAAGCATTAGAAATTTCATGGGTAGACCGAGTTGTCGTATCTCGTGCCTGGCCAAATGGTATTCGTGTTCGTGTGATGCCTCGACATGCGATCGCCCGTTGGGGAACAGGTCGCTTATTAAGCGATGGTGGTGACGTATTTAGTGAGGCAGAACCGAGACTTCATCCTGAGCTTCCGCTGTTACATGGTCCGGTAAGCCAGTCTAAAATGATGATGCGACGCTATAATGAAATTAATCAGTTATTCCATCCTGTTAATTTGCGTTTAAAAGAGTTATATCTAACAGAGCGAATGACTTGGTTTATGCAGTTTGATTCTGGTTTACGAATTATTGTTGACCAAGATCAAACAATGAATAAATTGCAACGTTTAAGTCATTTGGCACAATCTGACCTAAAACCTGTGTGGACGAAAATCTCAGCCATTGATTTGCGATATCGTAATGGATTATCTATTCAATGGAAGAATGCAACCCCACCTAAAATTGTGAATGGTCAGTTTGTTGTAACGAGTGATGACACAAGCATTGCAGGTGGTGCAAAAGCAAAGCCATAATACGTGGCTTTAAAATAGGCAATTTGCCTGGTATTAGACAACAAAGAAATGGTATGAGTGATGAGTGAAGCTGTTCCCTCAGTTGTTGCGATTGACATTGGGACGCATAAAGTTTCAGTTTTGATTGGAAAAATTCATGCGCCGGATAACATTCAGGTTATCGGTATGGCAACTGCTCGCAATCGAGGCATGAACAAAGGAAAAATTGTAAGTCTCGATAAAGTCATTGCTGCGATTAAAAACGCCGTTGCTGAAGCGGAAAATATGGCCGAATGTCGCATTCATAGTGCGTGGGTCTCTATTCCGAGTACCGAGTTGCAAAGTTTCTATGCTTCTGGACGCACACCTGTTGCTAACCCAGCACATGTGATTACAACCAATGAAGTTGTCCGTGCATTAGAGTTAGCAAAAGCAAGTCATGTGACTTCAGACTACTATCTAGCGAGTGCAGTGCCACTCGGGTTTGAGTTAGGTGATTCTGCAGAATGGGTCCAAAACCCAATCAATATGACTGCTCACAGCATGACTGGTCATTATCAGCTCATGATGATGCCGATTGCCACTATGCAAAACCTTGATCGTGCTATGAAAGGTGCGAACATTGGTGTAGAGAAAATGGTGGTCTCTTGCTTGGCTACGGCTGAAGCAAGTTTGCTGAAAGATGAAAAAGAATATGGCGTTTGTTTAGTTGATATTGGTGCAGGTATTACCAACCTGGCAGTTTATTTAGATGGCCGTTTGGCTTTAGCACGTACATTACAACGTGGTGGTGAGCATGTGACACGTGACATTGCTGCTGTGTTGCAAACAACTACTGAAGAAGCTGAACGCATTAAAATTCTGCATGGCTGTGTTGATCTAAGTGCTGTTAAGCCTGACCATATGATTCAAGTTCAGGGTATTGATGGCCCTCAAACGATTAGTCGTATTGAGTTATCAGAAATTATTATTGCTCGTTATGAAGAGATTTTTAGCCAGATTCGCGAAGAACTCGAACAAAGCGGTGCAATCCATGGCCTATATCATGGTGTAGTGTTGACAGGCGATGCTTGTCAAATCGAAGGTATGGTGAGTTTGGCTCGTCGTATGCTGGGTGTGTCTGCTCATTTAGGTAATCCACCATTACAGGTGTATGCTGATGATCAGCATCAGGCTGCATTACGCCGATCAATGTATGCGACAGCAGCTGGTTTGCTTATGTTTAGCCAAAGCGAATTACAAGAAGCTGTTGAGGAACCTGAAGAGGGGAATGACCGTTCGGTATGGGAACGAATGGTGAATGGCTGGAATGCGTTTAATAGCAAACTTAAAGCCATTTTTTAGGATGTATGGATTTATTGGTAGAATTGTTAGGAAGTTGTAAGAGAAAACCACTGTACTTGACAAGGTTTGTATTGCACAGCATTCTTAAAATTAGTTATTTTTGAAAATCAAGGCAGTATACGGGCTGAAGTGACTGCCATAATGTATTAGGAACCCTAAAGGTCATGGCCTCATTTGAATTTATAGAAGATGAACTAAACGATGGCAACGGTCAAGCCCGTTTCACTGTATTTGGTGTAGGTGGCGGTGGCGGTAATGCCGTTCAGCACATGGTACAGTCTGATATTCAGGGTGTTAAATTCGTTTGTGCCAATACAGATAAACAAGCACTTGATTGTATGAATGCCCCTTTCAAAATTCAGTTAGGTGAGCAAAGTACACGTGGTCTAGGCGCTGGTGCTAACCCTGAAGTAGGTCAGGTTGCCGCAGAGGAAAGCCGTGAAATTATTCGTCAGCACCTTGAAGGAACTGACATGGTATTTGTAACCGCTGGTATGGGTGGTGGTACAGGTACTGGTGCAGCTCCGGTTGTTGCCGAAGTTGCTAAAGAAATGGGGATTTTGACTGTTGGTGTTGTAACAACGCCATTTAACTTTGAAGGTCGTCGTCGTCAAAAATCTGCTGAGCGTGGTATTGAAGCGCTTGAAGCACATGTTGATTCATTGATTATTATTCCTAACCAACGCTTATTGAGCGTGTATGGTGATATTTCAATGAAAGATGCCTATAAAAAGGCAGATGATGTATTGTTAAACGCTGTACGTAGTATCTTTGACCTTGTGGTTAACCGTGGTCACATTAACCTTGACTTCGCCGATTTGAAAACTGCAATGAGTACTCGCGGTTATGCAATGATGGGTGCTGGTTTAGGCCGTGGTGAAGACCGTGCTCGTCAAGCTGCTGAACAAGCCATCCGTAGTCCACTACTTGATAATGTGAATATTATTAATGCAAAAGGCGTGTTAATTAACATTACAGGTGGTGATGACATCACGTTACGAGAAACTGAAATCATTACTGATGTGGTTAACCAAATTGTTGACCTTGATGAAGGCGAGATTTTCTACGGTACAGTATTTGATCCAGATGCGCGTGATGAATTACGTGTAACTGTGATTGCAACGGGTTTAACACGTAATGCAGCTGATGCAGAACCAAGAAAGCGTAATACTGTAAGTCATACAGCAACTCAATCTGCACAATCTGTAGATGAAGATGATGTTCCAGCAATTAATAAGCGTCAAAATGCTGAAAATGATGTGAATAATGCACCAAGTTCATCACCGCGTTCTTCTCCAATGAGTATTCAAGATTACTTGAAAAATCAGCAACGTAAGTAATATAGCGTTCAATCTATTAAAAGGCAGTGTATAAACACTGCCTTTTTTTATTTTTGATCAATGACTAAATATGCTAACGTATAGCGGTTTTAAAAAAGAAGTTACAAAGCATGGTGAAACAGCGTACTCTCAGTCGTGTGGTAAAAGCGAGTGGAATAGGTCTTCATAGCGGTCAAAAAGTGATGATCAATTTCATTCCACATACCGTGGATGGAGGTATTGTATTTCGCCGTATCGATTTAAATCCACCTGTCGATATTCCTGCTAATGCATTGCTGATTCAAGAAGCATTCATGTGTTCAAACCTTGTTACTGGCGATATTAAAGTAGGTACCATTGAGCATGTGATGAGTGCGATTGCTGGTTTAGGAATTGATAATTTAATTGTAGAAGTGTCAGCATCTGAAGTCCCCATTATGGATGGTAGTGCTGGACCATTTATTTATTTGTTAATGCAAGGTGGCTTGCGTGAACAAGATGCACCGAAAAAATTTATAAGAATATTAAAGCCAGTTGAAGCTTTAATTGATGATAAAAAAGCGATTTTTAGACCACATAATGGTTTTCAACTCAACTTTACGATTGATTTTGATCATCCTGCCTTTGCAAAAGAATATCAATCTGCAACTATCGATTTTTCTACTGAAACCTTTGTGTATGAAGTCAGTGAGGCACGTACTTTTGGTTTTATGAAGGATTTAGATTACCTCAAAGCAAATAATTTAGCTTTAGGGGCAAGTCTAGACAATGCCATTGGTGTAGATGATACAGGTGTTGTGAACGAAGAAGGCTTACGATTTGCCGATGAGTTTGTTCGTCACAAAATTTTAGATGCAGTAGGTGATTTGTATTTACTTGGTCATCAAATTATTGCCAAGTTCGATGGCTATAAATCAGGACATGCTTTAAATAATCAGCTATTACGCAATGTTCAAAGTGATCCGAGTAATTATGAAATTGTAACATTTAATGACGAGAAAGACTGTCCAATTCCATACGTGAGTGTGACATAAGTCATTGTCTTTATTTGGCTATGTTATAATGTAACAATAAAAACTGTGATTTTAATCACATAATAAGAACGATTCTAATTAAGGAATAGAAAGCTCATCATTTTTTATTGCTTGCCAAACGTAGTAAAGCTTGGCTAAGCTTAGGGTCGCTCACGAAGTCGGCAGCACTACGTAACATTTCTTGTGTTTCCGGGGGGATGGATTTAGAAGGCTCAGATGGGGGCGCTGTAGGAATAGTTTTATTTCTTAAGCGAACTTGAATTCTTTGTATGTCTTTTAGTCCTTCGAGTTGAGATAATTTAGATATATATTGGCTCTGTAAATAGCTGAGTTGACTAATCATTGCCTGATTTTCACCAGTAATAATTAAAGTGCCATTTTGATAACACACAACCTGCCATTGTTCCGGTTGGGGCAATAAGGGTTGGATTATTTTCGTAAGTCTTTGCCATTGCGCGACTTGCGTTGTTAGAAACGTAAGGTTTCCTGTTTTTATGTGTTTTCCGGATTGTTGAAAAACGTTATCGGGTTTAGACATTGATCGTTCTCGAATGGTTTCTTGTCCTAATCTTAAGCGTTCATTTCAACTGATATCAAGGAAGAGATCATAAGGAACTTGAGTAAGAACAGTTTCAAGAGGTTTTTATGCACACGCGTCGTATTTTATTAGCGTTTTCACTTGCCGCTTCGGCTGCATCGGTTGCTTTTGCAGATTATCAAAATATTAACCAATCTACTGATTCAGATCGATTGGAACAGTTATCAAAAACATTATCTCAAGGTTCATATACACATCCTGATGATTTAGATCTTCCGGCGAGTGCTAAAGTTTCAGTCACTTTACGTCCTAAAACAGTTGAGCTCAATAATGACTCACTGGCAAAAAAATATGGCCATACGACTGCAAAAAATTCTTTTAATGCCTCTTCTTCAAATCCTTATTCTTGGTTAGTTTCTCATCCTCTTCCAGATAGCGTACGTGTTTCTTCTAACTTTGGTGGTCGTACCATGGGTGGTCGTGCAGAGCATCATGGTGGTTTAGACATGTCGGCACCAAGTGGTACACCGATCTATGCAACTGGTCCTGGTATTGTAACTAAATCAGGTTGGGGTACAGGTTATGGACAATATGTTGAAATCAACCACGGTAATGGTTATTTAACACGCTATGCACACGCTTCACGTTTATTAGTTCGTGTAGGTGACCAGGTTTCTGCTGGTGATCATATTGCTAACGTGGGCTGTACAGGTCGTTGTACAGGACCGCATTTACATTATGAAGTCGTTAAAGATGGTCAACGTAAGAATCCATCAACTTACTTAGCAATGTTGCCTTAATAGAGTTTCATGAAAGTTCAAGGTTATTAAATTTATGAATCTGAAATGAACATAAACCTTTCTTAACGCAATGATTGTATAAAAAAACGCCAATATTGGCGTTTTTTTGTTATTTTGTTTACTGCTCGGTCAATGACTATTCATTCAGAAAATAATAGAGCCCCCTCACATTCACCCGTGGCAATAACTTGAGAGGGGCAAAACGTGGTAAAAATACAAAGTAGATTAGAGAACAAGGAACAGGTGAATTATGGCGTTTTACGGTGACTCCGACGCACAAGAAACCCAAGAATGGCAAGATGCATTCGATTCAGTTTTACAACATATGGGAACTGAGCGAGCGGCATTCTTGTTGGAAAAACTTTACCAACAAGCAATTGCTAAGCATGTTCCAATTCAACGTCTCAATACACCTTACTTAAATACAATTTCTGTTGAAGAACAACCTGCAATGCCAGGCGACCAAGATATGGAACGCCGTATTCGTGCATTGATTCGTTGGAATGCCTTAGCAATGGTACTTCGCGCGAATAAAACAGGTGATGATTTAGGTGGTCACTTGGCGAGCTTCGCATCAAGTGCAACATTATATGACGTAGGTTTTAACCATTTCTTCCGCGCAAACAGCGATAACTTTGGCGGAGATATGATTTATTACCAAGGACACTGTGCTCCTGGTATTTATGCACGTTCATTCCTTGAAGGACGTTTAACTGAAGAACAGTTAAGTAATTTCCGCCGTGAAGTTGGCGGTAACGGTTTACCAAGCTATCCACATCCGTATTTAATGCCGGACTATTGGCAGTTCCCAACTGTATCAATGGGTCTTGGTCCAATCATGTCGATTTATCAAGCGCACATTCAAAAATATTTGATGAACCGTGGCCTGATCAAAGAAGAAGATCGTAAAGTTTGGGCATACCTCGGCGATGGCGAGATGGATGAGCCAGAAAGCTTAGGTGCGATCTCACTTGCTGGTCGTGAGAAGCTTGATAACTTAATTTGGGTAGTGAACTGTAACTTACAGCGTCTAGATGGTCCTGTACGTGGTAACGGTAAAATTATTCAAGAACTTGAATCGATCTTCCGTGGCGCAGGCTGGCGTGTCATTAAAGTAGTATGGGGCCGTCATTGGGATCCACTACTTGCTAAAGATACAAGCGGTGCATTAAAAGCACGTATGGAAGAAGCTGTTGATGGTGACTATCAGCGTTATCAAGTAAAAGGTGGCGCATATACACGTGAAAAATTCTTTGGTAAGTACCCAGAAGCTGCGGAACTTGTAAAAGATTTAAGCGATGAAGATATTGATGCGTTAAACCGTGGTGGTCATGACCCTTACAAAGTTTTTGCTGCATATGCAGAAGCGATGAAAGCGAAAGGTCAACCAACAGTGATCTTGGCGAAAACCATTAAAGGTTATGGTTTGTCTGAAGAAATTGAAGCGGTAAACAAAACTCACCAAATCAAAAAGATGCAAATTGACTCTTTAAGATATGTACGTGACCGTTTCAATCTTCCATTTTCAGATGAGCAATTAGAAGAGCTTCCATTCTATCGCCCAAGTGAAAACTCTCCAGAAATGAAATATATGAAAGCGCGTCGTGAAGCTTTAGGTGGATACCTGCCTGCACGTCGTCGTGAGAGTGAATCTTTAGCGATTCCTGAATTATCTGTATTTGATGCAGTGTTGAAAGGTTCGGGTGGCAAAGAGCAATCAACTACTATGGTGATGGTTCGTTTAATTGCTGCTTTACTTAAAGAAAAAGCGATTAAAGACCGCGTAGTACCAATCGTTCCAGATGAAGCACGTACTTTTGGTTTAGAAGGTATGTTCCGTCAGCTTGGTATTTATGCTGCTCACGGCCAAAAATACACGCCAGAAGACCAAGAACAGTTAATGCATTACCGTGAAGCAAAAGACGGTCACATGTTACAAGAAGGGATCAACGAAGCAGGTGCGATGAGTGCATGGGCTGCGTTAGCGACAAGTTATTCAACTAATAACTTGCCAATGATTCCAATGTACATGTATTACTCAATGTTTGGTTTCCAACGTATTGGTGATATTGCATGGGCTGCGGGTGACGCACAAGCTCAAGGTTTCTTGTTAGGCGCGACTGCAGGCCGTACGACATTGAACGGTGAAGGTTTACAGCACCAAGACGGTCATTCGCACATCTTGGCAAACACTATTCCAAACTGCGTGTCTTATGACCCATGTTTTGGTTATGAGTTAGCGGTAATCGTACATGATGGCTTACAACGCATGTATGTGAACCAAGAGCGTGTGTTCTATTACTTAACAGTAATGAATGAGAACTACGAGCATCCTGAAATGCCGGAGGGCGTTGAAGAAGGGATTAAGCGTGGTATGTATTTATTCGAGAAAGATGAAAAAGCAACTGTCCAGTTACTTGGTTCAGGTGTAATCCTTCGCGAAGTGATTAAAGCTGCGAAAATCTTACGTGATGAATACCAAATCCATTCAAATGTTTGGAGTGTAACAAGCTTCAATGAGTTAGCACGTGATGGTATGGCATGTGAAGAATACAACCGTCTACACCCACTTGCTGAAGAAGTTAAAGAATCATGGGTATCTAAACAATTACGTGGTACGGAAGGTATCGTAGTTTCTGCTACCGACCATATGCGTGCTTATAGCGAACAAATCCGTGCGTATCTTCCAGATGGTCGCCCATTTGTTGCATTAGGTACAGATGGTTACGGCCGTTCAGATACACGCGCGAACTTACGTAGTTTCTTTGGTGTTGATGCTGCACACATTGTTGTTGCTACTTTGAAAAAATTAGCTGACGAAGGTGAAGTAGACGCACGTTTAGTGAAAGATGCAATTTCTAACTTTGAGTTAGATACTGACCGTCCGGTTGCATGGGCTCCACAAGCACATCCGGAAGTTCAGCCAGTTGCTGAATACAATGAAACGCAAACAGGTGAGGGGAACTAAGCATGCAAATTAAGACCCCTGATATTGGTGTAGATAAAGCAAACGTCGCTGAAATTTTAGTAAAAGTTGGCGACCGTGTTGAAGTTGACGACAGTATCGTTGTGCTTGAGTCTGATAAAGCAACTGTTGAAGTGCCTAGCACTTCAGCAGGTGTCGTAAAAAGCATCTTGATTAATCAAGGTGATGACGTGACTGAAGGTGTTGCTTTGATTGAGATTGAAGCAGAAGGTGCGGCACAAGCAGCTCCGGAACCAACACCAGCTCCTGCGGCTGAAAAGCTAGCTGCTCCAGCACCTGCACAGCAAACTCAAGCTTCAGCTCAACCTGCTGCTACATCAACTGCAACTGTTGACGTGACTGTACCTGACATTGGCGTTGAAAAAGCATTAGTTGGTGAAATCCTCGTTAAAGTGGGTGACCAAATTGATGTTGAACAAAGTATTGTTGTTGTAGAGTCAGATAAAGCGACTGTGGAAGTTCCAAGTAGCGTTGCTGGTACTGTAGAAAGTATTCAAGTGAAAGAAGGTGATACCGTTAAAGAAGGTGTTGTTCTTATTCAAGTGAAAACAGCAGCTGCATCTAATGCGCAAGCAGAAGCTCCTGCTACTACACCAGCTCCATCTGCAGCCGCTGAACCAGTTGCTACAAAGCAAGAAACTGTTGCGGCAGCTACTACTCAATCTGGTCCAGTTGATATCAATGTTCCTGACTTGGGCGTAGATAAAGCAGTTGTTGCTGAAATCTTAGTACAAGTTGGCGATAAAGTTGATGTAGACCAAAGCCTTGTTGTAGTTGAATCAGATAAAGCAACTGTGGAAGTTCCAAGTACCGTTGCTGGTGTTGTAAAAGCAATTCACTTGCAAGCAGGCCAACAAGTTTCACAAGGTATATTGCTTGCAACAATTGAAGCTGAAGGCCAAGCACCTGCTGCTGCACCAGCGGCAAAAGCAGAAGCAGCCCCAGCTCCACAGGCAGCAGCACCTAAAGCAGCAGCTCCTGCTACAACACAGTCTGCATCTGCGGCGCCTACATCTGGCACTGATAAGTTAACGAAAGAGCAAGAAGCAGAAAACGCTAAAGTATATGCAGGTCCTGCTGTTCGTAAGCTTGCTCGTGAACTTGGCGTGATTTTGTCACAAGTTAAAACTTCTGGTGAGCATGGCCGTGTAGTTAAAGAAGATATCTTTGCTTATGTGAAGAGTCGTTTAACGGCACCACAAGCGGCACCAGTTGCTGCGGCTGCACCAGCAGTTTCGGGTTTACCAAAGCTTCCTGACTTTACTGCATTTGGTGGCGTGGAAGAAAAAGTACTGACGCGTTTGCAGCAAGTATCAATTCCGCAGTTGTCTTTAAACAACTACATTCCACAAGTAACTCAGTTTGACCTTGCGGATATTACTGAGTTAGAAGCTTGGCGTGGTGAGTTGAAAGACGGCTTTAAGAAACAAGGTGTAAGCCTAACAATTTTGGCATTTATTGCAAAAGCTGTAGCACACTTGTTGAAAGAAGAGCCTTATTTCGCGGGTCATTTGGCAGATGATCAGAAATCTGTATTACTCCGTAATGAAATCCATATGGGTATTGCTGTTGCAACTCCAGATGGTTTGACAGTACCTGTACTACGTAATCCTGACCAAAAATCAATTAAGCAAATTGCTGTTGAATTAGGTGAGCTCAGTAAAAAAGCGCGTGATAAGAAATTAACACCGAAAGATTTACAAGGTGCTAACTTCACGATTACAAGCTTAGGTTCAATTGGCGGTACAGCATTTACCCCACTAGTTAACTGGCCACAAGTTGCAATTTTGGGTATTTCACCTGCAACGATGCAGCCTGTATGGAATGGTAAAGACTTTGATCCACGCTTAATGTTGCCGTTGTCATTGTCTTATGACCACCGTGTAATTAATGGTGCGGATGCAGCTCGCTTTACAAATAAACTTACGAAACTTCTTAAAGATATTCGTACTTTATTAATCTAATGCTTTGAAAGAACATACTAAAACCTCGCTTCGGCGGGGTTTTGTTTTAATGTCTATTTGATTTAATTTTTAGGTTAATCTACAGATTAAGCAGGGTTTATCGAGAGTGAGGAGAAATTTCTCGTTATTACATAAAGGAGAAGTAGTAAATGTTAGGTTTTCTGAAAATTATGTTGCCCTTACTATTGATTGTGTTTTTATTGATGGGAATATGGGTCAGTATTTTACACTTCCCGTGGGAATGGATGACTTATGTGGTGATGGGTTTTGAGGTGTTTGTTGCTACTTTGATTTTGCCCTTTGAATATCAGGCTGGAACGAGCAGTAGCCCTATTGGTTTTATTCATATAAGTGCTTATTTTGCAGTGATATTAGGTATTGCACGATTAGTCGTGTGGGCGTGGGTAAAATTTGTTACTTGAAAGTTTGAAAAATCGAGTGACTTGAATATAATAAACGCATACTTCATTGGGGAGTAGCCGCTATTCACAGCAAAGGTGAATAGGTGATGGTCAACATAATTGTTCAACAGAACATGGTCATCATAGCTTAAACGTCTCATCGTTTCTGAGTTGGCAAGACCTTTGATTTACCACTCTGCAATCATTTTATGATATTTGGCTAGCAGGAGGGGTAGGTCATAGGCATTTATGCTAGCCAGAGAACCGACATGCAAGAATTTCTGATTTCTACCTCGATTGTTGCCCTCGCTGAAATGGGCGATAAAACTCAATTGTTGGCACTTTTACTATCTGCGCGTTTCCGTAAGCCAATTCCTATTTTAATTGCGATTCTTTTAGCAACACTTATTAATCATGGTATTTCTGCTGTGCTTGGGCAATGGATTACCACAGTTCTAAGCCCTGAAATTTTAGTCTGGGTTCTCGCTGTTGGTTTCATTGGTATGGCATTCTGGATGCTTATTCCGGATAAGCTCGATGATGAAACTGATAGCATTAATAAATGGCAAAAATTTGGTGTTTTTGGGGCAACCTTTATTTTATTTTTCTTAGCAGAAATTGGTGATAAAACCCAAATTGCGACAGTCGCTTTAGCTGCACGCTATGACAGTATTTTCTGGGTGATGCTAGGTACAACATTAGGTATGATGATTGCCAATGCACCAGCTGTATTTATTGGTAATAAATTAGCAGAACGTCTCTCTATCTCGCTCATTCATAAAATTGGTGCAGCTATTTTCTTCGTTGTAGGTGTTTCTACGCTAGTACAACATTATTTCTTCTAAGTTATTTTCAATTTGTATAAAAACGCATTCATGAAGAGTGCGTTTTTTTTGAGCTTTGAAGAAGTTAAACTTTACGATATAGCTTATTTAAGAAAATGTTAGAGGTTTACTCAATTTCTTGATGATTCATTTCTAGAATAAGAAAAGTAAAATCTATTTTAAAATATTATGAGAAATATCAATTAATTCATTGCAAGCATTTTAGAATCCCTTTATTTTAGTAGGGATATAAAAATATCTAATATTTAAAATTTTTTTGGGGAATTGTATGGGGTTTGAAAAAACAACATCACAGATATTATTTGATAATGGCGTACATAAATGTATTAGTTTTACCAGTTTGGTCAAAGGGGAAGGCATACAAGCCAATCAATTTTTAATTATTGATCATGAACGAGCAGCCGTTATTGACCCAGGTGGCGACTTGACCTACGTTCCATTGACGATGGAACTTAATAAATATACTCGTCTTAAAAATTTGGACTATGTAATCGCTTCGCATCAGGACCCAGATATTATTACTTCAATGCCTCGTTGGTTAGTTTATACCGATGCTAAAGTGGTGGCCTCTAAATTGTGGGCACGATTTTTACCTCACTTAAATTCCTCATTTATGAGTGAGCGTATGAAAGGAAATTGGGAAGATCGTCTGATTGAGCTACCAGATCGTGGTCAAGTGATTCAACTGGGCGAATCAAAGCTTGTCATGGTTCCGGCCCATTTCCTACATTCGGTAGGTAATTTTCAGTTTTATGATCCAGTTGCCAAGATTTTATTTTCTGGTGATATGGGGGCTTCTATTGTGGAGGATGCAAGTCAGCCTCTCAAAGATTTTGATGCCCATGTGATGAAAATGAAGGCTTTTCATCAGCGCTATATGTGCTCCAATAAAGTTATTCGTTTATGGGTCAACATGGTCCGTCAAATGGATATTGAGATGATTGTACCTCAGCATGGTACTCCATTTATTGGTAAAGAAATGATTAATCAGTTTTTAGACTGGATTGAGACCTTACCATGCGGCGTAGATTTAATGACTGAGCAAATTTTTAGCTGTCCGACATAAAAAGTTATCTTCAATATCTTGAGTCCAATTTGAAATTTTTTTAGGATTTTGCGCCATAGAAAAAAATTTTTGATGACGAGAATTTGAATAAAAATGTTATCTCAAGTTGCGACTCCAGATGAGTGCCTACGCTGTGGGGCGTGTTGTGCACATTTTCGGGTTTCATTTTATTGGGCTGAGGCCGAGTTAATGGATGAACATCTCGTTGAACCTTTAACACCCGTTTATTCGTGTATGCGTGGAACCAATCAAGCTCAGCCACGATGTCAGGCTCTAACAGGTGAAATTGGTAAAGAGGTAGGTTGTTCTATTTATGCTGTGCGTAGTTCTACCTGTAAAGAAGTACAGATTGCTGATGAACAGTGTAACAAAGCCCGCTTGGCGCACCAATTGATTCCTTTGATTGAGGTAAGCCCAGCAGATTCAGAAAATGATCATGATTATGATCAGGTGAGTTAAATATGAGCTAACACGATAATAAGTGAGAAATATTTAGAGTAGGTAAATATCTATTGCTGAAAAAGGCAAAGATAATATGAAAATTGCATTGAAATTTGTTTATAATAGCTCACGGAATTTACCAGTGAGATTGTTATGCTGACCATCGTTCAAGAAGCGCTAACCTTCGATGATGTCTTATTACTTCCTGCCTACTCTACTGTTCTCCCAAAAGATGTCTCTTTAAAGACACGTTTAACTCGCGGCATTCATTTAAATATCCCATTAGTTTCAGCTGCAATGGATACGGTGACTGAGTCACGTATGGCGATTGCAATGGCGCAAAATGGTGGTATCGGGATTTTGCACAAAAACATGGATATTGCTGCTCAAGCTGCAGAAGTACGCCGTGTGAAAAAATTCGAAGCGGGTATGGTGAAAGATCCAATCACTGTAACCCCAGAAACCACAGTACGTGAACTTATTTCAATTACCAGTGCTAATAACATTAGCGGTGTACCTGTTGTTAAAGACGGCAAGGTTGTTGGTATTGTGACAGGCCGTGATACACGTTTTGAAACTAACTTGGAACAACCTGTTAGCAACATCATGACAGGCCAAGATCGTTTGGTGACTGTGCGTGAAGGCGAGTCTAAAGAAAATATTCAAGCATTATTGCAAAAGCATCGCATTGAAAAAGTTTTGGTTGTTGGCGAAAACAACGAACTTAAAGGTTTAATTACGGTAACTGACTTCCGTAAAGCTGAGAGTTATCCAAACAGTTGTAAAGATGATCTTGGTCGTTTACGTGTTGGTGCTGCGGTAGGTACAGGCGTTGAAACACCAAGTCGTGTAGAAGCATTAGTTGAAGCTGGTGTTGACGTCATTGTTGTTGATACAGCACACGGCCACTCTGCTGGTGTTATTGAACGTGTACGTTGGGTAAAACAAAACTTCCCTCAAGTACAAGTGATTGGCGGTAATATCGCAACTGGTGATGCTGCATTGGCATTATTAGATGCAGGCGCAGATGCTGTAAAAGTAGGTATTGGCCCTGGTTCTATCTGTACGACACGTATTGTGGCAGGTATTGGTATGCCGCAAATTTCTGCGATTGACAGCGTTGCTAATGCACTGAAAGATCAAATTCCTCTAATCGCAGATGGCGGTATCCGTTTCTCTGGCGATATGGCAAAAGCGATCGGTGCGGGTGCAAGCACAATCATGGTTGGTTCACTTCTAGCGGGTACTGAAGAAGCGCCTGGTGAGGTTGAATTCTTCCAAGGCCGTTACTACAAAGCATATCGTGGTATGGGCTCATTAGGTGCAATGGCTGGAGCGACAGGTTCTGCTGACCGCTACTTCCAGGATTCAAAAGCAGGTGCTGAAAAGTTAGTACCAGAAGGAATTGAAGGTCGTGTTCCATATAAAGGCCCAATGGGTAACATCGTTCATCAAATGATGGGTGGTTTACGTTCATCTATGGGTTATACAGGTTCATCAGTAATTGAAGACCTTCGCCAAAATGCAAAATTTGTGAAAATTACTTCAGCGGGTATGTCTGAGTCACATGTTCATGATGTAACGATTACTAAAGAAGCTCCGAACTATCGTGTTGGTTAGATTTTAGTAACCAAATCAAATAAGAAAGCCGTCAGTACACTGACGGCTTTTTGTTTTTGGTGTAAAGTAAATCTGATGAAAATAGATATGGCAGAATAGCCATATATGAAATGAGCCACGGCTGAAGTGGCGTAAAATGAGATAAGCTATGAGTTATTTTGGAACGGATGGTATTCGTGGAAAATTTGGGCAAATGCCGATTACACCAGAGTTTGCTTTAAAACTCGGGTTCGCCGCAGGGAAGGTATTAAAACGAACGAGTCCAAAAAATAAACCGCTTGTGGTATTAGGAAAAGATACACGTTTATCTGGCTATATTTTAGAGTCTGCTTTGCAGGCGGGATTAAACGCTGCTGGCGTATATGTTCACTTACTTGGACCATTGCCGACACCGGCTATTGCACATCTTACCCGTGCCTTACATGCGCATGCTGGTATTGTTATTTCTGCATCACATAATCCTTATTTTGATAATGGAATTAAATTTTTCTCAAGTGAAGGTAAAAAATTACCAGATTCATTACAGGAAGAAATTAATAAAGAATTAGAAAAAGAGTTATTTATTGATGACACTGCGAACTTAGGTAAAAGTGTTCGTGTAAATGATGCAAATGGTCGTTACATTGAATTTTGTAAGTCTACATTTCCATATCACTTCGATTTAAATAATTTAAAAATTGTTGTGGATTGTGCACATGGTGCAGCTTATAGCGTTGGTCCATCAGTTTTCCGTGAGTTAGGTGCCAAAGTTGTTGCTCTGTACAACGAACCAGATGGTTTAAATATTAATGAAAACTGTGGTTCGACTCACCCAGAAAGTTTACAAAAAGCAGTAGTTGAGCAAGAAGCTGATCTAGGAATTGCCTTTGATGGCGATGCCGACCGTGTCGTGATGGTTGATAAGTTTGGGAACTTAATTGATGGTGACCACATCTTATATATTTTGGCGACTCAAGCGAAAAACAAGCCACTAGGTATTGTTGGTACTGTTATGAGTAATATGGCGCTTGAAATTGCACTTGAAAAAGCAAACGTTGGCTTTGTTCGTGCAAAAGTTGGTGACCGCTATGTATTACAAGCATTAGATGAAAATGGATGGGTTACAGGTGGAGAGCCATCTGGACATATTTTAACGTTAGATAAGAGCACAACAGGTGATGCGATTATTGCAGCACTTCAAGTGTTAACTGTAATGGTTGAGCAAAATAAAGCGCTCCATGAATTGGTTCAGGACTTTAAATTATTCCCACAAGTGCTTGTAAATATACGTTTAGAACAAATGCTTGATCCATACTCTATTCCAGCATTAGTGACTGAGTTCAATAAAGCAGAAGAACAGCTTAAAGGGCGTGGACGTATTTTAGTTCGTAAGTCTGGAACTGAGCCAGTCATTCGTGTCATGGTTGAAGGTGATGACGAACAAGAAGTGAATGCTTTGGCTGAACATTTAGCAAATGCAGTCCGTTCACAAGCGCAAGTTGCATAAGGTATATGGCATGAGTGACGTCATTAAAGACTTAAGCGAATTACGTTTAAGCTATGAACAAGGTGAATTGTACGAAACACAAGTCGCGAGTAATCCGCATGAACAATTCTTAGGTTGGTTTAATCATGCCTTAGCCGCCAACTTGCACGAACCATATGCGATGTCTTTAGCAACTGCGAGCGCTAGCGGTCGTCCACATGTCAGAACTGTATTGTTACGCGGTGCGACAGAAGCAGGTTATGATTTCTATACCAACTATGACAGTCAGAAAGGGGCAGATTTGGCAGAAAATCCCTATGCTGAACTGTTATTTTATTGGCCTAGCTTAGAGCGTCAGGTACGAGTGGGTGGTCACGTCGTCAAAATTCCTGAACAGGAATCTACCGACTATTATCATAAGCGTCCACGTGATAGCCAGATTGCAGCTCATATCAGTACGCCGCAAAGCGGTAAGATAGAAAGCCGAGAGTTGTTGCAACAGCGTTTTCAAGACTTGCAACAACAAGTTCAAAGCCGTGAAGTACTCGATAAGCCAGAGTTTTGGGGCGGATATCGTCTGCAACCGGACTATTATGAATTCTGGCAAGGACGACCAAATCGTTTACATGACCGCTTGAGTTATGAAAAAATCGACGGTCAATGGACATTGCACCGACTGATGCCTTAAATGACAAAAATACAAATTAAACAAAGACCTTTATTGACACGCCCTGAACAGTTTCAGGGCGTGCCTCCGTTTATTGCCGAGATTTTGGCAAGACGTGGGGTGCAATCTGAACAAGAATTAGAGCTAAAACTTAAGTACCTGCTTGCTCCAGAGCTCAAAGGGTTGGACGCTGCTGTAGCATTAATGGACCAAGTCATCGATGAGCAGAAAAAAATTGTCATTGTAGGAGATTATGATGCCGATGGTGCAACTAGCACTGCTTTAATGATGCTCGTGCTTCGCGATATGGGAGCACAAGTCGACTATCTGGTACCAGATCGTTTCAAATATGGTTATGGCCTTACTCCAGCCATTGCTGAGCTTGCTTATCACACCTATCAACCTGATCTATTAATTACAGTAGATAATGGAATTTCCAGCCATACTGGTGTTGATGCAGCACATGCATTAGGCATGCAAGTGATTATTACCGACCATCATCTAACGACCAAAGAAACCCCGCTTGCTGAGGCGGTGGTAAACCCAAACCAATTAGGATGTGAGTTTCCAAGTAAGGCGCTTGCCGGTGTTGGCGTTGCTTTTTATGTACTTGCCAATTTGGCGAGTCTACGCAATAGACAGGGTAAAAGCACAAGTAAAGTGACTCAATATTTAGATTTAGTCGCTTTGGGAACTTATGCCGATGTTGCTGTTTTGGATTATAACAACCGTATTTTGGTTGATGCCGGTGTAAAACGTATTCAGCAACATCAGTGTCGAGTAGGGATTTTAGCTTTACTCGATATTGCTGGTCGGGAAGCAACTTCAATACGTGCGCAAGACTTAGGTTTTGTGCTTGGACCACGCATTAATGCTGCTGGACGTATGGAGAGCATGCGCATTGGGATCGAGTGTTTATTAGCAGATTCGATGGAAACTGCTTATCCAATTGCTCAACAATTAAATCAGCTAAATATAGACCGCCGCCAAGTTGAAGGGGAGATGAAACAACAAGCTTTATCGGCTTTAGATAATTTGCAGCTTTCACAACAAGATATCCCACCGGCGCTTGTTCTATTTGAAGAAAACTGGCACCAAGGTGTCATCGGGATTGTCGCGGGGCGTTTGAAAGAGCAATTTCATCGGCCAACGATTGTTTTTGCACCCGATGAGGATGGCGTTCATATTAAGGGGTCAGCACGTTCAATCGATGGTGTTCACATTCGAGATACTATTGAGCAAGTTGCTGAACAATATCCTGAGTTGGTCAGCCATTTTGGTGGACATGCTGCGGCAGCCGGCCTTACGATTCGTAAAGAAAACTTTGAAGCTTTTAAGACAGTATTTAATGATTGTGTCGCTGCGATGGATGAATCAATCTTTCAAGCGACATTATGGACTGATGGTGAGTTACCTGTCTCTGCTTTGCAGTTAAATACCTTGAACTGGATTGAGCAGTTAGGGCCATGGGGACAAAAATTTCCACTGCCTCAATTTGAGGGACATTTTAAAGTTATCGATTTCCGTTGGCTCAAAGAGACACACCTGAAACTTAGACTAGCGATAGATCAATATAGTTTCGATGCGATTGCTTTTAACGCAGCCGGCCGCTTCGAGTTTGATCCAATGCGTGACCATGTACATTTAGTTTATGAAATAGACCGTAACGTTTTTAATGGCAATGTAAGCTTACAGCTACGAATTGTGTATTTAAATCAATAAAAAAATCCGCTCAATTGAGCGGATTTTTTAAATCTAGGTAAGATTAGAAGCGGTATGCTGCACGAACACCATAAGTGTTGTCGTTATCACCGAAACCAATACGACCTTCAAGACTTACTTGCTGATTTAAGAATTTTTTAGCATTAATGCCCCATTCGTCTTTATCAGTTAAGTCATTGTTGTAGTAGTCCACACCTAAACTTAAAGTTTTATCGATGTAGTAGTCACCACGAACTTTATATTCGTCAAGGTCACCAAACGCACCATACGCTTCAAGGTTTACGTCATGTTGACCAACTTGAGTTACGTATTTCGCACGAACGGTAGGATCTGCGCCGTCTTTACCGTCTTTTTCGTCATAACCTTTAACACCCAAAGCAAGTAACAAACCTGGTGCTGGTAAGTAACCTACTTCAGCAGCATAAGTTGTAACTTTTTGGTCGTAGTTTGTGTTGTCGATTTCACGTTCATTTCTGCCTACATCACCGCTAAGGTAGAAGTCAGTGTTAGGAACATAGTATTCAACGCCTACGCCATATTGAGTATCTTTAGTACCGCTGTTATCGCCATAGTTAACGTGTGCGTTAACGTTGCTTGCACGGTTTAAGAATGCTGCTTCAGCAAGCGGTGCATTACGTGTTTGAACAGGGTTGAAATAATAAGTCCCATCAACACCAAATTTACTTACGCTGCTGCCGTTATCTGGATCAAGATAAGTGTAAGAACCACCAACTTCAGCTTGGTAAGCGTTTGCTGCGCCACTTACTGCAAGTGCAGATAAAAGAGCTGATGCAATTGCTAGTTTTTTCATGGAATCTCTCCCCTCTAAAAACGATTTTATAAATGTTTTGTTACAACTTTTAGTCTAGAGCAAAAACATTTACCGTCAATCTTGTGCAAGTAACCGGACTGTAACCATGTGCTTTTTTTGTAACTATATTTAATTTAAGATATTGATTTTAAAATACAAAAACATAATGTTTTATTTTATTAAAATTGAGGAGATTTTGTGTAGAAAATCAAAAATGCTGGAAAAGTACCCAATTTTGTATGGGGATGTTACGAATTAAGCTTAAAATCTTCTGAAAGAAAATTAAAAAATTTATAAATTGAAATGACAGTTATAAATTAAAGCAGGTTCGAAGATAACCATAGCTATGATAAAATATTCGACTGTTTATCTGTTTTTATGGGAACACTCGCGTGGAAATTAATCCTTATCTAAACCAATTGAAAGACTTAACTGATCGTAGCCAAACACTACGGGGGTATCTTTGACTACGATCTGAAAAAAGAACGTTTAGAAGAAGTTTTACGTGAGTTAGAAGACCCTGCGATCTGGAATGATCAAAACCGTGCTCAGGCAATGGCAAAAGAAAAGGGCGAACTAGAAAACGTTATTAACGTTTTAGATGGTTTATCTACACAGCTTGAAGATGCAAAAGCAATGCTGGATTTAGCTGTTGAAGCTGATGATGAAAGCTTGCTGGTAGATGTACAATCTGAGCTTGGCACTGCCGAAGAAGAATTAGCAAAACTTGAATTCCGCCGTATGTTTAGCAACCCAATGGACCCGAATCCTTGCTACGTCGAGATTCAAGCAGGTTCAGGCGGTACAGAAGCACAAGATTGGGCTTCAATGTTATTACGTATGTATATGCGCTGGATTGAACGTCACGGTTTTAAAGCAGAACTTATGGAAGTATCTGATGGTGATGTAGCAGGTATCAAATCTGCAACGATTCGCGTTGAAGGTGAATATGCATATGGCTGGTTACGTACAGAATCTGGTGTACACCGTTTAGTGCGTAAGTCACCATTTGACAGTGGTAACCGTCGTCATACTTCATTCTCTGCGGTATTTATTTCACCAGAAGTTGATGACAATATCGAAATCGATATTAATCCTTCTGATGTTCGTACCGATACTTACCGTGCATCTGGTGCAGGTGGTCAGCACATTAACAAAACAGATTCAGCAGTTCGTTTGACGCACATTCCATCAGGTATTGTGGTTGCATGTCAGAACCAACGTTCACAACATGCGAACCGTGATCATGCATGGAAACAGTTACGTGCAAAATTGTATGAACTAGAAATGCAAAAACGTAATGAAGCAGCTCAAGCACTTGAAGACTCGAAGTCTGATATTGGTTGGGGTAGCCAAATTCGTTCTTATGTACTTGATGACTCTCGTATTAAGGACTTACGTACAGGTGTTGAAAACTCAAATACTGGTGCAGTTCTTGACGGTGATCTTGATCGCTTCATTGAAGCGAGTTTAAAGCAGGGGTTGTAAGAGTCTTTTGAACTTTTAGTTCTTTTAAACTCTTAAATTTTTAGCGATTAAAACGGCAAAGCAGTTCAGTGTTCGGAAGTTAATCGGAAAAATACGATATGAATATCGAAAAAAATGGATATGAATATCGAAAAAATGCGATATTATGTTTTCGAAATGCTGAACAAAGCTTTGTTCGTTTAAAAGACGTGTTGAGCCTATGGATATTGATGCAATTAGCAAAGCCCTAGCCAATCCTCTTCGTCGGCAGATTCTGCAATGGTTAAAGGAACCTGCGCATTATTTACCGGTAGAAGAATGTGGTGGTAGTTTTGAAAAAGGGGTTTGCGCAGGTCATATTGAACGTTTGGGTAAAGTAGCTCAGTCTACAATGTCCAATCATTTGTCTGTATTACAGCAGGCTGGTCTCATTCAGGTCCAGAAATATGGGCAGTGGTCTTATTTTTCACGTAACGAAGCTTTGATTCAGCAATATATCGAACATTTAAAACAAACACTTTAAAACAAATAAAGTGTAAGTCGAGGCGATCATGGCTGAACTCAATACTCCCTTAACAGTTGGTGATTTTGAAATTAAAAATCGACTGGTAATGGCCCCATTAACACGTGCACGTAGTGGAGAAAGTCGTGTTCCAAACGACTTAATGGTGGAATATTATCAGCAACGTGCAAATGCTGGTCTCATTCTCACTGAAGCAACAGTGATTGGTTCAAAAACTGTGGGTTATGCAGATACCCCTGGACTATGGTCACAAGAGCAGGCACAAGCGTGGAATAAGATTATTGAAGCAGTTCATGCACAAGGTTCAAAAATTGTAGTTCAACTTTGGCATGTGGGTCGTATTTCCGATCCTGAACTCTTGGATGGTGATATTCCTGTGGCTCCAAGTGCAATTCAACCTGCCGGTGAAGTAAGTTTATTACGCCCTAAACGCCCATATGTAAAACCACGTGCACTTTCGATTGAAGAAATTAAAGAAGTTGTTGCTCAATATAAACATTCAGCAGAACTAGCTAAAGCAGCAGGTTTTGATGGTGTTGAATTACATGCTGCAAATGGTTATTTAATTGACCAGTTCCTTCAAAGTAATACCAACCAACGTGATGATGAGTATGGCGGTCCAGTTGAAAATCGCGCCCGCTTGTTATTGGAAGTGGTTGATGCATTTATTGAAGTGTGGGGCGCTGGCCGAGTCGGTGTACATATTGCACCGCGTGGCGACTCTCATGATATGGGTGATGAAAATCCGCTAGCGACATTCGGTTATGTGGTTGAACAATTAAGTCAACGTAATGTTGCTTTCATTTTCTCTCGTGAATATGAAGCAGCCGATAGTATCGGTCCACAATTACGTCAAAAATTTAATGGCGTGTGGATTGCCAATGAAAACCTGACACCAGAGTCAGCAAAACGTATTTTGCGTGAAGGTCAGGCAGATGCTGTATCTTTTGGTAAGGCTTATATTGCTAACCCTGATCTATTACAACGTTTAGAGCAAGGTCTGCCATTAAATGAGCTTCAACCAACGACTTTATATGCTAAAGGCGCTGAAGGTTATACGGACTATCCTGCTTTAGAAGCTTCTTAAAATCATTATTTTATTTAGATTTACTATTTACTGAACTTGCTCTTTTGTGAGTTCAGTCAATGACTTTTCTTGTATATGGTAGAGTTTAGGTATCGAAACTCTGCCATTTTTTTTATCTATGTTATATTTTCCCCAGTTTTTAAATTTTGACTATTTGAGGCAAACCGCTTGGCGACCCCATTTTGGTACAACACAGCACTCCATTTATTAAAACCGTTTTATCGTTGGCGGATAAAAAGACGTGCAGAAAGTCTGGAATTATATCATCAGGAATGTCTGGAACGATTTGGGCCGTTTGAAGATCCGAAAAATGTAAAAGCCATCTGGTTTCATGCGGTTTCAGTTGGAGAAACCAATGCTGCGCAGCCACTTATTGAGCACTATCTCAAACTTGGCCAGCCAGTTTTAGTGACCAATACTACAAAAACCGGTCAGGCACGCGCTAAGTCACTTTTTTTAAAAGAGCCATATTTAGATTTATTCCAAGCAGTTTATTTGCCTGTAGATCAAAAGCCTCTTTTAAAACAATTCTTCGAATCATACAAACCGAGACTTTTAGCATTAGTTGAAACTGAGCTTTGGCCCAATTTAATTGATCAAGCCAAGTTACAGCATGTACCATGTTTATTACTTAATGCTCGTTTATCTGAAAAGTCAGCAAAGGGCTATAGTAAAGTCTCAAGTTTAACTGACGGTATGTTAAAGCAAATCGATTGGGTATTAGCGCAAGATAGTGCAACCCGTCAGCGTTATGTCGAGCTTGGTTTAGACGAGCATAAAAGTCAGGTTGTTGGAAATATTAAATTTGATATTCATGCACCTGAGGCTTTTATTAAGCAAGCTGCCCAATTGCATCAGCAGTGGTATTTGGCAAATCGTCAGGTTGTGACGATTGCCAGTACACATGCACCTGAAGAACAACTAATTTTAGAAGCACTTGCGCCTCATTTAAATTCAGACCGTGAGTTGGTGTGTATTGTGGTGCCTCGTCATCCTGAACGTTTCGACGAAGTGTTTGAAATTTGCCAAAATTTAAATTTAGTTACGCATCGTAGAAGTATGGGACAGAGTATCCATGCGAGCACGCAGGTTTATTTAGCCGACAGCATGGGTGAGCTTTGGTTATGGTATGCCTTAAGTCAGGTGTGCTTTGTAGGTGGTTCTTTAAATGAGCCAGGTGGCGGACATAATATTTTAGAACCTATGGTTTTAAATATACCTACAGTGGTTGGACCGCGTTACTTTAACTTTCAAACGATTGTTGATGAATTTATTGATGAAAATGCTGTGCTTATCGCTCAAGATGCACAGCAGGTCGTTGATATTTGGCTAGCGTGTCTGGCAGAGCCTGAGGCGACTGAACAGCTAGTGGTACAGGCGCATAAAGTATTGCAGCGTAATCAAGGTTCGCTACAAAAACATATAGGGGTGATTAACCGGTATTTGGCCGAAAAACCATGAATATTGTTTTACTAGAGCCTGAAGATGTTCAATCGGATACATGGTCTATCCATTCAAAACGTCAATTACAGCATTTGCGTGAACATCTTGATATCACGGTCGGCCAGAACCTAAAAGTTGGCATTCGCAACGGCGTCCGTTATATCACTGAAATTGTTTCAATGAATGACCACGAAGTCCGTATACGCCCTATTCGTGAAGAAGCACTACCAACGAAGCTTCCGGTTCATTTAATTGTAGCTTTGCCAAGACCAAAAGTTTTACGCCGTTTAATTATGGATAGTGTGACTTTAGGTGTTGAAAAGATAAGCCTAATTCATAGTTATCGCGTTGATAAAAGCTATTGGCAAACGCCATTTTTACAGCAAATTGATCAATACGTTACGCTTGGACTTGAGCAAGCAGGCGACACAATTGTTCCTGAAATTCAAATGTATAAACGTTTTAAACCTTTTGTTGAAGACGTTTTGCCAACCCTAATTTCAGAAGAATCTCCTGCCTACGTGGCTCACCCTTATGCTGAGCAGAGTATGCCAATTAATATTAGCCATGCTTGTAGTGTAGTGGTTGGGCCGGAAGGGGGATTTATTCCTTATGAAGTTGATTTACTCATAAAAAACGGCTGCCAAGCGATGAGCTTAGGCAACCGTATTTTAAGAACCGAAACGTCTATTTCTTATATTTTAGGGCGTTTATTTAGCTGAGTTCTCAGCATTCAATGGCGAATGATTAGCGGCCATTTTTAATTCCTGAATAGGGTAAGGAATATTAATGCCATTTGCATTAAAGGCTTGTTTTACTTCAGCTTGAATAGTGCTTGTAGATGACGAAATATCTGTCTCAGTGGTATTAATCCACCAACGTACCGTAAGGTTAACCGAAAAGTCTGCTAGAGCTGTCACGTTAACTGAGAAAGCAGGCTGGCTGAGTACATTACGGTCATTATTGAGAATATCTAAAATAATTTGTTTCGCTTTTTGCTCATCGTCATCATAACCAATACCGACTACGAACTCACAGCGACGTTGTTGGTAAGCCGTATTTACCGTTAAAGCACTCGTATAAACGGTTGCATTTGGAATAACGATACGACGGCCATCCGGTGAGCGCAGGAACGTTGCACGAATCTGAATATCTTCTACAGTTCCTTCAAGTGAATTCACTACAATCGAATCGCCAATACGGAATGGCTCGCTCAATAAAATCAAAATACCTGAAAGCAGGTTTTGGAAAATATCTTTAAATGCAAAACCAATTGCGACCGAACCAATACCCAATGCACTCATGAGTTGGCCTGGCGTAAACCCTGGAATCATAATGACTAAAGCAATTAAGAAACCAAAGAATAAGATTGCTGTACTACCGACACGGTTTAAAACAAGAACCAAATTTTGGCGCGTATAAGAACGATTTTCTAAAGTCTTACGCACAAAGAATTTAAATAATTTGGTCAATAGCCAAAAAATAATAAAAACGGTAATCGCAATGCAGATATAAGGTACACGTTCCCAAAAACTATCTACGATTTTGTCGATAGTAGTATAGGCATCATGATATTTCTCGGTATGTGCTAAAACCGTTTGAGTGGTTTTAGTACCTGCTTCTTGCAAAAGTTCGCCTGTATTTTTTGCAACATCCGTTAAGGATTTTTGTTCATCAGCCACGACAAGTCTCTAATTAAATAAATTCATGAAAGCTTTTTTAGCTTTCATCATAGTAGGAGATAAAATGTGCGCCTACTATAATGAGTTCATCTAAATAATAAAGTGTTTTTTAATTAAAAGTATTGCGTTCCTTTTTGTAAAATTTGTGTTGGGGTTTGAATAGTATCGGTACCAGAGAAGTAGTAAAAAAAGCCTGCGGTAGAAATAAGGCTAATTAAAATAGCGATTAAAATAAGCCAAGCCATCAGTTTCTCGATAAAGGTTGAAGGCCGAACAGGGCCATACTGATTTGGGCCTGCAGTACCAGAAGCAAGTAATAAATAGATCATAAAAAAGAACTGAACCACCGGAATAAATAACAGCAGGCCCATCCAGCCACTTTTATTTAAATCGTGTAAGCGCCGAACGACCAGAATAATATTGAGGTAGATCAAAAATAGCCAAAAAGCCCATACTACTAAGGCACTTACGCCGGAAAGAGAGCTATAAAACTCAAAATTAAATAGATCGCTTGAAAGCTGAAAACTTCCAAGAAAGGAAGCTAAAATGAAATAACCTATAAGTGTAATTAAATAAATTAGGCCATATCCACCTAAATAACTCATGCGGTTAAAGCGACCATGAATTGAAAAAGGACTATCTTTAAACGGAAGCTCTGGTGGTCGTGAAGAGGGAGTTTCGGCAAACATCTTATTTTATTCCTGCACTGCTTCTAAAAGCTAAAATAAACTTTGTTGATGGTCAAAACCATCAAAACTTAAAAAAATTATAAAAGTAAAAGCTATAGACAAATGTTTTAAATCAACTTAATTTTATAAAAATGTTCACAATTTCGTATGTTTGAGTAAGTGGTCAATATATGACCAAAGTCGGATTGTTTTGACTTTGAGAGAGTCATCATACTGAAAAGGCATACAAATAAGATCCAGTAAAATAATAGCCACAGTCTCGAGATGGGATGCACAAGATCAAGGAAGTTGCGTATGAATGAGATCTATCCAGTACCAGAGGAATTTAAAAAAACAGCTCGTACTGTTGAAGCAGACTACTTTAAACGTTATCAACACTCTATCGAGAACCCAGATGAATTCTGGGCAGAGCAAGCTAAAATTGTCGATTGGATAAAGCCATTTACCCAAGTTAAAAATACCAGTTTTGACAAAGACAATTTCAAAATTGAATGGTTTGCTGATGGTGAGTTGAACGTGTCAGCAAACTGTTTGGACAGGCATCTTAAAGAACATCCACATAAACCTGCCATTATTTGGGAAGGTGACCATCCTTCTCGTCATAAAATCGTTTCTTATAAAGAATTACACGATGAAGTCTGCCGCTTTGCCAACGTTTTGAAGAAATATGGCATTGGTAAAGGTGACCGCGTTGTGCTGTATATGCCAATGGTGACTGAGGCTGCAATTGCCATGTTAGCCTGTGCCCGTATTGGTGCAGTTCACTGCGTGGTATTTGGTGGCTTCTCGCCAGACTCGTTGGCAAGCCGTATTGAAGACAGCCAAGCTAAACTTGTAATTACCGCAGACTCAAGCCTACGTGCCGGTAAGCTGTTACCACTTAAAGCAAATGTCGATTTGGCTTTAGCATTGCCGGGTACCGAATGTGTTGAAAATGTGATTGTGGTTTACCG
The DNA here is from genome assembly GCF_000162375.2 of Acinetobacter sp. RUH 2624. Classification (NCBI taxonomy): domain Bacteria; kingdom Pseudomonadati; phylum Pseudomonadota; class Gammaproteobacteria; order Moraxellales; family Moraxellaceae; genus Acinetobacter; species Acinetobacter sp. RUH 2624. The sequence continues at coordinate 2,896,630 of NZ_KI391939.1, read as the reverse complement.
TAATGCAAACCCAATCGAAATGAAGCCAGGCCGTGATTTGTGGTATCACCTTATTATTATGGAGGTGGATGCTGACTGTCCTCCAGAACCAATGAAGGCAGAAGACCCTTTATTTATTCTTTATACCTCAGGCTCAACAGGTAAACCCAAAGGTGTGTTGCATACCACAGGCGGTTATCTGGTCTATGTAACCAGTACTTTCAAAGAAGTCTTCGATTTAAAACAAGACGATGTGTATTGGTGTACAGCCGATATTGGTTGGATTACAGGGCATAGTTATCTGATTTATGGTCCGTTGGCAAATGGTACGACCACCTTAATGTTCGAAGGTGTACCTCAATATCCAACATGGGCACGTCTTGGTCATGTGGTCGATAAACATAAAGTTTCTATCTTGTATACAGCGCCAACCGCGATTCGTGCCATGATGCGAGAAGGTGATTCGTATGTACGCGAAAGTAATCGTAGCAGTTTACGTTTACTTGGTTCGGTTGGTGAACCTATTAACCCAGAGGCTTGGAACTGGTACTACAATGTTGTCGGCGAAGGCCGTTGCCCAATTGTTGATACATGGTGGCAAACTGAGACAGGCGGTATTTTGATTGCACCATTACCGGGTGCAACAGCTTTAAAACCAGGTTCGGCAACGCGTCCTTTATTTGGTATTCAACCAGCCATTGTAGATGGTGAAGGTAACGAGTTAGAAGGTGCAGCTGAAGGTAACCTTGTGATTAAAGATTCATGGCCTGGTCAGATGCGTACCATTTGGGGTGACCCAGACCGCTTTATTGAGGCGTATTTCTCAACCTTCAAAAATACTTATTTTACAGGTGATGGCGCTCGCCGTGATGAAGATGGTTATTACTGGATTACAGGTCGTGTTGACGATGTCCTAAACGTTTCAGGCCACCGTCTAGGTACGGCTGAAATTGAAAGTGCTCTTGTTTCGCATGAATCAGTAGCAGAAGCAGCGGTGGTGGGTATGCCGCATGATATTAAAGGACAAGGTATTTGTACTTTCGTGACCTTACAGGCGGGTGTTCCAGAATCGGAAGAGCTGCGTAAAGAGTTAATTAACTGGGTACGTAAAGTACTCGGGCCAGTAGCTTCACCAGATGCATTGCATTGGGCACCAGCATTACCTAAAACGCGCTCTGGCAAAATCATGCGCCGTATTTTAAGAAAAATTGCGGCAAACGAGCTTGATAGTTTGGGCGATACCTCAACCTTAGCTGAACCTGCTGTAGTAGAGCAGTTAATTGCCACGGTTTATCCCGATAGACAAAAATAATCTCTAAAAAAGCCCCTAAGGGGGCTTTTTTATTAAGCGCCATTAAGAGTTTGCTAGAAAGTCAGTTGTATTTTGTACATTTGCAAATGTACTAAGCGCAGTTAAAAAAGCTATTTGCACGTCTTCAGCTTTTACGGTCTTTCCAGCATAGCTTAAATCACGTGTTGCGGTGGCATCTGCAATTAAGATGGGTTGATAGCCAAGCTCTTTGGCTGCGCGTGTTCCTGAGTCAATACACATATGTGTCATCATGCCTGTAATCACGAGTTGATCAATTTGGTGCGCTTTTAAAAGTTCTTCTAAATTAGTTTCTAAAAAACTATTGGGATAATGCTTGGTTACAACCAACGAATCATTATGAACATGAAGTTCGGGATGAAGTAAAACCCCATCTGTATTTTCTTGAAAGAAGCTAGCCTGCGGCGGGTTAATATGTTGCACATAAATAATCGGTAAATCTTTTTCGATAAAATATTGCTCGAGCTGTTTTATTTTATCGAGCGCTTGATCTGGTCCAACCAATTCCATTTTGCCATTTTTAAAATAATCATTTTGTACATCGATAACTAACAGTGCTTGTTTCATGAGAACACTCTTGTTGATATGAGATAAAACAAGATTATTCTCTGCTTGAAAAATCGGCTATAGTCAAATGAAAGCATTATCGCAAGTTTTCTTTCGCCATGAAAAATGAATATTGAATTAGACCCGATTGATCTAAAAATTATTGCATTACTCAAGCAAGATTCCCGTTTAACAAATAAAGAAATTGGTCAGCGTGTCCATCGAACGGGGCAGGCTGTAGGTGCTCGAATAGCCCAGTTGATGGATGCAGAAGCTATCAAAAACTACACCATTGCTGTGCAATACCTACATAAACAATTTATTCATTTGCATTTAAATGAACAACGCGCTTTTGAAGAAATTGAAAATTTGGTCAAGCAATACGAACAGATTGATGAATGCTTTAAGGTTATGGGTAATGCCTGTTATATGATTGTGAGTCATTTTGAACCTGCAGCATTAAATGAATTTATTGAGGTTCTTTCAAAATGGTGCCGCTATTCAGTTGAAACTGTTGTTCGAGAAGTGGAGAAATCTTAAAAAATAAAAGCTCCAAGCCGAGTCTTGGAGCCAATAAAACTTTATTTTAATTTGTTGTTTTTATTATCTTGCGCTGTTTAACTGGAGTTTTTTAGGCTGATTTAGCTGGGATTTCTACCTCCTTTTCCTGTTGAAGTTCTAACTGACGAACGAGCGGCAGAACTTTTTCTCCGAAATATTCCACCTCTTCAATAAAGTGTAAGAAACCGGAAAGAACCAAATCGACACCTACATTTTTAAGCGCCACAATACGCTCTGCAATTTGCTGAGGTGTACCAATTAAATTGGTTTTAAAGCCATCGTTATATTGAACTAAATCTTCAAAAGTTGATTTTGCCCAGTTGCCTTCTTGTTCTGGTGAAGCCGCACCCGCTTCACGAGTTGCATCGCCAAATGCATTGACTGCTTCAGTATTGGCTTTATCAATAATTTCTTGAAGTACTGCTTTAGCTTCTTCTTCGGTATCTCTGGCAATAATGAACGCATTTACCCCAATTTTGACATGGTGATTATTGGCTTTTGCTTTGGTGCGAATATCTTCGACTTGTTTTTGAATTTCTTCTACAGTATTACCATTGGTGAAATACCAGTCGGATACACGAGACGCCATATCTCTTGCTGCACGTGAACTGCCGCCCTGAAAGACTTCAATATGTGGTTTTTGCAGAGGTTTTGGCTTAAGTGTGTAGTTCTGGAATTGGTAATACTTACCATCGAAACTATAGTTATCTGTGGTCCAGATTCCTTTTAGCGTGCGAATAAACTCTTCAGAGCGAACATAACGCTCATCATGCTCAGGCCACTCTTCACCAATCGCATCAAACTCGCCTCTAAACCAACCACTTACCACATTAATAGCAATGCGGCCTTCGGTTAGATAATCAATCGTAGCCAGCTGTTTAGCTGCAAGTGCCGGTTTCCAAGGGCCGGGCAGAATCGCCGCAATCACTTTAAGTTTCTCAGTTTTTGCAAGTAATGCATGACTGAAACTCACAGACTCATGCTGGTTTTCTGCCCCATAGCCCGCCGTAAAACGAATTTGAGTGAGCGCATATTCAAAACCATTGTTTTCGGCTGCCTGTGCAAGTCGAACATTGTAGTCATAACTCCAGTCTGTACGCTGTTCGATGTTACTCACTACAAGGCCACCGCTTACATTTGGTACCCAATAAGCAAATTTAATTGGTTGTTGTAATTGCGTCATGGTGCTCTCTCCCCATTCGTTATTTTTATTTAGCTATATTGCGCTTAGGCAACATGCGTTAATGATTTACCGGACTTGTGATGCAAACGAGATTCTGCTGCATCAAGGTTTGGTACAGCTGCCGAAGGTAATACTTCTTCTTGCTCAATTTGCTTGTTAATACCAAGCTCTTGATTCGCTTGTTGAGATTTAGGTTTAACCACCTCAGCACGTTTACCTTTTGCTGGCGCCCACTCTAAAATTGGCAATGCACGCGCTACGGCCAGTGTAATACGGTCAGCTAGTTGCTCACTTTTCACTGTATATTCAGGAGTAAAGTCACGATCTGTTGCGTATACGCCAATTGGTAAAGTTTGTGCTTGGAAGAAGCTGAACAATGGGCGAAGTTGGTGTTCGAGTACCAGAGCATGGCGATCACTACCACCTGACGCAGCTAAAAGTACAGGTACATCGACTAATGCAGTTTGTTCAACGAAGTCAAAGAAGTGTTTGAAAAGACCGGTAAAAGAGGCACGGTAGACAGGTGTACCCACAATCAAGGCATCTGCTGCTTCAACTGCAGCAAGGTCATCTTGTACACGTTGCGGAAGTTGATTGCGATAAAATGCACCGCCTAATAATGGTCCGATTTCACTTAATTTAATAAAGTGAACTTGAATATCAATTGCTTCAGATAACTCATCAAGAATGGCCTGAACCAGACTTTCGGTTTTAGATGGGGTATTTAAGCCACCAGAAACAGCAACAATATTTAAAGGTTTTGATGATGTGATACCAGTCATGATTTGGTTCCTAAGCCTAAAAAACAACATTGGACTTATTAATCAACAATGACGGCAAACTGTAAAATAACGAAATTGGTCAACCTTATCAGTTTTAAATATAAAACCCGAATAGTTGATTTTTATAATTTAATAGTAAGTTAAGCAATTGTTTTTATTTTATATAATTATTGGTGATATCTTTTTTAGAATAAAAATGAAGCTTATATAAAAAATAGATTAATTTTGATTAAAAGGTAAAAAACAACGGAAAAACGAAGCAAAGGTCTGTATTTAACAACATTTTGCATAAAAATGGATAAGATGAGCATATCTTTCATCTAAATAGTAGGGTTACAATAGGCCATACTTATGCTCAAGATTACTTTAATCGCTTATGAATATTTTAATCGTTGATGATCATCCTTTGTTTCGTCATGCTTTGATTCAAGCAGTACGTTATAGCCTGCCACAGGCACAAATTCATGAAACAGCTTCGGTTGATGAGTTTTATGAGCGTTTGGAAAATGGGGCAGAACCTGATCTGGTATTACTTGATTTAAACTTACCAGGTGCTTCAGGCTTTTCTGCTCTGGTCTATGTAAGAGCACAATATCCCTCTATTCCAATTATTGTGGTTTCTGCACACGAAGAAGCGTCAATTATCCAACGTGCGATTGCACATGGTGCAATGGGTTATATTCCTAAATCGGCTCATCCAAGTCATATTGGTGAAGCGATTCGTCAAGTTCTAGATGGCGAAATCTGGTTACCACCAAACCTTCCATCAAATATTAATCTTGACCCGAGAGCGGCAGATGAAACTGCTTTGGCTGAACGTATTCAGTCGTTAACGCCTCAACAATTCCGTGTTTTGATGATGGTTGCGGAAGGTTTGTTAAATAAACAGATCGCTTACGAGCTTGATGTTTCAGAAGCCACCATTAAAGCGCACGTAACCGCTATTTTTAGAAAACTAGGTGTACAAAATCGCACCCAAGCCGTATTGGCAATCAGCGCATTAAATATTGAAGATAAAAAAATCTAAAATAAAAAAGACCTCAATGGAGGTCTTTTTTATATGTTCTACTTAAGCAAGGCAATCTTGCTTAGGTGTTAGGCTGTCGCAGTACAGTGGGTTAAGAGCACATTGCAAATCATCAATTTGTTCTTGAGTTACGTAGCCTTTACTTTTTAAATATTCAGCTACACGGTCATCACGCAAGCTTAAGAAAGCTGCATCATAAACCCCTAAATCAACAAAAAGTGCTGCTGTTTCTAGGCTGTTGAACCGATCAAGAAAAATATCATTGCCGTACATTAAGAAGATATGGTCAAGTTTTGCTTTTTCATCAACATGCAAACGCTCAGCAAGTTGATGTGGAGGTGTCTTAATAAAGAGCAAGTCAGAAAGTTCATCAAACTGAGTCATATCTAACTGGTTTTCTCCGAGTTTGACATGGCCAAGCCAAGCCTTGAAAACCAGAACAGCACCACCGCGGAGTAACATGCTCCAGATTTGATGGCGTGTGTCATGATCAAGATTTTCACTTTCAGCAGTGAGGACTTTTAAGAAGTTCTCTTCTTGTTGCGCTAACTTGTCAAATAAGCCCAAACCTTGCGGATGATAAGCAGCAGGTGCAAATACATCAAAATTTAAATCATGAAATACATTAAGTGCGAGGGGCACAGCACACTGATAAATTGTATTAAGAGCTTTGATATGTGCTTCGCTCAGCTTGCTGTGCGGAAAAATACTTTGCCAATCTAACTCTGGAAGTAAGGCATTGGCACTGTATTGGCGATAAAACTGTTGAGAAGAAAGTTGGCCTTGTGGGCTGTTATCAGAAATATTCATGGCAGTGGTCCTTTGCGTTAATTCATGAGCAGGGATATGATCAGGCAAAATAAGTTCAAATAAATCGTCAGACGAATAAAATGCGTTTTGAATATTTATGTGTCATGCAGAATGCAAGTAGAATACGACTAAAGTCGTATATAGTGATTTTTAGTAAATAAATAATTATAAAAACAATGACTTATTAAATTGTAACTAAGTATACAAGTGTTCACTTACAAAAAAGGTGAGCTTTGCCATAGAAAAAGACTCTTTGGAAATTTTGGTCAATAATTTATTGATTAAAAGTAGACATTTTGAGCAGTTCTGCCTATTGGCTTAAATTTAGCTAAACATTTTTGCCAAGAATCGCTTCCCAAACTTATCAAAAGTTGGGAAGCGATAAATGATTAGTCTGTCGTACTAGCAATTTTAAGACCAGATAACCAAGCTCTTAATGAGGCAGGTTTTAGTGGTTTTTTAAGTAGAACTATATTTAGTTCTTTTAATTGCTGTGGTAACTCGGGATGGGAGTCCGCTGTAATTAAGGCAACGGGAACATCTTCTTGACGATTTTGATTAATAAAATCAACGCCAAGCTGATTGTTATTTAAATGTTGGTCAATGAGCCAAACCTGAATATTCTCTTTTTGAATAATTTCTAGAGCTTGCTCAGGTTCAGTGGCTTTAAAAACTTGATAACCCCATCGGCCTAATAAACTACTCATACCTTCCAGAATCGTTTCATCATTGTCTAGGCACAAAATACGATAGGCTTTTGTTTTTAAAGGCACGGCCTGTACAGTTGGTGTTGCTACTTTTGGTGGCTCGACAATAGGCACCTCAATCATAAAGCATGAGCCTTTGCCCAACTCCGAGTAAACATGAACAGGGTAATTTAGCAAACCTGTCATACGTTGTACGATGGCGAGACCTAATCCTAAACCTTGTTCACCCCAAGGTGATAAATGTCCGCAACGTTCAAACTCTTGGAATAGCTTAATTCGTTGTTCTTCAGCAATACCAGGTCCAGTATCCCAAACCCCAATTCGAATATGACCAGATTGCTGTGCAGAACGAAGTACGCCTACGACTACTCGACCTTTGGCGGTATAGCGTAGGGCATTGCTGACAAAGTTTTGAATAATACGACGAATCCACTGCGGGTCAGTATCGATCCAGAAAGACACATCGTGGACTTTTAGTGAAATATTCCGCTGAGCAGCGATTGATTTAAACTGCAACTCAAGGTCACTGAGTAAATCATGCAATGGATAAGGTTGTCTCTTTGGTTGTATGGTGCCGCCTTCCAAACGTGCAATATCGAGTAGGGCAGACAGCATACTTTCTGCACCATAGAGTGCACGGTCAAGTTGCTGTAAGGTTTGACGGTCTTCTTCAGTCGAAATGCTTTGCTCAAGAACAGTACTAAACAGACGAGCAGCGTGCATAGGCTGTAATAGATCGTGACTTGCCGCAGCAATAAATCGGCTCTTGGACATATTGGCCATATCAGCTTGCTCACGTGCAAGCTGTTGTTCAGTTAAGGCATCAGCAAGCTGTTGAGTCCGATCTTTTACGCGAGCTTCAAGTACGGCTTCGTTCGCACGGAAGGCCGTAATATCGGCAAATGTCGTGACGAAACCACCGCCTGAAATTGGATTACCTCGCATTTGAATAACGCGGCCGTCTTTACGGATACGTTCAAACTCGTGGGCGCTGCCGACTTTCATCCAGTGAAGACGTTTGCGTACATGCTCTTCGACTGAACCGGGGCCACATTCGCCGCGTTCAGCGTTATAACGAATCAGGTCGGCAATTGGGCAGCCGACATAAACAAGGTCTTTTGGATAACCAAATAGTTTTAAATATTGGTTGTTCCACGCGACTAGACACATATTTTTATCGACCACACTTACCCCTTGGGTCATGTGGTCAATCATGGTCATAAGCAGATTTTGATTAAAACGTTGCCACTGAGATGCTTGGTCTAAAATATTAGCGACTTGACCCAAAGCAAGGCCGTTATTAATCATGGCTGTCGTGAGCAAAGTACGTGCAGAAGCAGCACCGATAATACCGGCCAGATATTGCTCGGTAAAACGCCACCACATACCATTGGCAATTGTATTTGGATTGAGTGTGAGATGATTTTGCTCACAAAAGTTCTCGAACGCTTGTGTAGTGGGTTGCTCACCTGTAATTCTTTTTGCCAAGGCAAATAAATCACCTACTTTTAAACGGGCCGCGTCATGAGGAAGATAGGTTAAATCAGTAGATGTGTGTGGTGATGGTAAAGGCTTAGTTTCATAGTAGAAGAAGCTTTCTGCCTGAATTTGTTCTGCCACACTTGGTCGATAAATTTTTGAAATCCAGATATATAAAACAATATTTAAACCAAGTGACCAAATGACACCGTGAGTTAAAGGTGCAAATGACTCAAAACCAAATAAAGATTCCGGACGTAAGGCATTAATGCCAAAAGGACCAAAAAGCAAAATACTTTGAGCAGCATCCTGATAGGCTTCAGGCAAGCTACGCAAAATTGTTGGAAAGAGTAAGGTATAACTCCACATTAAAAATCCAACAATCAGACCTGCATAGACACCTTGGCGGCTTCCGCCACGCCAGTACAAACCACCAATCAGTGCCGGAGCAAATTGCGCTACAGCACTAAACGCCAATAAACCAAAAACTGAAAGCTGGTTAATATCATTAAAGAAATGGAAAAATAAAAAGCCAAGTAGCATCACTGCGACAATACTGATACGACGGCTGAACTTCAGAACTTTAGGTAGATGTTTATCATGACGCGACAGCAATTTAAAACGCCATAAGGCAGGCATAATCAAGTCGTTACTGAGCATGATAGACAATGCAACTGATGAAACCAGTAACATACCTGTCGAGGCTGAAAAGCCACCTAAAAAGGCTAGTAAAGCGAGCCATTCTTGGTTGTAACTTAACGGCAGTGACAGTACAGCCACATCGGGTACAGTTAGGAATTTCGGTGCGGCATGCAAAGCCCAGCTTGCGATTGGGATAATAGCTAAAACAGTTAAAATGAGATAAACCGCGAACCATTTACGGGCACCGCGAATATGCTTTTCATCGCGTAGCTCGACCACCGCCACGTGGAACTGGCGTGGTAAACAAATAATAGCTAAGCCTGCCAGTAAAGTTTGAATCCAGAAAGTTTCAGGTACACCAAACAGCTGAACCTCCTGAAAAGTCTGGTTTACATCAGAGGTCATTTGGCTGAGGTTAGCTGGTGATTCAAAAATAAAAAATAAAGCGACGCAAAGTAGGGCAAATAACTTCACAAATGACTCAAATGCAACTGCAAGCATGAGGCCGCCATGCTGTTCCGTATTTGCGATCTGTCGTGTACCAAAAATCATGGCTAAAATCGCAAGCACACTGGTGAGCAATAACACACTGTTGGTCGTCGTATGAATATGCGAGCTTTGCTCCATAATGACCGAGGTACTTAAAGCGATTGCACGGAGCTGTAACGCGAGGTAGGGGATAATCGCGATAACCGCCAGAATAGTGACTAGAGAGGCGAGTACACCACTTTTACCATAGCGCGCTGCGACGAAGTCAGCGATTGACGAAATCGCATGGTGCTGGCGTACTCGACCTAAACGCCGCCAGATATCATAACCAAACCAGACAAATAACAGTGGGCCTAAATAAATAGGCAAGAAGATGACGCCTTCACGTACGGCTGCACCGGTTGCCCCATAAAATGTCCATGATGAGCAATAGACACCTAAAGTTAAACTAAATAAAAACATGCGGCCACGTGTGCCAAGACGACTGGCATGCTTCTCACCAAAAAAAGCACAGACAAATAAAAGCGCAATATAAAGAGTGAGCACCCCAATAATCAGCCAGCTGTTCATATGACCTACATAAGTGAAACCGTGTGTCTATCATAACCTATGCCGATACAAAGCTATAAATTGATTAAATTTTAACGACCAAAGTCTAAGTTACGACTTAGAGGTAATCTTGCTAACTTTAATAATGAAAAAATACATTAAAAAAAAGTGACCAAGGTTGGGCACTATGTAAGGAGTTTGGTTATGGATCAAAGCCAAGTGGAACAGATTCTACGTAATCCAAAGTTTCAAAAAATGGTCAAGACAAAAAGTGCATTAAGTTGGACCCTCACCATCATCATGTTAATTCTCTATGTGGGCTTTATGCTACTTGTAGGCTACAACAAAGAATTTTTGATGAGTTCATTTAGTGGCGGTGTAACGACATGGGGGATTCCTCTTGGAATAGGAATTATCATTTTATCTTTCGTACTTTGTGGCGTGTATTCCTACATCGCGAATAACACCCTTGATCAGTTGAGTGAAGAAGCGTTGAAGGAAGTCGAGGCCATCACGCACGAGAAAGGATTACACTAATATGAAATGGAATTCATTAAAAGCGAAAGCCTTATTGGCGGCAGCATCGCTATATTCAACAGTTGCTATGGCAGGCCCGGATTTAGGTGAAGCTGAGCAGCAAGCAACCAACTGGCATGCCATCATCATGTTTGTCATCTTTGTTGGTTTCACATTGTTCATTACTAAATGGGCTGCAAAACAAACTCAATCAGCACAAGATTTCTATACGGCTGGTGGCGGAATTAGTGGTTTCCAAAATGGTTTGGCAATTGCGGGTGACTTTATGTCAGCGGCGTCATTCCTTGGTATTTCTGCAATGGTGTTTAGCTCTGGTTTTGATGGCTTACTTTATTCTCTGGGATTCATGGTCGGTTGGCCAATCGTTTTATTCTTGGTAGCAGAGCGTTTACGTAACCTCGGTAAATATAACCTTTCCGACGTAGTGTCATTCCGTCTTGAAGAAAAACCAGTTCGTACTTTAGCTGCTTTTAGCTCACTTGTAGTTGTTGCATTTTATTTAATTGCGCAAATGGTGGGTGCAGGTCAGCTGATTAAATTGCTATTTGGTTTGAACTACAACATTGCTGTAGTCATCGTTGGTCTATTAATGATGGCATACGTAATTTTTGGTGGCATGTTGGCAACCACATGGGTACAAATCATTAAAGCGGTCATGTTACTGAGCGGTGCAACCTTTATGGCATTTATGGTCATGAAAGCTGTTGGTTTCAGTTTCAGCAATATGTTTACCCAATCTATTGAAGTGTTCAGTAAAGTCCATAACATAAGCCTTGCCGACGCTGCAAAAATTATGGGTCCTGGTAAACTTGCCGCGAACCCAATTGATGCCTTGTCTCTTGGTTTAGCACTCATGTTTGGTACAGCGGGTCTTCCACACATTCTTATGCGTTTCTTCACTGTAAAAGACGCAAAAGAAGCACGTAAATCTGTAGTCGTTGCAACAGGTTTTATTGGTTACTTCTACCTTTTAACTTTCATTATTGGTTTCGGTGCGATCCTTTTTGTATCAAACAACCCGCAATTCCTTGATGTTGCGAAAATGGCAATGACAGGAAAGCTTGAGCTGGTTGGCGGTAACAACATGGCAGCTGTGCATTTAAGTGACGCTTTAGGCGGTGACTTGTTCATGGGCTTCATTTCAGCAGTAGCGTTCGCAACGATTCTTGCTGTTGTTGCTGGTTTAACACTTTCAGGTGCATCTGCAATTTCACACGACTTATACGCTAACGTATTTAAAAAGGGTCAAACGACTCCTGCTTCTGAACTTCGTATGTCAAAAATCGCGACGCTTGGTTTAGCAGTTTTTGCCATGATCTTGGGTATTTTATTTGAAAAGCAAAACGTAGCATTCATGGTAGGTTTAGCGTTCTCTGTAGCTTGTTGTGCGAACTTCCCGGTACTTGTTCTTTCAATGTTCTGGAAAGGTTTAACCACACGTGGCGCTGTGATTGGTGGGGTGGTTGGTTTGGTAACAGCTGTTGTACTGATCATCTTATCTAAAGCGGTATGGGTTGATACTTTAAAAATCTCAGATACACCAATTAACCCGTTCAATGGTCCTGCATTGTTTGCGATGCCATTGTCGTTTCTTTGCTGTTGGTTCTTCTCAGTGACTGATAACTCAGCACGTGCGAAAAAAGAACGTGCTGCTTTCGACGCACAATATGTACGTTCAATGACAGGTATTGGTGCTTCTGGTGCATCAGACCACTAATCAGAATGTATTAAACATGTCATAAAAAGCCCTACGGGGCTTTTTTTGTTTTTCTCCTAAAGGTTATTGAAAAGAAGCTCCTTAATAAAGAACAACTTGTTTATCCTATTTTTTGTACAGTATGATTTTCTATAATTCAAAACATAATGAAAAAATGGAAAATAATTAAATGCGATCTATTATCGAGTTCTGGGCGAGCTTTCGATTATTGCCTTCTGCATGGTTGCTGTTTGTGCAATTCATTTTACTTATTCTGGCTATGCTGACTTTTGATAATGAGGTTTATAGAACCTTAACTTGGGCATTAGGAGTACTTGCTTTACTCATTATTGCTAAAGTGATTCGTCAAACACCTATGTTTACCTTTTTAGGACTTACCTTTGTAAGTGGCGCAATTATATCGTCAGTGTTTATTTTATTAGGCTACAGCAATTTAACCATCCAGATTTTTGCTCACAGCTGTGAAGCTTTAGCTTACTTCTCGGCAGCTTATGGGTTATTTCGTTATATGTTTGCTGACCGATATTTGACACGAGATGAGCTGTTTGCAGCAGCAGCTGTTTTTACCTTAATTGCTTGGGGATTTGCTTTTTTATACAACATTTGTCAGTTGTTAATTCCAAATAGCTTCCAAAATCCAAACCATGTTTATCACTTACAAACTTGGCTAGATTTATTATTTTTAAGCTTTAGTTTGCAGTCAGCGACAGGGTTGTCTGACCTCATGCCCCTTAGTCCACCAGCACGTGTTCTAGCGATGTTACAAATGTTTTGTGGTGTTATGTATTTGGCATTAATTGTTACGCGTTTGATCGCTTTACAGTATATTTCACACGCCCCTAAAAAGAATTCTGATAAATAAAGAAGGAGGTGTTTTAATTTATTTACACCTTTGTAACTGCAATATTAATTAAGTTTGTTTACAGTATGATCGGCTTTCTCTATTGAAAGATATAACTTTGTTCATTCCTGAATGTCTTTATTGGCTTCATGCCTGTCACTTTTCATTAAAATAACATGGAGGATTTATGCCTTCCAAACAAACGAGTTGGTTCGCAAATGTTAATCCCAATGTCTTTTTGGGTACGGTCATTATTATTGCTTTGTTCCTAGCAGTTGTCGTGATCGCTCCGAGTTCTTTTGAACTTTTAACGCAACAGTTAAAGCAGTGGATCACCGATTCATTTAGCTGGTTCTATGTTCTATCAGTTGCATTCTTTCTTATTTTACTCATTTATATTGCCTGTTCTGCGATAGGTCGGATTAAATTAGGCCCTGACCATAGCCAGCCCGAATATAGTAACGGTTCATGGTTTGCCATGCTGTTTACTGCCGGTATGGGTATTGGCTTAATGTTCTTCGGTGTTGCTGAACCTGTCATGCACTATGTAAATCCACCAAGTGGAGATGCGCAGACAATTGATGCAGCTCAGCAAGCTCTACGTGTGACTTTTTTCCACTGGGGCTTACACGCATGGGCAATTTATGCTGTGGTCGGTTTAGCATTAGCTTATTTTGCTTATCGTCATAATTTACCGTTAAAGACCCGCTCAGCCCTTTACCCGCTCATTGGTAAAAAGATTTATGGGCCGTGGGGCGACAGTATCGATATATTTGCGACCATTGGTACGGTATTTGGTGTAGCGACTTCTCTCGGATTTGGTGTCACCCAAATTAACTCTGGTTTACATTATTTATTTGGTGTCGAGCAAAGTACCAATATTCAAGTTCTACTCATTATTTTTGTGAGTATTTTAGCCTCATTATCTGTGTTCTTAGGTCTAGATAAAGGGGTTAAACGCTTATCAGAGCTAAACTTAGTCTTAGCTTTAATATTATTAGTATTTGTTTTTATCGCTGGCCCTAGTATTTATTTACTTCAGACTACTATTCAAAATACTGGGCAATATATATCTAACCTTTTCACCATGACATTCAATTTATATGCTTATCAGCCAAATGGATGGATTGGGGGATGGACCATTTTATATTGGGCTTGGTGGATTTCATGGTCACCATTTGTGGGTATGTTTATCGCAAGGGTTTCCCGTGGTCGTACCATTCGAGAGTTTATTGTAGGTGTTCTTCTTATTCCGACAGGCTTTACTATCATTTGGATGGGCTTTTTAGGAAATGCCGCGTTATTTAGCATTATTCATGAACATCAAACCACTCTCATTCAGGCTGTCCAGCAAGACTCCTCAGTTGCTCTATTTGAGTTTTTAGGGCACTTGCCATGGTCAGGTGTCATGAATATTCTGGCCACTATTTTAGTGGTTTTATTCTTCGTGACTTCTGCGGACTCGGGAGCACTCGTTACTGACTACTTAACAGCAAAAACTGAAAATTCACCAACTTGGCAGCGTCTGTTCTGGACAGTATTGATGGCAGTGCTGGCTATTATTTTACTCTTGGTTGGCGGTCTTGCTGCACTCCAGTCTTCAATTATTATGAGTGCGTTGCCGTTTACTGTAGTCATGCTCTTGATGAGTTGGGGGTTAATAAAAGCTTTGCATCTTGATGTCACGAAAATGCAAGCAATTCAGGAAGCTCGTATTACCCCACGTGCCATTCATAACCCGAGAAGTTGGCAACAACGATTAGGTTTGATCATGCATTATCCTCATAGTGAAGAAGAGGTGAAGCAATATATTGAAAAGCAGGTTTCACGAGCTTTTGAAAATATTCAGCATGAGTTTAGACGTCGTCATCTTGAAGTTTCAATTAGTGAAGTTGAAGATGGTATGCATCTTCGAGTCGATCATCATCATGAAATTAATTTTATTTATAAAGTTGTTTCACGTGAAACAGTACCACCAAGTTTTTTAATTGGTCGTACAGAAGCAGAAGATGGCCAATATTTCCAAGCCGAAGTATTTTTGAGAGAGGGTGGGCAGAACTACGATGTAATGGACTGGACTCAGGAAGATTTGATTCAGGATATTATTGATCAGTACGAACGTCATTTACATTTCTTAAATATCGTACGTAGTTAATAGCCATAAAAAAAGGACTCAATTGAGTCCTTTTTTTTAATTCAATTTCTAAATCAAATTAGAAACGGAATTTAGCATTTAAGCCGATAGTTTGTGTGTCGTAGCTAGACTTTTTAACGTCAGCTTTCATGTAAGACGCACCAACTGCAAGAGCAGGAGTGATGAAGTAGTTTACGTTACCACCCCAAGCTTGGCGGAATTCACCAAGGTCATTACCTTTGATGTTTGCTACGCCGTCGTTACCGATGAATGCAGCACCAACGCTTAACTTAGGAGTTAAGTAAAGGTCAGTTTTTAAACCGTATTGGTTTTCTTGACCGAAAGCACCAGCAGCTTCAAAACCGATTGCCATGTTAGTTCCGTCGATTGGACCTACATATTTAGCACGAGCTGTAACAGCATCTTGATCGTTTTGGATTGCAGCAGTTTGGTTAACAGCAGAGTAGATACCGTTGCTCATGATACCGAAGTTATCTAAAGCAAATTGGTTAGCTACGCTTGTATAACCAACAGCCATCAAGAAGTTAGGTAACAAAATTGCACCAACTTCTAAAGCATAACGGTCGCCTTGGTCATCACGAGAAATCGCGTTTTTACCGTCAACGTCAGTGTGGTTATAAGTAGCGCTAGCGTATACAGGAAGATAAGGAGTTGGAACGTAAGCCTCACCTTTAACGCCGTATGTACCTACACGGTAGTTTAAACCGTTGTTTTGGTCATATTGTTGATAGCTGTAACCTAAAGACACGCTAGAAGCTTGGTTTAAGAAAGCTGCTTCAGCTAAAGGACCCTTAGCTGTATCAACATTTTTCAAATAGAATGTACCAGCAACGTCACCAGTGTAGTTCTTATCGTTTGCAGTTGTGTCAACATATTCAGATTGACCTTGAACTTCAAATTGATAAGCATGAGCACCGGTCATGGCTAATAATACAGCAGTGGCTAAACCAAGTTTTTTCATAATCATTTCCAGCATTAACAAGAGATAAAGCTGGGGTCATTGTATTGTAACAATTTATGAAGTCAATAATAGATGAAACGTAATGTTAAGGAAATTTGACACTTATGTTAAAAATGTTTAAAAAATAAACAATCAGAGTGTCTTATGTCAACCTGATAAAAAAATGAACATTAACAAGAAGCTAAACCTTAAGATTCATAAGGATTTGGGTTTAAATAGTTTCAAAATAATTACATTTATAATTGGAAAAAATGATTTTATTGATCGGATTTAACGTTCATGAATTTGTCGATTCGTTTAATAAATAGTCGTTCGAATATTATTCTTGTTTCAATTTTCATATATTTTGAGGAATAGTTATCATTATTTTGATAAGTTTATCTAAATAATCTATCTATTTAAAATAATTATATAATTGAATAAGGCTAAAAAAAAACATTTTTAAATCAAAAAAACGATTAAAAAATTAATTCTGATCAATTTAATCAACTTTACAAAATTAGAGATAAGTCACACAATTCAATTGCAAAGTTCACTATCTAACATTTTTATAGTTGGTAGTACTTTCCCAGATACGATGTGTTATCACATCAGACTTTACGAGCTCAGCTTTCCCCAAGGTTGAGCTTTTTTTTATCTATAAGAAAACATTAACATTTATTAAAAAAATTACATGAAATTTCTTCTTTTTGGTTTGTATAAAAAAGAACCCAGCTCTAAGCTGGGTTTCGGATGCTGGGAGAGGCATCCAAGAGGAAAAAGAAGCTAACTATAGAATTGCGAAATTTACTTCAGCTGTAAAATGGAGTTTTGCTATAGCCATTATTTGCTCTTTCGATCAGATTTTTATGAAATACAAACGATGAAGACCTATATTGCGTTATTCAAACTTTGTTGCTGAACTTCTGCTCATTAAAGTGCTAGGATGCGGGTTAATTACTTCATTTTATAGTAGTGATGATGGTAGGGCATTTACGGAGTACCAGCTAGAAATGTCAGGATTACGTTCAGAACATATCAGTAATCGACTATTTTTCTTTATGTTGGTCATTATTCTGTCCTTACTGTTTATGGCTGTGCCTCTTATTGTCAGCAGTTATCAAGAATATTTAAAAACTAAACAAGCGTTGGTTGAAATCAAAAGCTTAAAGTCTATTGCTGAAGTGGCAAATAAAGTATCTAAAGAACGTGCGCCAGCAAATAAATTAATGTCGAGTAACGCTGCCGAATTTTTAAAAAATCAGAAGAAGTTATTAGAGTATCGGCTTACTGTCGATCAGCAAATTAATGAAACTATTCGTATTTTAGAAGAAGAGGGTTATTCCGATTTAGCACGTATTTTAGATACTAAATTTAAAGATGATTTGAAACAGGCGCGGGCTGTAGTCGACTATTATGCCGCAACACCTGAACAGGCAAGAACCTCTGTGCAATTTGATAATGCCATTTTGGGTATGTTTGGTGCTTGGGATAGTTGTCGGGAAATTTTGCAAAAGCTTATGTTGCAGCTAAAAAGTAAAGATAGCCAAATTAATAACTATTTTACTTTGATTGTGGTGTTGACTGACATGCGTGATCAGGCCGGTCGTACTGCATCTAATGTTATTGCGCCAGTGACGTTTAAAGAAACGATTCCTAATGATAATCGGGCGCGTTCTTTACAGACTCAACAGCAAGCCCGTTACTTATGGGCACTTGTAGATACGCTACAGTCTGAGCAGGCCAAGACTCCTGAATATCATCGCCTTTACGCAAGAGTTAAAACTGAATTTTTAGATAAAGGTGTGCCTATTGTTGGTCAACTTTTAGAAGAAAGCCAGAAGCATGAGGCTTACCATTTAAATGGAACTGAACTTACAGACCAAATCGTTGATAAATTTACAACAGTTATTGATTTACAAAATTTTCTACTTAATAAAAGTGTCTTGATTGCATCTCAAGAAAACTATTTAGCAAAAAAGAAATTCTTTCTTACTTTGCTTATTTCTAGCATATCGTTAGCAGCTGCTTTACTTACCTTAATTTATGCAAAGAGACGGGTATTTGAGCCTCTTATTCAAGCTCGTACCTTAATTCTTGATTTGTCTCATAGCAAAGATTATCCGGTAGATGAATTGAATCCTAAAAAGGGTGAGTTCATTTCACTTTTTGAAGCGATTGACCGTTTGCAAAGAATGCTTAAGCAGCGAGATGCGTTTGAATTCCAACTTAAAAATATTGCAAATACAGACCCGTTAACTGGTGTATCCAACCGTTTGGCTTTATCTGAGTATTTAAAAATTGTTGAGAGCTATCCTCAAAAGTTTTCACAAACCTGTTTAATGATTATTGATATAGATCGCTTTAAAGATGTGAATGATCAATATGGTCATATTGTTGGTGACCAAGTGATTAAACGTATTACCGATCAATTGAAAGCGAATGTACGCGCTTCTGATCTAATTGTGCGTTATGGTGGTGATGAGTTTTTAATTTTGTTAGAACAGGTGCCGTTTTTAGATGCGCGTCTATTGGCGGAAAAAATTCGTATTGCGATTGCTTTAGAAGAAATTAATTTATCTGGCTCAAATGAAAAATTACATGTATCAGTCAGTATAGGGTTTGCGATTGGAGCGACCAGCTGGATGGAGTTGTTAGAAAAAGCAGATCGTTCACTCTTAAGAGCTAAAGCTCGGGGACGAAATGTTGTAGAGGGATAAAAAAGCCGGAAATCACTTTCCGGCTTTTTTGTTTTATTGTTTCAACATCGGTTTCAAGAAACGACCCGTATGGGAAATCTCGACCTCAGCGACTTGTTCAGGTGTACCTTCAGCAATAATTTGCCCACCACCTGAGCCACCTTCAGGGCCTAAGTCCACAACCCAGTCCGCTGTTTTAATGACATCAAGGTTATGTTCAATCACCACAATGGTATTACCCTTGTTGCGTAGCTCATGCAAAATGTCGAGTAACTTAGCAATATCGTGGAAGTGCAGACCTGTTGTCGGTTCATCCAAGATATAAAGCGTTTTACCCGTATCACGTTTTGCTAACTCACGTGCGAGTTTTACACGTTGAGCTTCACCACCAGAGAGTGTAGTAGCCGCCTGACCTAAACGAATATAGCCTAGACCTACCTGAGTTAAGGTTTCTAAGCGGCGGTGAATGACTGGAATAGCGCTAAAGAACTCAGCAGCATCTTCAACCGTCATTTCTAAAACATCAGAAATGTTTTTGCCTTTATAGCCCACTTCAAGTGTTTCACGGTTATAGCGTTTGCCATGACAAGCATCGCAAGGTACATACATGTCTGGTAAGAAGTGCATTGCGACTTTAATCATGCCGTCGCCTTCACACGCTTCGCAGCGTCCGCCTTTTACGTTAAACGAGAAACGACCTGCACTATAACCACGGGCTTTCGCCTCTGGAGTTTGAGCAAATAACTCACGGATTGGTGTAAATAGCCCTGTGTACGTTGCAGGGTTAGAACGTGGTGTACGTCCAATCGGGCTTTGGTCAATATCAACGACTTTATCAAGGTGTTGTAGACCATCAATTGAGTCAAACTTTTCAGCTGTTAAAGTCGTTGCACCATTAAGCTGTGTTGCAGCCAGTGGAAGTAACGTACGGTTAATCAGTGTTGATTTACCCGAACCTGAAACCCCAGTTACACAAGTCATAATGCCAAGTGGAATAGTTAAATCGACATTTTTTAAGTTATGGCCTGATGCACCTGAAAGCTTGATGAATTCATCTGGACGTGGCGATTGAGTACGTTTTTTTGGCACCTCAATTTTAAGCTTGCCTGAAAGGTATTGACCTGTAAGAGAGTCGGCATGTTTAGCCAGCTCCTCATAAGTTCCTTCAGCAATGACAACGCCACCATGTACCCCAGCACCCGGGCCGATATCAATAATATGGTCAGCTGCACGGATTGCATCTTCATCATGTTCAACGACTAATACTGTATTGCCCAAATCACGTAAGCGAATTAGCGTTTGTAATAAACGGTCATTATCACGTTGATGGAGACCAATTGATGGTTCATCGAGTACATACATAACACCCATCAAACCTGCACCAATTTGCGAAGCTAGACGGATACGCTGAGCTTCACCACCCGATAGTGTTTCGGCAGAACGAGCCAGACTTAAATAGTTCAGACCAACACTTACCAAGAAGTGTAGACGTTCACGAATCTCTTTAAAGATTTTATCGGCAATTTCGCCTTTAGCACCTTCAAGATTTAAATCTTGATAATAGCTTTCTGCATCGCCAATCGACATGCGGGTAATGTCTGCAATGGTTTTATCTTTTACACGAACATGACGTGAAATTTCATTTAGACGTGAACCACCACATGCATCACATGCTGCATTAGATAAATATTGAGCTAAATCATCACGTACATAGTTACTTTCAGTTTCACGGTAGCGACGCTCAAGGTGTGGCAAAATTCCTTCAAAAGGTTGTACGCGTGTATGTTTGCGGCCGCGTTCATCGATATAACTTAAATCGATTTTTTCTTTGCCAGTACCTTGTAGAAATTTCTTTTGCGTGTCTTTATCTAACTGGTTCCAAGGCGTATCAAGTTGAAAACCGAAGTGGTCGGCAACTTTTTGCAGCATTGAATAGTAATAAGGACGTTGACGATCCCAACCACGAATAGCACCTTCGCTAATCGCAAGATCAGGATTTGGAATCAGTTTCTCAGAACTAAAATGGCTACGTGTACCTAAGCCATCACAAACAGGACAGGCACCAAACGGGTTGTTAAATGAAAATAAACGTGGCTCAAGTTCAGCAACTGCGCGATCACACTCAGGACATGAGTGTTTTGCAGAAAAAACGCGATCTGGGTGTTCGCCATTCATCCACGATAAAATTGCTATATCACCACCTAAACGCAGTGCGGTCTCAAATGATTCAGCAATACGGTTGCCTAAGTCATCACGTACTTTGAAGCGGTCAACAACGACTTCAATGGTATGTTTTTTCTTTTTGTCGAGTTCCGGTGGCGTATCAATATCAATAATTTCGCCATCTACACGGGCACGAACAAAACCTTGACCTTGTAGTTGTTCGAACAGGTTGCTGTACTCACCTTTACGCTCACGTACCACTGGGGCAAGCAACATAAGTGCTGTACCTTCCTCAAGCGTTTTTACTGCATCGACCATTTCAGAAACGGTTTGTGCAACCATAGGTAAGTCGTGTTCAGGGCAATAAGGCGTACCGACACGGGCATAAAGCAAACGTAAATAGTCATAAATTTCGGTAATGGTACCGACGGTTGAGCGTGGGTTGTGACTGGTAGATTTTTGCTCAATTGCAATCGCTGGTGATAAACCTTCAATCGAGTCAACTTCAGGTTTTTCCATTTGCGATAAAAACTGACGGGCATAGGCCGAAAGTGATTCGACGTAACGGCGTTGTCCTTCAGCGTACAAGGTATCAAAGGCAAGAGAAGATTTTCCTGAACCTGATAGCCCCGTAATCACCACAAATTTGTCGCGTGGAATATCGAGTGACACATTTTTTAAGTTATGGGTACGTGCGCCTCGAATACGGATATGACTTTGGCTCATAAAACATCTCAATTATGTATTGATGAAAATTTAGGTGTTGTTTGATTAGTCACAGGGAGATATGGCTATTTATAAACAACAGACCCTATATGATAACGATTTAAAATTGTTCAAGTAGTACAAAATGATTTAAAGCGACAAATTGTGACGGTTAAACGACAATCGACAAAATTTGTTTAAATAAGCAGATTGTATTTTTAACATTCCTCACTCTACATTTCTACTCTTAGCCTATTTTAACAAGCAACATAATTTCACTAGAC
Organism: Acinetobacter sp. RUH 2624; assembly: GCF_000162375.2. Lineage (NCBI taxonomy): Bacteria > Pseudomonadati > Pseudomonadota > Gammaproteobacteria > Moraxellales > Moraxellaceae > Acinetobacter > Acinetobacter sp. RUH 2624. The sequence goes on along the minus strand of NZ_KI391939.1, from coordinate 2,874,505 downwards.
GACTGGTCTAATAGTTGTTTATGATGAATGTATGAAACGATTAAACAAAAGCGAAACTACACGACAACACATTCTAGATACCAGCTTTGAGCTAGTACTACGTAAAGGGTTCGTTGGTGTTGGTTTGCAAGAAATCTTAAAGTCTTGTGATGTACCTAAAGGGTCGTTCTATCACTACTTTGCTTCGAAAGAGGCTTTCGGCTGTGCGTTGCTAGAGCAATACATGGCTGACTATAAAGTTCGTATGGAACAACTTTGGCAGCACGGTGAGCAAAGCGCCCATGCCCGTTTAATGGCCTTATGGCAGGCGTGGATTGATGATCCAGTAAATGGTAGCTGGGCTGAAAACTGTCTAATTGTGAAACTGGCAGCCGAGGTTTCGGACTTATCAGAAGATATGCGCCAGATTCTCAATGAAGGCGTACACAAACTAACGCAACGTTTGGCTTTGCTAATTAAAGAAGGTCAACAAGAAGGTTCAATTCCAAAACATATTGAGCCTTTAAAAACTGCGCAAGTCATGTATCAGTTATGGTTAGGTGCTGCTTTACTCACAAAACTGTCGCAAGACAAAGCACATTTATACCTAGCCTTAGAAACCACCCAACAACTCATAAAACCGATAGAGGAATAAAGCATGCGAAGTATTATCCATCGTAATTTTGGCGAACCTGTAGACGTTTTAGAGCAGGCGGATATGCCAAAGCCAGAACCGAAAGCAGGCGAAGTGCGTATTAAAACCATTATGTCTCCTATCCATAATCATGATGTATGGACTGTACGTGGAAGCTATGGCTATAAGCCAACTCTACCTGCGATTGGTGGTAGTGAAGCAGTTGGTATTGTAGATGCCTTGGGCGAAGGCGTTACTCATGTACAGGTAGGCCAGCGTATTGCTGTGGCAGCTGTGCATGGAAGTTGGGCTGAATACTTTATTGCACCAGCTCAAGGCCTTATTCTTTTAAATAATGAAATTGATGATGAAACAGCAGCGCAACTGATTGGTATGCCAATTAGTGCTCTCATGCTTTTAGACTTTGTTAACGTTCAACCGAGTCAATGGTTAATCCAAAACACGGCAAATGGTGCAGTAGGTAAAACGGTTGCGATGATTGCACAGGCACGTGGTTTACCTGTGATTAATCTGGTTCGTCGTACTGATGCAATTGCCGAGATGCAAGCATTAGGCATCCAACATGTGGTTGCGACTGATCAGCCGAATTGGAAAGAGCAAGTTAAACAGATTCATGGTGACCAACCTCTTATTGCTGGTGTGGACTCGATTGGTGGAACAGCAAGTGGCGAAATGCTGAATTTACTTAGTGAAAATAGCCTACTCGTTTCATTTGGTAGTATGACTGGCGAAACCATGCAGATTTCATCGGGCGATTTGATTTTCAAACAAGCGACAGTAAAAGGTTTCTGGGCGAGTGTGGTCAATAAAGAAATGCCTGCAGAACGTAAAAAGGAACTGATCGTTGAGCTGCTAACACTAGCGACTCAGAAAAAATTAATCTTGCCTGTAGAAGGTGTATTTAGTTTTGATGAGATTAAAACTGCTGCTCAAAAAGCAACGCAGGGTGCTCGTCAAGGCAAGGTATTACTAAAGCCGTAAAACATAAAAAAGATCAGTCGAGAGACTGATCTTTTTTCATATCTTTAAAATAAAAAGGAAAAACGTATGATCGGACAAATATTCATTGCGCTTATCGCAATATTACATGTCTATATTTTAGTGTTAGAGATGTTTTTGTGGGACAAACCTTATGGCATGAAAGCCTTTGGAAATAATGCCGAAAAAGCAAAACTCACCAAAGTCATGGCACAGAACCAAGGTCTTTATAATGGCTTTTTAGCAGCAGGTTTATTCTGGTCTTTATTGGCTGATGCGCCATTTGCAACATCAATTGCTAACTTCTTTTTAGGCTGTGTACTGATTGCGGGTATTTATGGTGGGCTGACTGCAGGTAAAAAGATTATTTATATTCAGGCAGTTCCTGCATTGATTGCATTAGCCGCTGTTAATTTTCTTTAAAAAGCGCAAAATACAGCGTTTTGAAATGGAAATGACCAAATAGGATCAGCGCATGTGGGCGTTATTTTTAAAGTGTATGTTGGGGGCTGGGGTTGTCCTTATTATTTCGATTTTATCGAAAAGTAAGGCATTTTATATTGCAGGTTTAGTCCCGCTTTTTCCTACCTTTGCTTTAATTGCTCATGTGATTGTTTTTCAGCAAAAAGGAGCCGAAGCGTTACAAAAAACGGCTCTGTTTGGTCTATGGTCACTTATTCCTTATGCCATTTATTTAGTTGCGGTTTACATGCTGGCAACACGCGTGTCGATGTGGTCGTGTCTGGGCTTGGCAACCTTATGTTGGGTGGTCGCTGCGGCAGGTTTAATTTATGGTTGGCAGTTGTTCCAAAGTTAAATGAAAGACTGACCATTTAACGAAGTAAATGGTCAGAGCCTCATCTTATTTTAGATCTGATCTAAACCTAACCATTGTCTTTGATGGTAGGCACTATCCCAAAATAACCACTCAAGTTTTGCACCCATTGTGTAAGCAGCATGCATTTTCTCTAAAGTATCTGCATCACAACGTGCAGCAACTTTGTCTACAGTGGCAATCACATTGCGAACGGCGGTATGAAATTCTTCACCTGCATAGGTATCAATCCATGCTTGGTAAGGGTTGTTAGGAATTGATTTGCTTACAATATCTTTACCGACTTCGGCATAAATCCAGAAGCAAGGTAACAATGCAGCGAGTACAACAGGGTAGCTTTCAGACCAAGCCGTTGCTGTTAAAAATGAAGTGTAATGATGGCCTGCCAAGGTCAGTGGTGTATTTTGAAATTCTTCTTTGGTGACACCAAAATTTTTCATAAAGTCATCATGCAAACTGCGCTCAACCACAATTGCAATTTTAGCTGCATCTGAAAACTGCATAATATCGTCAGCATCAAAGGCTTTTGCTGCTGCAACAGCCAGTACGCGACCATAGGCCACTAAGTATTGAGCATCTTGAATAACATAATGACAAAAAGCTTCTTTATCTAAAGTACCGTTAGCAAGTTCCTGATTAAAAGGCAGGTCGAGAATTTTTTGATATAAATTTAAATTACGTTGCCAGAGTTCTTGAGAAAAAAGCATAAAATCATTCCATTTAAAATTAGACAGCTAACCTCGATTTTAAATCAATTTTAAAATACAAAAATAATAATGATAGATATATCGCAAGAAAATATTTAATACGATTAACAAGTTAATTAAATATTATAAATTTCTTTATTAAACATGAAGATAAAGTAAAGGTAATAACGGCATAAAACAACATCGTTTTGTGGTTAATTATCGATATAATAGCCGCGGTTTTTAAGAAAGATTAAATTTAGTTCTTGGTATAGGTCTGATCCATGAAGCATTTCCGATTTTCGATATTTTTTACGGTGGTGTGTTTAGCACTCGCCGCTTACTGGGGTTTTACCCATGGACCTGAAGCTGGCGTGTCGACCATGTTTAAAGCTTTAACTATTACTGCAATTTTAGCTGTAATGGAGGTTTCATTATCTTTTGACAATGCTGTCGTAAATGCATCGGTACTTCGTGGATGGGATCATTTTTGGAAAATGATCTTTTTGACAGTCGGTATTCTCATCGCCGTTTTCGGTATGCGATTGATTTTCCCTGTCTTGATTGTTTCTATGACTGCCGACATGGGCTTTATTGAAGTTGCTAAAATGGCACTCAATGATCCAAAAACCTATTCTGAACGTTTAATGGCTCACCATGCGGAAATTTCTGCATTTGGTGGAACATTCTTATTGTTGGTTTTCTTAAACTTCTTCTTTGATGAAGAGAAAGAAACCCATTGGTTTAGATGGCTTGAAGTTAAATTATCTGACCTAGCCAATGTACCAGCAATGTCGGTTTTTATTGCACTCATCGCATTAATTGTAATGGCGGGCTATGTTGAAGATCATGAGCGTTTAGCTGTGACAATGGCTGGCGTTTGGGGCATTGTGGTTTATATTGGTGTACAAGTTCTTAGTCATTTATTGGGCGGCGAACCTGAAATTGATGAAGATGGTAATGCAGTCATGCAAGACGGTTCAGGCGCTGCTTCTGGTGTGATTAAAGCCGGTTTGGGTGGTTTCTTATACCTTGAAGTATTAGATGCATCATTTAGTTTCGATGGTGTAATTGGTGCATTTGCCATTACCAGCGACGTTGTCGTGATTATGCTAGGTCTTGCAATTGGTGCAATGTTCGTTCGTTCAATGACGGTTTATCTTGTTGAAAAGGGCACATTAGACGCTTATGTGTTTTTAGAACATGGTGCACATTATGCGATTGGTGCATTGGCTTTCATTATGATTGCAAGTGGTACAGGTTTACATATACCAGAAGTCGTGACAGGCCTCATTGGTGTTGCATTTATTGCATGGGCAGTAATTGCATCTATCCAATATGCAAAACGTGAACAAGAATCGTCTTAAGCTAATTTTCAGTAAAGTTCGATAGAATAAAGAGGCTAAATGCCTCTTTATTTTTTTAAGCCGAAATCGTTATTTTAAATCATCTCTCCCGTATTTTTAGAAACGAATCGGCTTATAATTTGCCTAGTTTGATAACGTGTATTGATATGATGAATGCTTTGGAACGCCGCTCAACTTTTGCTTTAAGTAGTATTTTTGCACTACGCATGTTGGGTCTGTTCATGATTATTCCGGTTTTTTCTGTAGTCGGGCAGTCATATCAATATGCGACTCCAGCACTCATAGGTTTGGCTGTGGGTATATATGGCTTAAGTCAGGCTATTTTACAAATTCCTTTTAGCTTACTGGCTGACCGTTTTAGCCGTAAACCACTTGTAGTATTTGGTCTACTGCTCTTTGCTATTGGTGGAGCAATTGCGGGTTTATCAGACACGATTTATGGCGTAATTATTGGCCGTGCTATCGCTGGGGCGGGTGCAGTTTCGGCAGTGGTCATGGCGCTTTTAGCCGATGTGACACGTGAAGAGCAGCGTACTAAAGCCATGGCTGCCATGGGCATGAGTATTGGTCTGTCTTTTGTGGTGGCATTTAGTCTAGGGCCTTGGCTCACCAGTCTTGTTGGTATTTCTGGTTTGTTCTTTGTGACAACCATTATGGGCTTAATTGCGATTTTGATGTTATTGCTGGTGCCTAAAGTGACCCGCCATCATCGTAATTATCAGCAAGGCTATATGGCACAGCTTAAACAAGTCATTCAAATGGGTGATTTAAACCGTTTACATGTGTCAGTTTTTGCATTGCACTTATTACTGACAGCCATGTTTATTTATGTGCCTTCACAGCTTATCGAATTTGCCCATATTCCTTTGGCGAGCCATGGTTTAGTGTATTTGCCACTCTTGGTGATTAGTTTATTTTTTGCATTTCCGAGCATTATCATCGCTGAGAAATACCGCAAAATGCGCGGCATTTTCTTAACCGCAATTACAGGCATTATTGCAGGTTTACTATTACTGATATTTGGTTATCAGTCCAAATATGTCTTGCTTGCAGGCTTAGGTATTTTCTTTATCGCTTTTAATGTGATGGAAGCATTATTACCATCTTGGTTATCAAAGTCTGCTCCAATTCAGTCGAAAGCCACCGCTATGGGTGTAAATGCTAGTAGCCAGTTTTTAGGGGCTTTTTTTGGCGGCACACTAGGTGGTCAATTATTGATGTTACATAATACTGCGATTGGATGGAGTGTCTTAGCAGGGATTGCTATAATATGGCTGCTAATTAGTTTTGGTTTAGCTCAGCCGCGGTATTTGTCATCGATTGTGTTGCCATTGCCGCAAGTGCAACAGGTGAATGAGTGGACCACACAGCTATTGGCAATTCGTGGTATTGAAGAAGTTGTGGTGATGCCTGACCAGCAAGTTGCTTATATTAAAGTCGATAAACAGTCTCTTGATGATGCTGCACGACGTGATTTAACGCAGTTGTTTGGTAAAGAGGTAGCCATTTAAGCATAACTCTTATAAAGTAAAACATAGAAATGAATAGGATGAAGACAGCTAATGCGTGGTGTAAATAAGGTTATTTTGGTTGGTACTTTGGGTCGTGATCCTGAAACAAAAACTTTTCCAAATGGGGGCTCGTTAACCCAGTTTTCAATCGCGACAAGTGAAGTTTGGACCGATAAAACGTCAGGTGAACGTAAAGAACAAACAGAATGGCACCGTATTGTTTTGCATAACCGTTTAGGGGAAATTGCTCAGCAGTTTTTACGTAAAGGTTCTAAGGTTTATATCGAAGGTTCATTACGTACGCGTCAGTGGACAGACCAAAATGGTCAGGAACGTTACACTACAGAAATCCGTGGCGACCAGATGCAAATGTTAGATGCTCGTCAACAAGGTGAACAAGGTTTCGCTGGCGGTAATGATTTTAACCAACCACGTTTTAACGCACCTCAACAAGGTGGCGGTTATCAAAATAACCACCAAGGTGGCGGCTACGGTCAAAACAATGGCGGTGGTTATGGTGGCCAAGGTGGTTTCGGTAATGGTGGCAACAGCCCGCAAGGTGGTGGTTTTGCTCCTAAAGCGCCGCAACAACCAGCGTCTGCACCAGCTGATTTAGACGACGATTTACCGTTCTAATCAAAGTTTCAAAAAAGGCGAGTTTATCTCGCCTTTTTTATTATTCAATTCCTAGCAAACGTAGAAGTGCCGTGCCAACAGCGGCCAAACAAATCACCAATAAAAGCGGAACTTTTTTCCAAACCAAGAACAGTGCTAGTGCCACCCCAAATATACGCGCGAAACCTGCGAAATGTTGGCCTTCAAAAAATGTTGTGGTCACCGCAATGGCACAGAGCAAAACGGTTGCGCCGTTTGAGAGTAAAACTTGGTATTTTTCAGAAAACGAAAACTTGGCACCTAAGTGGAAACCAGCAAAACGAATACCATACGTTCCAAGTGCAAGTAGAGCTATACCTAAAATAATAAGTAACTGTTGACTCATTTCTTTCTACCCCATATTAAGCCAAAAAGCGAAATGAGAATTGGAAGCCCTGGGGCTAAAAAAGGTGTAGTCATCAGTGCTAAAGTTGATCCGGCAAATGCAGCTTTTCGAGTCGATTTATTCTTTAAAGCATTAAAAGTAAGAGCAATTAAAATGGCAGGAAAAATGGCATCTAAACCAAATGTTTTTGGGTCTGGAATAGCACTCCCAATAAAATAGCCAGCCGTGACACCCAGTGGCCAAGTCAGCATAATGCCTATACCACACAACCAATAAGCAGCTTTTTTTGTCTCGAAGTCAGGTTGTGCCATGCCAAACAAAACGCTTTCATCGTTCATGATGTGAGACCCAAAATACTGAGAGAATTTGCCTCGGATCAGTTCATTGACCGCAATGCCAAAAGGTAGATGTCTTAAATTGACGAGTAGTCCTGCAATTGCAGCCGCAATTGGACTACCACCTACCGCCAAGAATCCAATAAAGATAAATTCAGCAGTTCCTGCGAGCACAAATACGGACAGGCAAAGTGGAATCCAGAGTGCTAAGCCATAACTTGCAGCGAGTGAACCTAAAGACATACCAACCACGCTGGTTGCTAGACACACAAAGAAAATCGAGCGAGTAGTGTCTTTACTAAGTTTTTTAATCAGAGAGTATGTAGACATAGTATGATATAACGAACGATTTTCCATTATAATGAATAAGTCTGATTGTTTTGTCAAAACGAACGATCGTTTTTTTTATAGAACGGGTGTGGTGAATGTCTCAGCCAATTGAAATTATTGCCAAAGGTTTAACGCGTGAACGCCAAAGAGCAGGTCTTTCATTAGCGGAGGTTGCACGCCGTGCAGGTGTTGCCAAATCTACACTTTCTCAATTAGAGGCAGGGCAAGGTAATCCAAGTATTGAAACCTTGTGGGCACTTTGTGTTGCACTCAATATTCCATTTGCACGTTTAATGGAAGAACCAAGTAATCAAGTGCAAGTCATTCGCTGTGGCGAGGGGCCAACGGTGAGTTCGGAGATTGCCAATTACAAAGCAATTTTGTTGGCGACCTGTCCACCCCATGCGCGCCGAGATGTGTATTTATTGATTGTTGAACCGGGTGAAGATCGTCTTTCAGAACCACATCCGGTCGGTTCTGTCGAACATATTATTGTGGTTGAAGGTAAAGCTTTGGTGGGTTTAATTGATGAAGCGGTTGAGCTGGGAGTTGGTGATTACATTTGTTATCCAGCCGATCAAAAACATATATTTAGAGCCTTAGAAACAGGCACAAAAGCGTTATTAATTTCTGAACAAAACTAAAGTATTTCAAACTGCTTAAAATAAAAACTAAATCTATTTAGCCTCATTTAATACAAAAAGGGCCAATTTTGCGTATAAATTTTGCAATTGGCTCTCTCTTTTATTACAAAAATGGCTCTCGTTTCTTGAGAGCCGAAACGACAAATTAAAGCCATTGGAAGTATGCATACGGAAGCGCCGGATAAGCTCAGTGAATTTTCTGTTTTAGGAGTTGAGCAGAACGGCTAAATTTTTAGGGGATATTTTTTGGCTTCGGAGGATTTCCGAGACTAGCCGATATCCTCCATATATTAAGGAAAATGATATGGCAGCTCATCAAAATGGTTCTGAAGCCAATCACTCCCAAAGTTTAAAACATGGACTTAAATCACGCCACTTAACCATGATCTCTATTGCTGGGGTTATTGGTGGCTCTCTCTTTGTTGGCTCAGGCAGTATTATCTACAACACCGGTCCGGTGGTTTTTCTAACTTATGCTTTAGGTGGTTTACTCGTTTGGTTCATCATGCGTATGTTAGGCGAGATGGCCGTTTTAAATCCCGACAGTGGCTCTTTTTCAACTTATGCGGATCGTGCGATTGGTCGTTGGGCAGGGTTTTCAATTGGTTGGTTGTACTGGTGTACGCTGGCAATGCTCATGGGCTGGGAAGCTTATGTAGCAGGAAAAATTTTAAATAACTGGTTCCCGTTTATACCGATCTGGGTCTATATGACCGTGGTGATTGGTGCACTGGTTGCTGTTAATTTACAAAACGTCAAGAACTATGGTGAATTCGAGTTCTGGTTTGCACTCATCAAAGTTATCGCGATTGTTGTTTTCCTTGTGATTGGTAGCTTAGCGATCATGCATTTATGGCCTTGGGGCAATCCGGCTGCATCTGGTATTAGTAACTTAACTTCTCAAGGCTTTATGCCAAATGGCGGTTCATCAGTGATTACCGCCTTGCTTGGGGTGATGTTCGCCTATATTGGTGCTGAAATTGTGACTGTAGCAGCGGCAGAGTCGGCAAATCCATCTAAAGAAATTCGTAAAGCTTCGAACTCTGTGGTTTGGCGAATTATTTTATTCTACGTTGGTTCAATGTTTGTTGCGGTATGTTTAATTCCTCACAACAATGAACTTTTGAAAGATTCAACTTGGGGTACTTATAGCGTTACGTTGTCTGCTCTTGGTATTCCGGGCGCGCGCCATATTGTAAATTTTGTAGTGTTAACGTCGGTATGTAGTTGTTTTAACTCGGCGCTTTACACATGTTCACGAATGTTATTCTCGTTGTCTAAACGTGGTGATGCACCGAAAAGTTTTGGCTCTGTAAACAGTAAAAGTAGTCCGTGGGTGGGCGTGATTGTGTCATGCTTCTTCTCTGTAATTGCGGTAATTTTAACTGCAACCAAGAGTATGGATGTGTATGACTTTTTCATGCTAACAACAGGCGCGGCAACACTGTATGTATACCTGACGATTGCTTATTCTCAGCTTCGTATGCGTAAAAAATTAGAAGCTGAAGGCGTGAAAATTGACTTTAAAATGTGGATGTTCCCTTACTTAACTTACGTGGTGATCTTTGCGATTATTGGTGCAATTCTTACCATGTTGATTGAAGGCACCTATTTTAAAGAAGTGATTTACACTACAGCGCTATTCGGCATTATTGTGTTCTTCGGATTGTTGTCTGAAAAGCTAGGTTGGGGTAAAGAGCGTAGAGCGACTCATTTAACTCATAGCCATGAAGAAAAGTTAGTTTAAATTTTTAAACCAAAAGAGCCTCACAATGAGGCTCTTTTTTATTTACTCAGATAAAAAGATCAATTCAATGTGGGTACGCCTGCTTCACGTAAGCATTGGAGCAAGACACCAAAAGCCATCACCATGTCTTTTTCATTTACACAGGCAAAGCCCATCAGCAGTCCACGTTCGGCGTGTGCATGCGACTGCATGTAGTATTGTGAAAGTGGACGAACTTTGACACCACGTTCAAGCGCTGTGGCTGCAATCGCGACATCATCGCAAGAGTTCGGCAGTTTTAAAACCAGATGTAACCCTGCCGCTTCGTCATATTCATGAATAAATTCGGGGCCAAGGTAGCGTTGAATTAAACTCACCAAGTAGTCACGGCGTTTACCATAGAGCAGGCGCATACGGCGAATATGCGCTTCATAATGACCTTCACGAATAAATTCAGCGAGAGCCTTTTGCTCAAGCAAATGCCCACCACGGTAAAGCTCGGCTGCGACAATACGTAGCGGTGAAAATAGCGGCTTAGGGACGACCAAATATCCAATTCTTAATGATGGATAAATGGTTTTACTAAACGTGCCCATATATAAAACAGGTGCGTTATTTTCTAAGCCTTGCAAAGATGGATAAGGTTGACCCGAAAAACGGAACTCACTGTCATAGTCATCTTCTACAATCCAGCTATTATGCTGACGTGCGATTTGAATCAATTGTCTGCGACGATCAAGGCTTAAATGAGAACCAAGCGGATATTGGTGTGAAGGGGTGACAAAAATGAGTTTAGGCGGCTTTGCCGGATTTTCTTCAGGAATAATACCTTCAGCATCGACAGGCATGGGCTGAATATCGAGGCCATTAATCCGTAAGGTATTACGCATTCCCCAATAAGCGGGATCTTCAATCCAGACTTTATCTCCCATATCGCTGAGTGCACGTGAGACTAAATCAATCGCTTGATGAATGCCTTCGGTAATAATAATCTGGTCTGCATCGCACTGAACTGAACGTGCAACACGTAAGTAATCTGCCAACGCACTTCGAAGCTCTATACAGCCACCAGCGTTGCTATAAATCAGGCGGTTAATGTCCGGTTCGCGGCTTAAGCGTGCTTGAATACGGCTAAAAATATGATGAGGAAACTCGGTAACATCAGGCGCTCCCGGAACAAAAGCACCCCATTGATGTGGCGAGGCCGCAGCATAGCCTAATAAGTTTGAACCACGCTGCGAGAGGGCATAAGAACTTTGAACACTTGGACTAGAAACTACTTTTTTCTTGTTTTGTGTATTTAAAAAACTCTCTGGTAACTTTTCGGCAACCCAAGTGCCATGTCCTGTTCGTGCTTCTAAGTAGCCTTCAGCCTGTAGTTGTTCGTAGGCGCTCAGTACCGTATTTCTCGAAACATGAATTTCACTGGCTAAATCGCGTGATGCAGGTAGACGAGTCTTCGGCTGGATGACTCCATCAATAATGGCACCACGCAGGCAACGGAAAAGGCGTTGATGTAGTTTCCCTTCAGTGTCCTGTTGGAGTCGTTGCAGCAAATGATCTCCAAGTAAACTACGCAATTGGCTCTCTCCTACAGTTAAAAAGTGGCTCTCGTCAGTTGGCATCAGACGAGCGAAATTACATGCATAGGCAGTCGTTGTAAAGCACCCTGAAAATTAAGCACAGGATGCAAGAAACCAAAGCTGCAACTGATGATGAAAATATGAGGGAATCAAATGGATAATCAACATTCTGCACTTAACGCACGTAAACAGCAAGCAACTCCACGGGGTGTAGGCGTGATGTGTCAGTGGTATGCGGAAAAAGCTGAAAATGCCACGCTTTGGGACAAGGAAGGCAACCAATTTATCGACTTTGCTGGTGGTATCGCGGTTTTAAATACAGGCCATCGCCACCCTAAAGTAATTGCAGCGGTGACTGAACAACTCACTAAATTTACGCATACTGCCTATCAAGTTACGCCTTATGAAAGCTATGTTGCTTTGGCTGAACGTATTAATGAACGCGCGCCAATTGCGGGTCCTGCGAAGGCAGCTTTTTTCACAACAGGTGCAGAAGCAGTTGAAAATGCAGTGAAGATTGCCCGTTCTTACACAGGTCGACACGGCATTATCACGTTTGGTAATGGTTTCCACGGCCGTTCATTCATGACCATGGCAATGACAGGTAAAACTGCGCCTTACAAACGTGACTTTGGCGTAATGCCAGCGGGTGTGTTCCACGCACGTTACCCTGTGCCTGCTAAAGGTATTTCAGTAGATGCAGCAATTGAAAGCGTTGAAGATATTTTCAGTGAAGATATTGCACCACATGACGTTGCAGCAATTGTGCTTGAGCCAGTACAAGGTGAGGGCGGTTTCAATGTCGTGCCAGCCGAGTTCTTAAAACGTTTACGCGCAATTTGTGACAAGCACGGTATTTTACTTGTTGCTGATGAAGTTCAATCTGGTTTTGCGCGTACTGGTAAATTGTTTGCGATGAACCATTATGAAACTAAAGCAGACCTCATCACGATGGCGAAAAGCTTGGGCGGTGGTTTCCCTATTTCAGGTGTTGTAGGCCGTGCAGAAGTCATGGATGCACCAAACCCAGGTGGTCTAGGCGGTACTTATGCAGGTAACCCGATCGCAGTTGCAGCTGCACATGCCGTGATTGACGCGATTGAAGAAGAAAATCTATGCGACCGTGCAAATGAATTAGGCACCGAGTTAGTTACTACGCTTAAAGATATTCAACAAGCAACAGGTGACGTGGTCACTGATATTCGTGCATTAGGTTCAATGGTTGCAGTAGAACTTGAAACTGCTGAACAAGCAAAAGTTGTACAAAACTATGCAATGGAAAACGGGTTGTTACTTCTTACTTGTGGTAAATACGGTAATGTAATTCGTTTCTTATATCCATTAACCATTCCTGCTGAGCAATTCCGTCAAGGTCTTGATATCTTGAAACAAGGTTTTGCGACACTAAAAGCAGGTAGTGCAAAAGCAATGGAGCAATCTGCATGATTCAAAATAATTTGCAGTATTTATTAAAACATCCTGATATTTCATTAGAAGCACCTGCATCAAATGACTATATCGAGGTGAATGATGCTGCTACGGGTGAAACTTTGGCATGGGTGAAAACCTATGACCGCGCAGGGGTTGAAGCTGCAATTAACCGTTCAGCAAAAGCGCAGGCTGCTTGGAAAAAGCAAACTGCCTTGGCTCGTGCTGATGTGCTATTGGCATGGTACAACCTCATGCTTGAGCACAAAGAAAATCTGGCACAGATTTTAACGGCTGAGCAAGGTAAGCCATTAGCAGAAGCACGTGGTGAAATTGGTTATGCAGCTTCATTTATTCGCTGGTTTGCCGAGCAAGCGCGCCGTATTGATGGGGAGGTGTTAACACCTACTCAACCAAATCAACGTCTGCTCGTAATTAAACAAGCAATTGGTGTTACCGCTGCCATTACGCCGTGGAACTTCCCGGCTGCCATGATTACACGTAAAGCAGGCCCAGCGATTGCTGCAGGTTGTTCTATGTTGGTTAAACCAGCAGAACAAACGCCGTTAACCGCTTATGCACTTGAAGTATTGGCTTTACAGGCAGGCTTACCAGCCGATGTTTTAATTAACATTAGTGGTGATGCGGTTGAAGTCGGTAAAACCCTATGCGAAAGCGATATTGTTCGTAAGTTAAGCTTTACAGGTTCAACACAAGTTGGCCGTATCTTGATGCAACAATGTGCGCCAACCATTAAGAAACTTTCGCTTGAACTCGGTGGTAATGCACCAGTTGTGGTATTTGACGATGCTAACCTTGAACAAGCAGTTCAGGGAATTATGGCAAGTAAATATCGTAACAGCGGTCAAACCTGTGTATGTGCTAACCGTATTTATGTTCAAGACGGTATTTATGATGCGTTAGCAGAGCGTTTGGTTGAAGCTGTGTCTAAGCTTAAAGTTGGCGATGGCCGTCAAGAAGGTTCAACTCAAGGCCCTTTAATTGATGAAGATGCAGTTGCAAAAGTTCAGTCTCATATTGCAGATGCAACTGAGAAAGGTGCAACAGTTCGTATCGGTGGGCAGCGTTCGGCACTTGGCGGTACATTCTTTGAACCGACTGTGTTAACTGGCGTAACGCAAGACATGAAAGTGTCTAAAGAAGAAACTTTTGGTCCGCTTGCACCGCTATTCCGCTTTAAAACTGAAGATGAAGCAGTGGCAATGGCAAACGATACCGAGTTCGGTTTAGCTGCTTATTTGTTTACTCAAAGCACAGCTCGTCAATGGCGAGTGGGTGAGGCACTTGAGTACGGTATGGTCGGCATTAACACGGGCGCGATTTCAAACGAAGTTGCTCCGTTTGGTGGCGTAAAACAGTCAGGTCTAGGCCGTGAAGGTTCAAAATTCGGCATCGAAGAATATGTCGAAATGAAATACCTCTGCGTAGACTTATCTGAGTAAGGAACAAAGCGAGTTCGTTTTGTTCTGAACGAAAACATGCAGTTATGCTGTATGTGATGTTTCACAAAAAACCGGTCGTGCCCATTCATGACCGGTTTTTTTATTTAAGTCGGCAAATACCCTTCATGGCTTTCAGGTAAACGCCTGAGTTCTTCAATTAGCGTTTCAATGAGTTTTTCGACCACAAGGCGTTGTCCTTTTCGGGACACATAAACCAGTTGTAGCATGCCAATATTCGACTTCCAGTCAGGAAGAATATGAACCAGTGTGCCTTTACGAATTTCCGATTCAACGGTTAAAAAGGGAAGTTCAGCAATACCTAAACCATCCATCACAGAATAGTAAACACCAGCCAAATCATTACTTTTGATTCGTGGCTGATAAGGCACATCAACCGATTCACCATTTCGAATATTGCATAAATGCCAAATATAGTTTTGCTTTTGAGTACCTAAGCTAATACTTGGAAACTCTTGTAATTCAGAATAATGTTCAATAGTGCGGCCTTGTAGTAATTCAGGCGAAGCCACTAGACAGTGATCGGTTTTAATCACATCACGAACAATTAAATTCGAATCTTCATTCGGTTCAAAATTGGTTCGAATCGCGAGGTCGATGTCATCATGCAAGATATCAACTCGGCGGCTCGTTAGCTCAAGCGATATTTCAACTTTAGGGTAAGTTTTTAGAAACTGATTTAAAATTTTTCTAATTTGAAAATGCATCATTAAAGGCGGGCAGCTGACTTTTACCAGACCCTGAGGCTCACTTTTTTGCCTTAATAACACGTTTTCTGCACATTCAACTTGAGCAATAACTTTGCAGCATTCTTCGTAGAACTCTTGGCCTAAATCGGTCACTTTAAAATGGCGGGTTGTTCTTTGAATCAGGCTGACATTAAATTTATTTTCAAGGTCAATAATGCGTCGGCTGAGTTTGGACTTACTAATATTTTCGGCTTCACTGGCCGCACTAAAGCCGCCGTGTTTTACGACTAAATAGAAATAATAAAAATCATCAAAAGAGCTTATCAATGTCAGATCAATCCATTTAAATTTAAGATTAGAGCGCTTAAGCACTCTAATCTTATCAATTCAGCTTATTTTTGCGATGTATTAAAGCTATAGCTTGTCATTAGGTTGCGGTAATCAGGAATATGATTTGAGAAGAGAGCACCTAAGCCTTCTACATCATTACGCCAGTCACGGTGTAACTCACATGCCATACCAAACCAAGTCATTAGCTGAGCACCTGCTTTTGACATACGGTCCCAAGCAGCATCACGGGTTAATTCATTGAAAGTACCAGAAGCATCAGTAATCACAAACACTTCGAAGCCTTCTGCGAGTGCAGATAGTGCAGGGAATGCCACACAAACTTCGGTCACCACACCTGCAATAATTAGCTGTTTTTTACCTGTCGCTTTAACTGCTTTTACGAAGTCTTCATTGTCCCATGCATTAATTTGACCAGGACGTGGAATAAATGGTGCATCTGGAAAAAGTTCTTTTAGTTCTGGAACTAAAGGACCGTTTGGACCATTTTCAAAACTGGTCGTTAAAATAGTTGGTAAGTTAAAATATTTTGCTGCATCTGCAAGCGCTAATACATTATTTTTAAATTTATCAGGATCGATATCTCGAACTAAAGAAAGTAAACCTGCTTGGTGGTCAACTAAAAGAACCGCAGCATTATCCTTGTCTAAACGTACGTAATCTTGAGCCATTTTTATATCCTCATGTTATCAAAATAAATAATCAAAATTATTAAGTAGGTCATTCGTGCCTAAAATTATGCTAGTTGAGTTTATTGTCGTGATTAAGTCTAAAAAATAGGATTAAGAATTTTAAAAATAGGACGATCTTTTAAAGAATACCGCAAACTTTATGATTGTCTCATATATGAAATAATGTGTTGCTAATCCTGATCTATAAACTGCAATTATTGAGGCGTAAAATTACTCTCAGTTCAAGAAAATCCTACATATATAGGAGAGATCAGATGAAGAAATTTCTTGGTGCATATCAAAATAACCACATGCATTGGGTTGGTGATGGTTTCCCTGTATATAACCTGTTCTCTTATGACCGTTTAGGCCAAACCCTAAGCCCATTTTTGTTACTGGATTATGCAGCCCCTTATAACTTCTCACCAACCACCGAACAACAAGGTGTAGGATCACATCCTCACCGTGGCTTCGAAACGGTGACGATTGCCTACCAAGGTGAAGTGACACATAAAGACTCAAGTGGTGGTGGCGGAACCATTAAAACCGGTGATGTGCAATGGATGACTGCGGGTGCAGGAGTGTTACACGAAGAGTTCCATTCTCCTGAATTTGCAGAGCATGGCGGCTTGTTTGAAATGGTGCAATTGTGGGTAAATTTACCTTCACATTCAAAAATGACCCCTGGAAAATATCAAGCGATTGAAGCCAAAGATATTCCAGACATTACGCTAGACGAGCACGGTAGCCATTTGCGTGTGATTGCAGGTGAATATGCAGATGCAAAAGGTGCAGCAACGACGTTTAGTCCATTAAACGTATGGGATGGTAAATTGGTCAAAGGCCAAAAACATACCCTTTATGTGCCTGAAGGGCATACCACACTTGTGGTGATATTAGAGGGTGCGGTTGTCATTAATGATACAAACCGTCTTGAAGGTAAAACCGTTGCGATTTTATCTCGTGAGGGAGTTGAGTTTAGCTTAAATGCTGAAGAAGACACTAAATTCCTAGTGTTGACTGGTCAACCACTCAATGAGCCAATTGAAGGCTATGGACCATTTGTGATGAATACCAAAGCCGAGATTATGGAAGCGATTGATGATTTTAATCGTGGAAAATTCGGTTCAATCATGCAAGAAGCATAAATTGCTAAGCTGTTCTTAAAAATCTTTAAAAGCAAAGTAATAAAAAGCCCGCTATCAAGTGTGAATAGCGGGCTTTTTCGCTGTAAAGTTTCTATTTTTATGATGGATATCATTATTGTGTCGGCATTGTTTTGTGTGATTTAGTTCTCATTATTATGATGCCATAATATCGCAAAAAGGATTGCTTGTAAAACGAATGATATAAATATAGTTAAATTATCTCATTTTATTTAAAAGAATTTTTTTAAATTTTTAAAAAATATAGGTTTTTATACACTCATCTTCTTTTGTAAAATTTTATGAATGACAGCTCCACTGCATCGTTAAAATTCTTCTATATAAATTGATGCAAAAAATAAAAATCTGGTAGTTTTTAATACGGTGTTTTTTTAGGGTATGAGTGATAATCAAAAAAATTCTCGAAAAATGGGACATCATTTTGGATATCGCAATTATTGGCAGTGGAATGGCAGGACTTGCAGCAGCAAGAATCCTGAAAGATGCAGGACATACAATCACGATATTTGAAGCACTTCCTGGCCGGGGAATGGACAGTCATAGCATTGAGTTCGATGGTGGGATTATTGATGCACCATTGCGTGTTATGAACCCGCATCTATGGAAAAATACACTTAGCCTTGCTGCACATTTAGGTATTAAAACTTTTCCAGTACGTACCTACATGTCTTGTAGCTGGTTATTCGAAGATCGTACGGAAACATGGCTAACCACATCTCGTAGTCGTATTGGTAATTTCCCAATTATCAATAACCGTAAAGGCATTCAGCAATATGGCTGGCGTCTTGTTAAAGGAATGTTGCAATTAAAAACTGCGATTCACCAGTTTTTCAAATCTAAAAATCAAGATATTACTCTCGCTGAATTTATTAATCAGAACGATATTGAAGAAGTATTCTGGCATGGTGTAGTAATGCCGGTGCTTTATACCATTTGTACATGTAACCCAAAAACAATTGGTGACTGGCCTGCGAAAAACCTTCTTGAGTTTTTGCGTCATTTAACCGATGGTGACATGCTCTTACGTATGAAAGGTGGTACACCTGCGTTTGTAGACAGCTTAATTAAAGGCATTGACATCCATAGCGGTTCGGCAATTAAAAAAGTTGAGCTACAAGGTGAAAAGGTTTTGGTCGAAAATGAGAAAGGTGACCAAGGTACATTTGACCGCGTTATTGTGGCGACACCAACTTCAAAACTTGAAGAGTTCTTAAACCCTGAACAGTTTGCAGAAGATATGAATCTGCTTAAACAGTTCCGCTTTGAACAAGGTGACTTGGTTATTCATACAGACGCAACAGTGATGCCGCCACGCCGTAAAGACTGGTCAGTGCTGAGCTATATGATGGACCGTAAGTTTACTCGTCAGCAGTTTACGGTTTGGATGAACGCGGTAGAGCCATCACTGGTAGGTAAAAATCCTGTATTCCAGACTTGGCGTCCAGTGACTGATATTGACCCTAAAAAAATCATTTCAAAAGTGACCTTAACGCGTGCAGTTGTAGACTCACAAACCATTGCTTTAAACAAAGAGCTACAGCAACGTCACTTAGAACCAAACCGTAAAGTATTCTACTGTGGTTCATGGTCATGTGATGGTTTGCCAATTTTAGAATCAGCCGTGACTTCAGCAATGCATATTGCTGAAATCTTAGGTGCACCTTTACCATTTGTAGGATTAAAGCCTAAGGTTGAAGTTGCCCCAGAACTCGGTTACTAAAATTGTGAAAACAAAAGTTCGAGCAGCTCTTTCTCGCCTCGTTCCCCATAAATATGCAATTGATGCATCAAGTTTGGGGGATAGTGAAGAGCTTGCTTGGACAAATTTGGGTTTTTGGAAAAATACCCAAACCTACCGTGAAGCTTGTCGCCAACTGGCCGACCATTTGGCTCAAGCTGTCAATTTAAATTCAAAAGATCATTTACTTGATTTAGGCTGTGGGCAGGGCGCAAGTTTGTTGCACTGGTTACAGTACTATCACCCCAAAAGCCTCAGTGCAGTCGAACTACAGGCCTCGTGTGTTAATAAAATTCAAAAACTTATTCCTGAAATAAGCCAGATTTTCTGTGGTTCATTTTTAAATTTAAAACAATTTGAATTTAAACAACCTTTCGATGTGGTGCTCTGTATTGATGCGGCTTATCACAGTCATTTAAATTCATTTCTTGATTCGGTTACGCCAGTTTTAAATTCAAAAGGACGATTAGGTTTTCATTACTTAATGCGTGCTAACTCATGTGAGAACATGACAGCCTTTCAAGAACAAAAGCATCGTTATTTACTTAAGGCAGCTGATGTCACTTGGGAGGCTGTGCCAACCGAAGACATACTGAAAACTACCTTGGAACAACAAGGTTTTACAGATATTAAAATCGAAGATTTATCAGAACAGGTATTATTAGGTTTTTCACAATATATTCGAAATCAACAAGGACAAAGCCATAGTCGAGGGTTGGCAAAGTTTAAAATTCAAATGACTGCAAAGTTGTGCCAACAACTCTATCAATATGGATATGTCCGTTATATTCAAATAACAGCAATAAAAAAATAGGATGTGCCATGTCAGTTAAATATCAAGGATCATGTTTATGTGGAGCTGTAAGCTATCAAAGCGATGCAGAGCCACGTTATAGTTTTAATTGCCATTGTCGAGATTGCCAAAAAGCCACAGGTTCGGCCTATGCGCCCATCGCTTTTTTTCACCAATCTGAATTGAAAATAACTGGCGAACTTAAATATTTTGAGACCGTCGGTTCTTCTGGCCGTCCTATTAAAAGAGCTTTTTGCCCGACTTGTGGTTCTCAGCTTTTTGGTTTACCTGAACTTGTTCCTGAAATGATCTCGATACGCGCAGGTACTTTGGATGACCCAAGTCTCTATCACCCTAAAGCGGAGGTTTTTGTGAGTCAGGCCTATGCTTGGGACATGTTGAACCCAAACCTTAAACATTTTGAAAAAATGATAGAGAAGAAGAAAGAAGGGTAGCTGTTCTGACAAGCTCGTACGCTTTTTCCTACATCCATTCAGGAAATTGACGTCTTTCTATGACCTCACGAATTGCCTATGATGAACTCATCAGGAACAGGAAGTTCCAAAACGTAAAACAACAATAATAAGTTTAGGCATCAGGACGTGAGGTATTACAGGATGTATACCTAGTAACGAAATACGAAAAAAGCCCAACGGGAAGTTGGGCTTTTTTCATTTCTTATTAATGAATCTCTTTTTCGTCTAAGGCAACACACCTAAAAGCTATATTTCAAAACCTACAGACAACAAAAAACCCCATAAATCAAATATTCATGAGGTTTAATGATGGTGCCGGCACACGGATTCGAACTGTGGACCTACTGATTACAAGTCAGTTGCTCTACCAACTGAGCTATGCCGGCGATGTGGAGTGAATTCTACAGTTTCTTAAAAAAAATACAAGCCAAAAAATGAGCATTTGGATTTTTTCTATCAATTTTTAAGCGCTTATGCGTTTGAGCTTTAAAAATGGCCTAAGGCTTCAACATATAAATAAAAGAATCAACATGTTCACCACTATTTAAAGTGACGCGAACAGGTACTCTTTCGTACTCTTCGCCTTCAAAGTCATCCAGTAATTTCCAGTTTGCATCTAGATGTTCCGAGCTAAAAACAAAACCTTGCACTTGGTTAGCACTATCATCGAGTACAATTCCCGGATAGCCTAAATCTGCTCCCCAACCTTCATGACGTAGGGTTCCGTTTACCCAGCCTTCCGACCATTGTCCGCCAATATTTTCAAGTATATGGGCATTAGGGCGACCAGGGCCTAAAGTGCCATAAACAAATAAACTCGACATGTAATTTTCCTTTAAATTACTCATTAATGTGCTTTTGCGTGTGCGGTATAAACCACTAAAAATATTCCCAATAATGACAATACAACCGCCAAAGTGACAATCGCACTCCAGCCACCGTGTAACCAGAACCAACCGCCCGCCGAGCCGACAATACTTGAACCCATATAGTAAAACAGTAAGTACAGCGAACTGGCATGGGCTTTAGCTTGTTTACTTTCAGCACCTACAGAACTACTCGTAAGCGAGTGGGTAATAAAGAAGCCTGTGGTAATAAAGGCAATCCCAATGATAATGCCAAAAAGCGAACTGAGCAGGGTCATGAGGCTACCCACAATCATGAGCGCAAATCCACTCATCATCATGGTTTTCTTGCCGAAGCGATCGGCTAAGCTACCTGCCAACGATGAAGACACCATCCCAAAGCTATATGACAAGAAAATAAGGCTAATTTGTGTTTGGCTCAGTGAATAAGGTGCGCCGCTTAAGCGGAAGGTCGCATAGTTAAACAAGGTGACAAAAACACTGGTGAGCAAGAAACCAATGGCAAACAGGCATAATAATTTAGTATTGCTTAAATGAGCACGCCACATTTGCATGTGAAAGCCTAAATTCAGCCCTTTTTTCTGCACAAAATTACGCGAAGCAGGCAGTAAGTTTAAAAAGGCAATTGAGCAAATAAAACAGATTGCGCCAAGTAAACCTAAAGCTGTGCGCCATGAAAAATATTCAACCAAAATACCCATACCGACACGGCCCATCATGCCACCAAAGGCCGTACCTGCAATATATAGACCCATGGTTTTACCGAGGTGCTCAGGTGCAATTTCTTCGGCAATCCAAGCCATCGTTACTGCGGGTACACCACCGAGTAATAAACCTTCTAACGCACGTGCCATCAGCAAACTATGCCAGTTCGGTGTAAACATCGAGACAATATTTAAAATTGCTGCACACAGCATGGACGTAAAGATTACGCCGCGACGGCCAATCGCTTGTGAAAAGGCACTCGATAGCACAATCGAAATTGCTAAAAAGGCAGTCGTTAATGACAGTGCTAAAGAGCTACTCGCAGGACTAATCTGGAAGCTTTGGCTAAATGCAGGTAACAGTGGCTGTACACAATAAATGAGAGAGAAGCTGGCAAAACCTACGAGGAATAAAGCAAATCCTGCATGTTTATAAGCTTTAGTCCCTTTGTGAATCCACTCACGGGAAAGAACAGACGTTGCCTCAGTGTTTAAGGTACTGGGTGTAGATGAAGAGTTCATATCATGACCATGACAGAAAAAAGAGCAGTGCCTAAAGGCATGCTGCATCGAGAAAATTCGATAAATTAAAATTAGCAATTTAGAAGGTATTTTTCTAATATATTTAATAATGGGACACGATATGTTTTATATATAACAATGGAACTCAGGCATATACGCTACTTTTTAGCGGTAGCAGAAGAAAAAAACTTTACCAAAGCTGCGCAGCGCTTAAACATGAGTCAGCCACCTTTAAGTATGCAAATACGCGACTTAGAAGAAGAATTAGGTGCAGATTTATTTATTCGGTCACCACATGGAGTGGAGCTGACCGAAGCTGGGCTTGCCTTTTTAAATGCAATTCAGCCAGTACAGCAGCGTGTAGAAGATGCAGCAAACCTTGTTAAACAGGTAGCAAATGGCGAGGTTGGCCAATTGCGATTAGGCTTTACAGGGACTTCAATGTTGAATCCTTTAATTCCTAAATGCGTTCGCTATTTCCAGCAGCAATACCCGAAAGTAAATTTAAAGCTTGAAGAAGCCAATACCTTACTGCTCATCGATTTATTGCTTGAAGACCGTTTAGATGTCGCAATTATTCGCTCACCACGCAATATTCCAGATAGCCTCATTTTGCAAGAATTATTAGCAGAGCCACTCATTGCGGCTTTACCTTACGAGTCTTTGAGTCTAGATGATTCAACACAAGAAATTGATTTAACCACACTGCGAGAGCTTGACTTTATTGTCTCGCCACCGTCAGTAAGTGCAGGGCTTTTTGATGCGATAAAACAAGCCTGTCATGAGCGCGGCTTTGAACCTAAAATTGGACAAAATGCCCCGCAAATTGTGTCAATTTTATCGTTGGTGTCTGCAAACTTAGGGGTGTCTTTGGTTCCCGAGTCGACCAAACAATTGCAAATACAGGGTGTGGCTTATCGCTCTTTGAAAGCACCCATACCTACGGTAGGTTTAGGGCTTGCCTATAAAAAACATGCCCCTTCACAAATGGCGATTAACTTTGCCAGTGTGGTGCAAGTAGCTTGTCACCACGCCAACGAAATTGATGAAATTGGCTAGTTTGATTTCGGCGCTTTATTCATTAAAAAGATGCCTGAAATAATAAAGATTGCGCCATATAAAAACGATAAAGTCGGCTGTTCATGAATGAAAACCCAAGCCATGAGCGCTGCAAAAATAGGTTCAGAAAGTTCGGTCACTTGCACCTTTGCGGCACTCATATAAGACAACGCTTTAGTGGTACAAAAAAAGCCGAGTATGGTTGGCAGAACCGCTAAACCAATCAAACCTAAAATGATGTCGGTACTAAAATTAATGCTATGCAAGTTGATTAAAAACGGAACTGCAAGATAAACACTACCAAATAGCAATAAATACTTGGTAAGAAACAGCCCGCCATTTAGCCTAAATTTTTTAATTAATACTGAAAATAAGCCATAACCCGTACCAGCAATAGAAGCATTAATCAGCATTAAAAGGCTATTTTCAACTTTCCACGAAATAATGCTAATCCCAACAACTGCCAATAATGTTCCAATAAGCGAATGAATATAGATGCTTTCTTTTAAAATAAACCGACCAAAAAATAGGGCAGAGATGGCAGCTGAAGCCATGAGTACCACCACGACATTGGCCGCAGCGCCGTGGTTATAGGCAATGGTTTCAAAAAAGAATAAAGAGAAAATCCCTAAAAAAGCGCATATAGCAATTTGAGTAAAAACGCTGAGCTTACTTGGAGTGCTGCTAATGTACGCAATCTTTTGGCTGACAGGTACTTTAAATAAAAAAACACTTAAAAAGAAAAAGGCAATAATGGTTTTTAAAAAGGCAATGTCTTGTGGGTTTAAACCACTGTGCATGAGTAATTTACTAATTACACCAATCGATGCATTTAAAGCCGCTGCACACAGTGCAAATAGGGTTCCAATAATTAAATTATTCACTCTTATAATTCTTCCTAAATTTTACGCATGCAGTCTACATGATTTTTTGGATGAATATTCAATTAAAATAACCAGTTAAGGTTGAATATTTACAGTAGTTTATTCTGTGTGAATTTAACTATTTTTATAAAAAACTAAACACTTCTCATAGACTTTTGTTTCAAATAATTGTGATTTATAGCGCTAACTCATATTATATAATTAGTTAATTATTAAAGAATTTTAAAAATGATTAAATCGATTATTACAGGTTGCACGGTTCTTACACTTTCGGCTTTAGCAGTCACGCATGCAGAATTTTCTTATGAACAAGAATTACAACAAGGCTGTAATAAAGTGAAGCAATACGCAAGTTTAGGTAAGAAAAACTACGACCAAAAACAATATAAAAAAGCGCTCGAAAACTTTCATAACCAAGCCTCTTGGACTGCTTTTTGTAAAGCCAATGAAGATGAAACTACAGTTAAATTTACCGACCGTGATATTGAAGTTGCCAATAATAATGTAGGCTTGGCCTATGCCAAATTAGGACAGCCACTTTGGGCAAGAGCATGGTTTATGCTCGATGAAAAATCTAAGTCGAGCCAGTTTAATCTTAAGCAACTACCTACACCTAAAGCCTCAAATGATTTGTCGGGGGAGTACGTCCGTTACTCAGGTTTTGGTGAGTGGGATCACATCACGGTAAGTCGTAAACAGGGCCAATATGCCATTGGCTATTCGGGTGTTTATATGGGCATAAGAAGTTTAATTTATGGCCCAAATATGGGTGAGTTTGACACCAAAATGCCGACTAATGCCAAACAAACTATTTATAAAGATCAAGACTGCCGCATTCAACTCGACTTTAAAACCAACGCGAAATTAGGAAATTATATTCAGGTCAAACAAAGCGAAGGTGAGTCGGGTTGTGGCTTTGGACATAACGTTTATGCCGATGGAACGTATTTAAAAGTTGAGTCGGGAAAATAATCTTAAAAATTATAGGAACTAAATAATGAAAAATATATTTGCACGTTTACTACTTCTTTCGACGGTTATTTTGTCTGCTCAGGTTTATGCAGATGTAGCAAATATAACATGTAAAGAAGTGAAATTCCAAAAGGCCGATGAAGCGTGGAGAGGGCACTATTATTTACATGGTGTGATGGAAGTCGGTTCGGAACTTTTACTTCAGCCAGATGGCAAGTTTAAATGGATGCTCGCTGTGGGCGCGTTAGACCAATATGCCGAAGGCACATGGTGGAAAAACGGTGACTGTATTGGTTTAAAACCCGAAGCCAAATTTAAAAATGATTTAAGTATTTTCCCTGAGAGCCTAACGATTTCGGATAAATCCTTAGATGCAGTCTGGCAGGGTGGACGCCAACAAGGCACATATAGCAAAGACTAAACTAAAAAAGTCCGACACTGAGTCGGACTTTTTTTATGGCTTATATATTAGTGGTTCACTGCAGCAAGTTGCTGAGCGTTATAGCGTGCACCCATATTTGGGTATCTCGCGATAATCGCTTCAATTTCTGCTAAATCTGCCGCTGTTAAATGAAGGTCTACAGCACCCGCATTTTCTACAAGTCGCTCGATTTTACGTGTACCCGGAATTGGAATAATGTCGTCACCTTGCGCCAAAATCCAAGCCAAAGCCAGTTGAGCCGCTGTCGCATTTTTGCTTTGGGCAAACTCGCTAAATGCTTGCGCCAAGCTTTGGTTGTTTTTCCAGTTATCGCCTTGGTAGCGTGGTAACTGGCGACGGAAATCGTTTTCGTCTAGGCTGCCCACATCAAGCGTATTGGTGATTAAACCACGCGAAAGTGGTGAATACGGCACAAGGCTAATACCTAACTCGCGAATGGTCTGTAAATGGGTTTGCTCAAACTCACGAGTAAGCAATGAATATTCATGTTGAACCGCTGCAATCGGATGAATCGCATGCGCTTTACGAATAGTTTCAGCCGACGCTTCACTGAGTCCTAGGTAACGAACTTTACCTTGTTTGACCAAGTCAGCCATTGCGCCAATGGTGTCTTCAACCGGAACATTCGGGTCTATGCGGTGCGCATAATACAAATCAATTACGTCTGTATTTAAGCGTCTTAAACTGTTTTCGACCGCGACTTTAATCCACTCAGGCGAGCCGTCGATATAAGACTCTAAAGAGTTTTGTGGGTTAAGGTTGTCTTCTTTATAACGAAAGCCAAATTTGGTTGCCAAAAATACTTTGTCGCGGTGTTTTTCTAAAACTTTTGAGAGCAAAACTTCATTTGCGCCGTTGCCGTACATGTCGGCGGTGTCCCAAAAGTTAATGCCGAGGTCTAATGCTTTTTCTAGAGTGGCAATGCTTTGTGTGTCGTCTGAGGCACCATAGGCAAAGCTCATTCCCATGCAACCTAAACCAAGTGCTGATACTTTTTCGCCTGTTTGTCCTAAAGTTCTATATTTCATTTTTCACACTCTTTTTGCAAAATCACTTGAGTAGAAAAACTATAAAATGCTTTGGCTCAAACTGACGTATAACATTCAAACCAATAATTATAAAATTCAAACAATCTGTTTTTAGGCCACACAGTCTTCGCGGAATTTTTTAGGCGAAAATCCGGTATTTTTCTTAAAGAAGTTGGTGAAATACGCTGAATATTCAAAGCCTAAGCTATAGGCAATTTCGGAAATATTCCAACTGGTGTGTTGTAGCAGTGCTTTGGCTTCTTGCGTAATGCGCGAGCTAATATGCTCAGAGGTGGTTTTACCTGTGGCTTCTTTTACAGCTCGGTTTAAATGGTTCACATGCACAGACAAGCCATAGGCATAGTCATTTGCAGTTTTGAGTTTAAGCTGAAAATGTGGCGAGTCGATTGGGAACTGGCGCTCTAATAACTCAAAGAATAAGTGGCAAATGCGAACCGCAGCATTGCTATGTTTTTCAAACTGTTGGGTCGGTTGCATTTTCATGGCTTCATGCACAATCAGGTGCAAATAATTTCTTAAAACGTTGTATTTATGAATATAGTCTGAATTTATTTCATTCATCATCTTTTTGAAAATAAATGAAATTTCCTCAACCTGCTGGTCATTTAAAAAATACAGCGGGTCGCCGTCGACTTTAAACAGTGGTGAGTCTTTTAAAAAGCTTTGTCTTGATTCTTGGTTTACAAACTCTTCGGTAAATAGACAAAACCAGCCTGCCTGCTCAGGCGAATTAATTTCCCATGCATAAGGCACCATTGGGTTTGAAAACAGTAAAGCAGGGCGGTCGACTCGTATCCAGCGGTTGGCGTAGTGTAGTTCGCCTGTGCCTAAAACCAGTGAAATTTTATAATAATCGCGGCGGCTATACGGCGTGAGAAACGAGCAGGCATCGCGTTGGAACACATTAAAATGTCCAAACGAAGTTGATGGAACCGAGTAGCCGCTATCTTTGGTTAAAGAAAAGCGGCGATAAAAATCATGTATGGTTTCCATGTGTTTGCCTGCGTGCGTTATTAATTTATTTAAAGTTATAAAATTCAAACTTTATTTACTGTAGCTTTTATTTATAGTGCGATCAATCTGTTCATTTAAACAGGTTTGAAAATGAACGATAAATTAACAATGAAGTGACCAGAAAAACTAAACTTTAAGAAAATATATTCTTAAAGCACTATGCCAATGAAAAATAAAAAATAATCTTTATAAATGAATAGCCAATATCACATTGACACTCCAAAACACGCGGATTATCCTTTGCCTGCTGGCCACATTGCCAGTGGGTTTTAGCAGACCCTGTTTTAAAACAAAGCCGATATGCAAAACTTAGTTTTGTATGTCGTGAACTCGTTCGCCCCCTTTTTCTCTACGGTAGGGCGGAAGGGGGACACCTTCGGGTGTGCTGGTTTCTTTGTTTTCCAGTCTGCTAACCCTCTTTCGTCCTGCCACCATCATTTAGCAGTGATTGGTAGGATTTCTTTTTAAAAAAACAAGGAGTCCGCCGTTATGCGTACTATATCATCTCTCTCATTGGCAACCTTCGCCAAAATCTTTACATCTACATCCCACTGGTCTCTAAAACGGTTTAACCGACTCTAGGTTTTAAGCCATAGGTCATTACGACTAAAAAATCATAGCAACAATAAAACCCGAGATAGGCGAGCACACCATTTATGTGCGGCTTCTGCATGCCTGTTTTTTAGCGCTCAATTTAAGAGTGACGGCATTTCTATCTCTTTTATTTACAACAAAAAATTATTTTAAGCGATATACATGAAAAATTTAGAAGCTTCATTTAGAGCATTGCGAGTGCTCCACACGGCAAAAGATTTATTTAACCAATATGGGTTTCACAAAGTCGGGGTAGACCGAATTATTGCCGAATCCCAAATCAACAAAGGCACCTTTTACAACTACTTTCGCTCCAAAGAACGACTCATTCAGATGAGTTTAACTTTTCAAATAGATGCTTTAAAAGAAGAGGTATTTTCCACGATCTATTCGTACAGCGAACTGATGGTATTCGATAAACTCAAGAAAATTTTCTTTTTACATGCTGACTCAGAAGGGTTTTATCGTTTGCCCTTTAAAGCAATTTTTGAAATAGAAAAGCATTATCCGTCGGCTTATAAAGTGGTGGTTGATTATCGAAATTGGCTTATTCAGGAAATTCATAAACTACTTTTAACTGTAAAACCTACCGCTACAGTTGAAGATGCGCATATGTTTTTATTTGTGGTCGATGGCGCGATGGTGCAGCTTTTAGGATCAAATCAAACCGATGAAAGGGAATATTTGATTGATTATTTTCTAAGTCGGGTTTGAGGGGGGAGGCCCGACGGGAGTTGGGCCTATTTTTAAAGATTATTTATTTTATTGTTTAGTATACCAGAGTCATTATTTAAATATTCTCCAAAAAAATATTCATCTTTGGTTTGAAAAAAGAAGTTAAATTCTTTGCTCATCATAGAGTCATGTTGAGCCTGTTTACGAAAAATAGGAGATATTTGGTTTAAATAATAATAAATACAGTCAGCCATATTATTAAATACTTTTAATGGTTTTAAGCTGGAATATAGTTCTGTTAATGCATTAATGATAGGATGAATATTAGGATTAAATGTCCATAGTAAAATTTCATTTTTCTCGCATCTAATTACTTCATATTCTTCTAGTTTATTAGGTTGAATTGAGTAAATTTGTGCTCCATTTTTTCTATAAGTTGAATATAGTAATTTTGTGATTTCTAACTGTGAGTGTGTGATTTCTTGTTCACGTCTTAGTTTGGATGCTTTCAATAGGTCTGGCAGTTCATCAATACTATTTTTATTAACTTTATTGAAAGAATATATAACATTTTGGATAAGGTTTAATTCACCAGTTCCTGTAATAATACCATTTTCCCATGGGAAAAGCTTTTGAATACCATCTTGATATAAATATGAGCCATTATTCTGATGCGGTATAGTACTGCGAGTATCTGCTGCAATCACAATACTATCCTCAAGTTGAATAGCAAGAATAAAGGTCATAATATTAAGCGTTTTAAGTTAATCTTCATGGAATCTATTTTAGGAAGACAAATAAAATTTTACCAGATAAGGTTTTGTATATGGCTGGCGGTTCTCAGATTATTATTAATAAAAATGGTATTACATTAATTACTCCAGCAAAGTTTGAAGTAAAAGCTGGGCAACATCTATTTAAAGGTGGGGCTGAAGTCGGAGTAAATATTCAAGGATTACCCGCTTATGAGGCTTATAACGAGAAGTTTCAAATGCTATTACCCTCTGGCGAGCCTATGAAAAAAGTAGACTATAAAATTTCTACTGATGAGCACGAGTATATCTCTCAAGCAGATGACAAAGGGAGGTCTAAGCGTATTCATTCTTCTAAGCAAGAAAATTTGAAGTTAGATTTAAATTGGATAAGTTTCGAGGCTGATTCTGCTGATAATGATGGTGATGCTAAATGAGTGGAAGTCTTGATTGGGACAGTAATACCAATACTACGGAAAATAGCTGTAAAACCGTTAAATGTGATTGTTTAACGTAAGCATCCGCTGAACGCCATCGCCAAGTTTTAACGGGGTTCAGGTTTCCAGCGGTGAGGTAGTAATTCTTCTATTTGAGGCACTTTATGTGTTGGCAACCTTTTCAGCACATCACTTAAATAGGCATACGGATCCAAGCCATTCAGCTTTGCTGACTGGATTAAAGTCATGATATTGGCAGCTCGTTGACCACTGCGCAGCGAACCTGCAAATAGCCAGTTCTTACGCCCCAAGGCCCAGGGACGCATTTGGTTCTCTATCCAATTATTGTCAATGGGTAGATTGCCATCATCCAGATAGCGGCTTAAAGCAGTCCAACGTTTTAGGCTGTAATTGATCGCCCGGGCGGTTGGAGAACTCGATGGCACCGTCAGTTGATGTTGGTTGAGCCATTCATATAGTTGTTGCATGACCGGTTGACTATGCTGTTGTCGGTATTCGCAGCGGTCTTCCGCTGTACCATCCGTCTTTTTTCTTAATTCTGCTTCTATCGCATATAATTTCTGAATCAGCACTAATGCCTGTTCAGCGACCTGACTTTTCTTGGTCACATGTAGTTCATGGAATTTACGACGTGCATGTGCCATGCAGCCCACCTCAATGACCTGACCTGATCTAAAGCGTGCTTTATAACCACTGTAATCATCACAGACCAAATGACCCTGCCAGCCTTTCAGGAAGTCTTCAGCATGCTGGCCAGAACGGCTATCTTGAAAGTCATAGATCACTGCCTGAACTGGATTGTACTGTGTGCTGGCATAGGCCCAGACATAACCTTTTTTGGGCTTTTTCTCATTTTCACCCATCTGCATGACCGTCACCGGTGTTTCATCTGCATGGATCACCTGCTGTTGCAGTACCACCTGTTTTAAGGCATTGGCCAGAGGTTCCAGTTCCACCCCACAGCGGCCAATCCAGTCAGATAACGTTGATCTAGACAGATCAACACCTGCGCGTAGAAAGATTTGACGTTGACGGTACAAAGGCAAATGATCGGCATACTTTGACACCAGCACATGGCTAAGCAATTCAGGTGAAGCAATGCCTTTATCAATCACATAGGCTGGCATCGCTTGCTGAGTCAGAGTGTCACACTGATCACAGACCCATTTACCACGCACATGCTGTTCCTTATAGAACTGTGCCGGTCTGAAATTCAGTTTTTCACTGACATCTTCACCGATACGACGCAAGGTACAGCCACAACTGCATTGTGTTGATTCAGGTTCATGCTCAATACGGAGGGTGTGTAGATGATCTGGCAACAGCCGACGTTTAGGTTTGTTGACTGGGGCTTTCTGTGCAGCTGCATTGGTTTTATCTGCATTCAGTCGTTCCAGTTCCAGATCAACCGCTGCAATATCTTCTTCAACCGCTTCATCCCAGAGATGGATTTGTTTTGCGGTTAGATGTTCATTTTTACTGCCGAATTTATGCTGTTTAAATAGTGCAAGCTCATGCTCGTATTTTTGATTGAGAATAGAAAGATGTTGAACTTTAGAATCTAATTGCTGATTGGTGACTTCAAGATGTTGAACTCTGGCATCTAATTGCTGATTTGATTGTTCCAGTTGTTGTTTAGATTGTGCCAGAGACTGATGCTGCATCGCCAACTGTCTGGTAAATTCCAGCAGTTGTTCATGGGTCAGTTGGCTTAAATCAGGCAGCGTATTCATGACCGCAGTATGCCTGAGGTCATGATGCAGAGGAAATAGAACGTTTGGAGAATAGCAGAATGGATGAGCCTGGTTTAGAGCATTGTTACCACTTGCTGCAGTCCGATTCTTTGCCAGGGCAAACCCTGGATCAGTGCCTGTAACTGCTCCGGGCTGATCGCCATACTTTCACCCTGGTGAACTTTAGCCCAGTGGAATTTCCCCTGTTCCAGCCGCCGGGCACACAGCCAGATACCCAGTCCATCATGCACCAGCACTTTCATACGATGGCCACGCTTATTACAGAACAGGTAAGCGCAATGCGGTTTGATGTAGCCAAAGGCTCTCAGCACCTGAGCCATGGCTGTATCCATCCCTGCACGCATGTCCATCGGCTGGGTAGACAACCAGATCTCATCAATACGAATCATTGAGTCAAACCCTGGATCAGCAACAGTAATTCAGTTACTGACTCCACCGGCCAGTCGATCTCGATCATCTGATCCCTTGCGGAACTTGGTGCCTCATGTAATGGAATCCTGATATGAGCGACAGCTTTCTTCTCTGGCACAGGTGGTAGAGGTGCTTCTTGTTTGACTGGAGTCGGGTGAAGAATGACCGGAAGAAAGTCAGTCTGTGGAATGGATGGGGTTTTTAATGCAGGGGGCATTGATCTGGACTGACGAATCCATTTATGTAGCAGATTGGCATTGATCTGATGTTGCATTGCTACCTTGGCCACTGATGTATCTGGCTGCTGGCATTGCTGAATAAGTTGATGTTTAAATTCAGCTGTGAAGGTTCGACGGGGCTTTTTTAGCGTTGGTGCACTGTCTATAACTGTCTTTAAATCCATAAATAGGTGTCCACTTAAATTTAAGTGGACACTATCGCGGTATTAATGAGTTAGAAAAAGTGGGGTTCAGCGGACGCTTACTGTTTAACTTTTTGGGAAATTTATCAACAAGAAGCTATAAAAAGAGTTTCTAATCTTAAAAGTGCGAATCATTACAAGCTTGAACCTGGTTATGAGGCTAGAGCAAGGCGTATTGCTTCTGTCTATGCCCGAATTTATTTAGAACAAGAAATTTCAGGAACTAAATTATTTAGAGGTCGTTACTATTGGATGGGGCTTGGGGCATTTGCCTCTAAAACCGTAGCTGCTATTTTTAAACATGGGTTGACCGCATGGGGATATAAGTGGGCACCTGTAATTTCTGGTGCTGTAGGCGGTGTTTTAACAGCCCCTGTTATTAGTTCTATGATTCGAGATCCTGTACATTCTTTTGCTAAGGGCAATTTATGGTTATTTATGGATATTGCACCATGGCATTATGCATGGAGTGCTTCATCAGCCTCCTTTAAAAGTTGTATGAAAGCCCGAAATGTATCTGGTTTTAAACATATTAAAAAAGAAGTTGAGAATTTGCCTTGGTCCAACTCCTTATCCGCTATTAAACAATTAGAATGGACTGATCAGATAGAAGAAGGCTTTGGGTATTTACCTGATATTGAAAATACTTTTAAGCGAGCAGGGAAGACTCGAAACGATAATTTTAAAACGGCTTCAAAGAATCTTTTTGACCATCTGATGGCGATTGCAGTTCAGGAACAATATAATATTTTGCAAGAACTAGTGTGGAAGGAATGGAAAGTCCAGAAACAAGCTTCTTTGCAACGAATTACAGGTTTACCGGATAGTACTCTTATTTTAACTAGTGATTATGGAGTTGATGCAGTTAAACCTAATAAACAAGGACAGTATAAAGGTCGTCATGCAGGTGTTCTATCTCAGCTACCTGAAACGGTTTATAGTGAACCGTTAGAGGGTACTCAGGTTGAAGTTTATGATAGTCGTATGAAATGGATTAAAGTTGCGGCTTCTAAGTATCATCGATTAATGCAAAGCGATAAAGGACGAGACTTCTTAGAAAAAGAATTAGGAGTTATTTCAGGATGGGGAGATAGCAAAGCAGAGTTTAAAGTAGGGAAAGATAGTAATGATGGCAAAATTTAAACAATATTTCCTAATCTTTATTTTTGGATTATTACTTTCCGCTTGTCAGCCAACATCAGAACATAATGAGAATTTGACTATGAATCAGCAGGCCTACACTTTGCATATGGGTGAAAAAGGTATTCAAGATTTTTCAAAGTATAATGATGATAATGTCGATAATCACCCAGCTGGCGTTAGCTTTAGAGAACTTCAATTTTCTCCTCCTAACTTAGGAAAATTAACTATAGATAATGGTCCTAACAGTTTGCTAATTGAGCATGTTTTTTCTGTATTAGGTACTCAATATGACAAAAATGAAGGGATTCAAGTTTTAGATATCGATGCGGGTCTCACAAAAGAAGAGTTTGCTACTTCAGAGCAGGCTTATCAAAGCTATGTGGCTTTAATGAAACGTATTAATAAGGCTGGTTGGAAAAACTATTTCTTCACAGATGCTCCGCGTATCGCTAAAGAAGATAATATTAAACATCTATCAAAAAGTCGTGATGTCATTGACCCGAGTTATATTTTTAGCTTTGAGGAGTGGAAAAATATAATAAACAACAGCCCAACAAAATCATTAGGTTATAGGTTGTACGCTAATGGAATTATTTTAGATATCAGTTTAAAAAGAACAGCTAAGAATGAGCGTAATGAAGAGCAATATATGCTTAGATTTAGCTTTCAGAGCGTTCGTTACAATGAAAGAGACTCAATTCCTGACTCTGATAAAATGACACCTAGTGAATTCGAGCAAGCATTTAAAAAGAGATTAAGTGAAAATAAAAAATATCGAGAAAAGGAAGAGAGAAAAGCCAAGGCTGAGGGCTATCATATCGATGAAGAATATACAGATCCTGATGTTTGGTCATATGTTAAGTAAATTTTTTTGAAGTAATAAAAAGGCTTAAACTATTTAAATTTAAGCCTTTTTCAAATAATTATAATTACTGCCCACTCAAAACCAACTCTTTAATCTTCACGGCTTTCTCAAAGTGATCTAGCTTATGCTCCATAATCCACCAATGTGCTGCTTCCATCAGTAGCTCAGGGTTATCATTCTTATTTTTAAAAAAAGCATAAAAAGATAGACCGACATTGTCTCCCTTCTTTTCAATTTTATCGTCGCATCCTTTAATAAAAATTTCTCTTAATTCATTTCTCATATTGAGTATCACTTCAATGATCCTAGCCAAAATAATGGACAGTACTTCCCTCTAAAGATAACGTAACGTTAACTTTGGAGATCCAAGAAATGGCCAAACGTTTTAGTGCTGAATTTAAACAGCAAGCAATTGATTATGCACTTTCAAACTCACACGAGCCTATAGCTGCAATCGCCCAGAAATTAGGTGTGGGTTATTCAACTTTAGACAAATGGATTCGTGAAACCAATCCAGTGGGTTCAAGCAAACGTCAACTTTCACCAGAACAACAGCGGATCTTGGAATTAGAGAAAGAAGTCAAACAGCTCAAGGAAGCCAATGACATCTTAAAAAAAGCGCATGTGTACTTTCTAACAGATCATGCCAAGAAAAGTACACGGTAATTCAAGATCTAGATATGAATGAAGTCACGGTATCTTCTGCCTGTAAATACCTAGGTGTCAGCACTTCAGGCTATTATGCCTGGCGAAAACGTCAGGCCAATACGGTAGAGAAATATAATGATTTAAAAGCCGTATATTGGCAGCATCATGCACGATTGGGTGCACCTTCATTGGTACATGACATGCATGATTTAGGTTACAGCATGAGTGAACGCACTGTTGGAAGAATGCTGAAAAATCTGGGTTTACGCAGCAGGATTGCGCGTAAATACAAGCATACGACTGATTCAAACCATCGTTTGCCTACAGCACCCAATCTGTTAGAGCGTCAATTTACAGTCATTCAGCCTAACAAGGTTTGGACAACGGATATTACCTATATCCGTACCAAGCAAGGTTGGCTGTATTTATGTGTGATGCTGGATCTATTTAGTCGTCGTATCGTGGGGTGGCAAACCAGCCATCGAATAGACCGCCAGTTGGTGTGTGATACGTTTAACTATGCAATGGCTCGTCAGGGGTATCCAACTGGTGTTATGGTTCATTCGGACCAAGGTTCACAGTACTGTAGTCGTGATTTTAGAGCGCTGTTACTGACAAATGATTGTACTCAGAGTATGTCTAGACGTGGAAACTGTTGGGATAATGCAGTGACTGAAAGCTTCTTTCATACATTGAAAGGTCATGTGGTCCATGGCAGTGTGTTTGCCACTCGAAAAGAAGCGAATGCTGTCTTGTTTGACTATATTGAGATTTATTACAATCGGGTCAGAAGACATTCTGCAAATGGCTGGTTAAGCCCTGAAGCCTTTGAGAAGAAATATTTTAAGAATTTAGAGGGATTTGTTGTCCACGATACTGTCTAGGATCACAAGTCTATAAAACTAAGACGGCTTATTTTGCTCGCCCCATTGGCACATCATATCTAACAAAGGAATTAAAGATTGTCCTCTCTCAGAAAGCCGATATTCAACTTTTGGCGGAATTTGAGGATATTCTTTACGAATAATAAGTTCGTCTCTTTCTAACTCTTTGAGTGTATTGCTGAGTGTTCTAAATGAAATATTGCCAATGCAGCGTTGCATCTCATTAAAACGCATGACATTTTTTTCATACAGCCAATACATAATAATCATTTTATATTTGCCATTAATCAAAGAAAGGGTGTAGCCAAAACCCGTTTCTTCTAATGGCGTGTTTGATGGAACACACTCGGTCATTTTAAAAATCTACACTATCTTTTAGTATAGTATATAACATAAATTACCGTACTTATATTTAGGAAAGCACACTTCTATAATCGATTTATCAACTTTTCGATAAGAGTGTTTTTATAATGAAAAAGACATTAGTCATTGTTACCCACCCTCACATAGAACAATCAGTCGTAAATAAAAGATGGGTAGAGGAATTGGAAAAATACCCAGACCAATTTACAGTCCACCAAATTTATCAAGCCTACCCAGATGGCGTAATTGACGTTGCCAAAGAACAAGCGCTTGTAGAAGAACACGAAAATTTAGTTTTTCAATTTCCAGTGTATTGGTTTAACTGCCCACCGCTTTTGAAACAATGGCTTGATGAAGTTTTAACATATGGATGGGCTTACGGTTCAACAGGTGACAAAGTTAAAAATAAGAAGTTTATGCTGGCTGTATCTGCGGGTGGCCAAGAACATATTTATTCAGAGCAGGGTGAATATAAACTTACGTTGGAACAAGTTTTTAGTTCTTTTCAGCTCACTGCTTTATATGTTGGAGCGGACTATCAACCACTTCATGCATTTTATGGTTTAGACACTAACCCTTCAGAAGATGACGACGTTCCGACTCATCAAGACGTAGCAAATAATGCGATTGAGTATGTTCAGAAGTTATTAGCGTTGTCTGAGTAAGGTTTTAAGGAGGAGGCCTAAACGTGAGGGTTTGGGTCTTTTCAAAATGAAAAAATAGTTTTGTTATCTTAGTAAACAGTTTGCAAAAACCAATTTTGTCTATAAGTTGAAAAATACAATAATACGTCTTTGGAAAAAATTATGAATATCGCGCCTTTTCCATTTCAAATTACAAATTGGGAAGAAATAGAAGTCACTGAATATAACGGTGAAACAGGAAAAGCTTATTGGAAAACCCAATTTTTTGGTGAAGAAGGAAATAAAATAAGGGTAAGACTTGTAGAGTACTCAGCAAACTACTTAGCAGACCATTGGTGTGAAAAAGGCCATATTTTATTTTGCCTAGAAGGCGAGCTAGAAAGCAGATTGAAAGACGGGCGAACATTTACTTTAACTTCAGGTATGAGTTATCAAGTCGGAGACAATTCAGAGCCACATCAGTCTTTTAGCCTAAATGGTGCGAAGTTACTTATCGTTGATTAGATTTATACAAAGAACGCATGAAATAAGGGATAGCAATCTCTATCCCTCATCTAACATCTTAATTTGCTAAAGCTGTCATGGCATTAACCAGGTTTGTAATACCTGCATAGATATCTTTTAAGTTAGCTTGATCATCCATATAGGCAGGGGTAGTAACAAATAAGTTTTGTTGATCGACCACACAGTCTGAGGTTTGACAAACATGGTGAATTGAACCCGTTTTTTCAATTTCTTTAATAATATTAATGTCACACCCCAAAGTAATAGTTGGATGCAACTCTCCAAACGTAAGAGCTAAGAGTGCAGGCGAAATACAAATTGCCCCAATCGGTTTTTTGCTCTGATGAAACGCTTTTAAAATTGAAACCACTGTACCATGTACTCGTGCCTCTGCGCCTTTAAATGCAAATGTTGATAAATTTTTTGCGACGCCAAAGCCACCCGGCAAAATAAGACCATCAAATTCATTTGCATCAAGCTTATGCAGTAGTGAAATTTCACCTCGGGCAATTCTTGCCGCTTCTTGTAAAACATTTCTCCGCTCAGCCATGTTTATTTCGCTGCTTACATGGTCAATGACATGAAACAAAGGCTCGTCGGGTGCAAAAATTTGATATTCAATATTTGCTGTATCTAAAGCTAACAGGGTTAAAACTGATTCTCTAATTTCAGAACCATCTAAATAACCACAAC
Source organism: Acinetobacter sp. RUH 2624 (assembly GCF_000162375.2). Taxonomy (NCBI): domain Bacteria; kingdom Pseudomonadati; phylum Pseudomonadota; class Gammaproteobacteria; order Moraxellales; family Moraxellaceae; genus Acinetobacter; species Acinetobacter sp. RUH 2624. The sequence goes on along the minus strand of NZ_KI391939.1, from coordinate 2,835,765 downwards.
CCGATAAAATCACTGCTACTTTTTTCATTTGCTTTTTCAAGAACCTTTTTTAACTGTGTAAAAGATCTTAAGGTTTCTTCTAAAAATTTTTTATACGCAGATTTGCCATAAATTCGCCCTAATTGAGCATTTTGGTTTTACGTAGTTCACGTGGGGTAATCCCAAACAAATTTTTAAATTGTTCAGTAAATCGAGATTGAGATTGATAGCCACACTCAAAAGCAATATTTCCAATGCTGTCATTGGTGGTTTGAAGTAAGTGTAATCCGTGTCCCAGTCTTACTCTATTACGAATGTCCTGAATGCTGTTTCCTTCACTTTTCAGTTTTCTTCGTAGCGTCGATGAACTCATGAAAAGTTGAGCAGCGATAAATTCAGTGGTGAGTTCTGTAGATAAATGGTCAGAAATAAAAGCCTGAACTTTTTCGCTCAAGCTTGTATTCATGTTGAGTTTAGCAATGTCGGTATAGCCCGAATAATAAATAAGCTCTAAAAGCTCCCTTTTTCTAAATTTAATCGCAGACGAGGGGGCAACTAAAGAGAAGTCTATAAACTGATGCAGGGCACTTTCTAAAAGAGGATTCAGCTGGCCTTGAACATAGTTCTGAGAAGTACCAGTGTTTTGAGTTAGATCATTAAAATCTTCAAAATCAAACTCGATAAGAAGGGCGAAATATTCCTCTTGATCTGGAATATTTCGCATGTCAATGCTGGAGCTGTTGGCTAAAAAAATAAAAGTACCAGCATCACACTTAATATTTTCAATTTTTCCAAGTTCTTTATATCCGCTCAAAACAATAATCAGCAATGGCTTAGAAATCGGAACGTTTGTGATTTTTTGCTCTTGGTAAGCTGAATAGACCGCAAAAGGCAGGTTTAAGTGACTATGCTCGAGCAGGCTTTTTTTAGCTAAAGAAATAAGATTCTGCATTGAATTTAAATATTTACTTAAATTTAGGCGTTGTGATGGATATAAAATTATCAATATTTTTTTGGCTATTTTTAATATTTGAGCCAATAAAAAAGCCTAAACCAATTAAGTTTAAGCTTCTTTAAATTTGAATTCTGGCGGTGAGAGAGGGATTCGAACCCTCGATACGCGCAAACGTATACACACTTTCCAGGCGTGCTCCTTCAGCCACTCGGACACCTCACCAAGGCGTGCGATAGTAACTAAAAAATTAGGTTCTGCCAAGATTTAAGACGAGCATTACAGAAAAAAAATAATAGAGGTGATAAGATTGCGCTAAAAATCATATTGGTTTAATTACACAATGCAAAATACGGCCAAAAAAGCGACCTTGCCTGCCACGGCTTTGGCAGCTCTTGGGGTGGTCTTTGGAGACATCGGAACAAGTCCGCTCTATGCCTTGAAAGAGTCCTTCCATGCTGCCCATGGTTTGGGAATTCAGCCTGAAAACGTATTAGGAATTTTATCCATTATTTTTTGGTGCTTAATGCTGATTATCAGCATCAAGTATGTCGCCATTGTCATGCGTGCAGATAACAATGGGGAAGGCGGTATCATGGCCTTACTTGCATTGAATTTGCGTAAAGCAAAAATTGCCGACAACAAAAAAATCTACATGATTGCGATTGGTTTTATTGGGGCATCACTGTTCTTTGGTGACGGTATTATTACCCCAGCCATTTCGGTATTGTCTGCGGTCGAAGGGTTGTCTATTGCAACCAACGTTTTTGATCCGTTCATTATGCCTATTGCAATTGCCATTATTGTGACGCTGTTTTTAGTTCAAAAACATGGTACGGCCTTTGTAGGTAAGTTCTTTGGTCCAATTACGCTTGTGTGGTTTATCTCTTTAGGTGCATTAGGCCTTCATAGCGTCATTCAAACACCGATTGTACTCGGCATGTTTAGTCCACATTGGGCAATTCAGTTTATCTACCATCATCCAGTCATGACGTTTTTTGTGATGGGTGCTGTGGTGTTAACAGTGACAGGTGGTGAAGCACTCTATGCCGACATGGGGCATTTTGGACCTGTTCCGATTCGTCTTGCGTGGTTCTTTGTGGTGTTGCCATGCTTGGTTTTAAACTATGCAGGACAAGGCGCATTGTTACTTCGTGACCCTGCGGCAATTGAAAACCCGTTCTATCTACTGGTGCCACAGTGGGCACTTTATCCAATGATTATTATGGCGACCATGGCAACAGTGATTGCTTCTCAAGCTGTAATTTCTGGGGTGTTCTCTCTTGCTCGTCAAGCGATTCAATTGGGTTATTTACCGCGTTTAAGTATTAAACATACTTCTGAGTCTGAAGAAGGTCAGATCTATGTGCCGTTCTTAAACTGGTTACTTTTAATCGCAATTATTATCTTAATTCTGATTTTCAAAACCAGCTCAAACTTGGCAAGTGCTTATGGTTTAGCAGTGACCTTAACCATGCTGTGTGACACGATTTTGGTTTCCATCTTTATCTACTCAGCGTGGAAATGGAGCTGGCCAAAAGTGGTGTTACTGATTATTCCATTCTTTATTTTAGAGTCGGTTTTAGTCGCAGCAACTTCACTTAAAGTGTTGTCAGGTGGTTGGGTGCCACTACTCATTGGTGGTATTGCAGTCACCATCTTGATGACATGGAAACGTGGCCGTGAGCTTACTTTTGCTAAGCTTGAACACGATACTTTGTCGCTCGATTTGTTTGTAAAAAGTATTGGTAATAGCGTGCACTGGGTACCGGGTGATGCCGTGTTTATGACAGGTACGCCAAACGTTGTACCGCATGCCATGCTACATAACATTAAGCACAACAAAGTGCTGCATCAGCGTAATATCTTGGTCACTGTGGTGATTGAAGATGTACCTTTTGTTGCACCAGAAGAGCGTATTACAACAGAAGCTTTAGCTGAACATTTCTACCGTATTAAAATTTTCTACGGCTTTAAAGATGAAATGAATGTACCAAAAGCGCTTATGCAAGCTTATGAGCAGTTAGGTCTTGAATATGACTTAATGCATATCAGCTTCTTTATTTCGCGCGATCGTATTGTTCACTCGGTGGGTGATGGTATGTCGCCGTGGAGAGAAAAACTGTTTATTTCGATGCAACGTAATACCAGTCCGGTGAGTGACTTCTATCAAATTCCAACCAACCGTGTGGTGGAGTTAGGTAGTCAAATCGAAATATAGAAATTTGATGTAATAAAAAACCAAGACATAAGTCTTGGTTTTTTTATGGCTCTGATTATTGAGCTTGTGGCATAGGTGCATCTGCTGGCAATGCACCATCTTTTGCCATTGGGTCTGCTGACTGGTTCGGGTTAGCCGGTGGTGGCGGTGTATTTGGGTCTTGTGGTGCTGGAGCAGCCATTTCACCGCCCGCAGGAGGTGCTGGTGGTACATCTGCAGGAGGAGCCGGCGGTACATCGGCTGGAATAGGAGCACCTGTAGGAGCAGCACCTGTTGGGGCAGCAGAAACAGGTTGTACTTGACCACTTTTAACTAAATCACTAATAGAGCCAGGTTGGCCATTGACGGTTGTAGTCACTTTTACTTTAGATAAACTTTCTAAAGTCTCACCGGGTTGGACCGCAGGTTCAGCTAAGGCTGCCATACTGCACAGTCCAGCAATTACGCCAATACCAATAATCTTTGAATGGATCATTAAATGGACTCCGTTTATATTTTTATCCAAATTTGTGGAGCTAACCATGTCATAAGCGATTGGTCGTTTTCAATGAAAGATACGCAATTAACCCAATTCAATAGTGAAAGTTCCTCACAAGGCCAACAAACTGTTACCGAACAAGAAATAGAGTTACAAAAAAGATGACCATGTTTTAACCATTTGAAAGTTAAGCGATATACTTAAAAAAGCAGGATTGTTAAGCTGCATATGGACAGTGGTATTGATAGAAACATGGCAAGTAAAAAACGTAGTACAGGTACAAATTCATTCTCTCTAAGTCAGCATTTTGGCAAGATTATTCTTGCTTGTGTTGCTGCTGGAAGTTTTGCAATTGCTTTTGGAAGTGAAAAGATTTCACAGTGGTTTTCGCCCTTAAGTACCAACTCGACTTGTCTCAATCAGTTTTATCGCGAAATTCCTCCTGCTTTAAATAAAGAAAGTTTAAAAAAAGACAGTTATCCGCTGTGCTTTAATGGCTTCAATGTTTTGTACTCGGGGATGTCTAAAACGCCGTTATGGTCAGCTGAATATCTTAGTCCTGAACGTTTAAGCACTAAAATTAAACGCGAAGATAATTTCCACGAAGAAACACGTGTGCCTGAGCGCCACCGTTCACTTTTAAGCGATTATCGTGGCTCAGGCTATGACCGTGGACATATGTCACCAAATGGCGATATGCCGACCAAGGACTCGCAGTTCGATAGTTTTTCGCTGAGTAACATGGTTCCACAGGCACCGAAAAATAATCAGGAAGTTTGGCGTAAGCTTGAAGATGCCACTCGTGCAGTGGTTACCAAGCAAAAGCAAGATGCATATGTTGTGACAGGACCAATCTTTGAAGGTCAACGACTCAAAACGATTGGACGTGGTGTTATTGTTCCAAGCGCAGTGTATAAGGCTGTTTACTATCCTAAAACAGGCGCAATTGGCGCTTACTATGCACCAAATAACAACTCGCAACAGGTTAAGGTTGTGAGTGTTTGTTATTTAGAGGAAAAGTTAGGAATTAACCTATTTCCTCAGTTAACTGAACAACAAAAACGTAATGTTTATCGCCTGCCTTTAACATCTAGTCAAGTTAAGCCAAACCAGAAGTTAGACTATTTACACTGGGATGGAGAAAGCCAGTGTGAACAAGACTTAAGTGCAGATCAGATCCACGCATTACAAGACCAGTTTAAAAAGCAGAAAAGCACGTCTTCTGAGCCTATGGAATCTAAAGTTCCAAGTATTGATGAAGAAACTAGAAAAGCCATTTTGAAACAGCTAGTAGAAGCTTTGGTGAACTATTTCTTGCAAATCATCAAATAAATCGTTTGCAGGCATTGTTGTACAGTTCTTATTCAATACAATAAGATGAATATACAGATCTGTCTACTCATCTATTTATTCAAATAAGGACAATAACAATGTTTGCCTCGATGTTTCTTTTTTCTTTTGCGATGTCGATTACCCCAGGTCCCGTCAATACCGTTATTTTATCAACCAGCTTAAATCATGGTTTAAAAAGATCACTTCCCTATATTTCAGGTGCCACGATTGGTTTTACCTTGCTTTTAATATTTATGGCGTTTGGGCTGCAAAGTGTATTAACCCAGTTTCCTGTTGTCTTAAAAATTCTTGCCATTTGTGGAACGCTATTTGTTTGTTATATCGGAATAAAAATTATTCTTTCTGCAGCAAATATTTCTATTTCTAGTGTTTCACTAGAACAGATGATCATTCCCAATTTTAAAGATGGCTTCTTGTTACAGTGGCTGAACCCTAAAGCATGGTTGGCTTGTGTGTCGGGCATTACCATGTTTACTAGCATTGAACATCCAAAGGCTTTGCCGATTTTTATCGTGATTTATTTTTTCACCTGCTATATATGTTTGTTCTTTTGGGGATTCTGTGGTGATAAATTTTCAGTGGTGCTAAACCAAGGCAACCGTTTGAAATATTTTAATATCTTAATGGGTGCTTTTTTAATTTTATCGGCACTTTTAATTTTGATTGATTTTTTATAGATTGGTCGTATTACACTATCAACATATAACAACGAGACAACACTTATGTTTAAGCCATTTGAAAAGGGTACAGAGTCTTCTTCAATTGAAGATTTAACATTAGAAAATGATGTCGATTGCGTGAGCATTTATGGCAATTTGCAAATTACCAAAGACAAAGTTGGGTTAGAGCAGGCAAAAGCACTACAGAGCTTTTTAAATGATGTGGTTGCAGCTTTGGAAAAAGAAGAATTGCCTGAGAAAATTGAACGTCCAGCTGAACAAGAAGTAAATAATCCGTTTTTATAATTTATACATTTTATGTGTGATGTTTAGCATAGTCATGTTGCCATACAGTCTTTAGTACCACGTTAGGTCTTATTGAGTTTGTATAGACATTTCTTACTTTTGAAAGACCAAAAGTAAGCAAAAGTCTTTGTTGATCAGAGGGTACTTCCGTGTACCCCTGCTCAACAGGTGACATCCATGTCACCCTACCGCGATAGCATATTAAGGCTATAGATATGAAGAATTAATCCTTGTCTCCAGCAACTACCTTATAAATAATTGCACCAATCACAGCACCTAAAATCGGCGCTACCCAGAACAACCACAGCTGACTTAAAGCACCAGTTTGAGCAAAGAATGCAACACCTGTACTACGTGCAGGGTTCACAGAAGTGTTTGTAACCGGAATACTGATTAAGTGAATAAGCGTTAATGCAAGACCAATCGCAATAGGTGCAAAACCAGCAGGCGCACGACCATGTGTTGATCCTAAAATAACAATCAAGAAGAACGCAGTAAGTACCACTTCAATAATAAAAGCAGAACCTAAACCAAATTTATTTGGCGATAAATCACCAAAACCATTGGTTGCAAAACCGCCCACACCAGTAAAGCCAGCTTGACCTTGAGCGATAATATAAAGAACAAATGCAGCAGCAGTCGCACCAACCACTTGCGCAACAATATATGGAATTAAATCTTTAACATCGAAACGGCCACCGACCCAAAGACCGACACTGACCGCGGGGTTAAAATGTCCACCAGAGATATGCCCTAGAGCATAAGCACCAGTGAGTACGGTTAAACCAAAGGCAAGGGCTACACCTGCAAAGCCAATACCAAGTTCAGGGAAAGCTGCGGCTAACACTGCGCTACCACAACCACCAAAGACTAGCCAAAACGTACCTAGGAATTCAGCAAAATATTTATTCATTGTGATTACTCATCTATTGATCTATTTTTTAATTAATGTGAAATATGTCACAAAAAATTAAGCATGTGACTATATGAAATTTTTGTTTTCAGTGTTGTTTTAATCAAGAAAAGATTTGTAAGTTTTGGTTGGTTATTCTTTGTCTAAAAATTGATCTCTCCATTGTTGGGGTGTTTGATTGGTCCAATGTTTAAATGCTCTTTGAAATGCACTTTGTTCTGAATAACACAGCAAAAGTGCAATCTCTTGTAGGCTTAAATGCGGATCTTTTAAATACTCGGTTGCGAGCATAAAGCGTACTTGCTGAACACGTTCCTGAAAGGTGGTGTTCTGCTGTTGTAAATGCCGCTGAAGTTGCCGAACAGACAAGCCTAATTGCTTGGCAATATATTCAATTTGGTACTGATTTTTTTGTAAGCCAGTCAAAATTGAATGCTGTAAACGTTGATCGAGTTGAGTCGAATTGGGTAACTGTTCTAAAAGTGCTTGTGCTTGCTGAACCAATAGTTGCTGTAATGTGTGGTCAGCGCTACTAAGCGGTTTATGAATTTCGGTAATTGGAATAAGTAACTCTGTACGGGGCTGGCTAAAACGAACAGGGCATTGAAAGTACTGCTCGTAAACCCTGATATTTTTAGGGGCAGCATTTAAGAAACGAACTTCATGTAAATGCACGTCTTCATGAGACATAAAAAGACGTAAGAATTGAATCACCAGAGCAATCGCGATTTCATCGGTAAGTTGAGTCGGGTGTAACTCAGTCGCTTCCCAGCGAATAGAGCCATATTGACCTAGTAACTCGACTACTAAAGGACTTCCGTCATAAATTAGGCGGTGAAAGTCATGATAGCGAATTAAAGCTTCACCTAAGTTATCGCAAGATAGAGCAAGGTAGGCAATTATTCCTAAGTGTTTGGGCTGAACATATTTAGCAATTTCTAGGCCTAATCCCGGCTTCGGGTCGAGTTTATAAATGACTTCTAATAGATCACGCCAAACTACATAGTCAAAGCGTTCCAGATTTTGTATTTGTTCTAATTGTTCAGGAATAGCTAAGCCATTAGCTTCGCAATAAGCTTTTAATAGATGTCCCAGTCCTCCATATACCGAGCCTGTATAATTTTTTAGTTGTGGCATCCTTGACCACCTCTTTCTTGTCGTGATTTGTCAATGAAACCATAAATTCTGGTCAATACCTAGCATAGCGAATTTTATATTCTAAATAAAAAGAAAAAGGAGTAAGGCGATGCTAAAAGGGTTTATTGCAGGAATTGCAGTTGCGAATGCATTTGAATGGGTGGCGCATAAATATATTTTGCATGGTGTACACCGTGCTGGACAACCGCGTTATAGCCCAGTACCAAGAAGCATGGAGTCCCATTGGGCACACCATCGTGAAGTCCGTAAACAACAATTTCATGATGATTGCTATGTGGAAGGTGTTAGTAACTGGCGTACTAAAAATGAGTTAATTTCACTTGCTGTAGTGGCAACCGTTTCAAGTGCAATGTTTTACCCATTTTCAAAAGGTATGGCGCTTGCAGCTTGGTATAGTGCAGGAAATTATTACTATATTCATCGCCGTGCACATTTAGAGCCTGACTGGGCAAAGCGTAAAATTCCGTGGCATTACGACCACCACATGAACTCGAACCAAGACGCCAATTGGTGCGTGACCAAACCTTGGTTTGATTATGTGATGGGAACACGCGTGGTATCTTCGGCAGACCTAAAAGAACAAAACCCTTTGGGGATAAGGTTACCTACTATGCTTGCTAGACCACTCTCTCAAGCTGTAGAAAAAATTTTCCCTGCAAAATGGGTCGAGAAAAAAGAAAAGCCTCAACTCGTTAGTGATATCAATATGATCGATGGCGCTGCATAAAAAAATAAAGGGGCATATTGCCCCTTTAAATATAAATAAGCTTACAAGCGCATTTCGATGCCTTGTTCAGCTAAATATTGTTTAGCTTCTGGAATCGTATATTGGCCAAAGTGGAAAATACTTGCTGCCAATACTGCATCGGCACCACCTTGTAAAATACCGTCTGCAAGGTGTTGTAAGTTACCTACACCGCCTGAGGCAATCGTTGGAATAGTCACGCGGTCATTAATGGCACGCATTAAAGCAATATCGTAACCTGCTTTAGTGCCGTCGGCGTCCATACTGGTAATGAGTAACTCACCCGCACCGTAGTCAGCCATTTTTACAGCCCATTCAATCGCATCAATACCCGTTGGTTTACGGCCACCGTGAGTAAAGATTTCCCATTTGTTGTCGCCAGTTTTTTTGGCATCGATCGCAACCACAATACATTGCGCGCCAAAATGCTGAGAAGCTTCTTGAACAAATTCAGGGTTAAATACGGCAGCCGAGTTAATACTCACTTTGTCTGCACCTGCATTTAATAACGCACGAATATCTTCAACCTTACGTACTCCACCACCGACAGTTAAGGGCACAAATACAGTCTCGGCCATACGTTCAACAGTACGGTAAGTGGTATCGCGGCCATGATGTGTAGCGGTAATGTCTAAGAAAGTAATTTCGTCTGCACCTTGTTCGTTATAGCGACGTGCCACTTCAACAGGGTCGCCTGCATCACGAATATCGAGGAATTGAACGCCTTTAACTACGCGTCCGTTATCAACGTCTAGGCAAGGAATAATACGTTTAGCAAGCATAGCTTTTTCCAAAAATAATCGCCGTTGGTGAAAGTTCCTACACAGGCGCTACACCTTCATGGAGGGAAGAGGTATTCTATCAAACTTCACAGATGTTTTTTGCAGGTTTTCCATGTCGGTTTATACCCCGTTGAGTTTAGATGAAGTTCGCACCTTTGCTGCACCTTATGGATTAGAGGTGTTGGAGCTGAACCCAATTCAGGGAGGTATTCAAAACACCAATTATTTTTTGGTTGATGTAAACCGCAAACAATATGTACTTACCGTGTTTGAAGAGTTAGATGCCAAAGGGGCAGGTGAACTTATTCCTGTACTTGAACAATTAGGCACTCATGATGTACCCGTTGCCGTGCCATTAAAGCATAGCGGCCAAGCGGTTCACGTTATTGCAGAAAAGCCTGCACAGATTGCACCACGCTTAATGGGACACCATCCCATGCAAACCACAGTAGCACAAGTTGCGGCAATTGCAGATGCACAAGCGAAACTGCATGTGGCTTTACAAGATTTTCCGCTTGAGCGTGAATATCGACGCGATCATCAATACTGGACAGGCGTTGCAGAGCAGCTTAAGCCAAATATGTCTCAAGATGACCAAGCTCTACTTGAGCAGGTTTATCAAGCTTTCAATGCGAAAACAGTACAGTATTCGAACCGACCAACAGGTTTTATTCATTCAGACTTATTCCGCGACAATACATTGTTTGAAGGTGATCAATTACAAGGTATCTTAGATTTTTACGAGTTAAATCAAGATGAATTACTGTTTGATATTGCGATCACCATCAATGATTTTTGTACCGAATATCCAGCAGCACATTTAAACTCAGACAAAGTGGCAGCTTACTTAGCGGCATATCAAAAAGTTCGTGTGCTTACTTCAGATGAACTTGAATGTTTAGATGTATTCTTAGCAATGGCAGCGTGCCGTTTCTGGTCAATGCGTTTGCAAGTTGCTCAAAAAAATAAAGAAGAAGGACGTACAGGCGACGACATTTTGCAAAAAGATCCGCAAGAAATGCGAGCAATGATGCAAGACCGTTTAAGTCATGTAAAAGCATAAAAGGAATAAAGATGCGAGATCAGGGGCGTTTAGTCGAATGGTTCGACGAAAAAGGTTATGGCTTTATTCAGCCAGATGATGCTGAAAAAGAGCGAGTCTTTTTGCATATCAAAGATTTTGCACGCCCCGGTCCTCGGCCAATTATTGGCTGTGCACTAGAATATTTGGTCATTTTGGATGAACGAGGCCGTTTTCGTGCCCAGCAAGTCACCTATTTAAAAGCATCTCAAACTCGTAAAGCTTTAAAATCAACAAAAACAGAATCTTCATTTCAAGCAAAACCATGGTCTGCTATGCAAATGGGGATCGTATTTTATTTTGTTTTAATGGGCATTATGAGCTTTATGCATGTTCTGCCAGCTTATACTTTATTGTTTATCTTAATGATGAATGTCTTAAGTTATTGGCTATATTCACAAGATAAAGAGGCTGCACAACTAGGCAATCGCCGTGTTCCTGAACAGACTTTGCACATTGTAAGTTTTTTAGGAGGCTGGCCAGCTGCGTGGTGGGCACAACAAAAACTGAGACATAAAACACAAAAACAACCATTTCGTAAGATTTATTTTTGTACCATATTCTTTCATTTACTTTTGATTTTGTGGCTAATTTCTCCTTTAAACGTTTTGCGGGGATCATAAAAGTAAATTGTTTTATTACACTTGAGAGGTATAAAAATGAATAGTTCTATCGACCAAGATCCAAATCGTACTTTAACACTTATTTTGTATGTACTTTATATTGTTGCCATTTTTACGGGCGGCCTACTTGCGATTATTGCTTTAATTATTAACTACGTAAAACGTTCCGATGTACAAGGTTCAATTTTTGCGAGCCACTTTACATGGCAAATCAGAACATTCTGGTGGTATTTGGCTTGGAATATTATTGCCTTTTTGCCGTTTATTTTCTTGTTCTTTACAGGCGAAAATACTGATCTATTTGCCGGCGTTGCGATCTCTTCAACCGTATTCTGTGTAGGTGTCATTGCAGCGGCATGGATCTGGATTGTATATCGTGCCATTCGCGGCTTGATTGCGTTAAATGATAACCGCCCGATGTATCAACCTTAATAAATAAAAATGAGAGCGTTAAGCTCTCTTTTTTTATTCTCGAATTCTTTTAGTTTTTTTAATGGGTAACTTAAGTTTTAACTCACTAACTAAAACACCTAACACCACTAAAGCACCGCCAAAAAGAGCAATAACTGGTAAACGCTCACCTGCAATTCGGCCAATAATTCCTGCCCAAACAGGTTCTCCTGCATAAATAATTGCAGCACGTGAAGGGTCAACCATACGCTGAGCCCAGTTCATTACAAATTGAATCAGTGCGCTTGCTAAACCTAATGTAACAGCTGTCAGTACAAGCGGCCATGAAAATGCTGGAATTGTATGTTCACCCACCATAGGCATAATGGCAAAAGAAAGTAGAGACGCGACAGCGAGCTGAATGATGGTTACACGGCGTAAATTTACCTTTCCAGCAAAGTAACTAATAAAAATAATTTCCAAAGCAATCGCAAGTGATCCGAGTACTGTTAAAAGCTGCCCAAAACTTAATGAAATTTGCTCAAAACCATTTCCTGTCAATAAAACAAGACCAGTAAAAGCTAGAGCTGCTCCCACCCAAGTCATGACATGTGGTGTCTTTCTAAAGATGAGCCACATTAAAATAGGAACAAGCGGAACATAAAGCGCCGTTAAAAAAGCCGATTCACTACTCGGAATGGTTTGCAGGCCAATTGTTTGAGTTCCATAGCCGCCTACAATCACTAGACCAATCACACTACCAGCACCTAAGTCTTTTAACGTAACGCCTTTCATGCTTTTGAATGAAATAAGCAATAACGTTAGTGCTGCTACAGCAAAGCGGCAGCCTACAAAAAACATAGGCGATGTAAAATTCAGTGCATATTGCACTGTAAGAAATGTTCCGCCCCAAATCATAGTAATCAAAACGAGTGCTAACTGTGGGGCTTTGCTTGAACTCAAAGAAATTGGTGACATACTCAAAATTAGAATGAATTGTGCAATATACTGCACATATTGCGCTATTCTTCTGTTTTGTGCAATATATTGCTCAAATTTTCTTTGCTGACCTATTCTATGAGCCAGTCGAGTACCGTTTTACAGCACGTAGGCACAAATATCCGTTCATTAAGAGATGAGCGTGGTTTAAGCCAACAGGAATTAGCAGACCAGGCGGGTGTAAGTAGACGTACTATTGCTGCTTTAGAGACAGGACAAGTCAATATCAGCCTAGCTAAGCTCGATGCGATTGCGATAGTGTTGGGCGTAAACTTTAGAACGATTGTAAGTGCACCAGAGCATAAAGAACATGCCTTGGTTAATGTACTTGCTTGGCAAGGCGAAAAAGAAGAAAGCAAAGCAACTTTACTGGCTTCAGTTCCATCCCACAGCCAAGTTGAGCTTTGGACGTGGTCATTGGCAGTAGGGGAGTCTTATATTGCTGAAGCAGACCCAGAAGGGTGGCAAGAGCTTATTTATGTATTAGAAGGTGAGCTAACCATACAATTTGCAGATAGCTCAAAAACCATAGCTGCCGGTTCTTCAATTATATATGCCAGTTCAGTAACTTACACTTATATTAATAGTGGTAATCAAGTGCTTAAATTTATTCGTAATGTGGTGTATTGATTAGGAATATATTTTTCATATCAGCAATAAAAAGAGCCTAAACAGGCACTGCTGTCCCACAAATATCACAAGAAGAACCTCAATTGAGGTTCTTCTTGTTTTCGCCATTTTTTATCAGGCACAAAGAGTGACCTTAAAAGTTTCCTTTCAAATAAATTGACCTGAATAATTCTCAATAAACGCTGAATACTCCATTCTTCTTGTGCCATGTGTTTAGCGAAGTTCACCAGCAAATAGGCGATTAATGCAATCCATATTTGCGTTTGTATCGCATTGCGGCTTCGACCTAGAAATGACTTCAGTTTTAAATTCTGCTTGATGGCTTTAAAGAATAACTCAATCTTCCAGCGGTCTTTATAAATTGCAGCAATGGTGGATGCTGCCAGATGAAAGTTGTTGCTCAGAAATTCGAATGTTCTTTTCTTATCTGTATCATAAAACTCTATACGTCTTAATAATTCAGGTGCGCCTCTTTTCTTGGCATACGCACTGCTCAATTCAATACATTCATCCGCAATAATCCCTTTAGTCGCTAATACGCTGCGGCTTGATTTAACTTGATAAACTGTCTTTGGGCGTAGCCGGGTTACAAAGCTGACGTTCTGAAGTGTCAACTGAGCAAACCATTGATAATCAACATATCCTTTATCAAAGACGATAATGCTGCCAGCAGGAAATTTAAATGCTCTGCCTTGCACCATATCATTTTCAATACCATCCCCAAGCGCTACAAATTCAGGAATGGTATTGCTGTGATTTAAGCCAACACTGAGTTTAATACTGGCTTTGGATTCATGCACTTTTGCCCATGCGCACAATGACAGTGAAAGATCAATATGACTGGCATCTAGTGAATACAGCGGATTTTTGAATCTAAATTTATGTGCAGTTTTAGAGTTTTCACAGCGCTGAAGCAGCTGTGTGAACAATTGCTGATACAGGCTGGCGGGCTGTTCTTCGTTGAGTCTTGCTAAGGTGCTTCGCGCAATTCTCTTCGCGCCAAGATGATAGAGCTTTTCCTGCTGGGATTCGAGATTGGATTGAATGTCTCTTAAGCTTTGCCGACAAGAAAGTTGGGACATCAATATGGCAACAAACTGATCCCAGCGGGTGGCTGATCTTAATTTTTGCCCAGAGTGGTGCAGTTTAGCCAGACGTTCAAAATCTTGTCTTAGAATGGGTTTGAGTAATTGATGAAATACGGTATTCTGATGTGACAAAACCTGAGTCCTTTATAGTTAAAGTGTTTGTTTGCACTCATATTTTAACTATTTAGACTCAGGTTTTTTTATTTAGAGCAAACTATGGGACAGTAGTGCCTAAACAGGCTCTTTTTTTTTTTACATCTTAAAAATTAAAGACGGTTTTCATCTAACAAAAGCTGAGCTTCACGAAGGTTTAAAGTACCTTCATAAATTGCGCGGCCTGTAATCGCACCTAAAATGCCTGGCTTGCCTTTTAAGTTACGAACATCATCAAGGTTCGTTACCCCACCTGAAGCAATCACTGGTAAACCTGAGTATTGAGCCAAGTTGACAGTTTGCTCAACGTTTACACCTTGCATCATGCCGTCGCGCGCAATATCGGTATAAACAATGCTAGATACGCCAGCATCTGCAAAACGTTTTGCTAAATCAGTTGCTTTTACGTCGGTAACATTTGCCCAACCGTCAGTTGCAACCATACCATTCATGGCATCAATACCAACAATGATGTGACCTGCAAAGCGTTTACAAGCTTCTTCTACAAATTCTGGCTCTTGAACTGCTTTAGTCCCGATAATGACAAAAGTCACGCCAGCTTCTAAGTAGTGTTCAATTGTTTCTAATGAGCGAATACCACCACCAATTTGAATTGGTAACTCTGGCTGAGCTTTAGCAATTGCTTCAACAACAGGTTTATGGATAGGCGTACCTGCGAAAGCACCATTCAAATCGACCAAATGCAAACGACGTGCGCCTTCATTTACCCAATGCTGGGCAGTTGCAACCGGATCGTCAGAGAAAACGGTATCGTCTTCCATACGCCCTTGTTTTAAACGCACACATTTACCATCTTTCAGGTCAATTGCTGGAATGATTAGCATGCTTTCGCTCCTTGCTTCATCATGTTTATGAAATTGTGCACATCTTAGCAAAGTATTGATCAATCGCTAAGCCTTAGAAAAGACTTTTATAACTTTACGTATGAAGTGCGGTTTGAATCGTTTGTGAAATGTGAGCCGGTAATAGGTTTTGTTTACGCAGCTCTAAAAATACTAGTAAGGCAGCATAAGCATCAGCGGCGGCATAACTGATTTGTTGTGATGTAAGTGGCTTTTGTGCCCAATTTGATGTTCCGACTTTCTTTGACTTTGCAAGATATTGTCCAAACAACAGTGCTACAGCTTTTTGTACACCCATTTGGTGTTTAAAACCAAAGTGACTAAAACTTTTGGTGAGGTCGACACAACTTTCCAGCTTAATGCCTTTTTTATGAAAAATGTGCTTATCATTTTTAAGACCAAAGCCGACTTTAAGTTGTTTTTGGTTCGATAAAATAGGTTGTAAAAATTTTAAAGTCGATGAATTTACATGAAATAAATAGGCTTTATGTTCAGTGGCAAGTTGAATTAAGTGTGGACCTGTCGAGACTTCGCCCACTCGAAATGTCGGTTTAGATTCGGAATCAAATCCTAAAAAGATCGCTGCTTTTAATTCTTCTTCAATAGTTTTGCATTGCTCAATATTTTCAATCACCACAATATTTTGGTGGTTAAGATTTTTAAAAGGTGGAAGCTGCTGAATAGAGGCTTTATCAAGGAGGGACGGGGCTTCGGACATATTTAACAGCGTACAAATAAATTGAGCTATTCCCTTTATATATGAATAAAGCCTAGAGAACTAGGCTTTAGGAAACTTTAAAAAAATATTGAGACTGAGATGGGGACCCAATGATAACGCTTTCGCTTTTTTCAACATAGCCTTCATAGGTAGGAGCCATGATTGTGGCAACAATAGCAAAAATGACTGCAAGTGGAATAAGCGCAATATAAATCCAACCTAAAACACGTTCCCAGCTTGGCGTTGGACGCTTCGGTCCATAATCATTAGGGCCTTCAGTTCCTTTTGCACAAAATAAATAAACGGCAAGGCCAATATTCACGACTGGTACGAGCATGAGTAAAGATAACCAACCTGTATTATTACAGTCATGCAAACGGCGAACAGTAAATACGAAGCTAATATAAATACCGACGATATATAGAATGGCAATAGCGATGATGCCCGGCGCAGTAAAACCTGGGGTGCCCTCATTTTGTGTAAGACCGAAAGTAAAAATAATAAGTAGAACAACAGCAGCGAGGGTTAACGTAAATAGGAAGGTCCAAGCAGCATAAGAGAGTCGTCCAAAACGTCCATTTGCCTTAAAGGGCGAATCTTGCTGAAGTGGCTGATTTTCAAAAGGTGAATTCATTGTGTTTATCCTAATCATTTGGTTTTATTTAAAAGTATGAATATTCAATATTTTGTTGAATAAAATATCATTCTATAAATGATTGCTTGTTATTATAAATAAAAAAACAGATCAGGCCATCTAGACCTGATCTGTTTTAGTTTTTGAATCGAATTAAATATTCCATTCCACAAAGTTTTTAAGTAGCTGTAAACCCGCAGTATGGCTTTTCTCTGGGTGGAATTGAGTCGCAAATAAATTATCTTTGTGAATTGCCGTACAGAAGTTCACGCCATATTCGCATGTTGCAGCCACAAGGTTTTCATCTTTAGGTTCAACATAGTAGCTGTGTACAAAGTAGAAGCGAGCATCTTGTTCAATGTTGTTCCACATTGGATGGCTTGGGTCCATTTGGTGAACTTGGTTCCAGCCCATATGTGGGACTTTTAAACCTTCCATTTGAGGGAAGTGTTTGACGACACCTTCAAAAATACCTAAGGCATCTACACCGCCATTTTCTTCAGAGCTTTGTAGAAGCGCTTGCATGCCTACACAAATTGCAAGCACAGGTTTATTAAAAGCAGCGTTGCGTACGACTTCATCAATACCTGCTTCACGCATGCCTTGCATACAGTCACGCATTGCCCCAACACCCGGGAAAACAATTTTATCGGCTTGTGCAATTAATTTTGGGTCGTTAGTTACATCGACTGTAGCGCCTACATGCTCAAGTGCTTTAGCAGCTGAGTGTAGATTGCCCATGCCATAATCAAGTAACGCGATACGTGTCATTAGAGGCTACCTTTTGTCGATGCAATCGTGTTTTCAGCACGTGGATCAATTTCACATGCCATACGTAAAGCACGCGCTAGTGCTTTAAATACACTCTCGATTTGATGGTGGCTATTTTTACCTTTCAAGTTATCAATATGTAAGGTCATAAGCGCGTGGTTTACGAAACCTTGGAAAAACTCGGAAAATAAATCCACATCAAATGTGCCGATACGTGCGCGAGTAAATGGAATATCCATAAATAAACCCGGACGACCAGATAAATCTACAACGACACGAGATAAAGCTTCGTCTAATGGTGCATAAAAATGACCATAACGACGTAAACCTTTTTTATCACCTAAAGCTTGTGCAAAAGCCTGTCCAAGCGTGATACCGCAGTCCTCTACGGTATGGTGATCGTCAATCTCGAGGTCTCCATCACAATGAATATCGATATCAAATAAGCCATGTCGCTTGATTTGATCAATCATATGGTCTAAAAATGGAACTCCGGTGTTTAGTGTGCCTTGACCAGTACCATCGAGATTTAAACGAACTCGAATTTTGGTTTCATTGGTATTTCTAACCACTTCACTGATACGTTGCGTCATGGACACGTTCCTCAAAAAACGTCAAAAATGATTGGATGTTAACGACAATTTCGCTGTGACGAATTCGTGACAGCATCATAGTTTGCTCAGGAGGGTTAATCAATGCCTATTACCGTACATGCTTATAGTTCTCTAGATAATTCAGAGATCCGCGATCAGCTTGAGCGACTGTATGACACAAGTCCGGAGTTTGGTGACGGGCACGATGCGATTGAACAACTTGAACAAGATTTACAGCAGTATACCACGCTATACACTGCCGAATTTAACACCAAAATTATAGGTGCAATCTGGTGCTCAGGACAAGGCGAAAGCAAGGTACTTGAATATATTGTTGTGCACCCTGCTAACCGTGGTCGTGGGGTAGCTGAGCGCTTGGTAGAAGAAGCTTGTCGTATAGAAGAATCAAAAGGCGTTAAAATTTTTGAGCCAGGCTGTGGTGCCATTCATCGCTGCTTAGCGCATATTGGTAAATTGCATAGCTAAAATTCTATTTTTACTGTACTTGTGATTTAAAATTAAACACTTGTTACAAAAAATACGGAAGTTGCTTGACGTCTTCTTATAAACATTGTTTAATACGCCCACTTCGGCGTGATAGCTCAGTAGGTAGAGCAACGGATTGAAAATCCGTGTGTCCCCAGTTCGATCCTGGGTCTCGCCACCATTATTTGTGTTTTCAATCCCTGATCCCATCAGGGATTTTTTTTAAGTATAAAAAATACTCATTTAAATCAGAAACTCAGGATAATTGTTGACTATTGTTCTGAGATGCGGCTTAATACAGGCCATCGGCGTGATAGCTCAGTAGGTAGAGCAACGGATTGAAAATCCGTGTGTCCCCAGTTCGATCCTGGGTCTCGCCACCATATTCGAAAAAGCCCCATACTTTAAAGTATGGGGCTTTTTCATGCTTATTTAATCAAAAATATTAAGACTTCACTTGTGTATAAATCTCATTTTATCCACAAGCAAACTCAGTTATCCCCAACAATGTTTGAACTTTCTAGAAATGGCTCAACTGAAATTTGTCTTTAGTCGTGAGGACTATCATTAATGAGTCGTTTTCCTAAACATATGGCTTCTACTTCGTCATAACCGAGCTGTTCGTAAAAGTTCAGCACATTTAGATTGTCTTTACGTACCAATAATTGAAGTTTTGGGCAGCCGCGAGCGATAAGGCGCTTTTCAAGCTGCTGAACAAGCGCTGTAGCGATTCCTAAGCGTTGTTGGTGGGGATGAACAGCCAAATAGTTAATCCAGCCTCTATGACCGTCATAGCCGCCCATGAGCGTGCCAATCAATTGCTCATCTTTAATTGCAACCAAAAACAAATCATCCTGTTGTGAGACTTTTCTAAATATATCGGTTTCAGGATTATTCCATGGACGGGTTAGGTCGCAGCTTTCCCATAAATTGACCACATCATCCAGATCTGCATTTGTAAATTGACGAATAATAAACATATGGATTTCTACTTTTTGTTTTGATGTATTGAAAAGATAAAATAAAAATACGCAATTGAGCAGTAGTTTGTGAATAATTTAAACAAATAAAAAAGCACCCCCGTAGGAGTGCTTAAATTAAAAATATTGCTTACGCTGATTTTGCAACAGGTGCCGCTTGAAGCATTTGACCCGTTTCTTCGAAGTTTGCATGCCAAGACAATGCTTCACGAAGTAAATGAGGAGTATGACCACCTTTGGCACATGCACGATCAAAGTAGTCGTTCAGTGCATCACGGTAAAGCGGATGTACACAGTTATCAATAATAGCGCGAGCACGTTCACGAGGTGCTAAACCACGTAAGTCTGCTAAACCTTGCTCTGTTACTAAAATATCAACGTCGTGTTCACTGTGGTCAACGTGGCTTACCATTGGCACGATAGAAGAGATATCGCCACCCTTAGCAATTGATTTGGTCACAAAAATTGCCAAGTGAGCATTACGAGCGAAGTCGCCTGAACCACCGATACCATTCATCATTTTAGTACCACATACGTGAGTTGAGTTTACGTTGCCGTAAATATCAAACTCAAGTGCAGTGTTAATGCCGATAATACCTAAACGACGTACAAGCTCAGGGTGATTCGAAATTTCTTGTGGACGAAGTACTAATTTGTCTTTGTAAGCTTCGATATTGCCAAAAACTTTCTCACCACATTTAGCTGAAAGGGTAATTGAGCTACCAGAAGCAAACTTCATTTTGCCTGCATCAATGAGTTCAAAAGTACAGTCTTGTAGCACTTCTGAGTACATGATGAGGTCTTCAAAATTAGAATCTTTTAAACCTGTTAATACTGCATTGGCAATTGAACCGATTCCTGCTTGTAATGGACCAAGGTTCTTAGGTAAACGGCCTTCAGCAACTTCTTTTTCAAAGAAAGCAATCAGGTGATTTGCGATGCCTTGAGTCTCTTCATCTGGAGGAGTGACTGTTGATGGTGAGTCATGTGTATCGTTAAAGACAATACCTACAATTTTTGCAGGATCGATCTGGATGGCTGTTGTACCAATACGCTCATCCACTTTTGTTAATGGAATTGGCGTACGTGTTGGACGGTAAGTTGGAATATAGATGTCGTGCAAACCTTCAAAGCTTTCGCTTAAAGAGGTATTGATTTCAACAATAACTTTTTCGGCAAAAATTGCGAAACTTGCAGAATTACCTACAGAAGTTGTTGGAATAATGCCGCCATCTTCAGTAATTGCAATTGCTTCAATCACCGCAACATCTGGACGTTTAAGTTGCTGGTTACGCATTTGCTCAACAGTTTCTGATAAATGTTGGTCAATGAACATAACTTCGCCGTTGTTAATCGCACGACGTAAAGTGTTGTCTACCTGAAATGGCATACGACGAGATAAAACACCTGCTTCCGTGAGTTGTTTGTCTAAGTCATTACCTAAGCTAGCACCCGTAATTAATGTGATTTTTAACGGATTCTTTTTTGCAAGCTCTACAAGTGCTTGAGGAACAGCTTTAGCTTCGCCAGCACGAGTAAAACCACTCATACCAACAGTCATTCCATTTTCGATGAATTGCGCAGCTTGTTCAGCACTGATGACCTTGTCATGAAGAGAAGCTAGGCGAATACGACTTAAAGACATTGGACATCCTCAATATTGTCAAAACATACCGGATTTTAGCTATGAAAAAATGAAAAGTGCATAGGTGTTAGGCTAAGGTCTAATTTTTTAAATAAATGGCGGTATAAATTTATTTTATGAATTTTAATGTATTGATTTATTTAGTATTTAATAAATTTTAAAATAGCGCTTTAAATGATCAATTGATCAAATTAGAAGCGCTCACTTAAAGTTTGTTTAATTTTTTCCAAAGGATTTGGCGTTGTGTTTTCTTCGGCCGCTGGTTTTGGAATAGGTAATGAAATAATTACTTCTAAACCGCCTTGTTCACGGTTATGAATTTGAATTTCACCTTGATGAATGTCGACAATACGTTTAACAATTGCAAGGCCTAAACCACTGCCTTGAATGGTCCTAGCAGAGTTACCTCTTACAAATGGTTGCATTAATTCTTCAATCTGATCTTCTGGAATGCCTTCACCATGGTCGGCAACCGTAATTAAAATATGTTCATTTTCAACTTTTGCACTGAGTTCGATTGGCTCCGCACCATAACGTTTTGCGTTATTAATGAGGTTGGCAATCAGACGTTTTAAAGAAAGGCTACGTGCAGGAATAATCGGAACATCTTGCACCTCAAAACGAATATCAAGCGGTTTAAATTGAACAATTAATTCTTGCAATAATATATTGATATTGGTGTCTTTTAATTCTTCATCTGAACCATCCCGCATATACGAGATGAACTGATTCAAAATTGCATCCATATCATCTACATCATAGACCAAACCTTCACGTAGAAATTCATCAGGTAACATTTCAGCGGTTAAACGAATACGTGTAAGCGGGGTTCTTAAATCGTGTGAAATACCCGCTAGCATAATCCGTCTTTCACGCTCGGTCTGCTCAAGTGTATACACCATGCGGTTAAATGCTTGGTTTACCTGGCGAATTTCTAAAGGGCCATGGTTAGTATCTAAATATGGTGCTGTTCCAGACTTACTATATTCGTTGGCGGCATTTTGCAAACGACGTAATGGGCGGTTCATTTGACGAATCAAAATTAAAATAATGATGGCCGAAACTAATGGCACACCCACAACCCAACCAATTAATAGCTCAGGACTATAGTTTGCATAGGTTTTTAAAGGCTCACGAACCCAATTGCCATGCATTTCTGGTGTTTGAATCCAGATGCGTGGGCTAGGTTTAAACTGGAAGTAAACTGTAACGTCTTTTGCGCCGATTTCATTTGCAAGTTTTTGTTCAACTTGGTTGGTAAAAAACTCCGCAATGACTTTATCGCGAACGCTTGGATACTCTTTAGGGTCGGTTATATATTCAATGCCAACCCGATTACGCAACCAAGTATCAACATCAACTTCGGTATCACGATGAAAAATACGAATATTAGGGTTGTTCACTAGCTCGAGTTCAACAGCCAAATAACGGGCATGCTGTTGAATTTCGGGTAAATAGAGGGTTCGCCAAAAAAACCACAATGACATAAAGAGGCTAAAGAACACCACCAGCAGTACCAAAATTGTGGTACGCATGGCAGCAGAACGTGGCTTAATTTTGTCGAGAAAACGTTCCCATCTCGTCCGTTTACGCTCTGAATACGCAACGTAGTCGGTAAAGTTTTGCGGTGGTATTGGCTCTAAACTCACTCTAATTTATCTCAAGCTTATTCAGCACCATCTGGAACAAATACATAACCTACACCCCATACCGTTTGAATATAACGTGCGCGTGCTGGGTTATCTTCAATTAAACGACGTAGACGAGACACTTGAACATCAATTGAGCGCTCCATTGCACCCCATTCACGGCCACGAGCCAAGTTCATAAGTTTGTCGCGCGTTAACGGTTCACGTGGATGCTGTACCAATGCTTTCAATACGGCAAATTCACCCGTGGTCAAAGTAACGATTTGTCCTTCACGAGTAAGCGTACGTGTAGATAAATCTAAAGACCATGGACCAAAGCTAACCACTTCAACTTGTTGGCTTGGAGCACCCGGAACTTCACGAACCTGACGACGTAATACTGCGCGAATACGTGCTAAAAGCTCATTTGGGTTGAATGGTTTCGGTAAATAGTCATCTGCACCAGCTTCAAGACCAGCAATACGGTCAGAGTCGCTACCACGTGCAGTTAGCATAATAATAGGTGTATCAATGTTTGACTGACGTAAACGACGACAGATACTTAAACCATCTTCAACGGGCAACATAAAGTCGAGTACGATAAGTGAAAATAACTCACGTTGTAATAAACGATCCATTTGTGAGGCATCGTGGGCAGTTTTTACAACAAAGCCTTTATCTTCCAAAAAACGTTGCAAGAGGGTACGTAAACGCACATCGTCATCGACCACTAAAATGCGTTCGACACGATCCGTTTCGTTATGTACGGTTTCAGGATGTTCAGCAGGTACAACTAAACTCATGATGTACTCCCTTTTAAAGTCATAATTTATATATTATTGGATCGGTTAGGCTTATTGCCAACAAGCCCTCAGTATAATGCCGATGTTCTTGTTAAGACTATGTATCAATTTGCTCAAAATTACAATTTTCGTAGGGGCTTGAAACCAAAAAACAACATCTTATGCCCATAATTTAGCAAAGCCTTAAAGAAAAAACCAAGCATTCGGTCACTCGTTAAATTCTATTCGATTAAATTTTAATAAATAATTGTTTCAAATAGATTATTTTAAAAATCAACGCTGCTTTTTAAAGCTTATTTTCTAAGAGGTTGAGAACTGATTCAAATATTAAAGCTTAATAATCTATTTAGACAGATAAGAAAAACTATAATTTTGTTCATTCTGATACTGTATCAATATGTTCATTTTCTCGTAATTTATATTAAAAATTTCATTTTACTTAACGGATATCCTATAAATTTCAGATTTTTTAAAAAGTAAAATATGGGTTTGAAGACCAAAATGAATAGCTAAAACGTTTTTTATGAAGTAAAGAATGTGAAAAATTCACAGTCAATACAAAAAAACGTTTTGAATACGCAAACAAGTGTGGATTTTATAGTCTTGGTCTTTATAATCAGTGCTTTTAAACTTTATCCTTGTGGGATCAAACACGATGACTGACTTAGTTCAGCAGTTGGCAAGTGAGCTTGCCGTACGTCCAAACCAAGTAGAAGCTGCCATCCGCTTAATTGATGAAGGTGCCAGTGTTCCATTCATTGCCCGTTACCGTAAAGAAGTAACACAAGGTTTAGATGATACGCAGTTACGCCAATTAGATACTCGTTTAGCGTATTTACGTGATTTATATGAGCGCCGTGAAAAGGTCATTCAGTCATTGCAAGAACAGAATAAATTGAATGATGACTTGTTGGCGCGGGTGAATGCAGCCGAAACAAAAAATGCTTTAGAAGAAATTTATGCGCCGTACCGTCCTAAACGTACGAGCAAGTCTTTCAAGGCGAAAGAAGCGGGTCTGGGGCCAATTGCCGAAAAAATTATTTCAGAACAAATTGATCCGACAGAAGCATTAGCTGGTTTTAGTCATGAAGACTATCCGGACGTTGAAAGTCAGTTAGATGCAATCCAGCATATTTTGATTGATGATTGGGCACAAAATATTGCGCTGACTACAGAATTAAAAGCGACTTTTGCAAAAACAGCAGTGCTAAAAAGTACTGTTGCTTCTGAAGAAAAGAAAGAAGTGGGCAAAAAGTTCCGCGATTACTTTGAATTTTCTGAAGGCCTCAACAAATTACCTTCTCATCGTTTATTGGCAATGTTACGTGGTCGTCAAGAAAACGTACTTGGTTTAAAAGTAGATGGTGAAGATGATGCACCATTGGCACGTATTGAAACTGAATACAACCTAGATCAAGTTCAGCCACAAACTCGTCAAGATTTCTTAAAGCAAACTGCAAAATTATTCTGGTTAGGTAAAGTTCGTCCTCAAATCGAGCATTCATTACTGACAGAAAAACGTCTTGCTGCCGAAGCAGAAGCAATGCAGGTATTTGCTGAAAACCTTCGTCATTTATTGTTATCTGCACCAGCGGGTAGTCGTACGACTTTGGGTGTTGACCCTGGTATTCGTACTGGTGTGAAATTGGCTGTTGTAAGCGATGCTGGTGATGTACTTGCTCACAGCACGATTTACCCATTTGCGCCTAAAGAAGACAAAGAAGGCTCTATTGCTGAGCTTGCACGTCTATGCCGTGAATATAATGTCGAGCTTATTGCGATTGGTAACGGTACGGCGAGCCGTGAAACAGAAGCTGTAGTTGCAGAAATGATGGCTGCAAATACAGACCTTAAATTAACACGTGTGACTGTAAGCGAAGCAGGTGCATCTGTTTACTCTGCAAGTGAACTTGCTGCAGCAGAACTTCCAGAGCTTGATGTTTCAATTCGTGGCGCAGTATCTATTGCGCGCCGTTTACAAGACCCACTTGCTGAACTTGTGAAGATTGACCCGAAATCGATTGGTGTAGGTCAGTATCAACACGATGTAAATCAAACTGGTTTAGCAAAAACGCTTGATGCAGTGGTAGAAGACTGTGTGAACGCTGTTGGTGTTGATGTAAATACTGCTTCACCAGCAATCTTGGCTTACATTGCAGGTTTAAACAAAGCAATTGCTCAGCAAATCGTTGAATACCGTAAAGAGCATGGCCGTTTTGATAACCGTCAAGCGTTGAAAAGCGTACCACGTTTAGGCGAGCGTACTTTTGAACAAGCAGCTGGTTTCTTACGTATTCAAAATGGTTCTGAACCTTTAGATGCTTCTGCTGTTCACCCTGAAAGTTATGGTCTTGTCGAGAAAATTGTTGCAGCAAAAGCGACAACTGTTAAAGACATTATTGGTAATACTGAAATTATTCGTCAGGTGAAAGCAGAAGAGTTTGTTGATGACAAATTCGGTTTGCCGACTATTCAGGATGTTTTAGCAGAACTTGAAAAACCAGGACGTGACCCACGTCCAGAATTCCGCACAGCTAAATTCCGTGAAGACATTACTGAAGTTGCTCAGTTGACTGAAGGTATGCAGCTTGAAGGCGTTGTAACGAACGTGACGAATTTTGGTGCCTTTGTTGATATTGGCGTACACCAAGATGGTTTAGTTCATATTTCTGAATTAGCGAATGAATTCGTTTCTGATCCGCATAAAGTGGTAAAACCAGGTCAAATCGTACAAGTGCGTGTGATGCAAGTTGATGCTGAGCGTAACCGTGTGAACTTGAGTATGCGTGCAGAAGGTGCCGCGCCTGTTAAGGCACAGCGTCCACCGCGTCGTGAGCAAAATAACGAACAGCGTTCTGAGCGTAAGCCGCAAGGTAAGCGTCCTCAACAACCACGTAAAGATCAGGTTGAACGTCCACAACGTAGCAAACAAGAAAAACCACAAGAACAAAAAATTGGTGGTTTTGGTGCATTGTTACTACAAGCAGGAATTAAAGGTTCTAAATAAGAGCCTTTAGAACATCTAAAAAAACCTCCCAAACGGGAGGTTTTTTATTATTTTTAAAGTTTGCTTTAGAAATTGTGAAATTCGGTTTTTCAGAAATCGCAGTGGTAAAGATGAGGTGAATCTTAAGATCAACAAAAACGGTGTGAAATCTACAATCAACTATACAACGTTATAGCATAACTCAACTTTAACCCTTTCCCGATGTCAGACAATATCGATAGAGCCTTGAAGTAAGTTCCTCACTTTCAGGCAGTTACATTAAAAATTGATTGTTTTTTTATATTATAAATGGTTATTTTTATGCCGGCTTTAGAACTGAAAAATAGATTTCATTTAAACGATCTCCTTTCGGGAGTGGTCGTATTTCTCGTGGCCTTACCCTTATGTTTGGGTATTGCCTTAGCCTCAGGCGCTCCAATCATTTCTGGTATTATTGCCGGGATTGTTGGTGGAATTATTGTTGGCCTGCTGAGTGGTTCTCACATCAGTGTCTCTGGCCCAGCAGCAGGGTTGACTGCGGTCATCCTTGTACAACTCGATCAATTAGGCGGCAATTATGCCGCCTTTTTATTGTGTATTGTATTTGCAGGAATTTTACAAATTCTGTTTGGTGTATTTAAGTTAGGTTTTTTTGCCAACTTTATTCCAAACAATGTCATTTTAGGATTACTGGCTGCCATTGGTGCCATTCTTATTGTGACTCAGCTACCGTATTTATTTGGGTTGACTGATTTTTCATGGAAAGACGTTTGGACTGCTACACCAGATACGCTTATCCAAAAGTTTGACACTGGCGCGGCGTTGATTGGACTGCTGAGCTTATTTTTAATTTTAGCTTGGGACAGCAGCCCACTTAAAAAATTAGCACTACCTTCAGCTTTAATTGCTGTGGTCATTGCTGCAGTTTTAAATTTTGTTTTAATGAATATTGGTTCATCTTGGGCAGTCCAAACCAATAATTTGATTCAACTACCAAATATATTACAAGCACCAGAAGAGGTATTGGTTTTTCCAGACTTTAGCTATCTGGCTGAACCATTGATTTATACCGGAGCAATTACACTCGCGATCGTGGCGTCTTTAGAGACATTACTAAACTTAGAAGCCGCAGACAAACTTGACCCTCAAAAGCGTTCATCTCCACCTAATCGTGAACTGTGGGCGCAAGGTGCGGGGAATATTGTTTCAGGTTTAATTGGCGGAATGCCAGTGACTTCAGTCATTGTCCGTAGTTCTGTAAATGCCAATACAGGGGCGCGGAGTAAATATTCAACGATTATTCACGGCATATTATTGCTTCTAGCAGTTTTATTCTTTGTTCAACTCATGAACATGATTCCATTGTCTGCACTCGCAGCGATTTTAATTGTGACTGGTTTTAAACTGACTCATCCAAAATTATTTAAACAGCTTTATCAAAAAGGCTGGAA
Organism: Acinetobacter sp. RUH 2624; assembly: GCF_000162375.2. Lineage (NCBI taxonomy): Bacteria > Pseudomonadati > Pseudomonadota > Gammaproteobacteria > Moraxellales > Moraxellaceae > Acinetobacter > Acinetobacter sp. RUH 2624. The sequence continues at coordinate 2,807,697 of NZ_KI391939.1, read as the reverse complement.
ACAGTTTTTACCTTTCATTATCACTCTCGTTGCAATTTTACTGACAGACTTGTTAACCGGAATTTTGGTAGGTCTATTTACCAGTAGTGCATTTATTTTGTATGGCAACTTTAATAAAGGAGTTCGCGTATATAAAGAAAAGCATTTACATGGAATTGTGACGCGTATTGAGCTTCCATCACAGGTCACTTTTCTGAATCGTTCAGCGCTCATTTCTGCATTAGAGCATGTTCATAAAGATCAGCAGTTGATTATTGATGCCACTCAATGTGATTCGATTGATCCCGATATCTATCAGGTCATTCAAGACTATCAAAATGAGACGGCAGTTAAACGCCAAGTCGATCTTAAGCTTATTGGATTTAAGCAGCACTATGAAGAGGTGGATGATGCAGTTTTGGATATTTACATTAGTACGAGAGATCTACAGCGCAAATTAAGTCCGCAGCAGGTCGTTACTCTACTTAAAGAAGGTAATGAACGCTTTGTAAAAAATGAACGTTTACAACGTGATATTTACCGTCAAATTCGTGTCACCGCAGATGAAGGTCAGCACCCGATTGCGGCTGTTTTAGGATGTATGGACTCTCGGGCTCCAACTGAAATGATTTTTGACGTGGGTATTGGTGATCTATTTAGTTTAAGGATTGCCGGTAATATTGCAGGTCAAAAAGTACTTGGCTCACTTGAGTTTGCTTGTCAGGCAAAAGGTTCAAAAGTCATTTTAGTTTTAGGTCATACAGACTGTGGTGCAGTGACCAGTGCATGTCAGCTACGTTTACAGCAAAAGCAAGTTTCTGATGTCAAAGAGATGCCGCATATTCAATATGTGCTTGGCCCACTCATGCGTTCGGTAGAAAGTGTATATGACATTATGCAGCCACGTGAGTTAAACAAAGCTTTTATTAATCAGGTGACAGCAATGAATGTTCACTACAATATTCAATATATTATTAATAACAGCACAGTACTGAAAGATCTGCTAGATCGTGGTGAGATTGCAATTATTGGTGCGATTTATGATGTTAAAACAGGGCATGTTGAGTTTTTAGATGCTTAAAGAAGATTAATAAAAAAGCGCCTAATGAGAGGCGCTTTTTTATTTTTAAATAACCTTAATATGGCGGATTACCAATGCTCACCAGGGAAAAGACGTGCATAAGCTTTTTGTGCCCAATTTAGTTTCTCAGTCTTTTTACCTTTTGCTGCATCTGAACTTGGGAATAGACGGAAACCAATCGACATAAACATGTTGTTGATGCCAGGTGCTACCGAATACGTCATAGAAGCTAAACGGCCTAAGTTTGTGGCAATACGTTTCGGACGTTTCACAATCGCATAAGCAATTAAGTCCGCTGCTTGTTCAGGTGATAGAGTCGGTACATATTTATAAATTTTAGTTGGCGCAATCATAGGAGTACGCACTAAAGGCATATAAATTGAGGTGATTGCAATTTTATGTGCATGAACTTCGGCAGATAGACAACGGCTAAATGCATCAAGTGCAGCTTTAGAAGCGACATAAGCCGAGAAGCGTGTTGCGTTTGCCAATACACCAATCGAGCTAATATTAATAATTTGTCCGTCTTTACGTTGAATCATGTGCGGTAAAATATTAAGAACCAAACGCACAGCGCCAAAGTAGTTTAATTGCATGGTACGCTCAAAGTCGTGGAAACGGTCATAAGACTCATGAACAGCACGACGAATAGAACGACCAGCGTTATTAATTAAAATATCAATATGATCGACAGAAGCTAGAATCTCTTTAGAAACCTGATCAATCATTTCCATGTCGTTCAGATCACATGGGAAAATTGATGCCTGACCGCCACGGCTTTCAATATCTGCTTTGACTTCTTCTAATGTTTCTTGAGTACGGGCAACCAGTAAAACATGCGCACCAGCGTCAGCAAGTTTATTGGAAATCGTTAAACCGATTCCACTTGAGGCGCCTGTCACTAAAATGACTTTACCTTGTACCTTTTCCTGGAACAGAGCTTCTAATTTTTTATTCACAGCATTTTACCTAAGTAGGGGCAGGGGCTATTTATTCCGGTATGTAATTTTTATTTTTACAACCGTTGGTTCATCCTGATGAACTCCTAAATATTGCCCTATCTTAATAGATGTTTAAAAATTGTCTAGTGTGTAAATATATGAAATTTAACAATTTATTTAGAGTAAAAACTCTAAATTATTACCCTAATCCATTAATTATTTTCAATGGTTAAATGACTTAAAAAATAAAAAAGCCTCTATATTCCAGAGGCTTGATAGATGAGTTTAAAATTTATACAGATGAAAGTGCTTGTTCTAAATCGGCAATTAGGTCATCTACATGCTCAATACCAATAGATAGGCGAACCATATCTTCACTTACGCCGGCAGCTTTTAGTTCTTGTTCATTGAGCTGGCGGTGAGTTGTGGTTGCAGGGTGGCAAGCTAAACTTTTCGCATCGCCAATGTTCACAAGACGGGTAAATAACTGTAATGCATCAATGAAGCGAGTACCGCCTTCACGGCCATCCTGAACGCCAAAAGATAAAATTGCAGAAGGTTTGCCTTTTACATATTTTTGCGCAAGTTGGTGTTGTGGATGATCTTTTAAGCCTGCGTAATTGACCCATTTTACTTTCGGATGGTTTTGCAAATATTCCGCAATTTTCTGAGCATTTTCAGTATGACGTTCAATGCGTAAGTTTAGAGTTTCGAGACCCTGTAAAATTAAGAAAACACTGAGCGGGCTAATAGCTGCGCCTGTATTGCGTAATGGCACAACGCGAGCTCGTGCAATATAAGCTGCCTCACCTAATGCTTCGACATAGTTCACACCATGATAGCTTGGGTCGGGTGTATTCAAAACTTTAAAACGTTCTGGATATTTACCCCAAGGAAATTTACCGCTATCGACGATTGCACCGCCAATACTATTACCATGACCACCAATATATTTAGTAAGCGAATGGACAACGATATCAGCCCCATATTGAAATGGTTTTAATAAAGCAGGGGTGGCAACCGTGTTATCGACAACGACAGGTACACCATATTCATGGGCGATTTTTGAAATTGCTTCTAAATCGATGATATTGCCGAGCGGGTTACCAATTGACTCGACAAAAACAAGCTTAGTTTTATCGTCTATTAAGTTACGTAAGCTTTCGGGTTTTTGATAATCGAAAAAGCGAACTTCGATTCCCTGTTTTGGCAGCGTATGGGCAAATAAGTTGTATGTACCGCCATATAAAGTTGAGACTGAAGCAATATTGTCTCCCGCCTCAGTAATGGTTTGAATGGCATAGGTAATTGCTGCCATTCCGGATGCTAAAGCTAGAGCACCAATGCCACCTTCGAGAGCAGCAAGGCGTTGCTCAAGCACAGCAGTGGTCGGGTTCATAATACGGGTATAAATATTGCCTTGAACTTTTAAGTCGAAAAGGTCTGCACCGTGTTGGGTATTATCAAATGCATATGAAGTTGTTTGATAAATTGGAACAGCTACTGCTTTTGTTGTTGCTTCAGGTGTATAGCCTGCGTGAATGGCTAAGGTTTCGTCTCGGTATGTATTTGACATTGTTATCATCGAAGTGGTTAAAGAATAATCCAGATTTTTTAGCATACTCTTTATTCATGATTTAGATATTTTTATGTAAAGTTCAGCATTTTTAAGTATAAAAGAGCTTTTTTTATTTTTTTCGAATCACTCAATTAAATTTACATGAAGTTGAGAGAACGCCACAAAAACTTACTGGCGGTCTGCCGTCCGCAAGAACACTATAAAAGCACAAGTAATTCAATTCATGATAAAAAAGCTGGAGAAGTGAACTAATGAGTACTCAAAAAGTATCTGATATTATCATTGAGGTGCTGGAACAAGCAGGTGTTCAACGTTGCTACGGTATTGTGGGTGACACCTTAAACCATATCACTGACTCCATGTCTAAGAGTAAAATTGAATGGATTCATGTGCGCCACGAAGAGGTTGGTGGTTTTGCAGCAGGTACAGATGCTTTACTCAGTGGTCACTTGACGGCATGTGCAGGATCGTGTGGGCCAGGAAGCCTACACTTCATTAATGGTTTGTATGAATCGCATCGTAATCGTGCGCCAGTCATTTTGATTGCAAGCCAGATTTCTACCGAGATGGCAGGATTTGTCGACTTTCCACAATATGTCGATTTTAAATCAGTTTATGCAAAAAATTCGGTTTTTTGTGAAGAGATTACCCAACCTTCACAAGCCAGACATATTATGAGCATGGCGTGTCAGGCTGCGCTGACCAAACGTGGTGTCGCGGTGGTTATTGTTCCGGCCAATATCAGTGCAGCGTCGGCTGAGGCGGGTCTACCCTTTGTACCGCGCCAAACAAATCCCGATATTTTGCCGAATAAGTCCGAACTCAACCAGATTGTTCACCTGATTTCACAGCATCAAAGAATTGGAATTTATGCAGGTGCTGGGTGTGAGGATGCGCATGACCAACTAGTAGCTTTTGCAGAGAAGTTAAAAGCTCCTGTAGCACATACTTCACGTGCTAAGGATTTTGTCGAATACGACAATCCATACAATATGGGCATGACGGGTATTTTTGGTAATAAAGCGGGTTATCACACCCTCATGGATTGCGATTTGCTGATCTTGCTAGGTACCGATTTCGCATGGGCACAGTATTATCCAAGCCATGCCAAAATCTTGCAAATTGATATTGATCCGACCCATTTGGGGCGTCGCCATCCGATTACATTAGGTGCCGTGGGTAAAATTTCATCTACACTCGATGCATTATTGCCACTGCTTGAAACACGTCATGAGCGTGATTTTCTAGATCATTGTCTTGCGTTGAAACATGAGAGCGATGAAATACGACGTAAAGAAGAGCGGGTAGGTAAAGATGGGCTGATTCATCCACAATATCTGGTGTCTTTACTCAACCGTTATGCAGATCAAGATGCAATTTTCTTCGGAGATGGTGGCTCACCGATGGTATGGGTATTAAGGCATATTGATGTAAATGGAAAACGTCGAACCTTTACCAGTTTGTTACATGGCACTATGGCTAATGCCATGCCGCAGGCACTTGGAGCCCAAAAAGCATTCCCGAACCGCCAGATCATTGCATTATGTGGAGATGGTGGCTTAGCCATGTTACTGGGAGATCTGCTCACCACAATTCAAGAAAAACTGCCAATCAAGATTGTGGTATTTAATAATAGTTCGCTCAATTTTGTAGAGCTTGAACAAAAAGTGGAAGGTTTGCTCGACCATTATACTGACCTGCTCAATCCTGATTTCGGTCAGCTTGCTCGCGTAATTGGTTTGCATGGACAAACGATAACGCATGGTAACGGGTTAGAACAGGCAGTGGAAAGTTTTTTAAAACACGATGGTCCTGCTTTACTCGATGTGCATACCAATCCGATGGAGCTGGTAATGCCGCCAGATCCTAACCTGAATCAGGTTTCTTCAACCTCTCTCTATGCGATTAAAGCGTTAATGTCGGGTCGGGTAGATGATGTTAAAAATTTGTTAGTCAATAATTTTATTAAATAAATCTATGTAGAAGAGCTCATCTTCAAGCAGTGTAATAAGCGAAAAATGCATGATTCAAGATCATGCATTTTTTATATCAGGAAACAATTTTGACGTCATTTATCAGTTATAAAAAACGATTAAACTTAATCACGCCTTATTTTTTTGCTGCGTTCAGCATATAATAGCTACTATTTTTCGCTCATTGCGATCTGTTGGTTTTTCAATTGAGGAGTCCTGCGTGGCCCAATATATTTATACGATGAACCGAGTGTCTAAGATGGTTCCGCCAAAGCGCGAAATCTTAAAAGACATCTCTTTATCATTTTTCCCGGGTGCCAAAATTGGTGTGCTCGGTTTGAACGGTGCGGGTAAATCTACCTTGCTTCGTATTATGGCTGGCGTAGATAAAGATTTCTCTGGTGAAGCTCGTGCACAACCTGGAATTAAAATCGGCTATTTAGAGCAAGAACCGCCGCTTGATCCAACTAAAGACGTTCGTGGTAACGTTGAAGATGGCGTACGTGAAGCTCTAGATGCTTTAGAACGTCTTGATCAGGTATTTGCAGAATATGCAGACCCAGATGCAGATTTTGATGCGCTTGCAAAAGAGCAGGAAAAATTAGAATCAATTATCCATGCTTGGGATGCACACAACTTAAATAACCAGCTTGAAATCGCGGCAGATGCCTTGAATCTTCCAGCATGGGATGCAGACGTAAGTAAGCTTTCAGGTGGTGAACGCCGCCGTGTAGCACTTTGCCGTTTATTGCTCTCTAAACCAGATATGTTACTTCTTGACGAACCGACGAACCATTTGGATGCAGAGTCTGTATCGTGGTTAGAGCGTTTCTTAAAAGACTTCCCTGGTACAATTGTTGCGATTACGCATGACCGTTATTTCCTTGATAACGTTGCAGAGTGGATCTTAGAGCTTGACCGTGGGCATGGTATTCCTTACCAAGGTAACTATACTTCTTGGTTGGAGCAAAAAAATGCTCGTTTAGAACAAGAGCAGAAACAAGAAGAATCTTTTGCTAAAGCATTGAAAAAAGAACTTGAATGGGTTCGTCAAAATGCGAAAGGTCAGCAAAAGAAAAACAAAGCGCGTATGGAGCGTTTTGAAGAACTTAACTCACGCGAATTCCAACAGCGTAACGAGACCTCTGAAATCTATATTCCACCTGGTCCACGTTTAGGTAACAAGGTTGTTGAAGTAGAGAACATCAGTAAATCATTTGGTGACCGTTTACTTTACGAAAACTTGTCATTTACGGTACCACCAGCAGCGATTGTCGGTATTGTAGGTCCTAACGGTGCGGGTAAAACGACTTTATTCCGCATGATGACAGGCGAGCAAAAACCTGACACCGGTACTGTAACACTGGGTGATTCGGTTAAAGTTGCTTATGTTGGTCAGATTCGTGACACTTTAGATGATAACAAAACAGTTTGGGAAGAAGTTTCTGGCGGTTTAGATATCTTGAAAGTGGGCGATTATGAAATTGCATCACGTGCTTATATTGGTCGCTTTAACTTTAAAGGCCAAGATCAGCAAAAACGCGTAGGTGAATTGTCAGGTGGTGAGCGTAACCGTTTACAACTTGCAAAAATCTTACAGCAAGGTGCAAACGTTATCTTACTGGATGAGCCATCAAACGACTTGGACGTAGAAACTTTACGTGCACTGGAAGATGCAATTTTGGTATTCCCTGGTACGGTAATGGTTGTATCGCATGACCGTTGGTTCCTTGACCGTATTGCAACTCACATCTTGTCATTTGAAGATGAGCAACCAGAGTTCTATACAGGTAACTATACCGAGTTTGAAGCATATCGCCGTGCTAAGCTTGGTGATGATGCTCAACCACATCGTAAGAAATACAAAAAAATTGGTGGCTAATTACACCTAAATTGAAAAACCAGCCTAAGGGCTGGTTTTTTTATTAGAAGGCAAGTTTACTGAAAGCTTCTTGTAAGCAACGTTCAGCGTCGGGATGACCTTGACTTGCTGCTTTGTTTAACCACTTTTCAGCTTCAGTGTAGTTTTTATCTAAACCAAATTGACCATTTAAATAGCCAATACCAAGTTTAAAAGAAGCGTCAGCATTACCTCTTAAAGCTGCACGGAGGTAACACCACATCGCATTGCGGTCGTTTGGGGTAATATCTAGCCAATTTTGCATACGTTCATGATCTTGTACGGCTAACTCTTCAAAGCGTAAGCCTTGTTCAATTTCATCCTCAGCTTGTGAATGCATATCGGCTGGTAAGTTTTCAAAGGCAAACAAGTGATTAAGCCCATGCTTGATTGTTTTCATATCCATGATAGTCTCCCCTTGTTCCTCAATCTGATTGAATTGACTCACACTTTTAAGCTAGTCCCTTATATTGAAATCTTATGTTTTATTTTGTAAATGTGATATAGCGCATTTGGATGAAAAATGATGAGGTTTTAGCTTACATAAAAGTTACAGATGTTTTTACGCTTAGCGAAATTTATAGGTAAACAAAGACTCTCTTGAGTAAATTTAAAACTAGAACATAATTTTTTTTGAAATGCGAAGAATTCAATAAGAGTTATCAATATCAAACAAAAGAAATTTTTTTAAACAAAACCAGCTTTAAAGCTGGTTTTGTATTTAAGTAAAAAGTTTTTATTTATTAAAATCGCCTCTTAAATCAGACCAAATTAATAAAGGATAAATAGTTACTACATCAAAAGTCATCGCTAATGGATAGAGTACTTTGCGAGTAGCGCTTTTAAACGGGTGTTTCGTTGTTGTTTCAATTTTTTCTTGTAGTTCAACGGCATATGGTTTTTCTAATTTTTGCTGTATATCTTTTGGATTTTTAGCTTCATACAGTTGGCCTTTGAAAAAAATATTAATATATGGGTACTGATTTTTTTGTTGCTCAAGTACTGCATTAAAATTTTCTCTAAACCCCAATTTTTTTAACATATCTTTTTGTTTTTCGTTGAGATTTCCTAATTGGGTGTTATAGCGAACTTGGATTACACCATTGAAATGATTTGCATCTTCCATAGTGAGTATAAGAGGGGAAGGGATATTAAGTGTTCTGTCATTAGCAGGTATAGTTTTAATAATCTTTAAAAATTCAGAACTACCATCAGTCATTAAGTAATTATAGTCTTGACCAACAAAGACAATACCTTGTTTTTGGTCATCTTTAACGGCTTGCCCGAGTGCAATAATCTGATCAATTTTTAAAATATTTGTCTTAACTTCGGTTGTTTCGCTAGGAAGGGTATTGGACAACATTGTAGTTGCACAACCGCTTAAACCGAGGCAAGTTACTAATATAAAAGTAGTTAAAGTTTTATACATACATATTGCTCTAAAAAAATTCTTTTATGCAGAAAAATTTGGAAAATTTCTGAGTAAAAAAGTGAACCTATAATTCAATGTTTTGTAATTTTATTACATGGCGGGAGCCTGCTATAGTGGCTTTGTTCAACTTTTTAGTTTAATGGTGTGCTGTTGCCACGTTCTGCACTTTTCATGTCCGTCTTATTCTGTTTGCTTATATTCCAAAGTTTATGGAATGTGGCAGCGGCATTTTGCGCCCATGAAAATCAGGAAAAAGCATTACATCATTTTGGACATCATGCTGCTTTGAGTTATGAATCTTCACAGCATAGCCATACTGAAAAGACTGACGTCGCAGGGATTAGTCACAAAGCTCCTTTGAACTTGTCTGATCATCATGATCATTTACCTTCATGTTTTCATGTTGTGATTGTAGAAGCACAAGAAAAAATTGTTTCACCGTTAATACAGTCATCTGAGCCAAAACAACAATATTATTGGTCTAATTCTTATAAGTCTCCTCATATCTCTAAACAAGACCCGCCTCCTGTTTTAACCCTGCTATAGGTGGGGTAGCCGAAAAATAACCCACCAGAAATATTATTTATTTCATAGGGTTACTTTATGTCTATTTTTATATACGAAAAACGTTTCGTTAGTCTGAGCTCATCTTGGATACTTAAATCATTAGTTGTTGCAGTTGCGCTTTCAACTAGTGTTGTAACAACTGCGGCTAATTCAAATCAAAACCTTGCTGAAAATACTCAACCGCAACGTGTACAGAATGTTTTAACGTTTGAGCAAGTACTAGAGCAGGTTAAGCAATTTCAGACACAAACAGGAATTTGGCAAGCTCAACAAGATATCGCAGAGAGCAATATCAGACAGAGCCAGTTATGGGAAAATCCGACGGTTTCTGTACAGCAAACGGGTTTTAAATCTGGAAAAGATCAGGAACTAGAACTTGGTATATCGCAAAAACTAGATGTTTTTGGTGTACGTTCCGCAGCAAAAAAACTGGCAAGTGTCCAGCAAAATCAAGTTGAGTTAAATCAGGTTTTATATGAGGCTCAGCTAAAGCTTGCTGTCAAATATTTATGGTCACAAGTTTCGATTTTGGAACTTGAACATGAAGTTGCCAAAGCACAATTAAAAACGAGTAAGAACCTTTTAGATGCTACTCGTTTACGCTTTCAGGCCGGTAGTATTGCTCAGGTTGATTTAGACCGGACTTTAATGACGCATGTTGAAAACCAACGTTTATATCAGGAAGTTGAATTATCACTAAGTAGTGCCAAAAGAAAATTGGCGAACTTATGGGGTGAAACTGAAAATAACTTCACCTTACGTCCAGATATAAAAAGTGCGTGGCCTTTAAAAAATGAAGGTGACATCGATCAATACTTAAAACAGAATTTGTTAGAACAGTCCATGCGGCTTCAAGCCATCCAACAAAATTCTGAAATTAATTATTTAAGAGCAAAAAATCGTCCAACACCTACCGTAAATATGGGCGTGGTTCGTAGCAAAACCGCAGAAACGAGCAGTACCGAAAATCAGATTCGAGTAGGTATTGCGGTTCCCTTAAACATTTTTAATCGCCAGCAATATGCCCTGAAAATTGCCCAAAGCAAACTTGATTTAATTGCCCAGCAGCAAAGTTTTTATAAAAAGCAAAGCCTAGATTCTATTCGTACTCTACAGTACGAGTTGGCTGGTTTAAAGCAGCAATATAACTTGATGAATGAACAACAGATTCCTTTATCAGAGACGGTACAGGAGAAAATGTTGCTTGGCTTCAAAGTCGGTAAATTTGCAATTACTGATGTTCAGCAATCTACCCTGCAATTACAAGAACAACGTTTGAAAAAAGTTCAACTCCTTAAATCTGCTTGGCAAAAAGCAATTGAGGCTGAAAGTTTAGCTCTCGGGATCGATCCAAATATGGTGATGTCCGGAGATGCATTAAATCAAATTAATCAAAATTTATGGCAAGACACCTATAAGTTGCCAACAGTTGGAGGGGCAGAGTAATGTCAGTTAAAAAAATGAAAAACCAATGGATTATTGCTCTTTCGCTGCTGATTGCTTGTCTTGCTTTAAGTGCTTGGTTATTTTTCTCAGGGAAAAAGCAGTCTACTACTGAAAAAAGTGAAGAAGGGCATGCAGAAGGTGAAGCGGGTCATGGAGAGACTGAAAAAGAGGAAGGAAGTTTAAATCTCACTTCCAAGCAACTGGTTGAATATGGTGTGAAGTTAGAGCAAGTAGGGCGCGGAGAAGTTGAGCAGAATCTCTCATACCCTGCCAAACTTGTTGTAAATACAGACCAGCAAGCACATGTCTCTTCAACATTTTCTGCCCGAGTGGATAGTGTAAATGTTGCGCTGGGACAACAAGTTGAAAAGGGACAGGCGCTTGCGACTTTATTTGTACCAGATTTAGTCGATCAACAAGCTAACTTAAGCATGGCGCAAGAAGCGCTAACATTAGCTCAGCAAGATTATCAGCGTGAAAAACAATTGTGGGAGCAAGGTGTTTCAGCACGTCAAGATTATCAGCGTGCTTACAATGCTTATCGTCAAGCGCAAATTCAGGTACAAGCTGCAAATAGCCGTTTAAGTGCCTTGGGAGCGACTCGCTCAAGTAAAGGTCGATATGTTTTAACTGCACCTTTAAGCGGTGTAATCAGTAGTAAAGATATTGTTATTGGTGAGCAAATTGGCCCTGAAAAACAGTTATTTGTTATTGATCGCCTAGATCAGCTATGGGTTGAGTTTGTATTGCCAAGTACAAATACCAATATTCAGCCTAATCAGGAAATTGAATTTAAATCGCTGCAAACGAACAATATTTTTAAAGCACAGGTACAAAGTTTAACGTCCGAAGCGGATAGTCAAACTGGTCGTTTACAGGTTCGTGCTAAGGTGCTGACACCTTCAAAAGAATTACGCCCTAATTTAATGGTCAATGTATTACTCAAACAAAATAATGCAGCGACTGTATTACGAGTTAACAAGGCAGCGGTACAACAGATTGATGGAAAGAATGTAGTCTTTGTTGCAAAACAGGAGAAGGATAAAATTCATTTTGCTCCTGTTGCTGTAGAGTTAGGCAATTATTCTTCAGATGCACAATGGGTCGAAGTTAAATCCGGAATTACTGAAAAGCAGCAATATGTGACTCAAGGTAGTTTCTTGCTCAAGTCCGAACTTGAAAAAGGGGAGGCTGAGCATGGACATTAATAAACCTGATTTGCCAGCGGCTGAAGGTTTGTTTGATCGGATCATTCAGTTTTCAATTAATAATGCCATTTGGGTCATGATGTTTGTCATTGCTTGGATTGGTGTCGGAATTTATAGCTACCAGAAACTTTCAATTGATGCCGTGCCAGATATCACCAACGTACAGGTACAAATCAATAGTCAGGCTAATGGTTTTACAGCACCGGAAGTTGAGCAAAGGATTACTTATCCGATTGAAAATGCCATGTCTGGCATTCCAAATCTGGAACAGACTCGTTCAATATCCAGATATGGTCTTTCTCAGGTCACCATTATCTTTAAAGATGGCACTGATATTTATTGGGCAAGGCAACTCATTAATCAACGTTTACAAGAAGCTAAGAGCGCTTTACCCGATAGTATTGATCCGCAAATGTCTCCAATTTCAACTGGACTTGGTGAGATTTATCAATGGGTGGTAAAAGCGGAACCAAATGCTAAAAAAGCAGATGGTTCAGCCTATAGCGCAATGGATCTGCGTGAAATTCAAGACTGGATTATTCGTCCTCAGTTACAACGCGTACAAGGGGTAGCCGAGGTTAATAGCATTGGTGGATACAACAAAACCTATGTGGTTTCACCAGATCTGACGCGGTTACAGCAGTTGCAGATTCCCCTCACCGATTTACAAGATGCGCTTCAAAATAACAATGAAAACCGCGGTGCCGGATTTATTGAAGAGAATGGTCAGCAACTCACAGTTCGTGTTCCGGGTATGCTGACGTCGATACAAGATATCCAGAACGTTACGGTCGCCACGAAAAACGGTTTGCCTATACGTGTTGCTGATGTGGCCTCAGTATCGATTGGTCATGATTTGCGTACTGGTGGTGCTACCTATAATGGACAGGAAACTGTTTTAGGTATCGCCATGATGATGATGGGTGAAAACAGTAAAACCATTGCCAAAGCGATTGATCAAAAAGTTCAGGAAATCCAAAGATCACTCCCTCAGGGTGTGGTGATTGAAACAGTCTATGATCGTAGTAGCCTCGTAGATAAAGCAATTAAAACAGTAGCTAAAAATTTGATTGAAGGAGCGATTTTAGTCATCGTTATCCTGTTCATCTTTTTAGGAAACTTTCGTGCCGCTTTAATTACTGCTTGTATTATTCCATTGGCAATGCTTTTTACCTTAACGGGCATGGCAGAACAAAAAATCAGTGCCAACCTGATGAGTTTGGGAGCTTTAGACTTCGGGATCATTGTCGATGGAGCAGTTGTTATTGTTGAAAACTGTATTCGGCGTTTAGCTGAAGCGCAGCATTTAAAAGGTCGCTTACTAACACGTTCAGAACGCTTTACAGAGGTCTTTCTAGCCGCTAAACAAGCACGACGTCCATTAATATTTGGTCAGATCATCATTATGGTCGTGTACTTACCAATTTTTGCTTTAGCAGGCGTAGAAGCAAAAATGTTCCATCCTATGGCAATGACCGTCGTTTTAGCGTTATTGGGAGCAATTATTTTATCTGTGACCTTTGTGCCGGCAGCTGTTGCTTTGTTTGTTACGGGTGAGGTGAAGGAAAAAGAAAGCCGCTGGATGATGACCTTGAAAAAAGGTTATGCAGGCTTACTCGATAAGGCTTATGCCTTCCGATATGTTGTTGTCACAGCAGCGGTTAGCATCTTGATTTTGACAAGTGCAATTGCAACACGAGTGGGTAGTGAGTTCGCACCTCAGTTAAGTGAAGGTGATTTTGCACTGCAACTCATGCGTGCACCGAGCACTGGCATAGAAGAGTCGCTTAAGATTCAGGAGAATGTGGAAAAGCAGTTATTGAAAGCTTTTCCCGAAATTAAAGCCATTTTTGCAAGAACAGGAACAGCCGAGGTTGCTACAGATGTCATGCCTCCTAATATTTCCGATGGTATTGTTTTATTAAAACCACACGATCAATGGCCAAACCCTAAAGAAACGATAGATGAACTGCGTGCCAGAATGCTGCAGTTCGTGAACCAGATTCCTGGTAATAACAGTGAATTTTCACAACCGATTGAACTACGTTTTAATGAGCTTATTTCAGGTGTACGTAGTGATATTGGGGTGAAAATTTTTGGGGACGATATGCAGGTTCTCAATCAGGAAGCGGAAAAAATAGCTCAACAGCTACGTAGCATTCCGGGTGCCAGTGAAGTCAAAGTTGAACAGACTGACGGTTTGCCATTACTAAATGTAGATGTTGATCATGCATTGGCTGCCCAATACGGTCTATCAGTCAAATCTATTCAAGATATCGTGGCTGCCAGTATTGGAGGGCAGAGTGTAGGGCAAATTTTACAGGGAGATAGACGTTTCGATTTTGTGATTCGTTTGCAGGAAAACATGCGTACGCCTCAGCAGTTAGCTCAGTTACCGATTCGCTTACCAAATGGTGGTCTGATTCAGTTACAAGACGTCGCTAAGGTTGAGAATATTCTAGGCCTTGCTCAAGTAAGTCGTGAAAATGGTAAGCGCCGTGTCATTGTGACAGCAAATGTGCGTGACCGTGATCTTGGGTCTTTTGTACAAGAGATGCAAAGCAAACTGGCACAGCAAAAGCTACCTAGCGGTTACTGGTTAGGCTATGGAGGACAGTTTGAGAATCTTGCTTCTGCTACAGCAAGAATGCAAATCGTCGTGCCGATGGCGCTCATCATGATCTTTGTGTTGCTCATGGCTGTATTCAGCAATTTTAAAGACAGCTTACTGGTATTTAGTGGAGTTCCTTTCGCTTTATCTGGCGGATTAGTGGCTTTATGGTTGAGAGATATACCACTTTCGATGTCTGCTGGAGTCGGTTTTATCGCTTTATCGGGTGTTGCAGTATTAAATGGTTTGGTCATGCTCACGTTTATTAAAGAGCTGAGAACAACTTTAGATGTTCATGCGGCAACCTGGAAAGGAGCGGTATTACGATTACGTCCAGTATTAATGACAGCATTTGTTGCTTCACTTGGTTTTATTCCGATGGCTTTGGCAACAGGAACTGGAGCCGAAGTGCAACGACCTTTGGCAACGGTCGTAATCGGTGGCATTATTTCATCTACGATATTAACTTTGGTTTTATTACCGGTCATTTATCGATGGATGAATGAAAGCAAAGCGAAAAGCGCTGAGCATTCATAATGTCATCGTTTTGAGATATCTTTTTTGATGACAGCGTCAATTCAAAAAAGTGTTTGAAAGAGGTAAAGGTAGTGATGTTTCCATCGTTATCTTTACCTCACCATAAAGATAAATAATAAGGAGTCCGCAAAATGGGTGGACAACATGGTCATGATCATAGTCATGCTGTAGTGACTGAAGGTAATGCTAAGAAATTAATGATTGCTTTAGCACTAACTTCAACATTTTTAATTGTTGAGGTCGTTGCTGGATTAATTACACAAAGTTTGGCATTACTCTCCGACGCTGCGCATATGTTTACCGATGCCGCTGCTCTGGCAATTGCTCTGATTGCAATTCAGATTGCGAAGCGTCCAGCCGATAATAAACGTACTTTTGGTTATCAGCGCTTTGAAATTTTGGCTGCATTATTTAATGCGCTCATGCTTTTCGTAGTGGCAATTTATATTTTATATGAAGCTTATATTCGCTTCTCTAAGCCGCCTGAAATTCAAAGTGTGGGTATGCTCATTGTGGCAACCATTGGTTTAGTGATTAACCTTATCTCAATGAAAATCCTCATGTCGAGTGCCAATAACAGCTTAAACGTGAAAGGTGCTTATTTAGAGGTGTTGAGTGATGCACTAGGCTCGGTTGGCGTTATTATTGGTGCAGTTGTGATTTACTTCACCAACTGGTACTGGGTCGATACGATTATTGCGGTATTGATTGGTTTTTGGGTATTACCAAGAACTTGGGTTTTACTGAAACAAAGTATTAATATTTTGCTCGAAGGCGTACCTGAAGAAGTCGATATCGAAAAGTTACGTGCAGATTTATTGTCTTTAAATGGTGTTGAAAGTATTCACCAACTCAAGGTATGGGCGATTACTTCTAAAAACATTCATTTAACTGTGCACTTATTTGCGCCTGAAGCTGACCGTACTAAGCTCTATCAAGATGCTGTTGAAATGCTTTCTCATGAGCATGGTATTGGCGAAGTGACATTGCAAATTGAAGATGATGCCGAGATCAATTGTCAGCATATCGCTCAACATGCTTCACATGAACATGATGAGACTGATAAAGAACATTCACATCAGCACTAAGCTGATGTGAATAATTTTTTTAAATTTCCCATTCATGATTGCAGTCACGACATTTCCAATATTTTTGTGACTGCATAAATGCTTGCATAGACAATTTAAAGTCCGGCAAATCACGCCAGAACATAAAACCCGCCCCTAGAGTCACAACAAAAACAACGACCGTTGCAATTTGTAGAGAAGTGCCTGCACCATTGCCAAAAATCCACATAAAAATACTAATTACAACCAAGAGTAATAGTACAAAAATGGCAGGAACTAAAATCACTAAGCTCTTAGGCACAACAGGTTTGGCACTGTTAACACCTTGGCTTACTGGCATAATTTTAACACTTTGACATTGAGGGCAACGATATTGCATGACAGCTCCACATTAAATTTGAATCTATTCTAACGGAAATGCAAAGAAAGGAAAAAAATTGTAGGGCTTTTAAAAAGTGATATAAAAGTTAGATATAAAAATACTTTTTTGAAACAAGCATATATGAAAAAATGATGATTTATGCGTACACATAAAAGTTAAAATAGTACCGTAGAGCATGCTAATCTAGATAAAAACCAAGTGTGTTCAACACTGGAAATGAGCTGAAAAGCTGATTAATGGGATGCGAAAGAAATATAAAAAGGAGAGGGACTTGGGTCAAGAAGATGACAATAAGTCGGAGCCTATAACGACATCAACAGTTTCAGGGAACCCTGACCCTATAAAACTGTCATTCTCACGCCGTTTGCTGCATAAGACCTTGCAACATGCTCATGATGCCGTTGGGTTTGCTAGTGATACGACACGTAATCTTGCAGAGGTTGCAGATGCAGCCTTGGATGCTTTAGATCATGTAACAACTCATACAAAGCGTGGGGTCGTTGGCATGACCAATCTGGCAGCAGGAACTGTTAGAGATATGGTGTCTGAAACGAGTGAAACTGCGCGTCAGGTTGCCTTAATTATGGCTCGTACTTTTCTGGGGAAAAGTACGCTGAATTTATATTTGCCTGAGATGTTGTTAAACAGTCAAATTCGTAAACGTATAGATCGTTCAGAAATTGATGATATTAAAGTTCAATGTGGCAATGATCGGTTTCAGGTGGAAATCGATGGGCACTATCACCGTTTCCTATATCGGCTGAGTTTAGATTTTCGGGTATTGGAATGCCGTATTGGGCAAGAAAAATTCTTACGTTTACGTCAAATGGATGAAAGTCTGGATGTGCAAATACGTCATGGTGGAACATTGTCGAATTGGGCAGTCCGCCGTATTGGCCGAGTAGGTTTTGAAGTCATTAACATGTTGCCTATACCCTCACTGATTAATCATTTGATTCGTGATATTCCGGGTATTCAGCGTGATGGTCACCGTATGTGGTTTATTGACCTTGAACAGGCAGGGTTTATTGATTTTATTAACAACCGTTCATGGATGGTAGAAAAACTTTTAAGCTTGACAGACTTTAGTATTTTACCGGGACTCAATATTTTGAGGGAAAGCCGTGAACTTGTGCAGCAACTGGTAGATCAATTCGAAATAAAAGGACTACGGGTTCAATCAGGTCGTCTTGAAGTCCAAGTTGGAATTGCGAATTAAATTACATAAATGAGAAGCTGATTGATAATCAGCTTTTTTATTGCGTAGATAAGAAAAAAGCCACTGTCTTCATGCAGTGGCTTTTTAGAATTTGGCGTCCCTACGGGGATTCGAACCCCGGTTACCGCCGTGAAAGGGCGATGTCCTAGGCCTCTAGACGATAGGGAC
>NZ_KI391939.1:2732586-2789507 GCF_000162375.2 Acinetobacter sp. RUH 2624 | reverse complement strand
TTGGCGTCCCTACGGGGATTCGAACCCCGGTTACCGCCGTGAAAGGGCGATGTCCTAGGCCTCTAGACGATAGGGACGTTTCAGAGGTGGGCGTATATTAGGTCGATTTAATAAAAGTGTCAAATAGTTTTCTAAAGAAATATTAAAAAAAACATTCAAGCGCTTAAAAATAACTCAAATTGTAGAAAATATAGGCATTTATGGCTAATTTTTATTGAAAAGGTTCAATAATTGCTTTGATGACTGCATGGTGTTGTAAGTACCCTACAATTTCATGGGGTTGGTTCGCAAAAGTAAAAATTTCTTGATTGATAATTGGTGGAGTGAAATTAAAAGGTGCTTCACTTAATGGGAAAGCTGTTAAAAAATCATCTTTTGAGTAGAAATTATACCAATCGCCATTGAGGCATTTTGGTCGTTCAATCGGAATAGGGAGTTTACTTTGGATCACCCGAAAAGAAAGTGGCGAAGCTAAGGTAACAAAGCGTTGTACTGAAAAGTGATAAGCCGGGTCTGATAACAAGTGAAATGCGATCACGGAACCTAAAGAGTGAGCAACTACAATACAATCTTCATCATCATGCATTTGTTTTAAAATTCTTTGATGAACTTCGTACATAAAATCAGGATTAGATAAGTACATGTAAGTTTCAATCAAGAATTGTTGAATTAAGCTCTCATGTAATTTAGGAAAATTATTTAAAAGAACCACCATTTCTTTAAGAACGCGATCTTTTACTAACTGTGAAGTCAGATATAAACGTTCTGATAAGCTTTCTGCGGGTTGATCGGGGGAAAGAGGAAGATGTGGCACAAAAGGAGTATGTTCCTTAGGTGTGTTGGCTTGTGAGTGTAAATGGATAGGCAAATGAAAGTTAAAGGATTTTGGAAGTAAGGTGTTTAAATCTAATTGATTAGAGAGTTGATATTTCGTCATTAAATCGCCATAAAAAGGCATGTGTATATGTAAATCTCTTAAATTAACTCTACAGTGCAATTGTTTTAAGCCCAGTTTAAAGACTCTTAGCCAGTGCTCTTTTAAACGATGTGCTGTGTAATTTTGTTGATTCATCCCATGGATAAATATAATTTTCATTGTATACAAGGAATTGTTTTTAATATAAATTTTAATCTACAACGGTAGATTCTATAAAGCCAGTATCTAAACAAAAAAAAGTGTAGCTTTTTGCTACACTTTTTAATTACAAGCACTTAGGCCTTATGGCGATAAAAAATAAAATAACTGATATAGCAAAGAGCCGTAAAAATTAAGCAACCTACAAAACCCGCTCGCATTTGAGGGTCCGCTGCCATACTTAAACAGGTAATAAAGCAGAATAGAAAACCTAAAATTGGGACAATAGGAAATAATGGTGCAGCATATTTTAAATCTTTAACCGTATGTCCAGCTCGGTACCAGTGTCTACGGAAATTGAACTGACTTAAACAGATACTCATCCAGACAATAACCATGGTGAAAGCTGCAACCCCGAGTAAGTTTTTAAAGATGGTTTCAGGTGCAAACTGTTCCGATAACAAACCTGGGATTGCGCCAAACATGGTGACTACTAAAGCAACAATAGGTGTCCCACTTTTTGAAAGCTTGGCAAATACACTTGGAAGAAGCTTTTGTTCTGATAAAGACCACATCATGCGTGAAGCGGCATATAAACCTGAATTGGCGGCTGAGAGCAGTGCAGTAATAATTACAAAACGAATGATATCATCTGCATATGGAATACCAATGTAATTAAATACAGTAACGAAAGGACTGCTACTTACACTTTCACTGCTTAAGCCTGCAAGCTGGAAAGGGAGTAATGCACTGATCACAATAATGGTGCCGACAAAGAAAATAAGAAGGCGCCAGATTGCAGCATTAATCGCTTTAGGGACGTTTTGTGCAGGATCTTTAGTTTCACCAGCAGCCACACCAATTAGTTCTGTCCCAGAGAATGCAAAATTCACAATCAGCATGGTAGTAAAGATAGGAAGGAAACCGTGTGGAAACCAGCCTTGGGCTGTTAAATTACTAAACAGAGGAGCAGTTTGAGCGCCATGAAAAGGAATTAAACCAAAAATGGCTAATAACCCAAGCACAATAAAGGCAATAACGGTAACAACCTTAACAAGCGCTAACCAGAACTCAGATTCAGCAAATACTCGAGTTGAACTAATATTTAGTCCAAAAATGGTCACTGCAAAAATAAGTGTCCAGATCCACATTGAAATTTGCGGAAACCATTCCTGCATGAGTAAGGCAGCGGCGGTAAACTCGGTTCCTAGCGTTGCTGTCCATGTTAGCCAATACATCCATGAAATCATGTAACCTGTACTTGGACTAATGTATTTTTGGGCATATGCACCAAAAGAACCAGAAACAGGCATGTGCACAGCCAGCTCGCCTAAACAGAGCATAACCATGTAAGCAATTGCACCCCCAAGAATGTAGGCAATAATTGCGCCAATAGGTCCAGTTTGTGAAATGACTTCCCCTGAACCCAAAAATAAACCAGTACCGATTGCACCGCCTAGCGATAACATCACAAGGTGGCGAGTACTCATGGCTCTTTTTAAAGGTGCAGTACTGTTCTGATGCTGAGCATCTAGTTGATTGTCAGATGGCTGCATATTACACATTGAGAGAATTTAAGAAAGACGCTATTTTAGATAAAATAGACAAATGTGCAATCAAGAAGGTGTCAAAGAATAGACAGGAAGGTGACGATAGAGTTTTTAAAAGGAATTTTTAAAATAGAAAATGGCGTCCCTACGGGGATTCGAACCCCGGTTACCGCCGTGAAAGGGCGATGTCCTAGGCCTCTAGACGATAGGGACTTGATGAGGCAAACACAAAGGATCTTGGTGGAGCCAAGCGGGATCGAACCGCTGACCTCTACAATGCCATTGTAGCGCTCTACCAACTGAGCTATGGCCCCAGTTTGTGTGAGCGCAATATTAGGGTGAATGCGCTCACACGTCAACAAAAAAATGAATTAAGCTTCGCTAGTTGCTTCATTTTTCGGCAGTTTTAAGCTTTCATTGAGCTTTTCCCAGTTTTTTACCTCTTTTTTACTCGGGGCACCAACAATTTCTAATGCATGTCGTAAGCGAGCAAAGGTTAAATCTGGACCAAGCGTAACCATTGATTGCATCACTGGTGTTGAACTGGTTGAGCCAGCAATTGCGATAAAGAAAGCAGGCATAAAATCACGTAATTTAATACCCATTTGATTTGCCAAGTCCATTAATGTTTGGCTAACCGTGTCATTATTCCAAGTAAACTGACTTTCAAGACGCCAAATAGCAAATTGTAAGCTTTGGCGAACTTGTTCTTGAGTCAATTTTTTACTTTCAAACATTTCGGCTGTAATTTGTGGCATATGGTTAAAGTAGAAACCAGCCCAATTTACTGCCTCAGAAAGTAAATTAATACGCGGTTGAATTGCAGCAGCAATATCTTCTAATGTATTGCGGTCACTCTTCCAAGTAAGTAAACGGTCTAGTAGCTGGCCTGGTGTTAAACCTTTAATCCATTGACCATTTAACCAATTGAGTTTTTCAACATCGAAAATTGGGCCGCCTAAAGATACACGTTGAATATCAAAGTGATCCATCATGTCTTGCAGGGTAAATACTTCACGCTCATCTGGCATTGACCAGCCCATACGGCCTAAATAGTTGAGTAAGGCTTCTGGTAGGACGCCGATATCGCGGTAGTAGTTAATTGATGTTGGATTTTTACGTTTAGATAACTTCGATTTATCTGGATTACGTAGCAATGGCATATGGCAAAGTGTTGGCATTTCCCAACCAAAGTATTGGTAAAGCAATTGATGCTTCGGTGCAGATGGAAGCCATTCTTCACCACGTAATACATGAGTGATTTCCATTAAATGGTCATCAACGACATTCGCTAAATGGTAAGTTGGTAAACCATCAGTCTTAAGAAGGACTTGCATGTCGACTTGTGCCCAAGGAATTTCTACTTCCCCACGGAGTAAGTCGTTAAATTTACATACACCTTCTTCTGGAACTTTCATACGGATGACATGAGGTTCGCCTGCTTCTAGGCGGCGAGTTACTTCTTCTTGAGAAAGCTTTAAACCACGGCCATCATATTTTGGTGTTTCACCGCGAGCCTGCTGTTCGGCACGCATTTGATCAAGTTCTTCTGCTGTCGCGAAACAGTAAAAAGCATGGCCTTTTTCAACAAGTTCTAACGCGTATTGCTTATAAATTCCCATACGCTCTGATTGGCGATAAGGCGCGTGTGGGCCACCCACATCTGGACCTTCAGACCAATTTAAACCTAACCAGCGTAAAGAATCTAAAATCATTTTTTCAGATTCTGGTGTAGAGCGAAGTTGGTCGGTATCTTCAATTCTTAAAATAAATTCCCCGCCATGTTGTTTCGCAAAACACATATTGAATAAAGCAATGTAGGCAGTACCAACATGTGGGAAACCAGTAGGAGAAGGTGCAATACGAGTACGAACTTTCATAGATAATGGGTCAAAATAAAAATTGAAACTATTATAACGAAAAAGCCCAGTATTCTGACGTTTTTATTTAACGGCAGACTGGGCTTAAGTTGAAACGATGAGGGGTCGTTTCAAATATTAAGAAGTATGTGGCTGGAAGATGGCCTGAACAAAACGTGAGAAACGCTCATGCTGTGCTGCAAGAAAGTTTTGAGTAGGTGTTACACGAATAGTGTTAAGTACTTTTAACTCATCATCTGTAGATGGTAGAGCTATAGTATTGCGTTTTTGCTGGTCGAGTGCTTTTTCAATAAGCGAAGACTGGCGGTCAGAAACGCTTTTGGTTGGTGTGTCTTTGAGTGCTGCGGCAACTGATAATTGTGAGGCAAAACTGAGCACCAAACCCAAACTCAAAGCTTTTCCATACTTAATTTTCATTTTTACTCATCCCCTCAGTACGTACATTTCGTCTATTTTTTGAGTTTAACCAAATGTAAAATTACGGTAACGCTACGATTCAAACATAAATTTTAATAAAAAAGTAGAACCATGTCACACTTTTTACAAAAAATACCTTTATTTTACGTTGGTATCTTTCAAATGTAGCCTATCTGTATCCATTACGTCTCATTATTTAACAAATTAATGTGTAGATAAAGTGAAGACTATAAATAAACTATAAGAATAATTACAAAACTTTTCGAAATTATGAATAAAAAGTAAGCGTGAATGATATCGTTTAAAGTGATTAATAAACCTTGAATTGTTATAAGTATTTGATAGAAAAATTAAAATATAAAAATGTAATATAGTTTAAAAGTAAAATTGGTATTTATAAATGAAAAGAATAGTAAAAATTGCGCTCGCTACATATATGGGGTTAGCAGTAAGTGCAGTACAGGCTGCGACTACATTTTTAAATGTTTCTTATGATCCAACGCGTGAATTTTATCAAGAATATAATCAGGCATTTGGAAAATTCTGGAAACAACGCACCGGACAGGATGTCGATTTTAAACAATCCCATGGGGGCTCCGGAAAACAGGCGCGAGCTGTAGCAACTGGTCTTCAAGCCGATGTAGTAACCTTGGCTTTAGCAAATGATATTGATGAGATTGTTAAAGCTGGATATATCCAGCCAAACTGGCAAAAAGAGTTTCCTAATAACTCTGCGCCTTATACCTCTACAGTGGTTTTTCTGGTTAGAAAAGGTAATCCAAAGAATATCCGTGATTGGAATGACTTAACTAAACCAGGTGTTGAAATTATTACACCTAATCCGAAAACGGGTGGAGCACCGCGCTGGATTTATCTTTCTGCGTGGGGATATGCTTTAAAACAGCCGGGTGGCAATGACGCCAAAGCAAAAGAGCTAGTTAAAAAACTTTATCACAATGTTAAGGTGCTAGATTCGGGAGCCCGTGGTTCGCTTACTACATTTGCTGAGCGTGGAATTGGAGATGTTCTACTTTCTTGGGAAAATGAAGCATTATTGGCAACGAAAGGTCTCGATAAAGATAAATATGAAATTGTGTACCCATCAATTTCAATTTTGGCAGAGCCTTCTGTTGCGATTGTAGATAAAACAGTCGATAAGGACGGTAACCGTACTTTAGCAAAAGGCTATCTCAACTTTTTATATTCACCATTAGGGCAAGAGTTAGCTGCGAAACATTATTTTCGTCCACGTAATCCTCAAGTCGCTGCTAAATATGCAGCACAATTTCCAAAAATTAAATTATTTACGATTAATGACGTTTTTGGTGGCTGGGCAAAAGCTCAGCAAACTCACTTTGCCAATGGGGCCATCTTTGATCAGATTTATGATGGGAAACAGTAAATAAAATATGGGCAGCTCCCTAGTTTAAAAATTAATTAAACTTTTCATATTGAAGCAAGTGAACCTGAAAAGGTGAGCTTGCTTTTTATTTTGCTTAAAAAATGCAAAGAAAACGGTTTTCTCTATGAAAAATTAATATTTTCCTACAAAAAGCCGTTTGGTGTTCATCGTAAACAAGGTGATAATGTGCAGTTACATTTTTACGCTATGATTTAACTCCTATGTCGCATATTTCTGTCTTACTTTTTGAGACCGTTGAAAGCTTATTGGCAGATCGCACAACTGGGGTGTATATCGATGCAACCTTTGGACGAGGTGGGCATACACGCTTATTATTGTCGAAACTCGATGAAAACGCTCGAGTATATGCCTTTGATAAAGATCCTCAGGCTCTGGAAGTTGCAGGTGCTTTAGCACAAGAAGACCCGAGATTTACCATTATTCATGCAAGTTTTGCTGATATAAAAGAAAAAATGCAGGAAATTGGGGTGCAAAGTGTCGATGGAATTATGGCAGACTTAGGCGTATCTTCCCCTCAATTAGATCAGGCAGAACGCGGCTTTAGTTTTATGCAAGATGGCCCTTTAGATATGCGTATGGATAACTCTAAAGGTTTGACTGCTGCTGAATGGTTACTTGAAATTGAAGAGGAACAGTTGGCGAATATCATTTATCAATATGGTGAAGAACGATATAGTCGACGTATTGCTAAAGCAATTAAACAAGCTGGAAAATTAGATACGACAGCACAACTGGCCGAACTTGTAAAAACAGCTCATCCAAAATGGGAAAAACATAAGCATCCGGCGACACGTACTTTTCAGGCTATTCGTATTGCTATTAACAAAGAACTAGATGATATTGAAGTGTTTTTACCGCAAGCTGTAGACTTGCTTAAACCAAAGGGACGTTTGTCTGTGATCAGCTTCCATTCGCTTGAAGACAGGTTGATTAAACAGTTTATTCAAAAAGAATCAACGCTTGCAGAAGATTCTGGTTGGGGGATGCCTCAACAGCAGGTTGATACGAGAAGATTAAAGAAAATTTCACGGGTTCGTGCGAGTGAAGAAGAAGTAAAAGCGAATCCACGTTCACGTAGTGCATGGCTTCGGGTTGCTGAACGCTTGGAACAAAAAGGCGCGTAATGAAAAGCAGTGATGAAATCGAAACCACAGAAAATAAAGTGGTCAAAAAAGTTGTGATATATACAGTCATGGTGGCGTTGGTTTTCATCAGTGCCATGATGGTGGTATTGCAAGTGTTTGAATACCGTCATGATTATAGAGAGTTAAGCTCTTATATGCGTGAACGTGATGACCTCAATGCTGAATGGGGGCGTTTATTGATTGAGCAACAAACATTTGGTGCGACTGCTCAAATTGGTACGCGTGCTGTGACACAATTACGAATGTTTTCGCCACCGGCTGCAGAAACGGTGGTAATTTCTTTACCGATGACCTCAGAGCAAAATAAGTAAGGCCTTGCTGTATGGTAGATAAGCGAACAAAGCAAACACGAAAAAAACAGCAGTCTATTTCGGAAAAACCAAGTCTTGCCTTTGATATGTGGCGGTTTTATCTGCTCTGGGCAGTGGTGCTCCTGTGTTTTGTGGTATTAATTGCACGTGCATTTTATGTTCAGATCATTAATAAGGACTTTTTACAAAATAAGGCGAATGCCAATATTTTGCGTACTGAACGTGTAGAAGCTATGCGTGGCGTAATTAGTGATCGCCACGGTGTGCCTTTAGCGATCAGTAGCCCAATCATGAAAATTGTGATGGACCCACGTGATTATTTTGAAACTAAACATTTATATGATCAAATTTCGGCTGAACTAAAACAAGATCCAAAAAATCGTAAATTAAAACGCCAATTACCAGATAAAAATTTAAACTTAGAT
Source organism: Acinetobacter sp. RUH 2624 (assembly GCF_000162375.2). NCBI lineage: Bacteria > Pseudomonadati > Pseudomonadota > Gammaproteobacteria > Moraxellales > Moraxellaceae > Acinetobacter > Acinetobacter sp. RUH 2624. Next base: position 2,781,281 of record NZ_KI391939.1, on the reverse strand, counting down.
GAGCTTGCCGATGTGGTCGGTGTTGATCGTGCTGATCTTAAGAAACAGATGAATGCGCGTCCACGTTCTCGTTATTTAGTTTTGAAAAAAGAAGTACCACCGCAACAAGCTGACCTCATTATGAAAGGTAACTTCCAAGGGGTTTATGCAGAAAAAACTTACAAACGCTATTATCCGCAGCCACAACCAAATGCCCAAATTATTGGTTTGACTAATAGTGAGGGTCAAGGTGTTGAAGGCCTGGAAATGCAGTTGAATAAGCAGCTTTCTGGAGTAGATGGCGAACAAAAAATTATTCGTGATAAGCGTGGTAATCGTTTAAAAGTTTCTGAGGTGATTCGTGAGGGCGAGCCGGGTGAGAATATCACTTTAAGTATCGACTCTCGTTTACAGTACATTATGTATCGCGAATTGACCGCAGCGGGTGTTGCGAATAATGCACGTTCAGCAACGGCTATTGCGGTTGATGTTAAAACGGGTGAGATTTTGGCAATGACCAGTTGGCCATCTTATAACCCGAATGATAAGAATGGCTTGTCTAATAAAGATGCTATGCGTAACCGTGGTGCGATCGATATGTTCGAACCGGGTTCAACCATGAAGCCATTTACCATTTCTGCTGCTTTAGAAACTGGTCAATACACACCAAATACGATTGTAAATACTTCTCCTGGTTCAATGCGTTTAGGTTGGCATACCATTCGTGATACCCATAACTATGGGGCTTTGACCGTAACAGGTGTGATTATTAAGTCTTCAAACGTGGGTTCTGCAAAAATTGCATTATCGCTTCCAAAAGAGACATTACCGACCTTCTTTAATCGTGTTGGTTTTGGTAAGCGTTCTGCTGTGAAGTTCCCAGGGGAAAGTTCTGGTTTAGTACTTCCTGTAAATAAATTAAACTCTTCTCAAATTGGTACCATGGCTTATGGTTATGGTCTAAACGCAACTATTCTTCAGCTGGCACAAGGCTATGCCATGCTTGCAAATCATGGCGTCAAAATGCCATTAAGCTTGCATAAATTAGATCAGGCACCTAAAGGGGAGCAAGTTCTTAACCCAAAAATTGCTGATCAAGTCTTGTTAATGCTTGAGCAAGTGACTATGCCGGGCGGTACAGCAACACAAGCCAATATTCCAGGCTATCGAGTAGGCGGTAAAACAGGTACTGCTCATAAATTGCGTGCTGATGGTAAAGGCTATTCAAATAGTGAATATCGTGCTTTATTTGCCGGCGTTGCACCAATTAGTGATCCGCGTTTAGCTGTTATTGTGGTTGTGGAAAATCCACAAGGTCGTTACTACGGTGGTTTGGTTGCTGCCCCAGTTTTCGCTCGTATTATGCAAGAGTCACTACGTTTAATGAACGTGCCGCTTGATAAGCCACTTAACACTCCACAAAATCCTATTCGCAGGTAAGCTATGACTGTTTCTTTTCAAGAAATTAATCCAATTGAGATTGATGCACAATGGCCTCAACAGCCATTTCATGGCTTTAATTTAGATAGTCGTAAAGTAGAAGCTGGCCAAATTTTTATTGCCTTGACCAGTTATAGCCAACCTGAAAAAACACGCACATTTGCTGAAGCAGCTTTAACAAATGGGGCACTTGCTGTAATTAGTGAAACCGAATTAGGTGTCGCGAATGAGTGGGTATGTTCTGATGTGCGTCAGCGTATGGGTGAGTGGCAAAAACGTTATTTACAACAAACTGATACGGTTAAACCATTACGGATTATTGCTGTAACAGGTACGAATGGTAAAACGACTATTTCTCGCCTAATTGCTGAGTTAATTAGTTCGCAACAGCAGCGCTGTGCGGTGATGGGAACGACTGGTAATGGTATTTTGCCGGACTTAACGCCTTCTACACATACTACTCTTGATGCTTTGCAGTTACAAAATGAATTACATGCTTATGCTAAGCACGGCGCAACTTTTGCTTCTTTAGAAGCGAGTTCGCATGGTCTTGAGCAGGGCCGATTAAATGGTTGTGATATTGAAATTGCTGTTTATAGTAACTTAAGTCGTGATCACCTCGATTATCATGGCACGCTAGAAGCTTATGCAGAAGCAAAGGCTCGTTTATTCAAGTTTAATTCGTTAAAAGTTGCTGTGATTAATCTAGATGATGCACATGCAGATTTAATGATTAAATCGGCGAAGAATAATCCAGCGCAACCTAAAATTTTGACTTATTCGCTTACTCAAAATACGGCCGATTATTATATTACCGATTTAAGCTATAGCTTGGCGGGTGCAACCTTTAATTTAGTGGGGCAGCAAGGTTCATTTGCTGTAGAAAGTCCATTATTAGGTCATTTTAATGTTGAAAACTTGATTGCGGCGCTGATCGCTGCTGAGCAAGCTGGTTTCGATTTACAAGCATTAGTTAATTTTGTTCCTAAACTGATTGGCGCACCAGGCCGAATGCAGGTCATTCGTGATGATGAGCGACTTTTTGTGGTGGATTATGCGCATACACCCGATGCATTGATTCAAGTGCTTAAAACATTAAAACGTCACGTTTCGAATCAGCTTTGGGCTGTATTTGGATGTGGTGGTGACCGTGACCGTGGTAAGCGCCCACTCATGACTCAAGCAGCTTTAGATGGTGCAAATCCGGTTATTTTGACTTCAGATAACCCAAGAACAGAAGACCCCGAACAAATCTTTGCTGATATGAAGCAAGGAATAGATTTTTCAGGGCATCGTATGCATGAAATTCATGACCGTCGTGAAGCAATTAAATTTGTTACGCAGCAGGCTCAAGCTGGTGACATTGTGGTGATTGCCGGAAAAGGTCATGAAAATTATCAAGAAATTAATGGTGTGCGTCACTGGTTTGATGATGTGGTTGAAGTGCGTTCTGCGATTGATGCACAACATCATACGGTAGATGCTGCTTACCCTGCACAATAGGAAAAATTATGCATACTTCAACCACCAGTACCGTGCCTTTGGAACCGTGGACAGCTCAACAATTACAACAGGCAACACAGGGTTACTGGCATAAAGACCAGATCCCTCAAACTGAAATTAAACGTATTTTGACTGACTCGCGTCATGCAGAAAGTGGGGATGCCTTTTTAGCATTAAAAGGTGAACGTTTCGATGCGCATGATTTTGTCGCGCAAGTCGCTGCAAATGGTTGCCAAGTCGCTATTGTTGAGCAACCTATAGATGCCAACATTGCTCAGCTTGTAGTTGCTGATACTCGCTTGGCTTTAGGGCAACTTGGTGCGTATCGCCGTGAACAAAATGCTCAATTGAAAGTTATTGCTTTAACGGGAAGTAGCGGTAAAACCACCACTAAAGAAATGCTAGGAAGCATCTTATCTCGTTTAGCCCCTACATTGATTACCCGAGGCAATTTGAATAATGACCTTGGTGTGCCGATGATGCTTCTTGAGCTTCGCAAGGAACATCAATATGCAGTGATGGAACTTGGGGCAAATCATCAAGGTGAAATTGATTACACATCAAAACTTGTTCAACCGCATGTCGCTGGCATTTTAAATATTGGGACTGCTCACTTAGGTGAGTTCGGTGGTCGCGATGGTATTTGCCGTGCTAAATCAGAAATTTATCGTCATATTCTACCTCAGGGCGTTGCTATTGTTCCGCAACAAGATGACTTTACTACCGAGATTCGTGAAGCAGCAAAAAGTCATCACATTATGAGTTTTGGTACTGGTGGTGATGTCTTTGCTACAGAGATTGAATTGTTGCCACAATCTGCCAATTTCCAGTTACATACACCTCAAGGTTCAAGTTTTGTAAGGCTGCCATTTGCAGGTGAGCATAATGTGCAAAATGCAACTGCTGCAGTAGCATTTGCTTTGGCATTAGGTGTTAGCCTAGACGATATTGTAAAAGGATTAGAGCAAGCACAAGGTGCGAAAGGCCGTTTGAACTTTATTCAAAAAGCGCCTCATTTATTTATTGATGATACTTATAACGCTAATCCAACATCTATGCGAGCTGCGGCACAAGTATTACTTCAACAAAATGGCATTAAAGTCATGGTGATGGGGGATATTGGGGAACTTGGCGATAGTAGTTGGCAAGAACATCATGATTTAGGTCGCGATCTCGCTCAGCTTCCTTTAGATCATATTATTGCAGTTGGGCAGTTTGCCTCAGCAGCTCTCGAAGGTGCGGGCCTTCATTCTACTAAATTGAAAGCATTTCAGACTCAAGCTGAGGCGCTTCCATTTTTAATCAATCTAATCCAAACACATCAACCCCAGTCCATGAGTTTCCTGTTTAAAGGTTCTCGCTTTACTCATATGGAAACGTTGATGGCTGATTTGATGGAGAAACTTTAAATGCTGTTATGGTTGTTTGAACAACTTGCGGGCTATCACAGTTCGTTTCAGGTTGTTCGTTATTTAACATTACGTTCTTTACTCAGTGTATTAACGTCACTGACCATTGGTTTGGTTCTCGGACCAATCATGATTCGTAAATTACAAGCGTTAAAATACGGTCAGGCAGTAAGTTCATTTGCTCCTGAAAATCATGCCAAAAAAATGGGTACACCGACCATGGGAGGGATTTTAATTCTACTCTCAATTGGTATTAGTACTTTATTGTGGGCTGATTTATCTAACCCTTATGTTTGGATTGTACTTGGTGTAATGGTTGTGTTCGGTGCGGTTGGCTGGGCAGATGACTGGATTAAGATTCGCTATAAAGATAATGCGGGCTTACCTGCACGTAAGAAATTCTTCTGGACTTCTATTGCCTCACTTGGTGCTGGTATTGCGTTATATTTAATTGCAACTGAACAATCTAATTCAGAATACACAGCAAATATGCTGGATTTATTGATTCCTTTCTTCAAGAATCTTTCAATTCCACTTTCTATTGTTCCGTTAGGTTTGGCATTTATTGTATTCACCTATTTAGTAATTAATGGTGCTTCTAATGCGGTTAACTTAACTGACGGTTTAGATGGTTTAGCTATTATGCCGGTGGTTATGGTGGCTTCAGGTTTAGGTGTATTTGCTTATTTATCTGGTGACATCCGTTTCGCTAACTATTTACATATTCCATATGTGAAATATACCTCTGAGCTTGTGGTGATCTGTTCTGCGATGATTGGTGCAGGCTTGGCATTCCTTTGGTATAACGCACATCCAGCACAAGTCTTTATGGGTGATGTGGGTGCTTTAGCTCTAGGCGCAATGCTTGGAACAATTGCCGTGATGGTACGCCAAGAGATCGTATTTGCGATTATGGGCGGTGTTTTTGTGATGGAGGCTGTATCAGTATTCCTGCAAATCGGGTCGTTGCGAATGCGAAATAAGCGCGTATTCTTGATGGCACCTTTACACCATCACTATGAAAAACAAGGCTGGAAAGAAACTCAAGTTGTAATTCGATTCTGGATTATTACGATTATGCTAGTTGTTTTAGGCCTAATGACCTTAAAATTGCGCTAGAACTTATTTTGGTGTCAATATAAAGCCAGTTTCTACTGGCTTTTTTTATTGGAGAGGTAAATGACAAAGGTTATTGGGCTAGACCAATTATCTGTAATTAACCAAAAAGTGGTTAGTGATGGGGAAGTATTACCTCAAGTTGTACTTAAAGATGGTAGTCAGGTACAAACGGGAACTGTCGCGACAATGCTGCATAATATTGAACTCTATAATGCGGGACAAAGAGGGCAAATTGAAGAAGAGTTGAAGATCGCAATTCCAACTTTAATTAAAGTGGGATTGTTTGATTTGTTTGAAGTAGATGAATGGGTTTCTGGAACAAATGCAGGCCGCACATTTGTTGGAATGCACGCTAAGGCTTATTTGCAACAAAAAGAACAAGAGAATAATTAAACGTGACTACGCAAAATTTAATGTGCCCCGTATGTCGTCAGCGACTTGAGCTGGTAAACAAAACATGGCGGTGTGAACAGGGTCATAGCTATGACATTGCAAAGCAAGGTTATGTGAACTTACATGTCGTACAGCATAAACACAGTAAAAATCCCGGGGATACTCCTGAGTCTGTAGATGCACGCCGTGCCTTTTTACAGGGTGGCTATTATCAGCCTTTACAGCAAGCAGTAGTTCATTTGCTAAAGCATCTTAAAGCTAAAGCTGTACTTGATATTGGCTGTGGTGAGGGATATTACACTAGTGCGATGCAACAGGTTGTTGAGCAATGTATAGGTGTAGATATTGCAAAAAATGCGGTACAACGTGCTGCAAAGTTAAATGCCAACGTGACTTGGGTTGTCGGTACAGGAGCAACTTTACCTGTAATTGATCAAAGTATAGATGTGTGTACGAGTCTTTTTAGCCCGATTCCACAAGCAGAAATTTTACGTATTTTAAAAGATGATGGGTATTTAATTGTTGTGACTCCTGCAACCGATCATCTGTATGCGATGCGTGAAGCGCTATTTGAGCAGGTTAATCCGCACACGCCGCAAAAGTTTGTTGAACAACTGCAAGATTTATTTGAGTTGAAAGAACAGCAAGTTATAGATGCTCCTTTATTACTTGACCAAGAAGCTTTAAAGAATCTGATCGCTATGACGCCTTATGCGTATAAGGCGTCTCCTGAGCGCCGGATGCAATTAGAACAGCAATCACACCTGAAAGTGACTGCATCTTTTCAAATCTATCTTTTTCAAAAGCGTAATAAAAAAGCCATCTAACGATGGCTTTTTTTATTTTTACTCAATTTGGTTAATCAAGTTTTCTAACTCATCTTTGTCACGCTTCGGCGCTGTTCCTTGTGAAGGCTTCATTGCTGGAGGTGCTGCCTTAGATGGAATTACAATTTCCTCACCAGGTAGGTCATCAAAGTCATTATTGGTGTTAGCTTTCGGTTGCGGTGGTGCAGGACGATAGAGTGGACGTGCTAATGGTGGTGCAGCACGATATGTTTTCTTATCGCCTATTTCTGTAACGACAGCTTGTTTGTCACGAGAAATAGGTGCTTGAGCATCTTTTTCTAAACGAACCCAAGAAGCTGGAGTACCTTTTAGAGATTGATCCATAAAGTTAATCCAGATTGGTAATGCGGCAATACCACCATACTCACGACGGCCAAGTGTTGTTGGTTGGTCAAAGCCGACCCATGTAATTGCGACTAACTTGCCGTTGAAACCTGCAAACCATGCATCTTTTGCGTCGTTCGTTGTACCTGTTTTACCACCCAAGTCACTACGGCCAATTTTAAGTGCAGCACGACCTGTACCATGCTCAATTACATCACGTAAGATATTTGCCATATCATAAGCAGAGCTTGATTTTAAAATACGCTGAGCTTTACGATATTGACTATTATTCTTATCAGTTTGTTTTAGGTTGAGCTGTTTGGCCGCCTTTTCTTTCTGTTCCAACTCTTTATTGGTCACTTCAACAACTTGATCATCTGGTGTAGTTGCCTGTGCATCTTCAGTTGTTTCAGGTGAATTAATACATGGAATACATGCATATTCTGGCTTAGCTTCGTAAATCACTTTACCGTATGCATCTTCAATACGTTGAATGAAATGTGGTTGGACACGGTAGCCACCGTTTGCAAACGTTGCATAACCTGTTGCCATTTGAATTGGCAATACTTGAGGTGTACCTAAAGCAATCGTGTAGTTACGTGGAATCTGATCTTCTTGTAAACCAAAATCCATGAATAACTGACGAGTACGTTCAATCCCTACAGTTTGTAAAAGTCTTACAGAGACGGTATTACGAGACAAATACAAAGCTCGGCGTAATGGGATCATACCTAGGTAACGGCCATCAGAGTTCTTTGGTGTCCACTTGCCAATGGTAATCGGGCTATCGTTGACCATGCTATAAGGTGTCATGCCACGTTCTAATGCTAAAGCATAAAGGAATGGTTTGATGGTCGAACCCGGCTGACGCCAGCCTTGTAAAGCACGGTTAAATTTTGATTGATAGAAATTATAACCACCAACAATTGCTTCAATGGAGCCATCATTTGGATTAATTGCGATAAGCTGACCTTGAACTTTAGGTACTTGAACTAACGACCATGCAGTTTTAGCTTCATTTGGACGTAAACGAACAATATCCTTAACCTTAACAATCTGAGATGCACGTGAAGGTGCTCCACCTACGCTATTTGCATTGCGATAGGGGCGGGCCCAAGACATGCCAGACCATTGCACAGTGACTGTTGAGCCATCTTGCATTAACGCTTCAAAAGAGTTGTTATTTACTTTAGTCACTTCTGCAGGGTAGGTATTGGCATAAGCTCTAAATTGGCTTAATGGTTTGTCATGTGCTTCTGCTCCACGCCAGCCATGACGACGGTCATAAGCCTCTAAACCATCTTGTACAGATTTTTCTGCAATAGCCTGACGTTGGGCGTTAATGGTCGTGTAAACCTTATAGCCTGAGTCAATTGCTTGTTCACCAAAGTGTTTTACAAGCTCTGAGCGGACCATTTCACCTGCATATGGGTGAATATTATTTAGGTCGCGGTTGGGCATATTCAAGTTGATCGGCTCTGCAACTGCCTTTTGATACTCTGCTTGAGAAATATAACCGAGCTGCAACATACGGCCTAAAATCCAGTTGCGGCGTTCAAGTGCCCGTTCTGGGTTAACCACTGGGTTGTATTTAGACGGTGCTTTCGGTAAGCCAGAAATCATAGCCATTTGAGCAATGCTGAGCTCATTAATACTCTTGTTATAGTAAATTTTTGCAGCAGCTGCGATACCGTAAGCATTTTTACCCAAGAAAATCTTATTCACATAAAGACTTAATATGTCTTCTTTAGATAAGTTTTGTTCAATTTTTCGGGCCAAAAAGATTTCAGTTAGTTTGCGTTTTAAAGTTCTTTCTGGGCTTAAATAATAGTTTTTTGCAACCTGCATTGTGATGGTAGAACCACCTGTTTGCACATCAGACCCAGTCACACTTTCACTTAAAGCACGGCCTAAACCTTTAAAGCTAATGCCGCTGTGTTCGAAGAAAGAAGAATCTTCTGCTGCTAGGAATGCATGAATAAACGTAGGAGGAATTTGTTTGTATTCAACAGGAATAGAAAGTTTACCACCGTACTCAGCAATAAGTTGATTGTCGGCTGTATAGACTTGCAAGGGCTTTAAAAGCGGTGCTTTTTTTAGTGAACTCATTTCCGGGAGGGTTGGGGCAATATAGAGATACATGCCATAAAATCCCATCGGAAGTGAGACTAAGATAATAATAATGATCAAAAAAATTGGACGCACGAAGCCCAAACTGGATAGCTTTTTCATGATAAGTAAGCTTTAATAAGATCGAATACAAACTAATTGTGGTCAGTATAGCCTTTAGACATGCGGATTGTTAGATGAGATATTGTATCCGTGTAAAAATAAAGACCGAGATTATTGGTTTGTAATTTTTTTTGGGGATAAAAAAATAATAGGACAATAGTGTGCTCAGGTTATATCGTAAACCTAATAAGGGGTTAATGGGTGTCGATATTAGTTCGACTTCTGTTAAGTTGTTAGAGCTCTCTGTCAAGAACGGTAAATATTGGGTAGAAAGCTATGCTTTGATGCCTTTACCTGAAAACAGTGTAGTTGAAAAAAATATCTTAAATCCAGAAGCAGTAGCAGAAGCTTTGGAACGGGCGATGAATTTAGCAAATCCCCAAACCACTAATGCTGCAATTGCTGTTCCAACATCGACGGTTATTCATAAAACTATCGAAATGGATGCAGATATGAGCGATGACGAACGTGAAGTTCAGATTCGTGTAGATGCGGAGCAGTACATACCGTTCCCGCTGGATGAGGTGAGCCTTGATTTTGAGGTTTTGCCTGATCGCTTGCTGAATCCAAATCGAGTAAATGTTCTTTTGGTCGCAACAAGAACGGAAAACGTTGAAACACGTGTTGAAGTTCTTGAATTGGCAGATTTGAATCCTAAACTGGCAGATGTCGAGAGTTATGCAGTCGAACGTGCTTTTAGTGTGTTTGCTGATAGCTTGCCGATGGGCGCAAATACGATAGGAATTTTAGATATCGGCCATACCATGACAACACTATCGGTCATGCAAAATGGCAAGATTATTTATACTCGTGAGCAGGTTTTTGGTGGTAAGCAACTTACGCTCGAAATTCAAAGTCGTTATGGTCTCTCTCTAGAAGAAGCAAGCCGAGCTAAAAAAGACCGCACTTTGCCAGATGATTATGAAATTGAGGTACTAGATCCATTTCTAGATGCTGTGGTTCAGCAGGCGGCCCGCTCATTACAATTTTTCTTTTCTTCATCTCAGTTTAACGAAATAGACCATATTTTGCTTGCAGGTGGCAATGCGAATATTCCAGGTCTTGCCAAGCTTTTGCAGCAAAAATTAGGCTACCGTGTCACTATTGCCAACCCATTTTTACAAATGGGTTTTTCTCCTCAAGTCGACGTTCAAAAAATTGAAAATGATGCTTCATCTTTAATGGTGGCATGCGGCTTGGCTTTAAGGAGTTTTGATTAATGGCAACAATTAACTTATTACCTTGGCGTGAAGAGCTGAGGGAGCAACGAAAAAAACAATTTATAACTTTATGCTTTGGGGTGGTTGTTTTGGGGATTACAACCGTATTTGGTGGATGGTTCTATTTTGATCATAAATTAGATGATCAAGAACAAGCAAACCAACTTATTAAAAGTACAAATCAAAACCTTGATCAGCAATTAAAAGCATTAAACGGTTTACAAGAGCAGCGTGATGCCATTATTGAGCGTATGAAGTTGATTCAAAATTTGCAGAGTCAACGGCCAGTAGTGGTGCGATTAGTTGATGAGCTCGTTCGAGTCACGCCACCAGCAATGTATCTAACAAAATTCAGTCGAGTGGGGGATAAATTTACGATCGAGGGTAAAGCTGAGAGTCCAAATACGGTAGCTGAATTGCTTCGTAACCTTGAATCGTCTCCTTGGTACCGTAATGCTTTTATGAATTCTTTCTTGGCTAATGAAGATAAAAAAGATAAGACTGCGAGTTCTCTTCTTCCTAGGGTGGAAGATAACTATGGCAGTTTTGTTGTGACTGTCGATTTGGGGGAAATGGGCGTGACCACAACGAATAACGATGCTGATAAGCCAGCCGTAGCGAAAGACACGGGGGCAGCCAAATGAGTCAAGATGAACTGCAAGAATTATCATTAGAGCAATCAGCTTCAAAGAAAAAGAAATTTAATCTCGATAAATTCCTTCAGCAATTTAATACGCTTGATATGAACAACTATGGTAGTTGGCCAATATCTGTAAAAATTACTTGCTGGATTTTTATTTTCTTTGCTGTATTGGCTTTGGGTTATTTTGTTGCTATTCAGCCAAAGCTACAAGCAATTGATAATGCCCAAGCTCAGGAAGGTAATTTATTAAATGAATTTCGAGAAAAAGACTCCAAATTACGTAACCTTCAGCAGTATCAAGTGCAGCTTCAAGAGATGCAGGCAAATTTCAACCAGCAATTAGAACAATTGCCGAAAGAAACAGAGATTCCAAGTTTAGTTGAGGATATTAACTTAACTGGTGTGAACTCTGGATTGAAATTTAAAAATATTCGTTTAGAGGATGAAGTAAAGCAGGAAATTTTTATTGAACAACCAATTGCCATCGAAGCAACAGGCGACTATCACGCTTTCGGTGCTTTCGTAAGTAGTATCTCTGCTTTGCCACGTATTGTGACGATGCATGACTTTGTTGTAGAGGCTGCTCAAGCTAAAGATAGTAAGTCAGATATTCCTGTGCTTAATTATTCTATTAAAGCCAAAACCTATCGATATATAGGAGCAACAGAGGCATCGGCACAACCAGCTAAGGCTGCAGCGGCGACTGCACCAACTAGCCCTAATGCTCAGCCGAAATAGGAGAGTTATGATGAAAATTAAGCAAATTACTCTTTATATTTTGGCCTGTGCCGCTCTTGTGGGATGTGATTCAAGAATTGACGCAGTCAATCAGCAAATGGCAAGTATTCGTAATCAGCCACCGCTCCCTATTGAGCCAGCGCCGATTTTTACCCCTGTACCACAATTTAATTATGCTGCTCATCAATTAAAAAGCCCGTTTATGCCAAGCTCACTGGCAGCTGAGCTTAAAATTATGGCCGGGAAGCGAGTGTATCCAAATTTCTCACGGGCACCGCAACCATTAGAAAACTATGCACTTGAAGCCTTAAATATGAAAGGAAGCATGCGTAATAATCGTGGTCAAATATTGGCTTTGATTCAGACACCGGATCATCAAATTGAACGGGTACAAGTGGGTAATTATATGGGCATGAATCAGGGCCGTATTACTCATATTAGTCCAACCCAGATTGATCTGGTCGAGATTGTGCCAGATGGTCGAGAAGGCTATGTCGAGAGACCGAGAACTTTGGTCTTGATTGGGCCTGCACCCTAAAACTTAGGGAATAAAAACGAAAAAGTATTTTTAAAGATTATTTAATTGGGGATGGTCAGACAATGAATCAGGTATTCCGTCAGTTTTCTATGGGGGCTGTAGCTGTTGCAATTATGCAGGCTGCATCTGCACAGGTCAGCATGACCAATATAGTACCAACGCAAGTTGCAGGTCAGGGCACAGAAATTAGAGTTATATTTAATGGATTGCCACCACAGCCACAGGCTTACCAACTTGAAAATCCGTCACGTTTAATATTAGATTTTGATAAAGCTCAACAAAGTTTAAAACAGTCTAAAATTGCTGTTGCGACCAATGAAGCAAGCTCTGTAGATGTAACTTCAGATGATCAACGTTCACGTTTGACTGTAAATTTAAAAGATGCTGGAGCGTTTACAACACGTGTGGAAGGTAATACTTTCATTTTAAAAATTAATTCGGTCCAACCGAATAATAAACCTGTACCAGTAGTTACTGCACAACCACAAGGTATTTCAAACATTGGATTTCAGCGTGGTAGTCAGGGAGAAGGTTTAGTTGTTGTGGATCTTTTGGGAAGTAATACACCTGTAGATGTTCAACAACAAGGCAGTAAAGTTGTTATAAGAACTTTAGGTACAAAAATTCCGGCACATTTGGCGCGTCGTCTAAATGTAAATGATTTTGCAACACCAGTCTCAAGTATTGATGCTTATAATGATAAAGGTGCTGGTGTAATTACTATTCAGTCATCTGGTAGCTACGAATACATGGCATATCAGGCTGAAAATAAGCTCACAATCAGTTTGAAACGACCACAAGATAAAAATGTAACTTCTCTATATAAAACGCCAAATTATTCTGGAAATAAGCTTTCGCTAGATTTTCAAGACATCGAAGTGCGCCGTGTTTTACAGCTCCTTGCTGATTTTACGGGAATCAATATGGTGGCTGCTGATAGTGTGCAAGGTAATATCACGCTACGTTTAAAAGATGTACCTTGGGATCAGGCTCTGGATATTATTTTAAAAACTAAAAATCTTGATAAACGTCGTAATGGGAATGTGATTTGGATTGCTCCTGTTGCAGAGTTGATTAAAGCGGAAGAGGAAGAAGCGAAAGCTGTAGCGCAAAGTGTAAAACTTGCTCCGTTACAGACAGAGTATATTCAACTTAAATACGCTAAAGCTGGCGATATTATGGGTTTAATTACTCAAGGCTCAAATAATAGTAATGGCTTACAACATACTTCTGGTGGAGGAACTTCAACTTCAACCAATTTAAATACTGGCGTTGATAGTCTTGGGAATAATGTGGGTAGTTTACTTAGCCCTCGCGGTACCATTACTCAAGATGACCGAACTAATACTCTTATTATTAATGATACTGCTCAGTCGATTGATCAAATTCGAAAAATGATTGACTTGCTTGATGTGCAAGTTAAACAGGTTATGGTTGAAGCACGTATTGTGAGAGCGTCTACGTCGTTTACCAAAGAACTTGGTGTGAAGTGGGGCATTCTTTCGCAAGGTATTACCAATAATAAAAATTTGTTGGTTGGTGGTAGTGAAACAACTTTATGGAATCTGCGCGAACCTAAAAAAGATGAAACTACAGGTGGGTATAAATATACGATTGAGCGCCCAGATAATTTAAACGTTGATTTGGGGGTTTCTAATCCTGCCGGCAGTATTGCCTTTGGTCTTATTAGTATGTCGGACTTCATGTTGGATCTTGAGCTCTCAGCTTTACAAGCCGATGGTTATGGTGAAGTAATTTCAACGCCTAAAGTGATGACCGCCGATAAGCAAACTGCGAAAGTAGCAACAGGTCAACAAGTTCCATATCAAACTACAACAAATTCTGCTGCAGGCTCAACAGCCACAACATCATTTAAAGATGCATTACTAAGCCTAAATGTAACTCCAAGTATTACGCCTGACGGTAAGATTCAAATGAAATTGGATATTTCTAAGGACTCTGTAGCAGGTGCGGCCCCAAATGGTGAATTAATTCTGAATAAGAATAATATTAATACCAATGTGCTGGTTGATAATGGAGAGACCGTTATTTTAGGTGGTGTATTCGAGCAAACAACGACGAATTCTCAAACCAAAGTTCCATTTTTTGGTGATATTCCTGTTGTAGGGCATTTATTTAGAAAAGATGTAAAATCTGATGATAAGCAAGAATTATTGATTTTCGTAACACCACGAATTGTTAATGACACTTTAGCGAGAAATCATTAATATATTTTTTAATGAAAGCAATTGAAATAGGTGGCGCCTTGCCAAGCAAAGCGTTTGAAACCCTGCCAAATATTTATTTGGTAGGGCCCATGGGGGCAGGAAAAACAACCGTTGGACGTCATTTAGCAGAACTATTAGGGCGTGAATTCTTAGATAGTGATCATGAAATTGAGCGCAAGACAGGGGCGACTATTCCCTGGATTTTTGAAAAAGAAGGAGAAGTTGGATTTCGTACCCGTGAAACTGTGGTCTTAAATGAGCTCACTTCACGTAAAGCATTAGTGCTTGCTACGGGTGGTGGGGCGATTACTCAAGCACCTAACCGAGAATTTTTAAAGCAACGTGGAATCGTTATTTATTTATATACTCCTGTTGAATTACAACTACAAAGAACTTATCGGGATAAAAACAGACCCTTATTACAAGTTGAAAATCCTGAACAAAAATTGCGGGATTTATTAAAGATTAGAGACCCCCTGTATAGAGAAGTTGCACATTATACGATTGAAACAAATCAAGGTGCTGCACGTGATCTCGCACAAAAGATTTTGCAACTTATTCTAGCGAACAAGTTAAAATAGACGAACTGACTAGTGGTTTTATAAATTCATGCAAACTTTACATGTTGAATTAGGCGAACGCCGTTATCCTATTTTTATTGGTAGTCAACTTGACCCGAAACAGTTACTCGAGCCATATATACATGGTCAACAGGTCATGATTGTAAGCAATGTTACGGTTGCACCATTATATTTAAGCCACTATCAAGAAGCATTAAAAAGTCTGGGTAAAACGGTTGCGACTTGTATTTTACCTGACGGCGAAAAATATAAAGATATTCAATATTTAAATTTAATTTTTGATGCATTGCTTGAAGCTGGCTTTAATCGCGATTGTACAGTTTTAGCTTTAGGTGGTGGCGTGATTGGGGATATGGCGGGTTTTGCTTCTGCTTGTTTCCAACGTGGCGTTTATTTTGTACAGGTCCCTACGACATTGCTTTCACAAGTCGATTCGAGTGTTGGCGGAAAAACAGGAATCAATCATCCGCTTGGCAAGAATATGTTAGGTGCTTTTCAGCAACCACAAGTCGTTTTAGCTGATATGGCACAATTGAATACATTGCCAGAACGTGAGCTTTCGGCCGGTTTAGCTGAAGTGATCAAATATGCACTTTTAGGTGATGCTGATTTCTTGGTTTGGCTTGAAGAAAATATGGATGGCCTTGTTTCTAGAGATGCTGATTTACTTGCAGAAGCTGTCTATCGTTCATGTGCTCATAAAGCGCGTATTGTTGCGAATGATGAGAAAGAACAAGGTGAACGCGCTTTACTTAATTTAGGCCATACTTTCGGCCATGCGATTGAGTCGTATCTAGGTTATGGTACTTGGTTGCATGGTGAGGCTGTTGCAACTGGTATGGTGATGGCAGCAGATTTATCACAGCGTTTGGGCTGGATCTCAAATGAAGATGTAGCTCGTACAAAAAAAATCATTCAACGTGCGAATTTGCCGATATCATGTCCACAAATTCCATTGGATGATTTCCTTGGATATATGGCTCATGACAAAAAAGTTCTTAATGGACAATTACGTTTGGTGTTGTTAAAGCAACTTGGACAAGCAGTAATTACCAAGGACTTTGATGTCGAATTGATGAAACAGGCTATTTTGGCGAATCAACACGGATAACAAATAAGGTAAAGCATGACTGTATCACGTACACTTTGGCAGAATGTTCAACAATATATCTGGTTGGTTGGTGGTATTGCCTGCTTATTGCTTGCTTTTATTTTTTGGGTAATTACAGATAGCAAAAAACTGGTTGAAGTTGAAAAGTCCGCTGACTCTGAGGCGCCTGTACAAATTCAACCAGAGAAAGTTGCTACAACACCTAACCTAGGTGCTTTGGCTGATGAGGTTCGTCCACTCGATTTAACTACACGTACTGTGGCTTCGGGTGAGCATGAACCTGAGTTTCGCGGTACAAAGTTTATTAATGAAAATAAAAAACAATGGACGCTTGAGTTATTTCGTGCCTCTGATGAAGATATTATTAAAAACTTTTTAAAAAATCGTACCGACCGTAATAAATTTATTTATTTCCGTTTAAGTGGCGAACAACAAGCAGAGCAGTATGTGTTGGTTTATGGCACGTTTAAACGCTCAGAAGATGCAATTCAGCAATTAACACAAATTAACCTGCAATTACCTGAGTCAGTTAAACCTCAGCCACAACAGTTCTCAAGTTATGCTTCATTGGTAAATGACTTAGGGGCAGATGAGATGAAAGGTGGCAATAATCAGCTTTATGAAGTACGTCTGCGTCCGGCTGCTTTACCTACAATTGATGAGTCATTATTGATGTCAGGAGTAGCTACGGGAACTGCCAATGCTCAGCCTAAAGCTCCTGCAACTAATTCAGCTACAAAAACTACGATTATTCGTCGTGATGCAGAAGGAAATGTGGTTGATGTACAGCAATCAAATTCTAATATTGATCAGTCTAATAGAACACCTCAAACACGAATCAATGAGGGACAACAGAAAAACGCCACAAATGAGGGCACAAAAGGGAATTAATTTATCTAATAATATGCGCAAAAATGGTGCAAATCGATTGTGTGATAATATTTTTTGATCAGATGTGGTGCATATTTAGACATTTTTTAACATGATAACGCGAATAAAATAACTATATTTATAATAAATATAAGGATTTAGTCTTACTTTCTCAATATGGCACACTTTTTGCTTTATTGTTGTGCTTATTAATGTGCTGCAAACTATTTTAGCCCTCTAAGAAGTGAATTCTATGCAGAGGCGTGGGGCCTAACTGCTTTAAAAGAGTGCGAAATAAGTCAAAACATTTTTCTAGCAAAAACCAGTGTACGTAAAAATGGAACAGCGTATATTGGCTTATCAGCCCAAAATTTTTTGTTTGCGAAACATTGAGCTAACTGTCATCCGTAGGCACTATCGCAAAAAGAAGTTGTTTGTTTGACGCTCGAAAGAGCCTTATTGAAAGAAGGGTACGCTATGCACATGCCATCGCCTAATACTGTAGCTCCCGCTCAAGGTTTATATCAGCCTGATGAGTTTAAGGATAACTGTGGTTTTGGACTGATTGCCCATATGAAGGGTGAATCAAGTCATCATCTAGTAGAAACCGCGATTCACAGTTTAAGTTGCATGACGCACCGTGGTGGTATTGCCGCAGATGGCAAGACGGGAGATGGTTGCGGCTTATTATTGGCGATGCCAAAGCAATTTTTCCGTGATGAAGCAAAAAAACTAAGTGATATTACACTAAGTGAAATTTTTGCTGTGGGTACGGTATTTTTAAATATTGATCCTGCATTAGCACAGCACTCTAAAAATATTTTAACAAAAGAAATTGAGTCAGAAGGTTTACGTGTACTCGCTTGGCGTATCGTCCCTACAAATAACGATGCATTAGGTGAAATTGCGCTTCAATCTTTACCAGCTTTTGAACAAGTCATTGTGAACTGTCCAATGGGTGTAACTGAGGTTGAATTTAACCGTAAGTTATTCTTGGCGCGTCGCCGTGCGGAACAACAACTTCAAAAAGATCCGTCATTTTACGTGACTACGCTTTGCTCGACAGTTATTAGCTATAAAGGCTTGATGATGCCTGCTGCAATTGCTGAGTTCTATACAGATTTGGCAGATGAGCGCTTAAAATCGCATATCGTGGTATTCCACCAACGTTTCTCTACAAATACATTACCGCGTTGGCCGTTGGCTCAGCCATTCCGTTACCTTGCGCATAATGGTGAAATCAACACGATTACAGCAAACCGTAACTGGGCGTTAGCGCGTACTCCTAAATTTGAAAACCCATTATTACCAGGACTTACTGAGCTTAACCCGATTGTAAACCGTACAGGTTCGGATTCTTCAAGCTTGGATAATATGCTTGAGATCTTGGTGGGCGGTGGCATGGATTTATTCCGTGCTTTACGTATGCTCGTACCGCCAGCATGGCAAAACGTTGAAACTCTAGATGCGGACTTGCGTGCATTCTATGAATTCAACTCAAAACATATGGAAGCTTGGGATGGTCCTGCTGGTCTTGTTATTCAAGATGGCCGCCATGCGATTTGTATGCTTGACCGTAATGGCCTGCGCCCTGCACGTTGGGTAATTACTAAAAATGATTATATTACCTTAGCATCTGAAATTGGTGTTTGGGGCTATGAACCTGAAGATGTAGTTTCCAAAGGTCGTGTAGGTCCTGGTCAAATCTTGGTAGTCGATACTTTAACAGGTAAAGTACTTGATACTAAAGATGTTAGTACTCATTTGAAAAACATGCGCCCGTATCGTGAGTGGTTACGTGATCACGCGATTCGCTTAAATGCAAACCCAGAACTTGAAGAGCAACTTGTTGATAAAGGTTTAACTGGTGAAGCATTAAAAGCAGCTCAAAAAATGTTTATGGTGACATTTGAAGAGCGCGACCAGTTGTTACGTCCAATCGCTGAGAGCGGTCAGGAAGCTGTTGGTTCTATGGGTGACGATACGCCAATGGCTGTATTGTCTCGTCAAGTGCGTCATGTGACCGACTACTTCCGTCAACAGTTTGCACAGGTGACAAACCCACCAATTGACCCACTGCGTGAATCAATTGTTATGTCACTTGAAACCTGTTTGGGTCGTGAGCAGAACGTATTCGAACAAGGTCCTGAGCATGCTGATCGTATCATCATCTCTAGCCCTGTATTGTCAAATTCAAAAATGCAGCAAATCCGTACAATTGAGCGTGCAGGTTACGAGGCAGTTGATATTGATTTGAACTATGCTGAAACAGAAGGTTTACAAGCGGCAATTACGCGTATTTGTGAAGAATCTGCACAAGCTGTTCGTGATGGTAAAACCCTAATTGTTTTAACTGATAAAAATATTCGTGAGGGTTACTTACCTGCAAACGCTGCTCTTGCAACGGGTGCGGTACACCATTACCTCATTAAAACTGGTTTGCGTACTGATGCAAACATTATGGTTGAAACTGGTTTTGCACGTGATCCACACCAATTTGCGGTATTACTTGGTTTTGGTGCGACTGCTGTTTACCCATACCTTGCATATGACGTAATCAATGACTTGATTGCGAAAGGTGAGCTTTTAGGTGATCCGATTCATGCACAAGCAAACTTCCGTAAAGGTATTGAGAAAGGCTTGTTAAAAGTTCTTTCAAAAATGGGTATCTCGACAGTTGCCTCTTACCGTGGTGGTCAGCTTTTTGAAGCAGTAGGTTTATCATCTGAAGTTGTAGATCAGTGTTTCTTAGGCGTTCCAAGTCGTATCCAAGGTGCAACTTTTGTTGATCTTGAAAATGACCAGAAAAAATTAGCGGCGACAGCTTGGTCTAGTCGTAAGCCAATTGACCAGGGTGGTTTGCTTAAATTCGTATTTGGTAAAGAGTACCATGCGTTTAACCCAGATGTGATTAACTCACTACATAAAGCGGTTCGCTCTGGTAAATACGAAGACTTTAAAGAATATGCTGAATTGGTAAATAACCGTCCAGTAGCGACTATTCGTGACTTATTTAAGTTAAAAACAACTAATCCGATCCCAGTTGAACAAGTTGAATCGGTTGAAGATATCTTGCCTCGTTTCGACTCGGCAGGGATGTCTTTAGGTGCGCTTTCTCCAGAAGCACATGAAGCAATTGCAATTGCGATGAACACTATTGGTGGTCGTTCAAACTCTGGTGAGGGTGGTGAAGATCCTGCACGTTACGGCACAATTCGTAACTCGAAAATTAAGCAAATTGCATCTGGTCGTTTCGGTGTAACACCTGCTTATTTAACTTCTGCTGAAGTTTTACAAATTAAAGTTGCTCAAGGTGCAAAACCAGGTGAAGGTGGTCAGTTACCAGGTGGTAAAGTGAATGGCTTAATTGCGCGTTTACGTTACTCAGTACCGGGTGTGACACTTATTTCACCTCCACCACACCACGACATTTACTCAATTGAAGATTTGTCGCAACTGATTTTTGACTTGAAACAAGTTAACCCGAAAGCGATGGTATCTGTGAAGTTGGTATCTGAACCGGGTGTAGGTACGATTGCTGCTGGTGTTGCTAAAGCATATGCAGACTTTATTACCATTTCTGGTTATGACGGTGGTACTGCTGCATCTCCGCTTTCTTCAATTCACCACGCAGGTTCTCCATGGGAGCTTGGTTTGAGTGAAGCGCATCAGGCACTTCGTGTAAATGACTTGCGTGGCAAAGTACGTGTACAAACTGACGGCGGTTTAAAAACTGGTCTTGATGTGATTAAGGCAGCAATTTTAGGTGCTGAGAGTTTCGGTTTTGGTTCAACACCAATGATTGCATTAGGTTGTAAATATCTACGTATTTGCCACTTAAACAACTGTGCAACAGGTGTTGCAACTCAACAAGACCATTTACGTCAAGAGCACTATATTGGCGAACCACAAATGCTCATTAACTTCTTCCATTTTATTGCAGAAGAAACACGTGAATGGTTAGCGGCTCTTGGTGTAGCTTCACTTAAAGACTTAATTGGTCGTGTGGACTTACTTGAAGTATTACCGGGTGAAACTGAAAAACATGCTCACCTTGATTTAAGTGCATTGTTAACTTCTCATCCTGCTGCTGAAGGTAAAGCGCAGTACTGTGAAGTACAAGGTAATGCACCATTTGATAAAGGTGTATTGGCTGAGAAAATGGTTGCAGAAATGCTTCCTGCAATTGAGTCAAGTGCAGGCGGTCAGTTCAACTTTAATGTCGTGAACTGTGACCGTTCAATTGGTGCACGTGTATCGGGTGAGATTGCTCGCCGCTATGGCAACTTGGGTATGGAAGCACATCCGGTTGTAATGAACCTAACAGGTACTGCTGGTCAGTCACTTGGTGTTTGGAATGCTGGTGGTTTGCATATCCGTCTTGAAGGTGATGCAAACGACTATGTAGGTAAAGGCATGGCGGGTGGTCGTATCTCGATCTTTCCACCAAAAGGTTCGCCTTTCCAAACACAAAATACAGCAATTATTGGTAATACTTGTTTATATGGCGCAACTGGCGGTAAGTTATTTGCAGCTGGTACGGCAGGTGAGCGTTTCGCCGTTCGTAACTCTGGTGCGTTTGCTGTTATTGAAGGTGCAGGTGACCACTGCTGTGAATATATGACTGGTGGTGTTGTGACTGTGCTTGGAAAAGTGGGTCATAACTTCGGTGCAGGTATGACAGGCGGTTTTGCTTATGTGCTTGACCTTGATAATGACTTTGTTGATTACTACAACCACGAGTTAATTGACTTAACCCGTATTTCAACAGAATCTATGGAAGATCATAAAGAGTTCTTGTTGCGTATTATTGACGAGCATATTAAAGAAACTGGTAGTGCTTGGGCTTATAAAATTCGCAATGAGTTCGATTTCTACAGCCGTAAATTCTGGCTTGTAAAACCAAAAGCTGCTAACTTGCAATCGCTTTTGAAAACTACGCAAGCTGATCCACAATAATTCCACGACTGCAAAGACATAGGCAGGTGCGGGCAACAGGGAAATCCGCGCCTACCCACGGAGAGAGACATGGCAGAACGCCTAAATAATGACTTTCAATTTCTGGATGTACCACGTCAAGATCCAGAGAAAAAAGATATTACTGTCCGCAAAGCAGAATTTGTGGAAATTTATAAACCTTTTACTTCGGAAACTGTCACTAATCAGACACACCGTTGTTTAGGTTGTGGTAACCCATATTGCGAATGGAAATGTCCTGTACATAACTACATTCCAAACTGGTTAAAACTCATTGCTGAAGGACAAATTTTCCAGGCTGCTGAGCTTTGCCATCAAACGAACACTTTACCTGAGGTATGTGGTCGTGTGTGTCCGCAGGACCGTTTGTGTGAAGGTGCTTGTACCTTAAATGATGGTTTTGGTGCAGTAACTATTGGGAATGCTGAAAAATATATTAATGACACCGCTTTTGCTTTGGGTTGGCGCCCAGACATGTCCCATGTAAAGTGGACAGGTAAAAAAGTTGCGATCATTGGTGCAGGTCCAGCAGGGCTAGGTTGTGCCGACATTTTAGCCCGCGGTGGTGTTAAGCCAGTTGTATTCGATAAGCGTCCTGAAATTGGTGGCTTACTGACATTTGGTATTCCAGAATTCAAAATGGAAAAGGATGTGATGAAGCGCCGCCGTGAAATTTTCACTGGCATGGGTATTGAATTCCGCTTAAATACCGAAATTGGTAAAGATGTCACGATTGATGAATTACTTGCTGAATATGATGCAGTATTCATGGGAATGGGAACTTATACCTACATGAAAGGTGGTTTCCCGGGTGAAGATCTTGATGGTGTTTATGATGCGCTTGATTTCTTGATCTCTAACGTGAACCGTTGCCAAGGTTGGGAAAAAGATCCAAGTGAATACATTAGCTTAGACGGTAAAAAAGTTATTGTTCTTGGTGGTGGTGATACCGCAATGGACTGTAACCGTACTTCATTGCGTCAAGGTGCTCATGATGTAACTTGTGCATATCGTCGTGATGAAAGCAATATGCCAGGTTCTGCACGTGAAGTAAAAAATGCGTATGAAGAAGGCGTAAAGTTCTTGTTTAACCGCCAACCAATCGAAATTGTTGGTGAGAATGGCAAAGTGACAGGCGTAAAAGTGGTAACGACGCAGATGGGTGAACCAGATAGTCGTGGCCGCCGTAGCCCTGAGCCAATTCCGGGTTCGGAAGAAATTTTACCGGCAGATGCAGTTTTACTCGCGTTTGGTTTCCGTCCAAGTCCAGCAGACTGGTTTGGTAATGTGAATATTAATCTTGATGGTTCAGGTCGTGTAGTTGCACCAGAGCACCAAGAATTTAAATTCCAGACATCAAACCCGAAAATCTTTGCTGGCGGTGATATGGTGCGTGGTTCAGATCTTGTAGTTACAGCTATTTGGGAAGGTCGCCAAGCTGCTGAAGGTATTTTAGATTATCTTGGTGTTTAATCTAAAAAATCATTACTAAAGTTTTTGATAAAGCCTGCGATATGCAGGCTTTATTTTTTACCGTTAATCAGTTTGACGTTTTTGGCAAATACAATAAGCTTTTTTGCCCTTTTTGGCCTCTTAGTTGCAAGAGATACTCAAAGCTTCCTTCTTCACTACAGTAGGTGTTGAGCATGAACATCGCAGGTATGACGGCAGAAAAATCATATTTAAATCGTCGAAAAGCGTTGGGTATTACAGTGCGTCGCCTTGAGTTTAATCCTCAAGCAATCAAGCGCTATTATTTTGCAAATTCGCCTTTAATGTCCCATTTTTTAACTGCACTCTCTTCAACATTTCCCGTAGGAGAACAGTTTTTTGTAAATAGCGTGCGTAATGTACGTGACAAAGTTTCCGATCCCCAATTGCAGGCCCAGATTGCGGCATTTATTGGACAAGAAGCGATGCACTCGAAAGCGCATGGTGAATTTAATGAGGCTTGGCGCCGTGATGATTATAATCTGGATCGTTTTCAGGCTTGGTTGAATGAGCGTGATAAATATTTAAGAACAATTTCTCCTAAGCTACAGCTGGCATTGACATGTGCATTTGAGCATTTTACGGCTTTGCTTGGTGGATATATTTTACAGCATCCTGAATTATTAAAAACTTTGGACCAAGATGCGCTAAAGCTTTGGGTCTGGCATGCTATTGAGGAAATCGAGCATCGTTCAGTTGCATTTGATGTGTACCAACATGTCTATGGTGATGATCGTATTCGCCGTTTACTCATGCGTAGTGTTACTACGGGATTTGCGAGTCTTGCTTTCTATGGTACGACGCGATTATTTTGGCAAGATAAATGGAAAAGCTTGCCTAAAATGGGCGGAAATATTTTTGGTGTGTATTTGCTTGTTAAAATGATTATACAACTGACACCTGAATATTTTGCTTATTACAGAAAAGACTTTCATCCGAGTCAAAAAAACTATGGCCAGATGGTCGATTACTGGAAGAGTTATTTGGCGGATGAATATCAAATGACAAGTTTCCAAGAAGAAACAAAGTTAAGGCCAAGCTAGAATAAAAACCGGATTTAAAGATCCGGTTTTTTTAAATCTATAAAATAAAAGCAACACAATAATGCCAAATTCATCATACAATCGAGACAAGAGGTTAAAAATATAAAGAAAAACTTGAGGATAAAGTGACGATGAAAACGTTTAAACAACTTGTAATCGCGACAATACTTGCAAGCACCTTACTATTTTCCGGCTGTGGCTATAATACTTTACAGGTCAAAGATGAGGCTGTAACAGCGGCTTGGTCTGAGGTACAGAACCAATATCAACGTCGATCAGATTTAGTACCAAATCTTGTAAATGTAGTTAAAGGTTATGCTAAGCACGAAGAGCAAGTATTAACTGAAGTAACTCAGGCACGCGCAAATGTAGCAGGCTTGAAGGTCGATAAAGAAGTATTGGAAGACCCAGCATTACTTGAAAAATATCAACAAGCGCAAAGCCAGTTAACTGGTGCGTTATCTCGACTGATTGCTGTTTCAGAAAATTACCCAGACTTAAAAGCTAATACCCAATTCCAAGAGTTACAGGTTCAGCTTGAGGGTACAGAAAACCGAATTGCTGTGGCACGTAATCGTTATATTACCACTGTTCAAGACTATAACTCTTATGTCCGTCAGTTCCCACAAGCTGTAACAGCGAAAGTGATTGGTATGCATCCAAAAGCTAATTTCTCTGCAGAAGCATCGGCTCAGCAGGCTCCAAAAGTTTCTTTCGATTAATTTAAATCAAGGAAGAGCCGCATGAGAAATACTATATTGCTTCAGTTTAAGCAAATTAAGGGGTTTGTTATTACCTTAATGGTGCTCTGCTGCAGTGTTCTGTTTCAGAGTGCGGCTTGGAGTGAGAATAATATTGCCACTGCTACAGATGAAACTGATACTGTGGTGGCAGGTAAAATTATTCAACAGCAGCAAGCTCAAGCATCGAAACCTAAAATCAATGAGCAAGCTGCTTCAAGTGCCGCGCCTCAGGCTCAGGTTGCGAATGACATGGCTGATGGTGAATCAATTCGCGGTTTACCAACATTAAATCAGCCTGTTATTGATCAAGCCAATATTTTGAGTGAAGCTGAAAAGCAGCAACTCAATCAGAAAATTTTAAATCTATACCAGCAAGGTAAGGCACAAATAGGTATTGTGATTGTACCGACCACAGGCCAAGAAGATATATTTGATTACGCTTTACGTGTCGGCGAAAAATGGCAACTTGGTTCGAATAAACGAGATAATGGTTTACTTATCGCAGTTGCTATTAATGATCATAGAATACAAATTTTGACTGGATATGGTTTAGAAGGCGTATTGCCTGATATTGTGGCAAGTCGAATTATTCGAAATCAAATTACACCTTATTTTAAACAAGCTCAATATGCCCAAGGCTTAAACGCTGGTCTTGATGAAATCGGAAGGATTTTAAATCTAGATCCGGAAGTTGCTCAGCAAGCTGCTCAAGATTTAAAAGAGCGCCAACATCAGGCTGCCGAAGAACAACAAGCCAAACAAACTACTTTGACAATGGCGTTGTTTATTCTTATTGCCGGAATTGTAGGCTCTTTTATTGTTGGTCGACCTCTCAGTGCTTCTACAGCAGGTGTTGCTGCCGCGGTAGCAGGCTTTGTAAACGGTGCTGGCTTGGTCACTAGTTTACTACTTGGATTTGGTATTTTCTTTTTACTTATTACCTCAATTGCCCAACTTATTTTACAGGCTATTTTAAGTGGTTCTGGTGGGGGTGGACGCGGAGGCGGCTTCGGTGGTGGAGGCGGCGGTTATGGCGGCGGTGGAGGTCGTTTTGGTGGTGGAGGTGCTTCAGGGTCATGGTAACAACATCAGAAACAACACAAATTATTACTCAACCAAAAATTGAGGAATATGTAGAGCCAAGTTTAAAACGTTGGTTTAAGCATCTTTGCTATTTTCCTGCTAGTAGCCGCTATTTTAGTAAAAGGGATAAACAAGCTATTGCTGAAGCTGTTCAACAAGCAGAACTTGGTCATGTTGGTGAAATACAGGTCGTTATAGAAGGGCATATTCCTTGTTCACAAGCATATAGGCAGAACACGCGCTCAAGGGCGCAGCAATTATTTGCAGAACTTGGGGTTTGGGATACTGAACTTAATAGCGGTGTACTGCTCTATTTAAATTTATGTGAACGCACAGTAGAAATTATATTTGATCGTGGTATTCGAAGCGCGACGACTGAGCAGGTATGGCAACAGATTTGTGAGTCTATTGTGCAGCAGCTTAAACAAAAGCAGTATCTACAAGCTGTAGTGATTGGGGTTCAGCAAATTGGTGATGTGATGTCTCGGTTTTACGATGAAAATATGCCAGATCAGAATAATGAATTGGGTAATGCACCTATCATTATTAATTAAATTATCTACATAAAATCTAGCTGTTTTAAAAAATTTGGACAATAAACTGACTGACAAAAAATGTCATCTAATCATGTATTTTTAAAGAGATTTTTGTCACATTAAAAAGTAAAAAAAAGAAATAGGCTGTGAAGAAATTTTTATTAGTGATTTAATTCTAAAAAAATTATAGTGACAATTTTTGTCACTTATTTACTGCTTTAGCATCTCGAATAAGTTTAAAGTATTTATAAATCTTTGTTTTTTAATAAAAATAAAAGTTGGCATGGTTGCTGCATTATATTCTATAGCTCAAAAAGCTTATATAAAAACATACATACAATCTTTGGGGAAAAGGCTATGAATGCACAAAAAGGTTTTACATTAATTGAACTTATGATCGTGGTTGCGATTATTGGTATTTTGGCAGCGATCGCGATTCCTGCTTATCAGGATTATATGACTCGTTCTAAAGTAACTGAATTGGTGACAGCAGCTGATGCTTGTAAAACTTCTGTTGCTGAGTTTTATCAATCTAAGAATGCATTACCTAATAGTTTAACCCAATCAGGTTGTTCAACTAACACAACTCAATATATTGCTTCATTAGATGTTGATTCAAGTGGTACGATTAAGGTAACAGGCACAACTGCGATGCAAACTGCTATGGGTGCCACTACTCCACCTGTTTTTGCTTTAAAACCAACTGCTGATACTGATGCAACTAAGCCATTATCATGGACTTGTACTTCTACAGCTGGTACAACTATTCCATCAAAATTCTTACCTGCTAATTGTCGTGGTTCGTAATTAACCTAATTATTAAAGAGAGGTTGCTACCTCTCTTTTTTATTAAAGAAAATAAAAATGATAAAAAATAAAATATTATTCTTATTAATAGGTATTTACCTTATTATGGCCCTATTGGGATACCAAATTGAATGGTCATTTTTCCAATATGATGAACTTCGTTTATTACAGTTTCCATTGGCACTATGTGCTTTGTTAATTTTGATTTTTAAAAAGAAAATAGAATATTCAATTTATACTCAAGTTACTTTTTTTTTGATTGGTGTATTAACGGCTATAGAGATAGCAAGTTATAGCATTTTTCAGATACAAGAACTTTGTTCTTCGATAGCATTATTATTTATATTTTCAGCTTTAACATATGAATTAAGGAATATAAAAAATATAGAAAATGGTCTAGCATTAATCGTTGTTTCAGCATTTATTCCTAGTTTGTTTATTGGTATTTCCATTATTAATTTTATTTTTTATAAACAATGGTTTGATTGGCAATTTAATTCAGGAACGATTCGAATTTATGACAGTGTTATCGTTCCTTTCTTTTTTTTCTTAATCTTCTTAAGAAATAAAAAATATCCTTATATTTATTATTTTTATCCGAGTGCTATTTTCTTTTTTGCTCTGGCATTGTTTTTTGACGGAGCCAGATCAGCCTTACTTGCTGTAATCACTGGACTGTTAGTTTTCCTTATATATTCTCAAGAAAATCGAAAACTTATTTTACAAAGCTATGGTTATATATTTTTAGCTTTTGTTGCTTATAAGTGTACTATTTATTTAGCTGATAAAAATACCATGACCGTAATGAGAGTTGGTACATCCATGCGTACAGAGATGTGGATTTTTGTTTTTGAGCAATGGAAGGAAAAACCATGGTCGGGGGTGGGTGGCGGTTATCTTTCAAAAATACAATATAAATATGCGCATCACATACATAATCTATATTTAAGGTTAATTTTTGAATGGGGGATAGTTGGCTATATTTTTTTAGTGTGGATGGTATATCAAGTTATTAAATTATTCCTAGATAAGAATGTTTTACCTATTGCAAAAGCTGGTGTTGTTGCAGTTTTGGTTGATGCAATGTTCTCAGGGAGCATGGTTTATCCTGTTTCACAAATGGCCTGTATATTATTCTTAGCATTTGCTTTTTCTCAAATTAAATCCGCTAGTAATTTAAAAATTTTTACTATGAAGACAAAAATACTGATCGGTTTATGGGGAGCTTTATTTTTGTACATTACAATTATGTTTTTAGGACAAGACTTAACTTGTTGGGGATGTATGAGCTATGCCGGACGAATGGCACCAAATTTTTGGGAGTATGGTGGTACACAGCACTTAGTACCAGCTTCACAAATTCCTTAATTTTTTATAGTAAATTTTATTAAGACCTTTTCATTGAGAGTTCATACATTCTTTTTTAGGCTTCCATGTATAATCCTTCTCAAGTTTTTGGCTTATAACCTGTCTTTATGCAAGTATTCTTTTTATTCCTCGCAGCAATCCTGTTAGGTTTTGCATGGCTATCTCCATTTCACTATAACCCTTGGGTGATGTTTTCTAGCGAAATGAGTACCTTTGCGGCAGGTCTAAGTGTCGTAGCTGCACTTTTTTATCAAAATATAAAAATTCCACGGGCACAATTATTACTATTGCCATTTATTTTAATTCCAGTGGTGCAGTGGGCTTTTGGTCTGGTTTTTGATTTTAGTACAGCTTTGTTAAGTTCGCTTTACTTATTAGGCTTTTGGTTTATGGTTGTGGCTGGCTATAATCTGTCATTAGATTACCAACAGCGGGACCAAATTTTTACAGGATTTAGCCTGCTTACTGTCATTGTTTCAGTTGCAACTAGCTTTATTGCGGTTTGCCAATGGTTAAATATTGATACGCATTTTGCACATATGTTGCATTTGATTGGTAATCGTCCATACGGTAACTTTGGCCAACCCAATAATATGGCAACCTTTCTCATTACGGGGTTATTAGGATGCTTATATTTATATGAAAAGAATAAAACATCAGTTTGGTTACTCTTGCCATCAGCACTAACTATTTTATTTGCAGTTGTTCTGAGCCAATCACGAACCTCTTGGATTGTTTTTCCGTTTTTACTCATCTATTGGACCATTAAGCAATTTAACAAACCGAAGCGTTTTGGACTTTTTCAAGGCTTATTATGGTGTGCTGGCTTTTTCCTCATGGCGGGCTTAGTTTTACCATTTCTTACAAGCTTAATTGAGGCATGGTCGCATACAGATATAACTCAGGCGAGTAGCTTGGCTGAACGGGCAAGTTCTGGTTATTTGCGTTTTAATATCTGGACGCAAATGTTACTCGCTGTACAGCAGCATCCTTGGTTGGGATATGGGTGGAGTCAAACTAGTGTTGCTCAAATGTCCGCTTATGCTCTTTTCCCAACGACGGAGTGGACGACCAGTGCTCACAATATGTTGCTAGATATTATTATTTGGAATGGTATTCCAATTGGTGCCATGATTATTGTTTACTTTGCATGTTGGTTATTTTGGTTAAATCAACAAGCGAAAGAAACAATTTCGATTATTGCAGTGATGATGGTCTGTACCGTACTTATTCATGCCATGTTAGAGTTTCCGCAGCGCTATGCTTATTTCTTACTGACTTGTGGCTTTTTATTGGGTGTAATTCAAGCACAGACTCCAATACTGAAAGGTTTTGTACTAAGTAAACATCTTTTGCGTTTAATTTGGGGTGTTAGCTTAATTCTTATGATCACAATTTGGCGTGATTACAACGTATATGTTAAGAATAGTAATTTACTATTTAAAAATAAGCAGCCAAATGCCCAGCTTATGGGAAGCGATCAGATCTTTGTTCTAACCCAATTTGAGCAGCGTTTAAAGTGGATTGCACTTAATCCTCATGTAACTTTACCTGAAGCAGAGTTAGTTCAGTGGGGAAATTTTGTGAATAACAAACCAACCCCTTATAATTTACGTAAATATGCTCAGTTACTTGCTTACAATGGAAAAGTAAATCAAGCAGAGCGTCAAATATTTATTTTGCAGCACCTTTATCGGCAGCAAATAATACTGCCGCAATTATTAAAAGATAAATAAAAAAATCCCCTTGTATTCAAGGGGATTTTGTTTATGAGAAATTACATTTGGCTCTGGATATAATTCTCAATACCCACACTACCAATAAGATCAATTTGAGTATCTAACCAATCCCAATATTCTTCTTCTTTTTCTAAAATTTCTTGTACCAAATCACGTGTTACATAGTCTTGTTCTGCTTCAGCTAATGCAACTGCTTTTTGAATAGCTTCAATGTTTTCTTTCACTTTGCGAATATCACATTGCAGAACTTCTTCTGTATGCTGACCAATATACAATTTACCTAGATGTTGAAGATTAGGAAGTCCTTCTAAAAATAAGATACGTTCAATAATCTTGTCGGCATGCTTCATTTGACGAATTGATTCTTTATATTCAGCAGAACCGAGTTGTTCAATTCCCCAATCATTAAACATACGAGAGTGTAAAAAGTATTGGTTAATTGCAGTTAAATGATGATACAACACTTGGTTAAGCTGATTGATTACATCACGATTGCCTTTCATTGTAGCTACTCCAAAACAATTTCTGCCTTAATCCAATTAAGGCAATCTATGAATTCATTTTAGTGAACATTCACGGATATGGCGAGTAATTTATAGAACAGCAAATGAAAATCGCAATCAAAAACAACACAATATTGGTAAAGCTGAATTTCCTTCCAAAAAAAACCGCTTGAATGAGGAACAGTTAACGTTCCGCAAAAAGCGGTGGAGGAGTCAATAATTTACTGTTAAATACTAATTTTTATTATGCAGCTACAGAAATGCGCGCAGCAATTTCTGCTAATTCTTCACTAATAATAGCACGTGCTTCTGGTGCACAGCGTCCACAGCAAGTACCGAGGTCAAGCAAATCGCGAATTTCACGATAGCTTTCAGCGCCATTTTCAATAGCGTCTTTAATATCCTGATCGGTAATGCCACGACACAAGCAAACGTACATGGGAGTAATCCCCAAATATAAATGCGATAATTGATATTATTGATAATTATTATCGTTTGTCAATGAAATTCATTTAAAATCTCATTTATCTTTATTGGGATTTTGGATAAAAAAATACCGCCTAAGCGGAAATCTAATGGTTGTTTAGATTTCTAAGCATAGCGGTATCTAATTTTAGAACTAAATATTTAAGGATTATTTTTTCCTTAAATATTTATCTTATTGATTAATAATTACAATTCCATCCATTTCTACTAATGCGCCCTTAGGTAGACTTGCTACCCCAAGTGCTGCACGAGCTGGGTATGGCTGAGCAAAATATTCGCCCATAATTTGGTTTACAAGCTGGAAATTAGATAAATCAGTAAGGAAGATGTTGAGCTTTGCAATATCTGCAAGTGAGCCACCCGCAGCTTCACATACTGCTTTGAGATTATCGAATACACGGCGGATTTGAGCTTCAATACCGTCTACAAGTTCCATACTGTAAGGGTCTAAACCAATTTGCCCTGATAGATAGAGTGTGTTACCTACTAAAATAGCTTGAGAATATGTGCCGATAGCAGCAGGGGCATTTTCAGTATGAATGACTTGGCGGGACATTTGGTTCTCCTTGATTAAATCTTTTTCCATCATAATCGATGATAGGTTTTGACAAAAGTATCATCGATTTAATTAATTAGGTGCTTATGGAAAGTTAGATTTTAGTAAAGTAGAACAATTTTTAGCTGACTTTAGAAACTTCTGCTTGTGGAGCAGGGGCATCCAAACGCTCAATACGTGGGAATCCATAGTGCATTCGTAAATCACGAATGACTTTCGCAATATGTTTACGATTGTTGACTACAATATTGACGAAAGTACGTTGCTCATTGGAATGCACCATTTCCACCCCCGCATTATTTTTACGGCATTGATAGATGAGATCTGATACCTGTTCATCATTCATTGCCATATAAATCGCAAGATAGGCTGTAAATCGTACATCATCTACATCATCTGCTTTCCATTGAAGTGGCATAATATTTTCTGGGTGTAGATGTTGTTCATGAAGTAAATTATGACAACGAATACGATGCACAATTAGACCACGACGTGTTAAATGACCTTGAATTAAATCGCCTAAAATTGGGTTACAGCAGTGAGCATATTTAACATCGATGCCTTCAGTACCTTGAATTAATCGGTCCGAATTTTCTACTTGTGGATGTTTATCATTTGCAAACAAGTGGTTGGCTACAAGTTGAGGAAGTAAATCTCCAACTGCAATTTGCTCAAATAATGCATTTTTATTGTCAATATGACGCCATTGTAAGAGGTCTAGCCAATCTGCATCTGAAAGGTCGTTGATTGAACGATTAAAGAGTTTCAAAGCGCGTGAAAGTGCTTGGGCACCTACTAAGCGTTGTTCTTCAATATCTTGATCTTTGAGCACGTGTTGTAAAGCACGACGAGCTTTCTGAGTATTAATAAAGCTAAGCCAATCTGGATTTGGAGTTGCTAAAACGTCAGTAATAATCTCAATAACTTGTCCACTGACTAGGGGTGTTGAAAGTGGCTTAATTTCACCATCAACTTTCGCACCTACCGCATGGTTACCCAAGAAAAGACTAGCTGAATAGGCAAAATCAACTACTGTTGCACCTTGTGGTAATTCATGTAATTGACCATGTGGGGTATAGACCCAAATTTTTTCTTGATGTAGATAATCAAGTAAATCGTTAAAAGTTGTCTTAGCGCATTCACTATCAATGAGTGTATTTAAATTTTGCATTGATGCCTGAATGGCAGAGCGACAAGTTTGTGGAGCATTTTCACCTAATACCACACCAAAACGGGCAGCTTTACGCATCAATTCAGTTTGGATGGTGAGTGATAGCGTAGTTTTTTCGCCTTTGAGCTTGATCAGTAAAGACTGATTCCCGCCAGGTAGTGGACGGCGGATATGATCTTGATATTGGATGACTTGGAAATTTTCTTTTAATGCTGCCACTAAGCGGTCGCAGTCAGCAATAGACTGTAAAACGATTTCAAAAGCATGACTATGAGTCAGCTCTTGTAAATCCATTTCGTTTTTAACGAAATGGCGTAATAACTCAATATTATTATTTTTCTTTTTAATGCGACCTTGAATGTGATAGTTGTGCAGAAGCTCTGCAAGATTTTGTTCCCAAATACTTTGATATTTACATCGTTCGGGTTTGGTTTGAAGTAAAGCATTTTGAACGTTATCAAACATATCTAAATCAAGATTTTGATAACATAAATTTTCAAGATTATCAGCCATCTCATTCATGCCGACTAATCTTGCCATAGGTACAAAAATATCAAAAGTTTCTTGCGCGATACGAGCACGTTTATCGGGACGCAGAGCACCCAATGTGGTCATATTATGATAGCGATCAGCTAATTTAATAATAATAACGCGTGGATCTTGTAAGGTTGCTTGCAGAATTTTTCTGAAAGATGCGGCTTTATTATATTCTTTATCGCTTGACTGGCTTAGCTTAGTTACGCCATCAACGAGTTCTGCAACTGTTTGCCCGAAGCGCTCAATAATATCATCTTTGGTATATTGAGTATCTTCAATGACGTCATGTAAGAGCGCTGCCATTAAAGTTTCCGGATCTAAACGCATATTAGCTAAGATACAGCTGACAGCAATAGGATGCAGAATATAGGGTTCACCACTTTTACGGGTAATACCAGTGTGTGCCAGATCTCCAAAATCACAGGCAGCAAGCACTTTCTCGACTTCACTTACTGATAAGTAAGGTTCGATAATTAATTTGAGCTGTTGCTTGGCTTGGCTGACCTCTTCGCCTGGCATAGACCACCCTTTTTCTGTTACTTAAAAAACTAAATCTATCTACTTCTTAATGAAAAGCATATTGCGGAACTTGTCAATTTTTTCGTTTGAAAAAGTGTATTTTTTTTTCAATGAAAATAATTGCTTTTGCCAATATGTTTTTAAATATAAAGAAGCCAAATAAAAAACCATCGCAAAGAAACGATGGTTTTTTATAGAAACAGGAGTAATTAGAAAGAAAAACCTTCTAAATTTAAACTGTTTGTAGAAAGGGCAAGATCAAGACTAGAAGTTTGATAATCTTGCTCACGTTGTTTAAGAATTTCTTTCGTTACATGACCTACAGCGATTTCACGTAAAGCAACAACTGTTGGTTTGTCGTTATCCCATTCTACAGTTGGCTCCATGCCTTGACGTGCCAATTGACGAGCACGTTTACTTGCAACGAGCACAAGCTCAAAACGGTTGTCTACATGATCTAAACAATCTTCAACGGTGACGCGTGCCATAAAAGTTCTCGTTTTGGAATGGTAAATTTGAACAGACTAAATAGTATAAAAGGCTTTCGTTCTAGACTCAAGTTATTCCTGTTTTGGTTGAGGAGTAATCAAGTCCTGAATTAATGCTTGGTGTCTATTTGCTTGTTGAGATAACACTAAGCGGTTTGCAGTAATTACTGCTTCAAGCTCATGAAGTGCTTTATTAAAGTCATCATTAATAATAATGTAATCAAAATTTACATAGTGCTGCATGTCTTCCACAGCACAGCTTAAGCGATGTTCGATAACTTCCACAGAGTCTGTGCCACGGTTAGATAACCGTTGACGTAAATCGAATTGAGTAGGTGGTAAAATAAAGATCTGTTTAGATTCAGGAAAGAGTTTACGTACTTGCTCAGCACCTTGCCAGTCAATTTCAAGCAAGACATCATGCCCTTGAGCTAATTGTTGTTTAACAGTTGCTTGAGAAGTGCCGTAGTAGTTACCAAATACTTCAGCGTATTCAATAAATCCACCTTGATTTACTTGGTCTAAAAAGACATCTTTTGTTGTGAAATGATAGTGAACACCATCTAACTCACCTGGTCGTTGACCTCGGGTAGTATGCGAAACTGAAACATGTAAATTGCTCACACGGTCAAGTAGGGCTTTCACCAAAGATGTTTTGCCCGTTCCTGATGCAGCAGAAACGACAAACAATAGACCCGACATGATATTTTTCCTGATATGATAAAATATCTTCGCTATTGTAGTGTACCGTGCGTTTAAACTGAATAGTTTTAACTGCAAATATTTACGAGAACTTCCCCTGTTTTATTAATTTTGAGGCTGTTATGGAAATTGTGTTAGCTAATCCGCGTGGTTTTTGTGCCGGTGTTGATCGAGCCATAGCAATCGTCAATCGGGCTTTGGAATGTTTTAATCCACCTATTTATGTGCGTCATGAAGTTGTACACAATAAATTTGTGGTAGACGACTTACGTCAAAGAGGGGCTGTTTTCGTTGATGAGCTGGATCAAGTGCCAGATGATTCTATTGTAATTTTCAGTGCGCACGGAGTTTCAAAAGCGGTTCAGCAAGAAGCAGAGCGTCGAGGTCTCAAAGTTTTTGATGCGACTTGTCCGCTTGTTACGAAAGTGCATATTGAAGTGACTAAATATGCCCGTGAAGGTACAGAAGCGATTTTAATTGGTCATGAAGGGCACCCAGAAGTTGAAGGAACAATGGGGCAATATGACAAATTAAAAGGCGGTGATATTTATTTGGTCGAAGATGAAGCCGATGTAGCAGCGCTTGAAGTCAGACATCCAGAAAAATTAGCTTTTGTTACACAAACGACTTTATCTATTGATGATACTGCGAAAGTCATTGATGCTTTGCGTGCGAAGTTCCCTAAAATTCAAGGGCCACGCAAAGATGATATTTGTTATGCAACTCAAAATAGACAAGATGCCGTACGTGATTTAGCTGAAAAATGCGATGTCGTATTGGTTGTTGGATCACCTAATTCATCAAATTCGAATCGTTTACGAGAGCTTGCTGAACGTATGGGGAAAGCTGCTTATCTAGTAGATAACGCTGATCAGCTTGAACAATCATGGTTCAATGATACTTGTAAAATTGGCGTTACAGCAGGCGCTTCTGCTCCAGAAATTTTAATTAAACAAGTGATTCAACGTTTACAGGATTGGGGAGCCCAAGCACCTAAAGAGTTAGAAGGGCGTGAAGAAAATATTACTTTTAGTCTTCCTAAAGAGTTACGTATTCATGTGACTCAAGCATAAAATGTGACTTGTTTAACATACTGATTTTAAAAAATTTAAACAGATAATTGTCAAATGACAGTTATCTGTTTTTTTATACCCTTTATCTGGTTTGTATTCGTTTTGTAAAAGTAAAACGTAAAATTTATATAGAAATAAAAAGTTTTAAATTTATTTGGGGTTATGGGGATGAGGGGAATTACTCCGCAAGAAGGGTTCACCTTAGTGGAACTCATCGTAACAATTGCAGTCATGGCTATTATTGCAATGATGGCTGCGCCGTCTTTTACTCAACTCATGGCTAAGCAAAAATTAAATGCAAATACGAGAGAACTGATATCAGCATTATCTCAAGGGCGTAGCCAAGCTGTTTTATTAAGAACAAATGTTACTGTACATTTGGTCGCTGGAACGAATACAAATATAGATTTTTATTGGGAACCTACTTCTGGAAATCAAGTAACTGCACCTACATCTATAAGTAGTATTACCTTTGGTCAAGATGGGTCATTAATTTCAGGTATATCAGCCAATACAGATTTTGTGATTTGTAATTCAATCGCTAAAACTCAAAAATCTTTTGCATTAACCCGGATGGGAACGCTCTATTTAAAAAGTGATGGAACTTGCTCATGAATAAATATAACCAGATGGGCATAGGAATGATGGAAGTATTAATTGCTTTACTGATTCTTGCTATAGGGGTTTTAGGATTTACTGCATTACAGTTAAAAGCCGTTGATGCCACAGATGAGGCTATGAATAAAATTCAAGCTATGAATCTTGCAAGGGATTTAGCTGAACGTATTCGTGTAAATAGGGGAGCATTTAGTACCTATAACGATAATTTAAATGCAATAACACAAAGCACAACAGCGACTACAGCATGTATTCAAATCACAGATACCACACCATGCACTACGTCTGTTCAAATGGCAAATTATGATACTGCACAGGTTGTGAGTCAGGCAAATGATCTAGGAATGACGATCCGTTTACCTGACTGTCAGGTAAGTGGTACCCAAAGCCGTAAGTGTGTTTATGTCGCATGGGGGAAAACAAAAGCAATAAATAGCTCTACTGATCCAGCAGCTTGTACAAATGGTGGTGCATATTTACCCCAAGCAAAATGTGTCATCATGGAGTTATATTGAGATGAACAAAATATATATTCAGCAGGGGTTCACACTTATTGAACTCATGATCACAATTGTTTTAGGGCTATTAATTACAGCTGCCGCAATTCAGTTATTTCTTACGGGGCAAATTTCTTTAAATACTCAACGAG
This sequence comes from Acinetobacter sp. RUH 2624, assembly GCF_000162375.2. Classification (NCBI taxonomy): domain Bacteria; kingdom Pseudomonadati; phylum Pseudomonadota; class Gammaproteobacteria; order Moraxellales; family Moraxellaceae; genus Acinetobacter; species Acinetobacter sp. RUH 2624. The sequence continues at coordinate 2,743,016 of NZ_KI391939.1, read as the reverse complement.
CGATGGCTGATCTACAGGAAAGTGGAAACTTCGGGTTACGTTATATCTCGAATGATATTCGAAAAACCAATTATGGGAATAATAATATTATAAATGATCGACTGGCTAATGGTGGAGTTGTAATAACAACAAGGCAGAATGCCCGCTTTCCAGCAGGAACAGGATCAACTTATACGGCAGATACGATTCCAACGAATATTCCAGACAAAGTGCCTTCAACAGTAGCTGTGCCAGTCACAGATTTTGCTACCAAGGCAAGTAATGTACAAGTTTCGGCAGTATCACCCGCCACAGGAAAGGTAGATCAAGGTAGTGATCAATTAGTTGTTCAATTTTTTGCAGAGCAGGCTGGTGTCGATTGTGAAGGCAATAATTATTCGGCAAATAGATACATTATAGAGCGTTTCTTTTTAAGGTCAGATTCAAATGCCATAACAAATGAACCTAATGCTGCATTAGCACTTGCATGTGAAGCAGGTTCATATACATCGGATGATACCACGATTTTAAAAAATCCTTCAACATCTAAGACCGTATTTGGCACTACAGATGGGGAAATCTTGGTGAGACGTGTAGATCATTTGCACTTCCTTTTAGGAGTTTCAGATGATACCAATACAGCAAATTTTCGGTATATCTCGATTGGACAATATCTTGCTTTGAATGCAATCCCACGTCCACGAATCACTTCCATTCAGGTTGGTATACTTGTACGTTCAAATGAAAGCATTCGTGAGAATGGTTTAGTTTCAAATAATCAAACTTATAAAGTGCTTGATCAAAATGTATCGATCAAAGTACCGACGGGAAATCCTCCCAAATATTTGCGTACAGTTATTACACAAACTATTGCCTTGCGTAATGGCCTGTTTTCTCAAGATACGGCGGTAATGTGATGAAAGTACAAAATGGTTCAACATTAATTGTTGTTTTAATTTTACTGCTAGTGATTACAGTCATTGGAACATTGGCTGTTCGTCAAAGTTTAACAAGTTTACATATTGCAACAACTAGTCAAGCCCAGCAGTTACTCATGCAGTCATCTGATTCTGTACTTTATCGATTAGGTGCTGGGGGGTTCGCTAGTACGAGTGGTAACCCAACAAGTTTACTTGGATATGCTTTGCAAAATCAGGGAAAGGAAGTGGTATTCTGTTTTAGAAGTCAAACTTCTCCAGCATCTTCTTTTAATGTCTCTAATACCAGCATTTTGCAATGGAATGAAGATAATACAGATATTACAGCAAATGGCGTATCAGGTTTCTGTAATTTAACAGCGGCTAATGACTATGCAAGTAGCCGAAAAGCACAAATGACGCAAGTTGCTATGATTGTAAACCCACCATTAAATACACCTGCACAACCTTTACAAATTGTCACTTTAGGGAGTGATCTTGAAAGTCTAGGTAAATTGGATAATGAGCAAACCAAAAGAATCCGGGTATATGTAACGTCTATTTTACCCAACTTGTCCGATGTTTCTCAGGCTGATATTACAAATTGTCTAAAACGTCCGAATAGTCAACCTTTATCCGGATCAAAGTCAACGGTATCAAGTTGTTTACAAAATTTGAATGTTCCATTTAATACACAATTTCAAGATTTTGTACTGAGTACTTATCAACGTCAGAGTTAGGCTTAATTTGAACTATTGGGGAATAGATGAAATGAAGAAATTAAATACAAAAAAAACAGCAGATTTAAAATATAAAGTGTTGGTTACAGCTTTATCTACAATAACAACATTTACTATGACAACGTCAATAGTTCATGCCAGTGATGTACAGATTTATCAAAATCCATCTGCAACGAATTATCCTATTATTATATTGGCGATTGATAATTCGCCAAGTATGTCTGCTCAAGATGTTAAATATAATGGTGCTATTACAAGTCGTATTAATGCATTAAAAAGCTCTCTAAAAGATGCTTTAAACGCTAAAAATGTAGATGGAAGCTATAAGATTCCAGATAAGACGTATATTGGTTTAGCTGTGTTTGCAGATACAAGCAGATCTAAAATTTTATCTGAAGCAAAGCGTTTAGATATGATGGTTGATACTTCAAAGACATACCGACAATATTTAGTAGATACACTAATTGATTCTATTTCTACAACTGGAACTAGTACACCAACCGTTACACTACTTGCGGAAGCGTACGCTTACTTATTAGGGAGTCGAACAGACAGTCCAGAGAACGTTAGTACGATGTCCGGATATAGTGAAAAAAATATACAAGGTATGGATCTAGCATCTCCTAATATTATAGATAGTTCTACCAAACAATATAAAGCACCTATTGAAAAACTATCTACGGAATCAGATAAACAGTGTTCTACTCAGGGTGTTTTCTTTTTGACTGACGGTGCCCCAACTAGGATTGCTCCACCACAAAGTGCTTCATTACTTAAAAATGTGATTTCAAATGCTAATATACCAGACAGCAGTGGGACTTCAACTTTAACAGCAAGTACAATTACAGGTGTAGATTCAGATGTTTCTGCTGTATATTACAATTATGACAATGCATTTAATAAAAATATAGGGAATGGTGAATTTTATGAAATGAGATTAAGTTCAGCGCTAAATTCCTCTCAGATTTCAACAAATTATACGATTGCTGAGAAATATCAGGATAGAAGTAGTTGGCCTTATATTGCAAATTTAGTTAGAGCTATAGCAAATGCACCAAAAACATCTAAGAAAAGAATTTATCTTTCTACAGTAGGGTATAGCCCTATGTTGACGGGTTCTGATGGTGAGGTTTGTACTGGTGTAAGCGGTTCTGAAGTAAGTTGTGTTATTCCTCTATCGATTCAACTTGCAGATAGCTCAAAAACACAATATTTCAAAAGATATGCAAATACTTTAAATGCAAATGCATTAAAAACATTGGGTGATAAGGTTGGTGAAGGCGATACGTATGGCACAGATAAGCCAATAGGTGGATATACTTATGCTGACTCGGGGGAGAAAGTACAAAATGCTTTATTAAGATTTGTAGGGGCAATTGGACAAGGGTCCTTCAATGCTGCGAGTTTTGGTACCTATGTTGTACCTGCTGATCCAATGGCGACTAGTGCCTCATATTCTTATGTTTTTGCTCCACAGTTTCAACCTAAAGTGAGTAGTACAAATGGGGTTACCCAATCTACTCAGCAATTATGGTTAGGAAATCTTAAAAAATATACAATAAGCTCATCAGGTAGTTTAGTTGATGTAAATAATAGTACGGTATTAAAAAATACAGGTGGTATTAATACTTTAACTCAAGATTTTTGGAATGCTGAAAATATAAATGATGGAGCTGATGCTCTCAAAGGAGGGGTATGGTCACAGCTATCAATTCCAAAAACATCTTTAGGCGCGTTGAATACAGCAACCAATGCTTCTGATATTCAAACTAGACCACTCTATATTAATGCGACTATTTCTAATGCGTTAGCAGATGCGGATAAAAATAAAGTTGTAGCCGCAAATAGCTTAACTAAATTGAGTACAGAGAATGTCTTAAATGCTAGCTATATTGATAGTTCAGCTGGTTCGGGAGTGACAGCATGGCGACAGAATGTATATCAACCTTATTTGCTTTCGGCATTAGGTTATAAGCTTACAAAAACTGATTTAGAGACCAAAACAGCAGGTTATCAATGGGATACAGTTGATAAAGTAAAAAATTTAAACATTATGCGGCAGATGGGAGGGGTGTTACATTCAGATCCATTATTAGTGACATTGGAAGCAAAATATGATTCAACAACAGGTGCGATTTCAAGTAATACTCAAAGCACAGTAAATCGTAAAGATTATATTGTCATGGGGTCAATGCAAGGTCTATTACATGTAATAGACCAAACTACGGGTAAAGAGGCAATGACTTTCCTTCCCAATGAGATTCTTCAAGACACTAATCGACGAGATGCTTTACTTGATGTAAGTAATGCCACAACATCTACGACGAACCCTTTTTATGGTATAGATGCTCCTTGGGCTTCTTGGGTTGAATATAAAGTTGATGCAACGAATAATAAATTTATAGCTAATACTGCCAATATTTATGGTGGTATGCGTATGGGTGGAAAAAGCTATTATGGCTTAAATATTAAAGATCCCTCAGATCCAAAATTTTTGTTTCAGATCGACCCTGTAAACGGAAAAATTAATAGTAGCGACAGTAAAGTGTCTGCTACGGGGGACCAAATAACTGCACTTCAGGCTATGGGGCAGAGTTGGTCCAAGCCAACACTTGCAAAAATTCGTTTCAATAATCAAGTCAAAAACGTCATGATTGTAGGCGGGGGCTATGATCCAGCCTATGAGAGGGATGGTTATCAGCCGACTTCAACCACTGTAAATGCTGGCGCTGGTATTTATATTTTTGATGCGACTACAGGTGCTTTATTGTGGGATGCCCGATATGGCAGTAGTAATGATACAAACACTGTTGATGTAAAGGATGCTAATTTAAAATATAGTGTAGTTAGCCAAATCAAAGCGTTTGATCGAGATGCCGATGGCCTGGTTGATAATTTATATTTTGGTGATTTAGGTGGACAAATTTTTCGTGTTGATTTGAATAATAATTATGGAACATCAACAACAAATTTTGGTCGAGTAAATCGACTCGCGAACTTTTCAACCCTTAATCAGCGTTTCTATGAAATGCCGACGTTAAGTATTCATGATCGTAACGGTAGTCGTTTTGGTGTGATCGGAATTGCATCAGGTAATCGAAGTTTTCCATTGAACAAAGCCAATAGCTACGATAATCGAATCTATGCCTTATATGATTATGATATTGCTGCGTCGAATTTATACAATTCAACATTTTCTAAAACCAGTAATTTAACAGAGACAGATTTATATAATTGGAATGAAATAGCGAGCACTAATGTAGCTAACTTAATGAATAATACTAAAAAGGGTTGGTACTATGTTCTGCGTGAAACAAATGGAACAGTCCAAACTGAAAATACAGGTACGGTAAAAGCACTTAACGGATATCTTGTGGTTGCAAACACTGCTCAATTCTCAGATTTTTACGTATCTTTATATAACCCGAATCATAATTCAACCCAACAGCCAAATGCGTGTACAGGTGGTATTACAGGTTCAAGTGTAATACGTCGTTTATGTTTGCCTTATGGCGTTTGCGGTGATGCTTCCGATAAGAATAATTTTGATGCAAACAAAATAGTAAAGAATGTAGGTAATGCTTCTGATGGTATTAGTAAAATTAATGCTGGAGGATTTTCAAATGGTGTAAATAATTTGATTACATTGTTACCTGATGTTGGGCGGAATTATAAAACTACAAAAATATTTCAAAGTACAAATTGGTACGAGCGACAATAAGGGGGCTCTATGGAAAAAAATATGGGATTTACCCTAATTGAGTTAATGATTGTAATCATGGTTGTCGCTGTTTTTGCGGCAATTGCGATTCCATCTTATCAGGCCCAAATTCGCCGTACAGATACGGCAGCTGTCCAGCAAGAATTATTGAAACTTGCTGGACAGCTAGAGAGATATAAAAGTCAGAATTTTTCCTACCATGGGTTCGATCCTAAATATTTATATGGTCAAACCTTAGAAATGAGTAGTCTGGATTTTCCAAGCACGACAAATAAAAAGTATACGATTACACTAACCGATATTAGTGGAACAAACCCTAATACTTTATTGGCTACTAGTTCTGGACTAGGCCAAAGATGGGCGATTAAAGCAATACCAGAAAAGGTGGGATATGATGCTCTGCTAATTACTAGTACAGGGATCAAATGTAAATCTAAGTATTTGGTGGCAAATGATCTAACTAATATCAACAATTATACAGGTTGTGCTACAAATGCTGAAAAATGGTAGTTACTTAGGGTTTACATTAGTTGAGTTGATGATTGTGGTGGCGATCATTGCAATTTTGGCAGCAATTGCTTATCCGACTTATAGTCAATATAAAATCCGTACTAATCGTACTGATGTACAAGCTGAGATGTTACGTATTAATCAACGATTGCAAAGTTATAAAGTCGTTAATCATAGCTTTAATAATGCTACTTTAGATAATGGTACAACATCGCAAAATTATCCTTTAACAGGAACTGCATTTTACACTGTAACTTTAGCTGTTGATGCTGATAATCAGGGTTATTTACTCAAAGCTACTCCACTTCTTACCTCTATACAAAATGGAAATGGTGAGGTTTGCTTAAATCAGGATCAACAGCGCTATTGGTCTAAAGGTGTAACCTGCTCATCAATTAGCTTGTCAAATACATCAAACTGGGATGGACGCTAATTTAAATTCAAAACTGCGGATAACTCAAAATTTAATCTTTCTTTCAGGGTGAAAATCACGTAGAATGTCGCCCTCTATGAAAGGGGTTTGAAGTGTTGCCGATGGTCGGCGCAGGGATAATCCGTAAGAATTATAAGGCTTTTATCATGGTTGTTATTCGTTTAGCACGTGGCGGCGCAAAAAAACGTCCATTCTATCAAATCGTTGTGACTGATAGCCGCAATGCACGTGATGGTCGTTTCATCGAGCGTATCGGTTTCTTTAACCCAACTGCACAAGGTCAAGCAGAAAAACTTCGTTTAGACGCAGACCGTTTTGCTCACTGGGTTTCTCAAGGTGCTCAACCTTCTGAACGTGTTGCTTCTTTGGCTGCTCAAGCTAAAAAAGCTACTGCATAATTATTGTAGTAGGTAGCCCATGACACCAACACAGAATGTTCCCGAAGATCGTATTCAGATTGGACAGTTACGTTCAGCTTATGGATTAAATGGGTGGCTCTGGGTGTATTCCAATACGGAACCCATGAGCAATATGTTTGACTACTTGCCTTGGTACATTGAGACCAAGGCTGGTTGGCAAACAGTTGATGTAAAACGTTGGAAACCACATGGCAAAGGCTTAGTTGTCTCTTTAAAAGGTGTGAGTGATCGCACTGGAGCAGAGAGCTTGGTTGGCGCTAATATCTGGATTGCTAAATCTCAATTGCCAAAAGCAGATGTAGATGAGTACTACTGGTCAGATTTGAAAGGCTTAACGGTGTTAGGACTTGATGATGAAGAACAGGAAGTAAACCTAGGGCAAATTCATGAGTTGTTTGAAACTGGAGCTAATGATGTGATGGTTGTACGTGCTACACCAGACAGCATTGATTCAGAAGAGCGCATGATTCCTTGGCATAAAGACGTGGTACAACGCGTTGATCTTGAAGCTGGTCGCATTTACGTCAATTGGGGCGTAGATTACTAATCCTTTTAGGGGATTAACGCAGCAGGAAAATAGAGGAGTCTGCGGTGTTTTTTGCAGTCATTACGCTTTTTCCTGAAATGTTTGAAGCGATTACAGTGTACGGGATTAGCGGACGCGCAGCAAAGCGTGACATTGTGCAAGTCACTTGTATTAATCCACGTGATTTTGCTGAAGGGAGTTACCGGAGAGTGGATGAACGTCCATTTGGTGGTGGTCCTGGTATGGTAATGATGGCCGAGCCTCTAGCAAAAGCAATTAACCATGCCAAACAACTTGCTTCGCAAGCAGGATGTGTTCATGTGCCTGTGGTGTATATGTCTCCACAAGGCAAAACTTTAAATGAACAGGCAGTACAGCAGTTTGTTGATTATGACGGCTTGATTGTATTGTGTGGACGTTATGAAGGCGTCGATGAACGTTTGATCCAGCATTATGTTGATCAGGAATGGTCAATTGGAGATTATGTTTTATCTGGCGGTGAACTACCTGCCATGGTGTTGCTTGATAGTATTATTCGCCGTTTGCCGAATGTAATGTCAGATGAGCAATCAGCGATACAGGATTCTTTTGTAGATGGTCTTTTAGATTGTCCGCAATATACTAAGCCAGACCATTTTGAAGGTTTGGATGTCCCTGAAATTTTAAAATCAGGACATCATGCCAACATTGAAAAGTGGCGTTTTTTGCAGCGATATCAACGGACTTTAGAACGCCGACCAGAGTTGGTAGAAAAAGTAGAGTTGACTAAACAGCAAAAAAAATGGCTAAAAGATATACATGAGAATGGCGGTAATTCTTAATTGCTATTCTCAAGAACGAAAGTTCTAACACAAGACGAGAAGCAATGCTTCGAGTTAAACCATAAGTCTATTTAAATTTATAGATTTATGTGTAATTAAGGCTCTTTACGATTTTCGTAAAGGGAAAGTTAAACGGGTTGATATGCGTTTTTAGCCTCTATCCCCAGCGGAAAATCAGACCTCTTCTGACTCCGCACATATTGGAGATTCCCACAATGAGTGGTAAACATCCTTTAGTTCAAGCTGTTGAAAATGCACAGTTAAAAACTGACCTTCCTGAATTTGCTCCTGGTGACACAGTAGTTGTTCAAGTTAAAGTAAAAGAAGGTGACCGTGAACGTCTTCAGGCATTTGAAGGTGTTGTTATCGCTAAGAAAAACCGTGGTTTGAACTCTGCGTTCACAGTACGTAAAATTTCTAGCGGTGTTGGTGTTGAGCGTGTATTCCAAACTCACTCACCAGTTGTTGCTAAAATCGAAGTGAAACGTCGTGGTGACGTTCGTCGTGCTAAACTTTACTACCTCCGTGACTTGTCTGGTAAAGCTGCACGTATTCGTGAAAAATTACCAGCTCGTAAAGCGTAAGCTTATACCGAGTAAAAAAATGCGCCTTTTGGCGCATTTTTTTATTTGGAATCATAATCCTTGTAGTTTTAAACGATTAGCATGTTGACGGTAAACCGAGACTGGGTCCGCTGCAAAAATAGAACGTATACCAAGCACTTGATTGACTTCATCTAAATGGTTCCAGTTATAGTCATCACGAATAGTCTTACCAAACTTGGCACTACATCTAGAAACTAGTCCATCGTTATCTCCCAGTGGGTCAACAACCAAACTACTTCCTGTTAATGCAATATCAAAAGGATCTAATGGATTTGTGAGTGCTTTATTGCCAGAGAATGAATACATATAGATTCCTTTCTCTTGATAAGCACCTTCACCACAAGATGTGGTAGGAACACCCATTGGAAATTGTGCATTAAACTGTGCCGAGCCTTGAGTTGAGAGGCTATGAGCGCCAGCTAAAGAGTCATGCGGATAACTAGTTGGATCTAGGCCTTCTGCCCAAGTAATCGCTGCTGAAAACCAGTTTACTAATGTTGCCAGTCCAGACAGAGGAGTACCCTCAACGTTCAGGATGACATCTGCCATTGGAGATCCTTTGTGAGGTGCTCCGATAGTAGTAAGTGAAGCAACTTTCTCTGGCATGATACCAGCGACATAGCGAACTGTTGGTCCCCCGTGACTATGTCCGATTAAGTTGACTTTAGGTTTTCCCGTAATAGCAATAATTTCTTCTACTTGTTGGGCAAGTTGTTCTCCGCGAACTTCGGTTGAGTTAAACGGTGAAACTCTTGTTGCCCAGACATTTCCTCCGTTACGCGCAAGGTCAGGAAGAATCTGATACCAATAATCAAGACCAAGCGTATCTGTCCCAACTCGGCTAAAACCGGCCATACCATGATTAAATACCAGTGGATATTTGGTTTGAGCATAATTCGAATAGACAAATGAGCTTTTTACTTGCTCTGCATTTGTGGCATGGGTTGCTGAAATACTCAGTCCTGAGAGTATTGCAGCACAGAAAAATATTAAGTTCCTTTTCATTTTTTACTCACTATTTTTATTTTGTATGAGCAGCAGCTGTTACTGCTGGATAAGGTTTGGCTCACTTTGAAATAGAAAAGCCTAATAGTTAAATGGTAGTTCACCTCCTTGGTCATGGACTTTTTCAAAAGTTTGAAGACGAAGTTGTTCCTGTGATGAGCTAAATTGTTGTTGGCGTAGTTGTTGAATTGCTTGATTTTTAGCACTATCACTCATATTGCTATTGAGAACTTCATCACGCTGTTTTAAGAAGCCTGTAACTCGCTGTTGCCAAGCATTACGCTGCGTATCTAAAGTTTCTAATCTTTGTGTTGCCTCAGCTCCTACAAGTGCTGTACGCATTTGACGCAGTTCCTCCGCTGAACCATTGCGAGCTTTAATTTGTTTGGTCAGCGTATGCAAATCATCAAGTTTTGATAGTTCTTGCAGATTTTGTTGCCAGTCTGCTGGTAGCTGTTCAAAGCGTTCTTTCAGCTTTTTAGCTTTTTCAATTTCACTTAAAGATGAATCTTCCAAAATTTTCATGCGATCTAATGTGTAGTTCTGATAGATATCTTCTGTTGAAAAGAGTCCTTCAATTTCAGATGCAGAGAAGAAACGTTTTCTAATATCTTGAATTGAACTAAAGATCTTTTGAAAATAATTTTGATCTTGTTGTTTAGATTGAGGTGGTTGAATTGATCCTAGACAGTATCGTGGACAACAAATCCCTCTAAATTCTTAAAATATTTCTTCTCAAAGGCTTCAGGGCTTA
>NZ_KI391939.1:2670264-2731566 GCF_000162375.2 Acinetobacter sp. RUH 2624 | reverse complement strand
GCACTAAAACGTTTGGCCATTTCTTGGATCTCCAAAGTTAACGTTACGTTATCTTTAGAGGGAAGTACTGTCCATTATTTTGGCTAGGATCAAATTTGTGCAAGCTGCTCACGGTATTTTAAATAACGAGTCCACAAGTCAATAATCTGTGAGCGGGCTGGTTCTAAATACTGATCTTGTATGAATTTCTCAAAATGCGTTTTGACTTGTTGTAAATTAGATTCTCCATACTGTGTAATAAAATATTCAAAACAGTCACGGGTTTGGTTATTTACAACTAAATGTTGAGAACTATCAATTTTTAACTGGCAATTAACTTGAGTATCTTGCTGACTTTTACTTAAGTAAGCATTATCACTTGTTATTGAATTTAAAGGTGTTTGATGAGTAGATGTTAAAGTTTTAGTCTCATCTTGATTGAACCGAGGTGAGCTACTTTTCGAATCGGGGCTTAGCCAATATACACATGCGATGAGACTCAAAATAAAAAATCCGAGCACACACCACAATATCTTTTTCTGCATCCTTTGCATAAAGATATCTTCCTTAAGTTTTAATTTGTTGTTTTTTTACTCGATCATTAATGTGCCATAAAATAAGTGAAAACGCATCTAAATATTCTGAAAATATCTTGCCGAATTTGCTAACATGTCGGCACTTTTTTCTAGCTTTGTGTTCCAGTAAAAATGACGACAAAAAATCAAAAAATTTCTCGTCGCCATATCAGTGGTGTATTTCTATTAAATAAACCATTAGGGCTCAGTTCAAACGCCGCTTTGCAAAAAGTGCGTTGGCTGTACCGTGCCCAAAAGGCAGGCCATACTGGCGCATTAGATCCATTAGCGACTGGTTTACTTCCTATTTGTCTAGGAGAGGCCACTAAGTTTTCACATTATTTGCTGGACTCGACAAAGCGTTATCAGACGACTGTTCGATTAGGCCAAACTACAACAACAGGCGATGTTGAAGGCGATATTTTACAAGAACGTCCTATTCCTGTTCTTAGCAAAGAGCTTATTGAGCAAACTTTAGAAAAGTTTAGGGGAGATATTCAACAAGTTCCACCGATGTATTCGGCGTTAAAAAAAGAGGGTAAGCCGTTATATGAGCTTGCCAGAAAAGGAATCGAGATTGAACGTGAAGCGCGCCCAGTTACGATTTATGCTTTAGAGCTTATTGAATTTACCGAAAATAGTATCACTCTAGATGTAACCTGTTCTAAAGGAACATATATTCGTGTGCTAGGTGAAGATATTGGTGAGGCACTTGGCTGTGGTGGTCATTTGACAATACTTCACCGTATTCAAACAGGGCATTTTGAGTTAATCCCAAGTTATACCATTGAATATTTAGAAAGCTTAACGGAAGAGCAAAGAGAAACTTTGTTACTACCAGTGTATGCGCCAATTGACCATTTCTTAAAAATTCAGGTTCCTGAAGGAAGGGAAAAATATTTTTGCAATGGTTTAGAAAGCAATATTGATCATTCTGCGGAAGCAGAAGTTTTGGTTTTTTCGGGTGAACGCTGTTTAGGTTTGGCTGAGATTACTGATAAAAAACGGTTGGTACCTAAGCGTATCTTAAATTTGTAGTAGATGTAGAGTATAGAGCATGGGCATGGAATGGGATGTTATCCTTAGTTTGATCTTTTTTGCGTTTACTGCGGGAGCAATTGATGCTGCCGTTGGTGGCGGTGGACTCATCCAGATTCCCGGCATCATGAGTACTTTCCCGTCCATGCAGACTGCAACGGTTATTGGTACAAATAAAGTTTCATCGATTTTTGGTACGGCATCGGCGGCGTATACGTTTGCAAAAAGAGTGAAGTTGCAATGGAAGCTTTTGGCAGTCATTGCCATTTGTGCTCTCATTAGTTCATTTGCTGGTGCAGCGTGCTTATCACTTATTCCACAATCTGTATTACGCCCTTTTGTGTTTGTAATGCTGATCGTAATTGCCATCTATACCTTAGTAAAAAAGAATTTTGGTCAAGTTCATACTGAGCAAAAAATTACTACGAAAATGCTAGTTTTAGCAGGTATTGGTAGTTTGGCGATTGGCTTTTACGACGGTATTTTTGGGCCGGGTACGGGTAGTTTCTTTATCTTTTTCTTTATCCGCTTTTTACAAGTCGATTTTTTACATGCTTCAGCATTGTCAAAAATCGGTAACTTCATGACGAACCTTGCTGCGTTGAGTTTTCTGATTCCAACTGGTCACGCTATTTTACATATCGGTTTAATGATGGCAGCTGCAAACGTTATTGGTTCTATTGTTGGGGTGCGTACCGCGCTTAAATACGGTAGTGGTTTTGTCCGTATTATCTTTTTAATTTTAGTCAGTATCTTGATTTGCCGTTTAGGGTATCAAATTTTTGTCACGGGCTAAAATAGTATTGAAAGTATGAGCTGTCTTTGAGTTCGGTTCATACTTTTATGTATCATTTAAAATTCGAAATATAAAAATCATTACAGAAATTTACTAGAAAGAGAACTGTGTAAAAAATAGTCTCATTTTAAGCTACGTAAACAATATAAATTTCAACGTATCATAAACCTTGAAATAAAAAAGATTTTTTAGCTAAAAAATGAGGAAGAGAATGAATATTTTCGAAGCATTAAGAGAAAGCCATGAAAATCAACGTAACCTTTCTGAACAATTAATCCAGACTCATGGTTTAACTGAAGAACGAAAACAATTATTTGATGCATTAAAAAATGAACTCTATGCTCATTCAGTTGCCGAGGACCGTTATTTATATATCCCTTTAATGTTTGACGATGTGGGTTTGGATATTACTCGACATGCCTTATCTGAACATCATGAAATGGATGAGTTGGTTGAACAGCTTGAAAAAACGGATATGAGTAGCCCAAGCTGGTTGGCCACTGCCAGACAGTTAAGTGAAAAAGTTCATCATCATTTAAAAGAAGAAGAGCATAAATTTTTTCAACAAGCTGGAAAAATTCTTAAAGACAGCGAAAAAGAAACGCTCGGCAATAAATATTTAAAGGAATATAAAAAGTATAAAAAGCAGCAGTAGATTAAACCTAGGCAGCTTTTTTAGTACTTCTTAAAGTAACTCCAATCGAGGCCAGCATTACGCAAGCCAAAGCCACCCATTGCAGCATGCTGATTTCTTCGTGAAGTAATAGGAAACCCGTTAATGCTGCCAATGCTGGCGCTAAACTCGTTAGAGTGCCATAAGTTAATTTATTGAGTTGTTTGAGTGCCATTAAGTCGAGTGCATAGGGAATTGCAGTCGCTAAAATAGCGATAAGTAATGCTTTACCCCAGTACTGTGTCTCAAGTAATGCAGGCGCATTATGCCAAATACCAATTGGTAGTAATGCAAGTGCAGATACGCCGATTCCAATTGTTAATGCATGCATTCCTATATTCTGAGTCACAACTCTATGGCCGAAATAAATATAGAACGCCCAGCAAAGCCCAGCACCTAGAGCACATGCTGCACCTATATATGAGAAATGGTGCTGAACTGGGTTTTGCCAAGGTACCATAAGTGCAATACCTAACATGGCAAGCGCTACCCAAATGTAGTCGCTCTTTTGTTTAATCGAAAGAAGCGCAAGACCTAATGGACCAATAAACTCTAATCCAACAGCAATCCCTTGGGGTAATTTTCCAAGCGACGTATAAAATAAAATATTCATTAACCCTAAAGATGCACAGTACATCAATAAATCACGCCATTTTAAGTAGGGTAAGCGCGACCAGATTTTCCAAGAGCGAAACATGACCGCAACAATAACTGTGGCAAAACATAACCTTAAGATAGTAACGGTAAGGGGGTCCAAAACTGCAATAAGTTGCTTAGCAAATGAGGCGCTGATTTGATATGAGACCATCGACAAAATCATGTATAGCACAGCAATAATTGAAAGATTTTGCATGGACTTACCTTAACGCTTCATTTGATATTTAAAAAATAAGAGTGATTAATTATAGCCAATATTGTGTTTTAACCAGCAGGTTTTATAGCGTTAACCTGCTGTTTTTTCACGTTGTTGACGAGCTTTTTGAGTCGTTATGGTACAACCGACGGAAGCAGTAATAATTGTTGCGAGCGCCAACCATTGGTTCCATAACAGATATTCGCCTAAAAATATAAAGCCAGAAAGGGCTGCAACTGCAGGTTCTAGGCTCATCAATGTTCCAAAGCTTAGTGGGGTTAAATTGCGTAGTGCTAACATTTCTAAAGAAAACGGAAGCGCACTGGCCAAAATTGCTAAGCCAATAAAATAAAAAAGATAGGGCAGCTCTATAACTTGAGCAATTGAGCCTGAAAAAAATGTAATTGGTAAAAGTATGCAAGCACCTATAGCCATACCCAAACAAACGGTGTGATTACCTGAAATTCCAGAAGGTTTTTGTCCTGCAATAATATAAAGCGCCCAACATGCGCCTGCACTCATTGCAAATAAAACGCCGATCCAATCCAAGCTATGAGCTTGATTAAAAGGAAATAATAAAATGAGCCCAAGAATTGCGAAAGTGACCCATACAAAATCATATTTTTGGCGCGCGTGATATAAAGCCACGCTTAATGGGCCAATAAATTCAAATGCAACTGCAATACCGATCGGCAAACGTTCAAGAGATAAATAGAAAAGAGCATTCATGCCTGCAAGAGCAAAGCCATAAGCCAAAATCGCTTTCCATCGAACCTGACTAAAATTAATTCGCCAGATTTTAAAAATAAAAGCCAGAATACACGCTCCAATACATAAACGCATTGCAGAAACAGTCAGTACAGGAAAGCTCTGAAATAAAACTTTAGCTAACGATGCGCTACTTTGGACGCTCAACATAGCAAGAATAAGGAAGCCCAAAGCATGGAGCTGGGATTTCTGGCTTGGACTGGACATTTTATTATTTGATCAATTGGTATACTTTTCACATGATAATGTAAATACCCATAAAAAAGCCACAGACAATGCTGTGGCTTTTAAATTTACAGTTCGAATTAGAACAATACGCGTACGCGAATTGTGCCTTCAACTTCGTGTAATGTATCTAAAGCTTCTTGAGATGCAGAAGCGTCAACATCCATAATGAGGTAACCAATGTCACCTTTAGTCATAAGAGACTGACCAGAAATGTTGATGCCTTGTTCAGCAAACAAGTTGTTGATTTTAGACAATACACCCGGTACGTTTTTATGGATGTGTAGTAAACGGTGTTGACCCGCTGTTAATGGCAACGCGATTTCTGGGAAGTTTACCGCAGAAAGTGTCATACCCTTGTCAGAGTAAGCAACGAATTTCTCTGCTACTTCTAAACCGATGTTTGCTTGAGCTTCCATCGTTGAACCACCAACGTGAGGAGTCAAGATCACATTGTCTAAACCACGAAGTGGAGACTGGAATTCTTCGCCATTTGCTTTTGGTTCTTTAGGGAATACGTCAACCGCTGCACCAGCAAGGTGACCAGATTTGATTGCATCAGCTAAATCTTCGATTACTACACATGTACCACGTGCAGCATTTAAGAAGATTGCGCCTTCTTTCATTTTTGCAAATTGTTCTTTAGTAAAGAAGTTACGTGTAGACGGAACATCTGGTACATGCAAAGTCACAACATCAGCAGTTGCTAAAAGTTCATCTAAAGAACCAACTTGGCGAGCATTACCCATTGGTAACTTAGTGACTGCATCATAATAAATAACATGCATACCCATGCTTTCAGCAAGAACTGAAAGTTGAGAACCGATGGAACCGTAACCCACAATACCTAAAGTTTTGCCACGAGTTTCAAAAGAACCCACAGCAGATTTGTCCCAACCACCACGATGACAAGCCGCTGACTTTTCAGGAACACGGCGAAGAAGAAGAATTGTTTCAGCAAGAACAAGCTCTGCTACCGAACGCGTATTTGAATATGGTGCGTTGAATACAGGAATACCACGTGCCATTGCTGCTTTGAGATCAACTTGGTTTGTTCCGATACAGAAACAACCTACTGCGATCAATTTATTTGCAGCTTCGAAAACTTCTTCAGTCAATTGGGTACGCGAACGAATACCAATAAAGTGAGCATCTTTAATTGCTTCTTTAAGCGCTTCGCCTTCAAGAGCAGTTTTACGATAGTCAATATTGGTGTAACCCGCAGCGTTTAAAGTATCGACTGCGTTTTGGTGAACGCCTTCTAACAAAAGGAAACGGATTTTATCTTTAGGTAGTGAAAGATGTTGGCTCATTACGGCTCCGCTACAAAGGCCAAATTTGGTGGCGGTATAATAACATACTGGGCAGCGCTATAGATATTTCGTTTATACCATCGCCTTATGGCAATTTTATCTATGTCTAATCACTTCTGTTTATGGCTTGCCGAGCGCTATGAAATATGCTTGGTATTCTTGAGGGCTTAGGTTTTCCTTTAGAGCCTTATAAAAACACATTTATTGGTTTTAAACATGTTTTGTAGTGACAGTATCTCTATTATGAACTTTATCGCTTGTGCGGTTACATGTAGAATATAGAAGTTCCTTGAACATTATGGCTTTGCTCAGGTGAAAACCTTGAGAATATGAGGTCATAGTCCCACCACAGTTTACTTCTTGCTAGGTCTGCAAACGATGAATGCTCCAGTCGCTTTAACACCTGAGTTACTCACCCAATTAACAGCAATCGTCGGTGAAAACCGTATTAAAACCGATGCTGATAGTCTCGAAAACTGGGGTAAAGATCATACCAAGCATTTTAATCCGAACCCATCGGTCATCGTTTTTCCATCAACGACTGAACAAGTTCAGGCAGTTGTAAAACTTGCGAACCAGTTTAATGTCGCGATTACGCCATCTGGTGGCCGTACTGGTCTCTCTGCTGGCGCAGTAGCAACCAATGGTGAAATTGTCATTAGTATGGACAAAATGAACCAAATTCTTGAGTTCTTCCCGGCAGACCGTATGGTGCGTGTTCAAGCTGGTGTTGTGACTGAGCAATTGCAGAATTATGCAGAAGAACAAGGTATGTATTATCCGGTTGACTTTGCATCAGCAGGTTCTAGTCAGATTGGCGGTAATATTGGTACCAATGCTGGCGGTATTAAAGTCATTAAATATGGCATGACACGTAACTGGGTGCTTGGTTTAACTGTTGTTACTGGTAAAGGCGACATTTTACGTTTAAACAAAGGCATGGTTAAAAATGCAACTGGTTATGCATTACAGCATTTGTTTATTGGTGGTGAAGGTACATTAGGTTTAGTGACCGAAGCAGAAATTAAACTTGAGCGTCAACCACAAAACTTACAAGTTTTAGTTTTAGGTGTTCCTGATTTTGATGCAGTGATGCCTGTATTACATGCGTTCCAAAAAGATATCGACTTAACAGCATTTGAGTTCTTTGGTGAACTTGCAATGCAAAAAGTTTTAAACAATGGTCATGTACAACGTCCATTTGAAACCGAATGTCCGTTCTATGTATTGCTTGAGTTTGAAGCACCATACGAGCCGATTATCGACAAAGCAATGGAAATTTTCGAGCACTGTATGGAGCAGGGCTGGGTACTTGATGGCGTGATGAGCCAAAGCCTTGATCAAGTAGAGAGTTTATGGCGTTTACGCGAAGATATTTCTGAATCTATTGCACCGTTTATTCCATACAAAAATGATATTTCTGTATTAATTACTCACGTACCTGCATTTATTCGTGAGATTGATGCAATTGTTCAAGAGAACTATCCTGATTTTGAAATTTGCTGGTTCGGTCATATCGGTGACGGTAACTTGCACTTAAATATTTTGAAACCTGAAAACTTAACCAAAGATGAGTTCTTTGCGAAATGTCAGGTGGTAAATAAATATGTATTTGATACCGTGAAAAAATACGATGGTTCAATCTCTGCTGAGCATGGCGTAGGTATGACGAAAAAGCCATATTTGGAATATTCGCGTTCTCCTGAAGAAATTGAATATATGAAAGCTTTGAAAAAAGTATTTGACCCGAAAGGTATTATGAACCCGGGTAAATTATTTGATCTCTAATGCTTTATTAAATAAAAGAAGTTCTGCTAAAAGCGTATCGTAAGATACGCTTTTTTATTAAATTTTTTATTTCTTGTACGTTTTCCAACCTGTCAGAATATGATAAATCAACGGTAAAAGACTAAGAGCAAAAAAACTACAAAGCACAATGGCCCATAGAGGTAAATCCCTTGGATTACCTAAAAAGAAATAGGCAAAAATAGAATAAGACAACATCGAAAACATCGCCATTGTTCCAAGTGGAAGCGTGACTTTAAAAATTAACATGCTAGCAAATGTTTTGTAGGGTTCCATGTCGCGCTTTAGACTGTAGGCAATAATCATGAGCAACACATAACCTAAAATAAATAGCATAAATAAAGCGGCTGCAAACAATAGAATTGTTCGCCAGCTCTTTTCTTGCGCTGTGTGATCACCAGATTCATAAACAACAGTAATATGTTCACCAACTACAGGCATATCAACAGAGCGAACTGAATTATCTAAAGTTAGAGTTCTATTTTGATTATCTTTAAATTGAACCTGAGCAGTATGCATGAGTGTTTTAGTTTTATATTTACGCCCATTTGAGTCTGTGCGTTCAGTATCTACCCATTCAGAAGTATAACTCACTACAGTTGCATCGTAAGTTGGTTTGGTTGCTAAGCCGTAGACTGCCTGAGAAACCCAATAAGTAAATGGGAAAAATAAAGCACTAATACTAAAAACCACGGCAAATAAATAAGCAAATTCAAATTTACTACTTTTACGATTTTTAGCTAAACGCTTGACCCAAAACTTGGTGAGTACAAATGACCAAATCATCAAAACTGCAACGACCACCAAGAAAACTTGTCCCGCATAAGTCAGTTGCATAGCGATCCTATTTGTTATGTGTATTTGAAATTAATTTTATCAAACGATTGTCATTAAAGTTGAGTAAGCAAGAACAAATATTTGGTCTGTAAAAGAGTAGCCATACTTACAACTACATAGTTTCTACAGAGTAACCGAGCAAGGCATAGCATCATAAAGCTATGCCTTTTGTTTTGGTGATAAAAATGCAACGTTTATTTTTAATTTCGGCACTTTGTGCTGGACTTTTCACTGGGTGTGCGACGACCAGTAAATTAATTCCATTTGTGGGTTCGGAAACCCCAATGCAACAAGTACTTAAAGCTCAACCTGAGATTGTAAAAGAGCACAATAACACCTCAGTTCAGCAAGTGTTTAACCGTGTAGAGTCTCCGACTGTTTCTCGTATTACGGTCATTCAAACAGGTTTAATGGATGACTCTGTTTCAGCTATTCGTACAGAATATTCATTTAAATTAGTCGATGAAAAGTGGCAATTGCAAAATAAGCAAAAGAGCTACCAATGTGCGAGAGGAAAAAATACTAAAGGTTTCCAAACACAGCTTTGCTCATAAAAATAAAAAGACGATAAATATATCGTCTTTTTTATACCCTTTAAATTATGCGCCACTCTCTAAAATTCTAATTTTGACATCAACTACATCATCTTTGACTGCTTCATGATGCGCTTGCATATGAGGTGTAGCTAAGTGTGCTTCAAGATGAGCCACGCTTTCCCATTTTTCTAACATAACAATCGTGTCAGGCTCTTGAGTCTGGAAGCTCGCATTTGATTTATGGTCAATTAAAGGTTCATAACCATGACAACCTTCTTCTGCTAAAACAGTTGGAATGATTTTCTGAAATGCATCCAATACGTTTTGGCGGTGCTGTCCACCCGATTGAGTACGAATTTCCGCAATAATGGTAAGCATGGTTTTCTCCGGATTAGGCTGCTGCAAATACAGTGTTTAGATGTGCTTTATATTCTTCAACGTAACTATCAATGTCAGGCATTTTAATCACATCGTTTACAATGAAAGTTGGCAGAGTGCTCATACCTAAAAACTGATTGGCTTTATGAAATGGTAAATAAACACCATCTACACCAACGCCGTGGAAGAACTGATCCGCATCGTCAAATGCTTCCATCGGTGCATTCCAAGTGAGTGACAGCATATATTTCTTGTCATGAATTAAACCACCTGAACCATATTTTTTTGAGGTATCAGAGCGGCTACGACCATCGTTTGCATATAATGAACCGTGACCTGTCGTAAATACATCATCAATATATTTTTTTACAGTCCACGGTGCACCCATCCACCAGCCGGGTATTTGATAAATCACGACATCTGCCCATAAGAATTTTTCTACCTCAGCTTCTGCATTGTAGTCGCTATCTGCACGAGTGACTTGTACGTCATGGCCTAGTTCAGTGAGATGGTCCGTTGCCAATGCCGTGAGTGTGTCATTTAATTCACCATTTGAATGCGCAAATTGTTTAGCGCCATTAATGACTAAAATATTGCTCATGGAAGTTTCTCTAATTCAATTCTTAAACTTGAGCGATACTTTAGAGAAGATACTCTTAGAGAAAAATGCAGTAATTGGAAAAATATTATTGAGTAAAAATCACTAATATGGACTGGATATATTGTATTTATGCTTTACTTGAAAGATATATTTTACAAAGTTGAACGGAAAAAATTGTTTGTAGCCTTTAGCATCAAGGTGAAGTTGTGGTGGAGTTGAGTATGAAAAAAATTGGTTTACTCATGATGTGTAATTTATTGGTTCTGAGTGCATGTACACCGAATACAAACCCACCTACACCTCAAGCTAATAGTCCGATACAAGCTGTTTTGATCGATCAACCAAACCTTTTAAATAACGCAAGTAATTTAAGTATTTCACAGCAAATGAATGCTTTGGATGATGCTTCTAATGCACAAGTAACTATTTTACAAACTGTGCCTAGTGAAGATGCTATATCAAAAACACGTACTGAATATTTATTAAAACGTGATCAGACCATTTGGAAAATCGTAAATAAAAAGCAAAGCTACCAATGTACAAAAGGGCAGGAAACAACAGATTTCCAAGTTAATCCTTGTCCTTAAGGCTGAATCTTTAGAAGATATGTGGATAACTTTAGAGTTATTCACAATATAAAAGTGGGTTGAGGCTAAGCAAAATATAGAATTTAAAATGGTTGGAATTGTCCGATTGATGATCAATATAAAAAGTGATATTGTGTCATCCGGCAATTAAGCCAAATGGTAAAAATTACCGAATCTCACGTCATACATTTTTTCTTGTCTTAGACACCTTGTGAATACGGTGTTTCACATTCTAAACATGCACTCTCACGGCATATAACAGCTTAACTAAAGATTGACTGACCATACTGTCATCGTCATGACTACATTATTTATTTCAATATGTAGTTGCTGAGACATTTTGGCCGCTATTTTGAAGTGTACAACTCATGAATAATATTCAAACGACAGCGTTGAACCGTACAACGTTGATGTTTCCTTTAGCTTTAGTGCTATTTGAATTTGCGGTTTATATTGGTAATGACCTGATTCAGCCAGCTATGTTGGCAATTACTGAAGATTTTGGTGTGAGTGCAACGTGGGCACCGTCTTCAATGTCATTTTATTTATTAGGTGGTGCATCTGTTGCATGGTTACTTGGGCCTTTATCAGACCGATTGGGGCGTAAGAAAGTTCTTTTAACTGGTGTATTATTTTTTGCCTTGTGTTGTTTTTTAATTTTATTAACAAGACAAATCGAACACTTTCTGACATTACGTTTTCTACAAGGTATTGGGCTAAGTGTAATTTCAGCAGTCGGATATGCGGCAATTCAAGAAAATTTTGCCGAACGTGATGCAATTAAAGTCATGGCACTCATGGCAAACATCTCATTGCTTGCGCCCTTGCTAGGACCTGTACTTGGAGCCTTCTTAATTGATTATGTATCTTGGCACTGGGGTTTTGTGGCAATTGCTTTACTTGCACTGCTGAGTTGGGTTGGCTTAAAGAAACAAATGCCGAGTCAGAAGGTAAGTGTGACCAAACAGCCTTTTAGTTATCTTTTTGATGACTTTAAAAAAGTATTTAGCAATCGGCAATTCCTTGGTTTAACGCTAGCCTTACCGCTTGTCGGTATGCCGCTTATGCTTTGGATTGCGTTATCGCCCATTATTTTGGTCGATGAACTCAAGCTAACGAGTGTGCAATATGGATTAGCTCAATTCCCAGTATTTTTAGGTTTAATTGTAGGTAACATCGTTTTAATTAAAATTATTGACCGTTTGGCTTTAGGTAAAACAGTCCTAATTGGTTTACCGATTATGCTCACTGGTACAGTCATTTTAATATTAGGTGTTGTCTGGCAAACTTATTTAATTCCTTGTTTACTTACGGGAATGACACTTATTTGCTTTGGTGAAGGAATTAGTTTCTCAGTGTTGTATCGCTTTGCACTTATGTCATCTGAAGTGTCGAAAGGAACTGTAGCTGCTGCTGTTTCAATGCTATTAATGACGAGCTTTTTTGCAATGATTGAGCTTGTACGTTATCTCTATACTCAATTTCACTTATGGGCTTTCGTGCTATCTGCTTTTGCATTTATCGCACTGTGGTTTACTCAACCACGCTTGGCCTTAAAAGAGGAAATGCAGGAAAGAGTTGCACAAAATTTACATTAAAAAAATACCGGAATTTATATTCCGGTATTTTTTATTCTACTTAATTTCTTGCTCTAAAAGTTTGTTTTTAAGGGTCAACAACTCAGGCAAGATTTCTAATAGTAAGCTCATTTGTTTTAACACGAGCGTGTAGCTTTCTGAAAAGTCTTCATGAGTTGTTAAGCTTTGAATTTGCTTTAAAGTTTGCTCAATAAAATTCAAGTCAACAGAAACTTGTTCAAATAAACTTTGGTTAAGAATTTGCTGGCAATCCAGTAAAAGCTGTAATACCTGTTGATCTTCAATTTTTTGTCTTTGGCTACCTAATGCTGCGACATAACTCAACTGGCTATGACTATAAACTAAATAACGAAAGGCGTAATGAATCAGCTCCGGTTTTGGGTTGGGCTCAGCACTTAAGCTCGAAATCATATTCGAGAGCTCAATTTGTGCATTATGTGCAGCACGGCGAATTCTACGATATTCAATGTCCTGATTTTTACCATGCTGGTATTGCTCAACAATCATATTGAAATAATCCAGTGTGGCTTGGCTACTTTTTTTAATATTGTTTGGAATATTACGAAAGTTCCAGTCTGGCCATATAAAATTAACAGCAAGCCATGCAATAAAGCAGCCTAATAAGGTGTCGATTAGACGAGGTAAAATAATACTGAAACCTGCACCTTTTAAGTTGAAAATGAGCAATACCATTAAGGTTGCCATCAGTGTTGCCAAAGCATATTTCTTCTGGCGCAAGTAGAAAAAGCTAACTCCACAAATAATAGTGAGAATGAGTTGACCTTCAATGCTTGGAACAAAATACAAAATAGGAATACCCCATAAAACGCCAAGTAAGGTTCCAATTGTTCTAAGCTTTAAACGACTTTTGGTTGCAAAGTAAGTAATTTGGCAAACAAATAAACTAGTGAGTAAAATCCAGTAGCCATGTTGGGCAAAAGGTAATAGAGAAATTGCGTAACCCGCAGCAAACACAACCGCAATTCGTATTGCATGTCTAAATAGGGCAGATTGTGGTGTTAGTTGCTGCCGAATTTTTAATACAAGGTCAGAAAAACCTTGAATATCATCATCTAGCAAATTGAGGTGTTCTTGTTTGTTTTGACTTAGCGTTTCATTAAATGGCTGCGCATATTGAAGCTGTTCAAATTGTTCATGCATGCCTTTTAAATTATTAAAAATCAATTTTAGATTTTTAACTTCAAAATTTTGCGGGTGCTGTTGTATCCAGTCTTTTAAAGAACTTTCCAAATGGTTTAAAACAATTTGTCCTTCTTGAGAAGACTGATATTGCTGGTTATGCAAAATACATTGGGCTAAATCGTGGCAAGCTTGGGCCTGTAAACGCAGATTTTTTTGAAAACGGAAAATAAGATCACTACGGCTAAAATTTTGTTGAATATGTTCGTAGTGTAGATAATTAGAAGTCGCTTGTTCATGTATATCGCGGGCAAAAAAGTACAGGTTTAACCAGTAAATACTTTTATTACTGACTCGTGATGCCTTAAGGCGAGTAAGCAGGGAGCTACGTATTTGGTTAAGGCTTTGCGCGACTTGCGTATTTTGTAGTGATAATTCAAATAAAAGCTGTTCAACATTTTCTTTATTATCAGGATCGAACAAGCGCGCTTTAGCTTGAAGTAAGGCAGAGATTTCTTCAAAAATTTGCGAAAGCTTATCTTGTAAAGGAAGGGTTGGTTTAAGAATAAAAAATAAAATAGAAGTTAGACCGTACCACAGTGCGCCATAGACAAAATAAGTAGGCTGTTGATACCAGTGAGCATATTCTCCTAAACCAAACATGCTATAAATTGAAAGTAAAATTGTACCAAAAGAAATGGTAGCGTAGCGCTGACCTAAGGCGCCCAATAAAATGAAACAAGCACTTGAAATTGAAAGATATAAAATAAATAAAAGTTTATAGGGTGCTAAAAATCCAAGAATAGTGCTGACAGTAAAAAAGAGTAGGCAGACATACAGTAAGTTGCGTAAACGAAGACTTAAGCGATCATCAAAATCTGTTAGTGCTGCGGCAATCGCACCTAACGTTACAGGAACAATGAGTTCGTTATGACCCAACCACAGTAAGCCTAAAGTTGTGCCTGTGAGTACAATTAAAATTTGCAGGCAGTAAATTAAAATTGAATTCGCTTTAAAACGATTAAATATTTGAGTCAAATAATTCACTGCTTTTTTTCTAAATGAGAGGGTACGTGATAAGGGGTATTTAAATTTTTATTACTTGAAAAATATTATGCGTTTTATTTAAAAAAGTCAGTTTGTTTTTAAGATTTTATAATAATTAATTTATCTAAATTGCTTAATAAAATAACAAAATTGTGGATATCTTTTTAGATACCCACAATTTAAAAAATAACAAATTATTGAATTACGCCACAGGCAATTCGTGCTCCGCCACCGCCTAAAGGTAGAGGAGAATCTGAATAGTTATCACCACCCGCATGAATCATGATGGCACGACCTTGAATGTCAGCAAGTTTTAAACGTGGTGCAATAACAGCAGTGGTAGCTACACCAGTATTGTCAACGACTAATGCCGGTAAGTCACCCAAGTGCCCGTTAGTTGGTGTACCATGATGTGGTGCTTGATTAGGATTATAGTGACTACCCGCAGCTAAAGCAGCACCTGGTTTTCCGTCTTTAACAGCAGGAGCACACGATGCATTTTCATGAATATGGAAACCACGAGTACCGCTTGGTAAATCTGCTAAAGCAGGGGTAATAATTAAGCCTTTATCACTGTCTTGAAAGCTAATCGTCCCGATTTTTTTACCAATCCCATTAGCTGTGACTTCATTTACATCGACTACTTTTTTGGTATGCATTGTCGTTAATGCATGAGTCGTATCAGATACTGTTTTGCTTACCGTACTACAACCAACTGTTAATAAAGCTGTTAGTGCACATACTGCACTCATTTTATTTAATACTGGCATTATTAGATGTCCTTATAGATATAAATCTAATTTTTTTATTCAAGCAAAGTCCTGTAAACCCTACAAGTTAATTTAAATAGTCACTTTGTATCCTGAAACATTTTTAAATCATTGGCTTAATTTTTAGATGGTGGTAAATCATCATCCGAATCATAAATCATGGTCGTTTTGGGCATGGGTTCAGGATCAATCGTTTCATGAAGCCATTCACGCCAAATCGCTAATAAAACAGCTAAAATAACAGGGCCAATAAATAAACCGACTAAACCAAAACTCGCAATACCACCCAGTACACCAAACATAATCAGTAAAAACGGAATTTGAGTTGCACCAGAAATTACAAGTGGGCGAATCACATTGTCTGAGCTACTTACAATCAGAACACCCCATAAAACCACGCCAATGGCTTCCATGGTTTGTCCTTGTGAAAACAGCCATAGACCAACACCTAAATAGGAAACAGGGGTACCGAAGGGAATGAGTGCTAATAAGAACGTCGCAATCGTGAGCACCATTGGATTCGGTACACCAGCGACGAAATAACTCAATCCAGCAAGTACTGCTTGAGCAATTGCAGTTAAACCGACACCATAGACAACGGCACGGGTTGTTTCTGAAATTGTATCTAGATAATGGTGAATACGTAGGCCAATCACCATTTCTAAGGCTTTACTCACTTGAGTTAAGATCGTGTGACCGTCACGGTAAAAGAAGAAAAGACTTAAAATTGCAAAACCAAGTTTGACGAGATTTTTACTAATTTCATTGATTAAAACTCGCCCATAACTTAAATGGCTTTGTATCCAAGCTGCAATACTCTGAATCGTACTATTCGGGTCGGTGTTTATATCATTTAGTGTTCTGGTTATTTCTTTGCCAATAAAAGGAAGATTTTTAATGAAATCAGGTACGCTTAAATGACCAGAAAAAACCTGACGCTGTAAATCAAGATAGAGATTGCGACCTTCATGTTGCAAAATAAAAATAGCGCAGATTAGGGGTACACCAACAACTAAAATAACAAAGCTAATCATGACTGTGGCATTTAAATTATTACGGTTTTCGCCAAAAAAACGCTGAATTCTTAAATAAATTGGCCAAGTCATATAAGCGATAATCGCAGCCCAAACTACAGGTACAATAAAGTACTTCAGGATGTTAAATCCTAAAAATAACAGGATGAAAAACAGCCCAAACAATAAAACGCGCTGTAAAGTAGGAGCGTATGGATGCACGAACAAAAATTCTCTAATTATTTAAATAGAATGGGGTCATATTAACTGAAAAATGACCTGAGGCAAATTTTAGGCAGAAATGCTGATCTATACATTCCTGCTCAATAAAAATGAAAAAGTTATTTTTAAAACCACTCGGACTTATCTTCGATTAGTTTATTTAAAAGTGGCTGCCACTGGCTTTGAATTGCAATAAAGTTTTTTTGTGGTTTATCAAACACACTCAAACCTTGCATTGCTAAACTGCCATAAGCACTACGCTCTGCAATCCATGCAATCGGTTCATGTTCGATTTTTTCAAAAAATTGCTGAATATCTTTTGAGCTAGCACTATTCGGTTTAACACGATTTGCAAGCAGTAAAATTTGTACTTTTCCTTTGCGAATACGTTTAATATCCTGCAAATGCTTGAGAAAACGACGTGTACTGTCGATATCAAAAAATGAAGGTTGAAGTGGTGTAATAATCGCATGAGCTTCGCTGACTAATTGTTCAGCATGGTCGCCTGAAAGAGCGCCGGGTGCATCAATAATTAAATAATCTAAATTTTTAGGTGCATCACCAATAGATTTTTCTTGGCGCCAATCAAGGCTTTGAATTGCAGCTACATTTTCTGGACGTTGCTTTAACCATTGTAAGGAAGATTTTTGGTTATCAGAGTCCGCTAACGCTACTTTATATCCTTTTTGTGCCAAAGCTGTTGCCAACGTAATGGCTGTCATGGTTTTTCCGCATCCACCTTTTTGATTTGCAATAAGTATCGTTTTCATAAATTCAGTTATATTCAGCAGCACACTTGTTCTGCTTATACCTTAGCATCTTTTTATGAGAAGTAGATGACTGCCTTTGACAAAAGTTTAAGCTAGTTCGTAATTTTAGATATGATTGCTCATCTACCGTGATGATATGTAATTTATTAAGGAAAATTTATGTCCGTATGGCTGGCCATGCTTATAGGTGGTGGTATTGGTATTATTATCACAACGCTTATTTTATCAAATACCCGTAATGGTCGAATCAAGGCTGAATACGAGCAATACATTGCAGAGTTAGAGCTTGAGCATCAACAGGCCCTTGCCCAGGCACAAAAGCGGAGTGTGAATACAAGCCGCGCTGTATTAAAAGGTAAAATGGCAGAACAATTTGCTCCGATTTTACCTGAGTTTCAATACTTACCAAGTGATGCCAAATTTCTGGGTGACCCGGTTGATTACGTTATTTTTGATGGCTATACCGATTTTAGAGATGGAGATGGAACTGCCGAGGATATCCAGATTATCTTGCTTGATATTAAAAGTGGGGGAGCTCGTCTAACCAAAGGACAGCAAGCAATTGCTCAAGCAATAAAAGAAGGAAAGGTACGCTTTGAAACGTTGCGAATTGATTTTGAAGATTAACAATCAATTTAATTAAGCACAAAAATAGACGAAATTGATCTGTATTGTTACTAAATACCGATATTTTTTTCATCGCTTAGAGCTACTATAAATTAGAGATCTGCTGCATTTGATCTAGTAATATTTGAGGTATAAAGCGATGAAAAAACAACATGTAATGTTAGGCTTATTGGCCTCTTTATGTATCAGCTCAGCTTTTGCTTCGACGGCCTCTACTTCTGGTGAATATAATATTGCAAATGGTTTGTTACCGATTGAAAAAGATCAGTCAATTTCTGTGTTACAGCCATTTCAAGGCAATTTTAGAATTTTAGGTTCAAAAATTTATAAAAATGATGAACAAGCTAAGTTTTCACCGATCGATTATGCGGTAAGTTGGGGGCTATTTGCTCAACCAGATATTGCTCGTACCATTTCAGTTAAACAGTATGACCGCTATTTAAACTGGAAAATGAGTAAGCTTCCTGTACCTGCTGAGCAAGCGATGCAAATGGTG
This sequence comes from Acinetobacter sp. RUH 2624, assembly GCF_000162375.2. Classification (NCBI taxonomy): domain Bacteria; kingdom Pseudomonadati; phylum Pseudomonadota; class Gammaproteobacteria; order Moraxellales; family Moraxellaceae; genus Acinetobacter; species Acinetobacter sp. RUH 2624. Next base: position 2,712,918 of record NZ_KI391939.1, on the reverse strand, counting down.
TCTAATATGCACATCATTCCTGCGAGTCCTCAAATTGCTCAACAAATTAAACAAGTTAAACGCGGTGACTTGGTATACCTCAAAGGTGAATTGGTCGAAATTAAAGATAAAAATTTAGTTTGGCGATCATCTTTAACCTCAAGTGATACAGGTGATGGTGCTTGTGAGTTATTCCGTGTTCAATCGATTCATTGGGTTGAAAAACAAAATATATAAATTAAAAAGCCTTCTTGTTCAGAAGGCTTTTTATTGCACACTATAAAATTAATGCTGCTGTGAAGCTTTCCAGTATTTCAACTGGTTCTGAGCTTGTAAGTAGTCAGCAAGTTGATTGACTTGTTCATCTTTATTGGCCTGTTTATCACTGATGTGTTTTTCTTGATTTTCCCAATATTGATAAAGTAAGCCTTGAATATAGCGACCTTGTTCAGTTTTTAAGTCGAGGTCTTTTAACATGGTCAATGCTGAGCGAACATTATCAAGCGTGCGTTTCTGTTCAAACTCTGTGGTGAGTGTACCTGCCGCATGCATTTTTTCTAACTCAGTTTCCATCTCATCGCTCATTTCAGTAAAGCGACGGTCATAGTCTTCTAATAAAGCAATGTCATGCGCATCGTCAGCAGTGGCTGCGAACTTTTTAACAGGCCTTTCATTGAGCTTTTCCATCACCTGATCAGTAGATGAACTTGTATGAGATTGCTCAGTCTTTGCTGGTTCATCTGCTTTTTTACAAGCAGTCAATAATAGGCTAGAGCTGAGCAAAGACATTAAAATGATATGAGGCGTTTTTTTAAACATAGCTTTCAACCGAACCTATTCTCTATGATTTGACGACGTACTTTTTTGAAAGTGATATGCATATGTGACATATGGAAAATCAATCTGATCTTGTGGGCCTAGGCCTGTAAAATCATAAACAATTTTCTCAAATTGAGCTTTGAGCTGTAATTGATCTTTTTCAGTCATTGCTGCAATAAAACTTGTAGAGAGTAATCTTTTACTCACCACTTGTTCGACAGTACCATGCTGTGATTGCGAAAAAGTTTCTAAACTGTCAAAACTAAATAGATTTTGGTTTTCAAAAACCTTTTTCCACTTTTCACTATGGTAACGCGGTGTATCGCCTTCAAGAGGTAGTAAAAAATCGGCTAAGGCTTTCACCCAGTCTGTACGCTCATCACGCTGATTCCAAATGAGACCTAAATGTCCTTGCGGTTTTAATATTCGATGGATTTCGGTCAGTGTTTCCATGTTGTCGAACCAATGGAAAGATTGAGCGCAAATGACCGCATCAATTTGTTGATCATTTACCGGAATAGCATGGCTAAATGCCTGTAAAGTTTTAATATCAGTATATGCTTGCTGAAGCTGTTGTAACATCTCGCCAATTGGCTCTACTGCAATAATATTGGCACGTGTTTGTTTTAAGTAGGGTAAGAATTTGCCAGTACCTGAGCCAAGATCAATAACAGTAGAATTTTCATGTATTTGGAGACGTTCTTGCAGCCAACTGACTATTTCTGCTGGATAATTCGGCCTAACTTGCTGATAAAGCTCCGCAGCGGAGCTGAATCCTTTTTGAGCGGCAGGATGTAAGGATTGTGTCATATTTTGCGCTTTTTAATCTGACTGGCATCTATAAAATAAGATACTCCGCAATCATAAATTGGCAAAACACCTATTTTGTTTCATTTTTGACGATGTATGTGGGAGTAAATTTTCTTTCGGTGTGAGCATGGATAAGCAAATTATTTTTGAAGACGAACACATTAGAGCCATTTTTTTACAAGGCGATTCTAATACATTAGTTCTCTCTTTTGGCGATTTGATTACCCGAGCGAGTGGCTTATCTATCAATGCTGAAAAGTCTCTAATAAAGTACCAATACAATGTTATTGGGATCATGCCAAAACAAAAATCATGGTTCCCAAAAGCCAGTATGGTTGAAATGGCCAAAGCCATTTTGCCTATTATTCAGCGTTTTAAAAATATTGTAGGTTATGGCGGCTCAATGGGCGGCTATGCAGCAATCAAATATTCGAACCTTTTAAACATGAATCGAATCGTTGCATTTGTACCTCAATATTCAATTGACCCTGAACAGGTCGAAGACCGCCGCTATGCTGAATTCTTTGATACTGTCGCGAACAAAGACATGCAAATTCAACAGCAAGATGTAGATGCAAGTCGTGAATATATTATTGTTTATGACCCTTACTTTGCTGTCGATCGCGAACATTACTTAAAAATAAAAGAGCTATTGCCAAGTTTACATACGGTTCATTTACCTTTTACAGGGCATGAAGCTTTATCAGTATTGGCAAGCTCAAGTCTGTTACATGATTTTATTGAGCATGAATTTGATGAAACGTATTTCTATCAACATGTTCGTAAAATCAAAAAACAAAGTAAATTCTATTACCGTAATGTACTTGCGAATGTGCTGACATACCATGACAGCATGTTATTAAAAATTTTACGTCAAAATGATTTTCAATTAGATGAACGTTATTTAGATAACCCGCTCAAGCAAGCGATTACACGTAGTCTTTTAAAAACAAAGCAGGCAACTGAGCACGATTTTCAAAAGCTTGGAATTAAAATTCAGTACATTCAGCAAGCTGCAACTTATAAAAAAGGTTTGCAGACTCACTCTGGTACAGTCTTGGTATTCAATTTAATTAATTTAAAGCTTGAAGCTTATGCTATAGATGTTGTGCTAGCAAACACATCGTATCTGATTCCAATTGTGACAGAGCAGACTGGAGTTGCACATATTGAATTAAATAATGAAATTTATTTGTTAGGTATGAATGACCGAAAAATTATTAAATTATTCAAACAAGGTGATGCATTAAGCTCGGATATGAGTCCGTTTGTCATTAAACAATATGCTGATTTTTTTGCATTGAGCTACAAGCAATTTAATTTAGATTGTGATGAACAAGGCGTTTGTGACTACATTGAAGGTTCAGTTCAACCATCGCAACAATTTGTACTGACCAGTTATTAATTTTAATTTATTGATTAAATAAAGCCCAAATCTTCAAATTTGGGCTTTATTTTTTGCTCAAAAAATATTTTTTTATTAATTTATTTGTATATAAAATCAAAAGTCATTATTTAAATAAATAATGCGATTAATTTTTAAATAAAGATAGGGCTAAAAGTAGCCATGATAAATTAAGCGAAAAATTATTATATTTAAAAATTAATGGTTTTTAGTTTTATATAAATTAAAGAAATATTGTTGGGTTGTTTAAAATACAATGATTGCTTTGGAGTCTATTAATTAATTGTTTTTTATTGCAATTTTATTTGTGTTGAGAAGGGGTGCTTAAAATAGCTTCACTATTCAAAGATAATTGCATATTTATTTTTTTCTCCTAAAATGATTTTTTACTAAATTGTCGTTACAGTTTTTTATATGCAATCATTAAATTATCGGAATAATGATGCATCGCAACATGGAAGTTCTGCACCTTTGAAACGAGCAATGAGTACTCGACATTTGGTGATGATCTCCCTTGGCGGTGCCATAGGTACAGGTCTTTTTTTAGGGTCTGGCGACGTAATTGCTCAAGCTGGCCCAATTGGCGCAATTATCTCTTATTTCTTGGGCGGTTTGATTGCCTACACCGTTATGCTCTGTCTTGGTGAGCTAGCGGTTCATGTGCCTGAATCGGGCTCTTTCGGTGAATACGCACGACGCTATATTGGTCCAGGCACAGGTTATATGATTACCTGGCTATATTGGTTGACTTGGACTGCCACTTTAGGAACTGAATTTACTGCCGCAGCTTTGCTGGTTAAGGAATGGTTTCCATCTACTTCTGTTTGGGCGTGGACTTTGTTTTTTGGTGGTCTTGTCTTTTTCCTTAATATTAGTTCAACGCGTTTATTTGCTGAATCTGAGTTCTGGCTTGCTCTGATTAAAGTTATAACAATTATTGTATTTATTACTTTGGGTTTATTGGCAATTTTTGGTTTTATTCCTTATCACGGACATGAAACAGCGCCGTTATTCAGCAATTTAACGGCTCAAGGTTGGTTCCCGCATGGTTTATTCCCAATTTTCACAACCATGCTCATTGTAAACTTTGCCTTCTCTGGTACTGAGCTTATTGGAGTTGCTGCAGGTGAGGCAGAGGAACCAGCAAAGACTGTACCTAAGGCAATTAATGCAGCGATTTGGCGTTTGCTCATATTCTTTGTGGGAACAATTGTTGTCATTTGTTCTTTGCTTCCATTTCATCTTGCTGGTCTTAATGCAAATGATGTGAGCAGTAGTCCATTTGTGACAGTATTTAATTATATTGGTATTCCGTATGCAGAAGACATTATCCGCTTCGTAATTATTACGGCGCTGCTTTCAGCTGCCAATTCTGGTTTATTTGCTGCATCACGAATGATGTGGTCGCTTTCAGCAAAAAATCAATTACCTAAAATTTTCGCTAAACTTACACCATCTGGCACACCTATTGTTGCCATTATTGTGACGATGTTTGGTGCTATTCCTGGGTTGCTTTCAGAACAGTTTGCACCAGAAACAATTTTCAAAAATTTGTTAGGTGTTGCTGCCTTTACAATGGTTGTTGTTTGGATTGCCATTTGTATTTCACAATTTAACTTCCGTAGACAATGGTATAAGTCAGGAAAGACAGCAAAAGATTTACGTTTCGCTGCTCCGCTTTTCCCTCTTACTCCAATTGTAGGTGGGCTATTTTGTATAGTCACTTGTATCAGTATGGTATTTGATCCATCTATGCAGGTTGGATTTATCTGCTGTATTATCTTTATCTTACTGTGTTATATCAGCTATTTTGTCTTTTATCGTAAGAAAGAGAGTGCTCCAAACTAAGCCTATTTATTGCTTAATTTGGTTGATAAGAGGTCCCTCATGGGACCTTTTTTTATGTCTATAAATTGTGCATAGAAGAGTACTTTTATATATTTTTTTTAAAAATGTTTTTTTTATTTTAATAATAAATTCAAATAATGATTCATAAATTAACCATTTGTCGGAATGTTATTAATAGCTAATTATTATAAGTCTTTAAATAAGTATATGTTTAACATGATTATTTAATAGTTGTGTAATTTTTATATTTCTATTTTTTATTATAAATAAGACTGTACAAAAAAATATTATGAAATTTTCTAAAAAAATTGAAGGATTTTTGAAATTTTTTGTTAATTAAGTTATTGTTATTAAATGGTAATTTTTTAACCATTTTTAATTTTAATATTTTTTTAATTTCCATAAAATAAAATTATTATGGCTGAGGTTTTTTTTAGGCTTTGTTACTTTTTTATTATAAAATTTCGGGGAAATTGATTATTTTTTCTCTGCTTGTTTATTTTAAAATGTTCTAAATTATCTTGCTCTGTGCTATATTTACTTAAAGATTTTATGTCTATATGAAAGCGTGATTAATCAGCTTGAGTAGTGATGTGAAGCTTGCAGTATTATTGAACAATTTTTATTTAAAAAGACTAATGGAGGGATCTATCGATTAGTCAAAAATAATTTCATGGACTTATGGTTTTTTTGTTTTATGAACCCTAGTTCTTTTTAACTCCCAAACGGTTATGTCACCTCTTTTGCACTTATTTCCAATCGACTTGTTTGAGTTGATTGCGGTGGAACTTTTGCTTTTATAAAGACATTTTTTATAAACAGCAGATGAGGCAAGAGAAAGATTGTAAAAGATATCGATATATAAAAGTAAATCTTACTTTTGATATCACAAGATGGAATTTAAAAGGTCTGAAGCTTTAGAAGAGCGGAAGATTTTATAAATAAATCAAAACATTGTTATTGCAAGGTTTTGGTTGCTGAATAATAAAGACTACGGATTTATCACATCTGAGTCTATGTAGGTATATAGGAAAAAAGATGTCAGATCTTTCATACGTAAACGAACATAGCGATGCATGGCAAACTTACTTGGCACAAATTGACCGTGTAGCGCCATATCTAGAACACTTAGCTGATTATATCGATACTTTAAAGCGCCCTAAGCGTGCTCTTATTGTTGATGTACCAATCGTAATGGATGACGGTTCAATCCAGCACTTTGAAGGCTACCGTGTGCAACACAACTTGTCTCGCGGTCCAGGTAAAGGTGGTGTTCGTTACCATCCAAATGTTGATTTAAATGAAGTGATGGCGTTGTCTGCATGGATGACAATTAAAACTGCCGTTTTGAACTTGCCATTTGGTGGTGCAAAAGGTGGTATCCGTGTTGACCCACGTAAATTATCTACTCGTGAATTAGAGCGTTTAACTCGCCGTTATACGACTGAAATTGGTCACATTATCGGACCTCAAAAAGACATTCCTGCTCCAGACGTTGGTACAAATGCCAATATCATGGGTTGGATGATGGATACTTATTCTACTAGCCAAGGTCACACAGTGACTGGTGTTGTAACTGGTAAACCAGTTCACTTAGGCGGTTCTTTAGGACGTGTTAAAGCGACTGGTCGTGGTGTATTCGTTACTGGCCGTGAAGTTGCTGCAAAAATCAACTTACCAATTGAAGGCGCGAAAGTTGCTGTTCAAGGCTTTGGTAACGTAGGTAGTGAAGCTGCTTTCTTATTTGTTGAATCAAAAGCAAAAATCACTCACGTTCAAGACCACACTGGCACAATTTTCAATGCTGACGGTATTGATCTTGTTGCATTACGTGAGCACGTAAACGCAAATCAAGGTGTTGGCGGTTTTGCTGGTGCGCAATCAATTGCAGATGAAGATTTCTGGACTGCTGAAGTAGACATCATTATTCCTGCTGCATTAGAAGGCCAAATCACAGTTGAGCGTGCTGAAAAACTTAAAGCTAAGTTGATTTTGGAAGGCGCGAACGGCCCGACTTATCCTAAAGCTGAAGATGTATTGGTTGAGCGTGGCATTGTTGTTGTTCCTGACGTTGTATGTAACGCCGGCGGTGTAACTGTAAGTTACTTCGAATGGGTTCAAGACATGGCGAGCTATTTCTGGAGCGAAGAAGAAATCAACGAACGTTTAGACAAGTTGATGGTTCAAGCAATGGATGACGTTTGGAATACAGCGAATAAGAATGCTTGTACTTTACGTACAGCAGCTTACATCTTGGCTTGTGAGCGTATCTTAAAGGCTCGTAAAGAACGCGGTATTTTCCCAGGCTAATCTGAGGAAATTACCTTTTAGGAAAAGTGGGCTGAGCAAATATAAAGGATGTATAGGGTTATTTGTTCAGTCCCTTTTTCTAAATGAATTAAAGACAGTAAGACAGATTAAATAAATTAAATAGATACTGAGGTAAGCATGGAACAGCCAATTTCTGTAACTCGAAGCAACTTTAATGACTGGATGGTTCCAGTATTTGCACCGGCAAATTTCATTCCGGTACGTGGTGAAGGTTCACGTATCTGGGATCAAGAAAATAAAGAATATATCGATTTTGCAGGCGGGATTGCAGTAAATGCATTAGGTCATGCGCATCCAGTGGCAGTCAATGCGTTAACAGAACAAGCAAAAAAACTTTGGCATGTGGGCAATGGTTATACCAATGAACCCGTACTGCGTCTTGCTAAACAACTCACTGAAAATACATTTGCAGACAAAGTATTCTTCTGTAACTCAGGTGCAGAAGCAAATGAAGCAGCATTAAAGCTTGCTCGTAAAGTTGGACTCGACAGCGGTATCGCAGGTAAAAGCGGTATTGTGGCATTTAACAACGCGTTCCACGGCCGTACTTTATTTACCGTTTCGGCTGGTGGTCAGCCAAAATATTCACAAGACTTTGCACCACTTCCAAACGGCATTAGCCATGTTGCTTATAATGATTTAGAAGCGGCTAAAGCAGTTATTAATGAGCAAACCTGTGCAGTAATTGTAGAGCCTGTACAAGGTGAGGGCGGGGTAATTCCTGCTGATATCGAATTTTTAAAAGGTTTACGTGCACTGTGTGATCAGTTTGATGCCTTACTTATTTTTGATGAAGTGCAAACAGGTGTCGGCCGTACAGGTGCACTTTATGCCTACATGAACTACGGTGTTACACCGGATGTGCTCACTACTGCAAAAGCGCTGGGCGGTGGTTTCCCTGTCGGTGCAATGTTAACAACTGATAAATTTGCGCCGCATTTTTCAGTGAGTACACACGGCACGACGTATGGCGGTAACCCGCTGGCAAGTGCAGTTGCAGGCGCAGTCTTTGAGTTTATTAATACACCAGAAGTACTTGAAGGTGTAAAACACCGTCATCAATATTTCTTTGATGCATTAAATACGTTAAATGCTGAATATCAAGTTTTTGATGAAATTCGTGGTCAAGGTTTATTGATTGGTTGCGTATTAAAAGCTGAATATGCAGGTAAAGCAAAAGATATTACGACTTGGGCAGGTGAAGAAGGTTTACTTGCTTTGATCGCAGGGCCTAACGTAGTTCGTTTCACACCTTCACTCATTATTCCTGAACAAGATATTGATGAAGGGATAGCTCGTTTAAAAAGAGCTTTGGCAAAGTTGGCTAAATAAAAAAAAGGAAAGCTAGCCATGATGATTGTCCGTCATGCCGAGTTTCGAGACCTTGAAGATATTTATAAATTAGCAGGTAAGTCAGGTGTTGGCCTGACTTCCTTGCCACAAAATATGGATACGCTTTCGGCTCGAATTTCACGTACTCGCAATACTTTAAATGGTAATGTTCATAAGAGCGAACAGGGTTATTTGTTTGTTCTTGAGGATACAGAAGCTCAACGTGTTATTGGGGTGAGTGCAATTGAAGTTGCTGTGGGTTTAATCGAACCTTGGTATAACTTTCATGTGGGAACCCAAGTACATGCTTCAAAAGCATTAAATGTTTATAAAGCATTACCGACTTTATTCCTAAGTAATGATCGAACAGGAAGTAGTGAGCTCTGCACATTATTTTTAGATCCGGAACGTCGTGAAAACCAAAACGGTAAATTCTTATCAAAAATCCGTTTTATGTTTATCGCAGCATTTAAGCAATATTTTGAGAAAAAACTTATTGCCGAGATGCGTGGTTTTTCTGATGAAAATGGTTGTTCACCTTTCTGGGATGCGATTGGACACCATTTCTTTAATATGGATTTCTCCACAGCAGACTATTTAAGTGGAATTGGCCAAAAAGTTTTCATTGCGGAACTTATGCCACGTTTTCCAGTCTATGTAGACCTTTTACCAAAGGCTGCACAAGAAGTGATTGGAAAAATGCATCCACATACTTTACCTGCTTATCATGTGCTTGAGTCCGAAGGCTTACGCTATCAAGGATATGTCGATATTTTTGATGCAGGTCCAACCATTGAAGCCAATATTGATGAGTTGCGTGCAGTTAAAGAAAGCCAATTTTTAACTGTCAAAATTACTAATGAAGCGACAGTGGGTAAAACACAATACCTTGTTGCCAATGATAACTATCACGACTATCGGGCTATGTTAATGAAGCTTGATCTCGTAGATAACATTCTAAATTTAAACCATGAACAAGCTGAAAAACTCGGTGTACAAGAAGGGCACGCTGTTCGTGTGTTATCACTAAATCCTATGGAAGTATCCTGATGTCAAACTCTTTATTTATAAACGGTGTCTGGTTACAAGGCAGCGGTACAACATTTGTAAAAACTAACCCAGTTGATAACCAAACTGTATGGTCAGGTACTGAAGCTACAGCTGCAGATGTTGAAAAAGCTTGCCAAGCCGCACGTACAGCATTTCCTGCATGGGCACGTTTAGCTTTTGCAGAGCGTGTTGCAATTGTAGAAAAGTTTGCAAAGCTGCTTGAAGAAAATAAAAAACATTTAGCTGAAGTAATTAGTCAAGAAACCAGTAAGCCTTTTTGGGAAACGTTAACTGAAGTTCAGTCAATGATTGGCAAAGTTGCGATTTCGATTCGTGCTTATCATCAACGTACTGGCGAAAGCTCAACTGAAATGGCAGATGGTGTGGCATCTTTACGTCATCGTCCACATGGTGTACTTGCAGTTTTTGGCCCATATAACTTCCCTGGCCATTTACCAAATGGGCATATCGTTCCTGCTTTGCTTGCTGGCAACACAGTTGTGTTTAAACCTAGTGAATTAACGCCTTGGACTGCTGAAGAAACTGTAAAACTTTGGCAACAAGCAGGTTTGCCAAATGGTGTAATGAACTTAGTTCAAGGTGGCCGTACTACTGGTGAAGCCTTGGCTGCTTCTCATGAAATTGATGGCTTATTGTTTACCGGAAGTGCAAACACTGGTTACCACTTGCATAAGCAAATGGCAGGTGCGCCTGAGAAAATTCTTGCGCTTGAAATGGGCGGCAATAATGCATTGATTATTGATGAAATTGAAAATATTGATGCGGTTGTTAACCTCACTATTCAATCTGCTTTTGTTTCGGCAGGTCAGCGTTGTACGTGTGCACGCCGTATCTTGTTAAAAAACGGTGCTGAAGGTGATGCATTTATTCAACGTTTTGTTGAGGTTGCTAAAAATTTAAAAGTTGGTCGTTGGAATGATGAGCAACAACCATTTATGGGCGGCGTAATTTCATCGGCTGCTGCAACAAACATGATGAATGCTCAGCAAAAGCTACTTGAGCTTGGTGCAAAAAGCTTGTTGCCAATGACACGTCCTCAAGAAGACAGCTCGCTACTTACTCCAGGTATTGTTGATGTAACAGGTGTGGCGGGTATTCCAGATGAAGAATATTTTGGTCCGCTTACCACCATTCAACGTTATGACAGTTTTGATGAAGCATTAAAAATTGCCAATGCAACTCGTTTTGGTTTGTCTGTTGGATTGGTTTCTCCAAAACGTGAACTATTTGATGACTTACTCATTGAAGCGCGTGCCGGTATTGTGAACTGGAACAAACCATTAACAGGCGCTTCAAGTGCTGCGCCATTTGGTGGTGTTGGAGCTTCGGGTAACCACCGTGCAAGTGCGTTTTATGCTGCTGACTACTGTGCTTGGCCAATGGCTTCACTTGAAAGTGAAAGCTTGACGTTGCCAGAAAAATTATCTCCAGGGATTGTGTTGCCTTAACACTAGGGAAAGAAAAAATGAAAGGATATGAAGTAAATTTTGATGGTTTAGTGGGGCCAACACATCACTATGCGGGTTTGTCTTTTGGTAATGAAGCATCAACCAAAAACCGTAACAATACCTCGAATCCAAAATTAGCAGCGAAACAAGGCTTATTAAAAATGAAAGCCTTGGCTGATATGGGAATGAAACAAGGTGTACTTGCTCCGCATGAACGCCCACATGTTCCAATGCTACGCCGTTTAGGTTTTACTGGAGATGACATTAGTGTTGTTGCTCAAGCAATGCGCTATTCACCAGAGCTATTGTCATCTTTAAGTTCAGCTTCTCCAATGTGGACTGCAAATGCTGCGACAGTTTCACCTTCGGCTGATAGCCAAGATGAGCGCGTGCATTTTACTGCGGCTAACCTGAACAATAAGTTTCACCGTTCAATTGAAGCTGAAACTACAAGCCAAGTCTTACAAGCCATCTTTAAAAATGAACGTCACTTTGTACACCATGAAGCTTTACCACAAGTGGCTTTGTTTGGTGATGAAGGGGCAGCAAATCACAATCGTTTAGGTGGTGATTATGCTAAGCGTGGTGTTCAGGTCTTCGTTTATGGTCAGCAACATTTAAATAATGGTTTACCGGGACCAAAGCGTTATCCAGCACGTCAGACGCGTGAGGCAAGTGAAGCAATTGCGCGTTTGCACCGTTTAGATGATGCACATACGGTTTTTGTTCAACAAAATCCAGATGTGATTGATCAGGGTGTTTTCCATAACGATGTGATTGCGGTAAGTAACCAACAGGTTTTATTCCACCATCAACATGCTTTCTTAAATCGAGATCAGGCATTTGCTGAAATTCGTCAAAAGATGGCAAGCATCGGTGAAGACTTTATTTCGATTGAAGTGCCTGAAAACCGCGTTACTGTAGACGATGCTGTTGCTACTTATTTGTTTAATAGCCAGATTTTGACTCGTCCAGATGGCGGCATGACCATTGTTGTACCAGAAGAGTCTCGCCAAAATGCTGCGGTATGGAGCTATTTGAACGATATGATTCAAATGGGTACACCAATTGATGCAATTCAAGTGTATGACCTACGTGAAAGTATGCGTAACGGTGGTGGTCCGGCTTGTTTGCGTTTACGTGTGGCATTAAATGAAACCGAATTAAATGCCGTAAATCCAAAAGTTCTTATGAATGATCAATTGTTTAGCACACTCAACCAGTGGGTAGATAAACACTATCGCGATCGTTTAGCTCAAGAAGATTTGGCAGATCCGCACCTACTCATGGAAAGCCGTATGGCGCTTGATGAACTGACCAAAATTTTAGGTTTGGGTTCGGTTTATCCTTTCCAAAAATAATGAGGAGGTGACATGCAAGATTTTCTAGCATTAACCTTACAAGGTGAGCAGCCTACAACTCACGAAGGAAAACAAGATAATTTTACTTGGCGTTGGTTAGGTGAGGGTCTTCTTGAATGTACACCACATGAGCAGTACGACAAAGCTGTCGTACTGTCAGCTGGAGTACATGGGAATGAAACGGCACCAATTGAGTTGTTAGCTCATCTTTGCACCGATTTATTTGCCGGGCGTTTAAAGCTTGCAGTGAGATTATTGCTTGTATTGGGTAATCCGTATGCAATGCGTCAAGGCAAGCGTTATGTACATGATGATGTAAACCGTATGTTCTGTGGTGGGTATAAAAATCTGCCTTTAACTGAAGAGTCTAAGCGAGCTGAGGTTTTAGAGCAGGCAGTTGCTACTTTCTTTAAAGAAAGTGCAAGTAATGCTAAGCGCTATCACTATGATTTACATACAGCAATTCGTGCTTCATTATTACCAACCTTTGCTCTATTACCTTATCAAACGCATGACTATGATGCTGATTTGACAGCAAGCCTTGAAGCTGCTGACTTAGATGCTTTGGTTTATCACAGGGCTGCGGGTAAAACATTTACACATTTTACAAGTGAAAGCTTTAAAGCTGCGAGTGCAACTTTGGAGTTAGGCAAAGCTTTGCCATTTGGACAAAATGACTTGAGTCAGTTTGCCGCAATTGATGAAGTTATTCGCAATGTCGTTTCTGAACAAGCTTTACCGTTAAGAAATAAAACAAAAATTCGAGTGTTTCAGGTGTCTGATTCTTTAATTAAAAAAGATGAGGATTTCCAAATGAACTTATCGGCTGAGGCTCCGAGCTTTTCAACATTTACCAAAGGCGAAATCATTGCGACTCAACCTTCTGGTAACTATGTAGTTGAACAAGATCAGGTCTGGATTTTATTTCCAAACCCAAATGTGAAGATTGGTTTACGTGCAGGTTTGGTTTTAACCGAAACACACTCATAATTTTTAGATAAATAAAAAAGGGCGATTCATCGCCCTTTTTTATTGCTAACTTTAATTAGTTAGTGCCAAAAAGGCCTTTAACGAAAGATTTCTTTTCAGTTTTTTGTGTAGAGCCTTGAGCCCCTGCATTTACGTTTGCATTTGCACTGATTCCAACCGGAGCAACATTAACACCAACATTTACGCCTGTTTGAGCGTTGACTGCATGAGCTGGTTGAGCTGCATTTAATTGTGCTTGAGCATCAGCTTTAGTACCCGCAACAAATTCTTTTTGCTCTGCTTGATTTTGAGCTACGCGAGCTTTAACTGCATCTACACGTGCTTGAGCATCAGCTTGTTTTTCAGCGCTAAATTCTTTTTGTTCAGCCTGTTTTTCAGCAACTTTGGTTTTTACTGCATCAAGATGTGCTTTTGTATCAGCTTTAGCTTCAACTGCTAAGTTTTTAGTACCTGTTGCAGCTTTAGTCGCTAAATTTTTTGTGCCTGTTGCTGCTTCAGTAGCAAAATGTTTAGTGCCTGTTACAGCATCAGAAGAAAGTTCAGCTACTTTTCCTGTTGTTTTTTTAGTTGCTTTAACCGTAGTGTTAGCAGCTACATGACCAGCATGTTTTGCAGTGCTACCTACAGTATGTGCAGTATTTTTAACTGTATTTGTTACGCCACTAACAAGTCCACCCGGTTGTACATTTACTTGAGCAGAAGCGTCTGCATTAATGCCCGCACTTTGTGCAAAAATAGAAGCAGAGGCAAGAACGCTTGCAGTCACGATAGCTGTTTTCATCATTTTCATTGCGATATCCTTCAAAGAATATACCCTTTTAGTGAGGTATTTCATAAACGCAATCGCATCATATCTAAGGCTTGATTCGCTTGGGAATCACCTTAATCAAAACGTTACAACAGCATTACAGTCATTCAACACATTAGGGAGAAATTGTGGAGAAAAGAAAATATTAATAATAAAGTGAAATAGATACCGATATTTTATGATTTAAAAACGAGCAAAATACTTTTCGTCTTTTTCTTTTCTAAAATAAAAATACCCAAAAATATTTAACATGACCATTTTTCTATATCTATAAAGATGATTCTTTTTTCATTTTTTATTCGAGATAACGGCATAGTTATTGCTTATTATGAGAATAAGGTGCTTTTTGGCGCTTTTTTGAACCATATTCTGCCAGAAATATAAACGTAAAGGGCAGAACTGTATTTTTGCTTATTCGGGAAAAGATGATTTTGCTTTTCTCATGTTTATATATTTCATGAAATAGAAATTTCACATGAAATATATCTTAAGAAATAGTGCTTTATTTCGAATAATCAAAAATAAATATAGATGTCTATAAACAAAATAACAGAGATCTTAAATGATGAAAATTATTGCTTCCCTTTTCATATTGGTCGGCTTAGTCGCCGTTGTTCTCTATTTTAAGCCAACAAACGGTGCATCTGAGGTGTTCAATTCTGCTTTAAATAAGTCGAATTCATCACAACCAGACACTTCATCTTTACTTTCTAAACTTAAGGAGCCTGCTCAACCTAAAAACTTATCTTTAAATTCAACTCAACCCAAACCCGTATCAGAAGATACTGTTCCTTTTTATGACACAAAAAGTGATCCTTCGATTCAACCGATTGATCCAGAAAAAGATCCAGCAAATGAAATAAAAGCGAAATAAGTAAATTGTTAGTTGAAAAACTACGGAGAAAAATAATGCAAAGTAAAACGTTATTTCTATTAGGTCTATGTACGATCTTAAGTACAACTGCATCCGCTGTTCCTTTGGACGCTAAAGGTGCCAAACAGCAGTTAAATCAAGCAGCAAAACAAAAAGTATTTCAGGGTAAAATTAACTTAGATGCTTTGGTTACCAATGAATCTAATGATCTTATTGTTGAATACAATATTCCTTCGGAAAGTGTGGCTACAGGTTTGGAGCGACGAAATTATATTGCTGCAAATAAAAAGAATATCCAGTCAAGGTTTAATCGTGGTGTAGGGGTACAAATACTTCGGGACTACAATAATTTACCTATAGCTTTTTACCGAATTAGTAATAAAGAAGCTTTGGTTGATTTGCTTAATGATCCGAACGTTAAGGCTGTATATCCAAACCGGATTAATCAGGCGACAACCATGGAAAGTTTGCCTTTAATTAACCAGCCTCAAGCTAATACCAAAGGTTTTAATGGAACCGGCTCTAGTGTGGCTGTGCTTGATACGGGGGTAAATTACTTACATTCGGATTTTGGTTGTACAGCAGTTAATTCACCTTCAAGTACGTGCCGTGTCGTTTATGCATTTGATAGTGCCCCAGATGATGGCTCACTTGACGATAATGGTCATGGTAGTAATGTTTCAGCGATTGTGTCTAAAGTTGCCACCAAAACAAAAATTATTGGAATAGACGTTTTTCGGTCAGGTTCAGCCTATGATAGCGATATCCTTGCAGGGATTAACTGGGCAGTAAATAACGCTAAAACATACAATATTAAAGCGATCAATTTAAGTCTGGGTATTCCAGGTGTTAAATACAAATCTGAATGTAGTAATAGTAGTTATGCAACGGCGTTCGCAAATGCGCGAGCTGCTGGGGTAGTACCAGTAGTTGCATCAGGTAACGATGCATTTCCTGATGGTATTTCTTCACCTGCTTGTGTTGCTGGAGCGGTAAGAGTAGGTGCTGTATATGATAGTAATATTGGTGGTGTTTCATGGGGGAACCCAGTGAAATGTTCTGACCCAACCACGGCAGCGGACAAGGTGGCATGTTTTAGTAACGGGGGCAGTCTTGTGACTTTATTGGCACCAGGGGCAATGATTACTGCGGGTGGTTATACTATGGGAGGTACTTCTCAAGCCACGCCACATGTGGCTGGCGCAATTGCGTTATTAAGAGCAAACAGTGTTACACCAACTGAAACTATCGATCAGACCATTAATCGTTTAAAAACCACGGGTAAACCTATTACAGATTCAAGAACAGGTTTGGTTTTCCCACGTATTGATTTACTGGCGGCAACCAATGGTTTAACCGTTAACTAAATAGCATATTTATAATTTCTTATTAGGTCCAAGAAATTTAAATGGCTAGGGCTCGTTGCAAAAGATTACTTCTGCAACGAGTTTTTTTTATGGGAGTTTTTTAACCACACTTCGCTAAATTGGCTTTACTAAAATTGCTCTGTAGCTTTTTAAAATTATTTTGAATTGCGGGATCTTGGATATTAAAAGTGGTTGAACTTTTCGTTGTTGAGTTGATGGCTTGACTTAATATGCCAGAAGAATCTGGATATTGCTCCGTAAATGATTGAGCTGAAATTAACCCTTTATTGTTAAAAATCCAGTGCTCAGTAACTTGGCCACCACCTAAATAACCTGTAAATTCAATCATACAAGCTTGTTTATCGTGTTTAATGAGTTTGGCTACATTACCTGTCGTGGTGGGATAAGCTTCAATATTAGTATCTTGTTCTAAAACTTGTGCCTGAGAATAAGAAGAAACGGATTTTGTGGTTGCACAAGCAGTTAGTGCTACACAGCAGAGTGTTGAAAAGAGAAGTTTTTGACTATTCATAAGGCACATTCCTCGCTCTTTGTAGTATTTTTAAATGTCTATATTTTTTAAAAAGCGCGAAATAATCGCGCTATTCAAACTCAAACTTAATTGGTCGTCGTGCTAGATTTGCTTAACTCGCCTTGTTCAATTGGTATGTTTTGGCCATTTCGGCTACTAGTAAGATTTTGTTTGGCTTGTTCTATTTTCTGTTCAGTAAATACTTTCGCTGTATCTGCTTTTTGTTGAACGACCTCTGCTTTTTCAGCTGTAAACTCTTTGGTACTTTGCCATTTTTCACTAATTTTGTGTGAGGTGTTTTCGGAAGCACCTTGAATAGAATCTCCTAAATTTTGTATGCCTTTTCCTGTTTTATATAATAGGACACGTCCTAAACTTGGATTGTCACCATAAGGTTGCGTCTTAGGTGCTACTTCATTTACTTGTTGTGTCTGTGTTGTTTCAGCAAAAAGGGTTGATGAGGCCAGTATAGAGCTTGCAACGCATAACACTTGTAAGGTTTTCATTTGGATCAATCTCCCCAATTACTTTAAAAGTTGAAGTGCTGATCTTACTGTTAAAAATAAATCTTGTGCAGGCATGTGATAAAACCCATACGATTTAATTACGAGAATTCATCATTTAACAGCAATTGATTTACTCTTCTGAGACTTATAAATAAAATTCAGACTTAATAAGTTCTATAAACGTATCTCTTGCTTTATGGTTGCTCACGTTTTTATGCCAGAAAAAGTGATTTTGCATAAAGGCAAGATGTTCAAACTTATAGCTTTGAATATGAGCTAAATTTTTATATTGCTCATAAATACTCTTAGGGACTAAAGCCACACCAGAACCTGCACTCACACAACCAATAATCGTGGCATAACTGGTAATGCTGGTGATGGGAAGTGAAATATTCTTGAGTTTAAGCCATTCTTCTAAAGCTGCACGGTAAGGGCAGCCTTCAGTCCACATAAAAATTTCTTTACCAATCAGATCTTCTTGGCAATGAATTTCACCCAAAGAGTGAGATGCAATCAAGACCATGTCTTCTTGGTAAATACTGAGTTTATTCAGCATCGGAAATTCAATATTACCTGCGACAATTGCACCATCAAGTTTGTGCTGAGAAATATCAACTAATAACTGTTTCCATGTGCCAGTAATAATTTGAATAGAAACCTCAGGGTAGCGTTGATGATATTTTGCAAGTAAGTTGGGTAGGCGAGTTGTAGCAGAAGATTCAATAGCTCCAATTTTGAGCGGGCCAGAGGGAGATGCATCAGGATGAATACTCCGTTTGGCTTCATCGCATAGCGCTAAAATTTTATGGCAATAATCGAGAAAGATTTCTCCTGACGGTGTGAGTTTTAAAGCTTTCCCTTCACGATAAAACAATGGTGCGCCGAGTTCTTCTTCAAGCTGCTTAATGCGTGTAGTGATATTGGAGGGTACGCAATGTAGTTGTAGTGATGCTTTAACCATGGTCCCGCATTCAACCACGGCCTGAAACATTTTTAACTGGGTAATATCCATATTTAATCATTCACTTTTAATGAATATTTGACTCAATATAAGTTAATTTTATTCAACTATCTATGTGCATATGATGAAAGAGTTCCATTTCATTAGTGCAGATTTAACATGGCAATTTCTCTTGCTGAGGAAACCCAGTCTCCAGCTTTTAAGCTTTACTTATGTATTGCTATTACTGTCTTTTGTTGGGGGTATTCACCTATTGGTGTACATAGTGCCTTGCATTCATATACACCGCAGCATATTGCCTTGCTCCGTTTTTTGATTGCATCTGTTTTTTTATTGCTTTTGGTCATGAAAAAAGGAATTCAGCCTTTAAATTGGAAAGATGTTCCTGCGCTTGCTGTATTAGGTTTTTTCTCTGTAACGCTGCATCATTTGCTGATAAATACCGGGCAGCAATATGTAACTGCTGTTGCTTCCAGCATTTTAAGTCAATCTATTCCGCTATTCACTTTTATTATTTCAGCTTTACTTTTTAAAGAAAAAATTCGTTTCAAACAGTGGTTGTGTATTTTGCTGGGCCTTTGTGGCGCCGTGTTGGTGGTTAGTGGAGATCATGGTTTTGGTGTGCCGAGCCCTTATAGTTTATTGATTGTTTTAGCTGCAATTGCATGGGGGCTTTATTTTAATTTATATAAAAAATTTACCTTAAATTATGATGCCTTGAGCATGATGTGCTACATCATTTGGTTCGGGACCATTCCTTTACTATTTTATAGTGCTCATTTACCTAGTGAAATTTTACATGCTACTTGGCAAGCCAATATGTCAGTTATCTTATTGGGTATTTTCCCAAGTGCAATGGCTTATGTACTTTGGGGATATGTACTTAAAAATATGCCGTTAACGATTGCATCGAATTTTTTATATTGTTCACCCATTGTGGCGATGAGTTTAGCGGTTCTTTTCTTAAATGAAAAACCATCTATGATGGTGCTGTTGGGTGGAGTAATTATTGTGGGGAGTTTGGTGTGGATGAATTGGGGGAATAGGCGTACTATCGAATAAGCTATATCATGCGCTACTTGCTTTAAGAGAATGAAATGATTGTTGTTACCTTGACCTATAAAAAACCATTGACCGAAGTTGATGCAGTGTTAAAAGAACATATTGCATTTTTAGATCATTACTATGAGCAAAAGAAATTTCTGGCATCAGGTCGCCGTGAAAATAGAGTAGGTGGGGTGATTTTGGTTCTAAGTTCTTCGACTCAAGAAGCTGAAGAAATCATGAAAAATGATCCATTTTATATTCATGATGTAGCCGATTATGACTTTATGTGGTTTGAGCCGTCAAAAAGTTTAGAAGAAATTAAAGAGCTTATTTAACTCAAAAAATAAAGGGATCTATAAAAGATCCCCTTTATTTAAAAATGAACTAATTAACCCTGCAACACACTCACATCAGCCACAGCAGTAAACAAGTTACGTAATTGAGCCAATAAACGTAAACGGTTTGCTTTCAGGTCAGCATCATCTGCCATTACCATTACGCTATCAAAGAATGCATCAATCGGCGCGCGAAGTGCTGCAAGCTTAGAAAGGGCAGCAGTGTAGTCTTTTGCTGCAAGTAATGGTTCAACCACAGGAGTTAATGCTTGAAGCTCAGCAAATAATGCCTTTTCAGCATCTTCAACCAAGTTCGCTTCAACGACAGATCCTTCTGGTGCTGCTTCTTTTGCAAGAATGTTAGCCACACGTTTGTTTGCAGCCGCAAGTGCAGCCGCTTCAGGTAATGTGCGGAAGTGGTTAACTGCATTTACGCGCTTGTCAAAATCAAGTGGAGATTTTGGTGCAAGTGCTTGAACGGCTTGAAGTACGTCAACAGCAACGCCTTGGTCCTCGTACTTGGCACGGTAACGACCTTCCAGGAATGCAACAGCATCAGCGCGAGTTTTGTCGTGGTCTTTAACGATATTGCCATAACCTTGAAGTGCAAGATTCACTAATTCTTCAATTGTTACGTCTAGCTCATTTTCAATGATTAAACGTAAGATACCAATTGCTGAACGACGAAGAGCAAACGGATCTTTAGAGCCTGTTGGCGCTTGTCCAATACCGAAAATACCAACCAGCGTATCTAAACGGTCAGCAAGGGCAATGGTTGTACCTGTTTTGGTTTTTGGTAAAACATCACCCGCAAATTTTGGTAAATATTGCTCACCTAAAGCTTCAGAAACTTCAGTGTTTTCACCTTCAATACGCGCGTAGTAAGTACCTGCAATACCTTGAAGTTCTGGGAATTCACCAACAAGCTCAGACGTTAAGTCACATTTAGCAAGTAATGCAGCTTTTTCAGCATCGGCTGGGTTTGCACCAGTGATGGAAGATAATGCAACAGCAAGTTTTGCAATACGTGTTGATTTGTCCCAAAGCGTACCAAGCTGTGCTTGGAATACCATGTTTGCTAATTTTTCTTTACGAGATGCAAGCGGTTGCTTTTGATCTTGTAAGAAGAAGAACTCAGCATCAGACAAACGAGGGCGAACAACTTTTTCGTTACCTTCAATAATTTGAGTCGGATCTTTAGACTCAATATTTGAAACAGTAATAAAGTAAGGCTGTAATTTACCTTCCGCATTGATCAAACAGAAATATTTCTGGTTGTCTTGCATTGTCGTAATAAGAGCTTCTTGAGGAACAGCTAAGTAGCGTTCTTCAAAAGTTGCACGTAAAGCTACAGGCCATTCAACGAGGCTTGTTACTTCATCAAGTAAATCAGCTGGAACAATCGCAGTCGCGTTAACTTCATCAGCTAACTTTTTCACTTGTTCTTGTATGGTTGCCTGACGCTTTTCAAAGTTCGCAACAACGTAAGCTTTTTCTAAAGCCTCTAAGTAATCATTTGCATGCGCTAAAGTTACAGCTTCAGGTGCATGGAAACGGTGACCATAAGTCACATTACCAGCTTTATGATCTTGAATAGTCGCGTCAACAATTTGGTCATCTTTGAGTAAGAGAACCCATTTCACTGGACGTACAAATTCGGTACGGCTTGCAGCAGAACGCATGCGCTTAGCAATTGGTAAATTGTCTAATGCAGTTTGTAAAATCTGTGGAAGTAAAGCGTCAAGGCTTTGACCTTTCACATCTTTTAAATAGCAAACTTTTTCAACTTTACCTGCGTGGAAAGTAGAAAGCTGATCAGCAGTAATGCCTTGACCACGCATAAAGCCTTCAAGTGCTTTAGTCGGTTTGCCTTCTGCATCGTAAGCTGCTTGAACAGCAGGGCCGTCAAAACGTTTTTGTGTATCCGCTTGCGCAGCATCTACATCTACAATTTTAAGCGCTAAACGACGTGGAGCAGCATAAGCTTCAACAGATGCGAAGTTTAAACCTGCTTCATTTAAGCCTTTTACAGTTTCTGCTTGTAGTGCATCACGTAATGTTTTTAAGCTTTTTGGTGGAAGCTCTTCACAGCCAAGTTCGAATAAAACAGTATGTTTGCTCATTAGTTTTTCTCCGCCTTTGCTGCTTCACTTTCAGCTTGTGCTTTTAGCTGTGCCAATACTTCATCACGTAAATGCGGTTCTGCCATTGGGAAGCCAAGTTCTGCACGCGCTTGTACATAACTTTGTGCAATTGCGCGTGCCAAAGTACGTACACGTAAAATGTAACGCTGACGCTCAGTCACAGAAATTGCACCACGTGCATCAAGCAAGTTAAAGGTATGAGACGCTTTAACAACTTGCTCATAAGCTGGAAGTGGAAGTTTAGCTTCCATTAAACGGTTTGCTTCTGACTCGTAGAAATCAAACAGTTCAAATAGTTTGTCAACTGGAGCGTATTCAAAGTTATAAGTCGATTGTTCAACTTCATTTTGATGGAATACGTCGCCGTAAGTTACAGTACCGAATTGGCCTTTCGTCCAAACAAGGTCATATACCGAATCAACACCCTGTAGGTACATCGCAAGACGTTCTAAACCGTAAGTGATTTCGCCTGTTACTGGGTAACATTCAACACCACCAACTTGTTGGAAGTAAGTGAACTGAGTTACTTCCATACCGTTAAGCCAAACTTCCCAACCTAAGCCCCAAGCCCCAAGAGTTGGAGATTCCCAGTTGTCTTCTACGAAACGGATATCGTGAGTAAGCGTATCAATCCCGATTGCTTTTAAAGAATCAAGATAAAGCTGCTGGATGTTGTCTGGGTTTGGCTTAAGTACCACTTGGAACTGATAGTAGTGTTGCAAACGGTTCGGGTTTTCACCGTAGCGGCCATCTTTTGGACGACGTGAAGGTTGAACGTATGCCGCGTTCCAAGTCTCTGGCCCTAAAGCACGTAAGAATGTTGCGGTGTGGAATGTTCCAGCGCCCATTTCCATGTCGTAAGGTTGTAGTACGACGCAGCCTTGTTCGGCCCAATAGTTTTGTAGGGCAAGAATTAAACCCTGAAATGTATCAATGTGCGAGATGGCGCGACTCATGTAGCATCCACGAATTTATGAGAAAAATTGCCCCTAAGTATAAGGATTTTGTAGGGGAGTGGCAAAGGCTTAATGCGGAGGAAATTGCTATGGTGGTAACTAGAACTTGAATATTTCCATAATCCTGTTGGAGTAATTGTTAGCCACATTATTTTAATGATAATATCCACCCGTAATCTTTTTTATTGTTACGATAAAAAATCGCGAAAAATCGACTTAAGTTTCATTTCTCTTCCACTAGAAAATACTCGGTCGACACATATCCCAATCTTTAAGATTCGGTCAGCGTTCATCAGGGCTTGAGTTGTTATCAAGCATCGTTAACAGGTTTTCACATTTACTGTGCCTGACTTTTCGATAGGACGCTTTATGAATCGATCTCTATTTATTATTTTTGCAACTATTTCTTTAGATGCTATCGGTATCGGTCTTATTTTTCCGATTCTTCCTTTATTACTACAAGATATGACCCATAGCTCTCATATTGCTATATATATGGGCATATTGGCCAGTCTCTATGCAGCCATGCAATTTATCTTCTCTCCCTTATTAGGTGCGTTAAGTGACAGATGCGGGCGTAGACCGGTCTTACTTATTTCACTGGCTGGGTCAGCAGTGAATTATCTATTTCTAACTTTTTCACATAGCCTAATTTTATTGCTAGTAGGTCGCATTATTGCTGGAATCACCAGTGCCAACATGGCTGTTGCAAGTGCTTATATTGTCGATGTTTCTCACGAAAATAACCGCGCAAAATATTTTGGTTTAATCAATGCTATGTTTGGTGCAGGCTTTATTATTGGCCCTGTATTGGGTGGATTCTTGAGTGAATATGGATTGAGGCTTCCTTTCTTTGCGGCAGCTATATTGACAGGGCTTAATCTTTTATTTGCCTTTTTTGTTTTGCCTGAATCCCGACGGGTGACATCAGAGAGCAAGCAATTATTTACATTAAATCCTTTTAAAATATTTGCTGGAATTAGTTCAATTCGCGGCGTACTTCCATTTGTTATGACCTTTTTTATCTTTAGTGCCATAGGGGAGGTATATGGAGTCTGCTGGGCATTATGGGGACATGACACATTTCAGTGGAGCGGTTTCTGGGTAGGTCTTTCTCTAGGCGCCTTTGGTCTATGTCAAATGCTGGTACAGATTTTTATTCCGAGTCATGCTTCAAGATTACTGGGTAATCGTAATGCTGTGCTGGCTGGTATTGCTTGTTCTTGTTTGGCTTTAGCAGTAATGGCTTTTGCTCAAAGTGGTTGGATGATTTTTGCCATTATGCCTATTTTTGCGCTAGGGAGCATGGGTACACCTTCATTACAAGCCTTAGCTTCTCAAAAGGTTTCTGCTGAACAGCAAGGACAGTTTCAGGGAGTAATAGCATCTACGGTAAGTATGGCTTCTATGATTGCACCTTTGTTTTTCTCCACGCTTTATTTCCAATTTCATGAAAAATGGCCGGGAGCAATTTGGTTGAGCGTGATTTTGATTTATCTGATTACTTTACCTATCATTTTGTATAGTACCCGACCGGTCGAACAACAAAGATAGCAAAGTGGAGTTGGGCTCTTTATTTATACTTAAAGAAATACTCTATAGCTAAATGACTCCTAGATCATTCTAATTTTAAACGTCACCTCATGACGCTGAGCGTACTTCACTGGATTAAATTTAAGAATGCGAAATGATATTTTTTAAACGATGCCATAAATGAGTCGTTTGATATGTCTGATCGCATTCGGGAAAAACTACAGATTCTTGCTGATGCTGCTAAATATGATGTGTCTTGTTCATCAAGTGGCAGTGATCGTAAAAACAAAAATAAAGGTTTGGGGGATGCCAGTCATTCGGGTATTTGCCATAGCTATACTGAAGATGGTCGTTGTGTGTGTCTCTTAAAAATTCTATTTAGTAATGTATGTATTTTTGACTGCGCCTATTGTGTTTCACGTCGTTCTAATGACGTTCAACGTGCCGCATTTACGGTACAAGAGGTCGTCGATTTAACCATTAATTTTTACCGTCGTAATTATATTGAAGGGTTATTTTTAAGCTCCGGCATTTTTAAATCGGCAGATCACACGATGGAGCGCATGCTCCAAGTGGTTAAAAAGTTGCGTCTTGAAGAAAACTTTAATGGTTATATTCACTTAAAAACGATTCCGGGCGCATCGCCTGAACTGATTCATGAAGCAGGTTTATATGCTGACCGGATGAGTATTAATTTAGAAATGCCGACAGAGATGGGGCTAAAAACTTTTGCGCCAGAAAAATCACATGAGGAAGTACAAAAAGATTTAGGTTTGGTTCGTGACAGACTCATTCAACTGAAAGATGAACGACAAGTTATTAAGCATGTGCCGAAATATGTACCAGCAGGGCAGACCACCCAAATGGTGGTAGGAGCGCATCAAGAGTCAGATCAAGATGTCTTGTTCATGGCAGACAAGCACTATAAAGAATTTAAACTCAAACGCGTCTATTATTCGGGTTATATCCCAATTAATACCGAAAATAATTACTTGCCTGCTGTTGGTTCTGCACCGCCGTTGCTTCGTGAAAATCGACTCTATCAAAGTGATTGGTTGATGCGTTTTTACGGTTTTGAAGTCAATGAAATTGTTAATGAAAAACACCCAAATTTGGATCTGGATGTAGACCCAAAATTAAGCTGGGCGTTAAGGCATCCCGAGCAGTTTCCAGTAGATTTAAATCGTGCAGATTATCAAATGATTTTACGTGTACCGGGTATTGGGGTGAAATCGGCCAAGAAAATTGTGCAAGCACGCCGGTTTGGCAAAATCCATACCGATTTACTTAAAAAACTCGGTGTGGCCTATCAGCGTGCAAAATTCTTTATTCGCTGTGAAGACAGTCCAAAATTCCAAAAAGAATTGTCTTCAAGTTTTATTCGGCAGCAGATTTTAACGCAGGGATCTTCGAAATATGTGCAGCAACTCTCGCCACAATTAAGCCTTGGGTTTTAGCCATGTTTAATGAGGAGGTTACTTATTATTTTGATGGTTCAATGGTTGGGCTGCTAAGCTGTGTGTTTCGTGCATTTCAATTTAAAGAATTACAAGTCAGACTCTGTTTGAATGATGCAGCTCAACATGGTTTATTTGCCGATAAAATTGAGGTTGCAAATAATGAGCAACATGCTGAACGTGTATGGGCTGCGCTACAAAAAAAGCTTTCATCTTCTTCGTTAAAACAATTTTATTTTGCTTATTTATCCGAATCTTTAGATGCCTATCAGCATTTATTTAATTACTGTATTTATGTGTTTACTAGCCATGTTTCCATAGAAAAAGATTATTCAAATCCTAGTGTTCTGGCAATTGCACAGTGGACGAAAAAGGTCGGGCGAGAGAAGCATCGAATGGAGGCTTTTATTCGTTTTAAGAAAACTAAAGATGAGCTTTTTTTAAGTCTGGTTCGTCCTGATTTTAATGTTTTACCACTCATTCAGCCGCATTTTAAACGGCGTTATCAAGATCAGCGTTGGTTGATTTATGATGAGCAACGTAAGTTTGGAATTTATTATGATTTACGGGAAATACATGAAGTTTCGCTCGAAGCCTCGGACGTTGACCGTAATTTAAAAAATGGAATGAGTCAAAGCTTTCAGCTTGAGTTAGATGAGCAAGAAGTTTTGTATGATCAGCTTTGGAAAGATTATTTTAAGAGCGTAAATATTACAGAACGCCAGAATATAAAGCTCCATGTGCAATATTTGCCGAAACGTTACTGGCGTTATTTAAATGAAAAATTGATGGAATATTAAAATTTTCAAATAGTAAGAATATATTCAACAGGTTTTCTGATAATTGAAAGATATAATTTAAATGCACTTTATGTGGCTTTGGGCGTATACTTTTGCCCGTTATAAATAACGGCATATCCCCTAAGGTGTACTGTGAGTGTTATACAGCCAGAATGGTTACAGATTTTAAAACCGAATTTTAAGGTTTTACCACTAAAAGAACGGTTGCTTTGTGGCGTTGGAGCGCTATGCGGTTTAGCAATTTCTTCCTTAATTAGCTGGTATGTTTTAGGTGGAATTAATGCATGGTACATTGCACCTATGGGAGCTTCCTCAGTTCTCTTATTTGCTGTGTCGACCAGTCCGCTGGCTCAGCCCTGGAATGTTATTGTTGGTAATACCTTAGCCGCTATTATTGGCGTAGCCTGTGCACAGTACATTCCGGATTTAACTACGGCTTTTAGTGTGGCTGTAGGGCTTGCTATATTTCTAATGATGACCACTGACTCTTTGCACCCACCGAGTGGTGCAGTTGCGATTACGGCTGTGTTGGGTGGTGCGGCTATTCACAAATTAGGTTTCTATTTTGTTTTTTATCCGGTTCTGCTCAACTCATTACTTCTACTCGGTTTCGCCATATTTTTTAATCGACTGATTGGACGGCATTATCCGGTTACTGCACACTTAAATGAACGTAGTAAAGACCCAACGCCAACTCAAAAAGTCTCAATTCAGCCAAAAGATATTGAATATGCATTAGAGCATCACACTGAACTATTAGATATTAGTCAGTACGATTTAGAAAAAATCATTTTAGAAGCGCAAGAACATGCCAATGAACGCATGGTGAACCAATATGCCTGTCAGGATATTATGAGCCGTGATGTGATTAAACTACATGAAGATGACGATATTCATCAGGCATTAGATAAATTTAAACAAGTGAACTTGATGAGCTTACCTGTGGTCAATGCAGAAAACCATTTGGTAGGAACTTTAGCACTATATGAAGTTGTGGAGTGGTTTAAAGGGGCAGCCGATCCAAGAAACTCATGGCAACATTATGTAAAGCAAATTATGAGTCGTCGAGTTGTTACTGTACTACCAACTCAGCCTATTCAAGATCTTGTACCTTACTTTGTTGAGAAGTCATTTAACTATATTCCTGTTGTTGAAGAGCGAAAACTGATAGGAATCATTAGCCGTGCAGATATGATCGCGGCATTACAACAGCAGTTAAATCGAAAACTATAATTTTAAGCATAAAAAAAGCTACGGTTGATTAGGGGATGCAACCGTAGCGACCAAAATAAACTAAGTGATTTCTCTGTACACGACAAAAATAGATAACTCATTGAAATAATGTCACAATAATTGTTTTCTAACGACGAATACTATGACACATCTCAATGAGTTATATCTTATCTTAAACAAATCTCTAAAATGGAACAAGTCACATTTAAAGTGCTTTGCGCTCATCATGCTTGTGATTATTTTAAAGCAAACATGTAATCTTTCTTCTGCATCTAAAGCCTTGCCCATCAAGTGTTTACCACAATCATTTTATCGACGTATGCAGCGCTTCTTTGCAGGTCAGTATTTTGATTATCGTCAAATTTCTCAGTTGATTTTCAATATGTTTTCATTCGACCAAGTGCAACTGACTTTAGATAGAACCAATTGGAAATGGGGAAAACGAAATATTAATATCCTGATGCTCGCAATCGTTTATCGTGGAATAGCGATACCTATCCTTTGGACATTGCTTAATAAACGTGGAAATTCAGATACGAAAGAGCGTATTGCTTTGATTCAACGCTTTATAGCCATTTTTGGTAAAGACCGTATTGTGAATGTGTTCGCAGACAGAGAGTTTATCGGTGAGCAGTGGTTTACATGGTTAATTGAACAAGACATCAACTTCTGCATTCGTGTTAAAAAAACTTCATTGTCACCAATCATTTAGGAAAGAATCATAAAATTAGTGATTTATTTCGCCATCTTAAAGTTGGTCAAATTGAATGTCGTAAACGACGGATTTTGGTTGGTCGGGTGAAACTATATATAAGTGCACTACAGTTAGAAAATGGAGAGCTTTTACTCGTCGTTTCTCCTCAGTTTAATGCCAATGCTATTCAGGATTATGCATTACGCTGGGAAATTGAAACCTTATTCAGTTGTCTCAAAGGACGCGGGTTTAATCTTGAAAATACGCGCTTGACAGACCCTAGACGAGTGAAAAAATTGATTGCGGTGTTAGCTATAAGCTTCTGTTGGTGTTACTTAACGGGTGAATGGCAACATAATCAAAAAAAAGCGATAAAAATAAAGAAGCATGGACGACTCTCAATGAGTTTATTTCGCTATGGTTTAGACTATGTTCAAATGGCGATTCAGCGTTTAATTGGTTTTGGGAAAAAAGAAGAGTTTAAGGAAATTTTGGCAATTTTAAGAAAGCAGAATCCTGATAGGATAAGGGTTCTGTGAAATTTGTCGTGTACAGAGAAGTGATTTAATGTATTTGTTCTTCTCGTACAGTACGAACAGGTTGTTGATAACCTTGTACTTGTTCAGGCTGTCTTTTCGGAATAACTAACCATAATACCAAGTAGACTAAAATTCCTGGGAAAGCCGCACTCATTACCGAGACCAATACGAAAATAATGCGTAATAAATTTGCGTTCCAACCAAAACGTTCAGCAATACCGCCCATTACACCGGCGATCATGCTTTGTCGGTTCGAGCGATATAAACCAGAATTGGTCATGTAGTTCTCCTCAAATATATAAATGACAAGGTTTGTTATTTCCCTTGGTTAATAGAAATATGGTGACAAAATTAACTAATTAAAGTCCGATAAAATTAAAAATAGTTAAAATATGTAAATGATTTAAATGAATGAAAGCAACATCTACTAAAATGCACCCTTTCGGGGCTAAAAGTGTTTGTAGCAGTAATGGTAGTGTTCTTAAATCATAATTTGAACAGTCACATTGCTGTTGTATGTGAATGATGTATATGTCTTTGAAGTGGTCTGGTCTTTTAATTAAACATTTAGGTTTGGCAGCCATCTTATGTATGGCGCTGAGTGCCTGTGATGCAAATCATGCCGATTCTAAGGATCACTCAGCGTTAGCAACGACTTCTAAACATGATAATAGTCTAGTTAAAAGTACGACTGCAGTTAAAACGTTGGATGATGCAGCAGGGCGAACTTTTTTACCCGATGGTGCACCAGATCAGACATCTAAAATATCTGAATCAGATCAACAATATGCAGGTCGCTATCATACCCGTATTTCATGTGAAGATAATTTTGCCGATTGTGAAACAGGTGAAGCGGAATATATTTTAAACTTATTACCTGATGGCACTGCGTATTGGAACGTTGTTCATTTTGGGCGAATCAGTAATAAAGATGGTGCAAAAAGTGCAGTCATCAATCGATTATGTCCTTCATTAAAGTGGAAAGTTGATTCTGCTGCTCATGAGTTAAAGATTCAGTGTCCAACATCAGATGTTAACTTCTACTTTAATATTATTTCGAAACAGAAATTAATCGTAAATTTAGAAAAACTGTTCTATAGCGATTATGGTAAAAATCGTGAGTTTTTAGAACAAAACTATTTTGTTCCTACAAAAGCTTATGTACTTAATAAAGAATAAAGTTATTTTAATTCAATAAAAAAGAGCGCAATATTAATTGCGCTCTTTTTTATTTTACTACTTACTTATTATTAGTAGTCGAAGCTAAAGTGTTCAACTGGTAATGAAGTAAGTGTACGAGAAGTCGTTACCATTGATTCTGCATGACCTTGTGCACGTGGTAATAAACGGTCGAAGTAGAAATCAGCAACTTTAATTTTTGCTTTATAGAATTCAGGAGTTTCTTTACCGTCACCTGCTTCTAATTTTTCAGAAGCAACTACGGCTTGTTGAGCCCAGAAATAAGCCATCATGACATAGCCTGAGAACATCAAGAAATCTACAGAAGCAGAAGATACGATGTCACGGTCTTTACGTGCAGCAAGCATGATACGAACAGTTAAAGTGTTCCATTGAGCACAAAGCTTTGTTAAATCCCAAGCGAAACGACGTAAGTATTTATTACGTGCATGTGTTGCACAGAATTTTAAGATTTCAGCAGTGTATTCACGCACTACTTTACCTTTTGAGCTTAACAACACTTTACGACCAATCAAGTCGAGTGCCTGAACACCAGTTGTTCCTTCGTATAAAGTAGAAATACGAGCATCACGTACGATTTGCTCCATACCCCATTCTTTGATGTAACCATGGCCACCATACACTTGCATACCATGGTTAGCAGCTTCTAGGCCAAGCTCAGTCAAGAAACCTTTCAAAATTGGTGTATAGAAACCAAGTTTGTCATCATAATCTTCAAATGCAGCTTGGTCACCGCGCGTCAAAGCGTCTGTCATTTTGTCAGCAAGTTGTGCTGCGTAATAGATCATTGAACGACCGCCTTCAGCGATCGCTTTTTGAGTTAATAACATACGACGTACATCAGCATGGTGAATAATCGCATCAGCCACTTTATCTGGATCTTTTTTACCAGAAAGGGCACGCATAGACATACGTTCTTTGGCATAAGGTAGAGCACCTTGGAAAGATAACTCAGCATGTGCAATACCTTGAACCGCAGTACCAATACGCGCAGTGTTCATAAAAGTAAACATCGCATGTAAGCCTTTGTTTACTTCACCAATGAGGTAGCCTGTAGCGTTGTCAAAGTTCAATACAGCCGTTGCAGAAGCACGAATACCCATTTTGTGTTCGATTGAACCACAGCTAACAGTGTTACGTTCACCTACGCCACCATCAGCGGTTGGAATAAACTTAGGAACGATAAATAAAGAAATACCGCGTGTACCTGCTGGTGCATCTGGAAGACGTGCAAGCACGATGTGAATAATGTTCTCAGTTAAATCGTGTTCACCAGCAGAAATGAAGATTTTTGTACCAGAAATTTTATAAGTACCATCAGCTTGAGGCTCAGCTTTAGTTTTTACCTGACCTAAGTCTGTACCACATTGAGGTTCGGTTAAGCACATTGTGCCGCTCCATGTACCTTCAACAAGTTTAGGCATATAGGTTTGTTTTTGCTCATCTGTACCGAATTGCAAAATCGTATTCATACAACCTGAGCTTAAACCCGGATACATGGTAAATGACCAGTTCGCTGTACCCATCATTTCTGATTTAATCAGGTTTAAAGACATTGGAAGGCCTTGGCCACCAAATTCTTCAGGATAAGAAAGTCCTTGCCAGCCACCCATTACAAACTGGTCATAAGCTTCTTTAAAACCTTTTGGTGTTTTCACTTCGCCATTGTCAAAATGGCAACCTTCTTCATCGCCAGATTGGTTAAGGGGAGAGAGTACGTTTTCACAATAATCTGCCGCACCTTCAAGAATCATATCTACAGTATCTGGATCTGCACTTTCACCATTTGATAAAGTTTTATAGTGAGCAGGATAGTCTAATACTTCATTCATTAAGAAGCGGATATCGTGTAGGGGAGCTTTATATGCTGGCATGGCTTTAATCCTAATTGTAAGACATTGTGGGATTATCTGAATCGATGATTTGATTATTCACTCGCATGATAAAAATACAATGTTAATCACACCCGAAAAGAATGTCAGAAAAGCGAATTTTGTCGAAAATAAATACACTGGAAATTATATTTTCTGATAAAGTCAGGTCTTATACTTTTATGTGAAAAAACAACTAATTTTTTTATTTTTAGCAAGTTTTGTTAAAAAGATAAAGTGATAAGGTTTTAAAAAAGGTTATGCATTTAAAATATCTCAGTTTATGTTTATTTAGTTTGGGCTTGACTGCATGTGCACAACACGGCGTGCGTCCACAAGTGGCATCTGCGAATTTAGAGCAAAAGGCCATTCAAAGCGTTAATGCGATGTATGAATATCCAAGTTATGACTATCGCGGAAATTTTAAAATCACGGTTGATCCATCACAAATAAAGCAAAATGGAAAAGCTGAAAATAGTCCAAAACTTGATGCCGAATTACAAAAGAAAGTTGATCAATATTTACGTCAGCAAAAAGTTGGTTTAAGTAAAGCTCAGAAACAGACCTTATATGCAGCTATTGCAAATGAACAAGGTGATTTGGGGCCCTCAGCACGTTCTGAAAAAGTAAATGCCGTATTAATTAATTTATTGAATGATCTTCAGTTTAGCTATGACGGCTCAATTCATTACCGTCAAAAAATGGGTTCATTTAACCTTACTGCTAGATATGAAAAACCAACGCTATTGGTTCAGGCAAAATTGCCAATGGTGCTTGATCTGGAAAATTATAAGTTTTACGTAAATTACTTCGGTTTAATGCCGTATTTAGTCAATAAAGAAAATCAAAATAATTTGGCTTATATTGATTTTTCAAAATATAAAGACTTCTTTAAAAATGTCGATACGAAGAAGTTTATTGAATATCTTAAAGCTTCTAGTGCGGTTTCTTATCGTTTGGCTGACCCGCAAAACTTACAACGTGTATCTTTGACAGAGACTGATCGTAAGGCTGGGGCAGTTGACAAAATTCGTTTGAAAACCACCATTGAAGAGTTGCTTTTAGAAGTTGAGCTGTATGGTCAGGTCAATGATAAATATCTTCAAAAAAGTGTATTAGGTTTTGATAACCAAAAAATGGCTGAAAAAGTAGCAAAAGAGCTTGCTGCTTCTGAAGCGAAAAAAGGCGCTGTTAATAAAGAAGAACAAAAGGTTTCTTCTGATGATGCCGCTGCTGTAAGTCAGGAACTATATAGTTTAATCAATGCACACTTTGATGGTGGCCTTTCATCAAATGATGCAGGTGAAGACAATTTAAGTGCGGCAGCACAAGCTCCGGCAGCAGCAGATGCATCAGTTTCTGAAGATCAAGATGTCAGTGAAGAAGCAGCTGCAGGTGGTGTACAGGATGCACAAGGTGAAGACGCTGTAACGCTTACCGAAGATCAATGTATTGAATTAAAGTCACTGAAAAAACCGGTTGCTTTAGGTGATATTAATTATTGCCAAGTTTATGGCATTGATGTGCTAGACCAGAGTGCTGCAAGTGCTGAAAAAGTTCAAACCAAGTCTCGCCGAGATGCTTTAAAACAAACTTTTGAAGCTTATAACCAAAACCAGTTTATCAATGATGAAGCATTCAAAGCCTTATGGCTAAAACACAAGGCCGAGATTGAGCAAGCTTTACCTAAGCAAAGTAATCCAATCACGATTGATGTGGCTTTAGATGATAAAGGTCGTGCAGTGAACATGACCTATGATGTTGCTTATACGCCAGCCGAGTTTAAACATAGCTTTAATATTAAAGCTGATATGCAAATTTTAAATTACGGTAAAGCAACCTCAATTGATCAAAAGCAGCTTAAACAGGCCAAGTCTGTAGCTGAAGCAAGTAAAGGTTCTATGCTCGAAAACTTTATTAAAGGTTTTGGAGAAAAGCTTGGACAAGGTGATGTTTTAGAGCATCCGGTAGGCACACATAGTGATGTACAAGATTTAGATGCAAATCTGGCTGTACTGGCTGATAAAACCTATGATGCAACGCATGCTTATGACAAAACTTATAAAGCAGTATTTATTGCCAAATTAACAGCTGAAAAACCGTCATATATCAAATATTACTCTGTTCAACAGCTACAAGAAATTGCAGAGGTTTATGCTTACTGGTTCTCGGAAGAAGATACCTATAACCCTCAAGGAAAAGCTTTAGAGCGTATTACTGCTTTACAGAAAAAGCATCATCTTGAGCAAGATGAGCAGTTTGACCATGAGTTAGGGCGTGCTGTAGATCATATTGTAATAGAGACTATGCAAGGTAAAGCAGGGCGTGAAGCTTGGCAGAAACTACAGAAGCAATATAAACAGCCAGCCCAACTGTTCTCAAAGCAGTATCAGTTAGAATTTGAAAAACAAAATGGTGTTTCTGCTGAAGAAAAGCATTTGTTATCAGAAACAGCTGATATTTTAGGGAACGTTTATGTGGCTGCTCGTAAACAACAGCTTACGGAAAAAACAATTCAGAAGTTAAAACCTGAACATAATGAATTTATTGATTATGAAATTTTCCGAGATGTTTATAAGCAAATGGTCGCTGCTAAAAAATAGTAAATGAGATAAAAAAAGAACCTACTTTAAGTAGGTTCTTTTTTTGTTTATAAGAAATCTTTTAACTCTGGTCTTACACCATTCCAGATATAAAAAGCTTCGATGGCTTGGCCTACTAACATACCAAAACCTTCTGCATAAGGCACATTACGCTGTTTCGCCTGATCAAGGAAACTAGAAGGTTTGCCATAAGCCATTTCATACGCATATTTGAACTGTAATTTTTCAGGAAGTTGTAAAGCACCACCTGAAAGACTTGCAGAAGTTGCATTAATTACAATATCAAAATCGCCGTCTAAATCATTTAGAGAAATTGCTTGTAATTGGGCTTGTGGAACTGCTGTTTTTAAGTCATCTACAAGTTGTTCTGCACGAGCGAGGGTTCGGTTGGCAATAACAATCTTTTTAGCGCCAGCCTGTACCAGTGGGTAAATGACACCACGAGTTGCACCACCAGCTCCTAAAATTAAAATAGTTGTATTTTCTAAGTTCCAATCTAAAGCTTGTATTGCGGCGACTAGGCCTTGGCCATCTGTATTGTCACCATGCAATTTGCCATTTTCCATCCACAAGGTATTTACAGCTTTAGCAATTTGGGCACGCTCGGTTAAAACATCACATAAAGCAAAAGCTTGCTCTTTAAAGGGAACAGTAACATTCATGCCACTGCCGCCTTCTGCAAAGAAACTGCGCATGCTTGACTCAAAACCATCTAGAGGCGCGAGACGTTTTTGATAGTTTAGATCAACACCTGTTTTTTCAGCGAAAGCATGATGCAATTCAGGCGAGCGTGATTGTTCGATCGGGTTGCCAATTACTGCAAACTGTTTGGTCATTCTTGTATCCAAAATTTTAAAATGGCATGAAGCAGATAAAGCCTGTGCTAAATATTCAGCAGGCCTCACTATAAGTCAAAATAACACAAGAAAAAATATTTGAATGAAGGAAGGGAAATTGAAATCAAAAAAGGAGATTCTTTAGGGTGGAAGCCAAAGAATCCCCAAAACAAAAAATTAAGCGACTTTTTCTTTTAAACCTAACCAATCACGAGGTTTTAAGTAATAGTCAGTTAAACGCTTCTCTGGAGAGTCTTCATCCCATTCAGGTCGATAAGACCATGCAGCTAAATTAGGTAGGCTGACTAAAATAGACTCGATACGGCCACCTGTTTGTAATCCAAACAACGTACCACGGTCATAAACCAAGTTATATTCAACATATCTACCGCGGCGATAAAGCTGAAATTCTCGTTGAGCTTCGCTATAAGGCTGTTCACGGTGTTTTTCGAAAATTGGCAAAATGGCATTTAAATAACCATTGCCTACAGCTTGAATATATTTAAAGCAAGTTTCGAAATCCCAGCAATTTAAATCATCAAAAAATAAGCCACCCACACCACGCTGTTCATCACGATGCTTTAAATAAAAGTAATCATCACACCATTGCTTATGTTCAGCATAAACATTGTCACCAAAAGGTTTACATAGGTCGTAAGCAGCTTGATGCCAATTTAAAACATCCTGGTCATCTGGATAAAATGGCGTTAAATCAAAACCACCACCAAACCACCAAATCGGATCTTGTCCTTCACGTTCTGCAACGAATAAACGGACATTTGCATGAGAGGTCGGAATATTTGGGTTTTTAGGATGAATAACTAAAGAAACTCCTAGTGCCTGAGCTTTAGCCCCTGCAATTTGAGGGTGACGTTCTGTAGCAGACGCAGGAAGTTTACTAATGTTGATGTGAGAAAACATCACACCACCTTTTTCGATCACTATACCATTTTGCAGCACACGTGAACGACCGCCGCCGCCTTCAGGGCGTTCCCAATCATCAATAATAAATTCTGCCGTACCACCGCCAGCTTTTTCTTGTTGTTCTAAACCAGCACAAATACGGGCTTGTAAATCGAGGAGAAATTCGCGGACACGTTGAATATCTGTGGAAGTCGGATGTTGCATAATGACCCTCAAAGATGATTGATATAAATTAAATACATCAAAACATAAAACCATAAAAAAAGTAAGGGATTTTTTTCTAAATCTTGAAAAAATCCCTTAAATATTGTTTTTAAATTTTGGAATTGGAATCAAAAATCATCTTTTTGATAAAGGTGATCCATTCTTTCACGTTTGGTTTTTAAATATTGTTCATTAAAAGGATTGCGGCCGACAGTTAACGGTACACGATCTACGACATTAATACCCTGATCTTTGAGTGCCTGAATTTTCAAAGGATTATTGGTAATTAACTTCACTTCTTTTACTTTTAAGTGATCGAGCATAATGCTACACATATCGTAACGGCGTGCATCGGCAGGTAAATTCAGTAGTAAATTGGCATCTACTGTATCGTGACCCTGATCTTGCAAAGCATAGGCACGAATTTTATTGGTTAAACCAATTCCACGACCTTCTTGGCGTAAATATAAAATTACACCTTGTCCTGCTTCATTGATGAGTTTTTGAGTAGCTTGTAATTGTGGGCCACAATCACATTTTAATGACGCAAAAGCATCACCTGTTAAGCATTCAGAATGTACACGAACCAAAACAGGACCTGTTGGCGGATTTTCTAACCCTTTAGAAAGTGCCACATGTTCTTCACCTGTAACGGGATCTTGAAACACAGAAATATTGAATTCACCAAAAGCGGTCGGGAGTTTTGATGTTGCAATGAACTCTATAGGCACAGATTAACTCATCTTTTAACCGAAAACGGTTTAAAGTATAGCGTAATGCTGGGAGATTGGTCGAATTGTCATAATCATTTTGCACACTAAGGTTTTCTTTTTTGTATAAAGAAGACGATAATAGTTGATAAATAGTCAGATTATTCAGGATAATCTGCCAACCATACCCATAATGTATGAGAGACTGCTTTGCATGATCTCGTTCGCAAATGTGGCTGATTGAAGGTGACTTCATTCGATTGTATGATCGACCCATTTTGACCCAGCTTAGGATTTGCCAGGCTTATAAAGGCTTTGCCACATATGTTGTATACCGAAATTCCAACTCAACGCCCTGTTACGCCATTGTTAGATGCAATTGATCATCCTCAACAATTACGTCAGCTCGAGCATAGCCAACTGGTTCAAGTGGCTGATGAGTTGCGTCAATATATTTTATATGCAGCAGGCCAGAGTGGTGGCCATTTCGGTGCTAACCTCGGCGTGGTTGAGCTGACGGTTGCGCTGCATTATTGTTTTAATACACCAAATGACCGGTTAGTTTGGGATGTAGGACATCAAGCATATCCACATAAAATCCTGACTGGTCGCCGTGAACAAATTACAACTATCCGTTCAAAAAATGGATTAGCAGCTTTTCCTGCCAGAGAAGAATCGGTTTTTGATACCTTTGGGGTAGGGCATTCGTCAACAGCGATTTCAGCTGGCCTAGGTATGTCACTTGCACGCCGTTATCAAAATGACCCATGTGAAGTTGTTTGTATCGTAGGTGATGGTGCAATGACTGCAGGCATGGCATTTGAGGCTATGAATGATGCGGTTGCACATGATGCTGACTTGATTGTTGTACTCAATGACAATGACATGTCCATTTCTTGCAGTACTGGTGGCTTCGCTAAGCATTTAGCTGCAATTTGGGAAAAAGGTCATTTAGTCAATGTAAATGAACATGGTGAAGCTTATATCCAGCCACATCCAAAATGGACCTATAACTCTCGATTACATCAATCGGCAACCGATGCTGCAGATAACCTATTTAAAGCAATTGGTTTTGATTATTTTGGACCATTTGATGGGCACGATGTCAATCAGTTAGTTCAAGTGTTCAATGCACTTAAAAAGCGTAAAGGTCCACGTTTAGTTCACGTTTATACTAAAAAAGGCAAAGGCTTTGCTCCTGCTGAAGCTGACCCGATTACTTACCATGCGATTGGTAAAATTAATGCGACTTCAGGCGGGAAAGCCCCACCAAAGTATTCGGATGTTTTTGGTGAATGGTTATGCGATGAAGCTGCTCAAGATGAGCGGTTGCTTGCGATCACGCCTGCTATGTGTGAAGGCTCGGGCATGGTTAAGTTTGCCAAGCAATTCCCACAGCGTTTCTTTGATGTCGCAATTGCAGAGCAGCATGCCGTAACACTTGCAGCTGGTATGGCTTGTGAAGGGCTAAAACCTGTTGTTGCAATTTATTCGACATTCTTGCAGCGTGGTTACGATCAACTTATTCATGATGTTGCATTGCAAAACCTTGATGTAACTTTCGGTATTGATCGTGCCGGTCTAGTGGGTGAAGATGGCCCAACACACGCAGGTGCATATGACTATGCCTATATGCGTACTGTACCGAATATGGTGATTATGGCGCCAAAAGACGAAAATGAATGTCGTCAAATGCTTCATACAGCTTATGCCTATAATGGCCCTGCCGCAGTACGTTATCCACGTGGTGCAGGTGTGGGTGTCGAAATTCAAAAAGAAATGACGATTCTTGAATTAGGTAAAGCTGAAATTGTTGCAGAAATTAAACCAAATAGTGATGAGCAAATTACAGTTCTAGCATTTGGTAGCCGTGTCATGGTTGCTATAGAAGCTGCCGAGCAACTTGCACAAAAACACGATGTTGGTGTGCGTGTTGTAAATATGCGTTTTGTGAAACCGCTTGATGAGCAAATGATTCGAGACTTGGCTGAACATACTCATTTATTCGTGACAGTTGAAGAACATGCGATTATGGGTGGAGCGGGTAGTGCAGTAAATGAGTTTATGGCACAAGAGCAAATTGTGAAACCTATCATTAACTTAGGTTTGCCAGACTCATTCTTGCATCAGGCTTCACATAATCAAATGCTGCAAGATTGTGGTTTAGATGCGAAAGGTATTTTGAACTCAATTGAGAGAGCTTGGCTTAAGCAAAATCAGGTCGTTTAATCCGTTAATAAAATTTTTGAAACATTTTTTCCCATAAAGCGCATTCATTTGCTAAAATGTATGCGCTTTTATGCATTATTCTTTGTCAAAATCTTCAAATTTGTATTGTAGTGGGTGTTCAATGGAACCTATGGTGGTGATGGCTGCGCGTGCGGCTCAAACAGTTGGTCAAGAGCTTTTAAAAGCGCATCAAAATCGTCATAAACTCGATTTGCAAGTTGAAGAAAAAGGCATTGATGGTCCTGTAACACGTGTAGATCGTTATTTAGAACAATTAACGATTGATACATTACGTAAAAGTTATAAAAACCATAGCTTCTTAGGTGAAGAGTTCGGTTTGCAAGAAGGCAAAGGCCACGATGCAGACTGGTGCTGGGTAATTGACCCACTTGATGGCACGCAAAACTTCATTAATGGTTTCCCTCATTTCTGTATTTCTATTGCAGTTCAACACAAAGGCGTTACTCAGCACGGCGTAATTTATGACCCTGTACGTGACGAATTGTTCTCTGCAAGTCGCGGTCGTGGTGCGGTGATGAACCAACGCCGTATTCGTGTAAATGTAAAAGATAGCTTAGAAAATACGTTCTTGGCAGTAGGTCATCCTTACCGTGCTAAACGTGCTGGTGAGATCGTATCTTATGCAGAGCAGCACTTTGCTTCATTATTAGCTGTTACTCAAGCGGGTGCTCAAATCCGTCGTGGTGGTTCAGCTGCTCTAGATTTAGCTTATGTTGCTGCTGGTCGTTTCGATGGTTTCTTTGAACTTGGTTTAAAACCATGGGATATCGCTGCTGGTGAGCTTATTATTAAAGAAGCGGGCGGTGTAGTGGTTGATGCTCGTGGTGGAAATGATTCACTTGAAAATGGTCAAGTACTTGCTTGTTCACTTAAAATGCTAAAACCATTAATGCAAACAGTAGTTCCTGCTTGGGATAAAGCTGCAAAATAATTGAGAAACGCTTTGTGAGTTAAAACCCTCTTTTTATAGAGGGTTTTAATTTTTTAATGATCGGTAAAATAGAAATAATAATAGAAATAACGATAAAGTTGATTAAAACACATGACTTTTAAATTCTTTCTGCTATAATCCGCCCACGCACTTAAATTTCCGTTCATTACCTGAACATTCTGTTCTATTCATTGTAAGCGCACGCTGTCCATAGAGAGGACCATTTCTTGCGCCCCGATCGCTCAGCGATTCTTCAGGTTCGGCCGTAATCAAGCGTGCGTTTAATCCACATCGTCGTTACTCGGATTGCCGCTGAATAATAAGGTTCAGCTAATTTTGCTTTGCCGCTTTGTGCCGATGTCTATTTTGTACTTATTAAAAATGGAGCACCCATTAGGGTGAAACTCTCTATGAGCAAAACTTTTGCCGAATTTTCTTTGCATGAAACCTTACAACAAGCGCTTGAAGGTTTAGGTTTTACTACCCCGACTCCTGTGCAAGAACAATCTATTCCTGCAGCTTTAGAAGGTAAAGACCTTTTAGTTTCTAGCCAGACTGGTTCTGGTAAAACTGCTGCATTCTTGTTGCCGACATTAAATAACTTGGCAGGTCAAGAAACTTTCGTTCCGTTCAAAGAACGCATGAAAGCTGTAACTCAACCAAATATTTTGGTAATTTCTCCTACTCGTGAATTAGCACAACAAGTAAGCCAAGATGCAATCGCATTTGTACGTCACATGAAAGGTGTTCGTATTGCTGCCATTATGGGTGGTATGCCGTTTGCTAAACAAATTCAACAGTTAAAAGGCGCGCAAGTTGTTGTTGCAACTCCAGGTCGTTTACTTGACTTGGTAAACCGTCGTCAAATTAAATTAGACCAAGTAGATGCTTTAATCGTTGATGAAGCGGACCGTATGCTTGACCTAGGTTTCTCTGAAGACTTAGAGGCAATCAGCGAATTAGCGGCTAACCGTAAACAAACATTAATGTTCTCTGCAACATTTGCTGATCGTATTATTCGTCTTGCAGCATGCATGATGAAAGATCCAATGCGTATTGCAATAGAAACAGGTCATTCAACCAATACAGATATTACGCAAACATTGCATTGGACTGATGGTTTTGAGCATAAGAAAAAATTACTTACACATTGGTTAAGTGATGAAAACTTAGATCAAGCTGTAGTTTTTGCAAGCACTCAAGAAGACACTGATATGTTGGCTGAAGAACTTGCTGAAGCAGGTCATTCAGTTGTTGCACTTCACGGTGCAATGCCACAAACAGTTCGTAACCGTCGTTTACGTAGTATCCGTGAAGGTCGTGCAAAAATCTTAGTTGCAACTGACGTTGCTGCACGTGGTCTTGACGTTCCAACAATTTCACACGTTATTAACTTCGGCTTACCGATGAAGCATGAAGACTACGTACACCGTATTGGTCGTACAGGTCGTGCGGGTCGTACAGGTCAGGCAATTACTTTAGCGACTTATCGTGAGCGCGGTAAGATTCGTGCACTTGAAGAATATTTAGAAGCACGTTTAAGTGTTTCTGAAATTGAAGGATTAGAGCCATCTCCACCTCCTGCTCGTTCAGGTCGTGATGGCGGTGGTCGCGGTCGTGGCGGTAACGGTGGTCGTGATGGTCGTCGTGGTGGCGGTTTCGGCGGTGGTCGTCGTTTTGAAGGCGAAAGTAACTTCAAACGCCGTGAAGGTGGTCGTGATGACCGTCCGCGTCGTAGCTTTGATGATAAACCACGTGGTGATCGCCCATTCGGTGGTGAAGATCGTCCGCGTCGCGAGTTCAACTCTGACCGTCCACGTCGTGAAGGTGGTTTTGAAGATCGTCCAAAACGTAGCTTCGGTGGTGAAGATCGTCCGCGTCGTGAGTTCAACTCTGACCGTCCACGTCGTGAAGGTGGTTTTGAAGATCGTCCAAAACGTAGCTT
>NZ_KI391939.1:2616908-2670164 GCF_000162375.2 Acinetobacter sp. RUH 2624 | reverse complement strand
CGTAGCTTCGGTGGTGAAGATCGTCCGCGTCGTGAGTTCAACTCTGACCGTCCACGTCGTGAAGGTGGTTTTGAAGATCGTCCAAAACGTAGCTTTGGTGGTGAAGATCGTCCACGTCGTGAGTTCAACTCTGATCGCCCTCGTCGTGAAGGTGGTTTTAACGATAAGCCTCGTTTTGATTCAAATGATGACAACCGTGGTAATCGCGTAGATTATAAACCTCGTCGTGAAAATGGTTTTGGTGACCGTCCACAACGTAGTTTTGGTGGCGAAGATCGTCCACGTCGTGAAGGTGGTTTCGGTGATCGTCCAAAACGTAGTTTTGGTGGTGAAGACCGTCCACGTCGCGCAGTTCGTGAAGAACATTTTAATCAAGAATCTCGTGGTGAACGTCGTCGTAAATTCGACCGTTAATCTTAAAAAGATTTAAAAAAAGGCCAGTTAACATACTGGCCTTTTTTATTTTTCAGTTTTGTTATAAAATAACAAAGTGTAAAATAGTTCAACATTTATTGTAATAATGCGTAAAAGTAAGCGAAAAGAGACTCCTTTGGCATGGTTGAGTAAATTATTACTTCAACATGGTTTGCCATACCTTTTTATTGCACTCGCTTTGTGTAATGGAATCTATTTTGCCTATGCTTTATTAACTGGCCATTTCGTAGATCAGTTTCAAGTTCTCAATCAGTAAATTTCTTTCAAAATCTAGCTCATATTGATGAATGAGCTTGTTTCGCTTTTGTCAAAATTACAACAAGATTCTCAAAATTCAGTGTTATAGTATGCTGGCATAAAAGTGCAGGAATGATTGCCATTATGAATAATAAAACTCCTCTCTCGACTCAGTCACTCATTGAAGTGAAAAATTTGAGTTTTAATCGAGGGGAACGCGTCATTTATGACAATATTAGTTTAAATATACGTCGAGGCCAGATTACGGCCATCATGGGACCATCTGGTACAGGTAAAACGACTTTATTACGTCTGATTGGTGGGCAGCTTGTTCCCGATCATGGTGAAGTTTTGCTTGATGGTAAAGATATTGCTCAAATGTCACGTCAGGAATTGTTTGCAGCGCGTGCACGTATGGGAATGCTATTCCAAAGTGGTGCTTTATTTACCGATATGTCGGTGTATGAAAATGTCGCTTTTCCAATTCGTGCGCATACTAAGCTTTCTGAAAATCTGATTGCTGAACTGGTCGCTTTAAAGCTTGAGTCTGTTGGCCTGCGTGGAACAGAACAGCTTATGCCTACTGAGCTATCGGGTGGTATGAATCGACGAGTTGCTTTAGCTCGTGCAATCGCGCTTGATCCAGATTTAATTATGTATG
The DNA here is from genome assembly GCF_000162375.2 of Acinetobacter sp. RUH 2624. Taxonomy (NCBI): domain Bacteria; kingdom Pseudomonadati; phylum Pseudomonadota; class Gammaproteobacteria; order Moraxellales; family Moraxellaceae; genus Acinetobacter; species Acinetobacter sp. RUH 2624. Next base: position 2,668,831 of record NZ_KI391939.1, on the reverse strand, counting down.
ACGAACCTTTTGCAGGGCAGGACCCGATTGTAAAAGGTGTTTTAACACGTCTCATACGTTCATTGCGAGAAGCTTTGGATTTAACCACCATTATTGTTTCGCATGATGTTCCTGAAACCCTATCTATTGCCGATTACATTTATGTTGTGGCAGAAGGAAAAATTCAAGGGGAAGGAACACCAGAAGAATTGCAAAAATATGCTTCTCCATTTGTAAAACAGTTCTTAACCGGTTCTGCAGAAGGTCCGGTTGAGTACCAGTTTAGCCACCAAGCTTATTTAGATAACGAGGTTCGTCCATGAATACGATTGCCTGGTTAGGTAGACTCGTTATTGAGCGGATTCGAGGGATTGGTGTTGCGGCACTGATGCTCTTACAAATTATTTTTTCATTACCTTCAGCCGGCGGTTTTGGACGTTTCGTCTATCAAATGCATCGTGTAGGGGTAATGTCTTTACTTATTATCACGGTATCAGGTTTATTTATTGGTCTGGTACTCGGATTGCAAGGCTACTCAATATTGGTCAATGTTGGTAGTGAATCAATGCTAGGCACTATGGTGTCTTTAACTTTACTGCGTGAGCTTGCACCAGTTGTTGCTGCTTTACTATTTGCTGGACGAGCAGGTTCTGCATTAACTGCTGAAATTGGTTCAATGAAACAAAGTGAACAGCTTGCCAGTATGGAAATGATTGGTGTTGACCCTTTAAAGCAAATCGTATCACCACGTCTTTGGGCTGGCATAGTCAGTTTGCCAATGTTAACTGTTATCTTTGCTGCGATTGGTATCGTTGGCGGTAAATTGGTTGGTGTTGACTTTCTTGGCGTTGATGAAGGCTCCTTCTGGAGTGGTATGCAAAATAATGTTCAATTTGGCCATGACGTTGTAAATGGCATCATTAAGAGCATTGTATTTGCTTTACTTTGTACATGGATTGCTGTTTTCCAAGGGTATGCATGTGATCCAACACCTGAAGGCATTGCAACGGCAATGACCCGAACGGTTGTATATTCTTCATTATGTGTTTTAGGTTTTGATTTCGTGTTGACTGCGGTCATGTTCGGAGGGATTTAATGAAATCACGTACTAGTGAGCTGGCCGTAGGTATCTTTGTCATTATCTTCGGTATTGCTTTATTCTTTTTAGCGATGAAAGTAAGTGGTTTGGTAGGTACAAACTTGAGCGAAGGTTACACCATGAAAGCTCAGTTTGATAATGTTAACGGACTTAAACCACGTGCTAAAGTAACGATGAGCGGTGTAACAATTGGTCGTGTTGATTCAATCACGCTTGATCCGGTTACACGTTTAGCTACAGTAACTTTTGATCTTGATGGAAAACTGACAAGTTTTAATGCTGAACAGTTAAAAGAAGTTCAAAAAAATGCTTTAGACGAATTACGTTATAGTTCTGATTATACGCAAGCGACTCCAGCGCAACAAAAAACAATGGAACAGCAACTGATCAGTAACATGTCATCCATCACCAGTATTGATGAAGATGCTTATATAATGGTTGCAACCAATGGTTTATTGGGTGAGAAATATTTAAAAATCGTACCGGGTGGTGGTCTTAACTACCTTAAACGTGGCGATACAATTTCTAATACCCAAGGAACGATGGATTTAGAAGATTTAATTAGTAAATTTATTACTGGTGGTGGCGCAGGTAAAGTTGCCGCTGGTTCATCATCCTCAGCAGAAGAAAAAGCTCCTGCAAGTACTGACAGCAGCGCACAGCCGTCATTTGTTGAGTAAGAGATTATTTGAAGGAGTGGTTCCAGGTGAATAAGTTGTTTAAACAAACCCTGACAGCAAGTGTTTTGTCTACTATGATTGCTGGTACAGCTTTTGCTGCACCTTCAGAAGCACCACCTGATTTTATTAAGCGTGTTGCTGATGGTTTGATTGCTCGTTTAAAAACAGATCATGCCAAGTTGCAAAACAACCCTGCTTTAGTTAAATCAATCATACGTCAAAATTTAGATCCGTATGTTGACTCACAAGCGTTCACTCGTATTGTGATGGGTACTTATGCGACAAATCAGTATAGTACGGCTGCACAGCGTGCTCAGTTTGAAACAAACTTCCGTAATACATTAATTGAGAATTACGGTAGTGCATTTGCTAAGTATACAAACCAGACTTACACCATGCGTCCTTATAAAGCGACAGCAGGCAAAAACCCTGTTGTAACTTTAGACTTCAACCACAATGGCGATAAAATTCCTGTGTCGTTCCAGTTGGCTGACAAAGGTTCGCAGTGGAAAATCCGTAACATCAATGTTTCTGGTATTGATTTAGGATTACAGTTCCGCAACCAGTTTGCTGCAACTGTTAAGCGTAATGGTGGCGATTTAAATAAAGCAATTGCTACGTTCCAACCTGATGCAGATGCTGCTGTTAATCAGAACAAACAAAAATAAGTAGGTGAAGAGTGGTTCAGTATCTTAACCAAGAGTTAGTTGTTTCAGGCAAAATCGATTTTGAAAATGCTGAACAACAATATCAAGCTGGATTGGCAATTATTAAAAAGCAGACTAGCTTTCCTCTAATTGTTGATTTAAAACAGCTTGAGCATGGTAATACGTTAGCATTGGCGGTGTTAGTTCAATGGTTACGTCAGACGCCACAGAAGTCTGGATTACATTTTAAAAATGTTCCAGAGAAGATGCTGAAAATCATTCAAGCTTGCCATTTGCAAGAAGATCTACATTTGGTCTGATTATGCAAAGATAAAAAAGCACCTAAATTTAGGTGCTTTTTTTATATAAAGGATTGGTGAATATGGACAGGCTTTAAATCCACTTTTTCCAGCGGAAATAAATGATAGGGCCAATAAAAAAGCCAATAATGATTAATAAGACTGCGATAAAACTACTTTTACCATGAGCAAAAGGCAATACTTCAGTGTTCATACCATAGATACTCGCGATCAGCATTGGTGGTGCTAACATACTTGGTAAAATCGAGAATCGACGAATCGTATCGTTTTGCTCAGTGTTAATGAACCCAGACGTTGTATCAAGCAAGAATCGTACTTTTTGGAATAAAAAAGCATCATGTTCTACAAGTGAACGAACGTCTTCACTTAGTTCTCGGATATCTGCATCGTAGATATGACTGCCTAAGGCACGTGGACGAGATAAAAATGTTAAGACTCTTCGTAAATCAATTAAACACAGTTGAGCTTTTCCAAGCATATCTTCTTGTTGAGCCAAGCGGGTAATCATGTCATCAAGGTCTAAAATCTTCTCACGTTGATGGTTGTTGAGCACCTCAGTAGAGTATTTTTCTAGATCCTTGTGGATATCTTCTAAGATATCCGCAAGCTCATCCAGTTTTGCTTCAAGCAAGCCCAATAAAATCCAAGTTGGATCTTTGTAATCCATTTCATAGTCATTACGACGAGCTCGCGCACGAAATGCACGAAATGCAACTAGCTTCTCACCACGCAAAGTAAATAAGCGATCTTTATGTAAAATAAATGCTACGGTTTGTACCATGGCAAGCATATGTGATGAATCTTCCGCATCTCCATCAACCTGATAATTTTTATTTTTCGTTAAAAAATAGGTGCTGATATGCAAAATGCCGTCATCATCACGGTAGAATCGAGCAGAAGATGAAATGTCTTCTAGCGACTTTAGTGTAGGTAAGTTCTGATCGTAGGCATCTAAGACCCATTGTTGTTCTTCTTGAGAGGGTGCAATTAGATCAAGCCATACTAATTCGGGATGTAGATCAAATCCACCGTTGATGGTGGCATCTTCCAGACTTCCGCGTTCTGTGGCATAAAAGGCTTCAAGCATGTGTCTTTTTTCCTCACGCAGTCTGATGGAAATTGATGGGTGTATTTTAGACAAGGATTTGCCGAAAAACACTTGCCAATACGCTATTTTGCAAAAAAAAACTCTGTCGATAGTCTAGTTTGTCAGCATGACAGTTCAATAAAACGGTTTTTATACTATGAATTCAATTTGTATTTTCTGTGGTTCATCTTTAGGTTCAGACCCAATCTTTCAACAAATTGCTCAATTAACCGGTCAAACTATTGCTAAACAAGGTAAAACTCTTGTTTATGGTGGTGGTCGTTCGGGTTTAATGGGCGTTGTCGCTGATAGTGCTTTACAAGCCGGTGGACAAGTCATTGGCGTCATTCCTCGTGCTTTAGTCGATCGCGAGTTAGCTCATCCCGGGCTGACAAGACTATATGTCGTCGAGAATATGCATGAGCGTAAGACCAAAATGGCAGATCTATCGGACGGTTTTATTGCTTTACCAGGTGGGGCAGGTACATTGGAAGAAATCTTTGAACAATGGACATGGGCACAATTAGGTATTCATCAAAAGCCGTGTGCTTTTCTAAATGTAGCGGGCTTTTATGAAGATTTGCTTAAAATGGTTCAAGGAACTGTAGATAAAGGTTTTAGCCAAGCAAGGTTTGCCGATAAATTGATCGCTTCGGATAAAATTGAGGATATTCTTCAGCAATTTGAACAATATCAGCCGCCTGCTCCAAAATGGACAAATGCGGATGTTCAACCATAAATGAGGTTAGATAGGTGAAAACAATTACGGTCGCCGCTGCGGTGATCTTAAATGAACAAAATGAATTATTGCTTGTTAGAAAGCGTAATACACAGGCTTTTATGCAAGTAGGCGGTAAACTGGAGCCGAATGAGGCTCCGGAAACTGCTATACAACGTGAAATCTTGGAAGAAATAGGTAGCTCGTGTGTAATAGAGCGGTTTATAGGCCGTTTTGAGACAGCAGCAGCCAATGAACCAGATCATACGCTGATTAGTCATTTATATTTAGTTCGTTTGAAACAGTCTCCACAAATTGCAGCCGAGATTGCTGAAATGAAGTGGATAAAATTTAATGATTCCGAGACAAAACTTGCGCCATTAACCAAAGAAATTGTAATTCCATGGTGTGAGCAGAACTTATCTACAACTCTATAATTTTAATATGATGTAGATGAGGCAGCAGCTAGGCAACTTGCATAAATAGATGTGCACCCTAGCTGTTTTAGTGCCTGACTTAAAGCGTGAATTGAACTTCCTGTTGTGATTACATCATCAATAATCAGCACACGACGGTAACGCCGTTTTTCTTGAGTCATCGCAACAAATTGCTGTTCAATATTTTCAAATCTTTCGAGGCGAGACAATCCTTTTTGAGAGCGTTCATTTAGGCGCTGCACAGGCTGCCAAACAGGTATTTTTAATTGTTTACTTAAAAGTTTGGCGAGTAATAAGGATTGATTAAAACCACGTTCAGTTAAGCGTTGTTTAGAAATAAGCATAGGTACTATGGCTTGTACCTTAGGAAATTTTATTTGCTGTAAGACTTCGGCAAGTAAGGTTTGATAGTGTAATTTTTGTTCATATTTGAACTGCTGAATTATGCGATTAATTGGATATGCGTAGTGGCAAGCCACAAGAACAGATTGATCATTGCGCTGAACTGTTTGCTTAAGCCACGGTAGTTGTTCCCAACATTCTTTACAAAGTGAATATTTTTCCCGTGTTCCTATTTCACATAATAGGCAAGGGGACAATAACTGAAAAAGATATTGAGGGTTGAACAACTTAAACATAAGCGTATCGAGGTGCTTCAGGCAGCCACCGTTTCAAGAGGGCGTCAGCTTGCTCAGGGTAATCTTTTAGAACTTGTTGTGCAACGTAATGCGCTTGACTCAGTAAATGATCATCTCGTTCTAAACGTGCGACACGGAAGCCCATATCACCTGTCTGTTTTGTTCCTAATAATTCACCCGGACCTCGTAATTCAAGGTCTTTTTCAGCAATGACAAAGCCGTCGTTACTTTCTCTTAAAATTGAAAGTCTTTCTTGCCCATTTTGTGAAAGTGGGGGTTTATAGAGAAGAACACAAAAACTAGCCTTTGCACCTCGTCCGACTCGACCTCGTAATTGGTGTAGTTGTGAAAGACCTAAGCGTTCAGCATTTTCAATGACCATAATTGAGGCATTAGGTACATCTACCCCAACCTCAATAACAGTTGTTGCAATTAGCAGTTGTAGTTCATTGTTTTTAAATGCTTGCATGACAGATTGCTTTTCATCAGCTTTCATTTTGCCATGAACCAAACCAATATTAAGTTCAGGAAAGCGTTCTTTCATTTCTTGATAAGTGGCTTCGGCAGCTTGAGCATCTAAAGTTTCGGACTGTTCAACCAGAGTACATACCCAGTAGGCTTGTTTACCTTCTCGGCAATTTGTAGCAATTCGATTTAGCACTTCTTCACGACGATCTAGCGGAATTGTGACGGTCTGAATTGGAGTTCGGCCTGGCGGCAATTCATCAATAATCGATGTATCCAAATCGCCATAAGCACTCATTGCTAATGTTCTAGGAATTGGCGTTGCAGTCATGACGAGTTGATGTGGTGTGAGTTGTTCTGCGCCTTTGTTGCGTAAAGCTAATCGTTGATCAACCCCAAAGCGGTGCTGCTCATCAATAATCACGAGTCCTAGTTTGGCAAACTCAACATTATCTTGAAACAAAGCATGCGTACCTACAATAAGCTCGGCATGGCCCTCTTTGATTTGTTGTTCAGCTTGTGTTCGTGCTTTACCTTTTTGTTTGCCTGACAGCCAAGCTACTGTAATACCTAAAGGTTCAAACCAGCGTTTAAAATTTAAATAATGCTGCTCTGCTAAAATTTCGGTAGGTGCCATTAAGGCAACTTGCCAATCTGCTTCTAAGGCATGACATGCAGCAACTGCCGCAACTAAAGTTTTACCTGCACCTACATCACCTTGTACTAAGCGTAACATCGGTTGGTGTTGTTTTAAGTCGCTTAAAATTTCTTTTGATACACGCTTTTGTGCGTTGGTCATTTGAAAGGGAAGAGCTTCTAACAGTTTTTTTGCAAGTACTTTACTACTCGGAAAAGCAGGTGAGGCAATTTGACGAATATAAGCACGTCGCGTGAGAAGGCTAATTTGATGTGCGACCAACTCTTCAAAAATAAGGCGTTGCTGAGCAGGATGAGACCCTTGGGCCAATTGAATCATATTGGCATCGACAGGTGGCTCATGAATGTAATGTAGGGCTTCTTTGAGTGCGTATCCATTTGTATATTGTTTAGGAAGCAGCTCAGGTAGAGCATCACTATGATGCTTCAACGCTTGTTTAACATATTCACGTAACTTAGGTTGCGTTAAACCATCAGTACTTGGGTAAATTGCCGTGAGCTGCGTTTTGGGTAGAGGTGTATGCTCATTAATGAGCTGAATTTCTGGATGATAAAGCTCAAGTCCTCGTGCACCTACGCGAACTTCACCAAAAATACGTAAACGATGGCCTGGTTTTATTTTGTCGGTTAAATTTTTATAAATATGATAAAAGCGTAAAGTCACCTTACCAAATTCATCTTGTATTAATGCGGCCATAGATTTACGTTTACCTGGAGGGAAATCAACAGATTTGACTTCACCCTCGAGTAAATAACTACGACCAACCACCAATTGATTCATAGGAATAATGGTACTGCGATCTTCATAATCACGGGGCAGATGAAACAGTAAATCATCTGTGGTAAAAATATTTAGTTTTTCGAGTAGGGCTGCTGAAGCCGATCCAACGCCTTGTAACTGATGGACTGAAGTCATGTCCCCTCAACGAGTTCTCTATGCATATATTATTTATCGGTTATGGTAAAACATCTCAGCGTGTTGCTAAACAACTATTTGAGACAGGACATCAAATTACCACAATCAGCCGTAGCGAAAAAACAGATCCTTACGGGAAACACCTCGTACAGGATATTTTTACACTTGATTTAAGTGAAATTGCGCCTGTAGATGTAGTGTATATTTTACTTTCTCCAGACGATAGTACAGTTCAAGGTTATCAACATACTTACGTTGATAGTATTGAACCTATTCGTCAAGCGTTAAAATCACATCCGGTCAAAAGACTCATTGTTGTGTCATCTACACGTGTATATGGTGAAAACTCTGGTGAAACTATTAATGATGATAGTGAGATTCACCCGAATGATGCTCAAGGACATATCCTGCATAATATGGAATTGCTTTGGCAGAAATACTTTCCAGCTCAGTGCGTGATTGTACGTCCTACAGGGATTTATGGTACTTCGATTGACCGATTAAAACGCATGGCTGAAAACACACAGTCCTATCCAAATATTCACTATAGTAATCGTATTCATATCGATGATTTAGCAAGATTTTTAGCATTTTTAGCCGATTTTGAAAAACCGCATAAAAGTTATCTTGTTGCAAATAATGCTCCTGTACCTTTACATGAAGTTTTACTGTGGTTCCAAAGTCAGTTGGATTTACCACTTCTTACTTTAGACTCAGCCCATGTTTCAGGTAAAAAGATATATGCGAAACATTTATTTGAAACAGGTTTTCAGCTTGAACATCCGATTTGCTTTAATGACTATTTATTATGTTTAAATGCTCATGGTACAAATTAAAATTTAGACTAAACTTTAAATAACAATAGAAATACCAGAAGAGGCAATCAAATTGCCGATAAAGAAAAAAGGTTGCAAGTGAAGAAATTTTGTTTAGCTCTTATTTTGAGCGTAATGTCAGTTGCGAGTTGGGCTCAAGATCAGGTGTGGTGTACATATGATCCTATGGGTACCCAAGGGGATATAACGCGTCGTTTAAACGATATTCGATTATATGCTCAGCAATATCAAGTCAAGTTCAAGGTCGTCAGTTATCAAAAAGAGCAGCAAGCTATACAAGCTTTTGATGAAGGGAAATGTTCGGGTCTAGCAGCCAGTAACTTTAATACTTATCAGTACAATCATTTTATGGGGAGTAGTTCGGGTATTGGTCTTATACCTAATAACCGAACCGCTCGAAATTTATTGCAGCTTTTAAACCATCCTACAATTGAGAAAAAACTCATTAATCAAGACTATGAAGTGGTCGGTATGATTCCCGTAGGAACAGCTTACATGGTCATGAAAAACAAAAAAGTATCAAAAGTTGCACAGCTTAGAGGCCAGCGAGTCGGAGTCTTGGCTAATAATCCGCCACAGCAGGCTTTGGTGAGAAGTGTAGGGGCGCAGCCAGTCTATGTTGATTTATCCAATGCAATTGCCCAGTTCCAGCAAAATAAAATCGATATTATGCCTGCACCGATTTATGGTCTTTTACCTTATAACTTACAGAAAGATTTCGGGCCAGACACTCAAGTGATTAATTTTCCATTGGCTTATTTCGGGGTAAATCTAATTATTAAACCTCAAGCTTATCCTGCCAATTTTGGACGAAAAATTCGGGCTTGGTTTGTGCAAAATAGTCAATTACTAACGAATAGAGCAATGCAGTGGGAAAATCATTTACCTGCCTATTATTGGGTAGATGTTTCTTTTTACGAAAAGCAGAGCTATGACATTATGGTGGCCAAAATACGGAATCAATATGTTCGCTCTGGATATTATGATGCATACTTTGTTGAGCTAATGAAACGCTTACGTTGTATCGATGATCCACGTTACTTTGAATGTTCTATGCGTCGATAAAATAAAAGGCAACCTGAGTTGCCTTTTATTTTGACTAAAAATTTAAGATTTCTTACGTTTTAAACGGCGTTTAGCTTGTTGAGAAGCCATTGCTTCAAGGGCTTCTTTTAACTCTTCATCAGTAAAGGTGGTGATGTGTTGCAACATCTGTAACGTTACTTCATCAAGTACTAACTGTGCGCCTGCTGCCATTTGACGAAAATTATCATCAAACTCGATTTGGCCTTGGTCATTCGTTCGAATGTAATTTTGTTGAGTTAAGACTTTGATAAAGCTTTGGAACAATGCTTTATCAAAGAACTCTGGAGAATTAAACTCATAAAGTACAGACAAACGTTGGCCTAACAAATGACTTAACTCTTCAACTTGTTTTGTTGAAATATTGCCTGAACCACGCTGAGTGATTAAAGCTAACGTCATGTAATAACGCTCAAGACTTTGTTTAACAGGTGTCGCCAATACAACAAGCTGATTGTGCTCTTCAGTATTTGGTGCAGAGCTAATCAAGTTACCTTCATCATCTTGCTCAATAAGTTTTGATTGAACTAATGCATCTGCATATTGTTCAATCTGTTCTTTAAGTTCACTACTTTTCCATTTAAGGAATAGTTCAGCTTTTAAGAACGGGTAAAGTGTATAGATGACATTACTTAAATCAGTACGACTGATTTTTCCGTTATGCTCAACAAGAGATGCAACCAATGAAGGTAAAACGAAAGCATGCAAAATGTTATTACGGAAATAAGTGAGGAGAACGGCTTGGTTATCTTCAATCGCAATAATGTCACCAAGAGCATGCTGTACACGCTTAATGAGTTTAAGTTTTAAGCCGTAAGCAATAATTTCCTTACCAGATAAAGGCGTTACTTCTGTACGTGCATCATAAGGGAAATTTGATGCCAAATTGCGATAAGCTTCAAGCTGTTTAATACAGATTTCTTCATCAAGCGTATGTTTTGGCGTTGCAAGTAAAATAATTGAAAGTAAAGAAACCGGGTTAATCACTACCGCACGGTTAATATTCTCTAAAATCGCATTTGCAGAGCTATTCACTGCTTCTGAAACAGCTGGTGGTACTGGGTCATCATTCTTTTCAATGTAGACATTTTCTGCATTGTGCTGTTTAAGCAAGTCGTCTAGAAAAACAGGTTCACCAAAGTTAACGTGTACCTTACCGAAAATGCGTTCAATTTTTCGAAGTGTTTTTAAAATACCAAAAATAGACTCAGCTTCTTTTGGCTTACCTTGCATTTCGCCTACATAGGTCGAACCTTCCATAAGACGTTCATAACCAATATAAGTTGGTACAAATACAATCGGCTTGGCACGGCCACGTAAATGGCTATGAACTGTCATTGCAAGCATGCCAGTTTTCGGTGGTAATAAACGACCTGTACGTGAACGTCCACCTTCAATAAAGTATTCAAGTGGTGTGTTACGAGAAAGAATACTATATAAATATTCTTTGAATACCGAAGTATAAAGGCCATTACCACGGAAAGAGCGGCGAATAAAGAAGGCACCGCCACCACGTAAAAGCTGACCAACGAAAGGTAAGTTTAAGTTGTCGCCCGCAGCAATATACGGAACCATCAAACCACGTTTATAGATCACATAAGACAGTAATAAGTAGTCAATATGGCTACGGTGACATGGTGTGTACACAATTTCATAGTCTTTTGCGAGCTCACGAACAGTACTGAAGTTATGAACTTCTACCCCGTCATAAAGCTGAGTCCATAAGCGTGTTAATGCTAAATCTGCAAAACGAACTGCTGAGTGAGAATAGTCAGATACGATTTCGTTGACATAACCAATCGCACGGCGCTCTGCTTCAAGCATGCTGATTTTGCCACGAATACTTTCGCGTCGAATAGCTTCTTGAACATCACGAGACTTTAATACCGACTGCATGACATTGCGGCGATCTGATAAGTCAGGGCCTAAAACAACTTCACGTTGGCGGTCAAGGTAGTCATTTAAAGTACTCACAATATAAGTCGCTGGCGAAAGATTCGGATAATGCTGTTGAGCATATTCAACGAGGTCACGCAAAGACTGTGGTTCATGGAACTCTAAATAAGATTGACGACCATGTAAACCAATATTCACAAGCTGTTTAACGGTACTTGGTGTTGCCCATGTATCTGAGAATAACAACTTAAACCAAGAGTCTTCTTTATCTGGAGAGCGGCCCCATAAAACGGTTACTGGAACTAGTTCTATATCGAGCTCAGGATTTGCTTGTAAAACTTCAATCAGTTTAATTAAACGAGGTGGAAAAGCATGAGGAGGGGGATTTAATAGGTTATTTTCATCATTATGCTGTAAAAATAAAACTGATGCTTTTTCCTGATGAGAACCGATGACTAACGGATCTAATGCAGGTTTTAAATTTAAACGGCGAGTTTCCCCATCCACCACTAACGCATTACTGCGAGAATGATTTTGCAAGACGTAGCACACTACCTTTTGGCGCTCAGTCTTTGCTTCAGTTTCCGATGTTTCTGATACTGGTTCAGTAGGAACTTCCCCAAGAACATGTGGTGTTACCACGAGGTCAAGTAGCTTACTTGAAAGCCGACGATACATTTGACCAAACCCACTCTTGGACATAAGAACTCCTACTTCTTAAAGACAAATCCCAGCACCAAATGCAGAGGGTAATTATTTTGAGGCATTTATTAAAAAAAACAATATGCTACTTTCTTATAAATTATAATGCTTTTGGCATTTTTTATCGTTAAAAATCGTATTTTTAGCTGCTTTAAGGGCAATGTTCGTCAGAAGTTGACTGATTGTTCCATGTACAAATAGTTTTTTATGGCACAATAGATTCTACACATCTGTCCTTTAATACCAATTTTGCCTGCAATATGAAGGTATCTCTCATGAATGCGTTAACCCAAGAACTGGTTGAGCTGCTCACTTTAGAAAAGCTTGAAGAAAATATTTACCGTGGAATTAGCCGTAATTTGGTCGGTAAACGTGTTTTTGGAGGTCAGGTTTTAGGGCAGGCTTTACGTGCAGCTTCTTATACAACTGACCGTCCTGCGCATTCTATGCACGCTTACTTTTTATATGGTGGCGATATTAATGCTCCAATCATCTATGAAGTAGATCGCTTGCGTGATGGAAAAAGCTTTGTCAGCCGTCAGGTTCGGGCAGTCCAACATGGACGAGTTATTTTCTCTGCAATGGTATCTTTCGCCAATCCTGAAGAAGGCTTGAACTACCAACACTCAGAACCAGAATATCCAGCTCCTGAGACCTTAAAGTCGGAAAATGAACTGAAAGAAGGTATTCTTAATTTTGTACCGGAAAATGTTCGTGCAAGTTTCATGCGTGAACGTCATGTTGAAATACGACCGATTGATCCAGTCAATCCATTTCAACCACAACCGGAAGCGCCATATAATGCGCACTATATCCGTACCCATGACCGTATTCCAAAACAACTCGATGATATCGCTTTACATCAAGCAATTGTGGCGTTTTACTCGGACTTTACTTTGATGACTACGGCTTTAAGACCACATGGTCTTAGCTATATTTCTCCAAGTTTGCAGTGTGCCAGTATTGATCATGCCATTTATTTCCATCGCCCACTTCGCGCTGATGAATGGATGCTCTATGACATGGAAGCAACAGTTAGTGCAGCTTCTCGTGGTTTGAATTTTGGCCGTATGTGGCAAAATGGCCAACTTGTATGTAGTACGGTACAAGAGGGTTTAATTCGTTTGCGGGAAATTGAAACGCAGTAAACTTGTTTATAAAGCCATCTCATAAGATGGCTTTTTTATTTTAATTGAAAGGATGTGACAAAAAATTGCTCGAATGAAAAGCAAGCTCATGTCATATTTGCAAAAGGATTGCCTACTGAAAAAAATAATGCTGATATGAACTTAAATACACAAATTCTGATTGCTGCCATTTTAGGTTTAGCCTTTGGCTTCATGCTTACCATGTATCCTGATACTGCTTTTGCAAAGCATAGCTTATACGGGTTAGGCATATTAAGTAGTGTCTTTATTGGGCTGCTTAAAATGTTGTTGGTGCCGTTAATTTTCAGTTCTATTGTTGTGGGAGTTTCAAATTTACAGGCAGGAGGGCAGCTAGGTCCTGTTTGGAAAATTACGTTTTTATGTTTTATCACCACCACCACATTAGCCTTAATCTTGGGTATTGGCTGTGCTCATTTATTTGAGGTGGGGCGAGGCGTAGATATTTCAATTTTTCAGGCATCAATGCAAAACTATCAAGCACCAGATAGTTTAAACCCAGCAACTTTCTTTACTAACTTTATTCAAAATACGTTAATTAATCCCTTTAAAGCATTTAGTGATGGAAATGTTTTAGCTGTTGTGGTGTTTGCACTATTTGTGGGTTTTGCATTGGTTCAAGGTGGTGAACGCTTTAAGAGTATCCGCTTATTGAGTCATCAGTTTTTTGAAATGATGATGATGCTAGTGGGATGGGTTATGAAGTTGGCGCCATTAGGAATTTTTGCATTACTTGCTAAATTAATGGCTACAGAAGATATTTCAGTATTAAGCCGCTTGGCAGAGTTCGCTGTTGTTGTAACTGGAACCACTATTTTCCATGGTGCTGTTGTTTTGCCATTACTGCTCTGGATTGTTGGTCGTATGAGTCCTTGGACTTTTTTCAAAGGTACACGTACAGCCTTAATTACTGCGTTTGCAACAAGTTCGAGCTCTGCAACAATGCCGCTGAGTATGAAATGCACACAGGAAAACTTAGGTGTTCGTCCTCAAACGGCAGGTTTTGTGATTCCATTAGGTTCTCAACTTAACATGGATGGTACAGCTTTATATGAGGCTGCCGCTGCGCTCTTTGTTGCAAATTTAGTGGGATTAGACTTAAACCTGACCCAGCAAATTGTTGTGTGCTTAACAGCGATGATTGCATCACTTGGTGCACCAGGAATTCCAAGTGCGGGTATGGTCACCATGATTATGGTATTGCAATCTGTGGGGTTACCAGCCGAAGCAATTGCTATTTTACTTCCAATCGACCGTTTACTCGATACGGTAAGAACGGTGGTAAATGTGCAGGGCGATATGATGATTAGTGTAGTTGTAGATCGATATACTAAAGAGAAAGATATCAGTTTCTAATCTCTAAATAAAAAAGCAGGATTTTAAATCCTGCTTTTTTATTTTTAAGCGGCTTGTAGCTCGGCTCTTTTTGCTGCTGGAGATTGTGATAAATAACTTACCGCATCTTCAGTGCTACCTTCTTTAACTGGATCGTACCAAGGCATGAGATAGTCAATTTGCTGAGCAATAAGCCAAAATGGATTTGGTAATACCTGATTATCTTTACGGCTAATCTTGTACCATTCTACAGCAACCCAAACTGGAAAAAATTTAGATTTGGCCGCATCGACAAAGCGAGGATCTTGCTTCATAATATGCGCAGCGCCGTCTACCCATAATCCAAGGACAAGGGTAATAACAGCAAGGCTTAAATAGTAACGTGGGATGTAACCACCACCAAGATGACGATATAAGTCAAAGGCTACGGTGCGATGTTCAATTTCTTCAGAACCATGCCATTTAACCAGATCTACCATTTCTGGATCTGCGCCTAATTCTTCCCAACGGTTGTTATAAAGCGCATATTTACCGAGTACACAGGTCATATGCTCAACAGTTGCGATAACACCTAAACGAAATAAATCCCATTGTTCCTGCAAGAACTGAGGAACTTCTTTATCAAAAGGTTTATCTGCCAAAGCAGTGGTAAATAGATAATTCATAATGTCCAGATTTCTCTGGATATCAATATTACGTGCGCTTAAATATTCTTTATTGGCAGAAGTGTGTGCATTTGCGTGCATTGCTTCTTGGCGAATAAATGCTTGAACATCCTGTTTAAGTTTTTCATCGGTAATACGAGGTAAAACCTTATTATAGAGTCGACAGAACCAGAACTCTCCCGCAGGCAAGATATTATTAATTTCATTAATAAAATAACTTGCAAACGGTTGGTTTGGAATCCAGTCTACAGGGGTATCTTTCCAGTCAAATTTTACCTTGCGTGGAAGAATTTTATAATCAATAGAAGAACCTAAAGCCTTATTCTTCAAAAAAGATAGCAATTTCATCATTTAGTCCTGATTTTTAACTCGATGAAGTTATAACGAGTATAAAAAAAGCCCCTACATTTGTGTTTAGCAATAGGGGCCAATTGAATATAAATTTAATAAAGAAATTGTATCTGTTTTGACGATTTACTCTTCTGCATCCTCATCGCTTGCTTCCGGGATCGCATCGACGTCAAATTCAGGCTGTTGCTCAAGCGTAAAGTGTAGACGTCCAGCCATTACACTTGCGAGTTCTTCTAAGCCTAGTTTGTTTAATGAAGAGAAAAGCTGAATTGAGAAATCAAGCTTCATTTTTTTCAATTGTTGTTTAACTTCAAGCAAAACTTTGTTTGCTGGACCACGGTTAAGTTTGTCTGCTTTGGTTAAAAGAATATGAACAAATAAATGGCGGGAATAAGCCCACTCTAGCATCATCATGTCAAAGTGCTGTAAAGGGTGGCGAATATCCATAAGTAAAACTAATCCTTGTAAACTTTTACGGTGGATTAAGTAGTTCTCTAATTCTTTTTGCCAAACACGTTTCATATCCTCTGGTACAGCCGCATAACCATAGCCTGGAAGGTCAACTAAACGTTGATCGGGATTACCTAAACTAAAGAAGTTAATCATTTGCGTACGGCCAGGTTTTTTTGAGGCACGTGCGAGTTGTTTTTTGTTGGTTAAAGCATTAATAGCGCTAGACTTACCAGCATTTGAGCGTCCTGCAAAAGCAATCTCGTAGCCACTATCTTCAACACAAAGTGCCAATTTAGGTGCACTCATTAAAAACTCAGCTTGGCGTAACCAGTTCAAAGATTGTACGGCATATTCCGTGATCGCCGGGTCTGGTTTTTTTTCATAACTGATCTTTTGCTTGGGTGCTAGTCTGGCTTTGGTGTCTTTCGATTTTTCACTACGACGCATAAAAAATAACTTTTTAAATGAGAGGGCTCGCGCCTAGTATAAAGGAGCTTGGTTATTCTTGCTAATTTTCAGTAAGCTTGGTTGTAAAGATAAATAGAATTACAAACATTAGATTTGCAAAAAGGAAATAGGGGATGTGTCAGATGCAGATTTAGGCTGTTGTAAAACTTCACCTAATGTATGCTGATCTAAACTTTGATAGAAACTTTCTAAAGCCTGATCAAGAATTCCTTTTAAACCACAATGCGAGCGTAAAACACAAGGAGGAGTATTGCATTCAACAATTTGATGATCACCTTGTAAAATTCGCACAATTGCGCCGAGCTTTAAATCTAAAGCTTTTGGATTTAAACGAATTCCACCGCCTTTTCCTCGAATAGTAATAATCCACTCTTGTTTACCCATAAAATGGACAACCTTGACGAGATGATTTTGTGAAACATATAAATCTTGAGCGATTTCTGCAATTGTATACGGTGCATCACTTGGACGAGCGATATACATTAATATTCTTAAAGCATAATCGGTAAATTTATTAAGTTGCATGATCACCAAAAACAAAAGGATAGGAGGTTGATCATCTTAGCCTGAAAGTCTAAAGAATAAAACTTTCAGGCTAAAGCTTTTTCAATTACAGCGTTAAAGGAGCTGAAACTTGTACTTGATCACCAACTCTATAGTGTTCAAGCAAAATGTTCGAAACTGAGAACTCTGTATGGTTTTCTTCAGGCTGAACATCAAAATGATAAGTATTATTTTCTTGAGCCTCTGTGAACTTAAATGCTTTAGGTTGTTCAAGCTGTTGGTCGGGAACTTGAACTTTTACAGAAATAAAGGCATTTGCTGGGCCAGTTAATACATCTTCATGGTCAGTTGCTTTTAAAGTGAAACGTTTGCCAGACTCAAGTGGATCAATTTGTGTGATTTCAAATGAACGCCAACCAGCCCATCCACCTTTTAAGCTCTCAAGTTGCGCATATTTTTGTTTTTCAACACCAATTAATATATCTGCTAACTGTAAATAAGCTTGTTTCCACGCTTCAATGAGTTCTGATTCAAAAGGGACATTTAAAACTTCACTAATTGAATGAAGCAAGTTATCGCCCACAATTGCATATTGATCTGGTTGAATGTCTAAACTCACGTGCTTCGTGGTAATGCGTTCAACTGCTTTGGCAAGTACTGTAGGATTCTCAATATTTTCAGCATATGCGAGTACTGCTGCTGCAAGAGCACGAGGTTGGCGTAGGCTGGTTTGATCATCAAGATTAAAAACATTTTTTAATTCTGGGTTGTTATTCAATATACGTTTATAAAAGTATGTAGTCAGAGTAACACCATGTTCACGCAATACAGGTACAGTAGATTTAACGAGTTCAATTTGTTGTGGAGTCATGGCTAGACCTTAATTATCTGGCTATATAAGATGTATTTAAAATACATCTTTAAGAAAATTGTGGCAATAGCTTTTTTACAAAAACCTTAAAAAAATTAAGGGATATTACATCCCTTAATTTAATTAATTGATTTGATTGTTTTTTATTTTCCAAATAATGAGCCGAGTAATCCTCGTACTAATTTTTGTCCTGTACTGCCGCCTAAACTTCGAGCGGCACTTTTTGCAAAAGTTCCAACAATATCTTGAGTCAATTTTGCTCGTTCTCTTGCCGCACGTTCTTCTTCTTTCTGTTGTTCACGTGCTAGACGTTCTTGTTCTTTAGCGTGCTGTTTCGCTAAAGCTTCTTGCTCTTTGGCAAGCTCCGCATCTTGTTTTTGCTGTTCACGCTCAGCGACTTTATTTTGGAGCATTTCATATGCACTCTCACGGTCTACGACTTGTTCATAGACGCCAGCAATAATACTTTGCTCAATTAAAGTTTTTCGTTCTTCAGGTGTGATAGGGCTAAAAGAAGAGTAAGGAGGCATAACCCAGCCACGTTCAACAATTTGTGGAGTACCTTGCTCATCTAGACAACTAATAAGTGCCTCACCCACGGCTAGCTGTGTAATTGCCTCATCCACTTTAAAATCAGGATTTGAACGGAATGTATCTGCAGCAGTTTTTACTGCTTTTTGATCTTTGGGGGTAAAGGCGCGTAGAGCATGTTGCACACGGTTACCGAGCTGACCCAAAACACTTTCTGGTAAATCAAGTGGGTTTTGAGTGATAAAGTAAATACCGACGCCTTTAGAGCGAATTAAACGTACAACTTGTTCAATTTTTTGTTGTAAAGCTTGACTGGCGTTGTCGAATAACAAGTGAGCTTCATCAAAGAAAAACACGAGTTTTGGTTTATCCATATCACCAACTTCAGGAAGTTGTTCAAATAATTCAGAAAGCATCCATAACAAGAAAGTGGCGTATAGCTTAGGTGTATTCATGAGCTTGTCTGCAGCAAGAATATTGATATAGCCACGACCATTAGCATCAGTTTGTATAAAGTCTAGAATATTTAAAGCTGGCTCTCCGAAGAACTGGTCTCCACCTTGGTCGGCAAGAGCGAGCAAATTACGCTGAATTGCTCCTAAACTAGCTGGAGATAGATTGCCGTACTCGGCTTTAAATTCTGCCGCATGTTCACTTACAAAGGTGATCATAGCTTTCAGATCTTTAAAGTCGACTAACAGTAATCCTTGATCATCTGCAATGCGGAATACAGCAGATAAAACACCTTCTTGAGTATCATTTAGGTTAAGTATGCGTGCTAATAAAATTGGTCCAATCTCAGAAATAGTGGTCCGAATAGGATGGCCTTGTTGACCAAATAGATCCCAAAAAATAACGGGATTGGCAGCAAAAGGAACACTATCAATTTGTAGAAGCTTTAAGCGTTCATTAAATTTATCCGAGGCCTCGCCAGCTTTTGCAAGACTTGACACATCACCCTTTGCGTCAGCAAGAAAGACGGGAACACCGATTCGAGAAAAACTTTCTGCAAGAACTTTTAGGGTGACAGTTTTACCTGTACCCGTAGCACCTGCAATCAGGCCATGTCGGTTGGCAAATTGAGAAAGCAAAACAATTTCTTTTGATGTGTCATTAATGTTTTTTGCAATAACAATCGGTGTACCCATATATTTTTATCCCTTGGAGCGAGCCACTATTGATGTTGTCGTTTTACAAATGTTTTAGTGCATTTTCGATATCTTGAATTAAATCTTGAGGATCTTCTAGCCCTATACACAAACGAACCAATAAACCTTGTTGTAAATGTGTATTCTCAAGTTTCCTCATCATTTTTAAATCATAAAGCATAACGAGGCTAACTGGTCCGCCCCAGCTAAAGCCAAGTTTAAATAGCTTAAGAGCGTCACAAAAACGGCGTACTGCTGAAATATCATAGTCAGGTTTAAATATGACACTGACTAATCCTGCACTCTTACCTGTAGTGCAAATCTCTTGCCAATATTGATGACCTGGAGAGGCTTTATCGCTTGGATGTAGAACTTGTGCAAATTGAGGCTGTTGCTTTAACCATTCCAATAAGGTTTTTGCATTATCTGATTGCTGTTTATACCGTAGTGACATATGTGCGAGGCTGCGCTGAACTTGTGCTGCATCATCTCCTGAGATAGCAATACCTAGAATGGCATGTGTACGGAACAGGCGGTGATACAGTTTTTTATCACGTGTTACAACACTTCCCATTAAAATATCGCCACCACCACTTGGATATTTTGTTAGCGCATGTACGGTTAGATCTACCGACAAGTGCTCATCAGAGAAATCAAAAGCATTAAAGGCAAGTCCAGCTCCCCAAGTATTATCTAAAGCAGTTACAACTCCATGTGACTTGGCTTTTTTAACAAGTTCTTTAAGATCGGGAAATTCAAGAGTCACTGAACCTGCCGCTTCTAACCATAAGAGCTTGGTTTTTTCAGTTGGCTTAAAACTTGATACATCAATTGAATTATAAATTTTGACACTAATGCCATATTGATCTTTTAAGTGGTTTAGATGCTCTAGATTTGGGCCATATATATTGTCCGGGACCCAAACTTCATCGCCTGTTGATAAAAAAGCAGAATTAACTAAGTTAATTGCAGATAAGCCGCTGGGTGCAAGTAAACAGTACAGGCCACCTTCAATTTGAGCAATATTGTCGCCTAAGGTAAATGTGGTTGGTGTACCGTGCGTTCCATAACTGTAATCATAAGGGTCGGTCCAGTGGCGGTCAAAAAGGTGCGTAGTTGATTTAAAAATAATAGTCGATGCACGAAATAAGGGAGGTTGCACAGTTTCAATAAATTGTGGTGCTTTTCGTGGTGCATGAATGAGTCGGGTTTGGAAATTGTTATGCTTTTTCATGGGGCGCTATGCTTTAAATAATAAGATTAGATTAAGAGAAAACTGATTTATTCGCCAGATTTTTGGTTAATTCTAAGATGTTTCGTTACTACTGTAACATTCACTAAAAACTTGGCTTTATTTTTGCAAAGATCAAACCAACATTCTAACAACAATAGGTTTAAGCGCATGAAGTCGCATTTACGTGTTCACTATTTTCAACATATTGCTGGCGAAGGTTTTGGAAGTTGCTATTCGTTTTTAAAAGCGCATCACGCCACTATTAGCTCTACAGAATTCTTTGCACTTCCCGTAGATCGGTCACTTGAAATAGAAGCTTTACCTCGGATTGAAGAAGTTGACTTACTACTAATTATGGGTGGGACCATGAGTGTAAATGACGAGGCAAACTATCCATGGCTTAAAATAGAAAAAAGATGGTTGCGTCGATATTTGGCAGCAGGGAAACCAGCAATAGGTCTTTGCTTGGGTGGGCAGCTAATTGCGAATGCATTGGGTGCAGCAGTAAGCCGTAATCGTTATCAAGAACTAGGATGGTCGACAGTTCAAAGAGTTGCAAACTTACCACAAGAAAGTTTTCCGCTACCTGAGGAAATCAATGTGATGCAGTGGCATAGTGAAACATTTGAAATACCTAAAGGAGCTATACGTTTGGCTGAGAGCATTGCTTGCCGTAATCAAATGTATCAGATTGGGAAAAATGTATTAGGTTTTCAATTTCATCCGGAAATGACACCAGCAGCTTTACAGCTTTTACTGGAAAATGAAGAAGAGCTATCTATTTTTGACGGAGAATATGTTCAATCTGCACATGAACTGCAATCTTCAGAAGCACAGAAATTTGAACAAGGTAATCAACTCTTAAATAAAGCAATTGAGTTTGTAATAAATGCATAGAATGAATTATTAATACGTAGCTAAAGTGGAATTTGAGCAAAAAATAGAAAAAGAGAATTGCATAAGACTTAAACAATCGTTATAATGAGCGACCCTCAAGAAGAGGGCATTTACTGCGAAGAAAGTAGTAAATGTGCATTACAGTCGTGGCATCGATCACGACCTTGGTGATTATCACTGCCTTTGACACTTACCAATAGGTGAGATGCGTCAAAGGTGATTCTTTATATATTTGGCTTGGAGTTTACTGGTATGTCTAACCAGAGAATTCGTATCCGTCTTAAGTCTTTTGATCATCGTCTGATTGATCAATCTGCTCAAGAGATCGTAGAAACCGCTAAGCGTACCGGCGCACAAGTTTGTGGTCCAATTCCGATGCCTACTCGCATCGAACGCTTCAACGTTCTTACTTCACCGCACGTTAACAAAGATGCGCGTGACCAGTACGAAATCCGCACCTACAAACGTTTGATCGACATCGTTCAACCTACAGATAAAACTGTTGATGCATTGATGAAGTTGGATCTTGCAGCTGGTGTTGATGTTCAGATCGCTTTGGGTTAAGGCTTTCGGTTAATTAACGATTAGTTAATTAGGCCGCTTTTTTAGAGGTTTATGCACATGGCTATTGGTTTAGTCGGTCGCAAATGTGGTATGACTCGCATCTTTACAGATGCTGGTGTTTCTGTACCTGTTACAGTCATCGAAGTCGATCCAAACCGCATTACGCAAATCAAAACACTTGAAACTGATGGTTATCAAGCTGTTCAAGTAACTACTGGTGAACGTCGCGAATCTCGCGTAACTAACGCTCAGAAAGGTCACTTCGCGAAAGCTGGTGTTGCTGCTGGTCGCTTGGTTAAAGAATTTCGTGTTACTGAAGCTGAGCTTGAAGGTCGTGAAGTTGGCGGTACTATTGGCGTTGATTTGTTCACAGTTGGTCAAATTGTTGACGTAACTGGTCAATCAAAAGGTAAAGGTTTCCAAGGTGGTGTTAAACGTTGGAACTTCCGTACCCAAGACGCTACTCACGGTAACTCAGTTTCGCACCGTGTATTAGGTTCTACAGGTCAAAACCAAACTCCTGGACGCGTGTTCAAAGGCAAAAAAATGGCTGGTCACTTAGGTGATGAACGCGTAACAGTACAAGGTCTTGAAATCGTATCTATTGACGCTGAACGTTCTGTTTTAGTTGTTAAAGGTGCAATTCCTGGTGCAACTGGCGGTGACGTAATTGTACGTCCTACCATCAAGGCCTGAGGGGAAATACCGTGAATTTGAAAACTGTTTCCGGCTCTGCTGTTGAATTGTCTGAAGTTGCTTTCGGACGTGAATTTAACGAGGCTCTTGTACACCAAGTTGTTACTGCTTATTTAGCAGGTGGTCGTCAAGGTACTCGTGCTCAAAAATCGCGTGCAGACGTTTCTGGCGGTGGTAAAAAACCATTCCGTCAAAAAGGTACTGGTCGTGCTCGTGCGGGTTCTATTCGTAGCCCTATCTGGGTTGGTGGTGGTAAAACTTTTGCTGCTCGTCCACAAGATTGGTCTCAAAAAGTAAACCGTAAGATGTACCGCGGTGCAATGCAATGTATCTTAGCTGAACTTGTTCGCCAAGATCGCCTTGTATTAGTTGAAGAGTTTGCTGTTGCAGCTCCAAAAACTAAAGAATTGCTTGCAAAACTTAACGACTTAAATGCTGCTCGTGCATTAATCGTTACTGACGCTGTAGATGAGAACTTATATCTTGCAGCACGTAACCTTCCACATGTAGATGTGGTGGATGCAACTGCAATCGATCCTGTAAGCTTGATCGCGTTTGATAAAGTTGTGATGTCTGTAGCTGCTGCTAAGAAAATTGAGGTAGAACTCGGATGAACAACGAACGTATCTATCAAGTCCTTAAAGGACCAGTCTTCTCAGAAAAGGCACAAGTTTTAGGTGATACTGTTGGTGTTCAAGTATTTAAAGTAGACATCAATGCTACTAAACTTGAAATCAAAAAAGCAGTTGAAAAACTTTTTGGTGTAGAAGTTGTTAAAGTTAACACAACTATTACTAAAGGTAAGACTAAGCGCTTTGGTCGTACATTAGGACGTCGTTCTGATGTTAAAAAAGCATACGTCACCCTGAAAGCCGGCCAAGATGTTGAAATGGCTGACTTGGGCGATACCGCTGAAAGCGCAGCGGAATAAGGACGAAAATTATGCCGATTCAAAAATGTAAGCCAACGTCTCCAGGACGTCGCTTTGTAGAGAAAGTGGTTCATGACCATCTTCACAAAGGCGCTCCTTACGCACCGTTGGTTGAAGCTAAAAAACGTACTGGTGGTCGTAATAACAACGGTCACATTACTACTCGTCACGTTGGTGGTGGTCATAAACAACACTACCGTATCGTTGACTTCAAACGTAACAAAGACAGCATCCCAGCTGTTGTAGAGCGTATTGAATACGATCCAAACCGTACAGCACATATTGCTTTATTGAAATATGCTGACGGTGAGCGTCGTTATATCATTGCACCTAAAGGTTTACGTGCTGGCGATAAAGTACAATCTGGTAACGATGCTCCAATTCGTCCAGGTAACTGCTTGCCACTTCGTAATATGCCGATCGGTTCTACACTTCATAACGTTGAACTTAAAATTGGTAAGGGTGCACAATTAGCGCGTTCTGCTGGTGCTTCTGTTCAGTTGTTGGGTCGTGATGGTTCTTACGCGATTATTCGTCTTCGTTCAGGCGAAATGCGTAAAGTGCATGTTGAATGCCGCGCTGTAATTGGTGAAGTTTCTAACCAAGAAAACAACCTTCGTTCATTGGGTAAAGCTGGTGCTTCACGCTGGCGTGGTGTTCGTCCTACCGTACGTGGTATGGCGATGAACCCGATTGACCACCCACACGGTGGTGGTGAAGGGCGTAACAAAGGTATTCAACCTGTAAGCCCATGGGGTCAAAAAGCTAAAGGGTACAAGACACGTACCAATAAGCGTACGACTAAGATGATTATTCGCGACCGTCGCGTCAAGTAAAGGAATCTGACTAATGCCTCGTTCTCTGAAAAAAGGCCCATTCGTCGATGCGCACTTGTTCGCTAAGGTTGAAGCGGCTGTTGCTAGTAACTCTCGCAAGCCGATCAAAACTTGGTCTCGTCGTTCGATGATCCTTCCAGATTTTGTTGGTTTAACAATCTCTGTTCATAATGGTCGTAATCACGTTCCAGTAATTGTTACTGAGCATATGGTTGGTCATAAACTCGGTGAATTCGCGCCAACTCGTACCTATCGTGGTCACGGTGTTGACAAGAAATCTAAACGTTAATAGGTGTCATGATGGAAGTAACTGCTAAATTACGCGGTGCCGCTATCTCGGCACAAAAAGCACGTTTGGTTGCAGATCTTATTCGCGGCAAATCTGTTGCGCATGCTTTAAACATCTTAAACTTCAGCAATAAAAAAGCTGCTGTTTTAGTAAAAAAAGCATTGGAATCTGCGATTGCAAACGCTGAACACAATAACAGTTTAGATGTTGACGATCTTAAAGTTTCTACGATTTACGTTGATGAAGGCATGAGCCTTAAACGTATTATGCCACGTGCTAAAGGCCGTGCAGATCGTATTACTAAGCGTACTTGTCACATCACCGTTAAGGTAGGGGTTTGATATGGGTCAGAAGGTTCATCCAATCGGTATCCGCCTAGGTGTTGTGAAACGTCATAACGCTAACTGGTATGCGAATCCGAAACAATACGCTGAATACTTGCTTAAAGATCTTCAAGTTCGTGAGTTTTTAACTAAAAAACTTAAGAATGCGATGGTAAGCAATATTCTTATCGAACGTCCATCAGGCGCTGCTAAAGTAACTATTAGCACAGCTCGTCCTGGTATCGTAATCGGTAAAAAAGGCGAAGATATTGAGAAATTACAGCGCGAACTTACCAGCATTATGGGTGTTCCAGCGCAAGTAAGTATCAACGAAATTGATCGCCCAGACTTAGATGCGCGTTTAGTTGCTGAAGCAATTGCTTCTCAATTAGAAAAGCGTGTTATGTTCCGTCGTGCTATGAAGCGTGCGGTTCAAAACACTATGCGTGCTGGTGCTAAAGGTATCAAAGTTGAAGTGTCTGGCCGTTTAGGTGGTGCAGAGATTGCTCGTACAGAATGGTATCGTGAAGGTCGTGTACCTTTGCATACATTACGTGCAGACATTGACTATGCAACTATGCGTGCAGAAACAACTTACGGTACGATTGGTGTTAAAGTTTGGATTTTCCGCGGCGAGATCTTAGGTGGCATGAAACAAGTCATGAACCCTGCTCCTGCTGAAGATCGTCCAGCTAAACGTGGTCGTGGTCGTGGTGAAGGTCAAGAGCGTCGTGGTCGTCGCGGTGACCGTGCTGCTGACAAGGGAGAATAATCCATGTTGCAACCTAAACGTACCAAATTCCGTAAAGTGCACAAAGGCCGTAACACTGGTCTAGCGCATCGTGGTAGTACAGTATCATTTGGTTCGATTGCAATTAAAGCAACTGAACGTGGTCGTATGACTGCGCGTCAGATTGAAGCTGCACGTCGTACTATTAGCCGCCGTATTAAGCGTGGTGGTAAAATCTTTATTCGCGTATTCCCGGATAAACCAATTACTCAAAAGCCTCTTGAAGTGCGTATGGGTAAAGGTAAGGGTAGCGTGGAATACTGGGTTTGCCAGATCCAACCAGGTAAGATCCTGTACGAAATTGAAGGTGTGAACGAAGAATTAGCGCGTGAAGCATTTGCTTTAGCTGCTGCTAAACTTCCGTTTAAAACCACTATCGTGACTCGGACGGTAATGTAATGAAAACTAAAGATCTACGTGAAAAATCGGTAGAAGAGTTGAAAGCTTTGCTTGATGAGCAGCAGCTTAACCAATTCCGTCTTCGTATGGCGAAAGCAACTGGTCAGTTGGGTAAATCGCACGAAGTGCAAGTTGCTCGTAAGACAATTGCTCGTATTAAGACACTCCTTACCGAAAAACAGGGGAACGGACAATGAGTGAAAAAACAGTCCGCACGTTAACCGGCAAAGTCGTAAGTGACAAAATGGATAAATCTATTGTTGTTCTTATTGAACGCCGCGTTCAACACCCGTTGTATGGCAAGTCAATTCGCCGTTCAACTAAGTTACACGCTCATGATGAGAACAATGTTGCTAAAATTGGTGATGTTGTAACCATTAAAGAAAGCCGCCCAATTTCTAAAACTAAAGCTTGGACTTTAGTGGAAGTAGTTGAAGCAGCTGCTGAGTAATTCGACGTTCTTGTTGCATCATCGGTCAATTTCGAGTACTCTTTGAGCCTTTCGAAATTGTGACCGGTGATGCTCGGTTTTGGAGTAGGGCAATGATTCAAACCGAAACTATGCTCGACGTAGCAGACAACAGTGGTGCTCGCCGCGTACAATGTATTAAAGTACTTGGTGGTTCACATCGTCGTTATGCTTCTGTTGGCGACATTATTAAAGTTACTGTAAAAGAAGCAATCCCACGCGCACGTGTTAAAAAAGGTGACGTGATGAATGCGGTTGTAGTTCGTACTAAATTCGGCATTCGTCGTCCAGATGGTTCTGTGATCCGTTTTGATGATAATGCTGCAGTTATTTTGAACAACAACAAAGCTCCGATTGCTACTCGTATCTTCGGACCAGTGACTCGTGAACTTCGTACTGAACAGTTCATGAAAATCATTTCATTGGCTCCTGAAGTTCTATAAGAGGCAATCATGGCTAAGATTAAAAAAGGCGATCAAGTTATCGTGATCGCAGGTAAAGAAAAAGGCAAACAGGGTACTGTGTTGTCTGTTTCTGAAGACCGCGTTAAGGTTGAAGGCCTTAACTTAGTGAAGAAGCATCAAAAGCCTAACCGTGTAACTGGCGCTGAAGGCGGTGTAGTTACTCAAGAAGCTTCGCTTCATATTTCAAACGTGGCAATTTTAAATGCTACAACCCAGAAGGCTGACCGTGTTGGTTACCAAGTGATTGATGGCGTGAAAACTCGCGTTTATAAATCAAATGGTGAATCAGTGGCGGTAGCGAAGTAATAGGTTGAAAAGGCAATGGCCAGACTTAAAGCACGTTACAACGATGAACTTAAAGCAAAGTTAAAAGAAGAACTTGGCATTAAGAACGTGATGGAAATTCCACGCATCACAAAAATTACCCTAAACATGGGTGTAGGCGCAGCTGCAACTGATAAGAAATTATTAGATGGCGCTGTAGTCGACATGCAATTAATTGCTGGTCAAAAACCAGTAATTACACTTGCTCGTAAATCTATCGCAGGTTTCAAAATCCGTGATGGTTGGCCAATTGGTTGTAAAGTTACTTTACGTGGCGACCAAATGTACGAATTCTTGGACCGTTTGATCTCTATCGCAATCCCTCGTATCCGTGACTTCCGTGGTTTCTCTTCGAAATCATTTGATGGTCGTGGTAACTACTCAATGGGTTTGAAAGAGCAAATCGTTTTCCCTGAAATCGATTTCGATAAGATTGATCGTATTCGTGGTATGGATATTACCATTACTACGACTGCTCGCACCGATGACGAAGGCCGTGCGCTTATGCGTGCATTCGGCTTCCCGTTCAAATAAGAGGTCGATATGGCTAAGAAAGGTATGATTAATCGCGAATTGAAACGCGAAAAAACAGTTGCTAAATACGCTGCAAAACGTGCTGAATTAAAAGCTACAATTGCAAACGTAAACGCAAGTGAAGAAGAGCGTTTCGAAGCGATGTTAAAGTTACAAGCATTGCCACGTAATGCATCTCCGGTACGTCTTCGTAACCGTTGTGGTTTAACTGGTCGTCCTCATGGTTACTTCCGTAAGTTCGGTTTAAGCCGTAACAAATTACGTGACACAGTAATGCAGGGTGATGTACCAGGCGTTGTTAAGGCAAGCTGGTAAGGAGCGACTAAATGAGTATGCAAGATACCGTTGCCGACATGCTAACACGTGTTCGTAACGCACAAATGGCTAAGAAACAAACTGTTTCTATGCCTTCTTCTAAGTTGAAAGTTGCAATTGCAAACGTACTTCAACAAGAAGGTTATATTTCAAATGTAGAAGTTGCTCAAGAAGAGACAAAATCTACTTTGACAATTACTTTAAAATATTTCGAAGGCAAACCAGTTATCGAAATGGTTAAGCGCGTAAGCCGTCCAGGTCTTCGCCAATACCGTGGTAAAGATAAACTTCCAAGCGTTAAGCAAGGTTTAGGTATTGCAATTGTTTCTACAAGCAAAGGCATCATGACTGATCGCGCTGCACGTGCTGCAGGCGTTGGTGGTGAAGTTATTGCTTTTGTTTCTTAATAGGTGATTCCTCATGTCTCGTGTGGCTAAAGCCCCAGTAACTGTACCTAATGGTGTAGCAGTTACTCAGAACGGCCGGCAGGTCGAAGTGAAAGGCAGCAAAGGTACATTGTCTTTCAACCTGCATGCGCTGGTCGAGCTAAAACAGGAAGAAGGTAAACTTCAACTTGCTCCAGTTAAAGAATCGAAAGATGCTTGGATGCAAGCTGGTACTGCTCGCGCTGTATTGAACAACCTTGTAAAAGGTGTTAGCGAAGGCTTCGAACGTAAGTTACAGCTAGTTGGTGTTGGTTATAAAGCTGCGGTTAAAGGTACTGTTGTAAACCTTAACCTTGGTTATTCACACCCAATTGACTACGCTTTACCAGAAGGTGTAACAGCGGAAACTCCAACTGCAACTGAAATCATTTTGAAATCAGCAAACAAGCAGTTGTTAGGTCAAGTAGCGGCAGAAATCCGTGCGTACCGTGCTCCTGAACCATATAAAGGTAAAGGTGTTCGTTATTCGGATGAAGTCATTCTTCGTAAAGAAGCTAAGAAGAAATAAGGCGCGAGGTTCTTATGAACGAAAAGAAACAATCCCGTTTGCGTCGTGCGAAAAGCACACGCTTGCACATTCGTGCATTGGGTGCGACTCGTTTGTGTGTAAACCGCACTCCGCGTCACATCTATGCTCAAGTTATTTCAGCAGATGGTGGCAAAGTTTTAGCGCAAGCTTCAACTTTGGATGCATCTTTACGTAGCGGTACTACAGGTAATGTAGATGCAGCTACTAAAGTAGGTGCTTTAATCGCAGAACGCGCGAAAGCAGCTGGTGTAACTAAAGTTGCATTTGACCGTTCTGGTTTTAAATATCATGGTCGTATCAAAGCCTTGGCTGATGCTGCTCGTGAAAACGGCTTGGAGTTCTAATCATGGCTAAAGTTGAACAAAACGAAGGTCTTGTTGAAAAGCTGGTTGCCGTTGATCGTGTAGCCAAAGTTGTTAAGGGCGGTCGTATCTTCTCTTTCACAGCATTAACTGTTGTGGGTGATGGTAATGGTCGTGTTGGTTTTGGTCGTGGTAAAGCGCGTGAAGTTCCTGCTGCTATTTCTAAAGCACTTGAAGCTGCTCGTCGCAACATGATCACTGTAGACCTTGCTGGTACTACTTTACAACACCCTGTGAATGCTCGTCATGGTGCAAGCCGTGTATACATGCAACCTGCTTCAGAAGGTACTGGCGTAATCGCTGGTGGTGCAATGCGTGCCGTTCTTGAAGCTGCAGGTGTACATAACGTACTTGCTAAATGTTATGGTTCTACAAATGCTGCTAACGTAGTAAACGCAACTTTTAAAGGTTTGCGTGATATGACTTCTCCTGAGAAAGTCGCTGCGAAACGTGGTAAATCAGTAGAAGAAATTCAAGGGTAATCAATCATGAAAACGATTAAAGTTACCCAGACTAAATCTTCTTCACATCGCTTGAAAAATCACAAGCTTTGCTTACAAGGTTTAGGTCTGCGTCGTATTGGTCATACTGTAGAAGTGCAAGATACGCCTTCTAACCGTGGTATGATCAACAAAGTCTACTATATGGTTAGTGTAGAGGAATAAGCCATGACTCTGCGTTTAAATGAGCTTGCACCTGCAGAAGGTGCAAAACGTGAACACCGTCGTTTAGGCCGTGGTATCGGTTCTGGCGTTGGTAAGACTGGTGGCCGTGGTGTCAAAGGTCAAAAATCACGTAAAAGTGGTGGCGTTCGTCCAGGTTTCGAAGGCGGTCAAACAGCGATTTATCGTCGTTTACCTAAATTCGGTTTCACTAGCCAAATCGCTTTAAAAACTGCTGAAGTACGTTTGTCTGAGTTAACTAAAGTGGAAGGCGACATTGTTAGCCTTGAAACTTTAAAAGCTGCGAATGTTGTTCGTCGCGATCAAATTCGTGCTCGTATCGTGCTTTCTGGTGAAATCACTCGTGCATTCACTGTTCAAGGTGTTGCATTGACTAAAGGCGCTAAAGCTGCAATTGAAGCAGCTGGCGGTAAAGTCGAGGAGTAATCTCGAGTGTCTATGTCTCCTAGTTCTTCAGGTCATGTCAACATGATGAAAGGTCAGCCATTTCATGTGAAATACCGTGAAATTATTCGCCGGATGAGTTTTCTAATCGGTGCATTGCTGGTCTTTCGACTAGGAGCGCATATTCCAGTACCAGGCATTAATAATGCTGCGTTAGAAAATTTATTTCATGCAAACCAAGGAACTATTCTTGGGCTATTCAATATGTTTTCTGGCGGTGCTTTAGAGCGAATGTCGATTCTTGCTTTAGGGATCATGCCTTATATTTCTGCATCTATTATTGTGCAGTTAATGTCAACAGTGATTCCTTCTCTTGAAGCCTTGAAAAAGGAAGGGGAGCAAGGTAAGCGAAAAATTAATCAATATACGCGTCAAGGTACATTACTACTTGCAGTGGTTCAGGCAGTAGGTATGTGTGCAGGCCTTATTGGTCAGGGTATTACTCTGTCTACAGGACTTGCATTCTATATACCTGCGGTTACATCACTTATCGCTGGAACTATGTTCTTAATGTGGTTGGGTGAACAAATCACTGAAAGAGGTATCGGTAATGGTATCTCAATGATTATTTTTGCAGGTATTGTAGCTGGTTTGCCTAAATTAATTATGCAATCAGTGTCATCTGTAGATAATGGTCAAACAAGTTTGATTGGTCTTGTCATCTTTGGGCTTTTGTCTCTTGGTGTATTGGCTGCGATTGTGTTTATTGAAAAAGCACAACGTCGTATTCCAGTAAACTATGCGCAGAAGCAGCAAGGTCGTCGTATATTTACAGCTCAGCAAACACATCTACCATTAAAAATTAATATGGCTGGTGTGATTCCTGCGATTTTTGCAAGTTCTTTACTATTGTTCCCAGCAAGTCTTGGACAATGGGTGGGTAGTGCAGATCCGAATGCTGGTTTAATTAAACGTAGCTTACAAGATTTAGCTTTGGTATTGTCGCCTGGACAGCCTTTGTATTTGGTGCTCTTTGGTGCGTTAATTATCTTTTTCTGTTACTTTTATACGGCTTTAGTATTTAGCCCTAAGGAAGTATCAGAAAATCTAAAACGCAGCGGAGCTTATGTGCCTGGTATTCGCCCAGGTGAGCAAACTGCTCGTTACTTAGATCATATTCTTAATCGTTTGACGTTTATTGGTGCGATTTATATTACAGTCATTTGTTTGATGCCAATGATTCTACAAAGTTCTTTTGGTATTCCATTCTATTTGGGTGGTACCTCATTACTGATCGTAGTCGTTGTTGTTATGGACTTTATGGCTCAGCTACAAGCGCATTTAACATCTCATCAATATGACAATCAAACATTAATGAGAAAAACGACTGCTCATCCTAAGGGATAAGCGCACTTAGAGGTTTCATCATGAAAGTACAAGCTTCTGTAAAGAAAATTTGTGGTAGCTGTAAAGTTATCCGTCGTAATGGGGTTATTCGCGTGATTTGTAGCGCAGAACCTCGTCATAAGCAGCGTCAAGGTTAATCTAATCAAGACCTGTTGATTTCAGTAGGCGAATTGGGTTAATATCCGCCCCTCAAGATTTTTGTGGGGCGGTTGATTATCTCTACTGCCTTTTTGGAGAAAAGTGAATGGCTCGTATTGCCGGTGTAAACATTCCGGATAACAAGCATGCTGTTATCTCCCTCACTTACATCTTTGGTATCGGTCGCCACACTGCTAAGAATATCTTAGCTACAGTTGGTATTACTGAGACTACTAAGATCCGTGAGTTGGACGATGCTCAGCTTGATGCGATTCGTGCAGAAGTTGCTAAGGTTCCTACCGAAGGTGACTTACGTCGCGAAATTTCCATGAACATTAAACGTTTAATGGATTTAGGTTGCTATCGTGGCCTTCGTCATCGTCGCAGCTTGCCTGTCCGTGGTCAACGCACCAAAACTAACGCACGTACCCGTAAAGGTCCGCGCAAACCGATTAAAAAGTAAGATTTCTGGAAGCTAAAAGATGGCTAAAGATACTCGCACACGCAAGAAGGTCACTCGTACCGTCTCTGAAGGTGTTGCACACATTCACGCGTCTTTTAATAACACCATTGTTACGATTACCGATCGTCAAGGTAATGCATTGGCTTGGGCCACCTCAGGTGGACAAGGCTTCCGTGGTTCACGTAAATCAACTCCGTTTGCTGCTCAGGTAGCTGCTGAAGTTGCTGGTAAAGCAGCTTTAGATTACGGTTTGAAAAACCTTGACGTCCTTGTAAAAGGTCCTGGTCCAGGTCGTGAGTCTGCGGTTCGTGCATTAGGCGCAGTGGGTTATAAGATTAACAGCATTACCGATGTGACTCCAATTCCTCACAACGGTTGCCGTCCACCTAAAAAACGTCGCGTGTAAGGAGAAACATTCATGGCTCGTTATATTGGTCCAAAATGCAAACTCTCTCGCCGCGAAGGGACAGACCTGCAACTTAAATCTGGCGTTAAACCATTTGACGTCAAAACTAAAAAAGCTAACAAAGCACCTGGTCAACACGGTCAGGCTCGCGGTGGTAAGCAATCTGAGTATTCACTACAATTACGTGAAAAACAAAAAGTCCGTCGTATTTACGGTGTGTTAGAGCGTCAATTTAGTAACTACTATAAAGAAGCAGCTCGTGTAAAAGGCGCAACTGGTGAGAACTTGTTGAAATTGCTTGAAAGCCGTCTTGATAACGTTGTTTATCGCATGGGTTTTGGTTCTACACGTGCAGAAGCTCGTCAGTTAGTAAGTCACCGTAGCATTACTTTGAATGGTCGTCGTGTAAACATCGCATCTATTCAAGTTAAAGCGGGTGATGTAATTGCGGTTCACGAAGGTGCTAAACAACAATTGCGTATCAAAAACGCGATTGAATTAGCTGCTCAACGTGGTATTCCAGCTTGGATTGATGTTGATCATTCTAAACTTGAAGGTACGTTTAAAGCTGCACCAGATCGTTCTGATTTACCTGCTGAAATCAACGAAAGCTTGATTGTAGAATTGTATTCTAAATAATCCTTGAGGTAGCAATAATGACGCGTACTGCAAACGAGTTTCTCACTCCGCAAGCGATCAAGGTCGAAGCGGTAAGCGGGACCTCGGCAAAAGTGATTCTAGAACCTTTAGAGCGTGGTTTTGGCCATACTCTAGGTAATGCTTTACGTCGCATTCTATTGTCTTCTTTACCTGGCGCTGCTGTGGTTGAAGTAGAGATAGAAGGTGTCGAGCACGAGTACAGTACTTTAGAAGGCTTGCAGCAGGACATCGTCGAGCTCTTGCTGAACCTAAAAGGATTGTCTATTAAGCTGTTCGATCAAAATGAAGCTTATTTAACATTAGAAAAACAAGGTCCTGGCGATATTACTGCTGCCGACCTTCGTTTACCTCATAATGTTGAAGTGGTTAACCCAGATCATTTAATCGGTACTTTGAGTGCTTCAGGTTCATTAAAAATGCGCTTGAAAGTTGCTCAAGGTCGTGGTTATGAAACTTCTGATTCTCGTTTCCCTGAAGGTGAAACACGTCCTGTAGGTCGTTTGCAATTAGATGCTTCTTATAGCCCAATTAAACGTGTTTCTTACACCGTTGAAAATGCGCGTGTTGAACAACGTACCGATTTAGATAAGCTGGTAATCGACCTTGAAACAAATGGAACGGTTGATCCTGAAGAAGCAATCCGTAAAGCGGCAACAATCTTGCAACAACAAATTGCAATTTTTGTTGATCTTCAGAAAGACCAAACTCCAGTTGCTCAAGAGCCTCGTGAAGAAGTTGACCCAATCTTGCTTCGCCCAGTAGATGATCTAGAGCTTACTGTTCGTTCTGCTAACTGTTTGAAAGCAGAAAATATTTACTACATTGGTGATCTCGTTCAACGTACTGAAGTTGAGTTGTTAAAAACTCCTAACCTTGGTAAAAAATCGTTAACAGAGATCAAAGATGTTTTGGCATCGAAAGGCTTACAACTCGGTATGCGTCTTGAAAACTGGCCACCAGCTAGTCTTCGTATGGACGACCGTTTTGCCTATCGTAGCCGTTAATTAAGTAGGACTATCACCATGCGTCATCGTAATAGTGGTGTGAAATTAGGCCGTACAAGCAGCCATCGTAAAGCGATGTTCCAAAACTTGGCTAATTCTTTATTTGAACACGAGTTGATCAAAACAACTGTTCCTAAAGCTAAAGAATTACGTCGTGTTGCTGAGCCTTTAATCACTCTAGCAAAAAACGATACTGTAGCAAATCGTCGTTTAGCATTTGCTCGTACTCGTAATGCTGCAACTGTTGGTAAATTATTTACCGTACTCGGCCCTCGTTACAAAGAACGTAACGGCGGTTATCTACGTGTTCTTAAAGCGGGCTTCCGTGCTGGTGATGCAGCACCGATGGCTTACGTTGAGCTTGTAGATCGTGAAGTGAACACTTCAGCTGAATAATTGATATTATTCGAAAAAGGCCGGCTTTATGCCGGTCTTTTTTATATTTTGAAAAATGGAAATTTAAAAATTGTCCTCAAGTGACATAAAAAAACGGATAAACGGTCAAACTTGACATTGTGTATTGTCAAAATTGTGCTTTAATAAAGTCATATTCTCAACAATGGGTATAAAAATAAAATGGAAAAGCAAGTTGATATTCTAATCATTGGTGCCGGCATTTCAGGAATCGGAGTGGCTGCCCATTTATCTAAAAATTCTCCACAACGTCAGTTTGAAATTTTAGAGCGTCGTGAATCTTTTGGTGGGACTTGGGACCTCTTTCGTTATCCTGGTATTCGTTCAGACTCAGATATGTCAACTTTTGGTTTTAACTTTAAACCATGGCGTAAAGCAAATGTATTGGCTGATGGAGCTTCTATTAAAGGATATTTAGGCGAAGTTATTGATGAATTTAAATTAAAAGAAAAAATTCATTTTGGTCATCGTGTACTTTCTGCAAATTATGATTCTTCATCTAAGAAGTGGAATGTTGTTGTCGAAGACAGTAATAAAAAACAGCAGACTTGGGTAGCCAACTTTGTTGTAGGTTGTACAGGTTATTATAATTATGATCAAGGCTATGCGCCGACATTCCCAAATCAAGATGCTTTCAAAGGTCAACTTATTCATCCGCAGCATTGGCCAGAGAATTTAGACTATACGGGTAAGAAAGTAGTAATTATTGGTAGTGGAGCTACTGCAATTACTTTAGTACCAGCTATGTCAAAAGGTGGCGCTGGTCATGTGACGATGCTACAACGTTCACCGACTTATATTGCTTCTGTTCCGTCTATTGATTTCATCTATGAAAAAACACGTAGATTTATGTCTGAAGAGGCGGCTTATAAATTTACACGAGCACGTAATATTGGTATGCAACGAGCAATTTATGCATTGTCTCAAAAGCATCCGAAGACAGTTCGTCGTTTACTCTTAAAAGCAATTGAAATGCAGCTTAAGGGTAAAGTAGATATGAAACATTTTACACCTTCATATAACCCTTGGGATCAGCGTTTGTGTGTGGTACCTGATGGTGATTTATTTAAAATTCTTCGTGAAGGTAAGGCGAGTGTTGAAACTGATCAAATTGAAAAATTTACTGAGACCGGTATTCAATTAAAATCAGGTAAACATCTTGATGCAGATATCATTGTTTCTGCAACTGGTTTACAGGTTCAAATCATGGGTGGTGTGCAGGCAACTATTGATGGAGAGCCAGTTAAATCATCTGAACACATGCTGTATAACGGCGTGATGCTCAGCGATGTACCAAATATGGCGATGATTATTGGCTATGTAAATGCTTCGTGGACATTAAAAGTTGATATTGCAGCAGATTATATCTGTCGTTTATTAAACTATATGGATAAGAATAATTATGATGAAGTCATCCCATCTGGTGATAAGACTGTGATGGAAGAGGACACAGTCATGGGTAGCTTATCATCTGGTTATATTAGTCGTGCTGCTGACGTGATTCCTAAACAAGGTAAACAAGCACCATGGCAGGTAACCAATAATTATCTTGAAGACCGAAAATCATTAAAAAATGCAAAATTTGATGATGGTGTTCTACGCTTTCATAAGCATTCAGAAGTTACTACACGTAAACCAAAATTAGTATCTTGATATTCAAAAATAAAAAGGAGGCTATAAGCCTCCTTTTTATTGTGAACATTAAAGAGTTCTAGAGATTAGTTCTTTCATAATTTCATTGGTACCTGCATAGATACGGTTTGCTCGGTGATCGATGTAAGCGCGAGCAATTGGATATTCCAGCATATAGCCATAACCACCATGTAATTGAAGACATTCATCTACAACTTTTGAGAACATATCTGAAATTTTATATTTTGCAGCAGCTGCTGCTTCAACACTCAATTTTTCATCGAGTTGTAATTCCATACAACGATCTAAATAGGTACGGCAGAAATCAATTTCTGTACGTAATTCTGCGAGTTTAAAACGTGTATTCTGGAAAGCACTAATTGGCTTGCCAAATGCTTTACGATCTTTTGTATATTGAACAGTATGAGCAAACGCTGCTTCTGCACCAGCTTGGCAGATAATTGCCACCAACATACGCTCCCATGCTAATTCTTTCATGAGCATAATAAAGCCCATACCTTCCATGCCTAAAAGATTTTCTTTAGGAACACGGACGTTGTCGAAGAAAAGTTCACATGTATCTTGGCCTTTCATGCCAATTTTGTTGAGTGGCTTACCTTTAGTAAAACCTGCACGATCAGCTTCAACAATAATAAGTGATAAATTGGCAGAGCCTTTATCACTGTTGCCTGTTTTACAAACAACGATAGCCATATCGCACAAATAACCATTGGTAATAAATATTTTTGAACCATTAATGACATATTCATCGCCATCAAGAACAGCAGTCGTTCTCACAGCTTGTAAATCGGATCCTGTTCCTGGCTCGGTCATGGCAATCGCGGTTACTGTTTCACCAGTCGCCATTTTAGGGAGCCATTTTTGCTTTTGTTCTTCGTTTCCAAAGTTATTGATATAGTTCGCGACAATATCGGAATGCAGTGAGAAACCTGTACTTGAGTCCATAGCATAGGCTTGTTCTTCAATAAGAATCATACTATATAGGCGGTCTACACCTGAGCCACCGTATTGTTCAGGCATGGTTGTGCACAGTAAGCCTAAGGCACCAGCTTTATTCCAAAGATCTCGGTCAACATGTTGTTGTTTTTCATATTTTTCAGTATTTGGTACAACTTCTTTTTCATAAAACTTGCGTACAGTTTCTCGGAAAGCTTCATGTTCTTCATTTAATAGACGGCGAGGTAACATATTTGGAATGGGACGAATAGCACCAGATTGCATTGTATTTCTTCCTTGGTTTGGGCTTGATGTTATAAGTCTAAACATACGGGAAGCTTACTAGGTCTAACAATGTGATGAATGCTCATTTATAGCTATGAAGTGATAAGTTTGGTCAATTTGAGATTTTTAGCGAACTTTCTTATGTGATCAGGTAAACTAGGCGCACTATCAACGCAGATGGGGAAATAAATGTCTGAAGAAATGACCTTGGAAGAACGTAAAGTAGTTTATCGCGCACGCCGCGGTTTAAAGGAAATTGATGTCTATTTTGACCCGTATGTGAAAAATTATTATTTAAAGGCAGATCCAGCAGAAAAAGCATTATTTGCTGAATTAGTAGAGCAGGAAGATCCTGATTTACTTGACTGGTTTATGGAAGTATCTGAACCGCCGCGTACAGAATTACGTGATTTTATTCATAAATTAAAGCATTATGTTCATGGCTGATTAGTTTTGGTCAACCATTTGAATTTCAAACTGAAATATAGCCGTTTTGCGATTATATTTCAGTTTTTTATTGGCTTAAGTTTGGTAGTTCTATTTTATCAACTCCTACCAATATTATGGTGGTTGGTTACGGTCAGTTTACTATTCACAAGTTTTATTTTCTTTTTAAAGCGGCCACAGCTCGCTCAAATTGCTCATTTAGATCAAAAATTATGGTCACTTAGCTTTCATTCAGAACAAACAATTTCTCGGGTAGAGATTTTAAAAATAATTGATTATCAGATTTTCATAGTGGTCTATTTTGAAGGGCATAAGACATTAACTTCTGTTATTTGGTTTGATCAAATACCTCTATCTCAGTGGAAACAACTTAAAACCTTAGAAAAATTTTATTAATTGTTAGACAATTCTACATTTGTATATTTATTTAAAAGCATTAAAAATCAAATAATTAATATTTATTTCTTTTCAGGAAATTTAAATTGTCTAGTTAAAATACAGAAAAAAGAGCAAGAAAGTTAATTGTCGGACAATTTCTCAATATGGTTATTATTCTATCGGTTAAAGTACAAACACCAACGTAAAGTGTGTCGGAGGTCTCAAATGGAGATGCCAACATGGTCGTTCTTGGTCATTGCCATCATTCTGGCAGTGGTGATAGGAAGAGCAGGAACTTTACTCAGGGAACATCTTAATAAAGCTAATTATAGCAAAGTTAAGAGACAGAGGATGCAAAGGTCGTCGGTCAGTCAATAGTTTAATTGGTTAATCGATTAATTTCATCAAGTGTCCAGTTTTACTGGGTGCGAATGTAGTAAGGAGGTCTCTCATGGAGATTTCAATGTGGATGTTTCTGTTAATTGCAGTTGTTATGGCTGTAGTAGTAGGAAGAGCAGGAACTTTACTCAAGGATTATATAGAACAACAATAATATAAGCTGTTAAAAGCTTATCCCAGTTAATAAGTAGCATGTGCTGAACCGTCGCAATGCTACTTTTTTTTGCCTAAAATTTTTGTTTCCCTGAAAAACTGTCAATTTTATCTGCTGTGAAGTGTGTCAAAGTATAAGCGCTACAATTAGAGTAATTACTCTTTTATTCAAGATATGCATCTGCTAATGTACATCTGAAAAGGAAAAAACAAATTACATCGAGGACAGGAAGATGTCTAAAGTCCAAAAAATAAGCCAAGGTTTGGCGATGAGTTTTCTTGCAGCTTCAGTTTTATCAGGTTGTTCATACGTCGTGAAAAGTGGAGCAAATGTTGCTTTAGGTTTTACGGAAAAGCATGTTGTTCCACCTATTTTAGCAATGCAAGATGCTGAAATGGTTTGTAATACTGGTAGTGCCTTAACTCCTGCAATCATGTCGACTAAGGGTATGGGTGCAGATCCTACTCGTGTCGCTGTCTTAATGTATGCTGCCTCAGGTGTATGCGCGGAAAACCAAGCATTAGAACAGGAGTTACGTTACTTGCGCGCTTCAAAAGCAGGACAGGTTACAGAAGCTCAAGATGCACGTATTGCGCAGAAGCGTTGGGCTGCTATTGCTGCTGAACGCCAATATACGGGCTATAAATTATTCGCTGATCGTTGGGAATCTAAATATAAGTACCATTTAGGTGACTCATGTCCAACTATGCGTAGTGATACTGATCAGACTGTATATCTACTTGGAATGATCAGCGGTCTTCAAGCGGTGACGAATGATATTAACTCAGGTGGTTCTGTCAATGTTCCGAAA
Source organism: Acinetobacter sp. RUH 2624 (assembly GCF_000162375.2). Taxonomy (NCBI): domain Bacteria; kingdom Pseudomonadati; phylum Pseudomonadota; class Gammaproteobacteria; order Moraxellales; family Moraxellaceae; genus Acinetobacter; species Acinetobacter sp. RUH 2624. The sequence goes on along the minus strand of NZ_KI391939.1, from coordinate 2,628,155 downwards.
GATATCGCTGCTATTGTAGAGCGTGGTATGGTCTGCCTTGATAACCAAAAGTTCTGGGGCGCACCAAATGCAACACGTGCGGTGATCTGGACTTTATTACCAGGGGCCAACGAAGGTAAGCCTGATCCGTATGAGACTTTAAAACAGTCAGTCCAAATTGGTGAACAAAAAGGTGTTCGTTTGTCTCACGCACTCTATGCTGTAGCTGCTCAGGCGAGTGGTGACGATGCAAAAATCCGTGATGCATTAAAAACATATGCAGCATCTCAAGCAGATGATAAACCAGTTAATCCGAACTTTCAGTTAATTGATAGTATGGCTGGTTTAATCGTTCGTGGCATTTCTGACCGTTACTGGACTGAGCATACCGGTGTTCGTACAGGCGATGGTGGTATGTCTCATTTCTGGGATGAGAAAAACGAAGGTTCAGCAGAACTGGATGAGTTATTTGATGGTGGGGCTGCATCAGAAGTTCCAGCTGACTCAACAACTGCACCTGCACAGTAAAAAGATCTGAAGAAACTCACTCCTTGCGTTACTACTGATTTTCGTATTAATCGTAAGGAGTTCAGTTTTAAAAGGAGTGTGCTATGAAAGATCATGTACTCAATAAAAAAGTGCTTTTGGTCGCAGGGTGCATTTCTGTTTCTGCATGTCTGCAGGTATTTCCAGACTATTTTATTTATTGGCGCGAAAGCTTACTTGGTGAATTTTGGCGTTTGTGGACAGCACACTGGGTACATGTCGGCTGGATTCATTTTTTATTAAATATGATGGCATTTGCATGTTTGCCCTTCATATTTCCGCATACCAAAGTGTGGCATATTTTAAGTCTTCTTTTTCTTCTGCCGCCTTTTATTAGTTTGGTTTTCTATTTTTATTTGCCTTATATCGATGCATATGCCGGTCTATCTGGAGTGCTCCATGGGCTGTATACGGCTGTTGCTTTAGTTTATTTGCAATACCGTAAAGAACGGAATTTTGCATTACTGGTTTTAGGTTTAATTATCGCCAAGCTAATTTGGGAAAATACATTTGGTCAAACAGGCACAGCACAGCTGATTGGAAGTCCTGTTTTAACCGAAGCTCATTTATATGGGGCGATAGGCGGTGCAATCTTTGGAGGATGCTATTGGCTAATACAAAGATTCAAATAGAAAGATTGACAATACAAACTGTTAAAAAAGAGATTTTAGTCATTCTTTATTGATAAAGTTTGATGCAAATTTGATCGTTGAATAAAGGGATTGGTAGAAGGGGAATGGACGATACCCCTGACCAAGGAAATTGCATGACTCAAAGCCTTTGTTATGAGGGATTTGAGAGAACAAAATTGGAATATTTATGCAAGAATATCAAGAAAAAAGATCTGGATTAGGTCTGCTGGGTTATGTATGGAACGAATGGATCTCAACATTCGTGATCCTCATTTTGTTATTAATGACGCTCATAATTGGTACCGGGGAAATGATCCACGGACAATTATTACGTATCGGGGAACGCCTTTATGGTGACCCTGCTTCAGGCATGCAATATTCGTTTTTGCGTGCTGAGCCTGAAAAGCCATCTTGTGATCGACACCCAAATATTGATGCTCAAGTAAAAGAGCAAATGAAAGCGAATGCATCTGATGATTTCGCAAGCTTCTTTGGTGCAGCTTCAGAAAGTGATGTCCGTGCATCCTTACTAGCAGCACAGCAGCAATGTGAAGATAAATATTTGGCTTATGATAAAACCATTAAATATATTGAAGCACATCCAGGGGTACGTACATATCGTACGATTGAAACGGGTTTCTTTGGTATATTTAAATTTGGTACAGAAAATCGCGCAATTTTGCTGGTCTTTATGGTTTTGATTTCAGCGATTACTGCATCGTTAAAGTTTCACCATATTGGTTTACGTAACCCTGCAACAAAGCTGGACTACAAAGTGTATGCCTTCTTTATGTTGCTTGGTAATGCATTGCTCAGTTCTTCAGTAATTAGCCAGTACCGTTCTGTGATTAATTCAGGGGTTTCTCCAACTCATGAAACAATCATTATTTATTGGTTATGGATGATCTTGTTTGTCATTCTGACCTTAATTAGCCTTTATCAGCTATTTGTTTCCCCTGCGCCAAAACGTGAGGGTGGCAATATTGGCCTAGCTTTATTATGTGTACCTTTGTATGCGTATATGGCTGTGATTACAGGTGTAGCTTTTACATTCTTTATGGACTATCCAATGGGCCAAGGGATTTACCTAGGTCAGTTGGTAGAATTCTCGGGTATTTTCTTAAACCTTGCCTTATTTATTTGGGCGGGTATGTTGCTCACGCAAACACGTGTTATGGATTTATTCCTAAACGTACTTCGTCCATGGAACTTGGCCCCAGAAACTTTAACTTGGTTAATTTTAATCGCTGCTGCTGTGCCGACTGCTTATACGGGTGCTTCTGGAATTTTCGTTATCGCAGCCGGTGCGATTATTTATAAGGAAGTTTGGAATGCAGGTGCTCGCCGTCAGTATGCACTTGCTGTATCTGCAATGTCAGGTTCATTAGGTGTGGTGGTGCGTCCTTGTCTTTTGGTAGTTTTAATCGCCATGTTGGACAGCCGTCATGTTACATCTGATGAATTGTTTGGACATGGTATTTATGTCTTCTGGTTAACTGCATTTATTTTCTTGGGTGTCTCTCTTTTCTTGGCAGAAGAGAAATTCCGCGTGAACTCGCCGAAAGTAGCACTTCCAGGTATGGCGCGTGCTTTTGTACCTGTTATTCCATACATCTTGATTACTGTAGTTGTTCTTGCATTTTATAAATATGCATTAGATACAGGAATGAACGAATTTACTGCACCAGTGATTCTGCCTCTCGTGCTCATTGCGATGATCTTGTACGATAAAATGGTTATGCCTAAAGAGGCACCAGCTTTAAATATTCATGAAGCAATTGTTCGTGAACATGAGAAAAAATCTCCATTTTTACAGTCACACGATCCGCATAGTTCACAGTTCCGTCTAGGTTTTGGTGGAGCATTACGTTTTGCAACATCAGAAACAGTTGGACATATTGGTGCACTTATTATTTTGATGGCATTGTCAGCAAGTGTGGGTGGTTTAATCGAGCGTACCGAAATTGTTGAAATGTTGCCGACTCACTTAGGTAATATTTATATTTCGCTCGCATTTATTGCATTACTACTTGCCATTATTGGTATGTGTACCGATCCATTTGGTGCGGTAATTTTAGTAGCAGCAACAATTGCACCTGTAGCCTACGAAAATGGTATTCATCCAATTCACTTCTGGATGATTGTATTGGTTGCATTCGAGTTTGGTTATGTAACCCCACCAGTTGCCTTGAACCATCTATTGACGCGGTTATCCGTTGGTGATGATGAGGTAAATGCTGCTGATGCAGAAGCGAAAGAGAAATATACAAGTTTCTATTACCGTTATGAACGTTGGTTATTACCAATTATTGTTTTATTCTCATCATTGGTATTAGTCACTTATGCTCCATTAGTACTCAAACTATTTGGTTGGTACCAATAGTCTAAATATGTAAGCTCAATAAAAACACTCTCTTTAAGGAGGGTGTTTTTTTATGTGGTAGTTATTTTGATATAAAAATTCTTAATAAATAAAAAGCTAGTTCAGAGTGAACTAGCTTTTTGCATCTTAATGATATTTAAATAAATACTATTGCTGTTTAACCTGAGCTTCAAGGAGTTTTACTTGCTCTTCTTTTAACTTAATGAGTTGGTCTGCATCGGCATGCTGGGCTTTTAGTGTTGCTTCCTGATCTTGCAGCTGCTGATGAATGTCATTAAGTTTAGAAACTTCTTCTTTGGCTAAAGACTCTTGCGCAGGTACAGGCTGTTTGAGCACATCTTCATTTACAAGTTGCTGCGAGTTAGCAGTGTGTGTTTGAGCTACAGGCTCCGAACTTGCAGATGGTTGTGTCGTTTTTTGAGGTAGAGGTGTCGAGGCTGGTTGAGGATCAACCATTGGCGCTGACGATTCAGTTTTTTTGAAAAACCATTGTGCTGCGAAAAAAAGCACTACGAGAATGCTTAAGCCCCCAATTAAAATCCACAATAATTTTGAGTTTTGTTTTCTTTGTAGTGGCATGTCTAAGACCTTTAGTCAGAACGACGAGGCTTGAACTGTATTACTCCAACTTCATCAGGTATAGCAGGCGTTTCGGGCTCATCAACATGAGTCGGTCGATTTTCGCTATATCCGCATTCGATACATTCAATCCATTCGTCTTCAGCGGTGGTTAGCATGACAATCCGATCAATGGCTTCACATTTTGGACATTTAGCTCCAGCAATGAAACGTTTTTTCATCTTTATCACCCTAACCACACGATCAATTTAGGCCCATAGTTTAAGCGGTTTTATTGTCATTCGTCCAACCTTGATGACGTAACAATGCATCAATTTTTGGCTCACGACCGCGGAAATTCACAAATGCTTCAAGAGCAGTGTCTTTTCCACCTACAGCTAAAATTGCTTGGCGGAATTCTTTACCTGTTTGAGTATTGAAAATACCTTCATTTTCGAAACGGTCAAATGCGTCACTTGCTAAAACTTCCGCCCATTTGTAAGAGTAGTAACCCGCTGCGTAGCCGCCTGCAAAAATATGACTAAAGCTATGTTGGAAACGATTGTATTCAACAGTTGGAACCACTGCATATTGTTTACGAATAGCATCTAAAGTCTGTTGAATTTGCTCACTATTTAATGCAGGTGTTTTGGTATGAATGGTTAAATCAAACAATGCAAATTCAAGTTGACGTAAAGTTTGCATACCAGACTGGAAGAAACGTGCATTTAATAAAGCATCAAGTAACTCTTGAGGTAAGGTCTGCTTGCTCTCAATATGCTCACTTAAAACATCCAGACTTTCTTTATCCCATGACCAAAACTCCATAAACTGACTTGGTAACTCGACTGCATCCCAAGCAACGCCGTGAGTACCTGCAACCGAAATATTATCTACTTCAGTGAGCATATGGTGTAAGCCATGGCCAAATTCGTGGAATAAGGTGATGACTTCATCATGAGTTAATAAGGCAGGCTGGTTACCTACAGGTGGTGTGAAGTTACACACCATATAGCAAATTGGTTTTTGTAAACCATGAACAGTTTGCATACGTGAGCGGAAGCCACTCATCCATGCACCGCCGCGTTTACCTGTACGTGCATATAAATCAAAGTAGAACCCACCAATCACTTGGCCTTGGTCTTCTAACTCAAAATAACGTGCATCTGGATGCCAAACTGGAGCTTCACGTTCAACAATATTAATACCGTATAGGCGCTGCACAATCTGGAATAAACCCTGAATGACTTTCGGAGCAGGGAAATAAGGCTTTAATGCTTCTTGTGACAAATTAAACTGTTGTTGTTTAAGCTTTTCAGAATAGTAAGTGGTATCCCAAGGTTTGAGTTCATCAATCCCATCTTGTTTGGCAATGGCTTGTAGCTCAGCAACTTCTTGGAGAGCAGGGGTACGTGCATGCTCAGCTAAGTCGGCTAAAAAGTCATGAACAGTTTTAACATCTGGAGCCATTTTACTAGCAAGAGAATATTCAGCGTAGTTATTGAAACCAAGTAGTTTTGCCATCTCTTGGCGAAGGCTCAAGATTTCTTCCATAATCTTGCTGTTATCAAATTCTGTTTGTTCAGATTGATCTGATGCACGAGTGACATAAGCTTTATAAAGCTCTTCTCGCAAAGCACGGTCATCGGCATAGGTCATAATGGCAAAATAAGCTGGGAAATCTAAAGTTGCTACTGCTTGATCAAGCTCACGCTGTTTGCCGTACTGTTTTAATAACTCAACATTACTTTCTGGGAGACCTTTTAGCTGATCTTCTGTCAGTGGTTTAAAATAAGCCTGTGTCGCATCAAGTACATGGTTTGAGAAGTCCGAAGAAAGCTGTGAAAGACGTGCAGAAATTTCTGCATAGCGTTTTTTCTCTTCACCTTCTAAAGCAACGCCAGAAAGTTTAAAGTCACGTAATGCAAGGCGGATCGCACTTTGTTTTGCGGGGCTTAACGTTGAATAGCTCTGACCATCATGAATGTGTTGATAAGTCTGGTACAGCGCCGTATGTTGGCCAAGCTGAGTGTAATATTCACTTAAAGCAGGTAAGAGCGACTGGTAGACCCCTCTAGTTTCAGCATTACTCATCACAGCATTTAAATGTGACAACACTCCCCATGATTCACTGAGGTTATTTTCAAGTGCATCAATTTGTTCAAGCACGGCAAGTTGCTGATCTGTCTCGGATGGTGCAGCCGTAAGGGTATTTAAGAACTCTTGTCCTGCTTGAATCGCTTGTTGAATATCTTGTTTTAAATTATCTAATGTAATTTGGTCAAAGTGGGGAGTAGGTAGAGTCGCTTGCTGTAAAGTCATTGCTAATAGCCACATTATTTTTTAAACATAGTATTAGATGTAGGTATTGTTAGGCAGGAAATCAAGCTTAATTTGAAAATAAACGTTTTAAAAGTATTAAGCCCCCATGCTTGGGAGCTTAATAAAAGGGATTAGAAACACCTATGAATTAGTCAGCCTTAGACTTGGCATTCGACTTTTTCTTTTTGGGTTTCGCTTTTTTCTTTACTTTTTCTGGCTTGGCTTCTGTTTTTGTAGAGGTTTTTTTGCCAGACTTTTTACTATATGAACTAGGTTTACCTTTTTCCTTCTTTTTACGGACAGGTTTTTCACCATCATTCGAAGGAGTAGATGGTTTGCCAAAAACTTCTTCAGTTGCTTGTGCCGCTGTTCTGGTTGTGCGTGGGGCACGACTGCGAACTACTCGTCCAGCATGTGTCACTTGCTGAATAAGTTGGAAATCGATCTTACGTTCTTCTAGGTTTACACCAGCAACCTGAATTTTAACTTCATCGCCTAAACCGAAAACCTGACCACGATTTTGTCCAATAAGGTTTTGACTCGCTTGATCATAAATAAAGAAATCATCGCCGAGTTGGCTAATATGAATCATGCCATCAACATAGAGATCTTTAAGAGTAACGAATAGACCAAATTCAGTGACAGCACTTACAATACCAATGAACTCATCACCTAAGTGCTGTTGCATATAGTGGCACTTTAACCAAGTCGTTACACTACGAGATGCTTCATCAGCACGACGCTCGGTTTGAGAGAAATGTTCACCAGCATCATCTAAAGCCGCACCAGAAAGCGGATAAGGCTTTTGTTTAAGATGCGCTTTAATGGCACGATGTAACAATAAATCTGGGTAGCGGCGAATTGGTGAAGTGAAGTGTGTATAAGCTTCATAAGCTAAACCATAGTGACCGGCATTTTTTGCACCATAGTAAGCTTGCATCATTGAGCGTAATAACACTGCATGAATGCTTGGCGCATCAATGCGGTCTTTAGTTGCCTCAATAACTTTTTGATAATCTGCTTGAGTTGGTTGGTCGGGGAACGGTAAGCCAAGAAGTTTTACAAAGTCTTTTACTTTCTGAATACGTGAGAACTCAGGCGCTTCGTGTACGCGATATAACATTGGAATATCATGTTCTAATGCATATTCAGCCGCAGCAACGTTAGCAAGCAACATACATTCTTCAATCAGTTTGTGTGCTTCATTACGTGTACGTGGCAAAATTTCTTTAATTCCGCCCAGCTCATCAAAAGTCATGTACGTTTCAATGGTTTCAAACTCCATTGCATGACGATCAGCACGTAAATTTTTCAAAATCTGATAAAGCTGGAAAAGCGTATTTAGCGATTTGTGAATATCACGATCTTTTGGAATTGCATCAGTTGCACCGTCAAAGTATTGCGCCACCTGTGTATAGGTCAAACGCGCTTTTGAATGCATTACCGATGGATAAAACTCATAACCAGTTACGCGGCCCGTACGTGAGAGCTTCAAGTCACAGACCATACATAAACGATCTACGTGTGGGTTAAGTGAGCACAATCCATTTGATAATGCTTCTGGTAGCATTGGTAAAACAAAATGAGGGAAGTAAACTGAAGTACCACGTTCTTCTGCTTCTTCATTTAGTGCCGAGCCTAGGCGTACATAGTGGCTTACATCAGCAATTGCTACAACAACGCGATAACCGCCCCCAGGACGTTTTTCTGCATACACAGCATCATCGAAATCTCGAGCATCTTCACCATCGATTGTGACGAGTGCTAAATCTCTTAAATCAACTCGACCTTCCCGGTCTTGTGCAGAAGGTTCCTTAAAACTTTCTGCTTCTTTTATAACTTCATCTGGGAATTCATAAGGCAAGCCAAACTCAAGAATGGTTTGTGGGATAATAATTTCTGTATCCGCTTTATCGGCCATAGATTGAATAATATGCGCCGTAGCAAACTCTTCGCGGGTTGGATAGGTATCGATAGCAACACGAAGCATATCGCCAACATTTGCTTTGGCATGTGCAACTAATTCTTTTTCTAATGGGATAGGTTGATGCTGATTTGGATTATTGGGTTGAATAAAGTATTCACCCTCGTGTATCGACAATTTACCAATTAACTGTTTTACACGGTGTTGGAGAACCTCGGTAATGAAACCCCACGGTTTACCTTTTCGGTCTACTGAGGTCTGCCGAACTCGGACGCGATCGCCGTTAAAGACTAAACGTAACTCGCGCTCAGGAAGCAAAAGATCATCTTGGCCATCAATATGTGCAGTGCCTAAACCTTTACTATTAATATAGACAGTGGCTTCATAGGTTGGTTGGTCTGCCACTAACTGAAACTTGAACCCTTCTTTCATGATTTGGCCATCACGAACCATTGCACTTAAGCGATGGCTTAAAGCTTCGATACTTTTTTGGTCTTGAATATGAAAATGGTCAACAAGTTCTGCATGAGATTGCGGCGTTTGCAATTGTTCCAACGTATCTAATATTAGAGTACGGCTTGGAATAGGATTGTCATAACGTTCAGCTTCAGCTTTCGCTTCGGGATCAGCCCAGTTTTTTGTCATGTCTTTTGGTTTCACGCTTGGCAGATAAGTTTAGCATAAGTCATGCAGACCCGAACTGCACGTTTAGGTTTGCAATAATGTGTTATGCGCTACTGTATTTTAATGAAGAAATAATATCTATCTTAACAAGCGTTTGATCGAAAAAGACGAAAATAATAAGGAAATTGCTTAAAAAATAATTCATTGAACGAAAAAATAAGAAAATTTCAGTATGATGACTTGAACAATAAGGTTTTAGTTTGTATTATGGCGGCTCGTTCCGGTGAGGTGGATGAGTGGCTGAAATCACTTCCCTGCTAAGGAAGCATACCTATTACTGGTATCGAGGGTTCGAATCCCTCTCTCACCGCCATTTACTTAATGCGCTCATAGCTCAGCTGGATAGAGCACTTGGCTACGAACTAAGGGGTCGGGAGTTCGAATCTCTCTGAGCGCACCAAGTAAAACAGAACGAATCGCTGAAAAGCACACAAGTTACGCGCTCATAGCTCAGCTGGATAGAGCACTTGGCTACGAACTAAGGGGTCGGGAGTTCGAATCTCTCTGAGCGCACCAACTTGAAGAATTAACCGCTTTTATAGCGGTTTTTTTGTGCCTGTTATTTAGTAAAATTTTAAAAATCTAAATTTATAACTTTTTAATTATATTAGAGATAATGATAAATGAATCTGGCTTTATTTGACTTTGATGGCACGATCACTCATAACGATACTTTTAGTTTATTTCTTAAATTCTCTTTGAGTAGAAAAACTCAAATATTAGGTGGTCTTCGGCTTGCGCCTTATATTGCAGGATATAAGTTCGGATGGGTAACGGATAAAACCATACGAACTAAGCTCTGTCAGGTGGGATATATAGGCTATGATGCAAACTCTCTAAAATATATGGGACAAGAGTTTGCTAAAACGGTAATTCCTACCTGTATTCGTGAAAATGCTTTAGAACGTATTCACTGGCATAAACAGCAAGGAGATCAGGTTGTTGTGGTATCCGCTTCATTGGGTGTTTATTTAGAAAATTGGTGTCAGTCTTTAGATTTGGCCGTTATCTGTAATCAACTTGAAATAGATAATGGTATTTTAACGGGTAATTTTATTAATGGTGATTGTGGTTATTTAGAAAAAGTAAATAGAATAAAAAATAAATATGACCTAACCCAATATTCTACAATTTATGCTTATGGAGATACTCCTAATGATTCTGCAATGTTAGAGCTAGCACATAAGAAGTATTATAGATGGCAAGTGATGAATTAATTATTAATTAATATTTAAAAATATATTTAAAAAAGAAAGCCACTTTATCAGTGGCTTTCTTGAAGATTATTAAACAGTGTGTACAGAGATATTTAAGAAGTGGTCAGTAAGTAGTGACTGAGGTACTAAAGTATGAACCGTGTCTGTTACGTTAGATACTGTAGAAGTTACTCCGCCTAAGTTACCAGTTACTCCACCTAATAAGTTAGAAATAACATCTGTGCCACCTGTACCAGTTACGCCACCAGTTAAGCTACCTACGATATCTGTTACGACACCGATAGGGTTGCTGCCAGCTGTACCCCCAGTCACACCACCAATAATATCGGTAACTGTGCCAAGTGGGTTACTTCCAGTAGCACCACCAGTTAAACCACCAATAATGTCAGTTACAGTGCCAAGTGGACTATCACCGCCTACACCACCAGTAACACCACCAATAACACCAGTTACGCCACCAAGAATGTCGGTTAAAATGCCAGTCGCAGTTGTGCCATTTGAAACGAGAGTGTTGACAATACCAGTCGCATGATCAGTTGCACCTTGGATATTGCCGCCCACTAAATCAGATACAACTTCAAGCGCACCATTTACAGTATCGCGAGAAGTTTCAAAAGTTAATGTACCGAGGTGAGCAATATCAGTAACAGGGTGTTCAGTTTGAGGAAGTACGCCAACTACAGTGTCCGCAACAGTATTAATGCCTGTATTAATAATACTAGTTTTTAAACTTTCCACACCTTGAAGAACATCAATACCACTTTGAACGGCATCAACAACCGGGGAAATAGGAGATGTACCACCACCAATAATCCCGCCCGTTACACCACCGATAATGTCAGTCACAGTACCAAGAGGATTACCGCTAGTAGCGCCACCAGTAACACCGCCGATAGCGCCCGTTACACCACCAATAATGTCAGTTACAGTACCAAGCGGGTTGCCACCAGTAGCGCCACCAGTTACACTGCCGATAGCACCAGTTACCCCACCAATAATGTC